>JBGAPF010000019.1:0-46429 GCA_044221445.1 Alphaproteobacteria bacterium
GACATTGGAAGCCAACCGACATTCATAAATACAATATCCTATCAACATAAAGGCTGTTCCAAAGACCTGTTCGTACTTTCGAGAATCCATGAGTGTGTTCACGGGATGGCTTGGGGAACGTCTCCTGTTCTAAACGCGACGCCATTCAATATGAAGGCAGTCGTCATGCTCAGCCCCCTGGACTGGATCATTGCAACAGAGGTCACGGAAAGGCATGCCTATGCCATACAGGGATGGAACGCTTCCCTGTTGGCAGGAAAAAGTACGGTCATCGCCAAAGAAACATTGTCGCCTGTCAACGCAGCTGATTTTTTACAATTACGAAAAAAATATCGCGATCTTCAGTCGACCCTGGACGCAGCTGGAGAGCTTGCAATGCGCAAACTCGTCAAAGCCGATAAAAACGGCGTGGTAAGGACATTTAGAGATCATTATCATTTGCATGCGCTTGAAGATTACGAGTGCATGATTAAGAATTTCAAAAAAGCTGGCGTCGAACCTTTCTTTGTTAGAATGGAAACGGAAGACCTTGCCACGATAACAAGTTTTCTGGGTCCTGCCGCCTCGCTTTCCACGAACCTGCTCGAAGAGGGCGTAAAGCTCTCGGACGAGAATAAAAAGATCCTGGCGGAAATTGATCGCATTCTGGGAACATCCGACCATGACAACATTCCGAGATTTCAGGACCGTCTCGCTGTGCGCGGCCTTAGTCCGGAAAATTTTATGAGGTTTTCCCAGTGCAATGGCAGTATCAGCCTGCACGAACTGCAGAAGCCTTTCATCCACGATCAGGCCCTAGCCCTCATACCAAATCTGACAACTATTTTTCCTTCTTCAGAAACGCGCCAATCCCAATCTCATCCATTGCCAGGTCTTCCTTTTTCTGCACCTCAGCCGCCTCGCGATCTTCCCGCCTTGACTGCGTGATCTGGACTTTTTTCATTTCGGAAAAGGCGCCACGTATATCGTCCTGCGCCGTAACGATGCGGGTTTCCATTTTTTTTAAAGAGACGTCGAGAGCCTTGACCTTGCGCCGCGCCCCTTCGAGATAAAGGCCCAGGAAACCGGCGGCGTCGGGCCCCATCTCGGCGGCAAGCGATTTTTCCCGCTCCATCTGGTCTAGAATCATCTGGCGACTTTGTTCGATTTTTTCGGCGTCACGATAAAGCTGGGACAGGACGCGCTGTTTTTCGTCCACCAGATGTTTGCGAAAACGGATCAGAGGCTTCAGATCAGCCATAGGCCATCCCCAGAAGGGCGGCCAGGCGCCTGAAACTATCTTCGATATCGGTCCGGTCGTCTTTATCCTGGCTCAGGAACTCCTCGATCTGCGGATAGAGCTTGAGCGCCTCGTCGACTTTCGGGTCCGTGCCCTTCCTGTACGCGCCGAGGCGGATCAGTTCGGCCATATCCTCATACGTGGATACCACCTGCTTGGCGCGGCGTATAATCTGGTTCTGAGTGTCGGTCAGAGCCTTCGGCATGGAACGGGAAACGGATTTCAGGATATTGATGGCCGGATAACGGCCCCTGTCGGCGATGGCGCGCTCCATGACGATATGACCGTCGACGATGCCGCGCACGGAATCGGAGACAGGCTCGTTCGTATCGTCGCCTTCCACCAGGACAGCGAACAGTCCGGTAATCGATCCCTGGCCCTGTCCCCCTGGGCCTGCGCGTTCGAGAAGGCGCGCCAGTTCTCCGAATGTCGTCGGCGGATAGCCTTTCGATGTCGGCGGCTCGCCCGCGCTCAATCCGATTTCCCGCTGCGCCATGGCAAACCGGGTAAGGGAATCAATTAGGCACAGGACCTGTTTGCCCTGGTTACGAAAGTATTCCGCGGTCGCCATCGTCATATAGGCCGCCTGCCGCCGCATCAAGGCAGGCTCGTCGCCCGTCGCCACGATGACGACCGAACGCTTGAGGCCTTCAATCCCCAGGTCGTCCTCAATAAATTCCTGTACTTCCCGCCCGCGTTCGCCGACCAGGCCTATCACCGAGATATCGGCCTCGGTATATCTTGCCATCATCGACAGAAGCACGGACTTCCCAACGCCGGACCCAGAGAATATCCCCATCCTTTGTCCTCGGCAGGTCGCGAGGAATGTATTGACAGCACGTACACCCAGATCAAGCTGCCCGCCCATACGCTGCCTTGAATGCGGCGGTGGTGGGACATTCCGTAACGGTATAGGGTGCCCGCCCTGTTTCAGGGGCGGGCCGCCGTCGATAGGCTGGCCCAGCGCATTGATAACGCGGCCAAGCCAGCGCTCGTCAGGAGTGATCACAGGGCGGTTACGCTGAATGATCGCCGGACATCCAAGAGATATCCCTTCCAGAAGGCCGAAAGGAAGCAGCAGCGCACGGCTGTCCCTGAACCCCACGACCTCACAGGGCACGTCGATACCATGTCCGGGCCGCAGATGTACGTGCGAACCAATGGAAAGATCCGGTCCGAATCCGGCAATTTCAACGAGAAGGCCAAGCACCTTCGTCACCCGCCCATACACTTCGTAATCGGGGATCTGGGACAGGGCAGCCTGGGCGCGATCGGCGAGACGGTCCATTAAGATATCGGAGAAAAATGATGACTTTTTACAGTATAGCATAATTTTCGGCGCAATGCCGCCTGAAACAAAAATGCCATAGTTACAATCGTTTCTGCCCAAATATTACCTTAATACACCGCTTGACCTCAAATGGCTTTCGATTTAATTAGTTCAGGTCGAACAACCTTTTCATGCTGTCAATTTGCAGCCGTGGAAGCATTAAATCAACAACAAGGAGACTTTATCCATGAAACATACTTTCTACACGCTGCTGACAGCAGCAGCCCTGACCTTCGCGGCAACCGGCGCAATGGCAGAAGACGCAGCCCCGGCAGCAGCGGTTGACGCAACCGCCAACACCTCTGTCGACACGACCGCAGGTTCCGTTGCCAAGACCGAAGCCGAACAATCCGGCCAGGTTGGCGTAGGCGTTCAAGCCGACACGACTGCCGCCGCTCCTGCGGTTTCCGCTACAACGACGGATCCGGCTGCTACGGCGTCCACGACCGAAACGGCTCCTGCCGCCGATTCCAGCGCGACGGCGGCCACCACGGAAACCACGACCCCGGCCGCTCCGGCTGACGCAACCGCCGCAACTGAAACCCCGGCGACCCCGGAAGCCGCTCCTGCCGACGCAGCAGCAGCGACGACCCCGTCCGCCGAACAAAACGCAGCGGCAGCCCCTGCTGCCGGCGATGCGACTGCAGCCGCGAAAACGGAAACCGTTGCCAAATCTGAAATCAGCGCAACGACCGTGAAAAAAGTCCAGGAAGCGCTTAATGGCCAAGGCCTCTACAAAGGCCGCGTCGATGGTATCTGGGGTCGCCGCAGCGCCGCAGCGCTCCGTCAGTACCAGTCCACCAACGGCCTGACGGCTTCCGGTAAAGTCGATGCCGACACGCTGAACAAGCTTGGCCTGCAAATGAGCGATGCCGGCGCCGCCACGGATACGGCAGCCCCTGCTCCTGCAGCCAACTAATTCAGATCTCTACTAATTTCCAGAAAACGGGCGGATTTTCCGCCCGTTTTTTTATATGCATACGTGCAGGAAGGATTTGTTAACGTCCTTAAGGTTTGCTACAATAGTTAATATAATACCAACTATCCATCCCTTCCAGCCAACCAACCTTGAGGTAAAACGTCATGCGGGTCCTGCTAGTAGAAGACGATGCATCCACCGCCAAAAGCATCGAGCTTATGCTCAAATCGGAAGCTTACATCGTCGATACGACCGATCTTGGCGAGGACGGCCTGGATCTTGGAAAGATTTACGATTACGACATCATCATTCTCGATCTCATGCTGCCCGACATGGACGGATATGAAGTCCTGAAACGCCTGCGCGCATCCAAGATCACAACCCCGATCCTGATCCTTTCCGGACTTTCCGAGCTGGACAACAAGATCAAGGGCCTGGGGTTCGGCGCCGACGATTACCTGACCAAGCCGTTCGACAAGCGCGAACTGATCGCACGGCTCCAGGCAATCGTGCGCCGCAGCCAGGGGCATAGCCAGAGCGTTATTAAAACGGGACGCGTCAACGTCAATCTCGATACACGTACGGTCGACGTCGAAGGCAAGCCCCTGCACCTGACAGGCAAGGAATACGGAATCCTCGAACTGCTTTCCTTACGCAAAGGGACGACCCTGACCAAGGAGATGTTCCTGAACCATCTTTACGGCGGCATGGACGAACCGGAAGTGAAGATCATCGACGTGTTCATCTGCAAGCTGCGCAAAAAACTGGCCAACATGACGGACGGCGACAACTACATCGAAACCGTCTGGGGCCGCGGTTACGTCTTGCGCGACCCGGAAGAGGAAAAGAAAAAAGCCAAACAGGTCGCGAACGCGTAAACCATTGAAGATTTCATCCCGGTTTTTTGCCGGGATGATTTGCTTTTATTCATATCAAATCAGCCTTGATTGAGCCCTTTTCACCTGCGAGCATAATGGTATAGTAAGCCGCATGAACAATCTCGCCAACATTCTGACGGTCGCGCGGCTGGCGCTGCTTCCTTTCATCATCATGCTGATGTTCATCGACCGTTCCTGGGCGGCATGGACCGTTCTTATCCTGTATTCCCTCGGCGCACTGACCGACTGGCTGGACGGATGGGTCGCACGGCGCTGGAACCAGGTGAGCGAATTCGGCAAGTTCATGGACCCGATATCGGACAAAATTTTCGTTGCCGTCGTTCTGGTCATGCTGATCGCCACGCACAGGATCGAAGGGGTCTTCGTCCTTGCCGTCATAGCAATCCTGATCCGCGAATTCCTGGTCGCCGGAATGCGCGAATTCCTGGGGCCGCGCAATATCAAACTGCCCGTCACAAAACTCGCGAAATGGAAGACAGCGTCGCAAATGGTGGCAACAGGCCTTCTGATCCTTAAACCTGTCTCACAGACCGCGGAGATAGCCGGGCTGACCCTGCTTTGCGTGTCGGCTGTGCTGACGGTGATTACGGGATGGGATTATATCAGAACGGGATGGAAATATCTGACGATGGAAAAGGCCTGACCGGCTCAGGCTGTCACGTTGACGATGCCGCCAAGACTTGAAGCCGGTACGCTTACGCTCTGCGCAATGATATTCGCGATCTGCTGTTGCATATCGGCTGATTTTTTCAAAACAGCCATGGCGATGTTTTGCTGAACCATGGCCTGCTGTGCGATGACGGCATCTTCTATGCCCATAAGCGACTCCAATCCTTAAACAGATTCTAACATGTGAACGTTAAAGGATCATTGAAAAACGTCACGGCTCTATGCCATGTTTGGCATAATATCGCTTGCAGGCTGCCTGGAGCTCGTTGGATAAAGCCAGCCCTTCACGCCCCCCCTCGCCTCTGATTTTACTGGCCAGGATAGCATGCAGACTGGTCTGATGAATTTTGACGATATCGAGCACATCCTTATGGGGCGATTCCACATTTTCCAGAAAATCCAACGCAACTCCGGCTATCTCTGACACCAGGGGATATCCGAACATGCCGCCCGTGGCCTTCAACTCCATGACCGGACCCGCAATCTGTTCGATGGCCTGACGTCCTTTCATACGGCCTTCTCTGGTTTCAGCCAGCGCCTTTTCCAGTTTTTTAAAAATCGCGCCGGCCAGCGGCATATAGTCAAAATCCGTGCGGCTCAGCTGTTTTTCCGCCTGCTCCAGCACCTGAGGGTCGATCCCGCCCGTGCCCATCTTCTGACGCAGGGAATCGTTGGCAGCGTAGAATTTTGCCTTTTTCTTGCGGGGACTTGATGTCATGCGGTCATTCCTTACGGCCTTTGGGCGGCGCAGCCGTCGACTGACGCACCTGCTCCTGAAGATTTTTCAACAAGGCGGCGGCATCGCGTTCGCTGCTTCCGTCTTTTACAGCCTGATCGTCGCCTTCGCGGCGGTCGGCACCCCCGAATTCGCCCGCAGAGCGGCGTCGCCGGCGATCAGGCCCGAAAAACTGTTCCGTCTCCACAAACTGGCGCGGACGTTCGATCAATTGCTCGATCCGCGCGAACAGGTCGCGGGCACGGAAAGGTTTCATAAGAAATTCTGTAATACCGACATCGCGCGCCTGTTCCACCCGGACTCGATGGCTGTATCCCGTCATCATGATGACGGGGACGAATTTGTTGGGCGAGCGGTCGTCCTTACGGATCTGCCGCGTCATCTCGATCCCATCGAAAGGCTCCATCAGCCAATCGGTCAGGACTATGTCCGGGTTATGCCTGCAAAACAGGTCGAATCCCTTATCGGACGTGTTGGCCGTATGAACCGTTTTGAAGCCCAGCGTGGTCAGAAGGTTCGACACAAGCCGCGTCATCGGCAGCATGTCGTCCACAACCAGAATAGAAGCTTTTTCAAATTTATAGGTCATAAGAAACTACCCAATAAAACATAGTTTTATTATAAGAGTCGTTTCTTAAAATAAAATCGCTTTTTGATAGATTTCAATACCTGAAATGTGCGCCCTATCCCAAAGACACATTCTGTAACTGACTATAAACATTATATAAATCAAATATTTAACAAGCCATTGCTTTTATTAATAAAACTTGATTTTTAAAGCCGTTTGATGTCATTCTGCGGCCCGCCAGGACTTACGAAATGCTTGATGGTTCCATAATAAATTTTGATGCTCACGATGATGCTACACCGGATCTTGTGCTGGCCCGAACGTTTAATGAACAAAGCCGTGGCAGACCGGGTCGTATTTTTGCTGGCAGCGCGCTTATCGGGCCGGCGCTTACACTCAGAAATACGCCTGTAACTGTGGGCGAAGTCCTGAACGCGCTGGACACTTACAATGAACGGTACGCTCTGGCCCAATTTCCGGAATTGACGACAAAAGATATCGAGCGCTGCAGGGCGATAGCAGCCCATCACTTATCGGGACGGAAAGAGTTTACCCGGAATGGCGCTGCGTCAGATGTCAAAGCTATGTTTGACGAAAACGCGCCCTGGAAACTAATTGGCAAAATGCTAAACGATGATATCAGGCTGGAACATGCATCGTTTCATCAGCTCTCTTCAAGGCCGGATCAAACAATCTGGCGTTATCTGATCGCTAACGGATTTAAACTTTTCTTGACCGGCGATGACGATTTTTTAAAAATTGCTGAAATATGCGTTCTGGAATATCTGCAGGAAACCGGCTCATTCGATTCGAATATCGCGCATCTCCCTTTGCCTGTCCACATCAGCCTGGGTATCAGAGATCCAAGGCTGATGGAATCAGCCTGCAGGAAAAATCTGGCCGTGATGGCGGAGGCTAGTCGCGACTCAATGCGCGCATACGTATCGATGACCATGACAAAAGACGGTCTTTTACAAGGGCCTTCCGCGAGCCAAGTTTATCATAAATATGTTCGTTCCTCCATCAGCGGCATAACGCTCGACAGTCCTATTTTCGATACACGCGTAATGGATCACAATGGCATTAATCTGCTGAGAGGAAAATTCGGGTTTTCTCCCCTAAAATTCACAAGCCTCCCTGAATGGAAAGATTTTTATGATCTTCATTACACGCGGAAAAAGTCACGGCCTGCTGCGGATCATTTTGTTGCCGTATAACCTTCCATGCTGGCAGCCATCTTCAAATCCTTCTCCGTCACGCCTCCTGCATCATGCGTTGTCAGCGTGACTTCGACACGATTGTAGACATTGAACCATTCCGGATGATGGTTCATTTTTTCAGCTAACAACGCCACGCGAGTCATAAAAGACCACGCAGCGTTGAAATCGCGGAACTTAAAAATTTTCCGAATCGATTCACGATCCTTCTCCTGCTCCCAACCCGGCAGATTTCCAAGCTTTTCGGCCAAAGCCAACCCTGTAAATGTGTCAGCCATTGTCGAGTTCCCCGTTTCAGCTTAAACTGCATGGAATCACAAAATGGCCATGCGAAACAGGGTTAAGGCTACCATGGACCGTCGGAAGATCGTCATGAATTTTACATTTCCCCCATCCGCCGAGGATATAGAGGTTATCGCGCAGCAGGCGATCGACAACCTGCCTGAGGAACTGATCGATTTTACCGAGAACATGGCTTTGCAGATCGAGGAAATAGCGGACGAAGGCATCCAGGAAGAAATGGAACTCGACGATCCCTACGAACTGATCGCCTTATACCGAAGCGGCAAGCAGATCGCCCCTGGCGTCGAACGCAAGGTGGCGAACGACGATGACGTCCTGATCCTCTTCCGCCGCCCTCTGCTCGACCTGTGGAACGAAACGGGAGAGGACATCAACATTCTTGTCCGCCAGGTATTGATCGAGGAACTGGGGCAGAACTTCGATTTCACGGAGCGCGAAATCAACGAGATGGCGAACCGCCATCATCAGGGAATGTTATAAATTCTTTATTGATTTACGCGCCACTCTAAACCGTTTCATCGTCATTGCAGCAATTTAACAAGCGCGTCTATGGTGCGGCTCAGTTCAAAGCGCGCGTGTTCACACAACAATGCGGTTTCGTTCAGCCTGTTGTGCCCGCCCATTTCCTCCAGCGCGCCGGCAAGGCGCTGAAGCTGGAAAGCGCCTATCTGGCCGCCCGACGATTTGAGGGAATGCGCGGCGCGGGCCAGGGCGTCACCATCGCCCCGCTGTTGCGCGTCTTCGATATCCGTCATCAAACGCATGGCGTTATCCATAAAGGTTTGCAGAATGACGCCAAAACGCGCTCCTGCCACAAGGCGCAGTTGTGTGATGGCCGCAGCATCAAGGAAAGAAGACACATCATCGGAAAGATCGCCGGAAGCGTGTGCAGGTGTTTCAGGCGCTTCGGTCCGTTTGTGTTCAGGAAGCCATTTCATCAGGACGGTTTCCAGATCCCCCGAGCGGAACGGCTTGCCAACATAATCGTTCATGCCGGCTTCGATGCATTTTTCCCGGTCGCCTTTCATGACGTTAGCCGTCATGGCGACGATAATGATCTCCTGACCACCTTTTTCCTTCCGGATGGTGCGCGTAGCTTCGAAACCGTCCATGGTCGGCATCTGGCAATCCATAAAAACGAGGTCATACTCATGGTCGCGCATCTGCCGCAAGGCTTCCCGCCCGTCGCCGACGATAACGGTATTGATGCCATAATGGGACAAAGCCGCGGCCAGAACTTCCTGATTGGTCGGGTTATCCTCCGCCACCAGAATATTGACTTCCCGGAAAAAAAGTTTCTGCACGTTCAGACCAAGAATGCCCTGGGCTTCAGCCACGGTATAGCGTGTGACGACCCCTGCGTCCCTGCCTTCCCTGTCCGCATTCCATAGGGTTCCCAGGACGCTGGAAAGTTCGGAGGGGCGCAAGGGCTTCGTCAGATATCCCCTGATGCCCGCCTGACGGATGGTTTCAGCGTCGCTGCGCCCCGGCTGCGACGTGACGAGAACCGGGCATATATTCTTAATGGCGGGGCGTTTCTGGATAGATGCCGCCAGCGTAACCCCGTCCATGCCCGGCATGGCGTAATCGAGGATTAAAAAGTCGAACACCTTGCCCTCGGCGGCAGCGGCTTCAAGCCTAGCGATAGCGTTCAGTGAATCGCTTTCGGTTTCAACGTCCATGCCAATGGCATGCAGATATTTTTCGGCAATCTCGCACGCCACCGGATTGTCGTCGACGATCAGGGCCCGCAATCCTTCCCCGGAGAACTCTACCGGAACGATGCTGCCCGCCGGCATGTTGTGTTCGTCGGCACGCTCCATCGTAATCGTAAAATGGAAGTCGGAACCCTTGCCAAGTTCGCTTTTCAGTTCGATGTTACCGCCCATCAGCGCAACCAGCTGGCGGCTGATGGCGAGGCCCAGCCCGGTCCCCCCATATTTTCGCGTGGTCGATGTATCGGCCTGATCAAATTTGTTGAAGACTGTTTTCTGTTTGTGTTTCGGTATTCCAATCCCGGTATCGCTGACGCTGATTTTTACCGTGGCGTGCTTTTCCGTGACGTCCAGGCATTCGATACCGAGAAGGACATGCCCTCGTTCGGTGAATTTTACCGCATTACCGCACAGATTGTATAAAACCTGGCGCAGCCGCCCGGCATCGCCCATCAGGAAGGCCGGACAGCCGGGATTCCACGACAAAAGAAACTCGATGTCCTTTTCCTGTGTGCGCACGAACATCAGTTCGGCCACTTCCTCGCATAATTTCTGGAAGTCGAACGGAATTTCCTCCAGTTCAAGCTTGCCCGCCTCGATCTTTGAAAAGTCGAGGATATCGTTGATGATCTGAAGCAACGCCTCGGCGGAATGACCGATCGTCTGCGCAAAATGCCTCTGGCGCGGGTCTAGGTGGGTTTCCATCAGCAGATGCGTCATGCCGATCACGCCGTTCATGGGCGTCCGGATCTCATGACTCATATTGGCGAGAAAATCGCTTTTAGCCTGGTTGGCCGCGTTGGCGGCATCGCGAGCGGATTCCAAATCATGCTTGGCCTGTTCGATCTCGGTAATATCCGTGTGCGAACCGACGATGCGCACCACACGCCCCTGTTCGTTGCGTTCACACATGGCCCGGCTGAGAATATAACGCAGCGTGCCGCCTTTATGGAAGAACCGGTAGACGCCGAGAAATTCCCTCGTAAGGCCCTTCATATATTCGGCCATGCGCCTGCGCCATAATTCAAGGTCCTGCGGATGGATCACCGATTCAGCGCCGGGAAGGGAGTTGGGTATCTCCCAGTCATCATAGCCGAGCATCGATTTCCAGCGCGGCGACAGCCATAGCGTTTTACGATCTTCATCCCAGTCCCACACGCCGTCCTGGGTCGCCGTCATGGCCAGTTCCAGAAACTGGCGCTGACGCTTGAGCTGCTGGGTCCGCTCTTCGACGATCTGAGCGATTTCAGCCGTACGGCCCGTCATGAACAGCAGGAAGACACCGCACAGGGCGGCGAAAAAAATACCGCCCGCAAGCGTGACCCAGATCGCCCAGTTGATGTGTGACAGGACGTAATCCTGGGTTTTGTAGTATGTGACCTCCCATTTCTGGCCGTAAAAACCGATCTGCAGTTTTTTAGTAAAAGCGGAAGGCGGTATTCTGGCGCCGTCCTCTTCTTCGGCGGCGTGGGAAAAGGAACTGTAAAGCAACTCTTCGCCCTTATCCGTACGGCTGGTCAGCCGGGCCTGAATGCCGTATGCCTCCCAGGGCTGCATAATCGGCTCGATCAGATTTTTGAAGCGATAGGCACCGATCAGAAACCCTTTAAGAGCTTTCTGGCGCTTTTCCATCTCGTCAAGATCGGCGCCTTTCCTGTAGATCGGTATGGCTAAAAGAAAGCCATACTGGTCTTTCTCTTCTTCGTTTAAAAAGCGTACCCGTTCCGACGCCACGGGCTGCCCCAGATCGCGTGCGCTTTCCAGAGTCGCCCGCCTCGTCTTTTCCGATTTCAGATCGTATCCAAGCGTTTTTCTGCGGCTTTCGTCGAACGGTTCGCCGTATTCGACAGGGTAGTATTCCTTGCGCCAGCGCGCCGGAACCAACTGGCCCGATTCATCTTTTTCCTGAACATGAAAGTCAGGAAAGCCTTCGGCCCTGATCTTCGCCTCGAACGCATCGCGGTCTTTATACGATATGCGGGGAATCCAGCTCATACCTCTGATGCCGGTATTACGTTCGAGCGGACGTTTGACAAAATTTCTGAATTCCAAACGCTCTACGCTTTCTGAAGAATCATAAAAGCTGTGAACCGCCTCCAATTCGTTTTTGTATTCCAGGATACGGTTTTTCAGATTGTCATGAATCAGCATCGTGTCTTTGACAAACGCTTCCCGGACGTGCCTGTCGTCCCAATGCCGGATAGCGGCAAAAAATATGACCACGATCGCGAACAGCAACAGCAGCGGCAGAGCCACCGCAATCTTTCGCCGTGAGGGAACGTCGGCATTTAACAGGAGAACACAAAGGGGAGCGAAAATAATTGTCCCCAGCACATCCCCCGTATACCAGGTCCACCAAGAAAACATTATATTGTCAGGCTTTATTGCCTGGGCCCATAACAGCGTGGAGATACCCCATGAGGCGGATATTACGCAGCTGCCCGGGCCGGCCAGCAAAAGGAACTGCATAATCTGGGAAAGGCGTTCCAGCCGCGCCCCGTGTCCGGTGAAGCGATACAGCAAGATCGTACCGACGAGCGCCTGGACCATGGCGCCGCTGCCGATAGAGGCGGCGACCATGAGCAGCTTGTCGATATCTGCTACATCGTGTCCGGACAGGTTGCTGGTAAAATTAAGGATGGCGGATCCGAGAAAGACGCCCGGAAGAAGCCGGAAGCCATAATGATAGACCATGCCAAGCGCGATACCGGAAGCTGGCCAAAACACCGTAGCGTAGCCGGGAGGAACCGCCATGACCAGGCCGAGACGGCCCGTGATGTAATAGGCCAGAGCCAGAAAAACGATCCGACCGGCTGTCATGGGTATCGTATTATTCGTCAGGAACATTGTTTTTGAATATGAAAATGCGGAGCCGCTTCACCGGCGCTATTATCCCTCATACAGGAGCATATGGCAATTTCCCTTTTTTTACCGTTTGTTAGCATAAAAGGTTTTAAATAGAACACGCATATGTTCAGATATTAGCGTACGGCTAGAAAATGTCTAAGAACCCCCTGCAGCATGTCCTGTATGTCGACGATGAGCCCGATATGCGGATGCTTGTCCAGATGACGCTTGAGAACATGGGTGGCATCAAGGTCACAGTCTGCGATTCAGGTTTGCATGCGCTGGAAGCGGCGCATGACACCCAGCCGCAAATGATCGTGCTCGATGCAATGATGCCCGACATGGACGGCCCTTCCATCCTAAAGGAAATCCAGGGCGACCCGAAGATCGCGGCTATCCCCGTCATCTTTCTGACAGCCAAAACAGATCCCGAGGCCATTAGCGCCCTGAAGGCGGCAGGCGCCAAAGGCGTCATTAACAAGCCGTTCGACCTTGTGGCTCTTCCAGACCAGATCCGTAAACTATGGGAGTCGGCCATATGAACGACCTTGAGTTCAAAGCACCCTCCTATGAAGAGGCTTACCAAAAACTCCGTACATCTTTCATGGAAAGGCTGAAAACCAGTATCGAAGCCATTGACCGTTTTTTTGAGCAGGCAGAGAAAGGGCCGCTGCTGAAAGACAGCCTGGAGCGGGCCATGCATCTGGCGCACGGACTTGCGGGTTCGGGCACGACATTCGGCTTTCCCGAAATAACGTCGCGCGGCCAGAAGATCGATTCATTTTTAATGCGCGTCCTGAAATCCCTGCTCCCTGAACAGGGGCTGGATGAAAAGGATTTCGAGACCTTTGAAAAGCTGATGATCCACCTGCGGACAGCCTGCGCAGAAGGCATTGAAAACGACGTAAAGGTAACCGCCCTCGACCAGCCTTCGGGCGTCACGCCTCCATCCTCGAACGAAACCAAAAGCGATTTCTGCGTTCTGGTCGTCGACGATGACGGTCACCTGGCGGATTTCCTCAGCCTTAAACTGCGCCAAAAAAATATCCGGGTGATCGTTTCCCTGGATGGCGAAAAGGCCCTTAAAGCCATCGAGCGGGAAAAGCCTGACCTTGTCATTCTTGACATCATGATGCCGGGTTTAAGCGGCCATGACGTCCTGCGGCGCTTGAAACAAAAGGCGGAGTTCGCATCCATTCCCGTTCTTATGCTGACAGCCCAAGCCCAGGAACGGGATGTGGTCAGCGCCCTGCATTCCGGCGCCATCGATTACATCGTCAAGCCGGTCGATACCGACCAGCTGGTCGTGCGTGTGGAAAAAATTCTCGATGCCTCGCGCTATACGGTCGTAATCGCCGATAACGATCCGCTTATTCTGCAGCTGCTTGACAGCAAGTTTCGCGGGCGCGGCTTCAAGGTCGTGCTGGCCGATGACGGTAAAAAGGCCTGGGACCATGTTTTTAAAACCCTGCCCGACCTCGTCATTCTCGACCGCATGATGCCTGGCCTCGAAGGTCTGGCCATTCTCCAAAATATCCGTAATGAAAAAGAGACGAAAAACATTCCCGTGATCATCCTGAGCGCGCGCAAGGAAGAGCGTGACGTCAAGGAGGGTCTAAAGCGCGGCGCCCAGGATTATGTCTGTAAACCGTTTATGCCCGACGACCTGTTGAGCCGCAGTCTGAAATTGCTTAAATCCGGGCATAAATAATCGGGAACGTATCGGCCCTGTAAGAGTTGGTGCATTTGAACCAATATTCAGGAGACCTCTCATGCAAAACCAGGACGACCGCCAGAAAGTCTGGGAACTGATCAAGGACATATCCGTCGCATTGATGGTCACGCGTGATCCGGATGGCCGGATGCATGGCAGGCCGATGACGACCCAGCAGCCTAAAGACGGCCAATCCTTCGACGGCACTCTGTGGTTCATGACGTCAATTGAAACCCCAAAAATTCAGGAAATAGAAGACGATCCGGAAGTGTTTCTGAGCTATGCCAAACCTGATAGCCAATCATACGTTTCCGTTGCTGGACGCGCCGAAGTCGTCCACGACCAGGCGCGCGTGAAAGAATTCTGGACCGAGGCTTATAAAACCTGGTTTCCAGACGGGCCGGAAGATCCGCGGATATGCTTGATAAAAGTCGATATAGAAGCCGCTGAATTCTGGGATGCGCCTTCCAGCGCCGTTATTTACGCTTACGGATACTTCAAGGCACGCCTGACCGGCGAGCGTCCGAAAGTCGGTGAAAACCGCACTGTCAATTTCCGTTAGGACAGGCGTCTTTTTAAAATACGGTCGAGCGTGAAGACTGTCTCGCCATGTTGAGTGGCATCAAGACCGGTTTCTTCCTCTTCCTGTGTCACGCGTAGAGGCATGAACAGGTTAACGGTTTTCAGCACGATAAACGTCATGATGACCGTATAGGCGACAACGGCCACAGCCCCTGCCATATTTGCTATCATCAATTGCGTGCCTCCATATATAAGCCCGTCAGCCCCGGCAGGATTGACGGTTTTGCTGGCAAATACGGCGGTCAAGATCGTGCCCACCGTGCCACCGACGCCGTGACATGCGAAGACGTCGACGGTGTCATCGGTCTTCAGTTTGTGTTTCACCAGCCTGACAGCAAAATTACAAACGATAGCGGCAACGAATCCGATAATGATTGCGGCCTGCAGCGTCACATATCCTGCCGCCGGCGTGATGGCGACAAGTCCGGCGACCGCACCCACCGCAGCCCCTAAAGCCGTTGGCCGGCCCCCGATATACCAGTCGCACATCATCCAGACCGTCATCGCCGCACAGGCGGCAAACATCGTAGTTCCGGCGGCCTGGGCTGCTATCCCGTCAGCGGCTAGCGCCGAACCGGCGTTGAAACCGAACCATCCGAACCATAATAGAGCCGTACCGAGCAGCACCATGGGCGTGCTGAAACTGTTGTTTTCCGTTGGGCTGAAATTGGTGCGGTTACCCATCATCAGCGCGGCGACCAGCGCGGCATAGCCGGATGTCATATGAACCACCAGCCCTCCCGCGAAATCGAGTCCGCCCATCTTCGCGATCCAGCCGCCGGGTCCCCAGACCCAGTGCGCGACCGGCACGTAAACGCATAATGACCACAGCGCCATGATCACCAGCCATGCCTTGAAACGGATTCTTTCCGCCACGGCTCCGGTAATGAGCGCAGGCGTAATGATAGCGAAGGTCGCCTGGAAAATCATGAAAAGGACCTGAGGAATTGTCTTGCCGTATGTAGCGTCCGGCTCCTGCCCCACGCCCATAAGCATGAAATGACTGAATCCGCCGATCAACGGCCCGTCTCCAGAGAACACCAAGCTATATCCGCATATGGCCCACAGCAGGCCGACAACCCCTATGCAAACAAAGCTTTGAAACTTCGTTGAAACCGCGCTGCGTGCCGGAACCATACCCCCATAAAAAAAAGCTACGCCCGGCGTCATCAAAAGCACCAGAGCAGTGGCTACGATCATCCAAGCTATATCAGCGCCTTGCATAGAATCTCCTGACATGCGTTTTATGCATTACTAATAATACTTAAATGCATGACTACACCAGGCATATATTGCGGTGCAAGAGATTTCTTATTCTTAGATAGATCTATTTGGCCAGATCGGGGCCATCATTGAGGATTACATCAGGTATATCGGTATCGGTCCCGCCCGAGCGCAGCCGCTTGCGTGCCTCATCCGCGATTTTTGCATATTTACAGCGGATCTCTTCCAGTTCCCATTCTTCAAGTTCTTCGATATCCAGCAACACGGTATGCGCCCCTTCCGTCGCCCGGATCAATTCATCGAGCTTCAGTTGCATCGCATGCGTATCCCGGTTCTGGGTATTTTGGATAAGGAAGACCATCAGGAAGGTGACGATCGTCGTACCGGTGTTGATGACCAACTGCCAGGTATCGGAAAAGCCAAAAACCGGACCGGAAATGCCCCAAACGACGACAATTGCAAAAGCGGTCAAAAATGCTCCGGGATGCCCAGACCAAGCCGCCGTCTTCTGTGCGAAGCGCACGAACATACTCTTCTTATTCTGCGTTTCAGCCATGATATTCCCCTGCTTGCCAGTGTGATAAAAATCTTTAGGTTAAACAAAACAGCTTTGCATGACCAAAAGATTTAGGAAATGGTTTCCTGAACCATAGCTGGAACAACCCGCCCAGGCTAATTTTTATGAGTACGCTTTCAGTCAACGTCCTGCGCCTGCGCGATTTCCGGCTGCTGCTGTTTGCGCGCATGTTCGGTATGATGGGGCTGCAGTGTCAGGCAGTGATCGTGGGCTGGCAGGTTTACTCCCTGACGCGCGATCCTTTCCTTCTGGGGCTTACCGGCCTGGTGGAAGCCGTGCCAGCCATCCTCTGCGCACTGTTCGCGGGCCATATCGTGGACGTCGGCAGCCCCCGCAAAATTTACGTCATCTGTATGGCTGTTCTGTCCGTCAACGCGGGCATGCTTCTTATTTTGGCGGGCGGCATCATTGACGTCCCGGAAGCCCACCTGCTGGGCTGCATTTATGCGGGCGTCTTTATTTCCGGGCTGGCGCGCAGTTTTATCATGCCCTCCTCCTTCTCGCTTTTACCGCGTGTGGTGTCGCGATCCGATATTTCTTCCGCATCCGCATGGCTGAACAGCGGATTTAACGTCGCCGCAATCGGAGGCCCCGCCATTGCCGGGATTATTTACGGCGGCTACGGTTCGGGGGTTGCATGGATTTTGCCGGCCAGCCTTATGACTGCAGGATTTTTCATGATTAAAAATCTGAAAGTTCCGCATATTGCGGTGTCGCCGGAAAAACGGGAACCAGCCATTCAAAGCATTCGCGCGGGATGGGCATTCATCCTTCAAAACCCTGTCATCCTGTCGGTAATGCTGCTCGATATGTTCGCGGTTCTTTTCGGCGGGGCCGTCGCCATGCTGCCCGCCTTCGCCGACCAGATACTGCATGTGGGCGCCGAAGGCCTGGGCGCCCTGCGCGCAGCGCCCGCCATAGGCGCCATTACCATGGCTTTGTGGCTGGCGCTGAAACCATTGAAACGCATAAAAACCACGACGATGTTATGGTCCGTTGCGGGATTCGGCCTTTGCATGATCGGATTCGGCCTAAGCACGTCCTTCTGGCTTTCAATGATGTTCCTGGCCTTGAGCGGCGGACTCGATTGCATCAGCGTGATTATTCGCGCCACCATCGTGCAATTGCTGACCCCTGTAAATATGACGGGACGCGTGTCGTCGGTCAAAAGCATGTTCGTTATCTCATCGAACGAGATCGGAGCGTTTGAATCGGGAACGGCGGCCAAGCTTCTGGGCCTCGTTCCTTCCGTCGTGATCGGTGGCATCGGCACGCTTGTCGTCGTCGCCATGACGGCCGCCCTGTCACCGAAGATGCGAAAAACCGTCGTTACAGACGCATAAAAGCCCCCTTCCAAGGAAGAGGGCTTTTAATTCGCTAAAGTAACGATTAAGCAGCGACGTTATAAGCGTCCGTATTGTGGAGAATGTCTTTCACCTGCTTTTTCTGCTCGTGGCTTTCAGTCTTGACGGCCAGAAGGATTGCGCCTTCCTTGATCGCCTTTTCGTATAGCTTGGCTTCGTGCTCAGGAATCCCGAGTCCGATCAGACCGCCTACCAGACCGCCTGCGGCTGCACCGGCTCCCAGACCTGCAAGGCCCGAGATCAGACCACCGGCGACGACCAAGTTAAGGCCGGGAATGGCGACGACACCGGCTGCCAAAATGCTGCCCAGGATCGCGCCGACGATACCGCCGGCCGTCATGCCTGCAGCCGCGCCTTCGTCCATTTTGTTGCCTTCACTGATGCCAAACGTGTTTCCACGCGTTTCGTCCGTCACGACCAGACTGATCTGGTCTTCAGTGATGCCGATCTCTTCGAGTTCGATCAGGGCTTCTTCTGCCGCAGGACGGGTCTTGAATGTTGCTGTAACTGTGCTGGTCATAGTCGCTCTCCTTTAATTTAACAATCGGTAGACAAACTCTTCCCAAAGCCAACCGGTTCCATCTGTTCATTTTCTTTTGCGATGCTTATAGTTAACACGTTTATGCTTTTAAGTTTGGGTTTGCCGCCGTGATGATCGATAGATTTCTTGATTCTCCTGATGCCTTTATTTCCAAAGAAAGAGGCAAGGTTGTTCCCGTTACGCTTTTGGAGGCAAAGTCTGCCTTGGCGATCAAGGACGCTTTTGTAAAGAACCGGATGCAGGAAACCGGCTTCAAGGCTTTACCCGGCACTTTCCTGATGGTCCATGACAATGAAGGCGTGCTTCGGCAGGTATTGGCCGGGATCAGCAGCCCGTTACGCCTGTACGACCTTTCCCCCGTTGCGGACGCGCTCGGCAAGTCGCTTTCCAGAGAATCTCTGGCGAACTTATCGTTCAGGCTGGACGCACCGGGGCTGAAGCCCGATGCGCTCGAACGTGCCTGCGCGGGATGGGGGCTGGCCTGCCATCATTACAATTTTTATAAACTGGACCAGACTCCCCCTGTCCTTCCTCAGCTGATATGGCCGAAAGGCGTCAATATCGCGCGCGTAAAAGCCATACTTGACGGCATCTGCCTGATACGCAACCTGGTGAACACTCCTGCCAATGACATGGGGCCTGATGAGCTGGAACAGTCCGCGCGGTTAGTCGCCAAACGTCATAAAGCGACGGTCGCGATTGTAAAAGGCGAAGCGCTGGCGAAAGATTTTCCCCTGATCCATGCTGTCGGCGTTTCCAGCCCGCGCACGCCACTCCTGATCGACATGAAATGGGGCAAAACATCGGACCCTAAGGTCACCATTGTCGGCAAAGGCGTTTGTTTCGATACCGGCGGCCTGAATCTGAAGCCAGGCCAGTACATGCTGCAGATGAAAAAGGACATGGGGGGATCCGCCCATGCGCTTGGTGTGGCGCAAGCCATTATGACGCTTGGGCTGCCGGTCCGGTTGCGGGTTCTGATTCCCGCAGTGGAAAACAGCGTGTCGGGCACGTCGTTCCGCCCACGCGACGTCTATCGCAGCCGCAAAGGACTGAGCGTCGAAACCAGCGATACGGACGCCGAAGGCCGTCTGGTGCTGGCCGACGCGCTGACGCTGGCATGCGAGGAAAGGCCGGATATTCTGTTCGATTTTTCGACACTGACAGGTTCGGCGCGCGCGGGGCTGGGCTATGATATACCGGCTGTATTTTCCAACAGCGAAATGCTGGCCGATGAATTAAAGGCGACGGCGATGAAGGTCGATGATCCTTTGTGGCCCCTGCCCCTCTGGCAAGCGTACAAAAAGGAACTGGCCAGCGATATCGCCGACTTGAACAATATCGGAACAAGCCCGGCGGGCGCGATTACGGCTGCCCTGTTTCTCGAACATTTCGTCGAGCCGGGCATCCCCTGGATTCATCTCGACATGTATGCGTGGGAACAGACCGGCAGGCCGGGACGCCCGAGGGGCGGCGCCGACACGGGCATGCGTGCGGTTCTGGCGTTTCTGGAACATCGGTACAAAAAGAAATAAGAAAAGCCATTGATGGGCGGTGGCTTTAAGAAACCTTCCCCAGAATTTCCCTGGCGAAGAGACTTAAAGTGTCGTCCCGCGCGCCCATGACGACAATACGGTCGCCTTCAGCGGCATTCTGCACCAGATAATCGCCAGCCTCGCCCCGGGTTTTTACAAATATCGCTTTACGGCCTTCCCGGGCTATATCGCCGATAAGATCGGCAGACGAAATGTCCCGTGCCGCCGTACCGCCCGCATAAAAAATTTCGGGCATGACAAGGATATCTTCCGGTCTAAGCCCGCTCGCAAACGCCTCGGCTAATTCTTTCCGCATCATTTTCATCGGTCCGTACCCATGAGGCTGAAACATGACAAGCAGACGGCCCGGCGACTGGCGCAGCGTCGCCAGCGTGGCCGCAATTTTGTCAGGGTTATGGGCAAAATCGTCAATGATCGTTATGCCGCAAGCGGTTCCCGTGACTTCAAGACGACGGCGGATGCCTTTAAAGTGCGCGAGAGCCTGCACTGCATCTTTCATATCAATACCGGCCAGAGTGGCAGCTCCCACGGCTGCCAGCGCATTCAGGATATTATGGTGGCCTGGCACATTCAGCTGGCACGAAAGCATGGTTTGCGTGCGCATGTCCTGCGCGGTGAACGTTGAACCATGGGAGTTAAAAACAATATCGTACGCCTTGAGCATGGCGGCCGGATTTTCAATACCAAAGCCCAGAACGTCGGGATTTTTTCCTGCGAGAGAACACGCCTCAGGATCGTCATAATTGACGACGCTTCCTGCCTTTGCCCTGCCGATGAAATCATGAAAAAGGCCACGCAGTTCGGCGATGGGTTTATGATCGAGCGTGACGTTGTTAAGTATCGCGATCCTGGGTGTGAATAACGCGATGGAGCCATCGCTTTCATCCGTTTCCGCCACAATCCAGTCGCCCCGGCCCGTACGATAGCTGGCGTTGACATTGATCATGACTCCGCCATTGACGATAACCGGATCGAAGCCGCATGCGGCAAGAATATGACCGGTCATGCCCGTGACCGTCGTCTTACCGCTGGTACCGCCGACGGCGATCCCCTTACGGCCTTCGAACATTCCCGCCAGGATTTCCGCCCGTTTAAGAATGGGTATGCCCTGACGCCGCGCCGCCTGGATATCGGGAATGCTTTCTTCAATAGCGCTGGAAACCACGACGGCATCGATCGTGGGCGTTATGCCGCTTCCATCCTGAGTAAAAAGGCGTACACCCAGCGATTCAAGCTGCGCGAATTTTTCAGGCGTCTGTCTCTGATCCCTCGCACGATCCGAACCGGAGACAGGGTACCCCTGCTGCCTTAAAATCGCCGCCATCGGACTCATGCCGCTGCCGCCGATTCCGCAAAAAAAGAATGACTGCTTGTTCACTGCTGTGGCGAAAGCGTGGCGGGATCGCCTGACGCAGCACCGGATGTGGTGCCCCCGACAAAGGAGTCGGTTGTTGTGCCCATTGTCCCGGACGGAGCGTTAAACGTCGGGGCGGTATGGTTCATAAGGGATTTTCGGAACACCGCCAGATTGGCCGCTTTGGTCAGGGCGTCCGCGGCGGTCTGGCCGCTTACGGTAGGGGCCGGCGGCACCGATGTCGAAAGAGCACTCGCGGCAGGCGCGTCCGATGATGCCGAAGGCGCGGCAGGCTCCGGCGTCCCGCCATCCGAACCGATGACGTTCATCGTGCCAAAAGCATCGCCATAACTATCGGCCTGGCGTCTTTGCATAGGCTGGACAACGGTTTGTTCGTCCCGCTGCATGGCGGCAACACCCGGACGAAACTCTTCCATTCCCGCGATAAGCGGATTTTCTTTCAGCATAAGCTGGTAATCGGGCAGTGGTGACGGATGCGTTCTGATGCCACGGAAATCGACGGCGATCATTTCAGGATAGGCAAACAGTGCACCTGACGCGGCATCGACAGCCGCGCCAGGAATAACACCATTGCTGGCATTCAGAAACGCCTTGTCCTCATAGCCGGCGGGAATGACGATCGTCTTGACCCGGTTTCCGGGAGCCATGCATGTGATTTTATATGGTTCCGGCGTACGCTCGAGCCGGAACGTCCGTGGCGTGTTGATTGTGTATCGAAAATATGAGTTTTCCACATCGCAGCGCGCGTCTTCCGCGCCGGGCGTAATCAGGGTCACTTCCTGCGTGGCGCCTTTCAGTACGCTGGAACAGGCCGATAAAAGCAGTACAGGAATAAAAACGGCGATCAGACGGATCATGGGTGAGTCCCCAAGGAATAACTATCCTTCCATAATTATAGGATAAGGCATTGAGTGTCCATGCAGAATTTTTATGCGACGGATCGGCCTTTACGCTGGTTTTGGGTGTGAACATCGGCGGCTTTCAACTCGAAACTCAGCTGGCCGTCTTTCACACCGACCGATACGACACTTCCATCCCCAACCGAGCCGTCAAGGATAAGTCCGGCAAGCCTGTTCTGTACATAAGTCTGGATAGCCCTTTTTAATGGTCTTGCGCCATAGACAGGATCGTAACCGGTTTCCGCCAGCCATATTTTGGCCTTTTCATCAAGTTCGAGAATGATACGTCGCTCGGCAAGAAGTTTCCGTAAATAACCAAGCTGGATATCAACGATGCCTGCCATCTGTTCGCGGCCCAGCCGGCGGAACAACAGAATTTCGTCGAGCCTGTTCAGAAATTCGGGACGGAAAGACTGGCGGACCACGCCCATGACTTTATCGCGTACGCTTTCCACATCATCGCCTTCACCCAGCGCCGCGAGATGTTCCGCACCCAGGTTCGACGTCATGATCAATACGGTATTGCTGAAATCGACCGTCCTGCCCTGACCGTCGGTCAGCCGTCCGTCGTCAAGCACCTGGAGCAGAACGTTGAACACGTCGGGATGCGCCTTTTCAATCTCGTCGAACAGGACGACCTGATACGGGCGGCGGCGGACGGATTCCGTCAGCGCTCCGCCTTCCTCATAACCGACATACCCAGGCGGGGCGCCAATCATGCGCGCCACGGAGTGTTTTTCCATATATTCAGACATATCCAGGCGGATCATCGCTGTGTCGTCATCGAACAGGAATTCGGCCAATGCCTTTGTCAGTTCGGTCTTTCCGACACCTGTCGGCCCTAGGAAAAGAAAAGAACCTATAGGCCTGCGCGGATCCTGCAAGCCCGCGCGCGAACGGCGTACGGCATTGGCCACAGCCTTGACGGCCTCGTCCTGCCCGACCACCCGCTGACGGATCTTGTCTTCCATGCCCAGAAGCTTTTCTCGTTCGCCTTCCAGCATTTTATCGACAGGAATACCCGTCCAGCGGCTGACAACGCTGGCGATATCGTCTTCCGTCACTTCCTCGTTGATAATAGTCCGTTCCTCGCTTTTCGAGGATGAATCCAGCCTTTTTTCAAGATCGGGGAGGCGTCCATACTTGATCTCGCCCGCTTTAGCCCAATCTCCGCTGCGCTCTGCCGTTTCCAGTTCGAAGCGGGCCTTTTCCAGTTCTTCCTTGATCTTCTGCCCGGCGCTCAGCTTTTCTTTTTCCGCCTGCCACTGGCCAGTCAGGTCCGCCGAACGGGATTCAAGGTCTTTCAATTCGTCGTCCAGCTTTACCAGACGGTCCCTAGATGCCTTGTCGGATTCCTTTTTCAGTGCCTCGCGCTCAATTTTCAGCTGGACGATGCGCCGGTCGAGCTCGTCGATAGCTTCCGGTTTGGAATCGACCTGCATACGCAGCCTGGACCCCGCTTCATCCATAAGATCGATCGCCTTATCCGGCAGGAAACGGTCGGTTATATAGCGATGCGACAGAGTGGCGGCCGCGACCAGCGCAGCGTCGGTAATACGTACACCATGATGCATCTCGTATTTTTCTTTGAGCCCCCGCAGTATGGAAACTGTATCTTCCACCGTCGGCTCGTCGACAAAGACAGGCTGGAAGCGGCGCGCCAAGGCCGCGTCTTTTTCGATATGTTTCCTGTACTCATCAAGTGTTGTCGCGCCTACCATATGCAACTCGCCGCGCGCCAGCGCAGGCTTCAGCATATTTGAGGCGTCCATGGCCCCCTCGGCTTTGCCCGCGCCAATAAGAGTATGCAGTTCATCGAGAAAGATGATGATTTCCCCGGCATAGGCCTTGATTTCATCCATAACGGCTTTCAGCCGTTCTTCGAACTCGCCCCGGAATTTGGCTCCGGCTACAAGCGACCCCAGATCCAGCGCCATGAGACGCTTGTTCTTCAAACTTTCCGGCACGTCGCCATTGATAATACGCAGGGCCAGACCTTCGATAATTGCCGTTTTCCCGACACCAGGTTCTCCGATGAGAACAGGATTGTTTTTGGTACGGCGGGACAGCACCTGAATCGTACGGCGGATTTCCTCATCCCGGCCAATGACAGGGTCTAGCTTGCCTTCCCTTGCTGCGACGGTGAGGTCGCGGGCATAACGGTTGAGAGCGTCAAGCTGGCCTTCCGCCGTCGCGGTGTCAGCCGTGCGGCCCTTGCGCATTTCATTGATTGCCTGGTTAAGACGTACAGGATTTATGCCAGCCTGAATAAGGATGCTCTCGATATCGGTGGCCTTAGCCTGGGCCATAGCCTGAAGGATGCGCTCGCCCGTTATGAATTTATCCCCGGATTTTTCAGCCAGATTCAATGCCGTATCGAGTATTTTTGCCAGATCGGTTGAAATTCGGAGCCCACCTGAGCCAGACCCTGTAACGGTGGGAAATTTTGCAATCGCCTGTTCCAGATCGCGGTAAAGCCTGGCCGGGTCACCCTGCGCCGCCTGAACGATCTTTTTTACCAGCCCGTCCTCATCGTCCATCATGACACGCAGGAGATGCTCGGGCTCCATCGACTGGTGATGGTTGCGCATCGCCAGCGTCTGGGCCTTTTGAAGGAAAGCGCGAGATTTTTCGGTAAAGCGTTCAAAGTCCATAATTTTATTCCTGAGAATTATGCGTCATTCATACATTTACAAGCCGCAAAATCATTATCAAGCGTTATCGCTGGACAAACCAGCCATAAATCTTTTTATTGATCCTATGACCGAAAAAAAGCCTTTCAGCGTGCTGACCGCGACCATACGTGCCGGCATAGAGACCGATGAGCAGTTCGGCTCGGTTTCGCCGCCGATCCATATGTCGACGAATTATACGTTCGAAGGACTGGGTAAAAAACGGCCCTTCGATTACAGCCGCAGCGGCAACCCCACGCGCGCTATCGTCGAGCAGGCGATCGCCAACCTTGAAGGCGGCGCGGGCGCGGTGGTGACCTGTACCGGAATGGCCGCGCTCACCACTGTGTTTCATCTTCTGAGTCCCGGCAACGTCCTGATAGCGCCGCATGATTGCTACGGCGGCACGCACAGGCTGCTTCAGTCCTATCACCAGAAAGGTTTTTTCGAAGTCGTCTTTGTGGACCAGACGGATAAACCAGCCCTGGAAGCAGCCTTTAGCCGAAAACCGGCCATGATCCTCATTGAGACGCCGAGCAATCCACTGCTGCGTATTACAGACATCGCCTATGCCGCAGGACTGGCGAAAGTCGCCGGTGCGATTAGCGTGGCTGACAACACTTTCATGTCACCCGTGTTTCAGAGGCCTTTTGATTTCGGCGTGGATATTGTCCTTCATTCCACAACCAAATATCTGAACGGCCATAGCGATCTGGTCGGCGGTGCGCTTATTGGCAGAACAAAGGAAATGGCGGATCGACTTTACTGGTGGGCCAACAATCTCGGTACGACGGGCTCTGCCTTCGATAGCTTTTTGACACTGAGAGGCTTGCGTACGCTCGACCTCCGTGTACGCAAACAAGCCGAAAACGCTGGTATTATTGCAGCTTTTCTTAAAGCGCATAGAGCTGTTGATAAAATATATTATCCGGGCCTGCAGGATCATCCGGGCCACAGCCTTGCAAAGTCACAGCAATGGGGCTTTGGCTCCATGCTCAGTATTGAGATTAAAGGAGGCCTGCAAGCTGTTGAAAAATTTGTGGATAACTTATCTCTTTTTAGCCTTGCGGAATCGCTGGGTGGATTTGAAAGCCTGATTGCTCATCCCTCTACAATGACTCATGCCGCTATGGATCCAGATGCTCGTGTAGCTGCGGGAATTGGAGACTCTTTACTGCGTCTTTCCATTGGCCTGGAAAATTGCGAAGATCTCACAGATGACTTGGAGCAAGCTCTAAATTCAATAAAATAGAATTTTTACAATAATTTGGAATAAGTTATTAAAGTGACTTGTTAAAATAAATCTGGCAGTTTTTCAAACATAATTCCGTTACCTGAAAGTTGGTCATCATAAAAAAAGCGGCTAATGCCGCTTTTTGTTAAACACATACTTTAAAAATCTCAGGCATCGGCCAGTTCAGCGCGCTTGAAGCCCTGCATTTCGCCTGTGATGCTTGGGGGCAGGCCAAGATCTGCGTGCTCCTGCTGCTGCGGACGCGACGGCTGGCGTATATCGAAGCGCCGTTCAGGGGATTGCATTTCCTCTTCGGACATTTCTTCCTCAGGCGCATGGCCGCCTCCGAAATCACGTCCGCCGGATTGCTCGATCCAGGTGTTGATAATGCGCTGATAATGTTCGGCATGTTGAAGATAGCTTTCAGCCAGAATGCGGTCACCGCTGGATGAAGCGTCCTTCGCGAGTGCCGCGTATTTTTCCTGAATCTGATGAGCCGTACCGCGAATGCGGACGTCCGGGCCATTGCTATCAAAGACCTGATTACGGTTTCCACCGCCGCCATTGCCGCCGCGGCGGGGCGCGTTATTACTATTCGTATTGTTATGGCCGCGATTTCTTAAGCGCCGTCCAGCGGGTCCGTGTCTCATAAAAACTCCTGCACCTTTTGCGAATCAATTAGTTAACGCACGTACGATTCTATATGAATTGCGTACGCTTGGCCATACCCTAGCCCTTGCGAAAGCACGTTTTTTCAAACATCGCCTTCTGCCCAGCATCAAATCCCGTGCCGTTCTGAATGATTGAAATCTACCCGCAACCGCCCGACAGGTTCAAGCAAGGCAACGAAAAAAATTTCACTTATCCCCACGGCCTATTTCTACAACCCGCGGAATTCCGCCCAGATCGGCGTGTATGCCTCGGGCATGGAAGCCATATTTTTCCGCGAGTCGCACGACATCGTCATGCTGGCCGATGCCTATTTCAAATAGGGCGATTCCGGCTTTTTCAATATGCTTATGCAAATTTAAAAAGATGCTTTTATAAGAATCGAGGCCATCGATTCCCCCTTCCAGGGCCAGAATCGGATCGTAATGCAGCACATCGGCATCGAGATTCGCAAGATCGGCGCGGGGAATGTAGGGCGGATTCGAGATAACGAGATCGAATTGCGCGTTTGATTCAAAACCATCAAGCCAGTTGCCGCGCCGAAAAGAGAGCCGTTCGGCCACGCGGTTATCGGCCGCATTCCGCTCCGCTATCGCCAGAGCCTCTTCCGATATGTCCACCGCCACACCGCGCGCTTCGCCCCATTCATGCAGCAGACTGATGATCAGACACCCGGACCCGGTGCCAAGATCGAGGATTCGCGAGGGCGCAGACCTTTCAAAATGCTTCAGGGCGGCATCAACAAGCGTTTCCGAATCCGGACGGGGATCGAGAACGGCAGGAGTCACGGTGAACGGAAGCCCCCAGAACTCGCGCTTGCCCAGTATGCGACTAACCGGCTCCCTGGCCAGGCGGCGCTCCGCCATAGACTCTATGCTGGCCAGCGTCTCGGCGGAAATTTCCCTGTCGCGGCGCGAAATGAAATCGGCGTCGGACAGTCCCGCCGCAGCCTTGATGATCAGGCGGGCGTCAAGATCAGGTGTCGCCATTCCCTTAGCTTTCAGGCGTCCGCCGAGCGATTTGTAGCAGGATTCAAGGTCCGTCGGACGCTTCTCAGACATCCAGTTCGGCCAGCTTATCTGCGTTTTCCTGGGCGGTCAGTTCGTCGATCAGTTCGTCCAGGGATTCACCGCTCAGCACCTGCTCCAGCTTGTAAAGAGTCAGGTTGATGCGATGGTCGGTGACGCGCCCTTGCGGATAGTTATAAGTCCGGATGCGTTCCGAACGATCCCCGCTGCCGATCTGGAGTTTGCGGTTGCTGGCAATCGATTCCTGCTGCGCTCTCCATTTCTGCTCATACAGGCGGCTGCGCAGCAGAGTCATGGCCTTGGCCCGGTTCTTATGCTGGGATTTTTCCTCCTGCACCGCCACCGCCATGCCCGTCGGGATATGCGTGATGCGGACGGCGCTCTCTGTTTTGTTGACGTGCTGGCCGCCCGCTCCCTGCGCCCGGAACACGTCGACCCGCAGGTCTTTTTCATCCAGCACGATATCGACCTCCTCGGCTTCCGGTAACACCGCCACTGTGGCGGCGGAGGTGTGGATACGCCCACCAGACTCGGTTTTTGGCACACGCTGGACCCTGTGAACGCCGGATTCGAATTTCAGCCGCGCAAACACGTCCTGGCCGGCCACCTCCGCGATGATTTCCTTATACCCGCCCAAGTCGCTTTCGTTCATTTCGACCACGTCCAGCCGCCAGCCGTGCTGGGCCGCATAGCCGCGATACATGGCGAACAAATCCGCCGCGAACAACGCGGCCTCATCCCCGCCCGTCCCGGCGCGAATTTCAAGGATGGCGTTGCGCGCATCCGCCTCGTCTTTGGGGATCAACGCCATGCGTACCTGATGCTCCAAGCCCGGCAGACGCTGGTCCAGCGCAAAAAACTCGTCATGGGCCATAGCGGCCATTTCCGGATCGTTCATCAAGGCTTTGAGATCGGCATGCTCCGTCAGCGCCGCCTGATACCGCTCCAGCGCCTCGACCACGGGCGAAAGCTCGGCGTATTCCCGTGACAGCTTGACGAACGCGTCGCCGCTCAGCCCCCCTTGAGACATTAGGGCCGAAAGTTCGTTGTGGCGCCCTTTCAAGGGCCCTAGCATATTCAGGTAAGACATTGGTTTTATGACGGCTGCGCAAAGAAATCCGAAACAAGCCTTTCACTATAAGACGTTCCTTTGTAAGGAAAAGCGAAACTATGCAGGATGGGGCGGTGCGGCCAGCTCGAAGGCGTCAGCATTGACATATGTGAGATCTGGACTTCCCAGAGGACCGGATCCGGGTTCGATAACCTGCCCTTCCAGACCCCATCCCACCGGGCGAAACATACGTCTTCATTATCAAAAAGAATCGTCCCTGGACCGAAATGGACGCCAAAAATGCGAACCTGTCTTGTTTCAATGGGAAGATCGATCTCATCCTGCCCCCATCCGTCAATATGCGTGCCTTCTTGCAAAGCTTCTGCCGCACGAAAATAGGTGGTTTTTCTGGCATAATGAGGCGTGAAGCCGTCCCGCCCCCAAAGCTGGATCCCAGCGTCTATAAGCTGGATCTGACGATCGCACCATAAAACAGCCCCTTCATGCCCCCAGTCGCTTAAAGGAAGGTGCGTAAACGCCGCGGTGATAGAGGCTTTATATCTTTCGACATTCCAACCACTTGCATTTCGTGGATTGGTTACCGGCGAGAGGATTGCTTTGAAGTGGCCACTGGCAACTTCATCGTACATGGCGGAGACCCGAGTCTCCATATCCTCCGGAATCATCTTCCAGACAGCCGCATTGACGGGCGGTGAACGCACGGCCTGGGCCATAGCGTTGAAGGCGCGCAAAGGATCGTCCTCAACGATATATACTATATTGTCGGGCAGATCGGCTTCGGCCGTGATCGGCCTGATTCTACTGTAATTAACCATGGCAGCGATTTACTATAATAACCGCTCAGGTGTCCAGAAAACTCCGCAGTTTCCGGCTCCGGCTGGGGTGTTTCAGCTTCCGCAGAGCTTTGGCTTCGATCTGCCGGATCCGTTCCCGGGTCACATTGAACTGCTGGCCCACTTCTTCAAGCGTATGATCCGTATTCATGCCGATCCCGAAACGCATGCGCAAAACACGTTCTTCCCGCGGCGTCAGGGTCGCGAGAACTCTGGTCGTGGTCTCGCGCAGGTTGGAATGGATAGCGCTTTCCACGGGCAGGATCGCGTTCTTGTCCTCGATAAAGTCTCCCAGGCTAGAATCTTCTTCGTCGCCGATAGGAGTTTCCAGGGAAACGGGTTCTTTTGCGATCTTCAGGACTTTACGCACCTTATCCAGCGGCATGTGAAGACGTTCGGCCAGTTCTTCCGGCGTTGGCTCGCGGCCGATTTCATGCATCATCTGGCGCGACGTACGCACCAGCTTGTTGATCGTCTCGATCATATGCACAGGAATACGGATGGTCCGCGCCTGGTCGGCGATAGAGCGCGTAATGGCCTGGCGTATCCACCACGTGGCATAGGTCGAGAACTTATACCCGCGTCTGTACTCAAACTTATCCACAGCCTTCATCAGGCCAATATTGCCTTCCTGGATAAGGTCAAGGAATTGGAGTCCGCGGTTCGTGTACTTCTTGGCAATGGAAATCACAAGACGAAGGTTCGCCTCGACCATTTCCTTTTTCGCGCGTCCCGCTTCCTTTTCACCGCGCTGGACGGTCTGGACGATGCGCCGGAATTCCTTGAGGGGCAGCATGGCCTCGTCGGAAATCCCCGCAATCTGCGTACGGATCTCCTCAACGGCCTGCTCATCTTTTTCAACGAACTTGGCCCAGCCTTTGCCTTTCAGCTTGGCAAGTTTTTTGAACCATTTCGGGTCCGCTTCGGAGCCGAAATATTCCTGGATGAATTCCTCGCGCTTCACGCCGCGTTCGGTCGCAAGACGCATCAGGCGCCCTTCGCAATTCACGAGTTCGCGGTTCATCTTGTAAAGACGTTCCAGCAACTGCTCGATCCGGGCATTATGCAGCCGGACATCGTTCATCAGCCCGACCATCTCCTTTTTGAGATCTTCATATTTCTTGTTGGTCGGCGCAGGCGGCTGCTTGCCGGTGGCGATGACTTCCAGCCGCTCCTTCTGCACTTTCTGCATTTTTTTGTAGGTTTTCTGGATCTTCGCAAAGCTCTCGAAGACCTGGGGCATCAGCTCCTCTTCCATTTTGGAAAGAGAGACGTTCTGTTCCTCGTCGCTCTCGCCGCCTTCCCCGCCTTCGGGGTTCTCGGGAGGCTCATCCATTTCTTCCGCAGGTGCGGCGGGCTGGTCGCTTTCGCCGTAAGTGGCATCAAGGTCGATAACTTCGCGCAGCAGGATGTCGCCCTTTTGAAGCGCTTCGTACCAGGCGATCATCGATTCGATCGCCAGCGGACTTTCGCAGATGCCGCCGATCATCATTTCGCGCCCGGCCTCGATGCGCTTCGCAATGGCGATTTCGCCTTCGCGTGAAAGCAATTCGACAGACCCCATCTCGCGCAGGTACATGCGCACAGGGTCATCGGTACGGCCTGTGTCGTCGCTATCGATGTTGCCGCCGGATTCATACTCGGCTTCCGCCTCGGCGGCGGGGGCCGCAGGAGCGGCCTCAGCCTCCTCGACATCCCCCTCGCTTTCGACCAGCTGGATGCCCACATCGGTCATCGTGGCCATCGCGTCCTCGATCTGCTCGGACGAAAACTCTTCGGCGGGAATGGCGGCGTTCATTTCGTCATACGTGACGAATCCACGCTCTTTGCCTTTTTTGATCAGGCGCTTGACGATCTGCTCCAGAGACCCTTTGACTTTGGGTTCCGTGCGCTCCTCTTCCTGCTCTTTTGCCTTCGCTGTCTTCGTTCCGGTCGTTCTAGATGCCATTTACCTGTTCCGAATCCTGTCGCACGGTTAAAGATTTAACGATATTTTCCAAGAAAAATCAAAGGAGTGTTTGCCGATTCGGCCTGTCCACCACCTTAAAGAGACCGCTATTCGCCTTTCCGGGCGTCATGCAGACCGATAATTCTTTTCATGTTCTCTTCGGTGAGGTCCGCCGCCAGCGCCTGTCCGGCCTGGTGCAACTCCTTGCCCACGGCCCGCCCGTTCATGCGCCTGACCGTATCCTGCCATCCGGCCAGAATCATCTCCGGCGCGGCGTCAGGCCTCGCAAAGCCCGCATGCGTATAAACCGTGGAGCTTATCACCAGGCGCAGTTCCTCCTCGAACCCGCGTTGTCTTAAATGGCTTTGCAGCGCGCCGCTGTCAAGAGCCGTTTCATGCCCGAGGGCGGCCATAACCTCCTGACGCATCAGGTCAAGGCGCCTGTCTACGAGCGCCAGATCGGCGAAAGACTCCTCGACGCTGTCGAAAATATGCGGGTGGTTGAGAAGAGTCGCCAGCAAAACAAGGCTGGACAAGGATTCCGCGCCGTTGGAGGGCCGCCGGGCCCGGATCGCCGGATCGCCCGCAAACGATGACGCGCCCTTACCTTTTTTGGGGCCAAAGGTGCCGTAAAGCCGGTCCCTGAACATCTGGCGGTAATACTGCTGGACAGTGCGGTCGGGAATTTGCGCCGCTTCGCTGTCGAGAATGGCAGCCAGGCCCGCCCTTGATTCGGGCGTCTCGAAGGTACGCCCCGCCGTATGATGGAGCCAGAGCATGTCCGCGAGGGGCATCGCATTCGAGATAATGGCGTTGAAAGCCTTCGATCCCTGGCTTTTGATCAGGCTGTCGGGATCCTGTCCTTCGGGCAGGAAAGCGATACGGGCGCTGTGATATGGCTTGAGAAGCGGTAAAAGACGTGCGCAGGCGCGCGAAGCCGCGCGGCGCCCGGCCATGTCACCATCGAAACACAGGACAGGCGTCTTTTCGTCGCCCGGAATCATCTTCCAGAGGCTGGCGATCTGCTCCTCCGTCAGCGCGGTCCCGAGGGGGGCGACCGCGCCCCTGTATCCGGCCCCGAAACAGGCCATGACGTCGAGATACCCTTCGACCACGATCACCGGCTGCCCCTCCGCGGCGGCGTGACGCGCATGCGATTCCCCGTAAAGGAGGCTTCCCTTATGAAACAGCGGCGTATCGGAGGAGTTGATATATTTGGGCGCTTTGTTCGCGCCAGGCGCCATCGGGCGCATATGTTCCGGCAGTATCCGGCCACCGAAAGCGACGATCCGTCCGCGCTTGTCGGAAACCGGGAACATCAGCCGGTCGCGGAAAAAGCTGTAGAATTCTCCGCTTCGCTCTGATTTTCTTGCCAGCCCCACTTCGACCATCTGGCGCGTCTCGTAACCTTTTTCTTTTAAATGACGTATCAACTCGTGGCCGTCTTCGGGCGCATATCCCAGGCGAAACGATCCGATGAGCAGTTCGGGCACCGCCCGCTCATGCAGGTAGGACAGCGCGTCCTTGCCCCTGGCGCTGTGCAGCGCGCCTTCAAAAAACCGTGAGGCGTCGTCCATCAGGGCATGAAGGCTTTTTTCCTTTTTGGCCTGCTCCACCGCCTGGGGCGTGGCTTTTGGCACCTGCATACCGGCCTCGGCGGAAAGCAGTTCGACCGCCTCGATGAACGACAGGCTGTCGTTCTGCATGACGAAGCCGATGACATCCCCGTGCGCGCCACACCCGAAACAATGATAAAATTGTTTCTCATCGTTGATCGTGAATGACGGCGATTTTTCATGGTGGAAGGGGCAGCACGCCTTGAATTCCCGGCCAGCGCGCATGATTTTGACGCGCCTGCCGATTACCTCGGACAGCGTCAGGCGGCCACGTAAATCGTCAAGGAACCGCGGGGGTATGGACATGAAACAGTTCTAACATCCAAAGCCCGGCAAAACCAGCATCAACAGCTCTCAACCGGTCAACCAGCGAGCCGCGCCTTGACCGTCCCTCCGGCCTTCGCCATATCCATTTGCCCTGCATAACGGGTTTTTAGAGCCCCCATGACCTTGCCCATGTCCTTTATGTCTTTGGCGCCCAGTTCGATGACCAGCGCGTCGACGGCCTGCTTCACTTCGTTTTCGTCCAATTGCTTTGGCAGGTATCGCTGGATGATCGCGATTTCCGCGTTTTCCCGTTCGGCCAGTTCCGGACGGGCGTTTTTCGCATAGATATCCGCCGATTCCTGGCGCTGTTTGATCATGCCCTGAAGAACGGAGAGAATTTCCGCGTCGCCGACACCGTCCTTGTTGCCCGTGGTCCGGGCATTTATGTCCTGGTCCTTGATCTTGGCATTGACCAGACGCAGGGTCGAGACGGTCAGTTCGTCCTTCGCCTTCATCGCTTCTTTCAGGCTGTCGTTGATTTCTGTGCGCTTGCTCACGTTTTTCCTTCCAATCTGCCGGATAAGGGACTAAAAACTTGTCTCCGGCACCCTATATCTGGAGTTAATCATGCCGGAGCTATCTAACGCGAAACGACCCGATCATGCAACCGCCGCCATTATACTGGCGGACGGAACTGTTTTCTGGGGACGCGGCATCGGCGCGGCGACAAAAACCATCGGCGAAATCTGCTTCAACACATCGATGACCGGCTATCAGGAAATCCTGACCGACCCGAGCTATGCAGGGCAGATCATCGCTTTTACGTTTCCCCATATCGGCAATACCGGCGCCAATGACGAGGATATTGAGACCGTCAACCCAGCCGCGCGCGGGCTGATCGTCCATGAAGACCTGACGACGCCGTCAAGCTGGCGATCCTCGAAACATCTCGATTCCTGGCTGAAGAGCTATAACCTTCCAGGCATCAGCGGCATAGACACGCGGGCGCTTACGCGCCGCATCCGCGACCTCGGCGCGCCCAACGGCGTCCTGTGTCATGATCCTTCCGGCACATTCGATATCGACGCCCTTAAGGCCGAGGCCTCGGCATGGCCCGGCCTGGACGGTATGGACCTGGCAAAGGACGTATCCTGTACCCAGACCTACAAATGGGACGAAACAGGATGGACGCGCGGCCAAGGCTATGGCCGCCTCGAAAAACCGGCGTTTCATGTCGTCGCCATCGATTACGGCGCTAAGCGCAACATCCTGCGCTGCCTTGCCGGTACCGGTTGCCGGGTAACGGTTGTGCCCGCGACCGCAACAGCGGAAGACGTGCTGAGTCATAATCCCGACGGCATCTTCCTATCCAATGGACCGGGAGACCCTGCGGCAACAGGGGCGTATGCTGTGCCGGTCATCAGGGACCTTTTAAAAACCGGAAAGCCGATCTTTGGCATTTGTCTGGGCCACCAACTTCTGGCGCTGGCGCTTGGCGGCCAAACCAGGAAAATGCATCTCGGCCACCGGGGCGCAAACCATCCCGTGAAAGACCTGGAGACCGGCAAGGTCGAAATCACCAGCCAGAACCATGGTTTTTGCGTCCTGCCCGAAAGCCTGCCCGATCATGCAGAAGTGACCCATGTCAGCCTGTTCGACGGGTCGAACGAAGGTATCCGGTTGAAAGGTAGACCGGTTTTTTCCGTACAATACCACCCCGAAGCCTCCCCTGGCCCTCAGGATAGCCATTATCTGTTCGAGCGGTTCGCCAGTTTCATGCGAGCCTGATTTATCATGATCATAAAAAAGAACCGCAGCGGAACTATTTCCGTATCGCTTCGTTTGTTGTTCGAAAGCGCAGGAGAGCGATTATGAAATTTCTTTTTTTATCAACGGCTTTGGTCGGTCTGTTCTTTGTATCGACCTTTATAATCCCGATGCAGCATCTGCGTGCCGAAGATGTGATACAAATGAATGGCCAGGAAATCGCCATGTCGGGAACGATCACCGAAATGGATAATGACGGGTTTACGCTGAGCACCGGTGAGACCTCGACCAAGGTGACGCTGGAAAATATGAAGAACAACGCCGCAGACGTTGCCGATCTTTTGAAAGAAGGCATGAAGGTCACGGTGAGGGGCACATTGATGAAAGGATCTTTCAACGAGCCGACAATCAATGCTTCCAATATTGCATCTATCCAGCAACCTCTCGTCCCGGGAGCCCCTGTGCCGCCGACCGCCGGAAGCACGGCTGTGACACCCTGAAACCATTTATCGAAATATGCGCATAGAAGGCGGTTTAAACTTGCAGTTTAAGCCGCCTTCCCTTAGAGACTAGGTCTCAGTGCATAATCGATAAAAGGTCCAGGGCTTCATGCCGAAACGCACTGATATAAAAACCATCTGCATCATTGGCGCGGGACCCATCGTTATTGGTCAGGCCTGCGAGTTCGACTATTCCGGAACCCAGGCCTGCAAGGCGCTGAAAGAGGAAGGGTACCGAGTCGTTCTCGTCAATTCCAACCCCGCCACCATCATGACTGACCCGGACATGGCCGACGCGACCTATGTCGAACCGATCACTCCTGGCATCGTCGCAAAAATTCTGGAACGGGAGCGTCCCGATGCATTGCTGCCGACCATGGGCGGGCAGACCGCGCTCAATACCGCGCTGGCGCTCGATGCGGACGGAACGCTCAAACGCCTCGGTATCGAACTGATCGGCGCGAAGGCCGATGTGATCGACCGCGCTGAAGACAGGCAAAAATTCAAGGAATGCATGAACGAGCTCGGGCTTGAGAGCGCCCGAAGCAAGATGGTGCACAGCTACGATGAAGGTATCGAGGCGCTGAAACATGTCGGTCTGCCCGCCATCATCCGCCCTTCCTTCACTTTAGGCGGCACCGGCGGCGGCATTGCCTATAACCGCGAGGAGTTCGAACATATCGTCCGCGAGGGCCTCGATGCCTCGCCCGTTCGCCAGGTGCTGGTTGAGGAATCGCTGCTGGGCTGGAAAGAATATGAGATGGAGGTCGTCCGCGACCGGAACGACAACTGCATCATCGTCTGCTCGATTGAAAACATAGACCCGATGGGGGTGCATACAGGCGATTCCATCACCGTAGCCCCGGCCCTGACCCTTACCGACAAAGAATACCAGGTCATGCGCAACGCCTCGATTGCGGTACTGCGCGGCATCGGAGTCGAGACGGGCGGGTCGAACGTGCAGTTCGCCATCAATCCCCATGATGGACGGATGATCGTCATCGAGATGAACCCGCGAGTCAGCCGGTCTTCAGCGCTGGCGTCGAAAGCCACTGGCTTCCCTATCGCCAAGATCGCGGCAAAACTCGCCGTCGGCTATACGCTGGACGAGCTGAAAAACGATATTACCGGCGGACGCACCCCTGCCAGCTTCGAGCCGACGATCGATTACGTCGTGACGAAAATTCCGCGTTTCGCGTTCGAAAAATTCAAAGGCACGCAGCCTTTCCTGACCACGTCGATGAAATCGGTGGGAGAAGTCATGGCCATGGGCCGCAGCTTTGAAGAATCGATGCAAAAGGCGCTTCGCTCCCTGGAAAAGTCACTGACGGGTTTCGACGAAATCCCGATGGGAGATTCGGGCGAAGAACCGCATCCCGACCAGATCCGGGCAAAACTCGCCCAGCCCACGCCTCAGCGTATCCTGTATATAGCCCAGGCCATGCGTCACGGGTTCAGCGATGCCGACATCCACTCAATCACTAAATACGACCCATGGTTCCTCGAACGCATCCGCCATATTATAGAGACGGAGGCCTCGGTCCGCGAAAAGGGCCTGCCTGTCGCGGCCGATGGATGGCTGACACTGAAAAAAACAGGGTTCTCCGACGCTAGGTTGGCAAAACTGGTGGGCGTCACGGAAACGAAAGTACGAAAGGCGCGTCAGAAACACGGCGTCCGGCCTGTCTACAAGCGCGTCGATTCCTGTGCGGGGGAGATACCGTCAGAAACGCCTTATATGTATAGCTGCTATGAGACCGGCAACGAAAGCGAATGTCAGCCGACGGATAAAAACAAGATCGTCATCCTGGGCGGAGGACCGAACCGGATCGGCCAGGGGATCGAATTCGACTATTGCTGCTGCCATGCCTGCTTTGCCCTGACCGGCGCCGGATTCGAGACCATTATGGTCAACTGCAACCCGGAAACGGTCTCGACCGATTACGATACCTCCGACCGGCTGTACTTCGAACCGCTGACGGCGGAAGACGTTTTCGAGTTGATCCATGCGGAATCGCAGAACGGCAAAATCGTCGGTGTCATCGTCCAGCTTGGGGGGCAGACGCCGCTTAAGCTTGCGCAGGCCTTGCAGGATGAAGGCATTCCCATCCTCGGCACGTCGCCCGACGCCATCGACCTGGCCGAAGACCGTGAGCGGTTCCAGAAACTGCTGCATCAATTGAAACTACGCCAGCCGCCGAACGGCATCGCCAAAAGCGAGAAGCAGGCGCTGGAGATCGCGGAAGGAATCGGATTTCCGCTCGTCGTGCGCCCTTCTTATGTTCTTGGCGGCCAGGCGATGGAGATCGTCCACGGCATGGACGACCTGAAACGGTATATCAAGACCGCCGTGCATGTTTCGGGATCGTCGCCCGTGCTGCTCGATCGCTATCTGCGCAGCGCCATCGAAGTGGATGTCGACGCGCTGTCCGACGGTAAACAGGTTTATGTGTCAGGCATCATGGAGCACATCGAGGAAGCCGGAGTTCACTCAGGCGATTCCGCCTGTGTGCTGCCGCCTCATTCCCTGCCTTACAAAACGGTGCGGGAACTGGAAAAACAGACGATCCAGCTGGCGAAGGCGCTGAAAGTCGTCGGCCTGATCAATGTCCAGTTCGCCCTGAAACATAACCGTGATACGGGGGAGCAGGATATTTATATCCTTGAGGTCAACCCGCGCGCCAGCCGTACCGTGCCCTTTGTGGCGAAGGCGACGGGTGTGCCGGTGGCGAAAATCGCCGCCCTTCTTATGGCAGGCAAACCGTTGAGCGATTTCAGCGATATGCTAGTCGGCATGTCGCATAACCATACGGCCGTGAAAGCGCCCGTGTTCCCATTCAGCCGATTCCCCGGCGTCGATCCCCTGCTCGGCCCTGAAATGAAATCGACCGGCGAAGTGATGGGCATCGATACTGACATGGCGCAGGCTTTTGCCAAGTCCCAGATCGCGGCGGGGACGAACCTGCCGCGCGAAGGCATGGTGTTTTTGTCTGTCAAGGATCCGGACAAGGAAGATGCCGTCGAACTGGCCCGAGACCTCGTTGAAATGGGTTTCACACTGACCGCAACCACAGGCACCTGCAAATATCTCCAGAGCCAGGGGCTTAAGGTCCAACAGATCAATAAAGTGATGGAAGGCCAGCCGCATATCGTGGATGCGATCATCAACGGCCAGATCGCTCTTATGATTAATACGACGGCGAAAGGGCCGCAGGCCTTCGCGGATTCCGATAACATCCGCCGGGTCGCCCTGATGTACCGCATCCCGCATTACACGCTTCTGTCCGCAGCCAAGGCCGGAGTCCAGGCGATCCGCGCCATCCGCGCACGGGATATTCAGGTCGCCCCTCTGCAGGATTATTTCACGAAGGACGATAAAGCCCAAGCCTTTGGATCTTGATTTATATTATGTAAATATATTCTCATTAGGCAAGATATGTTGACTTAACCACCAAATCTTTTTACTTTTATAGCCATCAGATCATTTGTGATCCCGAGAGCATCCCGTCCGGTGGACGGGTTTATTTTTTGGAAGAAAGCGGAGCGCGTTGTGGAAAAAATCCCGATGACAAAGGGCGGTTTCGAAGCTCTCGAAGCCGAACTGAAAAAGCTGAAAAGCATCGAGCGCCCCGCTGTGATCGAGGCCATCGCCGAAGCGCGCGGCCATGGCGATCTCTCGGAAAACGCCGAGTACCATGCCGCCCGCGAACGCCAAAGCTTCATCGAAGGCCGCATCCAGGAACTGGAGGCGGTCGTTTCGGCCGTGCAGATCATCGATTTCTCAGGATTCGACGGCGATACCGTGAAATTCGGGGCGACCGTAAAAATCGCCGACGAGGACACGGATGCCGAATTTACGTACCAGATCGTGGGCCACTACGAAGCGAATGCCGATAAAGGATTGATTTCGGTCAATGCCCCTATCGCACGCGCCCTTATAGGCAAATCCGTCGGCGACAGCGCGCCCGTCCAGACGCCGCAAGGCAGCAAATCGTACGAAATTCTAGGCGTCAGCTATAAAGGCTGATTAGGCCGCCGCACTAGCTGGTCCCGTTCATTCTGGGCTATTCTTGCCGCAGCAGGATCAAAAACCTCTCCCTCTGTTCCTAAGCGTTGTTCTGCCCGTGCACCTGAAACCAGCTTTGCATGTTCACTAGCGGCTTCCGCCCAATCTCTGAATGGGGACGCTAAAGTTCTGATAATATTGCTAATTACTGGCATTTTAATCTCCCATTTATGTTCCCTGCATAATTATATGCTCTGGTCAATAAAAAGATCAAATTTCTATTGGAACGCCCGCTTCTTCCTTTGCCGCACGAATAGCCAGAGACGATTTGACCGACGTCACGTTCGGCGCGGCGGTCAGTTCGGCCGTCAGGAAGCGTTGATAGTCATCCCAGTCATGGGCGACGATCTTTAAAAGAAAATCTGTTTCGCCCGCCAGCATGAAACATTCACGCACGCGCGGCCAGGATTTGACGCGGTCTTCGAATTTTTTCAGATCGGTTTCCGCCTGGCTGACCAGTTTAACGTTGGCAAACACGGTGACGCCGTATCCCAGCATCTGCGGATCGATGTGGGCGTGATAGCCGTTGATATACCCCGCCTCCTCCAGAGCCCGGACGCGGCGCAGACAAGGAGGCGCGGAAATGCCGGCAAGTTTGGCGAGTTCGACGTTAGTGATGCGCCCGTCTTCCTGAAGATTCTTGAGAATTTTCTGGTCGATCTTGTCGAGCTTATTACGTTTCATACGAACGTCCTGTTTTGTAAAGATATTACCATTATAGAAGTTATATTGATATAAAGTTGCGCAGACTTGCAAGCCCCGATCGAAGCGGCGCATATTAAACACAGTTTTCGATGTTTGAAAAGGATCGCCTGCATATGAAGTGCTGGGTCGTTACTGAAGGCATGGCAGGCACGGAAAACCAGTGTATCGGCGTGGCCGAGGCATTGGGCGTTACGCCAGACATCAAACGGATCGGGCTGCGGCAGCCCTGGAAGGCTTTTTCGCCATTTCTTGCGTTCGAACGAAGCTTTTCGTTTACAGGCAGCCCGCTGGAGCCGCCATGGCCGGACCTTGTGCTGGCGTCCGGTCGTAAAGCCGTGGCGGCGGCGCGCTATATAAAAAAGGCCAGCGGCGGTTCGGTGTTCACGGCCTTTTTGCAAGATCCGCGCATTGAGCCGGATGCGTTCGACCTTGTCGCGGTTCCGGCGCATGACGGCGTGCGCGGCGGAAACGTCGTCGTTACGCTCGCGGCGCCGAACCGTATCAACGCCGAAAAGCTTTCGAACGCCCGCAACGAATGGCAGCCTGTTTTTGAAAGTTTAAGAAATCCGCGCGTCGCCGTGCTGGTCGGAGGAAAAAGCAAAGCTTATACGATGACTGAGAAAACAGCCGAAAAGCTTGCCGCATCGTTGCAGGAAATATCGGCGCGGTACGGGCTAATGGTGACGATGTCCCGGCGAACCGGAGAAAATAACCAGACCGTCCTGCACTCCGCATTATCCGGGAGCGATGCCTGGGTATGGAACGGCACAGGCGACAATCCCTATTTCGGCATGCTGGCCTGGGCGGATTTCATCATCGTCACGGCGGACAGCGTCTCGATGATCTCAGAAGCGGCCACGACCGGGAAGCCCGTTTATATCGCGATGCTGGATGGCGGCAATGAACGTTTTGCGCGGTTTCATCAAAGCCTAACGGACAGAGGCGTCGCCCGCATTTTTGACGGAAACCTTGAAACTTACGCTTATTCCGCCCTGAACGACGCCGCCCTTGTCGCAGGCGAAATTTCCGCCAGATTTGCTCAAAAACATAAAATCGTATAGAAAAGGCCCTATCGACAACATGGTGATTTATGACAAGACACGAAGCGATCAAGGCAAGCACCAAGACCGGTGACAACCTGATGGTCCATGAAGCGCGCTCGGATGCGGACTACCATCGCGCCTATCCCATTATCCGCCAGCTTATCCCTAACCTGGACATGCAGACATATGCGCAACGCGTGTTCGTCGCCCGCGCCACCGGTTACCGTATGTTCGTGGCGGAGATCGATAACGAGGTCATCGGGGTTATCGGCATTGTTCCGAACCATAACCTGCATGACGGCTATGTGACCTATATCGAGCACGTCGTGATCGATGAAAAACATCGCGCCACGGATACGGCATATCATTGATCGAATTCGCCGAACAGCGGGCGCGTGACGAAGGCTGCAAGCTTATCGAACTGGACACGGACCTCGGTCATGACGAGGCGGAAAACCTGTACCGGAAAAGCGGTTATAACTATATCGGCAAATATCATCAGAAAGAACTGGACCGTCTGCAAGCCCTGTCGCAGCCCTCGCCGGTGCCTGATTGAACAACGACCAGAAAAACCTGATTCAACCTGTTTTCTGCTGTTGGATGTTTTGGCCAGCGAGACCAGAAATACCCCGCTAGGATCAATAGCGTAATGCCAAGTGTCAAAACCGGATCCGGTTTATGGCGATAAAGTGGCTATAGAAAATCTCCATGCCGATAAAGGCAAGGATCAGGGCCAGGCGCATTTCATAGGCGAACCGCCTGATAACAGCAGACAAGCGCAAAAAACAGCGACCGCAGGCCAAGGATGGCGAACAGGTTGCTGGTGAAAATGATATAGGGGTCCGTGGTGATGGCAAAAATCGCCGGAATGCTGTCCACGGCAAAGATCACGTCGGATATCTCGATCAGACACAGGCTCAGGAACAAAGGCGTTGCGTACCGCAACGTACGGCCCGTTGTTTCGTCCGTCTGGCGGACAAAGAATTTCTGGTTTTCTATCTGTGTCGTGACACGCATGTGTTTACGAAGGAAATTCAGGATTTTATTGTCCTGAAGGTCGACATCCTCATCCTTGTCGCTCATGAAGAACATGCGAAATCCCGTAAAGATCAGGAATGCGCCAAATATCAGCAAAATCCAGCCGAAGCGGTCGATCAGCATGACCCCAGCCCCGATCATCACACCACGCAGGATGATGACGCCGATAATGCCCCAGAACAAAACCCTATGCTGATATTTCGGCGGTATTGAAAAATGCATAAAAATAAGCGCCATCACGAACAGATTGTCCATCGACAGGCTGAGTTCGATAAAATATCCGGTAAAGAAATTCGCTCCCGATTCCGCCCCAAAGGCATACCAGATCCACAAACCGAACATACAGGCCAGCGCCATGTAGAAGGAGCACATGGTCAGACTTTCCCTGACAGAGACTTCCTTTTGCTTGCGATGGAGAACGCCAAGGTCCAAGACCATAAGGGTGCCAACCATGGCCAGGAACAGCGTCCAGACCCAAATCGGTTTGCCCATGAAAACCTGGGTAAGAAGGTCGAATGGAAAATCCATATAAAATCACACCCGCCCCCATTGTCAGGGACGGCTCCGTATCACGCTTGTTTGAGGGGGAGATCAGGTCTCGTAAATAGCATGGTAATCCATGATATGTACCAAACCTGACCCGTCCATTATATATAGGTTCTCTTTTAAATAAAGTTAAGAGCAGGAAAAACTTAAGTTTTTTGCGAATTTTTTGCCAATTTCATGCATAAAAATTGAAAAAGGGCCTTTGTTTGCCTATGGTCGCCCCTATGAACATAAAACCCATCCATATCATCGGGGGCGGACTGGCCGGTTCGGAAGCCGCGTGGCAGATCGCCCGCATTGGTGTCCCCGCTATTCTTCACGAAATGCGCCCCCTGCGTAAGACGGATGCGCATAAGACCGAAGGCCTCGCGGAGCTGGTATGTTCGAATTCCTTCCGCTCCGACGACGCCGAAAATAATGCGGTGGGGCTGCTTCATGCGGAAATGCGGAAATGCGACTCGCTGATCATGCGGGAGGGCGACAAGGCTGCCGTCCCCGCCGGAGGGGCACTGGCTGTAGACCGCGACGCTTTTTCGGACGGCGTCACCGCGGCACTTGCCGCGCATCCTCTGATCACCATCGAACGCGGGGAAGTGGCAGGCTTGCCCCCGGAAGAATGGGACAGTGTTATTATCGCCACCGGCCCGCTGACGTCCCCTGCCCTGGCCGATGCCATCAAATCTCTTACAGGCGAAAACGAACTGGCGTTTTTCGACGCCATTGCGCCCATCGTTCATAAGGAAACAATCAACCTTGAGAAAGCATGGTTCCAGTCCCGCTACGATAAGGAAGGACCGGCGGGCACGGGCAAGGATTATATCAATTGCCCGATGGACCGCGACCAGTATTACGCCTTCATCGATGCTCTGATGGCGTCCGACAAAACCGAGTTCAAGGACTGGGAAAAGGACACGCCCTATTTCGAAGGCTGCATGCCGATCGAAGTGATGGCAAGCCGCGGCCCGGAAACGTTGCGCTTCGGTCCCATGAAACCGGTCGGCCTGACCAATCCGCATTCCAGCGAGCGGCCTTACGCGGTGGTGCAGCTTCGCCAGGACAATGCTCTGGGCACGCTTTACAACATGGTCGGTTTTCAAACCAAGATGAAATATGCCGAACAGACCCGCGTCCTGAAAATGATACCGGGGCTGGAAGATGCAGTCTTCGCCCGGCTGGGCGGTCTACACAGGAACACGTTTATCAATTCACCGAAGCTTCTAGATCATAGCCTGCGCCTGAAAGCCCTGCCCCGCCTGCGGTTTGCAGGACAGATCACGGGATGCGAAGGGTATGTCGAAAGCGCCTCTGTCGGCATTATGGCCGGTCGGTTCGCCGCCGCCGAACGGTTGGGGTCCTGCGTGGATGCACCGCCCGTTACCACTGCAATGGGCGCGCTGCTCAACCACATTACAGGCGGCGCTAACGCCGATACGTTCCAGCCCATGAACGTCAACTTTGGGTTGTTCTCCCCCCTTGACCTGAAAGACGCCCGCGGCCGTCCTGTCCGGGGCGGCGACAAGAAAAAAGGACTTTCACAACGTGCGCTCGTCGACCTTGAGGGTTGGCTGGAAAGAAGCCGTTCGAAAAACGCGGCATAAAGCCGCTAGAATAAATATTCAAGCAATGCCAATCCTAAAAGCCCTGTAGCCAGCGTGAAAACGATGCTTTTTGTTTTAAACGCAACAATAGCTGCGGGAACGATCGCCCATAATTGAAGATTTCCCAAAGAAAAATCCGGAGATCCACGATAATTCAGCACCGCCGGCGCGATAATGGCCGCGAAAATGGATGGAGCCAGATATTTCAGGGCATCCTGGATCGAGGGCGCCAGGCTGATCCGGTTGGACAAAATGATAAACAGGCCGCGCGAGGCAAAACTTGTCGCGGCAAGGAAAAACAGGCAGAGCCAGAAATACGTCATTCTTTCCCTCTATAGCGGTCAAATGCCATCGCGGCCCCAATGCCACAAAACGTGGCAACGACCAGACCGGCATTATAAGGCAGGAACATCAAGGCAACCGCGCTTATGCCGCCTGCCGCCGCAGCAACCCGATCCGTACCCGTTTTCACCGACAGAGCGAGGATCGTAAGAAATGTGAGGGGAAGCGCAAACTTGATCAGATCGAACTCATCCGGCATGAAACCCGGCAATAGCGCGCCCATAACCGTCGCGACATTCCAGAACACCCATAGAGGCAGGCTCGCGCCCAGCATGAACCATCGCAGATGCAAAGACGTTTCTTCGCGGACATGCCGTTCCGTCAAGGCGAATATCTGATCGGTCATCAAAAAACTGTTCAGAATCTTCCAGCGCAACGGCCAGTGCTTCGTATCCTTGGCCAGCGCAGCGCTGAACAGAAGGAACCGGCTGTTCACGACTAAGGCCGGAAGCACAACAAAAAGCACCGGTACAGCCTGCACCATAAGAGTTACAGCGACGATCTGCGATGCACCGGCATATATGAATAGCGAAAACAATACTGACTGCCAGACTTCAAAACCCAGCTTGACCGGATAAAATCCCGCAAGAAAGCCAAAGGGAATGACCCCAAAGCTTAATCCCAGATTTTCCTGTAATCCCATTTTAAACGACTGACGCTCTGTAAGCATGGCGCGTATATAGCCACCCCGGTTCTTAAAGAAAAGAATTTTTGGGTATGCTGCTTCTGAAACCCTGGTCCTGCTTGACTTCCTGCCGATCGCTGCAACAATGCAACAGCATCGGAAGATTGTAATGTTTGTTCGGGTTCTAGTTTTTTTATCGCTCTTTTGCCTGTGGGCATCTGATCCAGGCTATGCCGACGAAGGCAGCATCATCGGAACGTTGGCGGTCCTGGAAGGCAACGCGACCATACAGGGTCCGGAGACCGATGCGAAACCTGTCGCAGCGGTCGAAAACACGCCTGTAAAACTGAATGATACCGTGACGACCGGTAAGGACAGCCGCGCTTTGATCCTGCTGATCGACGAAACGCAGGTGGCGCTAGGGGATGAGGCCACGTTCAAAGCGAACGAATATGTTTACGATCCCGATAAGCCTGCAGAAAACAAAGCGCGATACAGTTTCCCGGCCGGCGCGTTTTTTTATATCAGCGGGCTGGTGGCAAAATC
>JBGAPF010000020.1:0-43993 GCA_044221445.1 Alphaproteobacteria bacterium
TCACAGGCAACTTCACCCGTTCCGGATCATTTCCATGCGCAACTCCTATCTGCTCGGCTTTTTCCTGGCGCTGCTGCCCGCGGCCGCCATCGGTCACGACTGTTACATGGCCTATAACCATCCTGAAATGGGCGATGCCCTGCAGGCTTTCAGGCTCAGCGACGTGGGCTGGATGTGGGCTAATTACCATCGTGAAAGCTTTGACTGGGCCAGGGAAAATTTCGAACCCGATTTCTGGCAGGTCGTCATGGACCCGATCCTCAGCCAGACCACGGCCCTGGTCGCCGCGCTGCCGCTGGCCATCCTGATTATCGCCTCCTTCGTCCATAAGATGATGAGCGGGGCCGGCATGGCCTCCGCCAAGAGCGACTCCAGGAAGGGCGAGTCCAAAAAGGGCAAGCCCATGAAATACAAACGTAAATAATGGTTAGTCTGCAGTGTCCGACAGCGCGTCGAGCTGACGCCCGATCAGGACCAAATGGTCGGGGTGCGACAGCCTGTGGTCGCCATGCTCCACCAGGAATACTTCGGCCAGCGCGGGGTCAGTAAGGGCGTTGCGGATGCGGTGCGCGGTCTGCCACGGCACGTCCGGGTCTTCCATCCCCTGCAGCAGGCGCACCGGGCATCGTATGTCGATCTCCGAATCCAGCAGGCAATGCGCCTCCGCCTCCTCGATCAGGCGCCGCGTGATGGGATAGGGGGCGCCATAGGCGTTGGCGCGGTAAAACCGCTCGTCCCGGTTCAGCAGCCGTTCCTGTTCCGGCGTCATGCCCGCCCGCATCCAGCGCGTGAAATCGGGCGCGGCGGCGATGCAGACCAGTCCCGCGATCCTTTCCGGCCTGGCCTTTGCCATGTTGAGCGCGATCCATCCGCCCATCGACGACCCTGCGACGATCACGGGACCGTCGGTCAGTTCGTCGAGGATGTCGAGCGCGTCCTGCGTCCATGACCCGATCGTCCCGTCCTCGAACGCGCCTTCGGACTGTCCGTGGCCGGTATAGTCGAAACGGACGAACCCTTGCCCGCGCGCGCCTGCATGCTGTTCAAGGTACGCGGCCTTGGTGCCCAGCATGTCGGACCGGAACCCACCGCAGAACATGACGGAAGGCCGGGCGGGGCCCTGTGCCGTCGGCGTTTTGACGTAAGCCAGCGCGGGCCGGTGTTTTCTGTGCAGGAGGGATGCATCCATGAATGATTTGCTGTATTTTAGGGCCTGACGAACCGGCAGTCTAGCACAGCCGGGACACAGAGGAAGCATGGCACAAGACACAGCCCGCAGGAAGCCCGTCATCATGCAGGTGATCCCCGCGCTCGGCACGGGCGGCGCGGAGCAGGGCTGCATCGATATCGCGGCGGAACTGGTGCGCGCGGGGGCGCGGTCGATCGTCGTCGCCTCCGGCGGGTCCCGCGTGCACGAACTGGCCCGCGCCAGGGCGGAATTCATTGCGCTGCCGGTCGACAGCAAGAATCCTGTCGTCATCTGGCGCAACGCAGGCCGCCTGCGGGCCCTGATCCGCAGCCACGGCGTCGATATCGTCCATGCCCGCAGCCGCGCCCCGGCCTGGAGCTGTCTTCTGGCCTGCCGAAGGGAAAAGACGCGGTTCATGACAACGTGTCACGCGCCCTACAATATTTCCGGCGAGGCCAAACGCTTTTATAATTCCGTCATCGCGAAAGGCGAGCGCGTGATCGCCATTTCCCGTTACGTCGCGGATTATCTGGTGAAGAATTACGCCATCGAGCCCGCGCGCATCCGCCTGATTCCCCGCGGCGTGCCTCTGGAAAAATTCCAGCCGTCCCTGGTGACGCCGGAACGCATGATCAAGCTGGCGCGCGAATGGCGAGTACCGGACGGGGCGCAGATCGTGATGATGCCGGGACGGATCACGCGCTGGAAAGGCCATGCCGTGCTGATCGACGCGATGGCGCGCCTGGACCGGCCCGATGTGTTCTGCGTGATGATGGGCCCGGACCAGGGCCGCACTGCCTATCACGAGGAGATGGAAGAGAAAATCCGCGCCCTCGGCATCGACGGGCGGGTGCGGATCGTGGGCCAGACGACGGACATGCCAGCCGCGTATATGCTGGCCGCCGTTGTCGTATCCGCCTCGATCGAACCCGAAGGCTTCGGGCGCGTCGCGGTGGAAGCGCAGGCCATGGGACGCCCCTGCATCGCGACCGATCACGGCGGGGCGCAGGAAACCATTCTGCGCGGCGAAACCGGCTGGCTGATTCCGCCGGGCGACCCTATTGCCTTGTCGCTGGCGATCCGCGAGGCGCTGGCCCTCGCGCCGGGCCAGCGCGGTGTGCTGGCTGCCCGCGCCATGGCGCATGTGGCGCAGCATTTCAGCCGCGAAAAAATGGCGGACCAGACATTGAACGTCTATGCCGAGCTTCTGGGGGAGCAATGGCGGGAGCGTCAGTCCAAACAGGCGGCGGAGTGACATGGACAGGCAGCAGACCCGCATACTCGTGATCAAGCTGGGAGCGATGGGCGATTTCGTCCAGGCCCTGGGGGCCATGCGCGCGATCCGCGACCATCATGCGCAGGACAATATCACGCTTCTGACCACGACTCCCTATGTCAGCCTGGGCCGGGCCTGCGGCTATTTCGACCATATCGTCACCGATACGCGTCCGCGCTGGAATGATCTGAAAGGATGGAGCGCGCTGTATGGCAAGATCAACAAGGGCGGCTATACCCGCGTCTACGATCTGCAGAACAGCGACCGCAGCAGCCTCTATTTCCGTTTGTTCAGACGCAAGCCGGAATGGGTGGGGGTCGCGCGCGGCGCGTCCCACCGGAATACGTCCCCCGACCGCGCGGGGGGGCACGCGTTCGACGGCCATAAACAGACCTTGGCCCTGGCGGGCATCATTGATGTGCGCGTCGACCGTATGGACTGGATCCAGGGTGACGTCACGCGCTTCGGCCTGAAGGACCTGCCATATGTTCTGATCGCGCCGGGTTCCGCGCCCCAGCGCCCCGAAAAACGCTGGCCCGCGGAACGCTACGGCGCCCTGGCCCGCACGTTGTTCGGCTGGGGTTTCCAGCCGGTGGTGGTCGGCACAAAGGCCGAAAACGACGCGGCGTCCACCATTCTCACCGCCTGTCCCGAGGCGCTTGACCTGACCGGCCAGACTGCGCTGACCGATCTGGTGGTGCTGGGGCGCGAGGCGGCGGCGGCGGTCGGCAACGATACAGGGCCGATGCACCTGATCGCCCTGACCGACTGCCCCAGCCTTGTCCTGTTCTCAAGCCATAGCGACCCGGTCAAACACCGGCCGCTCGGCCAGAATGTCGATACGATGCAGGTCGACGACCTCGCGGCGCTGGATCCCGAGGCTGTTATGGCGAAACTTCATGTGCGGGGTTTTCGCCATACCGGCGACAGTATCGTCTTCACCGCGCGCCACGAACATTAAGATTGATCGGGCGCATGCACGGCCTATCTGCCTTCAGAAAAGGAACAGCTCTATGACCCGTGACGAGATCCTGAAAACCCTGTCCATGCCCGCTTTCAGCCCCAGCTATCCGGCAGGACCGTATATTTTTAAAAACCGCGAATACCTGATCATCACCTATGAAAGCGATGCTGACGCTGTGCGCGCGGCGCTTCCCGAACCCCTGGAACCGAGCGGCGAGCGTAAAAATATTTGTTTTTATGAATGGATGAAAATGCCGGACTCCTCCGGCTTTGGCGATTATCAGGAAAGCGGCACCGGAATTCTCGCGACCTATCAAGGCGAACCCTGCAATTTCTCAGTCCAGATGTACCTGAATGACGAGCCGCCGATCACGGCGGGCCGTGAAATCTGGGGCTTTCCGAAAAAATGGGGCGAGCCTGACCTGCGCCTCGCCCGGGACACGCTTGCAGGGACTCTGTCCTATGACGGGATGCAGGTGGCGATGGGCACTATGGCCTATAAGCATGTCAGCTTGGAAGCGAAGCTCGACGACATCACCAAAGGCCTCGGCAAACTGAACGTCAACCTCAAGCTGATCCCCGACGTCGACGGGCGTCCGAAAATCGCTCAGTTGGTGAGCTACAGACTTGAAAACATCAAGGTGCATGGTGCCTGGGATGGACCGGCGCGTCTGCACCTCATTCCTCACGTCAACTGCCGCGTCGCCGACTTGCCGGTGCGGAAAATTATCGGCGGCCGCCACCAGATCGTCGATTTTTCCCTGCCATATGGAGAGGTCTTGATCGATTATTTGGAAGGCACAGGAAAAACAGCACGGGATAACATGCCTGTGCAAAACAAAGCGGCCCGCACTGCCGCAGGCACGGGCGGCTGATTTTTACCAAAAAGCCTTTATTCCGGCTTGCCTAAAAAATCCATCTTGCCGATATCGAGGCCGTTATGGCGCAGGATGGCGTATGCCATCGACGTGTGGAAATAGAAATTGGGTAGGACGAAATGGGTCAGATAAGCCTGGCCTTGGAAGGTGAGGTCCCCGGTGCGCATTTTTAACAGAATGTCGCGGCCTTCACTGCCGTCGATCTGTTCCGGTTTGAATGTTTTCAGGAAATCGACCGTCTTCCGGATGCGCGCCTGTAACTCGGCGAAGGTGCTTTCTGTATCGGGATAGCTCGGCACGTCCACGCCCGCCAGCCGCGCGCCACAGCCTTTCACGCTGTCGGTCGCGATCTGGATCTGGCGGGACAGAGGAAACATATCCGGCGCAAGGCGGGCGTTGATCAGCACGGACGGGTCGATTTTTTTACTTTCGGCATAATCTTCCGCCTTCGTCATGATGTCGGACAGATTGCCGAGCATTCGTATGAAAGAGGGGATCGAGGCCTGGTACATGGACAGGGTCATGGTTGTTTCCTTTAAGAGGTGAATTTTCAGCGTTATTGCATGAACCAGCCATGGCTGACGACGATGGACTGACCGGTCAGAGCGTTGGATTCGAAGCCGGCGAAAAACAGGGCGCACGCGGCGACGTCCTGCACGGTCGTGAATTCGCCGTCAACGGTTTCCTTCAGCATCACCTTTTTGACGATATCGTCTTCAGACATGCCGAGTTCCTTTGCCTGTTCCGGAATCTGTTTTTCGACCAGCGGGGTGCGGACGAAGCCGGGGCAGATGACGTTGGCGCGCACTTTATATTCCGCGCCTTCCTTTGCCACGACCTTGGCGAGGCCGACCAGCGCATGCTTGGCGGCGACGTAGGGGGCTTTCAGTTTCGAGGCTTCCTTGGAATGGACGGACCCCATATAAATAATGCTGCCGCCCGTCTTCTGCTTGTACATCTGCCGCAGGGCCGCGCGGGTGGTGAGGAATGCGCCGTCGACATGGATGGCCATCAGTTTTTTCCAGTCGTCGTATTTGAAATCGACGACGGGCGCGACGATTTGGATCCCCGCGTTGCTCACCAGCACGTCGATGGCGCCGAACGCCTTGACGGCTTTTGCCATGCCGTCATCGACCTTCTGTTCGCTGGTCACGTCCATATCGAGGCCGATGACCATCTTTCCGCTAGGGTCCATGTCCCTCGCGGCCGCGTCGGCGCGGTCCTGGCCCAGATCGGCGATAACGATCCTCGCCCCCTCGCGCAGATACGTTCTTGCGATTTCATTGCCGATGCCGCTGGCGGCCCCGGTGACGACGGCAACCTTGTCTTTAAGGCGCATAATGGTATCTCTCCTGACAGTGGTTATTGATAGCTTGATGGAGGGTAAACCCCGCTTTCGCTTTTTGATAGCCTTGTGCTATATATCTGCAAAGTTTCTTTGACGTTTCCAGTGTAAAGGTGATATGCATGACGCGCGTATTAGTCATATTAACTACTTTGGTGGTTCTAGCCGGTTGCAGCAATACGTTCAACGGCATGGGCCAGGACATGGAAAAGAACGGACAGGCGATCCAGCGCCAGTTCTGATCCCTAACGCCTGATATAGGCTTGTCTGGATTTAAAAGGAGGGCCGCCATGGGCGTCTTGTATCGTTTTGTATTGGTCGGCATTGTCGCCACGGTAATGCTGGCAACGCACAGCCCTGCATTCGCCAAAGACGGTTTCGGCAACGAAAGCCCTGTCGGCGCTTCCTTTAAAGAAGGGGCTGCTGCGCTTCAGGATCCGGAAGCGGATGGCATCACGCTGAATGCAATCAGTCCTGCCGCGGGTGATCCGGCAACCGCAGCGCAGGGCGTGCCCGAGGGCGGCAAGGCCGAAACCGTTGAAGACAAGGCTGCAAAAGAACTGGGCGATGCCTATGACACCACAGCCGAGCGCACCGTCGTCGACCACGGCAAGGGCGCGACCGAAACGCAGGACACGTATGGCGACGGCCCTGTCAATGTGTTCCAGCGCCAGACCAACCATGGCGCGGTGATGGATAAGGACAGCGCCGCCGGTGTCCAGGTAAAAGTTCTCGAATTTAAATAATCTTCGTCGTCGTTGTACCGGCGCCTTCTACAGGCGCTGGTTTTCTTTTTGCAAACGGTTATAAACAGTCTGGGCTTCGGCCGAACCGGCAACGCCCTCGGGCAGGTATTTATGTTTTTAACCGACGAAAAAAAGACAGCCTGCCTGTTCGCCGCGGCGCTGGCGGCTCTTCCGCTGCTGGCTATATGCGCGCCGCGCGCGCTGGCGGGTTTGCCGGGAATGATTGGGCTTGCCGGGTTCTTGGCGCTAGCGCTGCACAAAAAAACGCTGCCCGTTTTCAATAAACCAGCCGTTCTCATATCTTTTGGCATTCTGGCATTAAGCCTGTGCAGCGCTTTATGGGCGGGCGATCCGGTTGAAGTCCTGGGCCGCACAGGCAAGAGCGCGCCCATTCTTCTGGGTTTTGTTCTTCTGGAGTCGGTGATCGCAGCATTGCCTGCCGACGCCGTCAACAAATCCATGCGCCTCATGCCATGGTCGGTGATTCTTGCTTCGGCGGTTCTGACGATTGAATACGAAACGGGGTTTCCGCTTTATCGCCTTATGAACGGCATCGTGCCGGATGCGGCCATCAACGCGTCCCTGCTCAACCGGGGCATCGTATTTCTGTCATTATGCGTTTTTCCAGCCATGGCTTTTTGTGAAAAACCATGGCTGGCGGTCATTGTTTTATGTGCCGCTGCGTTGCCGGTTTTTCTAAGCGACAGCCAGTCGGCCCAGATGGGACTTCTGGCCGGATTGTTGTGCTTTGCGATTTTTCCCCGGCGCCATGTTTGGGCGTGGCGAGGCCTTGCCGTGCTTGTCGCCTCCTATTTCGTCCTGATGCCATGGATGGCGCAGAACGCTTTTGCATGGGCGGATGCCGTCAACGCGTCGCCTTATTTCGGCAAGGGCGGAGCTTATGGCGCGCAGCGTCTGGAAATCTGGCATTTCATATCGGCCAGCATTTTCCAGCACCCTGTCCTTGGCTATGGCACCGAGGCTGCGCGGACCATGCGTTTCGTGACGGAACAGCGTTTTTTCGACAGCGAGACGGTTTTGCATCCGCATAATGTGGCGCTGCAGATCTGGCTGGAATTCGGGCTGCTCGGTATATTCGCTGCCTGCGTCCTGATAGGCTGGCTGCTGGAAAAAACACGCCGGATGCACGACAGGGCGCGGTGCTTCGTCCTGCCGCTGTTCATTATGACCGTCGCGATCGCCTCCACCGCCTATGGCATGTGGCAGGGCTGGTGGCTCGGCCTGCTGACCCTGCTTGCGGCTTATGCCCTTATGATCGGGAAAACCAGACCGTCACAGGATGAACTTGCTTAAATCCGCGTTCTTCGCCAGTTCGGCCACCTGGCTGCGCACATAGTCCGCAGTGATCTGGATTTGTTCGCCGCCGCGGTCGGGGGCGCTGAAGCTGATATCGTCCAGAAGTTTTTCCATGATGGTCAGCAGGCGGCGCGCGCCGATATTCTCGACGGTCTCATTCACCTGATACGCGATGGCGGCGATCTGGGCTATGGCGTCTCCGTCGAAATCGATGGCGATGTTTTCCGTCTGCATTAGTGCCCTGTATTGACGGATCAGGCAGGAATCCGTCTCGGTCAGAATGCGGCGAAAATCGTCCTCGCTTAAAGCGTTCAGCGTAACGCGGATCGGCAGGCGGCCCTGCAGCTCCGCCAGAAGGTCCGACGGTTTCGCATGATGGAACGCGCCGGACGCGATGAACAATATATGGTCGGTCTTCACCGGCCCGTGTTTTGTCGATACGGTCGTGCCCTCGATTAGCGGCAGCAGATCGCGCTGCACGCCTTCGCGGCTGACATCGCCGCCGCGCGCATCCTGGCGTGCGGCGATCTTGTCGATCTCGTCGATAAAGACGATGCCGCTTTGCTGCACCATCTCCATTGCTTCCGCGACGACTTTTTCTTCATCCAGAAGCTTGTCGGCCTCCTCCGCCACCAGAACGGTGTAGGAGTGTTCGACGGTCATTTTGCGGCGCTTCGTCCGGCCCCCCATCGCCTTGCCCAGCATCTCGCCGATATTCACCATGCTCATAGACGCGCCGGGCATTCCGGGGATGTCGAAGCTGGGCATGCCGTCTGCTTTGTCCAGCACATCGAGCTCTATCTCACGGTCGTCGAGTTCGCCGCGCCGCAATTTTTCGCGGAAGCTTTCGCGCGTGCCGGGCGTAGCCGTATCGCCTACCAGCGCGTCGAGCACCCGTTCCTCGGCATAATGTTCCGCCTGGGCGGTAACGGTGCGGCGCATGCGGTCACGCACCATATGCAAGCCGATTTCCATCAGGTCGCGGACGATGGATTCGACGTCGCGGCCCACATAGCCCACTTCCGTGAATTTGGTTGCCTCGACTTTCAGGAACGGCGCCTGGGCCAGACGCGCCAGACGCCGCGCAATTTCTGTTTTACCGACGCCCGTCGGCCCGATCATAAGGATGTTCTTCGGATAGATTTCCTCCTGCATCGCCGGATCCAGTTGCTGCCGCCGCCAGCGGTTGCGCAGGGCGATGGCGACCGCACGCTTTGCGTCTTTCTGGCCGATGATGTTGCGGTCCAGCTCTGAGACGATTTCGCGTGGCGTCAGGGCGGTGGCGGACGGCGCCGCGTGCGTTTTAGGTGCGTTCATAGGCAGTGACAGTAAAGCCCCCGGGCGGAAAGTCAATTCCATCGCCGGGCGTTCAAAAGACAGGGATGTGGTTTGCAAATGATGCGGCAGGGGTATAAAATCCGCGCGTTTCAACCGGCCTTCGAGTTTCATGCAGACACAGCCCGCCACTTCGGACGACACGGCTTCTCCCTCCGCGGGCAGGCGCGCGCTGTTTCTCGGCTGCATCGGCGTCGTCTACGGCGATATCGGCACCAGCCCGCTCTATGCTTTCCGCGAGGCCGCCAAAAACGCGCTGACAGGGGGCGCGCCGGCACAAGAAGCCGTTTACGGCGTTTTGTCCCTGATCGTCTGGTCGCTGGCCGTTATCGTCACCCTGAAATACGTTTACTTTCTGTTGCGGGCCGATAATAAAGGGGAAGGAGGAATCCTGTCCCTGATGGCGCTGGCGCAAAAGGCGGTGGGACGAAAATACGGCCTGATTTTTTATATGGGGATGGCGGGCGCCGCGTTGTTTTACGGCGATGCCGCCATCACGCCCGCCATTTCCGTTCTGTCGGCCGTGGAGGGTCTTAGCCTGGTGACACCGGCATTCGACCGGTTCGTGCTGCCTCTGTCTCTTGCCATTATCGTTCTGTTGTTCATCAGTCAGAGAAAGGGGACGGCGAAAGTTTCAAGCCTGTTCGGGCCGGTTATGATATTGTGGTTCGCCACCATAGGAATCGTCGGAATTCTTCATATTATTGCCAATCCTTCTATCCTTTACGCTCTTAGCCCGGTCGAGGCGCTGCGCTTTCTCTTTGACTACAGCGGCATAGCCTTTGTGGTTCTCGGCGCCGTTTTTCTGGCGGTCACGGGGGCGGAGGCCCTTTATGCCGATCTCGGCCATTTCGGGTCGGCACCGATCCGGCAGGCGTGGCTGTGGATTGTCTTTCCCTGCCTGGTGCTCAACTATTTGGGGCAGGGCGCTTTTATCCTTGCCTCACCGGACGCCATTGAAAACCCGTTTTTTTTGATGGCGCCTGAATGGGGGCTTCTGCCTCTGGTGATCCTGGCGACCATGGCAACCATCATCGCCAGTCAGGCGGTCATCACCGGCGCATTTTCCCTGACCCGCCAGGCCATCCAGCTGGGCCTGTTGCCGCGGCTTGAGATCCGTCACATGTCTGCGGAGCATGAGGGGCAGATCTATATGCCAAAGATCAACGCCATGCTCATGCTGGCCGTCCTGTTCCTGTGCCTGATCTTCCGCACGTCGGGCGCGCTCGCCTCAGCATACGGCATCGCCGTCACGGGCACCATGGTCGTGACGACCATCCTTGCGTTCGTGGTGACGCGGCATGTGTGGAAAAAAAGCCGCCTGTTTTCTCTGGCGCTGGTCATACCCTTTTTTGCGATCGAAGGCGTGTTCCTGTTCGCCAATCTTCAAAAAGTCATGGATGGAGGATACGTGCCGCTGGCGTTCGCCGGCGTCCTTGTCCTTATGATGGCGACCTGGGTGCGGGGCACGCGCCACCTGTATCAGCAGGCGCATCGCACTAGTGTCATGATGTCTGATCTGCTGGAAATCCTTGACCGCGACCCGCCGAAAGGCGTCCCGGGCACGGCCATCTTCATGACCAGCGACCCCCTGAAGGCCCCTGTCGCTCTGCTTCAGAATCTCAGGCACAACAAGATCCTGCACGAACACAACATTATCCTGACCGTGGTGACGACACATACGCCGCGCGTCCATGACGAACAGCGCGCCATCGTCGAACGACTGTCGTCGCATTTTACCCGCGTCATCCTGATCTTCGGTTATGCCGAGACTCCCAACGTGCCGCGTACTCTGCGACTTATCCGGCATGAGGGGTTGACGGGTGTCGATTTCCACGATGCCTCCTTCTTTCTTGGACGCCGGACGATTATGTCTTCTTCTGCTCACAAGTTGCATAAAAACCTGGCGCGCGCCTGGCAGGAGCAGGCGGCTCCGCCCAAAAAACACGGCCTGTTCCGCCGGCGACGCAAACAATATGCCTACGCCCATGTCGGTTTGCCGGAATGGCAGGACCAGATTTACATTTCCATGGCCCATGCGGCGGTCACGGCCACAGATTTCTTTTCCATCCCGCGCAGCCAGGTTGTGGAAATGGGGACGCAGATGGCGGTGTAAGAGACATCCCGAGCCCCGTTTGCCAAAACGGGGCCTTTGCGTGTATTATCCGCCCTCTTTTTCACTGAACGAAAACAGATTTCGAACACATCATGCAGGCCGCACCGACCGCTTCCGAGCCAACGAAACATTCGAAATTCTGGATTCTGACGCTGGGATGCATCGGCGTTGTTTACGGCGATATCGGCACCAGCCCGCTCTATGCCTTCCGCGAAGCGGTCAAGCATGTCTCGATCGATGGCATCCCTCAACGGGCGGATGTATACGGTCTGCTTTCCATTATCCTGTGGACGCTGATGATCAGCGTGACGTTAAAATACGTCTTGTTCCTGCTGCGCGTCGACAATCGGGGCGAAGGCGGCAGTCTGTCGCTGATGGCGCTGGCGCGGAAATCGGCGGGACGATGGGGCGGCCTGGTGTTCGGACTTGGTGTTCTGGGGGCGTCGTTGTTTTACGGCGAGGCGGCGATCACCCCGGCTATTTCCGTTTTGTCTGCCGTCGAGGGCCTTGAACTGGTTTCGCCGCATTTCGAATCCTGGGTTCTACCCCTGACTCTGATCATCCTGGTGATGCTGTTTTCGGTGCAGAAAAACGGCACGGAGAAAGTATCGGCCTTTTTCGGTCCGATTACCCTCGTCTGGTTCCTGACCATGGGTGGTTTAGGTCTTGTCTGGATCGTCAGAGACCCTGCCATCCTTGCCAGCATGAACCCGGTTTACGCGGCCAGTTTCCTTCTGCATCACGGAAGGCTGGCGCTGATCGTCATGGGGGCGGCTTTCCTGGTGGTGACGGGGACGGAAGCCCTGTATGTTGATCTTGGGCATTTCGGTCGGAAGCCGATTCAGACGGCGTGGCTTATCCTTGTTTTTCCGTGTCTGATTCTCAACTATCTGGGTCAGGGAGTTCTGGTGTTGCAGGATCCCACGGCGATCGAAAACCCTTTTTACATGCTGGCTCCGGAATGGCTTCTGGTGCCCCTGATCCTTCTCGCAACGATGGCCACCATTATCGCGAGCCAGGCGGTGATCACGGGCGCATTTTCAATGGCGCAACAGGCGATCCAGTTCGGCCTGCTGCCCCGCATGGAAATCCGTCATACGTCGGCAGGGCACGAAGGCCAGATTTTCATCCCAAAAATCAACCGAATGCTTCTCTGGACAGTGCTGTTCCTGTGCGTCGTCTTCAAAAGTTCAGGCTCGCTCGCGGCGGCGTATGGCTTGGCTGTCAACGGGACGATGATCGTGACGACCATCCTCGCCTTTATCGTCGTCTGGCGCGTCTGGAGGAAGGGCCCTTTACTCGCGGCCTGCGTAACGCTGCCTTTCCTGCTGGTCGAATCGGCGTTCCTGTGGTCCAATTTCCTGAAACTGTTCGACGGCGGCTTCGTCCCGCTGTTGATCGCCACCCTGATCGTCCTGCTGATGACCACCTGGGTGCGCGGCACGCGGTATCTGTATCGCCAGGCGCACCGCCGCACCATCGCCCTCACCGACCTGCTGGAGGCGCTGGACCGCGATCCGCCGGTGCGGGCCGAAGGCACCGCCATCTTCCTGACCAGCGACCCGCAGGTGGCGCCGGTGGCGTTGATGCAGAATTTGAAACACAACAAGGTGCTCCATACTCATAACATCATCCTGACTGTTGTGACGACCCATACGCCGAAGGTGCAGGATGACCAGAGGTTCATTGTCGAGCACCTGTCCTCCTCCATGACGCGAATGATCATTATCTTCGGCTATATGGAGACGCCGGATGTGCCACGCGCACTCAATATCGCGCGTCGGCAGCACGGTCTCGATATCAGTATGCAGGAGGCGTCGTATTTCCTGGGCCGCCGGTCCATCTTCTCCTCATGGTCCCACGCGTCGCAGAACGATCTGGCCGGCGCATGGCAAAAAGGCGTTCACGCGCAATCCGGCAAGGGCACGCTGTGGCGGGTCACGACTCATCGCGGCCTGCCGGAATGGCAGGACCACATCTATATCGTCCTGGCCCGCTCGGCCGTCACGGCTACGGACTTCTTCCGCATTCCCCGCAACCAGGTCGTGGAAATGGGTACGCAGATGACGGTTTAGAAAACTGTCTCTGTTTTTCAACCAAAAACCGAAATTTAAACAAGCGTGGCCGTAGCGGCCTGTACAACTTCGACGGGGCTCCTGAAATGACCGCCAATCCATGACGGCAGTACGGCAGGCGGGCGGCCCCAATGGACTAATCCCGTTTGGAATTCGCCTTGAAATGCAATTTCAAGATTTTCCAATGCATCTTCCGCAGCCAAAACTTCTTGTGGCAGCACTCCGGCCATCCGTGCAGCTTCATTAAACATGGCAGGGGTAAGACTCTTGTCAGGACCATAATTGTGGCTATCGAGCGTCACCGTGTAATCCACCATCTGTTCAATACCTATGTGTGCTATGGCTCTTCGCAAAAAGCCGGAATCGGCGTGCGTAACGATCGCAACCCTGCCTCCGGCTTTACGGAACGCATCAAGCGCGGAGGGCAGGCCCGGCACAGGCTCTATCAGGCCGGGATTTTTCAGATCATGCAGTTTTTTGTGATAAATGCGCGGGTCTATATTCAGACCGGAACCTTCCAGCCACCTCCGGCCATTGCCATACAGTGCAAAAGATTCCCGGCACCGACGACGCGCTTCGTTCGCCGTCATACGCCCGTCGGACAATTCGGAAATCACTTCGCCTTGCAGGCGCAGTACATCGTCCCGGACTTTTTTCGTAACCTCATAGAGCGTATGGTCAAAGTCACACGCCATCACGCGGACTGTTTTGTAAGACATGTAAAGCCGTCCATTTTTCTTATAAGAACGGTTCTAGCGCTGTTTTTATGAAAAGACTACAATTTTTCGACAATGATATTGCCGTTAGTATAGACGCAGATATCGCCCGCGATCCCCATCGCCTTGCGCGCGATGGCTTCCGCGTTCATATCTTCACGATCGATCAGGGCGCGGGCGGCGGCCAGCGCATAATTGCCGCCGGAACCGATGCCGATGACGCCGTCTTCGGGTTCCACCACGTCACCCTGGCCGGTGAGGATCAGCGACGCGTTTTTATCGCACACGGCCATCAGGGCCTCCAGCCGACGCAGATACTTATCCATCCGCCAATCTTTCGCCAGTTCGACGCAGGCGCGGGTCAACTGGCCGGGATGCGCCTCCAGTTTTGCTTCCAGCCTTTCGAACAGCGTGAAGGCATCGGCGGTTGCGCCTGCGAAGCCGGCGATGATGTCGCCCTTGCCGAGGCGACGCACCTTCTTTGCGTTCGATTTCAGGATGGTCTGGCCCATCGACACCTGGCCGTCGCCCGCGATCACGACCTGGCCGTTTTTGCGCACTGACAGGATCGTGGTGGAATGCCATTGGGACGGGTTCATGCTGTCGGCGGTCATAAAGGGATCCTGATTGATAGGGTGATCGTTCTGAAAGAACATAGCGTTTTAAACGCGGTGCGCAATATCGAGAAGGTTGAGAGCTTCCCATGATTTTTGCGTCGCAGCATAAAATACGTATTTATTTTTGAATCCGGCGCGCCAATTTTGTTTCCGGGCCATCAAATCCTTTATAATGGGACATCGCCATCACAGATGAAGGGAAGATCATGAAAGACAAACCGAGCCTTCAGACGCTTCCCCCGCAGCCATCCATCGAGCATCTGACCACGCTCCATGGCACGGACCTTAACGATCTTTGCGACGCGACCGATGCCGCCATTGAGGCGGGAGGCGGGTTCGGCTGGGTGAAGCTGCCCGCGCGCGAAGTGCTGGAACGGTACTGGCAGGGGGTTCTTGCAATGCCGCAGCGCATGCTGTTCGTGGCTCGGCTCGATACAGTGATTTGCGGCACGGCGCAGCTGGTGATGCCCCCGCGCAATAACGAAGCGCAGAGCTTTGCTGTTCACCTGACGGGTAACTTCGTCGCCCCCTGGGCGCGGGGTCACGGCTTGGCGCGGATGCTGCTCGACGGGGTGGAGAAGGCCGCGCGCAAGGCAGGGTTTTCCGTCATCAATCTCGACGTGCGCGAAACCCAGGAAGCGGCCATCCAGCTGTATGAAAAAAAAGGCTATGTGCAGTTCGGGACGCATCCTTATTACGCGCGTGTCGATGGCCAGATCGTCAACGGCCGTTACTATTATAAAGTCGTCGATCCGCAGCTCGCCGAATAAGGCCGCTTGAACCGCGCATCCCGTCTGCTAGGGTGTTGTGGCGACTGACTTCGGTAAGGATGACCTTCATGGCCTATGATAAAACCAACCTTTTCGCCCGCATCCTGCGCGGCGAAATTCCCTGCTCCAAAGTATATGAGGACGCCCATGTCCTGGCGTTTCGCGATATTCATCCTAAGGCGCCCGTCCATATTCTTGTAGTGCCAAAAGGCGATTATGTCTCTCTTCAGGATTTCTCTGCGCAGGCATCGGAAGACGAAATAACGGCCTTTTACCGTGCCGTTTCAAAAATCACGGCGGCCGAAGGCTTGGACTCCGGAGGGTTCCGCGCCATCGCCAACGCGGGCCTTCATGGCGGCCAAGAAGTCCCGCATTTCCACCTTCATATCCTGGGCGGTGGAGAACTGGGCCCGATGATTTCGAGGCCGTGATTTATTGTAAAAAATGAAAGGTGACGCCGTCAGACTACGTTGAGGACGGTGTTTTCGGCATGCCGGACAGAATTTTTTTGTACAAATGCCGTTATTTCGCTTGATTCGCTTGTGCTCGGACAAAAAACAAAGATAAAATCGGGCAATCTTTTTAATTTTCGAAACGACTAACGATAGAAAAGAACACATCATGGCAACTGCAAAAAAGAAGACCTCGACGGCGAAAAAGGCTCCTAAAACGGAGGCGGTCGTTCGCCCTGTAAAGGAAACACTGACCAAATCGGCTCTGGTAAGCATGATCGCCGAACAGAACGATCTGACGCGCGCGCAGGTCGCGGGCGTTTTGTCTTCGCTGGAAATGGCGCTGCTTGGTTCCGTGCATCCGAAAGGCATCGGCGAGTTTACCCTGCCTGGCCTTCTGAAAGTCACGCTGCGCAAAGTGCCCGCCCGTAAAGCCGGCACATTGATCCGCAACCCTGCCAACGGCGAAATGATGAAGGCGGCGGCTAAACCTGCGTCGGTCCGCGTCAAGGTCCGTGCGCTGACCAAGCTGAAATCCGCTGCGACATCCTGATCTTTACGGCTTAAAAATAAAAAACGGGAGGCAGGCTGCCTCCCGTTTTTATTTGCGTGAATGCGCTTATTCCGAAGAAATCATCGTCAGCGCGGCCCTGCGATCGCCCGGCTTCAGTCTGAGAAATAAAGTACGCGCCGCTTTAATGTCTTTCGCCGATCCACTTTCTGAAGCCGTCTTGAGCGCAAATGCCGTGGCGTTGTCCGGGCCACAGATGAAAAGCAGCGCCTTGGCCAGACGACCCATGGTTTCACGGTCGATGCTTGTTTCGTCCACTGAAAGAAATCCTTTTTCAAAAACAATATGAAATGTTGATTTTCTCAACTTTTTCTTATGCTTAACAGGCATTGTCTCATTATACAAGCTTTCTGCGCCGCATCTTTTTATTTGCATATTTTTTTAGATAGGAAATAAGGTGTGCTTCTCTTGAACGACGTCAGCGTTGGAAAATGGCCTCGCGTTTTAATATTTACGGTGTGCCCGCTCGTAATATTCCCGCCCTGAAAAAGGGTTATCTGACCCAGGCATGGAAAGCGGCCCGCATTGCGACGGTTTCTGTTGCTGCAGCTCTCGTCGGAGCGGCGATTTACGATGAAGTAAAAACCTCCACGCTTCAGGCGCGTGTCTTTGAACAAATCGCCGAAGGCACGCTTTTTACAAGAATTTCCACTGAACCCCCGCCCGCCAGGGGGCCGCAGGACGTCAGGCGAGGGTATGACCGAACGGAACAAATGAAAGGCCGCCTGGAAAACCAAGACTACGCCGTGTCCGGACAAATTCCGTGGCAGGACACTCGTTTCCTCGGAATGCAGCTCTATCCCATGGACGCTTCAAAAGCGCAGGCGGGTATGACGCTGACGGATTCCAACGATCATGTCCTGCATTCATCGCTTTTTCCTTTGCGATCCTATCCTGATTTTTCCGCCGTTCCTTCAATCGTCTGGAAAGCGCTTGCGTTTGTCGAAGACCAGCAGGCAACGGAACAGGACCATCCGCCGACATTCAATCCTGTCATAAACTGGCCGCGCCTCATTCTTGCGACGGGCGAGCAGGCCGCAAAAAAGATAGGCCTTGCTGCAGACGGTTCTGGCGCGTCGACCCTTTTTACCCAGATCGTGAAATTCGATCATTCACCCGGTGGACTGACCTCGTCCCCCCAGGAGAAACTGGTCCAGATCGCATCGGCGATGAAATGGCGCTACAGTTTCGGCGGGGATCTCCCGGAGGCTCAGCGACAATCGATCCTCAGCTATCTGAACGGCATGCCGTTATCCGCCCGCAAGGGTTTTGGCGAAGTCATCGGATTTGCTGACGGCATGCGGCTTTGGTTTGGCACGGATTTTGACGAGGCGAACCGCGTTCTCAATACCCCTGACGAAAATCTGGACGATACCGGGCTAAGGTATAAAGCCCGGATAGCGCGTCAGGCTCTGAGCCTGATCATGGCGGTCAAAATGCCCACAGATTATCTGACCACCCAGAAAGGCCGCGAACAATTGCGCCGCCGGGTGGACAGCTATCTCGCTCCCTTTGCCAGGCAGGGCATATTCTCCCCGACATTCGCCGATGCGGTTCGCCAGGCGGATGCGGGCTTTATCCCGTCCATAGCGTCTGCTGGCCTGTCGGAAGAGCAGGAACCAAAATGGCTCCTGGCGCAGCGGACAAAACTTATGGAAGTCTTAGGGCTGTCTAGCCTTCACGATCTCAATAAATATGACATAAGCGCGCATTCCACGCTGGACGGCCCCGTAACCGATGCGATCGAACGATATCTGATCAGTCTGAACGACCCTGAAACGGCTAAAGCCTACGGTATGGTGGGTCCGCGCCTGCTGCGGGAAGATCAGGCAAGGGACGTCATTTATTTTTTATCGCTCTACGAAACGCTCCCCGACGGAACCAACGTCCTGCGCGTGCAGGCCGATAACTATAACGGCGCCCTGAACTTAAACGAAGACTCCAAGCTGGAGCTGGGATCGACGGCGAAAGTAAGGGTTCTCGCTTCCTATCTGGAGACGGTTTCGACAGCTTATGACCGTTTCAGCGCGCTTTCGCTCGAAGAACGGCAGAAAATCAGAACGAAGCTGTCTCCCGATCCGTCTAAAAATCCTGTCGATCCTTTAACCGTCTGGGTCTTGGATTATCTCGACGATCCTCTGACAGAGAAGTCGCAGGATGCCATCCTGGAGGCCGTTATGAACAGGCCGTTTTCCGCCAGTCCAGGCGAGCGTTTTTTCACCGGCGGCGGCGTCCATGCTTTCAGCAATTTCGACAGGAAAACCGGCGGTTTTATGAATGTCTGGGATGCCACTGAGCGTTCCGTCAATCTGGTATTTATACGCATGCTGCGCGATGTCCGGGACTATGTCACGTATCAGATCGACAATGTGGACCCGGCGATTTTCGACAGCATGGATCATCCGCAGCGCAAAGCCTATCTTGAGCGCTTCGTCGATCAGGACGGCGCCGGGTTTCTCCGGAAGTTCTGGCAGGAGCAGAAAGAAAAAACGCCCTACGAACTGGCGGTCCTGCTGGCGGAAAAAACGTACAGGACCCCTGCCCATCTGGCGATCGTTTATCGTGCGGTTTTTCCCGATGCGACGCTTGCGCAGATGGATGCCTTCATTCATGCGCAGTGCAAGAACTGCCGCCCGGACACAAGTTTTGCGCAAGAATATGAACAATATGCGCCGGGTAAGTTCAATCTGGGAGATCAGGCGTATGTCACGGGACTGCATCCTCTGGAACTCGGTCTGGTTCTCGCAAGAAACTTTAAAAATTCCATCCCTACGCCTATGGATACCGCTTCCTTCCTTGCCGCTCAGACGCGGCGGACGCCCGACCATCTGGCGCTTGTGTTCCGTACCGTTTTTCCTGAAAAATCCTATCAGGACATGGAACAATTCATTCGCGGCCATTGCGGGTACTGTTCGCCCCAGGCGAACTTCCATGAATATTATGACCTTTATGCGCCGGGGTGGCAGGCGGCGAAATCTTCCATCCTTTCGGCCGACGCCCATCTGCGCGATGTCATGAAGGAAGGATATGGCGGGAAACTTAAAACGATCATCGCCGGCGATGATTTTGAGTCGATGCGGGGCGCACTGGAAATCGCCACCCATGAATCTTACCGGTGGCTTGAAAAATCCCTGTCGAAACAAAATGTGCGTTTGAGGACTGTTCTTGAGCCGGAAGCGTTCGAATATATCCACGATCACGATTGGGCGGAAACCGGATATCCTTTCGCGAAACTGGTGCCCTCTCTCGCGACCGCCATCGGGGTCTCGGGCGACACACCCCAGGCGTTTGCCGAGCTGATGCAGATCCTTCAGCGCGGCGGCATGAGATATCCCAGCTATAGTTTCGACGGCATCAGTTTCGGGCAGGGCACCCATTATGCGTTTAACGCCGTTGCCGATAAGGGCCAGGGGACCAGGGTCATGCCGGCCAAAGTCGCCGACTTGGTCCTGCGCGCTATGCGTAACGTCGTGGAAGGTAAAAACGGCACGGCGAAAAGGGCTTTTGGGTCCGCTGTACTGAGTGACGGACGGGTTTTAACGATCGCAGGCAAAACGGGCACGGGGGATAATAAAAGGGGGGACAGGACGGAAAGCCGGGTCGCTGCCTTCATGGCGGGAATAGGATTGGATCGGCCAGACCGCTTTGTCGTCACCATGATCGCTTTCGTTCCCGGCCAGGAAGCTGATGCTTATGACTTTACCAGCGGCCTTTCAGCGCAGATCGTCAGAAACGCCATGCCGTTTCTCCGGCCTGTGCTGGACAGCGCCTACAACCGGTTGGTCGCATTTACGCCGGAAAGTGAAAGAACCCCTTAAACGACCGGATCGTTACCACCGGTATCCGCGCCCGTCATGCGGACGTTCTAGTCTTTATATTTCCTTACCAATTCCTTAATAAGCGTAGCCGCGTATGCACCTGTATTAATTGGTAAAAATCTGGACGAAGCGCACATCCTGTTCTATCATAAGTACTCTGTACTTGCAGATGCAAGCGGGGGAATTTTTATGAATAAAGCGGTGAGCGCGCGTGATGTCCTATCGCCTGATGGCGGGATCGATGGCCGTACGGTCTGGTATGTCTCGGCGATGGAGAGGCTGGTCGAAGTCGTCCAGGACTTGTCCCAGGCCCGCGCCCTCGACACCATAATGACCATCGTCCGTAAGGCCGCGCGTGAACTTACCGGCGCGGACGGCGCCAGTTTCGTTCTGCGCGACGGCGACCAATGTTATTATGCGGATGAAAACGCGATAGCCCCCCTGTGGAAAGGCCAGCGCTTCCCCATGAAAAGCTGCGTCAGCGGTTGGGTGATGCAGAACGCCGTCCCTGCCGTGATAGAGGATATTTACGCCGACCCGCGTGTTCCTGCCGATGCCTATCGTCCGACTTTCGTGAAAAGCCTGGCGATGGTGCCGATCCGCAAGGACCGGCCTGTCGGCGCCATCGGTAATTACTGGGCGCGCAGGCGCCTGCCGGGCGCCGATGAACTGGCTATCCTGGAAGCTTTGGCGAACGTCACCTCTGTCGCCCTTGAAAACGTCGACCTGTATGGCCAGTTGCAGCAAAAAATAAAAGCGCTTGAAGAATCGAACTACGAACTCAGCCGGTTTGCCTGGATCGCTTCGCACGACCTGAAATCGCCTTTGCGCGCCATCGACCGTCTGTCGCAATGGATCGAAGAGGACCAAGGGAAAGCATTCACGGGTGAAAGCCGGGATCATTTCCGCCTGTTGCGTCAGCGTGTGCGGCGGATGGAAAAGCTGCTTGACGACATTCTGGAATATTCCCATGTCGAACGACGCTCGGATGCACAGGTCGGCGATATCGTCGATGGACGCACGGTGCTGGCCGACATCAATGCGTTGATTGACCTGCCGGAAGGGTTCGTGCTGAAGGCGTCAGAATCTTTCGGCAATGTCCGCCTGTACCGGATGCCGGTCGAACGCGTGTTCTGCAACCTGGTGAGCAACGCCATCAAGCATCATGACAGGCCGGCAGGGCTGATCGAACTCGATGTATGGGAAGAATCGTCACGCTACATTTTTACCGTGCGTGACGACGGGCCGGGCGTTCCCGTCCAATATCATCGCCAGATTTTCGAAATGTTTCAGACCCTGAAACCGCGCGATGCGAAGGAAGGCAGCGGCATGGGCCTGGCGCTCGTCAAAAAAATAGTGATGGTCTACGGCGGGGATGTCGCCATTGAATCGGGCGAGGGTCGGGGCGCAGTCTTCCGTTTCACCTGGCCGAAAGTCCTGGAAGGAAAGAAGCTGGATCATGAGCAACGATAATACGACCACCCACATTCTGCTGGTTGAGGACGACGAGGTCGACGTCGCCGCCATCAAGCGGGCGCTGAAACGCGCGAACGTCAGCAACCCGCTTTCCGTTGCCTGCGACGGGGCGGAGGCGATCGATATGCTGAACGGAAGAAACGGCAAGGATAAGATGCCCCAGCCCTGCCTGTTGCTGGTCGATATCAACATGCCGCGCATGAACGGGGTGGAAATGCTGGACATCCTGCGTTCGGACAAGACGATGCGCCAGAACATCGTCTTCATGCTGACGACCTCCGACCGCAACGAAGACAAGATCATGGCCTACCGCCTCGGCGTCGCGGGCTACGTGCTGAAAGATAACCTCGAACAGATGGCATATATGCTCGGCTATTACTGTCAGGTCAACGAACTGCCTTACAAAGAGCGTATGTACTGATATAAAAACCCTCTCCTTTATGCGAGGAGAGGGTTTTGTCCGAACATGAAAAGCTTTGAATAATCATCCCGCCTGTTGGCGCAGCTGCGCCAGCAGCGCAGAAACGTTGCCGCCGCCCTTTTGGATGACGGAGGAGAAATCGGATCGCTGGGTCATCGACATGCTGACGCCCTCGACAATCACGTCCACAACCTGGTAATGGCCGTTTTTATACCGTACGCGCCAGTCGACCGTGACCGGCTCTCCCTGGTTCGGTACGATCAGCGACGAAACGATGGTGTCCGTGCCATTGTCTGGACGCGCACCCTTGGTCTGAAAATCCTGCCCTGAATATTCGCTGAACCGTGCCGAATAGACTTTCACGACATATTCGCGGAACAGGCTCAGATATTCCTTCTGCTGCGCGGGGTTCATCTGGCGCCAGTACTGGCCCAATGAAAAACGGGCTATGGTCGGCATGTCGAAACTGGTTTCCAGCAGGGTGCGGAATTCCTTCTGCTTGCCGTCATTGGCCAGGCTTTTATTGCGCAGAAAACCCAGCGCCTGCTCGCCCATGCTGGCGATGAATTTTTGCGCACCTGCCTCCATCGGCTGGGATTCTGCCCCTGTCTTGGCGAGGATGGCTGTCCCAGTCGGGGCCAGTTCGCCTGTCGTCAGTGCATAGGCTATGGACGCCGGGCCGCAGGTCGCCACTCCTATAAGAAGGGCAAAGATCAGGCTGTGGGCGCCGCCGCGGAGAGTTTTACGCGTGTTCATCTGTAAGAGCCTTCCTGTAAAAGTGGGTCAGACCCTATTAATGTTCGTTCCCGTAGTCAGGAATGGAAGGGGCCGCCGTCATATCGGGTTTCTGATCGTTCAGAAGGGCCTCGCGACGCTGCGCATAGGCGCTGCGCGCCGTGGCGTAATAATCGATCGAATGGCGGCGCAAATCGTCGACAGCCTCCAGAAGCTCTTCGCGTGTCGACAGAAGCGTCACGCCCCAGCGGGCATAAACCCATCCCTCGTTATCCGTGTTATAGAGATAGAGATTGAGCGGATCCGCCACGCTGTCCACCAGCATGCCAGTGCCGTCACGCAGGGAAGAAGGCCCGAGGACCGGAATCACAAAGTAAGCGCCGTGGCCGACGCCCCAGCTGGCCAGGGTTTGGCCGAAATCTTCCTGCTCGTATTTATAACCATGATTGCCCGCGACATCGAAAAGCCCGCCGACGCCGACGGTCGTGTTGACCGCGAAGCGGATGAAGTCGTTGCTCAGGCCTTTGAAGTCACCCTGCAGAAGCTGGTTGGCCATATTGACCGGGCTTTTCAGGTTTTTCAGAACGTTGCTGACGCCCTTGCGCACGGGTTGCGGCGTCACATAACGATATCCCCTCGCCACCGGTTCCAGCACCGCGCGGTCGATCGCGTCGTTCGCCTTGAACATCGCCCGGTTATATCCTTCGAGCGGATCGGGCATGGACCCGTCCTGCGCGGTACGAGGCTGCGCCGTGGCGCAGGCGCCTAAGGCCAGCGTACAGACGGCGGCAAGAAGAACGCGGGTGAGTGACGCGGCGGAGGGTCGGTATGCGGTCATGGTGTGAGCCTTTCGGAAATACATTCGTATATAGAGTAAAGCAGTTCCGTGTTACTTATTGGTTAATGGTATTTCAGTCAACGGTCTGAAAAGAAATAAAAAATTCATACTTCTTTCCATCGCCATAATGCAACCTCGCTCCGCTTCGGTCAATCCTGAAAAAGACGTCTGGTTTAACCGTCCTCAATATTCAAAAGGATAGCCGTGCCGACAAGCACGGTGACGATCGGCGGGGCCCAGGATGCAGCCAACACCGGGATCTGGTGCGAAGTTCCCAGAGCCTGAAGAAAGCTGGCCGCGAAGAAGACGGCAAACCCTCCAGCGGCGCCTGCGATGACCATGACGAAGACCCCGCGGAAACGCGGGGGCCGCAGCGAAACGGCTGCGGCAAGCAGGATCATGGCGGCGAACATCAGGGGCTGGGCCAGCAAAGCGTTGAAATGGATTTTCAGGCCAGTGGCGTCGAACCCGGTTTCCTCCATGGTATCGATAAAGCCTGGCAGCGCCCAGGACGATATGGCCGACGGGGACGAAAAGCTTTCCTCGATTTCGGTGGAGGTCAGGTCGGTGGGCAGGGAAACGCTGGCCACCCTTTCAGCTTTCATCCCTGGCGCATTGCTGATGACGTTTTCGAACACCCATTGCCCGTCTTTCAGGCGCGCCGATGGCGCGTCGAGTCTTTGTTTGAAGCTGTCGTCGCCGCTGAAATACAGCACCATGACGTCATGCAGCATCCACGCGGGCAGGTCGACCCGGCCCGCATGAACGATGACCCGCCCGTCCGGCTGGTCCTGACGCAGCCACAATCCGGCTTTGAGCAGGGTAACGGAACTGCTGCGATGGGACAGGTACCGGTCCTCCAGCACCTCGAACCGCCCGATCATGGAGGCGCCGATGGGATTGATGACGGCAAGGTATATGATGCCGGTGAGGATGGCAGCTGTCAGGACGGGGGTCAGCAGCTGCCATATCGAAAACCCGGCGGAGCGCATGACGATCAGCTCGCTGCGCCGGTTCAGTTTCCAGAAGGCGAACATTGCGCCGAACAGGACGGCGAAAGGGAGCAGCAGCTGCCCGACCTCCGGCAGTTTGAGCAGCCCCATGCCAAGCACCAGGGACAGGGGCACCGCCTCTTCTTTGTCGGCGCGGCGCAGGAGTTCGACCGTATCCAGAAGATAGACGACGCCGAGAAGGGCCAGCAGGATATACAGGAACCCCGTCAGCCAGGCACGCGCCAGGTAACGGCTCAATGTCGAAGACAACGTCATCATGCCGGGGTCTCTCTGTTTCGACGCAAGTTCGTCAGCCGGCGTTTCAGCGTATCGCTGCGCCCGTTGAGCATAAATACGGCCATTCCAGCCGGTGCGATCAGCATCATATACATCATGACAAGTCCTGTATTCGTCTGCCGGGCAAGATCGAATGCGGAAATATAAAGCCCTTCGATCAAAGCGGCGATGACGATGGCCGCGGCGATCCTTTTTCCCTGACCGCGCCGGTCTGCAGGCCCTGCAAGGAGCAGCGCCAGCGACATCAGTGTCAGGACCGGCGCCAGAAAGGGACTCAGGATACGCCTGTTGGCCTCGATCCTGAAGTCCCGCCGGTTTTTGGCGTTCTTGATGTCCGAAACCGCAGGGTTCAGCAGTTCGGCGAAACTGCGTTCTTCTGGTTCGCGCCAGCGCGGGCTGGCGGGGCTGCTGCTGTCCGGCAGGTTGATCGTGTAGCTGTCGAAATCCAGGCGGTTCAGCGCCCCGGTGCGGGGGTTCAGTTCCTGGCGCGATCCTTCATAAACCACCACCTGCTGTTCCCCTCCGGTCATGGCCAGGACGCCGCGCCGTGCAAGGATCGTCACCGGGTATTTGTTTTCCGGCCGGCTGTCATGGATCATCAGACCGCGCAGTTCGCCCGACGACATCCGTTCGCGTACGAAGACGGTTACGTTTTTGCCCACGGGGTTGAAGACCCCCTCCCGGAACAGAAGGGTCGAATACTGCGCTTTGATCTCGGCCTTAAGCGACTGCATGTTGACCAGGGACAGAGGCGACAGCCATATGGTGATGAACAAAAGGAAAAGCGCGGTTACCAGCGACAGGGCGATGGCCGGTCTGGCCAGGCGCAAAGGCGAAAACCCCGCCCCCCGCAAAACCACCAGCTCGCTGTCGGCGTTCATACGATTGTAAACGAACATGGTTGCCGCCATCAGGGCAATCGGCAGGATGATTTCAAGGAAGCGCGGCATGGTCAGCAGCGTCAGGATCCAGAAGGCGCTTCCGGACGCGCCCGCATCGATCACCAGTTCGAGAAAACGCAGCGATTGCGTCAGAAACACGATGACCGCCAGCGTCACCGTAATAAAAGCGGTGGCGATCGCCAGATCCTTGAAGATATAACGGTCGAAAACCAGGAAATCACCCCTTTGGTTGCTTGAACGGAACAGTTATAGTCTATATCACATCGGGAAAACCAGCAGGACCATCGCCCCGGGGACAAAAACCATGACGCTGAAAGTCAACTTCCGCAAGACGTCGAAATCCAGATCCGGTGCCGCTATTGCCGCGGTTTATAAGGACAGCCGCCTGTCGCCTCAGGCCGAAGCGCTGGATTCCGAAAGCGGCGGCCTGATCCGCCATGTCCTCAAGACCCAGAAGGCGTTTACGGGCAAGCCGGGCCAGGTTTTGAGCATGACCGCCCCCAGGAACAGCTCTTACGGGCGCCTGCTTCTCGTGGGGATCGATGAAAGCGGCGACCTGCCGGCGCTCGAAGTGGCCGGAGGCAAGCTGGCGGGCGCGCTGAAGGGCACGGGCACCGATTCCGCCACCCTGTTCGCCCCTGGCCCAGAGGCGGCGGCCCATATCGCGCTCGGCTTCATGCTGCGCGGCTATGAATTCACAAAATACAAATCCGCGGTCGCGAAAGATGCCGAGCCCCCTGTAAAACTGGAAAGACTGGACGTCGTCACGCCGGACAGCGCGAAAGCCGCCCGTCTGTTCGGACCGCTGGAGGCTGCTGCCCAGGGCGTTCTTTTCGCCCGTGACCTTGTAAACGAACCGCCGAATGAACTCTATCCCGAAAGTTTCGCCGCCCGCCTGAAAGCGGAATTGCAGCCGCTGGGGGTCGAGGTGGAGGTGATCGACGAACGCAAAATGCAGAAGCTTGGTTTCGGCGCGCATCTCGCGGTCGGCATGGGCTCGGCCCGTCCGCCCTGTGTCGTCGTCATGCGATGGCGCGGCAGGAAGGCGAAAAAGCCGGTGGCGTTCGTCGGCAAGGGCATTACCTTCGATACCGGTGGCATTTCTATCAAGCCCGCCGCGTCGATGGACGAAATGAAAATGGATATGGGCGGGGCCGCCGCCGTCGCCGGGATGATGCGGTCTCTAGCCGCACGTAAGGCGAAGGCCGACGTTGTGGGCGTCGTCGCGCTGGCTGAAAACATGCCGTCCGACCGCGCCTATCGTCCGGGCGACATCCTGAAATCCCTGTCGGGGAAGACCATCGAGGTGCTGAACACGGATGCCGAGGGCCGTCTCGTGCTGTGCGATGCGCTTACCTATATACAGAACACCTACGATCCCGCTCTTGTCATCGATCTGGCGACCTTGACAGGGGCGATCATGGTCGCTCTCGGCCATGAATATTGCGGCGTTTTTGTCAACGATGACGAGGTCTGGACCGGCATGAACAAGGCGGGCCGGGAAACGGGCGAAAAACTCTGGCGCATGCCGCTGGACGAAGCCTATCGCAAGGAGATGGAAAGCGCCGTCGCCGATCTGCGCAACCTCGGCAGCCTCGGCCGTTATGGCGGGGCCTGCAGCGCGGCAGGCTTTCTTGAACACTTTATCGACAAGGGCCGCCCCTGGGCGCATATGGATATCGCGGGCACGGCCTGGGTCAACAGCGACCGCGCACTGGGTCCGAAACACGCGACCGGCTTCGGTGTCCGCGTGCTCGACCGTCTGGTCGCGGATCTGTACGAAGGGTGAACCGATCTGCCCGCCTGAACGCCCTGGTCGACGCTTCGACGCTGCAGGCCGTAGCGGACCGGTATGCCGTCGGCGTCTCCGATCATCTTCTGGACACGATAACCTCGGTGGACGGACCGCTGGCGCGTCAATACCTCCCCGATCTTCGTGAACTTGATGATACGCCCGGTGATCGCCGCGATCCTATTGGCGACGCGGCGTACAGTCCGGTGAAAGGCATCGTCCACCGCTATCCCAACCGCGCCCTGCTGATGCCGCTCGAACTTTGCGCGGTCTATTGCCGCTTCTGCTTCCGCCGTGAAAAAGTCGGTCAGGCGGGCCACGGGCTTCTGACGCCGGACGAACTGGGCGCGGCGTTAGGGTACATCCGCCGCACGGAGGCTTTGCGCGAAGTCATCCTCACCGGCGGCGATCCTCTCATTCTCTCGCCGCGCCGGCTGGCGTATATCCTCGAAACGCTGGACTCGATCAATCATGTCCGCATCATCCGTTTTCATACGCGCGTTCCCGTCGCCGATCCGGCGCGGGTGACACGGGAAGTGTGCGACATCCTTTCTCATGCCCGCAAACCGGTTTACGTCGTGGTCCATGTCAACCATATCGACGAACTGGACGCGCGCAACGACGCTGCGCTTACGGATCTTCGTAAATCCGGATGCGTCCTGCTGTCGCAAAGCGTGCTGCTGAAAGGCGTCAACGACTCCGCGGATGCCCTGGCCGGCCTGTTCCAGGGCCTGGCCGAGCGCGGCATCAAACCTTATTACCTTCACCATCCCGACCTGGCGCCGGGCACGTCTCATTTCCGGCTTGATCCACACCGTGGCCAGTCCCTGATGAAAGATGTCCGCGCCCGCGTTTCCGGCCTGGCCATGCCTGTCTATGTCCTCGACATCCCCGGCGGTTACGGCAAGGTCCCGATCGGCCCGTGCCATCTGGCGCGGGACGGTGAAAATGCGTACAGTGCCGAAGACAGCCATGGCCAGCTTCATCCCTATGATCCCGGTGCGGCATGACGGATATACGTTTTTATCATCTCCAGACCAAAACGACCGAACAGGCGTTGCCCGAACTGCTGACCAAGGCGCTCAGCCAGGGCCGCCGCATCGTCGTCCGCGCGCCCGACAAGGCGGCGGTCGAGGCGCTGAACGACCATCTCTGGACGTTCCGGCCCGACAGCTTCCTGCCGCATGGCAGCGCGAAAGACGGTCTGGGCGACCGGCAGATCGTCTGGCTGACCGCCGAAAACGACAACCCTAACAAGGCCGACACGCTGATGCTGACCGGGGGCGTACATGCAGAAGACCTGTCAGAATACGCGCTGTGCTGCGATATTTTCGAGGCGTCCGGCGCCGAAGGCGCCCGCGTGCGCTGGAAAGCCTGCCGCGACGCCGGGCATGATGTGACATACTGGCAGCAGACGGAAAATGGCTGGGAAAAAAAGGCCTGAACGATGTCCGGACTGCACGGCACCCATGGAATTCTCGCTCCCGCGAAAATCAACCTGTACTTGAATATCATTGGAAAGCAGGAGGACGGGTTCCATACCCTCGATTCTCTGGTTGCTTTCGCCGATATCGGCGACCGCCTTGCCATCGAACCGTCCGCCGCGTTTGAATTCCAAGTCACCGGCCCCTTTGCAGGGGCTTTTATGCCTGAAGAGCGCGATCCCGGCCCCCAATCGCGCAATCTTGCCGTCCGGGCGGCGTACGGCCTGGCAAGGGCGGCGGGGCGCGACCTGAACGTCAGGATCGTTTTAAGCAAAAACCTGCCTCTTGCGTCCGGGATCGGCGGCGGTTCTGCGGATGCCGCGGCGGTATTATGGGGGCTGATGGAGTTATGGCGACTGCCGCGCGACGCGCCATGGCTGCCTGCCTTGGCGGCGGGCCTTGGGGCCGATGTCCCGGCATGCCTTGCGTCCCGTCCTGTACGCATGCGCGGAATCGGCGAACGGCTGGACGACGGACCCGTTATGCCGGATATTCCTGTCCTGCTCGCCCATCCCGGTCTCGCATGTCCCACGCCGGAAATATACAAGCGTTTCCAGGGACCGTTCGCACGGGAAGCCGATCTGCCCGCGACGCTTACGCTCGATGCTCTCATGGCGCTGCTGGAAACGAACGGCAACAGCCTGACCGAGTCCGCTGTTTCGTTCGTTCCCGAAATCGCTTTCACCCTGCAGGCTCTGGCGGCCCAGCCCGGCTGTCTTCTTGCGCGGATGAGCGGCAGCGGTGCTGCGTGTTTCGCCTTTTTCGGCGATACGGACGCACGCGACAGGGCGGAGGCCAGGCTGAAGAACAATCATCCCGGCTGGTGGATCCATGGCGGCATGCTGAACCGTCCGGCGCGCTACTGACTTCTTAAAATATGCCCGCTTTCCACAAGCGCCTTTGTCACAATATGATGGCGCGGAAAGCCCGGGTCGCTTAAGCTGCGCTCATGACCGTATCATTCGCACGCCTGGCCCAGACGGGCCCGGAGCGGGACGCGCCGGAAAGCGCCGGACCCGCCTACCGCATCCTGCCTCATAATATGGAGGCGGAGCAGGGGTTGCTCGGCGCGCTGCTGATCGATAACCGGGCGATGGAAAAGATCGGCGACTTCCTGCGCAACGACCATTTCTACGTCCCCGCCCACCGCCGCATTTTCCAGGCCATAGAAAAACTCATCGAACGCGGCCAGGCGGCCTCGCCCGTCACGCTGAAAGGTTATTTCGAACAGGATGAAGGGCTGTCCCATGTCGGCGGCGCGGAATATCTCGCCGAACTGGCGGCCAACGTCATCACTGTGGTCAACACGCTCGATTATGGCCGCACGATTTACGATCTCCATCTTCGCCGCGAACTGATAGCGCTCGGTGAGGATATGGTGACCCAGGCCTTCGAGCATTCGATAGAGCGCGACGCTAACAACGCCATAGAAGTGGCCGAGGCCCGCCTGTACACCCTTGCCGAGACGGGCCAGATCAAGGGGGGGTTCGTCTCTCTTAAGGAATCCGTGATCGAGGCGATCCGCATCGCCGAAAAAGCCTATCAGAGCGAGGGCCACGTCACAGGGGTCACCACCGGCATGCGCGATCTCGACGCAAAGCTTGGCGGCCTGCATCCGTCCGACCTTTTGATTCTCGCCGCGCGCCCTTCCATGGGCAAAACCGCGCTCGCCGTCAACATGGCCTATGCCGCCGCGGCGCGGTACGCCGAAACCGGGGGGAAAGAGGGTGCGATCTGCGGATTTTTCTCGCTCGAAATGTCGTCCGACCAGCTGGCGACGCGTATCCTCGCGGATCAGGCGAACATCTCCGGCGACGCCATCCGCAAAGGGGAAATCAAGGAAGACGATTTCCGCCGCTTCGCTGAGGCGAGCCAGCGCCTGTCCCAGGTGCCGCTCTACATCGACGATACGCCCGCCCTCACCATCGGCGCGGTCCGGACAAGGGCGCGGCGCCTGAAACGCCAGCACGGCCTTGGCCTCCTGTTCATCGATTACCTGCAACTGCTCCAGGGATCGGGCACGCGCCAGTCCGAGGGCAACCGGGTTCTGGAAATTTCAGAGATCACGCGCGGACTGAAGGCCATCGCCAAGGAGCTTCAGATTCCCGTCGTCGCGCTGTCGCAGCTGTCCCGGGCCGTGGAGCAGCGCGAGGATAAACGGCCCCAGCTTTCCGACCTGCGTGAATCCGGCTCGATCGAACAGGATTCGGACGTCGTCATGTTCATTTATCGCGAGGAATATTATCTTTCGCGTTCCATGCCCGACATGGAAGACCACGAAAAATTCACCAAATGGCAGGAACGCATGGACAAGTCCATGAACATCGCCGAAGTGCTGGTGGCCAAACAGCGTCACGGTCCCATCGGCCCTGTGCGTCTGCACTTCAACGCGGGCGTCACCCGGTTCTCGGATCTCGACGAACTGCATACATCGTGATACGCGCATCATCTGGCTGAAAGGGGAACGCCATGACATCTCTCGATTCATTTATCGAAGCCATGCCCAAGATCGAACTGCACCTGCATATTGAGGGCAGCCTGGAACCCGAACTGATGTTCGAACTGGCCCGGCGCAACAACATCGCCATTCCGTTCGCGAGCGTGGAAGATGTGCGCAACGCTTACAACTTCACCAATCTGCAAAGCTTTCTCGACATCTATTACCAGGGCATGAACGTACTGCGCACGGAACAGGATTTTTACGACCTGACGATGGCCTATCTGAACCGCGTCAAGGCGGATAACGTCGTCCATACCGAAATCTTTTTCGACCCCCAGGGCCACACGGAACGCGGCGTGGCGTTCGAGACGGCGCTCACTGGCATTGCACGCGCGCTCGATGACGGCGAGTCGAAACTGGGCATCACATCAAGGCTGATCATGTGTTTCCTGCGTCATCTGAGCGAGGAAAGCGCCTTTACGACCCTTGGCCAGGCTCTGCCCTACAAGGATCGTATCGTCGGCGTCGGACTCGATTCTTCCGAGGTCGGCCATCCGCCCGCGAAATTCGAACGCGTTTTCCGCGCCGCGCGCCAGCACGGTTTCCTGCTCGTGGCCCATGCGGGGGAGGAAGGCCCGCCCGATTATGTCTGGCAGGCTCTGGACCTTCTCCAGGTCGATCGCATCGACCACGGCAACCGTTCGCTGGAAGATGAAAAACTGACTCGTCGTCTCGCCGAAACCGGCATGGCTCTGACAGTCTGCCCGTTAAGCAACCTTAAGCTCTGCAATGTGAAAGATATGCGCGAGCATCCGATCGGGCGCATGCTGGACCAGGGAATAAAGGCGACCGTGAACTCGGACGATCCCTCTTATTTCGGCGGCTACATGACCGATAATTATAAGGCCGTGACAGACGCCCTGTCCCTGACCGAAGCAGACGTGCTTACCCTCGCGCTGAACGCCATCGACGCGTCTTTCCTTGACGGGCAAGGCAAAGCGACGCTGAAAAAACAGCTGGAGGATTTCACCCTCGAACACAAAAAGGCGGCGTAAGCCCTCCGCCTCTTGTTCCCGAAGGCAGAATCCGCATATCAATACACTATGCATGCTCACTCCGCCTTGCCACCTTCATCCCAAGCCCCGTATCTTGCGGGGCTGAACCCTGTGCAGCGCGAGGCGGTAGAGGCGCTGGACGGCCCTGTCCTGGTTCTGGCGGGCGCGGGAACGGGCAAGACGCGCGTGCTGACGGCGCGCCTTGCTCATCTGCTTCACACGGGCCGCGCCTGGCCGTCCCAGATCCTTGCCGTGACCTTTACCAACAAGGCGGCCGGGGAAATGCGGGAACGGGTCTCGCACCTGATGGGCGGCCAGCCCGTCGAAGGGTGGTGGCTCGGCACCTTTCACGCGCTTGCGGCCCGCATGCTCCGCCGCCATGCCGACCTTGTCGGCCTAAACAGCAATTTCACGATCATCGATCCGGACGACCAGACGCGTCTGATGAAACAGATCATGGACGGCCACAACATCGACACCAAAAAATGGCCTCCCCGCGCAATGATGGGGCATATCGAACGCTGGAAGGACAGGGGCCTTCGCCCATCCGACCTGAAAAACGAAGACGGGGAAGGCATTGCCGACGGCAGGATTCTCGCCCTGTACCGTCAATACCAGGATCGGCTCAAGGCTGTAAACGCCTGCGATTTCGGCGACCTTCTGCTGCACATGATCGCGATATTCAAGGATCCGCAGCATGCGGACATACTTGCGGAGTACCACCGCCGTTTTCGCTATATCATGGTCGACGAATATCAGGATACAAACGTCGCGCAGTATTTATGGCTGCGCCTGCTGGCCAAAGGTTCAGGCAACATCTGCTGCGTCGGCGACGACGATCAGTCGATTTACGGCTGGCGCGGGGCGGAAGTCGGTAACATCCTGCGCTTCGAACAGGATTTTTCCGGCGCGAAAATCATCCGCCTTGAACAGAATTACCGCTCGACCGGCCATATCCTGGCGGCTGCCAGCGGCATCATCGCCAATAACGAAGGGCGGCTTGGCAAGACGTTATGGTCGGAAGCCGACCATGGCGACAAAGTCACGGTTCGCGGCCTGTGGGACGGTCCGGCCGAGGCCCGATGGGTAGGTGAGGAAATCGAACAATTGCAGCATAAAGGCTGGACGCTGCAGCAAATGGCCGTACTGGTGCGCGCGGGCTTCCAGACGCGGGAATTCGAGGAACGCTTTATCCAGCTGGGCCTGCCCTACCGCGTGATTGGTGGCCCGCGTTTTTACGAGCGCCAGGAAATCCGTGACGCCTTGGCCTATATGCGCGTGATCGCCCAGCCCGCCGACGATCTGGCGCTGGAACGTATCATCAATGTGCCGAAACGCGGGATCGGCGACACGACGCTGCAGCTGCTGTATGCCCATGCGCGGGCAAAGGGTGTCAGCCTTTATGAATCGACCAGAACCCTGCTTGAAACCGACGAACTGAAAACGAAAGTGAAAACGGTTCTGCAGACGCTGATCGGCGACTTCGAACGCTGGCGCTCGCTGCTCTCCACCATGCGCCATCCGGAACTGACGGCGATGGTGCTCGATGAATCGGGCTATATGGCGATGTGGAAAGCCGATAAATCGCCTGACGCGCCAGGCCGCATCGACAACCTGAAAGAACTGGCCGCCGGAATGGCTGAATTCGAGACGCTCCAGGATTTTCTTGAGCATATCGCCCTCGTGATGGAAAATTCGAACGGCCAAGTCTCCGACAACGTCACGCTGATGACCCTGCACGGCGCGAAGGGACTTGAATTCGACGCCGTCTTCCTGCCAGGGTGGGAGGAAGGGTTGTTTCCGTCCCAGCGCAGCATGGACGAAAACGGTCTGAAAGGGCTGGAGGAAGAACGCCGCCTCGCCTATGTCGGCATCACAAGGGCGCGCAAACGCGCCTATATTTCACATGCCGCCAACCGCCGCATGTATGGCAACTGGATCAACGCCATCCCGTCGCGCTTCGTGGACGAATTGCCGTCCGACCATGCTGAAAGCACTGCCGACCCGGGCCTCTACGCCGGACGCTCCAGCCATTGGGATTCATCAGGCTTTGCCGTACCCGAACGCAAAACATGGCAGGCCCCGGCCCAGGGTGCATCCTATCGAACTCCGTCGCGCCCGCTGCCGGCGGAAGGTTTCGTGCGCGGCGTCCGGGTTTTCCATGACAAGTTCGGCGAAGGCACGGTCCTGAACGTCGACGGCCATAAGCTGGACATCGCCTTCGATAAAAGCGGGTCGAAACGCGTGATGGACAGTTTCGTGGAAAGGCTGAAATAGTCAGCGATACAGAACGCGTGAGTCGCGCCAGCCGATGGCCGCTTCGGGCAGCGTCTTCCCACCGATCTCGACTTGCTTTTTCCCACATTTCTGGCCGCCCAGCGCCTTATAAAAGGCGAGCGCGTTCTTATTGCCGTCCATGACCCATAGACAGATGGATTTATGTTTCATCGCTTCGAGCGCGGCGGCGGCTTCAGCCATCAGTCTGCGCCCCAGCCCCTGCCGCCAGTACGCGGGAAGGATGTAAATGGCATAAATCTCGCCTGAATAGACTGGTCTGATGGGCGATGTGCCGGGGGGCGGCGTGCGCAGTCGCCCAAAACTGACAAAGCCTGACGCCGCGCCCTTCTCATCCCGCGCCAGCAAGGGCGGAGTCTCGCCTTTTGTAAGCAGGCCGCGCCACGTTTTTTCCTTTTCTTCCTGGTTTAAAGAGTCGAGGTAACTTTGGTCGACCAAGCCCGCATAGGCGGCGCGCCAGCCTTCGATATGAATGCGGGCCAGGTCCGGAATGTCGCCGTCTGTGACGGGAAGAATCTTCATATTTTGACCCCTATTTTTTTACACGCGTGACGGAACCCTTTGACCGCTTCGCTGTTGGTAGCGATGGACATAACATACTAAAGGAACAAAACCATGCGGAATAACAATATGGTGGTGACTGTGCTGGTCGTGGCGGTCTTGATCCTGGCCGTTATCGTCTATCAACAGGCGAACCGCCCGAAAACACCGGGTGAAAAGATCGATGTTGCCATCACTGATGTCGGTTCAGCGGTCGAAAATGCTGGCGACAAAATTAAAGACGCCACCAATTAAAGTATAAGGCTTATCGTTCCTGCTCGCGGTAATTTGGCGCTTCCTGCGTGATGGTCACGTCGTGAACGTGACTTTCGCGATAGCCGGCGCCAGTCATGCGCATGAACTCGGCTTTTGATTTCATGTCTATAATCGTGCGGCAGCCGGTATACCCCATCGACGCCCTCAACCCGCCAACCAGTTGATGCAGAACCGGCCCGACCGCGCCTTTATAAGGCACGCGTCCCTCTATGCCTTCCGGCACCAGTTTCTGACTCTGGCTGACACCGGCTTGGAAATATCGGTCGGCGGATCCGCGCATCATCGCGCCCACCGATCCCATGCCGCGATAGGTTTTATAGGACCGGCCCTGATACAGGATCACTTCGCCCGGAGACTCATCCGTTCCGGCGAACAGGCCGCCGATCATCGCGCAATCCGCGCCTGCCGCGATAGCTTTCGCAAAATCACCCGAATATTTGATGCCGCCATCGGCGATCACCGGAATGCCCTTTTTGGCGCAGGCTTCGGCGACGTCCATGATGGCGGTCAGTTGCGGCACGCCCACACCCGCGACCACGCGCGTGGTGCAGATCGAACCCGGCCCGATTCCCACTTTGACCGCGTCCGCGCCCGCGTCGATCAGGGCTTTCGCCGCGTCCGCCGTCGCGATGTTGCCCGCGATGATCTGAAGCTTGTTCGAGCGGATGTCGCGAATGCGGCGCACCGTATCCAGCACGTTCTTCGAATGGCCGTGCGCCGTATCGACGACCACGACATCAAGCCCGGCCTCGGCCATCGCTTCCGCGCGTTCGGTGCCGGTGCCGCCCGTGCCGACGGCGGCGCCCACCAGCAGGCGTCCTTGAGAATCCTTGGCGGCTTGCGGGAACAGCGCCGATTTCTCGATATCCTTCACGGTCATCAGGCCGATGCACCGGTTCTGGTCGTCGACGATCAGCAGCTTTTCGATGCGGTGCTTGTGCAGCAGGCGCTTTGCCTCGTCCTTGCCGACATTCTTGCCGATGGTGATCAGGTTTTCCGCCGTCATTAACTGCCGCACCGGCTCTTCCCGGTTTTCGGCGAAACGCACGTCGCGGTTGGTCAGAATGCCGACCAGCCGCCCGTCTTGCTCGGTCACGGGGATCCCTGAAATGCGGTTGCGCTGCATCAGGTCCAGCGCTTCGGCCAGCGTCGCGTCGGGGCGGATCGTGATCGGGTTCAGCACCATGCCCGATTCGAACCGCTTCACGCGGCGCACCTGCTCCGCCTGCTCTTCGACACCCATGTTGCGGTGAAGGACGCCAAGCCCGCCTGCCTGCGCCATCGCGATGGCCATATCAGATTCCGTCACCGTATCCATGGCGGACGAAAGCAGGGGGATGTTCAGTTCGATGGATTTGGTCAGCCTGGTCCTGGTGTCGGCGTCTGCCGGATGGATCTCGGACGCGGCAGGGAGAAGCAGCACATCGTCGAAGGTCAGGCCTTCACGGATCGGGGCGGATTTTACGGGCATGGGTCAAACTCCAGCGGATTTGCGAATTTGACGATTACTGGTACAGAATAATGCATTTGAAATCCAGAAAATTATACATACAGTAGCGGCCATCAGCCGGACCAGGAGGCCGCCTTATGATTTCGAACGATCTTTCGGGCCGCGTGGCCCTGATAACAGGCGCGTCGCGCGGGATCGGCGCGGCGGTCGCCAGGGCTTATGCGAAGGCCGGGGCGCATGTCGTCCTGCTGGCCCGCACCGTGGGGGCGCTCGAAGCGCTGGACGATGAAATCCGCGCCGCCGGCGGGTCGGCGACCTTGATGCCCGCGGATCTGCGCGATCCTGAACCGCTCGACAATCTGGGGCCGCTGCTGGCGCAGAAATTCGGTCGGCTCGACATCTTCGTCGCCAATGCCGGGATGCTGGGCACACTGACCCCTTTACCGCATCAGAAAGCGGGTGAGTGGGAAAAGGTTATGAACGTCAACCTGAATGCCAATTTCCGGCTGGTGCGCACACTCGATCCGCTTCTGCGCGCGTCGGATGCCGGTCGTGCGATTTTCGTGACGTCCGGGGCGGCGGAAGGCCGCGCCTATTGGGGCGCCTACGGCGTCAGCAAGGCCGCGCTTGAGGCGCTGGCCCGGACGTGGGCGGCTGAAACGGAAAAAACAAATCTGCGTGTTAACCTGATCGATCCCGGGGGCGTCCGCACCGGCATGCGCGCCGAGGCATTTCCTGGCGAAAACCCCGAGACGTTGCCGACTCCGGACACGGTCACACATATGTTCCTGGAACTGGCGTCATCCGGCTGCAACCGCCACGGCCAGAAGATAAAAGCGCGATAATCTAGTCTGTAAACGGGTTCTTGCTGGTCCTGACCAGAAGCCGGACCGGAATCCCGTGCAGGTCGCACATGTCCCGCAACCCGTTGATCAGGTAGCGCTTGTATGTTTCGGGCAGATCCTGCGGCTTCGACACCCAGACGGCAAAGGTCGGCGGCCTTGTCTTGATCTGGGTGATATAGCGCAGACGGTTGGGGCGTCCGTTGACCAGCGGGGCGGGGTGCTGGCTTTCCATCCCTGCCAGCCAGCGGTTCATGCGTCCCGTACTGGCGCGCTGGTTCCAGACGCTGAAGATATTCAGGACCGCGTCCATCAGCTTCGGTATGTTCGATCCGCGCAGTGCCGACAAAGAGACGATCGGTACGCCCGGCACCTGGGCGAGCGATGATTCCATACGGTCTTCCAGTTTTTTCAGGGCCATGGCCTTATCGTCGACGAGATCCCATTTATTGACGGCGATGATCAGGGCCCGGCCTTCGTTCAGAATATGCTCGGCGATCAGCAGGTCCTGCTTTTCGAGCATCACTTCGGCGTCAAGCACGAGGATCACGACCTGGGCGAGGCGTATCGCGCGCAGAGTGTCGTCGACCGCCATCTTTTCGATCGGGTTGAAGATCTTGCCTTTCTTGCGCATTCCGGCGGTGTCGACCAGGCGCACCCGGCGGCCTTTATAATCCCACTGCACGGCGATGGCGTCGCGGGTGATCCCGGCTTCCGGGCCTGTCATGACGCGTTCATGCCCTACAATCGCGTTCAGAAGAGTCGATTTGCCGACATTGGGCCGCCCGACAATGGCCAGCTTGACAGGCTTCTCCGCGGAATCGTCCCCCTTGCCTGCGGTAAAGTCGTAATCCTCCACGCCCTCGATCGCGTCCAGCCCGTCTTCATCGGAGAAAAAGCCTTCGCCATCTTCTTCCGCCTGTTCGGCGTCGCTTTTAGGGAAATGCGGCTTCAGTGCGTCATACAGGTCGTCCAGCCCCTGATTGTGTTCGGCTGACATCGGGATCGGCGTGCCGAGGCCGAGGCTGTAGGCTTCCGCCACGCCCGCCGCCGTCGCGCTCTGGCTTTCGCATTTATTGATTCCCAGGATCACCGGCTTGCCCTGTTTGCGCAGCCAGCCGGCGAAATGCTGGTCCATCGGCGTCACGCCCGCGCGCCCGTCGATCAGGAACAGGACGGCGTCCGCTTCGTCCAGCGCGTCCTCGGTTTTGCGGCGCATGCGCCCCTGAATGGAATCGTCGAACGTCTCTTCAAGACCCGCCGTGTCGATGACCCGGAACGTTTCGCCCAGCAGGAACGCTTCCGCTTCCCGCCAGTCCCGCGTCACGCCCGGCGTATCGTTGACGATCGCCATCTTCTTCCCGGCGAGCCTGTTGAACAGGGTCGATTTGCCGACATTGGGGCGTCCGACGATGGCAAGCGTGAAGGTCATGGGTCACCTGTTATCAGTCCCGGGCCATTTTTCCAAGGAATTTCAACGATCAGGCTATAGAGCTCTATTTATAGGCGAGCAGCGTCCCGTCATCCGCCAGCATGAACAGCATGGTGCTGGCGACGGTCAGGGGCAGGGAGACTTTATATCCCGAATCCCATTGCCGCACGATCTTACCGTTGTCCGGCGAGACTTCCGCCACCGCGCCGGTATTGGACGCCAGGATCAGTCGGCCGCCCGCCAGCACGGGTCCTGTCCAGTAGACAGGGTCCGAATGCACGTCCTTCGTATCCTCGAAGCGCTGCAGCGGCGAAACCCAGGCAATGGCGCCGCTGTCGCGGGACAGGGCGAGCAGCTCGTTGTTGTCGGTCAGGATAAACACCTTGCCGCCCGCGACCCACGGCGTTTCGGAACTGCTGATGTCTTTTTGCCAGACGCGCTGGCCGGTGCGCTGGTCTATGGCGACAATCCGCCCGCCGAAGCTGACGGCGATGACGAGGTCGCGGTCGATGACCGGCAGGCCGCGTATGTCGGGGATGGAGGAAAGGCCGCCCGCATAGCGCTGGCCGGTCAGGTTGTCGCCCCAGGAAACGGATCCGTTTTCGACCAGCAATGCGAACAGTTCTCCGGACGAAAAGGCGGGCACGACGATGCCGTTCGAGGCTGCCGGGCTGGCCGCGCCCACCAGGCCCGCCGTCTCGGCGATGCCGGTGTAATCCCACAACGGCTCGCCTTTTTCGGCGCCGAACGCCAGCAGGCGGTTGTCCAGTGTGGTGACGAAGACGCGGTTATCCATCACGGTCGGCGCGGCGCGTGACGGGGCGGGAAGGGTTGCCTTCCATACGGGCTTGCCGTCTTTCGCGGCCAGGGCCAGGACTTCGTTATAACCGTTTGTGATGTACAGCACGCCCCGCGAATAGGCGACACCGCCGCCGATCACAAGGTCCTTTTCGTCTTTCTTGCGGATATTAACGTGCCACAGGGTCGATCCGTCTTTCATGCTGAGCGCGGACAGGCGCTGTTCGCGGTCGATGGCAAATACCATCCCTTCCGCGACGATGGGCTGGGCGGTCAGGGGCAGGCGGCCGTTGGACCCTTCGCCTATATCCGTTTTCCATGCCAGCTTCAGTGTGCCGGCATTCAGGGCCAGATTCTGCATCGCATGGTTCGGGTATCCGCCCGCCTGCGGCCAGAACTCATTGTTCCAGGCTGCGGGCGTCGCAAGCGCCGCCGTATCTTCGGACGGAGAATCGGGGGATAGCTGCCGCTGCATCTGCAGGACGGAAATGCGTTCGCCGGGCAGGGGGGCTTTTTTGTCCTTCCCGAACCAGCCGGAGGAGCAGCCTGTCAAAAGGCCAAGGGCTACAATTGTGGCGGCAAGGCGCAGTTTCATGGCGTCGGCTCCTTCGCGGTGGCTGCGGGCGCCTGGCCCGCCTGTTGCAGGGCATAAATATGGTCGAGTGCCTGGGCGCGCTGCCGCATCGACTGGTCGGCGGTATCGTCGGCAAGGACGGGGGCAAGCGTCTGACGCGCCGCCGCATAATCTCCTGCCCCATGCGCCTCGATCTGGGCGGCCTCGATCCGCGCATGCCTGTTCCACGGATTGCCCGCATCGGCTGTCAGGGGTTTCAATTGGTCCAGCAATTCCTGCGCTTTCACCTTGTCCTTATGGAGGGACCAGTCGAGCCGGACCGCGAGCCAGGTGGCGAGATCGCGGTACAGGGCGGGCAATGACGCATCCGCAGCCGTCATGCGATAATGCTTGAGCGCTTCCTCGTTCTTGCCGTCGCGCATCAGCAACCCCGCTGCGCTGAACGCCGCCACGGTTTTTGGACCGGGATGCAGTGCGGGCGCAATTTTATCCAGGGCTGCCGCCTGGTCCTTGGTGTCGAGCGCCTGCAGCAACTGCGCCGTATCCTGCCTGTTTTGTTTTGTCTTCATGCTTTGCCAGACGGACAGTCCGCCTGTTAGCAAGACCGCCAGCACCGCGCCCCCGATCAGGTAAGGGCCGTATTCCCGCCACAGCTGGGCGGTGCGCTCCTGGCGCATAGAGTTCTCGATATCCTGGATCAGGTCGCCGGTCATGGATGGATGCCCCTGTGATAAGTACCGGCGCTATCATAGCCAAAATTGCGGCGGAATCGAGTCCCGCCTTCAAAACAATTCAAAAACCGGTAAAACCATGATATATTTTACCTTATGACTTTTTCCGTCATCGAAAACGACCCTTCGCTTTTTACCCGCAGATCCGGCTTTCGCAACGCCGACTTCAAGCGCCTGGCCGGACTTTACAGCCGCGCCTGCTCCGCAAAAGCCATTTACGATATGGCGGTGGATGTGGATATGGATCAGGGCGTCTGCTGCTTTTCCTATTTCCGCACTGGCAATAGCCCTGCCACCTTCACTTTTATCGTCCGCCATGTCGGTCCGCGCACCGATATGTACGAACTGTGGATGGAAGGCAAAGGACGGGTCGAAAAAAGCGGCCTTTTTACCCGTACATTCGCAAGGCTGGAACAGGAAATCGAAGCCCTGATGGCACAGACCTGACTCCGGGCCGGCAGGTTGCGGCTACGCTTTAATCCCGCGGATGTTCTCCTTTATTTCCGCGCCGTTCTGGGCTAGAATGGGAAGACGGAATCCTCGTTCAGTGTGAAAGACCCGGTCATGCCCAAAATCAAGGTCGAAAAACCTGTGGTCGAAATCGATGGCGACGAAATGACGCGGATCATCTGGCGGATGATCCGGGAAAAACTGATCCTGCCTTATCTCGACATAGACCTGAAATATTTCGATCTCTCGATTCAGAACCGCGATGCGACCGACGACAGGGTGACCGTCGATTCCGCCCATGCGATCAAGCAGCACGGCGTTGGGGTCAAATGCGCGACCATCACGCCGGACGAGGCGCGTGTCAAGGAATTCAACCTGAAGAAAATGTGGAAATCGCCCAACGGTACGATCCGCAATATCCTGAACGGTACCGTTTTCCGTGAACCGATCATCTGCAAAAACGTGCCGCGCTACGTTCCCGGCTGGAAACAGCCGATGGTCGTCGGTCGGCATGCTTTCGGTGACCAGTACAAGGCAACGGATTTCAAGGTGCCCGCCGCGGGCAGGCTGACCATGACCTTCGTCCCGAAAGACGGCGGGCCGAAACAGGAATACGAAGTGTTCGATTTTGACGGCCCCGGCATCGCTATGGGTATGTACAATCTCGACGAATCTATTGAAGGATTCGCCCGCGCCTGCTTCAATTACGGACTGCAGCGTCATTATCCTGTTTACCTGTCTACGAAAAATACCATCCTGAAAGCCTATGACGGTCGCTTCATGGATATTTTCCAGCGGATTTACGACGCCGAATTCAAGGCGAAATTCGAAGAGGCGAAGCTTTGGTACGAACACCGCCTGATCGACGACATGGTGGCCTTCGCTGTAAAATCGGAAGGCGGCTTCCTGTGGGCCTGTAAAAATTACGATGGCGACGTCCAGTCGGATGTTGTGGCCCAGGGCTATGGCAGCCTCGGCCTGATGACCTCTGTGCTGCTGACCCCGGACGGCAAGTGTGTAGAGGCGGAGGCGGCGCACGGCACGGTGACCCGCCATTACCGCCAGCACCAGAAAGGGGAAAAGACGTCCACTAACCCGGTGGCCTCGATTTTCGCCTGGACGCAAGGCTTGCACTACCGGGCGAAATTCGATAATAACCGTGCGCTCCTTGACTTTGCCGCCGGCCTGGAACAGGTCTGTGTGGAGACGATCGAGGGCGGCGCGATGACCAAAGACCTGGCGCTTCTGGTCGGGCCTCAGCAAAAATACCTGACAACCGAAGACTTCATGGATGCCATTGTCGGCAACCTGGAAACGAAGATGAAAAAGGCTGCATGATGGACAGAAACCGCAACGAGGCAGGGCTTAAACGCAGGAGAAGGGCGAAAGTTCTTTTGTCCCTGTGCGTGTCCGCGCCCTTGTGGTTGTCGGCTGCCGGTGCCCGGGCAGGCAGTCACGATGTCTATGTCGGCGAGATGAAGACCTATGTCACGAAATACGAGGATACGTTGGTCGAAATCGCCCGCGCCAACGACATCGGTTTTAACGAACTGCGCTCCGCCAATCCGTATACGGATCCGTGGATGCCGGGTGCGAACACAAAGCTGACCCTTCCCACGCGCCATATCGTACCGGACGCGAAACGTAGCGGCGTAGTGATTAATCTGCCGGAAATGCGGCTTTATGTTTTTGCACCGGACGGTTCCGTGCTGCAATCCCACCCCATCGGCGTGGGGCGTGAAGGGCTTTCGACGCCCGTAGGCACGACGAAAGTGGTGCGTAAGGTGGTTGGCCCGATCTGGCGCCCCACTGACCGCATGCGCAAGGAACATCCTGAACTGCCGGTCGAAGTCGGGCCAGGCCCGGAAAATCCCATGGGTACGCATGCCCTTTATCTCGGCTGGGACCAGTACGCGATCCATGGCACCGACAAGCCCTATGCCATCGGCCGCCGCGCGTCGAGCGGCTGTATCCGCATGTATCCTGAGG
>JBGAPF010000021.1:0-43509 GCA_044221445.1 Alphaproteobacteria bacterium
GTCGCCGGAGCAGCACCGGCAGCTTGAACAGGCAGGGCGGTTCGACGTGCCCAGCGATTACGGCGCGCCGTATCCCATAACGCGTGCGTTGCAGGAGGACGGGGAGTCGCATTGCCTGCTGGACCGCAGGATCGCCATCGCCTGCCCGGTCCGCCTGCTGCAGGGGATGGAGGATCCCGACGTTCCGTGGCAGACGGCCCACCGTATCCGCAATGCGATGGCCCATCCGAAAATGGCGGAGGTCGTGCTGATCGAGCATGGAGACCACAGGCTTTCCCGGCCGCAGGATCTGGAGCGCATCGCGCAGCAGGCCGACGCGCTTTCGGAACAGGCCGGGGCTTAGATTTTATTTGCGCCTGTATTTCAGCTTTTTGGTTTTGGCCGGCGATTTCCCGGCTGCCTGCATTTCCAGGCCGCCAACGGCCTTGTGCACAAAACTGGCAATGATCAGAAGGGCCAGAGGCAGCGCCGCGACCAGCGCGGTGCTCTGGCTCAGGAGAGGATCGAGAAGGGCCTGCCAGAAATCGGGATCCAGGTTGTCCTTGGCCCAGTTGAAGCTTTCCTGATGGTAGTTGGCCCACATCCAGCCGACATCGCTGAACCGGAAGGCATGGATGAAATCGCCCATTTCCGGATGGCTGTAGGCCATATAAGCGTCATGGGAGATCGCCGCCGCCGGAAGCAGGGCGAGGAAGAAACCTAAAAGATGAGAACTGCGCATAGCCGTCCCGGGGTTGGGTTGCCTTGAAAGCCGTACAGGAAGCACGGCCCTCCTTCCTCAACAATATCCGGAAAATACCCCGTCGCGCAACCAAACCTTTATTAAGGTCTTGAAATCAGGCGAGACACTGGCTAGGTTCTGCGTTCTGACGCATAGGGAGACGTGGCCGAGCGGTTGAAGGCGCACGCCTGGAAAGTGTGTATACGTTAACGCGTATCGAGGGTTCGAATCCCTCCGTCTCCGCCATTTCATTGATAGGAACCAGAATCTAGCTTCAAAAGCCCAAAGTTCCTGGTTTTCTCCGCCCATTCTTACCCTAATAGCGACACTATATTCTCCCTATATCTCTTCCAATTTAGCCACTTCATAGGTCGCTTTATCCGGCTCACCTTGTGTGAATTCGGTGGGGTCCAAAACCTACTCAATTTATGCGGTTTTTCGCTTTTGTTAATTTTGGGAGTTTGAATCTGCATAATGCCTTGCGGAGCGAGAATCTGAAATTAAACTCGATGATTGTTTTCTTTACAAAGATTTTCAAATCAATAGCATTTGCGGCTATGAAAGTTGTTGTTCCGTATCACAGTGGCTCCGGTCATACAAAGAAACTTGCCGGATTTATCGCGCAGGGTACGGAAAGCGTTGCAGGAGTTCAGGCAGAGCTGGTTGATGTTGCTTTATTGAATAAAATTCCTTGGGAAAGTTTAGAAGCAGCACACGCTATTATATTTGGCGCCCCTACCTATATGGGCAGCGCTTCAGCGCCGTTTAAAGCATTCATGGATGCAACAGGCGATTTTTGGCTGGAGCAGAAATGGACAAATAAAATTGCAGCAGGCTTTACAGTATCGACAGGCCCGAGCGGCGATAAGTTAAATACTTTAATACAGATGTCTGTTTTTGCCGCCCAGCACGGGATGATATGGGTAGGCCAGAATGTGGTTGGCAGTTTATATACAAGGGATAATTTAAGTTTGAATGAGCCAGCTTCATGGCTGGGCTTGATGGCAACGGCGTCCAGAGACAAGAGCCAACTTATACACGAACACGATAGACAGACGGCTCGATTATTTGGTGAGCGGGTGGCCAAAGCAGCAAAAAAATGGAATCAAGAATAGAGAATTGGTCTGTATTTCGACTCTCCGCTCCGCCATTTTATCAAATCTAATATTTGTAACAATTCGATAAGTTGCTGGCATTTTCAAGGGCCGCATGTCTATCAGAGATTTAAAGAGGCCGAATTCATAAAGGGGCCTTTCAGCCCCTTTATGCAGTTTTTATGATCAGTTATCTTTCGGCACGTCGATGACGATCACTTCAGCTTCGCCGCGGGCTTTCAGCGTCACCGATACTGCGTCGGTGACCTCGACCCCGGCGCCGGTGCCGATGGCCTGGCCCAGGATTTCGATCTCCCCGGAGGAAACGAGGATGTAGGCCTGGCCCCTGATCGGGTGCGTCACCGTCTGCCCCGCCGGCACTGTGCCGCCGTGTATGGTGGCGTCCTGGTTGATATAAAGCGCGCCTTTGTCCTTATCCTCAGGCCGGCCCGAAACAAGCAGGGGCAGCGCGTCGGCCACGGCCGGCCGGCCGGAAAAACGGGCAGCATCCCAGCGCGGCTGGATGCCCTTTTCCCTGGGTTCGATCCAGATCTGGTACAGCACCGTATCCTCGCTCTCCTTATTGAACTCGGAATGATAGAGGCCGCTGCCCGCGCTCATCACTTGGACGTCGCCCGCTTCGGTGCGGCCTTCGTTTCCGCGTGAGTCCTTGTGCGTGATCGCGCCGCGGCGGACAAAGGTGATGATCTCCATATCGTTGTGCGGATGCATGCCGAAGCCGGAGCCCGCCTTGATGACGTCGTCATTGATGACGCGTAAGCTGCCGAATCCCATGCGGTCCGGGTTGTAATAGCGGCTGAAGCTGAAATGATGCCGCGTGTCGAGCCAGCCGAGATTCGCGTGGCCGAGATTTTCATATGGATAAACAGTGATCATGCTCATTTCCCTTTCTTCATTGTTAAGCGACGAGACGGATGCGGGCTTCCGCCGCCTCCATCGCCCGGCTGCGGTTTTCCGGGCTGCCCGCGACCCCTTCGGCGCGGACGAATTCGATGTCCGCGATGCCGAGAAAGCCGAACACGGTCGCCAGATAAGCTTCCTGGTGATCCGCAACGGCCTGCGGCGTGTCACGCCCGTAAAATCCACCGCGCGACGATACGATGATGACGCGCTTGCCGCCCGCCAGGCCTTGCGGGCCGCTGGCCGTATACCGGAACGTCTTTCCCGCGACGGCGATACGGTCAATCCAGGCCTTCAACTGGGACGGGATGCTGAAATTATACATCGGCGCGCCGATAACGAGGATATTCGCAGCCAGGAAATCCGCCATGGCTTTTTCGCCCGTCGCCACATCGGTCTGCTGTTCCGGCGTCCGGTCCGCGGGCGTCACGCCCTGAGCTGCGAGCAGGCCGCCAGAGAGATGGGCGATCGGGTGTTCGGCCAGATCGTAATAAGTGACGTCAATGCCGGGGTGTTCCTGCACCAGCCGCCTGACCACACTGGCACCAAGGTCGCGGGAGACGGAATGTCCGCCCAGGATGCTGGAATCGATATGCAGAAGATTCATTGTCTTGCTCCTTTAATACTGGTTGTGAGATTTCAGCCATTTGACCAGGGCGGGCTGGCGCTCGTCGAATAGGAACCGGTCGCCTTCGCAGTTGAACGTTCCCTGAATCGCGCGGACAGAGTGCCGCGCTTTGAAAATCTGTATTGTCATAGCTGTTCCTTTCTTCAACGTTATGATCAGCTTATGACAGCGAATAAAAATTGATAATTATGGTTTAAAGAACTTAATTCATTCCATTTAATTGATAATAAGCCTATTATCTAGTATGGATACTTTATCGCGCATCGGCATTTTCACAGCCGTCGTCCGGCATGAAAGTTTCGCGGCAGCGGCGCGGGAACTGGGCATCACCAGTTCTGCGGTATCGAAACAGATCCAGAATCTGGAATACGAACTGAAGGTCAAACTTCTCAACCGCACGACACGTAAAGTGTCGGTAACCGAAGAAGGCGCCATTTTCTATGAACGCGCCAGCCACGCGCTGGAGGATATCCGGGAAGCGACGGAGCAGATTAACGAACTGAAGGCAACGCCGCGCGGACCGTTACGCGTCAGCGTCCCGATGTCGTTCGGCCTGATGCATTTAACGAAGCCGATTGCGGGCTTTGCGAAAGCCTATCCCGATGTCGCGCTGGACGTACAGTTCGACGACCGGCTCGTGGACATGGCGCAGGAAGGCTTTGACGTAATTCTGAGAATAGGCTCGCTCAAAGATTCATCAATGATTGCACGCAGGCTGGCGCCCTGCCCGATCCATGTCTGCGCCAGCGCCGAATACCTGGATCGGCATGGAAGGCCGGAAACGCCGGAAGACCTGGCCCGCCATAACGTTCTGGCCTATACGCGCAACAGGGGCGCACATGAATGGCGGTATAAAACACCGTCCGGCGCTGAAAATACGGTCAGCCTGTCCAGTAGCTTCAGATGCGATACGGCGGAGATGATGGTCGAGGCGGCGCGCCAGGGGCTAGGCATCATCATATCACCCGTTTTTTTCGTCCGGCAAGATCTTCAGACCGGATGCCTGCAGACTTTGATGGACGATTACAGGACCTGGCCCGATCGCAGCCTGTTCGCGCTGTTTCCGCCCAACCGCTATCTGTCGACGCGGCTGCGCCTGTTCGTCGACCATATCGCCGCCTATAGCGCACGAACTTTCGCAACGCCTGTTAGCGCAAAAGATATATAGCCGTAATATTTCTTGCTTTTATATTTTCCGTATTGCTTTTTTTGGATAAATTTCTGCTTTTTATAACGTTTTTATTTGCGCTGTTTTTTAAAATCATCAAAAAACCCAGCAAATCCGCGGCTTCCAGCGATTCAAAAACGCTATAAATGCAATCTATTATTAAGCAGTTCCTAAAGTGTCCCCCCATAAAATGGTTTCGTAATCGATCATTAAACCCATCGGCACGATCCGAGCAACAGAGGGCGGACAGCGGTCTGGAAAAGACCTGCGTCCGTACAGGGACGAGTTATGGCTACGTACAACAAGATTTCTTACGATGCCTCCATCAATACCTATATCGTTAATGTCGGAGCGGCAGTCAGCGACATCAATGCCGTCATCCGCAGTGCGTCAGCCGGGGCCACCGTATCTTTCAGCGAAGGCGTCCATACACTGGACCAGCCACTTTATGTCACACGCGATAATATTACCATAAAAGGCGCAGGTAAAGATTTGACAACGTTCAGCATCGATCTGCCGACGCCCGGCATCGGCTTCAACGTCAAAGGCGGCATGGATTCGACCTTTATAACCAAGCTGGCGGCGGACAGCCACCTGAACGACCATACAATCGTCGTCCAGAACGCGACAGGCCTGAAAGCCGGGGATATACTGGAGGTGGAACAGGCCAACGACGCCAAGTTCCTGTCCAATCCCCTATACGATCTTGTCCGCAACAATGAAAACATGCCCATCAGCCCTTTGCGCCAGAGCCTGGCCGAAGTCGAGTCGGTAAACGGCAATGTTGTGACCCTGAAACACGCCATAGCGTACGATATGGAAGCCGGCCAGGCCACCGTACAGCGTGTGAATACGCTTGATGGTGTAAAGCTGGAAGGATTTACCGTTACGCATGATCTGGGCCTGCCGGCCCCCGATCCCGACCTGTTCGAAAATACCCTGTCAGGCTGGAATGCCAAGGAGGCCATAAGCGTACGCTACACCCACGGCATTGAAATCAAGGATGTCGGAACGTACAACACCGCATCGCACGGTCTGGATATGAGGGAGGCGCTGGAGCCCCACGTCGACGGCTTTTCATCGAATGGCGCATACAATAAAGGCGATAACGCCAATGGATATGGCCTCCATATTGGCGAGGTGTTTTATGGAACGTTTGAAAACATAACCGGCGTCGATGTCCGCCACGCTTTTATTTTCTCCAGCTGGTCGGCCGAAGCGTACAATAACGTCCATGTTACATACACAAATCGCGACATTAATTACCATGGCAGTGACGATCACGACAATTATGTACTGGTCGATCGTTCAGAATATGAAGGATCCGCCGAAGAAAACTGGTCGATGGTCAGTCCTGGCAACCCCCTGATCCACCCCTATACAGACATTTCCAAAAATACAAATCTTTTTGTGTATGCGTCCGGAGGTATCAAAGGCGACACTGTTACCGGATGGGACGGCGGGGCCGAACTGCACGGGAATAAAGGAGACGACCGCCTGACCGGCGGTGCCGGAAACGATATTATCGATGGAGGATCCGATAACGATATCCTAACTGGAATGGCCGGAAGCGACCGTTTCACACATGCAGCGGGCGGCGGACACGATACCATTACAGATTTTCAGACTGGTGCGGGCGGAGATGTCCTGGCTTTATCGGGGTATTTCGATTTCCACAGCTGGACAGACGTCCATTTTGAACAAGACGGGTCGGATGCACGCCTTTATATGGCCTCGACACTGGATTATACGGACTCTATCCTTCTTAAAAATGTCGATGTCTCTACATTGACAGCTGAAAACTTCGATTTTAACAGCGCGACGACCGGACTTACGGCTACACTCGATAAAACCAACGATTTTCTGCTGGGATCGAAAGGGGCTGATACGGTCTTAACCTATCTGTCGAACCTGACGGCAGGCGACGTTCTGCATATGGGCGCCGGGACTGATACATTGCGGTTCATTTCGGTCAGCTTCACCTTCGATACCCGCCTTTTGCCCGGTCTTGACGGAATCGACATCGTCGATATGTCCGGCGCGGCCAGCGGCAAAGTCACGTTCGACGACCGGTTTGTGGGCGCGAGCGATGCCGACACCGTCACCCTGCGCTATGGCGATGCGACCCTGACCCGTCTCGACACATCGGCTGTCGGCAGCGATAAAAACGTGCTTCTGGACGGTTCGGGTACGGTCAACCTGGCCTATGATGTAGCCAACCGCGTGACGGTGACGGCAGCGACCCTCGGCACGGTCAATGGCGGCTATGGTGACGATTATTTCCGTCTCTATGACAGCGCGGCGAGCATCAATGGCGGACGCGGCAACGACATGTTCGCTATGTACGCCTATCATGGCCGTCTGGATGGCGGTGACGGCGACGACGTGTTTTATTTCACCAAGGACGGCCTGAACGGTACCCTTGAAATCGAAGGCGGGGCGGGATTCGACGAGCTGCGTTTCTCGCGCGCCGTTTCCATCAGCGCCGCCGACACGGCCCACGTCAGCGGGATCGATAGCGTGCGGTTTTATGTCGGCGCCAACGACCTGGCCCTGACCAACACGCTGTTGTCGGGCGGACAGATCCGGCTGATCGGCAACAAAACGATGGCGGATGTGCAACTTGACGTCTCGGCGCTGACGGGACCCGCGACGATCAATATCGAACGCAGCCTGAACGTCAGCGTCACCGGTGTTTCCGCCAGTACGCTCACCTTCAACATGCTCGACAAGGCAAACGGCCTTTTGTCGGCAAGCGAAGGAAACGACCGGATCGTCGGAGGCAAGGCCAATGATGTCGTCCATGCCAATGGCGGCAATGACGACATTACGGGCGGCAAGGGCAACGACACGCTCTCGGGCGGCGACGGGCGCGACACGTTCCGCATGACGCGCGGCGACGGCAGCGATATCATCACCGATTTCCAGGCTGGAATTGGAGGCGATACGATCGCGCTGAAAAGCTTCTACCAATTCGGCAGTTTTTCAGACCTGGTGCTGCAGCAGTCGGGAAGCGACGTGAAGCTGGTTCTGGGCGGCACCGACAGCATCCTGTTTCAAAACGCCAGCATCAGCGACTTCACCAGCAATAATTTCTCGTTCGACAACAGCGTGAAGGAAAACCTGCTGATCCGCGGCACCGCGGGTGCGGACCGTCTGGTCACGGGCGGCGGCGCCGACATCGCACAGATGTACGCCAGCACGTTTCAGGCAGGCGATTCCCTAAACCTTGGCGCAGGACTCGATACCTTGCAGCTGATGACATCGAAATGGGCATTCGATTCCAACGCTTACGCAATGATGAAAGGCATTGAGACGCTGGACGTTACCGCCGTCATCGCGATGCCGAAGCTTGTCATCGGCTACGATATGGCCACCGGTTCGGATACTGGCAAGTTGACGGTCCTGTACGGACCCACAGGAATAGGCCTGCTCGATACCGGCAGGGTCGATGTGGCGGACGATATCGCCCTGAAAGGTAGCGGGCTTGTAACCTTGGCGGACGGGACGGACAATCGCATTTCGCTTGAGATCGGCACGGGAATGATCATCCACGGCGGTACTGGAAACGACTATATCCGTGTACGCGGGGGCGAAGCGACGATCGACGGCGGTGCCGGAAACGACATGGTCTCGGTCGGCGGCATGGGCACCTATAATTTCGCAGGCGGCGACGGCAACGATACCTTCCTGTTCAACACGACCGCCATGATGAAAGGCAATACAGTTGCCGGCGGCGCCGGGTTCGACGAGGTGCGCCTGTACGATAAGGCGGTCTTGGACAATGCGGCGCTTGCGAAACTTTCAGGCCTCGAGCGAGTCGTTCTCTACGGTGATAATAACCAGCTGGGCGATGTAGCAGGCATTTTCGACGACCGGATCGAGTTTAAAGGCAACAGCGGCAAGCTTCATCTTGACGCCGATATCAGTTCGATGTCGGATCACCAGGTCGCCGTTTTCGCAGAAAACCTTCTGGTCAGCCTGACAGGCCAGGCCAACCAGACTTACCATCTGGAAACGACGTCTAAGTTCAACGGCGAGTTGCACGCGACGGCAGGTAACGATGTCATTACAGGCAACATCGCTGTCGATACACTGTATGGCGAGGCCGGCGACGACGTCATGTATGGCGGCGCCGGAAACGACAGGCTGAACGGCGGATCGGGGAACGATCACCTGACCGGCGGCACGGGTGCCGACCGTTTAACCGGAGGCGCAGGAAACGATGTGTTCCATTATGGCGCCATCAACGAGGGCGGAGACGTCATTACGGACTTCAATGCCCTGACAGGCGAACACGATACGCTCGATCTGACCGCCATGTTCGTCGCCAACGGGCTGGGCGGCATGGGAACGGGGTTGGCGCTGGCCGCAGGGTACCTGACCCTGACCCAAACGGCGGATGGCATTGATGTGGGTTTTGACCGCGACGGCCTTCTGAAAACGAAATATGCCGCCGTCACGATGGCGACGCTGGAGGGACATACGCTTCTCAACCTTGATATTACGGCGATTACGACCGCATAAGCATGTATGTACGCCGTATGAGAAAGTAGAACAGCCGCGACGGGTGCGTCGCGGCTGTTCAGCACCCATCATAAAACAGGCCCCTATTTACTGTACAGGTCCAGCAGCTCGCCGGCGCGGTCCGACAGGAACCAGGGCGCCGACCAGCTCCATAAGAACACATCATGATCTCTGTTCCACATTTCGAGACTTGCGACATCGCCGGTCATCATCCAGCTTTCTACATTGCCAATTATTGCAGGCTTTTCGAAATCAGCCTTGCGGGGCCGCAAATAAATTTCCACATAAGCGCCCCGGCTCATCAAATCGGGATCCCAATGAATATTACTTTTTATTTTTTCGTAAATATCATTGCTGACCGTTATATTTTCAACCTGCTTCTCGTCCGAAGGTAAAATAGAGATCCACGTTTTGCCCAGCTGGAAAGGGAAATACATCATTTCGTCGTTGGATATTTTAATCGTGACAGGTTTAACGTCGTGGTAGCGGGTCATCAGATCATCCGCCGATATGGCGGGAAATTCGATGGCAGCCAGCCGGCTGACCTTGACCAGATCTTCGTCAGGATGAAAATTCCTGTATCCCTTTTCAAGCCGGTAAACCTGTTCTTCCAGGATCCTGCCACGCTCCTGTGGCGGCGCCTGGCTATAATCGTCGCTTTCACGAACCCAATCGCGAAAACCCGGCTTAAGGCCCGCCAGTCTGTAAAAAGCGAAACCGGCTTTTTCAGTTTCCGAATATTGTCCCTTTGGCAGCAGGGCATGAGCAGACCCTGCCCATTCAATGAGCAATGCCGCGATAAGAAAGCCCAGACGGGCAAAAAGTCTGGATTTTTTCATTATACTCATGGGTCTGGAAGTTTATCCACCATGTGTTTAACATACTCTTTAACTGTTCAAGGTAAGCAAACATTTTTTAAAAACTGATGAAAAAACCGACAGATAATGACGCCGCCATACAAGACTCCGGTCTGTGGAATCATGTGATAAAATCTATCAAGCCTTTGAAAAATAATAATATTTCTCATATCGATCATAAAGAAAGTTCAAAAAAACATATTAAGGTTCAAAAAAAGGATCATGTCGGCTTTTTTAAAAGCGACAAAGCGCCCGCCTTTCCCGCTGCGCCGGATACGTCACTTGACAGGCGATCGGACGAACGTCTGCGCCGTGGAAAGATGGAGATCGAAGCCACGCTGGACCTTCATGGCTTGTCCGCAGCCGCCGCACAAACCGTTCTGGAAAAATTTGTACTGGAGGCACGGGAAAGACATTATCGCTGCCTGCTGGTCATTACAGGAAAGGGACGCCGTAACGATCAGGGCGGCATATCCCCGGAACCGGGCATTCTGAAACGGTCGCTGCCCGAATGGCTGTCCAGCCCCCCACTCGACCGGATCGTCCTGCGCCATTATCCCGCCAAAGGAAAGCATGGCGGCGCGGGCGCATTTTATGTTCTTCTGCGGCGGAACAGGTGATTATTTCAGAACGACGGATTTTTCCACCGTCCGGCTAAAAGGCGGATTGCCGGAAACCGTACGGTTCAGAAAAACCGATCCTTTATATGTTCCCGGCAAAAAGGAATTTTCCGCCTTGCGCCCTATATAAAAAAACTGCCTGGCCCGATCCTTGTCCTGGACAATATCGCGGGTTGCAAGAACCCGCCCGTCGGGAGCTGTCATTGACAGCGTGATTTTATCACCGGCTTTCAGGCCGTAAAACGCGGCCCAGAATGTCAGGGAACCGGGATCGGTCGCAAGGGTGCGCGGCGAGGACGCGTCTATTTTTATGGCCTCGAAATCCGGTATGCCGCGGTGAAAGCCGGCGGCATAAACAATCGCTGGCTCGTAAACAGGCACGAAATCTTTCAGCCATAAGGGAATTTTTGCCGCCGCACAGCCAGCCCCGGCTTTATCGCCAGTGAAAGGATCGATCCGCTCGCCTTTAAACAGGACGCCAAGATGAAGGTGGGGGAAAAGCGCAGCCCCGCTCTGCCCGGCCTGGCCTAAAACATCGCCAGCGGCTACCTCCTGCCCTGGTTTTACGGTGACACTGCCCTTTTTCATGTGGCAATAAATCGTCTGCCAGTCCCCTCCGTGGTCGATGAAAACCCCATTGCCGCAGCCTCTATTCGCTTTCAGGAGGTCAGCCATTTCCTTGTCGCTGGGCTCCCTGTCCTCGGCCTCATCGCGGACCCTCAGGACTTTGCCTGCCGCCGCGGCCAGAACGGATACGCCTGTCTCCATCGCGACACGGTCGGGCAGACCGATATCTGTGCCGTCATGTCCGTCATAGGTACGCGACCCGCACGTATAATCCTGCGCGTCCGGACCGGGCGCTTCATCCATATAATTGACGACCCAGCAGTTTTTTCCTGGATCGCATTGCAGGGGGAACCTTAGGGCGGGATTGGCATGGGCGACGCCAGATACGAACAGGGCAAGCGTGAAAACAATAGAGACCGGCCCGGATTTCATGCCGCCTCGATCTGGTCGACCAGGTGCTGAAGCACGCGATGATAAAGCTTGTCGCCCTGGACGACGTCTTCGATGCCATGGTCGATGTTGGGATTGTCGTTGACTTCCATCACGCAGATCCCTTTTTCCGTTTGTTTAAGGTCAACCCCGTACAGGCCCGTCCCGATCAGGCGGGCAGCTTTCAGCGCGGTCTCCATGACGTCCTTCGGCACCTTATGAATCGGCAATCCGTCCGCAAGGCCGGCTTTTACGCGTTCTTTTTTAGTTCCTTCAGGATGCTTGTAGACCTGCCAATGCCCCTTTGCCATAAAATATCTACAGGCAAAAAGCACTTCATTATTCAGCACACCGATCCGCCAGTCGAAATCGGAGGGCACGAATTCCTGCAGCAGGATGATCTCTGACTTTTTCAGCAGTTCTTTGGCGGCTTTTTCAAACTCCGCCGGATTGTTCGCCTTTATAATGCCGCGGGAAAAGGATCCGTCCGGAATTTTCAGGACGATCGGATATTCGACGGTCTGTTCGATGCTTTTCTCGGATTTACGGTCGAGAATGCGCGTTTCCGGCACCGGCACTTTGTTGGCTTTCAGCAGTTCGAACAGATAGACTTTATTGCAGCAGCGGATGATGGAAACCGTATCGTCGATGACGGGTATGCCCTCGCGTTCGGCCTTATCGGCAAAGCGGTAGGTATGATGGTTGATTGCCGTCGTTTCCCGGATAAACAACGCATCGTATTCAAGTAACGACGGATAATCGTTTTTCGTGATCATTTCGACCGCAATGTTCATGTCTTTTGCGGCCTTTGCGAATTTCTGCAGCGCGGCTTTGTTGGACGGCGGGAATTTTTCCTGGGGATCCTGGAGGATGCCGATCCAGTGCTTTTCATGCTTGGGCGCGTTCGGCTTGGTCCAGGTCGCGCCAGTGAAAATTTCGAGACATTCGTGAAAAAAAGATACTTTTTCATCAGGAATGTCCGAAATGGCCAGGGACTCTATGGTGTCGATCTCCCATTTTCCCTGATGATAATAGATGCTCAATGAAGCGAGCGGAAAACGAAAAAGATCGAAAATGCGACGCGTCACAGGCTCCAGCTTCTGGTTCTGTGTCCGTCCGAAATAAGCATAATAGGTTCGTTCAAGCGGCTCGTCCGGAGGGTCCTTGAAATGTTTGGCAAGCAAGGCGTTCAGTTCCGGCAACTGGGACTGAAGATTGCGTTTCCAGTTCAGCTGGATCATGTTGGGGACGGATGGGATGCAGCGCAAACCGCGCGCCTCGGCCAATAAAGAGCAATAATAACCCTTGCTCAGATAATCGTAATTGCTGCACATATTAATGACCTTGACGCGCGAAGTCTTGCGCAGATCGAGGCCGGGAATGCGATTGGCAATGAAATCGTTTGCCGCAACATTCAGCCGGTCGGGGTGCTCGGGGATATTGCCGTTCCCCTTATCGGTGATCAGGATAAATTTATACATCAGGCTGCAAAACCGCCTTCGCTCCTCATACCGCATGGCCGACTGCCTTCTTAACTAGTACCATGCAGCATCGAATGCAACCATTCAATAATGCTTTTCCCAGCCGCCGTTTTATGTTTTTTTGAAATTCTAGGGTCAATCATGGTTCGGGATCACATGCGCCTTTCGGCACACGACTATATCGACCTGATGGAAAGCTTGGGACGGTTTAGCCGTAATGCTGCTATTCCTGAACTGAACAGTCTGATGTGGCGGCATTATCTCGCTCTTTACAAAGAGCATATCGGCGACCCTGACGATATCGTTATCGTCGCCAGCGCCGACGGGCTGGGCTTTTATGTGGACCCTCTGGATTGTTCGCAGGATTACAAATGGGCGCTGCTCGGGCCTGTCAGTCATGCGCGCATTCCGTTCACCGCACGCGAAATGGTCGACAACGTCCCGAACATTGCCGCTGCGTTCGATACCGCGGGAATAGAAACCTTCCGGATTATGACCGACGCTTTCGCCCTGGCCGCGCCAGCGGCCCCGGAGCAGGAAGTTTATTTCGGCTGGATCAACAGCCCCCAGGCGCGCCTTTTTGATGATTTCGAAGCCTATACGGCTTCTCTTTCCGCCAGCCGCCGTAAACAGATGCGGAGACTGGGGCGCGCCTATGACGCGGAAGGTGGCTTCCGTTTTGATTTATCGGATCACCCGCCCGACGAAACCGAGAAAGATTTTATAATTTCACAGACCACGCGATGCTGGGGCGAAGCATGGGAATATGCGCTAGCGCTGTGGATATGGCAGATCGCCGCCGCCGAAGCCGTTCCGTCCTGCGCCCGCTTTATGCGGGTTTACAGCCAGGACCGGCTGGTATTCCTTAACGGGTACATCGTACGCGACGACACGATTTTCTCTCAGTCCACCTGCCGCAGCATGGACTGTTTTTTCAGCGGTCTGGGGACGTCGATCGATTTCAAGGCGATAGAGTTCCTGTGCGGATCGCCCGATATCCGGTTTCTCGATCCCACCTGCGGGACGGGTCTTTATCATCCCGAAAGCATTTCCGTTGCCAAGCGCGAAGTCGTTAACAGCAATTGCAGGCGCCCTTTCCTGTGCCTGGGCACGGCGGATACGCTTGCCTCCGCTGAAAAAGATCATCGCTTGCCCGTCTTTGAAAGCGGGGCGGGATGGAGAAACAACGATGCCGTTTTTGTGACAGGCCGTGAAGCCTGAAAATTTCAGGGTTTCCATTCCATTTTCAGGCCGTCTTCGCCATCGTCGTAATAATGCGGCAACGCATGTTTTTTTATAAATCCTTTTTTTTCATATAAGGCAATCGCGGGCTTGTTGGTGGCACGGACTTCTAGGCCAAGCGTATGGGAATTGCGGCTTTTTACTTCCTCAAAAACCCTGTCGATCATGCGTCCCGCGAGCCCCTGGCCCTGAAATTTTTTATCGACGGCAATGGAATAAATACGGGCATAGCCTGTGGGGCCGAACAGCGCCAGGATCGAACCCGCAATCTTTTTTTCATGAGAAGATCCGGCGACGAGCATAAGGGCGCGCGGATTGCGGATATGATAGGTCATCTGGCGGCGCGTAAGAACGTCGAGCGGGTGGAAATTTTCCTGTTCCAGCCGCACCAGTTCCGGCAGGTCGCGCAGTTGCGCCGTCCATATGCTGAAAGCGGGCCTGTTTACGGACGGACGTTTTTCGGAAGCAGCAGCCACATCCGGCCTTTCGATTTCATGGGCCCGGCCATGCGTTCGGCGTCCGGACCATGGCCCCAGAAGACGTCACCGCGCACCGGGCCGCGAATGGCGCCGCCGGTGTCCTGGGCCATCATCAGGCGCCGCAGCAGGGGAAGGCCTTTTTCAGGCGGCTCGGCGTCAATCCAGACAGGGACGCCATAGGGTATTTTGCCGTGATCCACCGCGAGCGAGCGGCCAGGACTAAGTGGCACGCCTTCGCCACCGAGCGGACCGTCTCCCGTCAGTTCTTTAAAGAACACATAAGACGGATTTGCGAACATGATGTCACTGGCCTGATCGGGATGGGCGGTGAGCCAGTCGCGGATCGACTGCATCGTCACCTGATCCTTCGGCAATTCACCCCTCTTCACCAGTTCGCGCCCGACAGCATAATAGCTCCAACCGTTCTGTGCGGCGTACCCGACGCGCATAGCCGTGCCGTCGTCGAGGGCGACGATGCCCGAGCCTTGAATCTGCAAGAAGAACACATCGATTGGATTGTCGATCCAGATCAAGGGCCTGTCCTCCCCAGGCATAAGTCTCCCTTGGACGATGGCGCGATGGTCGGAGTAAGGTTTCAAAGCGCCTTCGACAACGCGGCCTGCAATACGCTGGCCTTTCAAACCGCCCCGGAAATCGCCGAGATCGACCGTGACAAGATCCCCCGGACGGCTTCGCAAGGGATGCTGATATGGACCGTGCTGCGTACGCGATCCGCGCAGAGACGCTTCGTAATAACCGGTGAAAAGCCCTTCATCCGCACCGTTCGGAGCCATAGCCTGGTAAGGCCTGAACCAGGTCTCGAAAAACCCGCGGGCCTGCGTATCGTCCACAGCATTGGCGGCAAGGCAGGCTGGCTGCCAGTCGCCGTATGTCCCTGCCTGGGGGAAAAATCCGATAGCCGCCTCAGCGGTTTTTTTTTCGATGCGGCTGCAGGATTTGCGAAAAGCGTCCAGCGTCTCCGACTGCCTGTCATTGCTCCAGCCTGGAAGATCGGCAAAAGAGGCGGGTTTCAAAACAAGGGTAGAATTTTCAGTCACGACAGCGGCAGGTTTCGTTGTGGCGCATGCCGTAAGCGCCAGAACTAAAGCTAAAAAAACGGGGCGAAGCGAAGATGTCATGACGTAGACCGGATAATAAGGCTCCAGATACTTTTTACCAGGAAGCCGAAAAGGAAAGAAGCACAATCATATTTCCGCTCAGTGGACTTTATGGTCGGCGCCGGGTACGACCGGATGGGCGGAATCGTCCGCCTGCTCCTCACGTGTCTCAGCCAGCAGCCATGATGGGTCGCGGGATTTTGTATCGCGGCTGAACGTCCATATATCGATGGTTTCCGTTACTTTGTCAGGATGGCCCGACAGCAGCTTGCCTTCACGGTCATGCAGCACGTTGGTTTCGTCGGCAACGAAGCGCACAGTCACCAGCGCGGTGCGCCCATCCATCCATGCGTTAACGATTTCGGCACGGCGCACGGCGTGAATTTCCACCGAAGCCTGTTCTCCTGTTTTCGCGCGGCTTTCAAGCGCCGTCTCAAACAGTTGCAGGACCCTCTTGTCAAGGAGCCCCCGCAATGTATCGCGATCCGAATTGGCAAACGCTTCGACGATCATGACGAAAGCATCCTGCGCACCTGTCAGAAAATGAGCGACATCAAACGTGCGGTCATTGCGCATGATGTCCTTCAACCCGGACTGGGCCTGGTCGCTGACCGCCATGCCGCGATCGAGCCTGACGGGTGCGTCGACACCTTCGGGCAAAAGCCCCGCATTCTGCTCTCCCGCCAGCGCGGGAGGCGGAAGCTGATGCGGTTTGGCGCCGTGCTGGCTTTCAGCTTCGGCAAAAGGGTTGGGACGCTGGCGTTCGCCGTCCTGGCGCATGCCCAGAAGACTGCGAAGCCATAACACAAGCCCGGCGGCGATTAGGGCATAAAGGATGATATCTGCAGGCACTGGCAAAAAATCCCTTCGTTTTCTGGCCCAAAATTCATTATACCACAGGCCCGGGTCATGCAGAAAACTACATTTAGCCCTTCGCAGGCAAAGAGCAAGGGTTTTCGGCTTTTCCCGGCTGTTTTGCTATGCTAGACCTTGCTCTTCAGAAAGGCGCGGGAAATGGCAAAGAACGAGCAGAACGGTATCGATACGGGCATGGAACAGGATGGTTTCGGCGGGGGTGGCGCGATTGCCGGAAACCTGCCCGTAACCATATTGGCGCAGTATATCAAGGATCTCTCTTTCGAAAATCCGAACGCGCCCGAGACATTGCGAAGCGGCACCCAGCGCCCGGTGATGGACGCCAATTTCGCAATGGACGCCCGCAAACTAGAATGGGAAGGCCGGGACCATATTTATGAAATGGTCCTGGGACTGCAAACGGCGGCGCGCAAAGGTGACAAGACCGCTTTCATGTGCGAGATCCAGTATGGTGTCTTGGTCGATCTGAGCCAGCTGCCGGAAGATCAGCATCACCCGATGCTTCTGATCGAGATGCCCCGCTTCGCGTTCCCTTTTGTGCGGCAGATCGTTTCCAACCTGACGCAACAGGCGGGTTACATGCCTCTCCTCCTTGCTCCCGCGGATTTCAGGGCGTTTTACCTGCAGCGTTTCGGCGAAGATCTTAAGAAGGCGCGTGGCGTCGCTTAAAGGCAGCTTTCGCTATGCTGTAACGTCTTCATCCGCTTCCTGCAGATGTTCGCGCCAGATAGGGTCGTTCAGTTTTTTACACAAAGACGCATGCGCCATCAATTCTTCCGGGGTCGGCAGATGGATACGCGGTATCCTTGCTTTGCGTTCGCGCGTGGCAAAGACGGAAACGGCATCGGTCACAGGTGCAGCGCGATCTTCGACCAGCCCCAGTCCATGCTGTCGGCCGCCCATAAGTTCCAGATAGACCTCGGCCAGCAATTGGGAGTCGAGCAAAGCGCCATGGAAATCGCGCCCTGAATTGTCGATGCCGAAACGGCGGCATAATGCGTCAAGGCTGGCGGGGGAACCTGGAAACCGCTGGCGGCATAGCGGCAGGGTATCGAGAATCTTGTTTTTCAGCCCGCCATGGCCGACGGTCTTAAGTTCAAAATTCAGAAATTTCAGGTCGAATTCAGCATTATGGATGACCAGCCGCGCATCGCCGATAAAATCGATCATATCGGTGAAAATTTGGGTAAACAACGGCTTGTCGGACAAAAATTTCGTCGTCAGGCCATGGATGGCGGCCGCCTCGGCGGGGACGTCCCTTTCAGGGTTGATGTAGATATGAAGCGTTTTTCCCGTGGGCACGTGATTGTTAAGTTCGACACAGCCGATCTCGACAATGCGGTGTCCGTCATACGGATCGAGGCCCGTCGTTTCTGTATCGAGAACAATCTCACGCAGCATGGGTCACCTCTGTCTGCTGCATCCATTCCAGCAGGAATTTTTCGGTCTGAATCATCAAGTGCGGGCCATTCTCTTCGGTCTGTGCGCGCAGGCGATGGATATCGAGCTTGCCGTCAGCGACGAGATCCGCGCTGGCGACAGACCAGCCCCGCAACATGCCGGGGGTAATCTCGCAATGAAATTGCAGGCCGAGAGCATTCTTACCCCAGGTAAATGCCTGATTTTTATATTTATCGCTGGATGCCAGAAGCGTCGCGCCCTTCGGAAGATCGAAAGTGTCGCCATGCCATTGCAGCATCATGGTGTTTTCGGGCGCAAAATGGCGGATCGCGGATTTTTTACCTTCTTCCGTCAGCTGCAGCTTGCACCAGCCGATCTCAGAGCCATGCCGCCCGGGATAGACGTCGCCACCAAGGACTTTGGCCATCATCTGCGCACCGAGGCAGACGCCCAGAGTCGGCAAATCACGCGCCAGTCGCGTTTCCATCATCTTCATTTCCTGCTTGAGGAAAGTGTAATCCTCCGCCTGGTATACGCCCGGCGTACCGCCAAGGACGATCAGAAGATCAGGAGATAAAGGGTCGAAGCCGTCGAAATCCTCGCGATACGTATCGATATACTGATAGCTACCCCCCGCCTTTTCTATCACCTGGGCCATGGAGCCGAGGCCTTCGGAATAGAGATGGCGGAATGCGACGACTTTCATGGGCGATCCTTTCCTGTCACGCTGCGAAGTACGGATTGAAGCTGTTGACGAGTATAAGCGAGACCGAGACCGGTTTGCACCACAAAGTCCGCGCGGCGGCGTTTTTCGGCGTCGGGCATCTGGCTGGCAAGCCTGGCCAGGAAATCAGCCTCGCTCATACCCCTGGCGAGGACGCGGCGTCGCTGCAGGAACGCCGGCGCAGTTACGGTTATGGTGTAATCCATACGGCATTCAGCGCCGGTTTCGAACAATAAAGGGATATCCAAGACGACGATTTTAACCCCCAGCCGGGCCTGGCGCAGAATAAAGCGGCGTTGCGAATCCACCACCAGCGGATGGAGGATGTCCTCCAACGCCCTTCTTTTCGAGGGGTCGCTGAACGCGAGGCGCCCCAGTATTTTTTTATCGACGCCGCCAGCCCGGGCGCGGGCTTCTGGAAAGCGATGAAGCACCGGCTCTGCACCTCGGCCTCCCTCTGCCAGCAGCCCATGTACGACTGTATCGGAATTATGCGCGGGAACCCCTAGGCTTAAAAGAATCGAAGCCGCCACAGTCTTTCCCATCCCGATGGATCCTGTAAGGCCCAATACGATCACAGCGCTGTCTCCAGCACCCGGCGTTCGAGATCGGCATCCACTGCGGGCCTGATCCCCGTCCAGGCCTCGAAAGCGGGAACCGCCTGGTGCAGCAGCATGCCAATGCCCGTGACAATGCGGTTGCCGCGCGCAACCGCATTGTGCAGCAATGGCGTCACCAGGGGTGCATAAACGATGTCATAAACGACCGCATTCTCCGCCAGCCTGTCGAGAGAGAGAACCAGCGGAGGTTTTCCCACCATGCCTAGCGCCGTCGTATTAACCAGAAGACTTACGTCTTGCATGGTTTGTGAGCATTTGTCCCATGGGACCGCCCGAGCGCCAAAATGCTGCGCCAGTTGCTGCGCTTTGTCTTCGGTCCGGTTGGCAACCAGGACGTTGGGCACCCTCTTTTCTTTCATGGCCTGGAGAACAGCCCTGGCCGCGCCCCCTGCCCCCAGGACCAGGACTGTATCCTTCACCCAGGAAAAATTCGGGATCGTTTGCTGCAGGTTTTGCGCAAAGCCGTAAGCATCCGTATTGTGTCCGTGAAGCTGTCCCTTTCGGTCAATAACGACTGTATTGACCGCGCCGATGGCTTTTGCGGCATCATCTACCGTATGACACAGGGAAAACACATCTTCCTTGAACGGGATCGTGACGTTGAAGCCGGCATAACCCTGCTGCGCCAGACGGAAAATCTCGTCGCGCAACGAGTCCGGAGGCACAGGCAGGGCGTCGTAAGTGCCGTCCACGCCGTAGCGACGAAACCAGTGTCGGTGGATAGCGGGCGACCGCGAATAACCGAGCGGATAGCCGATGACGCAGGCTTTGATCATAAACCGGATGATAAAGAGCCTGAAGGGGCGACGGAAGGATTTTTTAACCGGCTTCCACTTTGTTCAGGCTAGGTCTATACATCGGATTTTACCATACTGTCCGGAAAGATCATCCGCGCCAGCCTGCGGTCGCGGAACGGCACATTGTTCACCATCACAACTTCGGCATCGTAAATCAGGTGGAACAAATGCGTCTGGTTGATCGGATCATGCAGCCCGGCAAAGAATGGGTCGCTTCGCACGGTCGCACCCAGCCCGCATAAATAGCCGATGCCGCACGGAAGTTCGGATAGCGCCTCAATGGCTGTCGCGGAGAGTTTGCCCGTTCCGAAAGCGGCGCCGCTTTCCGCGATAGCATTATCCAGCACATCCAGCGTTTCGTGGTCTACCGCGTTGACGCGTGCCTCGTCGGCATACCATTGCCGGAAAGCATAAGCCAGTGCAGAGCCGTCGAAAAAAGCCGCCGGGTCGCGTTCCAGATGGCGTGTGAACACCATCGCCATATCGCCTTCGGCCGCGCCGATCATATGTCGCCAAACATCGGCAAACCCCGCGCTGCGCAATTCCCAGCCGACAAGCAGGGCGACCGTGTCGCAATCCGCGGCCCGCAGCCGTTCGAGCATCAACACATCTTCGGGCATGTAAAGCCCTTCGTAAGATCCCTGCCTGCCTTCATGCCAGATATCGCGCAAGGCGCGAACGAAAGTAATGAGCAGCGCATAACGGAACCAGGCCGAACGGCCAAGGGCCGCGGGTGACAGGGCGAAGTGGTCTATGACGATCCGCCTGCCGCGCATGTCCAAAACAAAACCGCCGCTTTTCAGGTCATCGAACACGACCGACCACCCTTCCCGTTCCGCCGCCTGCCAGAGGGCGCCGGCGGTCGGGCTTTCCATGAACAGGGCCGCGCACCATTCAAGGACGTCCTGCTGATCGCCGAATACCTCGGGCAGCGCCTCAATGCTTTCGGCATTGATGTGTATGCCGGGACGAAGGCTTGCCAGGGATAATGAGGCATCGGCACAGGGCCGTTCGGTCAGGTCGAACACAGCCGCATCGTTTGAGGCGTCATTTTTTAAATGTGTCTTGCGCGCCAGCCTGTTGGGTCTCATGACAAGCGCCCCGCTGTCTTTATCGGTCGCCCAGACGGGCACCGTGCAAGGATCCGCGGAACTGGATAATTCTAGCGCCCGCGCCTGCTGCGCATGACGGGCTCTGCTCCATTGGGGCATCCGCCGTGCCGCGGGGCAAGGCAATGATTTCTGCTGTTTTTTCATGGTCGCCAAACCGTTTTTGTTTTTTTCGGGATGAGTCCTGGCGGACGCCAGAACTTTGATCCTCTACGGTTTGCAAATCCCGTTCCGCTTCGCGGAAAGAGCGTTCAAACTTGATGAACCACAGGAAATTCGCGTTGGAACGGTCCCTTACCTCGGTAAACAGGGCGTCGCTTATGATGGTCGTAATATAGGGAGACAGGTAATTTTTGCCGAACGGCATGCTGCCAAGAGCGGCAATCACTTCCGCCGTCACGGTTTTAGATGACGATTCCGCATCGAAAGCATAATTCTGGCCATCGGCCAGCATGCTCTGGATCAGGCTGCGGTCTTCGTGGCCGCAGCGGTCAGAGAGAAACCACGCCTCAAAAACGGCGCAGCAGGCCGTGCCGTTGCCGACCGTGCGAAAATCCATAAAGGCTTCGCGGGCAAAAGCGCGCGCCAGATCGTTCATCTGAGAATTTTCGATACGGGCCCAACATTCTTTTTCGCCCGCCAGCTGCAGTTCCCAGGCAATCCGAACCATGCTCGACGCCGTATCCGCTATCTGGGCGCGGTTGATCAGAACGGCCTGGTCGGGATGGAATGTCAAAGGATCGATCATCGCGCCGTTGCGGTGCTGCCAGAGGCGGCGGAGTTCACGGGCGGCCAGCAGCACCTGTTCGGCGCGCGGCAGGTTAGGATTGAGATGGATGGAGCCGCTGACGCGATCATAGAACGCGGTCTCGACCTGATCGTTCAGAACCATTTTCCCACCGTGGCGCGCCATGCAATCTAGAAAGGCTGCCGCAAGGCGGCTTTTTGCCAGTGTTCTGGCCAGTATGGCGAGCTCGAATTCGTTGTCATGACCTGCGACACCCGCCGTATGGCCCGTGATCAGCGTCGCGTCGGACAGAAAATTGGAAAGGGCGCGTTCCTGCCTTTCCTTGTTCTCCTTGTCCTGTACAACCGGAGATGGCATGGAGACAGAAGCCGACAGGTCGAATTCCATGTCGTCTTCGATATCGCTTTCGAAATCCATATAGAAGAGGGGCTGGTCGCTGATAATCGTGCAACGGACCGGCTGGCGGTTGTTCAGGGCGTAAGCCATGCGGAAACGGCGCGATCCGCCAGTCTTCCGTGCCTGATTGTTATCCGATGTCGTTTCCATGAATCTGACCGCTTTCCCCCAAAGAACTCAAGGCTTATTTGCCTCAGTGTTCATTATGCGGTCTGATCGTTAATGCTTTGCTACCGGAATACAGATTTATCGATCTCAACGAACGAAATTTTCCCGTTACTTAATAAGGATTTAAGCGGTAATTAACAGAATCTGAAAATCAGGGGGTTTTTCAGAGGCCGAATATGTCGTCCCGGACCGGCATATCGTCGACAAGGCGTTCTTCCTCACCTATCTGCACCATGCCGTTGGCCTGGACCGTCACGGTGGTGCGGTAAAGCGCGTCACCATGCACCATGCAGACGAACAGGCTGAATGGGGGAAGCGCTTCACGGCTGATGAGCTGTATGGGCTGGATCATACGGCCGACCGCCTTGCGGGCGGATGCGGGCGGGTCCTCGCGCCAGGGGATGTCGCTGACCGATTCCGCGATCCTGAACCGACCGTGGCGACCCCGGACATATCCGAAGAAAAACCGTATATAGACCGGTACATTTTCTAGGGTCAGTTTAATGGGAAGATCCTGATTGAGTTTATAGACCGGGTCGCTGGTCCAATTCAACGCGATTGCCTGGCCCGGCGCATGAATGAAATGCCGGCGCAGGGCCTGCGTGCCGCCATGCTGGGAAACCTCTATCAGCCGGTATCCTTGATAAAACGGAAGGTCGTAGGCGAGAAGGGAGGCCGCAGCCGGATCGAAGCGCGCTTCTGCGAAATGCGGATTGGCGTCTTCCAGGACACGGTCGCTCTCCGGCCTTTCCACTTTATAGAACGCTTCCTGGAACATGTGAAACTTCCTTTTAAGAGGGTCATGGAAAAGTATACGTCCGCCATAAGAGCTTGTAATGGGTTTTATGGAGCACAAATATTTAAGAGATGGTTACAAAGATATCGAATCGATTCCTATCCTAGAGGAGAAACTGTCCCCATAGCCCTGTGGACATACGGGGGTGAACGCGCTGTAAAACGACAGGGATGCTTTTATCCCGAATGCATGCTTCCTTAAACATATGAGTCGTTAGCCTGTCCAAAACAAAAATCAGCGTATCCTGATTACAGGGATAAAGAAAACGACTCGCCGGTTTCTCTCATAAAACCCACCATCTGAATATGTGGATGAAAGAAAGGATAGAGTCTCATCCCCATGACTCACAGCACCTACTTTCCTTCACTCTCCTAAAAATAATCTTTTTAAAAAGGATAGAGGTCTGCTTTTATGCAGTCGGCCTGATAGGGCAAATTGTGTTTCGAGGGTTTTTATGGGCAGGCAGGATACAGCAGACAGAAAACTTTTTCTTGAGGCGCTTTCGGGCAAGGCAGGGCATAGGCCACCTTTCTGGCTGATGCGCCAGGCGGGACGATATCTTCCTGAATACCGTGAAATACGGGCTAAGGGTAAGTCCTTTCTCGATCTGGTCTACAACCCTGAACTGGCAGCGGAAGTAACACTTCAGCCCTTGCGTCGGTTCGGCATGGATGCGGCGATCCTTTTTTCGGATATCCTTGTGGTTCCCCATGCGCTGGGACGATCCGTCCGGTTTCTGGAAGGGGAAGGGCCTAAGCTCGACCCGCTCGCGGTGGGTGAAATTCCTTTATTGCTTGCCAGTCATTTTGAAAAAACGACACAACCGGTTTATGAAACCGTTTCGGTAATCCGAGAAAAAATGAAATCGGAGGGATTTGGTTCGACCGCCCTGATCGGCTTTGCCGGAGCGCCATGGACTGTCGCCTGTTACATGGTGGAAGGAGGAGGCAGCCGGGATTTTATCAAAACGCGGCATTGGGCCTATGCCGATCCTGAAACTTTTGGGAGACTGATCGATGTCATTGCCCAGGCAACCATCCAGTATCTGGAGCGTCAGGTGGAGGCGGGTGCCGAGGCGTTGCAGCTCTTCGATAGCTGGGCAGGACTTCTGGACGAAACGCAGTTCCGGCGCTGGGTCGTTGCGCCGACCAGGAAAATCATCGACGCCCTGCGCCTGTCATGCCCGAATATTCCGGTCATCGGGTTTCCACGCGGTGCGGGCACGGGATATCAGGGGTTTGTCCGCGATTCCGGTGTCACCGCAGTTTCGATCGACCAGACAGTTTCTCTTAAATGGGCCGCTTCCGTGCTCCAGCCGCACATGCCGGTACAGGGCAATCTCGATCCTGTTTGCCTGCTGACAGGTGGCCCCGCACTGGACATGGCTGCAGAGCATATTCTTGCGCAGCTGTCACCTGCGCCCTTTATTTTCAACCTGGGGCACGGTGTCCACAAGGATACGCCGCCCGAGAATGTGTTGCGGCTTTCGTCGTTGATCAAGGGATGGCAGGTATGAACCCAAGGACAGCCGTAATCCTTTTCAATCTCGGAGGGCCGGATGGACAGGAGACCGTAAAACCTTTCCTGTACAATTTTTTCATGGATCCGAATATCATAGGGTTGCCATGGCCCTTGCGAAAAATACTGGCCACGCTGATTTCGAGCCGGCGAAGCAAACGCGAGGCCGGGGTCAGTTACGAGCTTCTCGGCTGGACATCGCCTCTTTTGAAAAACAGCCAGGCGCAGGCCGACGCACTGGAGCAGGTCCTGAACGCACAAGACGGACACTATAAATGTTTCGTCTGCATGCGATACTGGCATCCGCGCGCCGACGATATCGTAGGGCGCGTAAAGGAATTCGATCCCGCGCGCATTCTCCTTCTACCCTTTTACCCCCAATATTCAACCGCCACGACGCGCTCTTCGTTTCAGGACTGGGGCAGGGCGGCTAAAAAGGCGGGACTGGCGCAGCCCGTCGCGGCCGTATGCTGTTATCCTCTCAATGACGGCTTTATCGCGGCGTCGGCGAAGCGTATCCGCGATGCTTACGTCGCGATGAGCGCGCAACTGAAGGGCGGAAGACCGCCACGCGTTCTGTTCTCGGCACACGGCCTGCCGGAAAAAACCATCCTGGCGGGTGACCCTTATCAGCAGCATTGCGAACAGACCGCGCATGCCATCGTCGAAAAATTGGATCTGCCCAGCCTCGACTGGCAGATGTGTTATCAGAGCCGTGTCGGGCCCATGAAATGGATCGGGCCGAGCACAATCGAAGCGCTGGAAAAGGCGGCCGCAGACCATGTGCCTGTTCTTGTCTATCCCCATGCTTTTGTCAGCGAGCATGTCGAGACACTGGTCGAAATTAATATCGAGTACCGCCATCTGGCGGAAAAACTGGGCGTTCCAGGGTTTCAAGGTATTGAAACAGTGGGGGCGCATGCGGATTTTATTAAAGGGCTGGCCGCGCTGGTGCAGAAAATGGACGGGCAGGGGTTGCGCAACGAAGAGCCTTGGCAGGCCTGCCACAACAAAAGTAAATGCTGCCTACGCGACCAGGAGATGATCGCCCTATACTCTTTGAAAGAACAGGCTATATAAAAGCTTTAATTAACTTTGCACGGTTGAACATATGTCCGAATGGCTTCTGCAACATTATAACTGGCTGCGCGCCGTTCACATCATCGCTATCATTGCATGGATGGCGGGGCTTCTCTATTTACCGCGGCTGTTTGCTTACCATGCTGCGGCTTCCAGAGCTTCTGAATTGTCCGAGACCCTCAAAATCATGGAATCGCGCCTCTTGAGGATTATCATGAACCCCGCGATGGGCGCGGCCTGGCTGTTCGGGTTGCTGATGATGGCCGCCAATCCCGGACTGATGCAACATGGCTGGATGCACGTAAAAATCCTGTGCGTTGTTCTGATGACCGTCCTTCATATGGTATTCAGCCGGTGGCGGCGGGATTTTGCCACCGATTCCAATACAAGGCCCGCTCGGTTCTATAAATTATGGAATGAGGCCCCAACCTTTTTGATGATCGTCATCGTAATTATGGCCGTAGCCGAACCCTTCTGATAATATACATAATGTAATATACAGGGTAAAAACATAAAAGATTGACTCAAACAGGCCGATTGGCTATATAGCTAATGTCTTTTATAAAAACTCCTATAATTTCGGGTTTTAAAGCAGGCCGTTGAGAGCCGCGGAGTTTTCGAACGGGAAAACGTTCGATAAGACAAATAACCCAAGTATTCTTATGGAATTGCAAGAGATTGTCTCTTTCCTCATCCCAACCCTAAATCATCCAACGGTATTACATGAATCTCCAGGAATTGAAGGTACGGTCACCCGCAGAACTGCTGGCCTTCGCCGAAGAACTGGGTCTCGAAAATTGTGGCACCATGCGCAAGCAGGACATGATGTTCGCCATCCTGAAACAGCTGGCGGATCAATCGGTGCCGATTTCAGGAACGGGCGTCCTCGAAGTGTTGCAGGACGGTTTCGGTTTCCTGCGCTCACCTGAAGAAAACTATCTGCCGGGACCGGACGATATTTATGTTTCCCCCAGCCAGGTGCGGCGTTTCGGTTTGCGCACCGGCGACATCGTCGAGGGCGAGATCCGCGCCCCGAAAGATTCGGAACGGTATTTCGCGCTGCTGAAAGTCGGTTCGATCAACGGCGAAGCGCCTGAGAAAATCCGCCATCGCATCAATTTCGACAACCTGACCCCGCTCTACCCTGATCGCAAGATCAAGCTGGAAATACCCGATCCGACCAAGAAGGGCATGACCCAGCGCATCATCGAACTGGTCTCCCCGCTTGGCTTCGGCCAGCGCGCCCTGATCGTTGCCCCGCCGCGCACCGGCAAGACGGTGATGATGCAGGATATCGCCCATTCTATCGCCGCCAACCATCCGGAAGCCTATCTGATCGTTCTGCTGATCGACGAGCGGCCTGAGGAAGTGACGGACATGGCCCGCTCGGTCCGTGGTGAGGTTATATCTTCGACTTTCGACGAACCGGCGACCCGCCACGTCCAGGTGGCCGAGATGGTGATGGAGAAGGCAAAACGTCTGGTTGAGCATAAGCGCGACGTTATCATCCTTCTCGACTCTATTACTCGTCTGGCGCGCGCCTACAACACGGTCGTGCCGTCGTCGGGCAAGGTCCTTACCGGCGGTGTTGATGCCAACGCGCTGCAGCGCCCTAAACGCTTCTTCGGCGCGGCGCGTAATATCGAACAGGGAGGGTCGCTGACCATTATCGCGACCGCGTTGATCGAAACTGGTTCCCGTATGGACGAGGTCATTTTCGAAGAATTTAAGGGAACGGGCAATGCCGAAATCGTTCTGGAACGCAAGATTTCCGACAAGCGCGTCTTCCCGTCGATCGATATACAGAAATCCGGAACGCGGAAAGAAGAACTTCTGGTGGACCGCGCCGTCCTCAATAAGATGTGGATGCTGCGTCGCGTCCTGAGCCAGATGGGTACGGTCGACGCGGTCGAGTTCCTGCTGGACAAAATGAAAGACACAAAATCAAACGACGATTTCTTCCAGCGCATGAACCAGTAATCCGGATTTTCGTACAGACATTAAAAAAGGAGCAAATTGGATTTGCTCCTTTTTTGTTGGTTCTGTCGAATGGCGATCAGTTGACCGCCGTGTTGTAGTCCTTGATGATCAGGGTCGCAGGAGTACGGCTATCGCCTGTGTGAAGGTTGCCGACAGGGCGTTGCGAGGCATCGTCATAAGCCATGAGCACTGCGCGAACGGCATCGGTGAAACTGGCCTTGGCTTCGATGTCCTTCGGCAGCTTGTAATCGGACAGACCGGTCCAGTACAGTTCGACCCCTGCATCCTTGCACCATTTCTGCAGGACCGATTTAAGACTCTGGCCTTCCGTGGCCTTCCATTCATGAGCGATGGCAATGCCGGTGGGCGTATCCGTATCGGACGCTGTTTCGACCGATGGAACAGAAGACGCTTCCGGGGGAAGAGCGGCCATTATCTGGGGTTCTGGCGCAGGGGGCGGCGGAGCTTCTGCAACAGGCTCCTGGATTTCCGCTTTATCCGCAGTATCCTCGGCCACTTCGGTTATGTCTGCGGCAGCATCTCCAACATGGTTTGTGGATTCTGCGTCGGCCGAAACCTTGTTCGCAGCTTCCACCTTGGCAGCCTCGGCATCGGTTGCAGCGATCGCTTCTGAATCCGCCACGACCGTTTTTCCCATTGTCTGAGGCTCTACGGTGGAGGGTTCGGTCTGCGCCGGTGCATTCTCCGCTACCGGAAAGGTCTCTACAGGCGGATGATCGGGTTTCTGGCGATGCGGATAAGATTGTGATCCATCGCTTCCCCCAGATGCCTCTATTTGTTTCGGAGCAGCATAAATGTATGTGTCAGGTTCGGTGCCGCTGCTTTGTTCAGTGCCGTCCATGACAGGCGCCGGTATCGCAGCCATGTCGGTTTTGGGCGCTAGTTCAGGTTCCGGCACGGATGTGTGGATGGGATCCTGCGCCGTTGTCACCGAGATATCCGAAGGGACGACAATTTTCTTTTCCTCAGGGACAGGGGCTGCCGCCGTGATGACAGGCAAGGTTACAGGCGGCTGTGCCGGCGAAACAGGGGTCGCCATCGGTGCGGCCGCCGCTTGAGGCTGCGGCTCAACCGGGGCTGTAGCTGGCATGGGGGCCTGCACAGGCATGACCCTGACAGTCCGGTCAACAACAGAAGCCTTCAGGCCATAATGGCTGAGCGTTCCATCCAGCGTGTCCTGCCAGGGGCGTCCGCCGTCCCAGTCGATGCGCAGGCCGGCATTGACGCCGTTGTCGAAAGAGTATGCGTAATCGGCCGGGACAATCTGGCGCATTGCCAGGACGAGGGGCATATCACGTCCGAAACCTGTCACGACCGCCTGGTTTGCAAGGGTGGGAGCGGCAGGCGTTGCCGCAGTCTGAAGCGGCTGGGGGGTTATCATAGGCATGGGTGATGAGGCAGCCTGAGGGGCTGGAGGCGCGGTCACTGGCATCAAAGATGGTTGTGCGGGTGCTGGCTCTGCCGTCATCGGCGCGGAGGCAGCGATTTCAGGCGCTGCCACGAAGGGCTGCGGTGCAGGAGGCGGGGGCATTTCAGATAAAGGTGCCTGGTCTACAGCCGGCGCCGGCACCGCAGGAGCAGCAGCAGGCGCCGCATCTCGTATTTCGGGTGCTGCGGGCTGGCGCGGTGCTGGCTTCCATTCAAAGCCTGCATAAGCTACCCCGGTCGGAACGGCCACGGTTATCAGAAGGGCGGCCATAGTTGTGCGAATTGCCTTGCCGGGGGTCTTTGCCATCTTTTTCATCCTGTGCTGGGTTGCGCCTTCCGCTGCGGTTTATCCGCCAGATGAAGGATTTCCCGAACATTAGAACGCTCGCCATGAAATGACAAGGGTTAGGGGAAAAATCTATGGAGGCTTCTAGAGGAAAGAAGGCGGTCTTATCCGTAATCGATATTGCGCCGGTGGCGGTAAGACAGCCAGCCCGGACGCGAATTTCCAATCATCCAGACCCTCATGGAGCGCAAAGCGGCAGGAAAGGTCAGACCTTTTTTTTCAAAATACTTGAAGACCAGCGTGATCAGTATAGTCAAAATGATAGAGATAGGCCGCAGGTAAACGAGCAGGATCATAAAGGGAAGGGCAGCCCGCGCATCAAGATTGAAAAACCGCACCGGGCGCATGGAATTGCGCCAGTGCCAGTTCGCTTTCTCGATCTGGGTATCTTCTGCGGCGCCCATAGCAGCGTGCTCCTGAAAGTTTCTATCTTGTCAGTGTACATGATTTTCAGGCTGAAAAGCCAATGATAACATCTGTGGCATAAAGACAGGGCTTATCCGCCGCTCGATGTGCTGGACGCCAACAGGAGATATGACCGCCGTTCTATCTGTCCGGCCTCGAAGGCAATGCGCGCGGAATCGCTCATGGTACGGCCGTAAAGCGGAATCAGGCGCTGCAGGTTGGCCCCCCATTCCTTAAAGTCCATATCCAGAAGCCTTTCGCGCACATCGCTCGGAAATACCATCCACTCGCGGATACCCATCCGTCCGCCATTGATTTTCGGGACAAGCGCCTGGGTCACGATAAGGCGTACGGTTTCCATCAGCGCATAGGCGCGTTCGGCGCGTTCGTTTGCATCGAAAGTCGAGATCATCCGCTGAATCGTTGCCGCGACGCCTGTCGTATGCGTTGTGGTATAGACAGCGTGGCCGGTCTGGGCAGCCTCGATCGAGGCCGAAATCGTCTCCCGATCGCGCGACTCGCCGACAAGAATCACTTCCGGTTTACGGCGCAGCGCGTTACGGACCCCACGCGCGAAATCGGGAAGATGGCGCGGTATTTCAGTTTGAGATACCAGAGATCGTGGACTCTTGATGACGTCGTACACATATTCGATAGGCGCTTCATAGGTCAGCATTTTACCGCAACCATGCGGACGTTCCAGGAGCATGCGGTTGCCAGCGGCCAGAAGGGTCGTTTTCCCCGATCCCGTCGGACCGGTGATGATAACAAGGCCTTGGCGCGGTGCCCACGCATTGATGATCTGTTCCTCGATGTTGAGGTCTTTCATGCTGGGCGGCGCGCTTGGAAGCACCCGCATCGTGATCTGTGCGGCATCACGGCCTTTGGAAAGGATAGGCGTTATATTCACGCGAAAACGGATGCGGGTGTAGCGGTCGGGCCGGATCTCGTAGGAAAGATCGAGGTCTGTGCCCGAGGCCAGTCTGGCCTGCGCTTCCGCACCGTAGATCTTATGCAGAAAGGCGGACATGTCCGCCGCGTCCAGAGAGCGGTATGAGGCAGGATAAAGCGTGCCGTCAATTTCCTGATAGCCTGGGCGGTCCGACTGGATCGTAATGTCCGATGCCCGTTTCTTGACGCACCATAATAAAAAAGGGTCGACATGATCTTCGTTAAAACGGCCTGGTTCCTCAGGCCATGTTTCGCCCTTGTTTTCCTTGCCTTTAAGAAGGCTTATCGGTTTGCGGGCTTCCATGTCCGGGTTCCTGTGTTGAGTTCAGGCATACCGGTGATACGCACTTCGCGGTCGCCGACACGCATGGTCTGGCCGTCGCCGGTCACGCCACGGTCTGTCTGGACAGCGTAAGGAGGTGATACCATGGATTGGGCCAGCAGCATACGATAGCGGATCATACCGCGGAAATCTGCCGTCAGCTGGTTGAGGTCATCCTGGAAAATGTCATCGGCCTGTTCTATGCCCTGTTTCCATCCTTCGCGCACCCATTTTACCCACTGCTCCCGCTCCTTGTCATTAGAGGGGCGCAGGATATCGGGCGGCGGCGCCACTTCGCCCCATTCACGCTCGATATAGTTGCGCCAGTTGCGGGACGTGCTGACGATCTTGGCGTTTTTATTGATGCCGTAGATTCGGTCGGCGACAGCCGCGCCTGTGCCACTGGTCTCGATCAGAAGGGCATTATCCTGTTCCGAAATGATCGGCGGTTCGATCATCAGGCCGGAGGGCGCCGCAATCAGCAAGGCGCGGAAATCGAATACCTTGTCGAGATAAGGGACGCGGTTATCGATTTCCTTGCGGATATTATATGTACGCCAGGCAAGGCCGCCTCTTGCCCCGTAGGAAAGGGCGGCCTGCTTGATCGAGTCGAAGCGAATATTGACCGGGAGGCCTGAATCCTCAATGGCAAAAACCGGGTTATCATTCTCGATATTCTCAAGAGACTCAAGCGAGGGTGGCGGTTCCGGTTCTATAGAATCTTCCTGGGGATCGAGATAATCGATGCCCGCAAGACCTGCATGCATGTTATTGGCGGCCTGCGCATAGGCAGCCTGTCCGAAACCTGTACCGGCAAGGCCTGCAAGAAGGGCTGCCATCGGCAATGTCAAACGCCAGGCGGACAGAGCTTTCACGAGACCTTAGCCTCCCACGCCGGTGACAGGAGCATAATGAATTTCCACCGTTCTGGTCGTACCATCGATCTTCAGATCGGCACGGACGCCCAACTGCAGACCGATGCTGCGCAGAACTTCGACGACGGGGGTATTTTCAACATTGATGGCGACGACCGCGGGAACTGGCGGTGGCGACCCCACGACCTGGAAACTATAGCCGGCGCGGCTGGCCAGCTTGCTGGCAATCGGCTCGACCGGCCCAGTCCACGATACCGTAATAGCGCGCTCGAGTTCGGCAGGAGCGTCGACGATAGGAGCGACAGCGACGCCGGGGGAGCGGGATTGTTCGACCGCCGCCAGCGTTTCCAAGGCAGTGGATGCCCGGTCTGCAGCTTGCGCCATCATCAGAGACACTCTGTCCGGAGAGGCGGCGATCTGAGGATCGCCTTTGAGAGGGGCGCATGCGGCGGCCAGGGCCACAACCGCTAAAAGACTGGCCTGAAAGGTTGTACGAGGCATCGTTGTCAGAACCTTTAAAAATGCAGCCGGGCCGTATCCCAAGGCTGGCAGAATGACATTTACCAAATTATCCTCCTCTTTCAAAGAGAACAATACACTTGTTTATGCACAGTACGGCCTGCGACCACTTATGCACAGAAAGCATCAGCGGTCCGCTGGCGCGAGCTGATACCGCGCAATCCGCTGAACGACCTTGCTTTTATAATTATGCCCGTTGACAGGCGTCCGCGAATGGTAATGCGCGATGGCCTGCGCAATGTTGCCGGTCTCGTCGAGATGCTGGCGCAGGATCCATGCCGCCACGCCGACATTGGTACAGGCGTCGTCACGCACCAGCCGCCGGGCGGTCGTGGCCGATACGCCCCAGCGCCGCGACAATTCGGGAACCCATAACGTATTGATCTGCATAGGGCCGAGGTCGTAGCTGCCGTTCTTGTTGGCCACTTCCTGACCCAGACGCCCGGCCTCTATCTGGTAGATTCCCATCAGTGCCGCAGGGGGCACTTCGTAGGTGTTGGCCGCGAGAAAAACGCAGGCCGCTATCATCCGCGCCGCCAGGATCATGCAGTCATCATCGCCTTAAAAGCTATCACTGTCATTTTCGGTAATGGACAGAATATCATCACCACGCCCCGCTGTCACTTTTTTCGGAGGAGGCCGCCTTTTTCTGGCCGGGCTTGAAAAAAGCCATCGGGTTTTGCGGCGCGGCAGGGGCTTTTTCAGGAATGGGTGTCGCGGGTTCGGCAGGCTTGTCTTTGACAGCCGAAACCGGCGCAGCGCTTTCACCTGTCGTGTCTCCGAGAGGCGGTTTTCCGGTGCGTGTGTTGGCAAGACCGGCGGCCATAATCTCCAGCATTGCGGCGCGTTCGTCGAACAAAGTCCAGAGCGGATCGAGCGAGGGCGGCTCCCCTGGGCGCTCGGTTTCGTCGGAAGACTGTATCCGTGCCTTTTCCGATTTGTGGCATTCGACATAAACCATGGCAAGACCCTTGAGAAGGCCGAGCTGCAGTCTGCGGATCAGACGTCCTTCCGGCAGGGCGGGGAACATTGTGGCGCACATCGCCTCGGTCCGCTCTAGAAGGCGATCGCTGACTTCGCGTGCCAGTTTCCGGTCCGGACGGCCAAACGAATAAGCACTGATTTCCGTTACAACAGGCACCAGCGCCTGTATGTATTGCATCGTCACCTGATCCTCGTCGGCAGGGCCGCTGCCCGGCTCAAGGTTTTCGATCCGCATGGCGGTTTCGGCGGCGGGCAGAAACCTGTCTGAAAACGTCAGAACCGCTTCAAGCGCGGGCAGCATCCGCCGGATATCGCCTTCCCCCGGTGTCTGACCAGATTGGCGGAACATCGAAGCGACGAGATAGCTGGACAGGGACGCGAGCGCAAGGCGGACGGAGTCCGATTCCTCGTCCGTGCTTTTCAGACCGATATAATCTGCAAGGGCGACGCCCAGCTGGACAGACCGGTTGACCAGTTCAGCCATGGTCGCCGCAACTTTTCCTGGCGATTCAGCGTTCACAGGCGAGGCGGTGATAGCGGCCATCAGCGGACCGCCAAAGCTTTCGACCATTTTGGCCTTGAAAAAAGGGCGCTGGGTCATCGCGGAACAGGATATCCTCTTAATAAAACAACATTCCTGACTGCCTGTATATCAGGCTCGGCGGGTTATGTCATCTTTATCGTGAACTGTGCCTATTTCGCCGCCCCGAGATCGCCAATAAGGCCCGGAATATCCTTTGCCAGGCCCTGCATCAGCTTTACCTGGCCGGTTTTGGACCGGTACACGGTTGTAGGCGTGGCCGTCAGCTTCCAGGACTGCATGATCGCCAGGTTCTTCTGTACCCCCTGCTCGTTGATATCCGGAGAGACGGGCAAGGCCTTCTCATCGCCGTCGAGATGTTTGAAAAACAGTTCCTGGGGATTTGGGGCGGCCAGCAGAAAGGCGGCCTGAGCCATCGTTTCAGGACGGAATCCGACAGGCACGATACGAACCTGAACAAGACTATTGCTGATATAATTGGCCCGCAATTCGCCCAGCAGCTTTTTGCAGTACGGGCATTGCGGATCGATCAGCATGTATATATAGGGAGCGTTTTTGCTGCCAAGCGGGATCCAGTTGCTGGATTCAAGATCGCTGTATAATTGTTCGGATGGCGTTTTAAACGCCTTGTCGACGGGCGCTTTGCCAGGCGCATCGGCTCCCGGTTTCAAGCCTCCCGCTAATGAATCGAGCACTTCCGATCCGCTTTCCTTCTGCAGTTTCTGCACCTGGCGCAGGGTAATGACCTTGCCATCCTTATCGAACTGGAGGCCGAGCACGAAGGATTCCTGGTCGGGCGTCACATAAAAATACTGTTCCTGGCCGTTCTGTATGGCAATCCAGCCGTCGAGGCCCCCGTCGCGGCCCAGGTAACGCAGCTGGGCGCCTTGGCTGGCAAGATTCTGAAGAGGAGCCGGTAAGGGCGGGTCTTTATCCTGTGCGGCTGCCGGAAGAGCCGCGCAGGTGGCAATGAAAGCGGCGAGAAAAAGCAGGAAGCGTATGCGCATGCTCAAAAAACCCTTTCGTAACGATGACGATGCGTGGAAATCAACCACGACGGATGTAAATAAATACGTATATATTTTTTTACCCGCCGTCATGCTAAATAACACTCAGGCCTTTGCTGACAAGGAGACGCAGACATGGAATTCCTGATCGTTCTGGGCGTGATCGCCGCCGCCATCCTGTTCGTTGTCATTCTGTACAACCGGCTTGTGGCGCTGCGGCAGACGCGTAAAAACGCGTTTTCCGACATCGACGTGCAATTAAAGCAGCGCTTCGACCTTATTCCCAACCTGGTCGACTCTGTCAAAGCCTATGCCGCGCATGAAAAAAGCGTGTTCGAAAACGTGACGACCGCAAGGGCTCAGGTCGGCGGGACCCAGGGATCAGGACCTGAGCGCTTGGCGGCGGAGACAATGCTGGGCGGCGCGCTTGGCCGTCTGTTGGCCGTTGCCGAAAATTATCCGGCACTGCAGGCCGACCAGAATTTTCGCCAGCTGATGGCCGAACTGTCCGATATCGAGAACAAGATCGCCGCCGCCCGCCGTTTCTTCAACAGCGCGACATCCGAATTCAACACGACCGTTCAGCAGTTCCCGTCCAATATCATCGCCCGTACCTTTGGATTTCATGAAGAACCCTTCTTCGAAGTGGACGAGGCCGAAAAGCAGGCGATCAAAGCGGCGCCGAAAGTCGCTTTCTGATGATCCGGTCTGCGGGCCTTCAAACTTATATCTGGAACAATAACCTGCGCTGCGTCCTGCTGCTGGCGGTATATCCTGTCCTGATGCTGGGGCTGGTGTGGGCGTGTGGGGCTGCCATCGGGTTGTTCTATGGCGGCGGGTATGGACGGCCCCACTGGCCGATGGCCCAGGCTTTCGGTAACCGCATCGTGCTGGAATACTGGCCTATGGTACTTACCGCCGTCGCGGTCTGGTTTATCGTCGCATATTTTTTCAATACCAGGATGATGCGCATGCTGTCCCATGCGCGTCCTGTGGCGCGGCAGGACGAACCGGAACTGTATAACCTTCTTGAAAACCTGTGCATATCGCGTGGACTGACGATGCCGCGGCTGGAAATCGTCGAGACGGATGCGCTGAACGCCTATGCCAGCGGTATTGACGAGAAATCATACAGCATAACCGTCACGCGCGGGCTGATGCAGAAATTGCAGAGGGACGAGCTGGAAGCCGTGCTGGGACATGAGCTGACCCACATCATCAACCGGGACGTACGCCTGCTCGTCGTCTCGGTGATCTTCACAGGCATGCTCGGTTTCGCGGCGCAGCTGGTATGGAGCAGCATGCGTTATGGACTGTTGTCCGGGCGCGCACGCGACCGGAACCGGGGCAATGCCGTTTTGGCCGTGATGGCGATAGGAACGATTTTATGGATCGGATACATGGCCACGGTGTTCACGCGTTTCGCGCTGTCGCGCCGCCGGGAATATATGGCCGATGCCGGATCGGTTGAACTGACCCGTAATCCCGAGGCCATGATACGTGCGTTGCAACGGCTCCAGGGGCATGACCGCATCCCTGGCGTTCCCGAGGATGTCGCGCTGATGTGCACGACGAACAGCAGCAAATTCATGGGGCTGTTTGCCACCCATCCGCCGCTCGAAGACCGGATTCGAGCGATCGCGGCGCTGACCGGCACGCCGATTCCGGCCGAAACCCCGGCTTTCCGCAATCCGTGGGCCTGAAAAATAGTTCCGATTATCGTTGGAAGCTTGTGGATATCGCACTATAATATTAATGAAGGCTTCAAGCCTGATGTTTTCCATGAAAGGACGACCACAATGCAACCCGATAGAATGCAGCCCACTGTCCAGTCCCGCGCCACGAGTTATGACGTCGGCCTGCGGGCGCATATGCAGCAGATTTATAACCGCATGATTGCGGGCGTACTGGTAACCGCGCTGGTCGCCTATGGCGTATCCGCGTCGCCTGACCTGATGCGCTTCTTCCTGAGTGGACCGCAGATGTACGTTGTGATGTTCGCACCGCTGGCCGTGCTGTGGTTCGGCTTTCGACCGACGATGCCGGCTTCAAAACTGGCGCTGTCGTTTTTCGCCATCGCCGTGCTGTACGGAATCAGTTTTTCCGCCATAGCCTATGCTTTTACGGGCGAAAGCATCGCGCGCGCCTTCTTCATCACGGTCGCAATGTTCGCGGGCCTCAGCGTGTTCGGCTACACGTCGAAGAAAAACCTGGACGGTTTAGGCTCTTTTACCATCATGGGCATATGGGGCGTGTTCATTCTGTCTATCATCAACCTGTTCGTCGGTTCTTCGCTGATGCAGAACGTGATCTGCGGCGTCAGCATTATCGCCTTTGCAGGTCTTACAGCCTGGCAGACGCAGGCTATGAAGCAGATGTATAACGCCGGGTACGGCACGGAAACCAACAGCCGCACGGCATGGTTTTCGGCGCTGAACCTATATATCGCGTTCATCGCTTTGTTTCAGAACATCCTGCGCTTTACCAGCAACCGCTGATACAACGCACTGGACTTCAAAAAGGCCCGCTCAAAGCGGGCCTTTTTGCTGAGAGTTCGTTTAACGATAAAAACATACGCTTGTCTGAAATTCTGCTCCGGCTTTCGCGCATTCCCGTTTGTACCTAAACTGCTTCGTACAAGTGGGTGGCCTTAGGAGTTTTTATGTTTGCCCGAACCAAACGTATCGTGCTGGCCGAAACGTCTGCCTCCCTAGCCGGAGAATATGAAGCGGCATTGGTGAAAACGCGGCAGCGGATCGAAATCACAGGCACCGCTTCGGCCACGCTCGACCTTTGTCGTCACGACCCGCCGCCCGATCTCCTGATCCTCGACCTTGGACCCGAGTGCCTGAACGTCATGCAGGATCTAAAGAGCGAGGGACGCTTACCTGCTACTATCGTCATGACAGGTAACGCCTCTGTGAACATGGCTGTGAAAGCGATGCAGATAGGCGCGAGCGATTTCCTGATCAAGCCGTTCAGCCCCGAACGGCTGGTCAGCGCGGCGCTGACCGAATTAAGACGCGAACAGATCGAGACGATGCCCGCCGATGTCGCGGGCATGCAGCCGGAAGCGCAGACATCCACGCAGCCGCCTGTCCCCGCCACCGGAGCAGGGTTCATCGGCACCTCGCCTGCGATGCAGCAGGTGTATGAGCAGATTGAACATGCGGCGAAAAGCCAGGCGACCGTATTCATCACCGGCGAATCCGGCACGGGAAAAGAATTGTGCGCAGAGGCGATCCATCGCCTAAGCGTTCGTGCCGCCAAGGCGTTCATTCCGATCAACTGTGCCGCCATCCCGCGCGACCTGATGGAATCAGAACTGTTCGGACATATCAAGGGCGCGTTTACCGGTGCGATCGCAGACCGCGAAGGAGCGGCGAGCCTGAGCAATGGCGGCACGCTGTTCCTCGACGAGATTGCGGAAATGACCATGGAGATGCAAACGAAGCTGCTGCGCTTCCTCCAGGATTTCACCTTTATGAAGGTAGGCGGCAGCAGGTTGGAGAAAACCGATACGCGCATCGTTTGCGCCACCAATCGTGATCCCCTGGCCGAAGTGCGCGCCGGAAGGTTCCGGGAAGATCTTTTTTACCGGCTGCATGTCGTGCCGATCTTCATGCCGCCGTTGCGTCTGCGCGGCACAGATGTGATCGATTTATGCGTCGGCCTTCTGAAGCGTTATGCGGCGCAGGAGAATAAAAGGTTTGAGGGATTTACCGCCGATGCCGAACAGGCATTGCTGCGCTATCCTTGGCCCGGAAATATCCGCCAGTTGCAGAACGTGATCCGCCATGTGGTGGTAATGAACGAAGGCGGATTCATCACGGCGCGCATGCTGCCTTCCGCTCTGCTGCATATGGATGCCGTGTTGTCCGGCGGCCAAGTCGCCAATGAAGCCGTCCGCAGTGCAGGCCGGTCCGTGATCCGCCGGCTGGCCGATGTGGAGCGTGAGGCCATTGAGCAGGCCATCGCCCTTTATGGCGGCAATATTGCCCGCGCCGCCACCGCGCTTGGCATTTCTCCTTCCACCATCTATCGCAAGAAAGCGGGCTGGGAAGGCGGCCACTATGTAGACCATGCCCCTGTCCAGGCGGCGTCACGCCCCTGACGGGCTCCGGTGTCAATTAACGCTTGAAATGCTGGCAATAACCGACTATTTTCCCCTTCGCCTGTTCCATTTACGGACATTAAGGGCCCATAGCTCAGCTGGGAGAGCGCTTGCATGGCATGCAAGAGGTCGTCGGTTCGATCCCGATTGGGTCCACCATCTTTCCTGCCGTATGAATACATGCTTAAATTATTAAATCGCCTTTTTGGTGTGCGGCCTGCATAAGGCGGGCGTCCGTATCTGACGTGTGGCGTCCTCTGAGGCCATGTGGTACAGTAAGGGTAAGTATGCGTGAGCCAGAGGCTTTAGAGGCATGGACACCCCTTTCACCTCCTTGTCCCGAACCATCCCGCGTCACGCGGAATCCGCGGATGCGCGCCTGGATATCCGTCATGACGCAAAAGACGGCAACCGACGCAGAAAACAGGGGCGCCACCATCCGGCATTGCAAGGCGATAGCCATCAGGATATCACGACCGTATCCATCGCCGCGCTGTCAGCGTTCCTGAAGGAACTGTCTGCTGTACGGGGGCCGAAACCACAGGTTTCGGACGTACACCGGCAGGCGCAGCCGGAACTACCGCATATGCGCGCGCCAAATCTTGAGTCGGCGCGGGCCAACAGCGCTTATCGCAGCGCCTCGCGTACGGCGCGTGAACCCCTGCTGGAGACACCCGCCGAAGATGCCCTGCCCGCCGATGATCGCGAAGCCATCGTGGTCATTTTGGAGGACCTTCACACGCTGGCGGCGCGAAATGTGGAAAGCGTGACGATCCGCAGGGCAGGAACCTTCCTTGAAAGTATTCGGCAGGCCGTTGCCGAGGCGCTAGCCGCCGTGCCGGGCTGAAATTACAAGGTCAGACTGTATCCTGTTCCCTCGGTCACCAGAAAAACAGGAGTTGAAGGGTCGTTTTCTATTTTTTGCCGCAGGCGGTAGATATGCGTTTCAAGCGTATGGGTCTCGACCTGCGCCACGTATCCCCAGACATCCTGCAGCAGGGTGCGGCGGTCAAGTGCGCCGCCCCCTTCACGATGCAGGCGGTCGAGGATATCGCGTTCCTTTTCCGTCAGCACCGCTGTCGAGCCGTCCCGCGTATCGGTGAGGGTCAATTGCGACAAATCGAGCGTAAAAGGGCCGAAGGCGATCAGGCCACTGGCGGCCCGAGAGTCTTCCAGCGATCGTTTCAGGATAGACATTATGGCGCCAAGCCGCATTTTGGATCCGGGCGCAGGAGTCCTGAAAACGATGACAGTTGTTCCCATCCGGTTCCAGGCCGCCAGCTGGTCCGCAGAGGCGCTGCCATCGCTTAGCACGGCTTTGTAATCCTGCGTACTGCATCGGAAGCCCAAAGCATGAAGGGCGTCCTTTAGCAGCCGGGTCGTCAGTGGATCGGCGATGGATAGGGCGATGGAGGCCATGTCAGTCATGCCATACTATCCGCCACGGCGGGGCGGGCGGCAAGAGGGTGTAAAGCCTGATGCATAAATCTAAGTCTTTCAGACCGTTAAAGGGGTATGGCATATCCTTTGCACCGCTGCGCCTGCAAGAGGTTTGACCGTTCATGCTGGAAAGCAGTTTTCTTTCATCCCCGAATAGTGCCCCCGTTATACCCGGGACGACGGCGCGTACCGTGAGCAGACCGCATCCGGTCTTTCGCATGATGCTCAGCGATGACGACCGGATCAATGGCTCTATTCCTGTATGGGATGATAAAGCCGCGGAATCCGAACGGGTTGCGGGCGGTTTGGCGGACGCCGCGCAGGCGCGGTCTGGTGACTCCATGGCCGGCGATACGGCGTATGCCAACACCGCAGCGACTGAATCCAAATCATCGGAGCCGTTCGGTTTTGCCGATCTGGTCGATATGGTGAACCCGTTGCAGCATATTCCGCTGGTCGGCAATCTTTACCGGTTCGTGACAGGTGACGAGATCAAGCCGGTGTCGCGCGTGGTCGGGGGCGCAATGTTCGGCGGCCCGCTGGCGGCGGCGGCGGCGCTGGTCAACGTTGCCGTCCACCAGGAAACCGGAAAAGATATCGCGGGCAACCTGATCGCTTTGGCCATGAATGAAACGCCTGTTGACGCTTCGATGGTCATCGCGCAAGGTGACCGAAATCCGTCTGTCCCCGATACGGCGATCAGCTTTGCCGATCTCGGCCAGTCCCGGATACCTGCCGCTGTTTCGGCGCCGCTGCCGCAAATTCTCCCGCCGCCCCTGAAGCTGGCGTCTTTTTCGCCGTTCGAGACTTACTGAACATTCCTGGCGCCGAACACCGCCGTGCCAAGCCGGATATGCGTTGCGCCCAAAGGAATGGCCCAGGCATAATCCGCGCTCATCCCCATGCTTAAGTGTGGCAGGGCGTGACGGCCTGCGAGTTTTTTCAGCAAGGCGAAATGCAGGGCAGGCGGCTCGTCATGAGGCGGAATGCACATCAGCCCGGTAATCTGCAGGCCCGTTTCATGACAAAAATCCAGCAGTTCAGAAAGCTTTTCCGGTGATGCACCTGCCTTCTGAGGTTCGTTGCCGGTGTTGACCTGGACCATGCAGGGGAACGCGCGGCCCTGCTTTTTCATTTCATCGGCAACGGCCACGGCGACTTTCCGCCGGTCGATGGTTTCAATACAATCGAACAGGCGCACAGCCTCGGCCGCCTTGTTGGTTTGCAGAGGCCCGATCAGATGCAGCTGTATATCGGGCCATTGAGGTTTGAGAAGGGTCCAGCGTTCAAGCGCTTCCCGGACCCTGTTTTCACCGAACAGACGCTGGCCGGATCCAAGCGCTTCAACGATTATAGCCTCAGGCTGCGTCTTGCTGACTGCTACCAGCTGGACGGCGTTTCCGGTGCGCCCGCAGGCCTGAGCGCTTTGTTGTATGTCGAGGCGCAACTGCGCAAGATTCTGTCGTACGGTTTCCATGGTCAGAAAGTCCAGCATTCAAGACACAAAAGCAAGAGGCGCGGTTTGCACCGCGCCTCCAGCCATTCCTAAATCCAGCAAGGATTAGAAGTTGATCTGCGTGCCGAACAGGCCGTAGGTGGCATCGACATCGTCGCCGCCATCCACGTCGCTGGTGATGTAACCAACGGAACCGCGGAAGCTCATGCCTGGAGCGAAGGTGTAGACGACGCCGCCGCTGTAGCGGTCGGTGTCGACATCGCCGCCGGCGACAACGTCTTCAGCATCGCTGGTCAGCCAGGAAGCGCCGAGCTTGAAGGGGCCCGTGGTGTAATCGCCACCGACAACCCATGTATCGGTGTCGCTGTCGTCCGTACCCTGGTTGTTGGTCGTGTAGACAACGCCGAGGCCGAAGGCCGCGATGTTCAGGTCTGCACCCAGGTTCCATTCCTGGAAGTCATCGTCAGCAGCTTCTTGTTCAGCCCAGGTGTAACCGCCACCCAGGTTGAAGCCGACATTGTTCCAGGTGCCTTCGTAACGAGCGGCTGCTTCGTATTCGGAGCCGTACAGGCCGCCGTCGTTTTTGCCGCTGGTGCCAAGGTCGCGGGAGGTCAGAGCCGAACCGCTGGTGTCGGGCGTAAAGGTCACGCCAGCCTGGAAGCCCGAGAAGACAGGCGTCAGGTAGGTGACTTTGTCGTAGTGACGGCTGAAGTCGTTCGCGTAATCGACTTCGCTCACAACGCCGGTCAGGCTGGTCAGGCCATAGTTGACCGGGTTGATGTATTGGCGGATACCGTCGACGTTCGAGTCAGCCGAAGGTGCGGCAACCTGCAACAGGTAGGCAGCACCATCTTCATCGCCGAAGTTTACACGGCCCCATGCGCCCGAGAAGTAGGCGTAGGATTCGTCAACCGCGAAGCTGTCGCCTGCATCGGCTTCGGCTTCGACGTGAACGCCGACCGTCAGGCCGTTGTCAAGCGTGGTTTCACCGGTGAAGTGCACTTCGGTATCGCGCAGGATATCGAGGTGACGTTC
>JBGAPF010000022.1:0-19991 GCA_044221445.1 Alphaproteobacteria bacterium
TCTTAAGGCTTCCTTCCAGGGAGAAAGAACTCTTAGCCGCTCCAGTACCGCCAGGCGGATGCGATCTCGAACCCGCATGGTTTCAGGATCTGTCGATGCCAGCGCCATCAGCATCCGGCGGTCCGCCCAATCGGAAAAATGATCCAGAACGCCGCGCAGTCCATCAGGAAAAACCGCCGCCGCCATGGTTTTATCATAACCAGCTTTTATAGCCGCCTGTTCGGCGGCTTCCCAGGTCCAGCCTTCGAAAGCGACTTCCGGGAGCAGTGTTTCAAGAATGTGATCGCATATCTTGATAATTTCATTGTTCATCCGAAAACTATGCAACGCAACAGCGCCGATTCCAAATGAAAACGCTGGACAAACCGCTGACGAGCATCAATCTTCTAATCGATATGGATCATAAAGCAAAACCCGATCACGAAGGCAGCAGTTTTGGAGGCCGCCTCAAACGCTACGGCCAGGTTTCCACCACTATGGCCGGGCTGGCCGCGCGGATGGCGGGAGAGCGCTTTCTAGGCATTGCCATTGAACGCGGCGAACACGCGCAAGAACTGACCCAGGCGCTTGGCAATCTCAAAGGGCCGCTGATGAAGGTCGGCCAGATCCTGGCCACCATCCCTGAAGCCTTGCCGCCCGAATATGCTGAATCCCTGCGCCAGCTGCAAAGCAACGCGCCCCCGATGGGCTGGCCGTTCGTGCGCCGCCGCATGAAGGCCGAACTGGGCGAATCGTGGGAAAACCGTTTTCATAAATTCGAACATGAAGCGGCAGCCGCCGCCAGCCTGGGCCAGGTACACCGCGCCGAAACACTCGACGGACAGAAAATTGCCTGCAAGCTGCAATATCCCGATATGCGCGCTGCCATAGAGGCGGACCTGAAACAGCTAAAAATCATTTTTTCCATTTACGAGTACTATGACAAAGCTATCTCTACAAAGCTGATCCATGCCGAACTGGCGGCGCGCTTGCATGAAGAGTTGAATTACGAACTGGAAGCACGCTACTGCCGTCTCTATGGCGCTATGCTTAACGGGGAAAATGAGGTCCATGTGCCCCATGTCATTCCCGACCTTTCCACCGGACGCCTGTTGACCAGCACCTGGATGGACGGGCGATCGATCCTTGATTTCAGGGAGGCTCCTGCGGAACAGCGTAATAGGATTGCCCTTAACATGTTCCGCGCCTGGTATGTGCCTTTATACTATTACGGCGTCATCCATGGCGATCCGCATCTTGGGAATTATTCGGTTCGCCCGGATGATTCCATCAATCTGCTGGATTTCGGCTGTGTTCGTGTGTTCCGGCCCGAATTCGTCGGCGGGGTTATCGATCTTTACCACGCATTGATGGAAAACGACCTTCCCCGCGCAGTCCACGCTTATGAAACATGGGGATTTAGCGGTCTTTCTAAGGAGCAGATAGAAACCCTGAATATCTGGGCCCGTTTTCTGTACGGACCGGTCATGGAAGACCGCATCAGGCCTATAGGCGAAGTTTCCAATGGCGTTTATGGCCGTGAGACTGCGCATCAGGTTCACCAGAAACTGCGAGAGATCGGCGGCATTACCGTTCCACGGGAATTTGTTTTCATGGATCGCGCTGCCCTGGGTCTCGGTTCGGTTTTCCTTCATCTCCGCGCCGAGGTGAACTGGTACCAGCTGTTCAATACTATGATCGAGGATTTCAGCCTCGCCACGCTCCGTAAACGACAAACGGCTGCGCTTAAAGCCCAAAATCTTCCAGCGCCGGAATAAGATTCTTAATTTTCTTGCATTTAACCGCAAAATATGGTTTTTAGCCGATGAGTTTAGTAAGACTCTTCGATTAATGCCGCAGGCCGTATCTTGTATACGATGACGATTTTCCGAGCGATTTTCGTTGTATTGAAGTAAGAGTTGCCGGAACGGGCCTTAAAAAACCCCTCTGGATAATGCAAAACTCTCCCCGTTTCATGGTGAAGCGGGAAATAAACGATAAATTGAATGAGAAGGAAAATTACCCATGGCAACCGGTACGGTTAAATGGTTCAACCCCACCAAAGGTTTCGGTTTTATTCAGCCTGAGTCAGGCGGACAGGACGTATTCGTGCACATCTCCGAACTGGAGCGTGCAGGCCTTACAACCCTGAACGAAGGCCAGCGCGTAAGCTACGAACTCGCTACGAGCCGTGGCAAAACCGCCGCTTCCAACATCAAGCTTGCCGACAAGGCTGCCTGATTTTCCTTACCTAGTATTCAAACGTGGCACCGTCGAGCCTTAAAGCCCGACGGTGTTTCGTTGAAAAGTCCGCAATCCCTTTGCAGGCAGCCCTTATCTCCGTAAATCGGGGGGCCGGGAATTCTGACATTGAATTTTGCGGCTCTGGCATTCCGGCGCGTCGCCTGAATGAAACGATATAAGCTGCAAAAAGGATTGTTGCTATGGACTCTTTCTCTTCGCTGGGGCTTCCCCAGCCGCTGATTCTTGCGCTTGAGCGCATGAAATTCTCAACACCGACCCCTATTCAGATCAAGGCCATTCCGGTGGCTTTGGCTGGACGCGACGTTCTGGGTTCGGCCCAAACGGGCACTGGAAAAACCGCCGCTTTCGCGATCCCGCTCCTGGCTCGTTTAATGGCGAACCCGCAAGGCTCTGCACTTGTCATGACTCCTACCCGCGAACTGGCCGTTCAGGTTCTGGGCGCCATCCAGCAGATGCTTGACCGCAACTCGCCCATCAAAACCGCGCTTCTGATCGGCGGCGAATCGATGCCCAAGCAGTTCAAGCAGCTGCAGGCGCGGCCTCGCATTATCGTCGGGACGCCGGGACGCATCAACGACCACCTGACCCGCAATACGCTTCAGCTCGGCAACGCCGGTTTCCTGGTCCTCGATGAAACGGACCGTATGCTCGACATGGGCTTCGGCATCCAGATTGACAAAATCCTGAAGCACATGCCGGCCCAGCGTCAGACCCTGATGTTTTCCGCCACGATGCCGCAGAACATCGTCAAAATGTCGGAACGCTACCTGAAAAATCCCGAGCGGATCGCCATCGGCGAAGAAAGCGCTCCTGCGCAAAAAGTCCGTCAGGAAACGGTCAACACTTCGACCGAGAAAAAATACGACACTCTAGTAACCCAGCTCGACCAGCGGTCCGGCTCGATCATCGTGTTCGTGAAAACGAAACATGGCGCCGACCGCCTCGCCCGCAAGCTGGCACGGGAAAACCACAGCGCAGAAGCGATCCACGGCGACCTGAAACAAAACCGCCGCGATCGCGTGATCCGTGAATTCCGCGAAAAGAAACACCGTATCATGGTGGCCACGGACGTAGCCGCACGCGGCCTCGACATTCCGCATATCGAGCATGTCATCAATTATGACCTGCCCCAGTGCCCGGAAGATTACATCCATCGTATCGGCCGCACAGCGCGCGCCGGCGCCGAAGGCGTTGCCGTCAGCCTGATCACGCCGGAAGACGGCTTGAAATGGCAGGCGATCTACCGCCTTCTGAACCCGCACGAAAAGCACCAGTCGGCCAACCATCAGGGCAAACGTCCCGATGCACGCGGCAAGCGCCCGGGCGGCAAACCCTTCAACCGTCACAAACGCCGCCCAAACACCGAAAAGCGTTACGGCACATAATATCTGAAATTAAAAATGCCCGGTTGATTATCCGGGCATTTTTTTAACTCTGCTGTCTTCATATATTTATATTATTCGCCGTTAGACTGCTGCTGTCGTTCCCACATAGCCGCATATTTTTCAGACTGGCGAAGCAGTTCCGCATGCGAACCGCGCTCGATGATTTCACCTTGGTCCAATACGATAATCTCGTCTGCATCCACGACCGTAGACAGGCGATGGGCGATGACCAAAGTTGTGTGTCCGGCCGAGACTTCGCGCAGACTGGCCTGGATTTCCTGTTCCGTCTTGCTGTCAAGGGCGGATGTCGCCTCATCGAACAGCAGAATCGACGGCTCCTTCAAAATCGTACGGGCAATGGCGACACGCTGTTTTTCGCCGCCCGATAATTTCAGCCCCCGTTCACCGACTATGGTCTGGTAACCGTCCGGCAAGGACATGATCAGATCGTGGATCCGGGCATGTTTTGCAGCCTCTTCAATTTCTGCGCTTGCCGCGTTCGGGCGCCCATAGGCTATATTGTAATAAATCGTATCGTTGAAGAGCACGGTATCCTGGGGCACGACGCCAATGGACGCCCTCAGGCTCGACTGCGTCACGTCCATGATATCTTGCCCGTCGATCATGATACGTCCTGTCTGCACATCATAAAAACGGAACAAAAGCCGGGAAATCGTCGATTTGCCCGCTCCGCTCGACCCGACGATGGCCACTTTTTTCCCAGGCCTTACGGTAAAGGAAACGTCTTTCAGAATAGGACGGCGCGGATCGTATCCGAAGGAAACGTGATCGAAGACAATCTGCCCGCCGGAAAGCCTTAGGGTTTCGGCGCCCGGACTGTCCTTGACCTCCGCATTGATGTGCAGCAGCCCGAACATTTCTTCCATGTCGATAAGGGATTGCCGCGTTTCACGATAGACGAAACCAAGGAAATTGAGCGGGATATAAAGCTGGATAAGATAGGTGTTCACCAGGACGAAATCGCCGACCGTCATGCGACCGGCGATCACCCCCTGGCCCGCCATGACCATGATGACGGCGAGACCGGCGGCAATGATCACCGCTTGGCCCAGATTGAGCAGAGACAGCGTAACCTTGCTGTGTACGGACGCTTTTTCATAGCCTGCGAGCGCGCTCTCGTACCGGCTCGCCTCGTGGGCCTCGTTCCCGAAATATTTTACGGTCTCATAATTGAGAAGGCTGTCGATCGATTTGGAATTGGCTTCGCTGTTGGTGGCGTTCATTTCGCGCCTGTACTTGGTGCGCCATTCGGTCACGGCCAGCGTAAAGACGATATAGCCCGCGATCGTCACAAACGTCACGATTGCGAACCAGATATTGAACAGAACCCATAGAATGCCGCAAACCAGCGCGATCTCTATCAATGTCGGCAATATATTGAACAGCATAAAGCTCAAAAGAAACTCGATGCCTGTCGTCCCTCTTTCGATCGACCGGACCATCCCGCCCGTCCGGCGGTCAAGATGGAAGCGCAGGGAGAGCCTGTGCAAATGCTGGAAAGTCGTCAAAGCGACCTGGCGGATCGCCCGCGCCGATACCTTGGCGAAAACCGCATCCCGCAATTCACCGAAACCAAGCGCCAGGACGCGGGCCAGACCATAGGCGAGAATAATGGCTACCGGCACGCCTGCCGCCACCGTTGCAGCTTCCGTTACATGGCCGGACATGCCGCCGCCGAGACTGTCGACGGCCTTCTTGTAAAGGATAGGAATATAAACGTTGCATATCTTGGAAGCGACCAGGAATACGACTGCGGCCACGACGCGCAACTGAAGATCGGTCTGGCCTTTCGGCCAGAGATAGGGCAACAGCGTGCGTATGGTCTGCCACGCTTTCCTGCCTGATTGCTGATTCACTGCCGGGGATGTCGATGGTTTCATGCGGATAAAGTGCCTTTTAATCCGCCTTATTGCCAGTCATTTATGGAGTGAATGGCGCGCCCGGCAGGACTCGAACCTGCGGCCCTTGGTTTCGGAAACCAATACTCTATCCAGCTGAGCTACGGGCGCGTATAGGAAAGGCAATATCAGAAACAGCCGGGCAAGGCAATCATTACGGCCCGGCCCTTTTATAGCTCAAAGCGCCAAAAACGTCCTTATTGATGGCTTTATGGGCGGCCTGCATATCCGCCAGGGACAGTTCATCCAGCCTGCACCCCCTGTCCTCCGCCATCCTGACGATCTGGCCTGTCACATGATGCGCATCCCGGAACGGCATGCCGAGGGCCATGACCAGCCAGTCGGCGAGGCGCGTGGCGGTGATATGTCCTTTTTCAACCGATTCGCGCATCGCGCCGACATTAAATTTTGCCGTATCCAGCATGCCCCGCATGGCATCGAGGCAGAGCGACAGCGTGTCGAAGGAATCAAAAACCGGTTCCTTGTCCTCCTGCATGTCCTTGTTATAGGCCAGCGGCAGGCCTTTCATTACCGTCATCAGGGTTATGAGATTGCCGGTCAGGCGTCCGGTTTTGCCACGCACCAGTTCGGCGGCATCCGGATTCTTCTTCTGGGGCATGATGGACGACCCGGTGCTCCACTGGTCTGCCAGGGTGATGAACCCGAACTGTGGTGTGGCCCAGAGAATGATTTCCTCAGCTAGCCGCGAAAGATGCAGGCCGCACTGGGCGCTGGCAAACAAAAATTCATTGGCGAAATCGCGGGCACTGACCGCGTCCATCGTGTTGGCCATCGGGCCGCTGAACCCCAGGAATTGTGCCGTGAAGTCGCGGTCGACCGGATAGGGCGTCCCGGCCAGCGCCGCAGAGCCCAGCGGGCACTCGTTTAGCCGTGTGGCGCAATCCATAAAACGCGACCGGTCGCGCTCCAGCATTTGGCGATAGGCGTCGAGATGCAGCCCCAGAGTCACCGGCTGCGCCGCCTGCAAATGCGTAAAACCCGGCATAACATGGCTTTTGTGCTTGCGGGCAAGCATTTGGAGCGTCTTTTGCAGCGTAATGATCTTTTGGCTCAGTTCATCAATCGCGTCGCGCACCCACAGACGGAAATCCGTTGCCACCTGGTCGTTGCGCGATCGCGCGGTATGCCGCTTACCCCAACCGTCGCCCGCGATCTCCTTCAGCCGCGCCTCGATATTCATGTGAATATCTTCAAAATCCGGACGAAAAACGAACGCGCCGGAGGCGATCTCTTTCTCGATGGCGGCCAACCCCACGATTAGAGCTTTGGCTTCTTTTTTCGTGATGATGCCCTGCCGCCCCAGCATCTCGGCATGAGCCTTGGATCCAGCGATATCCTGCCGCCATAGGCGCTTGTCCACGCCGATGGACACATTGATCTGCTGCATGATATCAGCAGGTTTTTCTTCAAAACGCCCGCCCCACATTGCGTTGGATTTAGTCGTTTTTCGCTTCATATATTGGCCATAACGGGCAAAGCCGTCTTTTCATCAAATCCAAAGATAAGGTTAAAGTTTTGCACCGCCTGCCCTGCGGCTCCCTTCACAACATTGTCGATGGCCGACACAATCACCGCTCTATTTCCTTTTGCCGTCACGGCCATAATGCAATTATTCGTGCGGTTTGTCATCCGTGTGCCCATAAAATGTCCTGTTTTGGACTCAGACAAAACATGAACGAATGATTCGCGGTTATAAACATCCTGTAGACATTCCCGCACTTTATCATGACTAGGGGAGCGCAGGAAAATGGTCGAAGCGATACCCCTGACATGGGGACTGACATGTGGCATGAAGGTAACGGATACTGCCCCGCCATGAGCATGGCTGGCATATTTATCGATTTCCGCTTCGTGACGATGCGTTGTATCCAGACTGTAAGGGCGAAAGGTTTCCGCGGACTCTGCCAGCGATGTCGGCAGAGCGGCCTTATGCCCCGCGCCTGACAGGCCGGAGACGGAAGACACGCTGATATCATTGGCATCGATCAAGCCATTGCGCAGCAGGGGAATCAGAGGCAGCAAAATACTGGTCGGGTAGCATCCCGGATTGGCGATACTGGAAGCCGTTTTTAACTGCTCCCTGAATATTTCAGTGAGACCGTAAAGCCATGTTCTTCCCGCCCGAGAGGTCGTCAGCGGAAGATGACGATGATCCCAGGACAGATCAATCAGAGGCTTGTCCGCCGGAATGACGTTTAGCAAGGCTGGAAGAACACCGTGATCCAGCGCGGAAAAGACGCAATCCACCTGGTGCCAGTCTATATCCTCCGCCCTTTGCAAGGTGGGCAAGGATAAGGCCATGAATCCAGGATGAATATCCGCCATTTTTCTTCCTGCCTCCTTATATCCGGAAAGTGCCTGGATTTTTGCGAAAGGATGCGCAGACAGCAGCATGGCCAGTTCCGCTCCTGCATAGCCACTGGCACCAAGGATGGCCACTTTGCACACATCTTTCATTGTTGCCGTCCTCTCACTTTGGCATGGTTTTTCAGCCGGACGGCGTTGATGCGGATAAATCCTGCAGCGTCCTGCTGGTCGTAGCCGCCCGCCTCGTCCATGCTGGATTGTTTCGGGTCGTAGAGAGCAACAGGAGAAGTGCGTGATACGGCATAGGCGTGACCCTTGAACAGCTGCATTTCCACCGTGCCGTCAATGCCTTCCTGGGAAGCGTCAATGCATTTCAGCAGAAACGCAAATTCGGGTGAGAACCAGAAACCGTTATAAATCAGCTCCGCCATCTTCAGCGACAGCTGGTCGCGGATCTTCATCACCTCACGGTCCATGACCAGTCCTTCGATGTCGCGATGCGCGTTCAGCAGGACGGTGCCGCCAGGGGTTTCATAAACGCCCCGCGACTTGATGCCGACGAAACGGTTTTCCACCATGTCGAGGCGACCGATGCCATGTTTCGACCCCAGTTCGTTCATATACTGGAACAGAGGCAGGGATTTAGTCTCTGTCCGGCCTCCCGCCCTGTTTTCAATTTTAACAGGAACCCCGTTTTTGAACGTGATCGCGACCAGGTCGGGCGTATCGGGCGTATCCAGCAGCGTCGTGGTCCTGGAATACACATCCTCGGCCGCCGCCATGCCGGGATCTTCAAGAATTCCAGCTTCGTGGCTGATATGTAGCAGATTGTCGTCTTCCGAATACGGCTTGGCGCGGCTGGCCTTGATCGGGATGCCATGCTGTTCCGAATACTGGATCATGTCCGTGCGGCCGCGGAAGCGGTTCAGGAAATCCGGCATCTTCCACGGCGCAATCACCTTGATGTCGGGCTTCAGGGCGTAATAGCCCAGTTCGAACCGCACCTGGTCGTTGCCCTTGCCGGTCGCGCCATGGGCGACGTACTGAGCGTTTTCCTTTATGGCGATCTCGATCTGGCGTTTGGCGATAATGGGCCGGGCAACCGACGTGCCGAGCAGATAACGCCCTTCATATACCGCGTTGGCCTTGAAGGTTGGAAAGATATAATCGGTGACGAATTCCTCTTTCAAATTTTCGACATAGACTTTCGACGCGCCGACCTTCAGCGCCTTTTCCTTTACCGCCGCGAAATCCTCTTCCTGCCCAACATCGGCGATATAGGCAATGACGTCATATCCTTCCTCGATCAGCCATTTCAGGATAACGGAAGTATCGAGGCCGCCCGAATAGGCAAGAACGACTTTTTCCTTGATCATGTTTTCAATTCCTGTCGTTGATGGTTACGTCGGCATTTTCAAGGCACCAGGCAAGAATGGCCTTCTGCGCGTGCAGGCGGTTTTCGGCTTCGTCGTAGATCACACATGTGGTCGTATTCAGCACATCGTCCATCACTTCCTCGCCGCGATGGATCGGCATGCAGTGCATGAAGATCGCGTGATCCTTTGCCTGCGCCATAAGAACGGGCGTTACCTGGAAGGGACGGAACAAGTTCATCGGCTTTTCCGCCTGCCCCATCGAAAACCAGGTGTCTGTGACGATGACGTCGGCGTCCTTCGCCGCAGCCATCGCATCGGATGTGACGGTCACATGCGGGTAGTCCTTTTCATTCCCGATCAAGCTTTCCGGCACTGCACAGACAAGCTGGAAATCCCATATCTTCGCGGCATGCGCCCAGCTGCGCGCCACATTATTGAAATCGCCGAACCAAGCTGCCTTTAGGCCCTGCAGTTTCCCGAGCTTTTCCTCGACGGTCATCATGTCAGCCATGATCTGGCAGGGATGCGACCAGTCGGTCAGGCCGTTGATGACGGGAATGCTGGTGTAGCGGGCCAGTTCGCGCAGTGTTTCATGGCTGCTCATGCGGATCATGACGGCGTCGACGTAGCGGGACAGGACCTGCGCCGTATCCTCCACGCTCTCTGCCCCGGAAATCTGCATTTCCTCCATGTTCATGACGATGGTGTGGCCGCCCAGTTGTTTCATCGCGACCTCGAAGCTCATCCGTGTGCGGGTCGAGCGCTTGTCGAACACCATGGCGAGAGTCAGGCCTGAAAACAGCTGCGGCGGCGCGAACTTACGCGCCTTCAGATCGTGCGCATGGGCCAAGATGGCCTTCAGCGTATCGGGCGGGATGTCAGGCAAGTCGAGAAAATGGCGGATCGAATGGTCGGTCATTGTCGTTCAAGTCCTGTATTTTTAGCAAAACCGGAAACACGCGATAAATTGTCGCGCGGAATACGATCATCGGTCTGCCGGGGACTTTAAACGGAAACGCAAAAGACTTTGAAACAGACGGATGATCAGTCTGTTCGTCGCGAAGGAATATGGCGGTGCATTTGCATCATGTTTTAGGAAAAGCACGGATTGATGTGGCGCGTCAATAAATTTCGCAAGCGGCCCTCACCCTGAAACGCCTCAAGAGACGTTTCGGCCTCTCCCCTAAGGAGGGTAAAAAATGGAGTTGGCGCTTAATCCTTCGTCTTTCCCTTTGGGTGACGGTTTCTTAGCCCTTGTGCCGCGCCTCCAGCATATCCGCGATATCGCGCAGGGACAGATCTTTCGCCTTCAGCAGGATCATGAGGTGGAACAACAGGTCGGCGGCTTCGTTCTTGAGGTCGCTTTCGGAGAGGGCGACTGCGGCGAGCGCGGTTTCGACGCCCTCCTCGCCCACTTTCTGTGCAATCTTGTCTATGCTTTTCCCAAGCAATCTGGCGACATAGCTGGTATCGGGCGCGGCGTTCGCGCGCGTGTCAATCACTGTCTCTAACGTACCGAGAAACCCTAAGTCCGGCCTATGACGGTCGCCGAAACATGTTTCTGTGCCGTTGTGGCAGGCCGGCCCCTGCGGCCTGGCCTGAACGAGCAGTGTGTCGTTGTCGCAATCGGACTGAATTGTTTCCAGCAGGAGGAAATGCCCCGAGGTTTCACCCTTGGTCCACAACCGCTGTTTCGTGCGGCTGAAAAACGTCACCTTGCCCGTTTCAATCGTGTGATCCAGCGCGGCCCGGTTCATGTAACCGAGCATCAGGACGCGGGCGGTCGCCGCGTCCTGTACGATCGCGGGCACAAATCCCCCGCCTTTTTCCCAGTCGACCGCTTCCGCAATATTTTTCATGGCCTGATCTCCACGCCTTCGCTAATTAGATATTTTTTGAGATCCGGCACGGGGATATCGCCGGAATGAAACACGCTGGCCGCCAGCGCGCCGTCCACCTTGGCCTGCATGAAGACATCCCGGAAATGATCCATGCCGCCTGCGCCGCCCGAGGCGATGAGAGGGATGGAAACCGCCTGCCGTACAGCGCGCAGCTGCTCAACATCATATCCCCGTCGTACACCATCGCGGTTCATGCAGTTGACGACGATTTCACCGGCACCCAGGCGCTGCGCTTCCTTTGCCCAGGCCACCGTATCGCGTTTGGACCGGATCGTTTTCTTTTCATCGCCCGTATATTGATAGACACGGTAATCACCGCTCTCTTCCGTACGGCTGTCGATGCCGACGACGACGCATTGCGTGCCGAAAGCCTCGGCCAGTTGGGTAATGAAGCCGGGCCGTTCCAGCGCGGGGGAATTGACAGATATCTTGTCCGCGCCGCTGTTCAGGATACGGCGCGCGTCGTCCACGCTGCGGATGCCGCCGGCGACGCAGAAAGGAATATCGATGATCCGGGCAATGCTTTCAATCCAGCCCTTATTCACCACGCGCCCGTCCCCGCTTGCCGTGATGTCGTAGAATACCAGCTCATCCGCGCCTTCGCCGCTGTAGCGCCGCGCCAGTTCCAGAATGTCCCCGACGACTTTATGGTCGCGGAACTGCACGCCCTTGACCACCACGCCGTCACGGACATCGAGACAGGGAATGATGCGCCGCGCCAGCATCAGGCCACCGCCTTCAAGGCGTCATCTAGGCCGAAGCGCCCTTCATAAAGCGCCTTGCCGACCACCGCGCCTGCCACTCCGGTTTCTTTCAGAGCGTTCAGATCGCCAAGGCTGGAAACCCCGCCAGACGCCTGGAAAGCGAAACCGGGCGCCTGAAGGCATAAATCTTTATACAAGGCGGTATTCGGCCCTGCCAGCAGGCCATCCTTGGAAATATCCGTGCATAATATGTGGCGGGCTTTGCCATCGTATATGTTCAACACGTTTCCGATGCTTTGCGTCGACGTTTCCTGCCATCCCGCCGTTGCGATGAAAAACCCTTTCTCGAAATCGCCGCGCACGTCGAGCGCCAACACGATTTTTTCCGCCCCATGTTCTTTCAGCAGAGCCTTGACCAATTCCGGTTCGCGTATGCATAGGCTGCCGATGATGACCCTAGAAGCCCCGCAATCGAGAAGATCCTGGACGTCTCTGGCGCTGCGCACCCCTCCGCCGGTCTGAATATTCAGGGATGTGCCGGACGCAAGGGCAGCGATAATTTTACTTTGCCGCCTGGCCGGATCTTTGGCGCCGTCGAGATCGACCACATGCAGCCAGCGCGCGCCTGCGCGTTCATAGGATCGCGCGACCTCAAGCGGCTTGGCTGCATAATTGGTCCGCGCATTGAAATCGCCCTCGCTCAGGCGTACACACCCACCATCCATAAGGTCTATTGCGGGATAAAGCTCCATTACAGCTCCATAAAATTCTGCAGGATCGCAGCGCCCGTCTTGCCCGAACGTTCGGGGTGGAACTGGCAGCCGAAGACGTTATCCCGATTGATGACGCTTGAAAACGATGTGCCGTATTCCGTTTTTGCCACGGTAAAATCGCCCACCGGCGCGTTATAGCTGTGGACGAAATAGACATAAGATTTCGCATCCAGCCCCTTCAGCAGTGAATGATCGCGGACGATGTCCAACGTGTTCCATCCCATATGGGGCACAGGAAGATCGCCCTGGAACTTGCGCACTTTTTCAGGCACAAGGCCGAGCATCTCTACCTCTCCTTCCGCGGACCAGTCGAACAGCAGCTGCATGCCAAGACAGATCCCAAGAACTGGCTGGGTAAGGGATCGAAGGCATTCCACAAGCCCGCCGCCGCGCAGGATTTTCATCGCCGTCCCTGCCGCGCCGACGCCGGGGAGAATGACATGGGACGCCTTGCGGATGACATCCGGGTCGCCGGTGAAAACGAACGGCCTGCCGACACGCTCGACGGCGAACATTACGGAAGCGAGATTGGCCCCGCCACTGTCGACGATCGCGATCACAGCACGCCTTTCGTGGAGGGCAATGTATTGCCCTCTACCTTGATGGCCTGCCGCAATGCGCGCCCGAACGCCTTGAAACAGGCCTCGACCATATGATGCGCATTTTCTCCGGTTACGGACAGATGGATCGTCGCCTGCATGTTTTCGGCCAGTGAACGGAACACATGGGCCACCATATCGGTCGGCATGTCGCCGACTTTGCTCTCGGGGAACACACCGTCGAATTTGAAGAAGGCGCGCCCGCTCAGGTCGATCACCGCCTGCCCCAGCGATTCATCCATCGGCAGCGTAAAACCATAACGCCCTATCCCCACCTTATCGCCAAGGGCTGCTTTGAGGGCCTGACCCAGCGCGATGGCGCAGTCCTCAATGGTATGATGCGCATCGATATGAAGATCGCCAACGCATTCCATGGTCATGGAAAAGCCCCCATGACGCGCGATCTGCTCCAGCATATGGTCGTAAAACCCTACGCCGGTATGAATATGTACGGGATCGGTATGATCCAGGTCGACAGAAACATGAATCGCAGTTTCCTTGGTCCGGCGCGTTACAGAAACCGTGCGCCCCTTCGGTCTTTCAATCATTGTTCCGGTTTTCAGGAGATGGAGCAGCGCTTCAATTTGCTCCTGCGTACCCATGGAAATGCGGATGCAGTGATCGAGACCAGGCTGATGCGACTGGTCGCGCAGGATAAAGCCGTTGGCGCGGCATAGCGCCATCACATCCTTGGCGTCCTGAAAACGCGCCAAAACGAAATTGGCATCCGAAGGAAAGACCGTTTGGACCGCAGGAAGATCTTTCAGCTTCTGCATGAACCAGTCGCGTGTTGCCATCACCTCTTTACGTTTCAAAGCCAGCCGCTCACGGTTCGCCGCTTCCAGCGTCTTTAACACGGTCTCGACCACAGGCACGGGCAAAGGATAAGGCGCGAGAATTTTACCGCACACCGCGATCACTTCAGGATGCGCGATCAGGACGCCGCAGCGTACCCCGGCCAGCGCATAGGCTTTGGAAAGCGTGCGCAGAACAGCCAGGTTTCCATAGCATCCAAGCATGGCCGCACAGGTTTTAGCGCCGGAAAACTCAATATAGGCTTCATCCACCACGACCAGCGCCTTATCCGCCAGCGCTTTACAGATATCTTCAATCGCATCGCGGTCGAGCAGGTTGGCGGTCGGGTTGTTGGGCGAACAGAGGAAAACGATTTTCGTGCCTGCATCGACCGCTTTTATAATTGCATCAGCATCAACTTTAAACCCTTCATCCAAAGGGACCGTTTTGACGCCTGCATCTTGCAACCGGGCTGATTGCGCATACATGGGAAAAGCCGGCGGGCATATGATGATATTATCGTGTCCAGGTTCGCAAAACGCGCGGATCAGCAGATCTATCGCCTCGTCCGCGCCGCGCGAAACCAGAAGATATTTTTCCTCGACACCGTATAAACCCGCAAGCGCCGCCATAAGCTCAGGCGGCTGCTGCGGCGCGTAGCGGGCATAGTTCTTGACGCCGATCAACGGCTCGCACGGCATCTCGTTGGCGTCCAGAAAAACCGTGCTTCCGTCCATATTCGCAAGCGAGCGCGCGGAAGAATAGGCTTTCATTTCCATGATGGCCGGACGGGCGCGCTTGATAATGCTCATATCGTTTTTCCCTGTAGAATATCCAGCGCCTGCCGCAATAATACCGGGTCGCGCGCGGTGATCAGATCATACGTCCTGTCTTCCGCCGGATCGAATACGAAATCCTTGTAATCCTGTCCATCGGGCATGACGCATCTGGCCCCTGCCGCCCACAATACAGGCAGCAGGGCCGCAATATCGTGCAGCTTCAGGAAGCATTCAGCGGCAAGATCTGTCGTGCCGTCGGCCACAGAGGCAAAGCCGAGGCAGTTGAGACGCGGCCTTATGCCGCCGAATGCGGCGAACATGCCGGCGGCGCCCCGCGCCCATAATGATTGATCGAACATTCCAGGATTGGTGGATGCGGCGACGGCCTGTCCTATCGGCTTTGCGATTATGGTTTTCGGTTCATCGATGCCGCTCCAGCTTACGCCATTCAGCGTATCGTCGATAATTCCAGCAATGGGCCTGCCCTTATGAAGCAATGCGACCAGACCGCCCCATCCGGATTCGAGGGCAAGGAACTCCTTCGTTCCGTCCAGCGGGTCGAGCACCCAGACAAATTCGGCATCGGCCCTGTCGGCCCCGAATTCCTCTCCTACAATGCCATGATCGGGATATGCCCCGGCAATAAGAGCGCGCAGAGCCTGTTCCGTATCGCGATCGGCGCGGCTGGCTGGCGTATCGTCATTCTTGCGGTCGATGCCGATATCCTCGCCCCGTTTATGCGCCTCAAAGGCTGCCAGCAGGATAGCGCGTGCGGCAGGTACGAGGGTTTCCATCATGAAGGCTGTATAATCCATTATGCCGCACCCTTCAGCCGCACAGCAATAGCGCGGGCATGGGCGTCCAGCGTTTCGGCTTCGGCCATGGCCATGACGGCAGGACCTATAACTTGTAGTCCATCGCGGCTGGCGGATTGCCAGGTGATCGTTTTCTGGAACGCCTCCACCCCCAGACCGCTATAGGCGCGCGCGGCAGCGGCGGTCGGCAAGACATGGTTCGTGCCGCTGGCATAATCGCCCAGGGATTCAGGCGTGTACAGGCCACAGAAGACCGAGCCCGCGTTGCTAATACTGTTTTTAAATCTTTCGGCCCCCTCAAAACACAGGATCAGGTGCTCCGGCGCATAAAGATTGGAGATATCTACGGCCTCTTCCAGCGATCCTGCAATAATGGCCAGGCTGTTTTCAAGAGCCCCGGCCGCAATGTTGCGGCGCGGCAGAAGGGCAAGCTGGCTTTCGACTTCGCTTTTAATGGCCTCGATGGTTTTTGCATCGGTTGCGACCAGTACGACCTGCGACGCCGCGTCATGCTCCGCCTGCGAGAGCAGATCCGCAGCTGCATAAGCGGGTGGCGTGTCTTCCGTCGCGATGACGAGGACCTCGGACGGTCCGGCGGGCATATCGATAGACGGCCCGCCCGACTCCTGCGCCACCAGGGTCTTGGCCAGCGTGACGTAAATATTGCCTGGCCCGAAAATCTTGTTTACGGCGGGCAGGCTTTCCGTGCCATAGGCCAGGCCGGCAATTGCCTGCGCCCCGCCGACACGGGCAATGCGGATAATACCGCATAGTTTCGCCGCGTACAGAATGGCCGGATGCACCTGGCCCTGACGGCTGCCTGGCGTGCATAATACGCGCAAGGGGTTGCCAGCGATCTGGGACGGCACGCCCAGCATCAGGACGGTCGACAGCAGCGGCGCAGTCCCTCCGGGCACATACAGGCCGACGCTGCCTATAGGCATCACCCTGCGCTCGCAGGACAAGCCGGGCATGGTTTCAGTCGCAAACGCATGATAGCCCTGCCGTTCGTGGAAACGGCGGATATTGGCATAGGCCGCGTCCATGGCATCGCACAGGCCCGGATCGATGGAAGCATCGATATCTTCCACATAAAGCGGATCGGGATCGAAACCGTCGAAGCGTTGCGTATACTCGCGAATGGCTCTATCGCCGCGTGTTTTTACATCGTCGAGGATGGTGCGCACGGATCTGACAGCGTCGCCTGCCGCGGCAGAAGCCGGACGTTGCAAAACGCGTTGACGTTCCTGTTCCTTCAAATCTTTCCAGATTACCGTTTTCATCAATCCAGCATCTTTTCAATCGGCAGAACAAGGATGGCGCTGGCGCCCGCTGCCTTCAGATTTTCCATCGTTTCCCAGAATACCGTTTCGTTGCAGACGGCATGCACCGCCACCTTATCCGTCACGCCCTGCAGCGGCACGATCGTGGGGGATTCGGCGCCCGGAATGGCCGCCTTCACTTTTTCCAGCGCCTCGATGGGGCTGTGCAGCATGATATATTTGCTTTCATCCGCCTTCTGCACGCCATTGATCCGGCGCAGCAGGCGATCGATCAATATTTCCTTTTCCTGCGGCATATCGCGGGTACGGCGGATCAGGATAGACTGACTCTGGCAGATCGTTTCCATTTCCCGCAAACCGTTGGCGGCCAGAGTCTCACCGGTGGAGACCAGATCGCATATGGCGTCCGCGATCTGCAAACGGGGGGCGATTTCGATAGCGCCGCTCATGATGACGACCGTTGCCTCTATTCCCTTGCGATCCAGCCAGTCCTGCAGCGTTTCCGGGTAGGAGGTCGCGATTTTTTTACCTTCCAAAGCGATATCCGCCGTCCCTTTTGGCACGGCCAGCGACAGGCGGCATGTCCCGAACCCGAGATCGACCAGTTTTTCGAGGTCGTAAGGCCGGTGGCGCGTCCTGTGTTCCAGCGCCTTTTCCTGAAACACGTTCAGTCCGACAACACCGAGGTCGCATGCGCCCTCGTTCACCAGTTCGGGAATGTCGTCGTCACGTAGCATCAGCAAATCGGCAGGAAAATTGGTCGACTGGCAAAACAGCTGATCCTTGCTTTTGTTAAACCGGATCCCGCAGCGTTTCAGCAGGTCGAGAGACGGCTCGGCCAGGCGTCCCGATTTCTGGATCGCGATGCGCAGTCTCGTATGGTCAGTCATTTTTCCATTCCCCAAGTCGTTCGAGCACCAGACGATATCCTTTGAAATCACCGTACAGGAAACGCGCGACCCGGCCGATTGTGGCCAGGCTGACGCCTGTTTTCGCGGCAATCGCCCTGTAAGGCTGCTTCTCCACCAGCATTCCGACCACTTCCCAGCGATCGCTTAAGGCCTCGATCTCGGCGGGCGTGCAAAGATCAGTAAAGAAACTACGGCATTCTTCCGGCGTTTTTAGCTGCAGAACGGCCTTATAAAGGCGATCCTCCAGTTTTTTCCGTTCTGCAGGATCCTGAGCGCGTTGTTTCATCTGCAAATCCGTATCAATGTAATAGCGTAATGATACACTAATACAATATTGTGCCGTAAGGCAAGCTTTTTCCCATTTATCTTACAGGCATTCCCTACATGGATAGACCGTCTAAGTTTTCGTCTGGTCTTCTCATGTCAATCGGGCTAGATAATGAGGGGTTCCTCAAACGATAAAACAGCCATGCGCTTTATCCTATCCTTCCTAATCCTGTCCGTTTTTCTTCTGACTGTCGTGCCTGCCCATGCGGCGGATGCCGTCAAGGAAGATGCCAAGGAAACAGCCGCCGAACAGCCCATCGCACCGCCCGATCCTCTTGGCCGGGAAACGCCGCGGGGCCTGATCATGGGTTTCCTGGACGCCGCGTCAAAGGATGACTGGCAAAGCGCCTCGTCTTATCTCGATCTGTCTTTCCTGTCCAAAGCGCAGGCGAAGCAGAGAGGCCCCTACTATGCGCAAACCCTGCAGGCCCTCCTCGACCAGGGCGGCTGGATCATGCCGAACTCGCTGATCAGCGACGATCCAAAAGGCAAGCCAAACGACACCCTGGAAGCAAAGGAAACGGACCGGATCGGGACGCTTAAGGCCGGAGATCAGGCCGTGGACGTGCTGGCGCAGCGTGAGAATGGGCTTAACGGCAACGGCATATGGCTGATCGCCGCCGATACATTGAAGCCTCTTCCGGATATGGTCGAAGAAATCAGCCCGCCGCTTATCAACCGCCTGATGCCGTCTTCCCTCATCGAGACAAAGATATGGGGCGTGCCGCTCGGCCACTGGGTGGCCATGGTGGCGCTGGCCGTTCTCGCTTATTTTATCGCCTGGACGTTCACATTCGCTCTTTATTGGATTACACGCCGTATATGCCGGCGCCTCGGCTATGACGGCGTTCATGTCGTCGATGCCCTGAAGCTGCCGATGCAGCTCTACATGGCGGTCTGGATTTTCGTTTACGCCGGGATGTTCATGGGCGTTTCCGCCCTAGCGCGCCAGCATTTCAGCCTGGCGACGGTGATCGTCGGCTGGCTGTCGCTGATCCTTTTTATCTGGCGGCTGATCGATATCATCGCAGACCGCAGTCAGCAGCATATGAGCCGCCTGAACAAGATCGGCATGATGTCGGTCATCCATTTCATGCGGCGAAGCGCCAAGTTCATTTTCATAGCCCTGGCAGCCATCGTCATCCTCGGCACGTTCGGGGTCGACGTCAGGACAGGGCTCGCCGCTCTCGGTATCGGCGGTATCGCCCTGGCACTAGGGGCGCAGAAAACCGTCGAGAACTTTGTTGGCACCATCATGCTGGTCATCGACCAGCCGGTCCGGCTCGGCGATTATTGCAAGATCGGCGAAACGGAAGGGACGGTCGAGGATATTGGCATGCGCTCGACCCGCCTGCGCACAGGCGCGCGAACGGTGGTGACGATCCCGAACGGTGAATTTTCCTCCCAAAGAATAGAGAATTTCGCGCGGCGAGACCGTTATCTTTTTAACCATACCATCGGTCTGCGTTACCAAACGACGCCGGATCAGATGCGCTGGCTGCTGGTCGAACTCCGCTCCCTGCTTTACGCCCATCCGCGCGTCAGCCCGGAACCGGCGCGGGTGCGGCTGAAGGGACTCGCGTCAAGCTCTCTCGACATCGAATTTTTCGCTTATATCACCACCGCGACATTCGACGAATTCCTGGAAGTGCAGGAAGACCTGATCCTGCGTATCATGGAGACCGTGGAAAGCGGCGGCGCCGCTTTCGCCCTTCCGTCGCAGACAGTGTACAACGCCGACGATGTAAAAGCCCCCGAGGATCGCGTCCATATGGCCGAAGACCAGGTGCGCCAGTGGCGCGAACGCGGCGAACTTCCCCTGCCGAAATTCGGGCCGGAACAGATCGAACGC
>JBGAPF010000022.1:20008-41594 GCA_044221445.1 Alphaproteobacteria bacterium
TTTCCGCCGATAGGATCGGTGGAACGGAAAGACTAAGGATTACGCCGCCTGTGTCTGATTGTCCGAAACAGAACTTTGTCTGCGTTTGAAGTCAATGCGCGTAAAAACGCCTTTATCAAGCCCTTGGGGCATACCTGACACAGGGTTGTTTCTGAAAATCGTCGCTGGAAGCAACACTGAGCCAGGGTATATATCAACCGCTTCCTTTTGATCGAACATCATCGAAAAAACCGCAGTTTCTTCTAACAAATACTCTCTCGAATAGTTTGAAAATTTTTCAAAGCTTTCATAATTTTTCCGATCCCGGTTTCTATACCAGAAAGAAGTGATATTTTCTTTAATCGCGCTACGAAAATATTCATGCTGAAGATAGAACATATCGACCTGCTCTCTTCTGACGTTATAATCAGAAGAATTAAGCCAATGATCCCATCGAAAAATTTTATAATCAGGCAAAAGCTGAAAAAGATGCTTATTACGAGCGAGCCAAGCATCCCCCTCTGCCCGCCATAATGACCTGACACTTTCATCAGAACATTCCTGAATGGCCAGCGTGTTATAACGCTGCAAAGTATCGTTTACGCAGAGAATTACTTCTTTGAAACGGCGGGAAGCCCACCGTATGGTTGCCTCGAATTTTGCTCCATCATGAGAATCATGGCCTACGCTTATCTGCAGCCGGCAGGTGGAATATTTACGCCATGCCGCGCCAGTCTTCACCTTAACCGCATATTCTATATTCGAAGGAGGCCGATTATCATTAAAATCGTTCATCAGCACGGCTTTCTTTTGGTTGTGGCAATGTTATCCAAAGCAGGTTGAACAAGTTACGTTGGACGTAAGCCATAATTTCGTCCCGGAAAATAACGATCTTCGTTTCTTGATCCAGAACAAGCGCTACCTTCTCCCCATAGATGACCATAACTCTGTTTATAAAAAAATCCTTAGGTACGTATCTGTATTCATCGACAGGCCCCATCAGATATGTATTTCCTTCTTCCACCAGCTGGCGCATTTTGACGCCCATTTTACGCATACGCCGGTAGGCTTCGTTAACGGGGGGCGGAGAAACGCGATCATCAGCACAACTGATAAGCAATTCGGGCGATTCTATATTTTTCAAAGTATAATAAACGTCGTCCAGAAGTTTTAAATAACAGTCATCGCCCTCATAGATGCGGATGAGATCCTGCTTCTTACGCACGCCCCCTTCAATAAATTCCACACCTTCGTTTTCGAAAGCGTCTTGGATGGCATCCTGGGTTTGCCTGGTAGGATTATGCTTTCCGGCCTCTATATTGCCGATAGAAGGCGTGGCCATGTCTACCCTGCGGGCGAGATCGGCCTGGCTCCAGTTTTTCAGGGCCCGGGCGGCGCGTATCTGGTCGGCGTTGATGAGCATATTTTGATGTGATTCGGTTATGTCTTTCTCAGAATTACGCTATAATTTATAGCGTGTAAAGCTGGGAAAAGTAAAAAATTAAGCTTGACACCTTAAAGCATCCTATGTTTTATAACACGGTACGTTTTATTTTATAGCGTTCGGCGCTCTTCTCCCCCACACATGCCGGATGCCTTGATTGAGCGTACCCACACACATCAAAAGCCCCTGGGCCCTAGCTGCTCAGGGGTTTTTGACGTTTTGGAAGGCGTAATTAAAAGAAGCCTTTATACAGATCCGTCCGGCGATCCCGGAAGAACCCCCAGGCTGCACGATAGGTGTTCAATTCTTCCAGATTAAACGTATGAACCAGAACGCCTTCGTCGCGTTCTTCAAATGTTTCTACCATATCGCCCCGCTGATTGGCGATGAATGAATGCCCATAAAACGCCTGCGGCGCGCCAAAACCCTGTTCGATTCCAATGCGATTCGCCGCCACGACCGGAATAGCGTTGGAGACAGCATGTCCCTGCATGGCACGCTGCCACGGCAGGCGTGAATCGATAGTAGAGTCGTGCGGTTCGGATCCAATCGCAGTGGGATAAAACAGCACCTCCGCGCCTTGCAACGCCATAGCGCGGGCGCATTCCGGGAACCACTGGTCCCAACAGATGCCAACGCCGACTGTGCCGTGTTTCGTCTTCCATATCTTGAAGCCCGTATCGCCGGGACGGAAATAATATTTTTCCTGATACCCGGGCCCGTCGGGAATATGGCTTTTACGATAGACGCCCATCAGCGAACCGTCGGCATCCAGCATAGCCATGCTGTTATAATAGTGTGGGCCTTCGCGTTCATAGATCGAAACCGGTATGGCCACATTCAGTTCGTTTGCAAGCTTCTGCAGCTTCAGCACACAGGGGTGTTCTCCCACCGGATACGCGTTGTCGAACCAGCATTCTTCCTGGGTCGTGCAGAAATACGGTCCCTGAAACAGTTCGGACGGCAGGATGATTTGCGCGCCCCTGCCCGCAGCCTCGCGAATAAAACCAATAGTCTTTTCGATGTTAGCATCAATGTCTTTTCCATACGATGTCTGGATCGCGGCGACGGTCAGGATACGGCTCATATCAAAGGCTCCTGCTGAGTAATGCAATGAAACGACCCGCCACCGGTCAGAACGGCTTTGGACGACGCACCGATCACTGTATGCTCGGGAAACAAACGGGCCAGTCCTGCAACAGCATCATCGGCAGACCGCGTATTGTATGTCGGCACGACGATGGCCTTGTTGCCAATAATAAAATTCATATGGCTGGCAGGCATAATCTCATCCTGTTCTTCCGGATCGTCAATACGGGGAGAATCAGGTCGCCTTTCGACGCGGCCAGGAGATGGAATGCGCTCTACCTGAATCCTGCGCCCTGCCGCATCTGTGAACGAAGCCAGCATATTTGCAGTTTTTTCAAAAAAAGCTTCATTTGGGTCGTCATTGCCGAAAGGACTCTGGCACACAACCCTACCCGGTGCGACGAATCGCGCGACATTGTCAATATGTCCGTCGGTATGATCGTTCAGCATACCTTCATCCAGCCAGAGTATCTTGTGCGCACCAAAAGCTTTCTTCAACGCGCTTTCCAGTGTGGCCTGATCCATTCCCGGATTACGGTTAGGATTCAAAAGGCATTGCCGTGTCGTTAAAATTGTTCCTTCGCCGTCATGCTCCAGCGCGCCACCTTCCATAACAAAGTCAAAATGTTTCGTCTCCACTCCAGAGCGGGCAGCCACGGCGTCTCCGACCTGGTCGTCGAATTCATAAATATATTTTCCACCCCAGCCATTGGTACGGAAGCGCAGCGCGACTGGCTGACCTCCCTGCCTCGCAAAAATCGGGCCGGTATCGCGCAGCCAGATATCGCCGAATTGCGCCGGAATGATTTCCACGCCACCTCCCAACATCGATTGCGCAGACTTCACTGCCTCGTAACCCATGGCAAGCACCTTAACCGCCTCGCTAGCCGATAACGCCTTAACCATCCGCGCGATTTCTTTCCGCGCTTCGTCCAGAAGCCTGCCCTGCCACAAAGGCGCATGGGACGGCCAACAGGTCCAAACAGCTTTGTGCTTTTCCCATTCAGCGGGAACGACGATCGAACCTTCGGCCATGCTGATATAAACTCCTTTATTTTACAGTATGATAAAGGTTGGTAAGCCTAATCGTCTATCAAATTCTCAAGACAAAGCTTTTTATGGACAAGTGATTGATTTATAACATATTATTAAAGATCAATCGCTAAGGAGACAGGGTATGAAAACCGGGCATAAGGTCTTAGAAAAATTGGCCGATATCGAGACGCCCGCTTATGTCGCCGACGAAGCGCGACTGCGCGAAGGCCTGAAGAAATTTCAGGCGATCAAGGACCGCACCGGAACGCAGATCATTTACGCCATCAAGGGCTGTCCGCTTTATCATTTGTTCCCGATCATCGCGGAGACGCTGGACGGTTCGACCGCCAGCGGGCCGTATGAGGCGCGGCTCGGCCATACCCATTTTGGGAAGGAAGTGCATGTATTCTGCCCCGCTTATACGGAGACAGATATTACGGAGCTTCTGGCACTCGGAACGTCCGTTCATTTCTATTTTAACTCGGTCGTCCAGCTGGAACAGTTCGAGCCTCGGATTCGCGCGGCAGACACCGCGCACCGGATCGGCATCCGCATCAATCCGCGCCTGTCGGTCACGCATTACGAGCAATACAATCCCTGCCGCCGCGGATCTTGGCTCGGCGTGCCGCTGGAAAAGCTCGACACGGTGCCGTGGCACAAGGTCGACATCCTGCATGCCCATGCCTTATGCGAGAACATGGCAGACGCCTCGGCGTTATTGATCGACAAGATCGCGGACGAGGCTGGCGCTTACGTGAAGCAAGTGAGCCACGTCAATTTCGGCGGCGGGCATTTCATCACCGGCGAGGGCTATGACGCAGAGATTCTGATCGACGCGCTCAACCGCTTCAAGGCGAAATTCCCCGGTGTGCAAACCATCCTGGAACCCGGCGGCTCGGTGACGCTCAACGCAGGATACATCGTCTCCAGTGTAGTCGGGATCGTAGAGGCGGACGGGATGCAATCCGCCATCCTAGACGCCTCCGCCAACTGCCACTGCCCGGATGTCCGCAAGGCCGGTGTCCGCCTGCAAGTCCTCGGCGCGGGCGACCCCGGCACCAAACCCCACGACTACACCCTCGCCGCCCGCACCTGCATGGCCAGCGACCAGTGGGGCATCTATGCCTTCGATAACCCCCTAAGCCCCGGCGACAAAATCGTCTTCGACCAAGGCCTGCAATACTCCCTCGGCGAAGCCAACTGGTTCAACGGCCATCCAAAGCCCGATTTCACGATGATTAAAGCGAATGGCAGCATTGAGGTGCTGCACCGCTATGGATATAAGGATTTTGAGTTCAATTGCGGGTGATATTATTTATTATCATTATTTCTTTTAGCAACAGTCCAATATCCATTATTTTTCATAATATCATTAGCTGAGAGTTCTCCGCGTAATTGCTCTCGCATATGGGCTGGCAAACTAGAACTGACAATTTCATAAATTGTCTCAGATGGTATGCCTTCCTTGGCCATATTTCTCGCCTTTTCAAACATATAATTAGATTCTATGTATTTATCATTTTCACGTTCTAATTTTTTTATCCTTGAGTGCAACATACGAGTACTCTCTAAAATTTCAGAAAGCATATCCCCTTCCGTTCTTTGTTTCACCGGGCCAACCACATGCGTATCTTCAAGAATCTTATTAAAACCAGTTTCGAATTGAGGCCAATACGTTAAAAAAACTCTTTGTAAATTATCCGCAGGCAAGCTATTGGCACCAAGTTGTCGGTTTAAAGTTTTAACTAATTCAAACACCCCTTCTTGATTTGGAAGGGTATGATTAAATTGCGCAAGCGGATCGACTAGATCTGCGGGAGTGAGATCAATAAGAAAGGTACAAACACGCGAAGTTGAAAGGCCTTTAGCCAAGGCACCAGCTTCAAATAATATCCAAGGCCGATCTTTGTTTTCTTTTGTTAGACATATAACACCTACTGAGGTTTCTTTTAGTTGATCATTAATCTCGCCAAACCATAAACTTCCTCTATCAAGATCTTTTGTTGAAATCCATGGACGTGTCGCTTGAATTACGCAGCGCAACCAGTCGCTCAAAAAATTAGCGACTTCCTTGCTTCTTAATCCTGACCAACTGATAAAAACATTCATTATCAAATTCCTATTTATGGGATTTGATAAATTTATATCACAATTTTAATCATGGGTAGAATAATTAAGCCGCCAGTAAATCCTTCTGCTCACCAGCCGCCAGATCCTTCACATGCCACGGCAGGCCCTGCTTCGCTACCTCATCCATAAACGGCGCGGCGGGCAGCTGCTCCACATTGAACACGCCCTTGCCGGTCCACAGGCCCTTGAACATCATCATCGCGCCCGTCACCGCCGGCACGCCCGTGGTGTAGGATACGGCCTGCGCGCCGATTTCCTTGTTTGTTTCGGCATGGTCGCAGACATTGTAGATCAGCTGGGTCGAATCTTTGCCGTTTTTCTTGCCCTTGATGACGCAGCCGATGGAGGTCTTGCCGGTATAGTTTTCGGCAAGAGACGACGGCGCGGGCAGCAGGGTTTTCAGGAATTCGAGCGGGATGATCTCCACGCCGTTATGCACGACCGGATCGATGCGGGTCATGCCCACTGACTGCAGCACGTCCAGGTGCTTGATGTAGTTGTCCGAGAAGGTCATCCAGAAGCGGATGCGTTTCAGGCCGCGGATGTTCTTCACGAGGCTTTCTTCTTCCTCGTGATAGATCAGGTAGGATTTGACCGGGCCGACTTCCGGATAATCAATCATCGCGGAGATGGACAGCGGGTCGATCTCGATCCATTTCCCCTGCTCCCAGTATTTGCCGCGCTGGGTCACTTCGCGGATATTGATTTCCGGGTTGAAGTTGGTCGCGAACGACTTGCCGTGGTTGCCCGCGTTGCAATCGATGATGTCGATTGTCTCAATCGTGTCGAACAGCTTCTCTTGCGCATAGGCGCAATAAATGTTGGTCTGGCCCGGATCGAAGCCGCAGCCCAGCACCGCCATGATGTTCTTCTTTACGAATTTTTCGTGATAGGGCCACTGGTATTCATACGTGAATCTGGCCTCGTCTTTCGGCTCGTAATTCGCCGTATCCATGTAATGCACGCCCGTCTCGACACAGGCGTCCATGATCGGCAGGTCCTGATAGGGCAGCGCCATGTTGATGACGAGGTCCGGCTTCACGGTGTCGATCAGTTTCGCCACTGCCTTCGCATCGTCGGCGTCGATCTGGCTGACGGAGATGTCGGCCTTCGCTTCGCGCTTCACCTTCTCGCATTTGTCGAGGCTGCGCGACGCCAGGTGAATTTTTTTGAACACATCGCTGTTCATCGCACATTTCTTCGCGACGACGCTGCCCGCAGCCCCTGCCCCGATGATGAGAACGTTATCCATTTTTATACTCCTTCTTTTTCAAATTTTTACCACGAATGGACACGAATAAACACCAACAAGCAATTCGTGCTCATTTGTGTCCATTCGCGGCTGATATTCTTATTCCTCTTTCAGGAAAACCTGGCCGGCCTTGCCGAAGCCGTTGAAGTTGCCGCGCAACGATGCGCTGTAAGCGCCCGTGTTCAGCACTTCGATCCAGTCGCCAGCGCCGATATCGGCGGGCAGGTGAAACGGCCCTTTCATGCGATCGAGCGAATCGCAGGTCGGGCCCATGAAGGAGAACGGGACCAGATCGCCGTCGAACGCGCGGTCGGACGTAATGGCGCGCACCGGGTATTTCACGTTCAGCATCGGCCCGGCATCGAACAGACCGCCATAGGTGCCGTCGTTGATGAACAGCACGTCGCCCTTGCGCGCCTCGACACGCACAACCAGCGAACCGCCTTCCGCCACCAGCACACGGCCGGGCTCGGCCAGCAGCTGCATATGCCCCAGCTTCTCACGGCGCACGGCTTTCGCAATGGCCTGGAAGCAGGCTTCGGTTTCGGGCGCGATCTCGCCGATATAAGAGACAGGGAACCCGCCGCCGACATCCAGCATTTCGACCGCGACGCCGGACGCCTTGATGACATCCGCCGCCTTGCCGACCGCACGGCTGTACACCGACGGGTCGCGCGTCTGCGTGCCGACATGGAAGGCTAGACCCAGTTTTACCGATACCGGGCGCGCGAGTTTCAGCAGATCCGCAGCCTCGTCCGGCAACGCGCCGAATTTGGCGGAGAAATCGATGGCCGCCTTGCCGTTTTTCGGCAGCGCCATGCGCACGAACAGGTTCAGGTCCGACGCCAGTTCGGTCGCGCGCAGGATCTTGTACAGTTCGTCCTTTGAATCGAGCACGAAATTGCGGACGCCATGGATGTGATACGCCTCCTGAATGGCTTCCGGCGACTTCACGGGGTGCATGAAATAGATCGTGGCTTTCGGCGCGGCCTTGCGGACCAGGCGCACTTCCTCGATCGACGCCGCGTCGAAGGACCGCAGGCCGTTCTTTACCATGATCTGGATGATCGCCTTGTCCGGGTTGGTCTTCACCGCGAACATCGCCTCGCCCGAAAAACCCGCGACGAAGGAACGCGTCGCCCGGGCGATGACGTCCGGACGGAGGATATAGAGCGGCAAAGCCGGGCGCAGGTGTTTAACCACATCGGCGGACGTGCCGGTGTACTGATACGGCGCAGGCGCGCCTTCAACCTTACGGATTTTCGCTATCGAGAGCGGAACGATCTTGTTCATAGTACATGCATCCTTAGAACCTGAAGAACCCAAAGCTGCCTGTCCTTGATTGCGGGACACACAGTCAGGCGCGACGCTCATCCCCAGCCCTTACGCTGGAGTGCGCCGCTCAGATACTTGGATGTATGAGATATTTCGACGTGCCGAAGATCGATTTCGGTATAGGGGCCTCACGGCCCCATTCGATTGCAGGATTGGTCATCAACATAAACCCTTTAAGCTTGGACGTTTCTGAGGCGTCCCGATTGAAGTTGTTTACGTCGTTGCATAACCATATCTGGAACGAAGCCAGGGGCCATAGGCACGTGCGTGTGTTCTTATATTAGCATTAAATCCTAAAAATCAATAAATTTTTCGGTAAATGAACCGCTTGCGCGGGAATTTTTTAGTGTCATTCTGGGGGAACTATCCTTTAAAAACAGTCTGGAGCGCTAAAATGGCTCAATTCCGCGGAAAAATCTATAACAGCATTACCGAAACCATCGGCGCGACGCCGTTGGTGAGACTTCCGAAACTGGCCCGGGCGCATGGTGTCGGGGCCGATCTGGTGGCCAAGCTGGAGTTTTTTAACCCGCTGGCGTCGGTAAAAGACCGGATCGGTCTCGCCATGATCGAAGATGCTGAAAAATCTGGAAAAATAACCCCTGGCAAGACCGTCCTGATCGAGCCGACCTCGGGCAATACCGGGATAGCCCTGGCTTTTGTCGCGGCGTCCAAGGGCTACCGCCTGATCCTGACCATGCCGGAAAGCATGTCCGTGGAACGGCGCAGGATGCTGAAATTCATGGGTGCCGAACTGGTCCTGACCCCCGCCGACAAGGGCATGAAGGGCGCCATCGCCCGGGCGGAGGAGCTTTTGAAGGATCATGCCGATTCCTTTATGCCCGGCCAGTTCGACAACCCGGCCAATCCGGACATCCACCGGAACACCACCGCGATTGAAATTTGGGAGGATACGGCGGGCAAGATCGATATCCTGGTCTCCGGCGTCGGCACAGGCGGCACGCTGACCGGCGTTGCGGACGTGCTGAAGAAAAAGAAACCCTCCTTCAAAGTCATTGCCGTCGAACCCGCAGCCAGCCCCGTCCTTTCCGGCGGCGCCCCCAGCCCGCACAAGATCCAGGGCATCGGCGCGGGATTCGTCCCGTCGATCCTCGATACCAGCCTGATCGACGAGATCGTACAGGTAACGAACGACGATGCATTTGACCTTGCCCGCGAAGTCGCCCGCACCGAAGGTCTGCCAGTCGGTATATCCTCCGGCGCGGCGCTCTGGGCCACCATCCAGATCGGTAAAAAACCTGAGAACAAAGGAAAAATGATTGTCGTCATCATTCCCTCCTTCGCCGAACGCTACCTGTCGACGGCTCTATTCGAAGGGCTGGAATGAACGCCGTGGCGTTCGATCTGAAAACCTGCCTTGGCATCGCCGCCGTCCTGATGACGATCGCGGCACATATTCCTTACCTCCTCACGACGTTGAACCATACCAACAGGCCGCATATCTTCACCTGGATCATCTGGACAGCACTGACTTTCATCGCTTTCGCCGCACAAATTGCCGGCGGCGCGGGCGCCGGGGCATGGGTTACAGGCATGACGGGCGTCATGTGCATCGCCATCACGGCGGCAGCGTTCTGTCAGGGCGAGCGCACCATCACGCGCGGCGACTGGATCATGTTTGCCGGCGGGCTGAGCGCCATTCCCTTGTGGATTGTGACGAAAGATCCGCTCTGGTCGGTGCTGATCGTCGTCGGGATCGACTGTTCGGCCTTCTGGCCGACATTCCGCAAATCGTGGCACCGGCCCTTTGAAGAAAATTCCTTCATGTACGGTTTCAACCTGCCGCGCCATGTCGTCGCGCTGTGCGCACTCCGCGACATCTCACTTGTGACGGCGCTTTATCCCGCGGCCCTGCTGGCCATGAATGTCATCATGTATGCTATGCTGAAGGCACGGCGCGGACAGATGAGGGGAGTCGTCAATGTCTGACCTGTCCGACCTTATCGCCTCTATCCGTGAACGCGATCCTGCCCGGCCGTCCACGATGGAAGTGATCCTTTGTTATCCTGGATTTCATATCCTGACGCTTTTTCACCCTGTCGCCCAATGGCTGTGGAACCGCGATCTCCATACGCTCGCCAGGCTTTGGGCGCATATAGGCCGGGGAGTCACTGGAATTGAGATTCACCCTCAAGCCCGAATAGGCCGCAACCTGTTCATCGACCATGGCATGGGCGTAGTGATCGGTCAGACTGCGTCCATTGGCGACAATGTCACTATTTATCATGGCGTGACGCTCGGAAGTAAGGGAGGCTCTATCCAGGGAAAGCGCCATCCGGATATCGGTAACGATATCATCATTGGCTCGGGCGCTCAAATCCTAGGCGCCATCATAATTGGCGACAATGTCGCTATAGGTGCTAATTCTGTCGTTACGTCCGATATTCCGTCCGGCGTCACCGTCATGGGCATTCCGGCACGAATCATCGGCAAAAAGGGAGACCTGGATTGCGCTTACGGCATTTCCGACGAAGACCGCGCTGAGCTGGAAAAAGGCGCTGGAATCTGACCTAGCGCGTCAGCTGCAGGAAAACGTCTTCAAGATCGCTTTCATCGGTCGACAGATCGGAAATGCCATAGCCAGCTACCTGGAGCGCCAGGATGATTTCGCCGACATTGACCTCGCCCGGCGTATAGCGGAATTTCAAAGTGCGGTTACCTTCGCGCTCCGGATTGAACTTCGCCAGGCTCTCCGGCAGCTGCTCCAGCGGTCGGTCGAGGCGGAAGATTATTTCCTTATTATCGATTCGGGCCAGAATCTTTTCCTTTTCCTCGCAGACGACGATCCGGCCATGGTTGATGATGGCGATGGTGTCGCAGAGCTGTTCTGCCTCTTCAAGATAATGCGTGGTCAGGACGACCGTGGTGCCGCGACGGTTCAGTTCACGCACGTTGTCCCATAAATGGCGGCGCAGTTCGACATCCACCCCTGCCGTGGGTTCGTCCAAGATTAGGATCGGAGGATTATGGACCATTGCTTTGGCGACCATTAGCCGCCGCCGCATGCCGCCGGACAGGCTGCGCGAATAGGCGTCGGCCTTGTCTGCCAGACCGACCATTTGCAGAAGCTCCATCGTCCGGCGCTCGGATTTCGGTACGCCATACATGCCGGCCTGGATGTCCAGCATCGCTCGCGGAGTGAAAAACGGGTCGAAATTGATTTCCTGGGGAACGATGCCAAGCGCGGCCCGCGCCTGACGCGGATCCCTGTCGATATCGGTGTCCCAGACCGTAACGGCCCCTGCCGTCTTCATCACCAGCCCCGCCAGAATGTTGATCAGCGTCGATTTTCCCGCACCGTTCGGCCCGAGCAGGGCGAACATCGACCCGCGCGGAATCGCCAGATCGATGGAATGCAGCGCTGTTTTTTCTGGGCTGCGGCCACTAACTTTATAGGTTTTGTTGAGGTTTTTTATTTCGATGGCGTTCTGGGTCATGGCAACCAATCTGTTCTGTTCGCTTGGCTTTTCAAGGATGGAAGCCGGTCAGCCCGCCTCTTTAAACGTGTATCGCCCTTCACCCGCGAGCCAGTCGGAAAAGCCACCTTCGGTCAGCCATGCGTATGCGCCTTTGTCATGCTTCAGAAACGCATCCCACCAGACCAGAGAGCCGATCTTGATGATGTCTTCATGGATACGGCGTTTGGGGTTTTCATCCAGCTGTCCGCGGCTGCCGTTATAGACCATGTGATCGCCGCCATCGAGCACCAGAAGATGCCGCTCGGCATGACTGTGCTCATAAATGGCAAGCCGGTCGCGGTAGCCGAAATTCTCGACAGGACTGGAATCGTCCGTCCCTGTCATGTGAAAGAGCGGGAGAAGGATGGAGCCATAGATTTCCTCGGGCCGCGCATCGGTCAGATGCCTGATCGGTACCGGGCTGTACAGAATACCCGCAATGAAGCGCCGTTCAGACATCTCCGTCAGCACACCGGCTTCATCCGGGAATTTTTGCCCCGCCATCACCTGAGTTGTCATGGCTCCGAAAGAATGTCCAGACATTCCAATCCGTTTCGTATCCATGATCGCGCCCGCTTCCACATGGAGCTCTGCGATGGTTACAAGATGGTCGAGGACGAATGGGACATCCCGAAAGCGTTCAATGGATGCGCTGCGCGGTATATGCGCTTTACGGATATTGTCCCAGGGATGCCCGGGCTTACCTTCCCATAAAGAAGAGTCGGTCCCCCGGTGCTGGATATTGCAGACGACATAACCGTGACTGGTCAGATAGCGGGCGATGAACCCTGCCCCGTCGCGGCTGCCGCCTAGGCCATGCGACCAAATAACGACAGGGCATGGTTCCGTTACGTCCAAAGGATAATAAAGCTTATAGGGGACGATCCTGCCGCCGCGCGCGCCATCCGTCAGATCGCCCTTGACGATCATGACTTTCAGCGGCCCTTCTTCGGGCGATGGCGCGGGATAGGAGCCGGTCACTTTTTGCGGAATTTGTCCAGAGAGACCACTTCGCCTGTCTTGGACACTTCCGTCTTGCCGCCCTTGCCCGCCTTCTTATCGTCTTCGTCTTCAATATCGTCGGGATCGAAATCCGGGCCGTCATCGTCGCCGAGCGGCTGGAACTGGAGGGCGAAATTGACGGACGGGTCGGCAAAGATGGTGATGGCGCCAAGCGGCACGGTCAGGTTTTCGGGCACGTTGTTGAAGGACAGCGTCACGCTCATCTTGCTGGCGTCGACCTTAAGGTCGGAAAACTGGTACTGCAGGACGATGGTCATTTCGCCAGGGTAACGGTCGCGCAGATAATCAGGGATTTTAACGCCCGGAAAATCGGTCATGAACGTGATGTAGAAATGATGGTCGCCCGGCAGTCCGTCGGCCATAACCTCCGTCACCGCCTGGCGGACAACGCCGCGCAGGGCCTGTTCGACCATCTTGTCGTACCGCAGAATCTCGTCTTCGTTTTTCATACTTCAATCAGTTGCAGGATGCAGGGCAGGAAATCAAGTGGAAACAGGATGATGCCCTTGGTGAATCATTAAGGCCACCCTATGAGTCTCATCCTTAAGCGGAAAAAGCCAGCCGGATACGCCTGAAAGCCTTAACATGCTGTGGAAAACTTTTTTATCCGGCCTAATCCCCCGTGCTCATGGCTTTCCAGGCGGCCAGGCGGGCCGTGGCTTTCTCCCGGATATCCTTGTTTCTTTGCTTCAGGGCGATCGAAGCGGCCATCAAATAAAAGCTTTCCGGATTTTGTGCAACCGGCGGCCTGTCTAGCCCTGCGGCTAGCGTTTCCAGCGCGGCCTTTCCATTCCCTTCTTTATACTGCAGGTCGGCCAGCATCATGCGCGGTGCCATATAGCCTGGACTTAATGCCAGCGCGCGTTCCAGGGAACGCCGGCTTTCATCCTTATCCTCGCCGGGCCCGTTCATGGCGACGATGGCACGGTTGTAATAAACTGCCGCAAGGCGCGGGTTGCGCGCCTCGGCCTGATCGAGCAGCCGGTAAGCCTGACGGGCCAGTTCGACCTTTACCGGGGCGGCCAGCTTGTCGCCCTGCTGCAGGATGCCGACCGGGATTCCCGCCGCCAGCACATAAGGCTGGGCGTTACGGTCGAACGAAGTGCCGATGGCCAGGTTGACTTGGGTGTCGAAAGCGCGCCAGTCTCCGGCAAGCGCTTCCTTCTTTGCCTGGTCGCTGTGATATTCGCTCCGCAGGAATCCCTGGGATGCAAAAACCAGCAGCGCCAGCGGAAGGATGAATGCCGCCCAGCCCGCCATCGGCGGCAGGGAACCAGGCAAACGCACAAGCGTCACCGGTTCGCCCAGCGCCAGCGCCGTGTACCGCAGCCACAGGCCAAGTACGGGCCCCAGCAGGCATAATATGCACGCGGTATACAGGTCGAAATTGACCAGAGAATTGACGGCGACAAGCCCGGCGCCGGCGAACAGGGCACAACATAAAGCCCGTTCTCCCGATTGTGGCGGGCGGCAGCGCAGAAGCTTCGCCATGCGCCAGGCCGCCAGCCCAAAAAACGCCAGCAGCAGCAGCGGCGCGGCGATCCCCATTTCCGCCCAGCTCTGCAGCAGGTCGTTATGCGCCATCATACCCGAGGATGCACCGTCCGAAGGCAACCGGTATTGCGGATAGAAAAGGTAGTAGGTGCCGTAACCGGTTCCCGTCAGGGCATGGTCGCGGATCATCGCCATGGTCGATGACCAGATCGACAGCCGGGTCTCCCAGCTTGCGTCCTTCTCGATGGAGAACGATTCCATGCGCTGGCTTGCCGAAAATCCGGCGAATTGACGGTTTGCGGGATTGATGTATTGCAGCCCCCACACCAGAAGACCGATCGCGGCGACGGCAAGAAGCTTTTTACGCTGCGGCCCTGTACGCCCCCGGCAGACAAAAACCATGAAGGCGAATCCGGCGGCGGTCAGTGCCATAACCGTGAGGCCGCCAATGGCGACGATCCCGGCCAGAAGGATCGCGGATACCGCGAAAGCCGCCAGCGAGACGTTAGGCCGGACGGCGGAAAGCAGCAGGCCGAAAGCGGGGAAAAAACCGAGCATCAGCAGTGAGGCGTAATTGTTGGGGTTGGCGAAAGGATGCCTTACGCCATGGTTGACGAGCATGTCCGGGAGAAAAAATCGCTGGAGTACCGCCCATCCGGACAGCAGCGTCAGGATTAGGAACAATGCCGGGGCCAGAAGGATCAGCATGCGGAAAATTCCCCTGCTCGTCGCGAAGACGACAAACCCGGAAACCGCCAGGCCAAGCGTCGCGAAGGCAATGAAGCTTTCCATCGGCGCAGGCGACCACGACACGCTGGCCAGCGCCAGAAGCCACAGCAAGGGCAAGATCCAGAACAGCGGCGTGCGGGGCGCCGGTATGCCCGGCCCGGCCAGTTCGCGCCCCAGACCCGCGCCAGCGAATACGGCCATACATATGATGGCGCCCAGCCGCGACAGCGGCGCCGGTTCGATCAATGGCAGGCTGAAGATGAAGGCCAGCAGCCATGCGGCAGCCATGACGAAATCACTGATCCGGAAAATTTTCATGATAAAGGATGTCTTGGCAAGGGGTTACAATCACGGCGATTGTAACGGCATTTCCCCCTGAGTTCCAGCACGCGTTCGCATGAGAATATTTGCCCCTGCTTTATACCTTTGCTTTTTCTAAAAAAATTACTCGGCCGTCCCCGGGCCTGTGCGCAGGTATTTCAGGAAATCGCTGTCGGGAGAAAGGATCAGCCGGGTGTTTTCCTGGGCCAGCGTGTTGCGGTAGGCCTCCATCGAGCGCATGAATTCATAGAAATTGCGGTCGCGGTTATAGGAGGTGGCGTAAATGCCGATCGCCTGGCGGTCACCCTCGCCGAGCAGGGCTTTGGCATCGCGGTCGGCTTCGGCCAGAAGGATGGTGCGTTCCTTTTCAGCGGTCGAACGGATTTCCAGCGCGCTTTCCTCACCTTTGGCGCGTGTTTCGGTGGCGCGTTCATGCAGTTGCGAGATCATGCGGGTTACTGTCGACTGGCGCAGACCCGGGGTCAGGTCGGCGCGGACAATGCGGATATCGATGATCGCGATGCCAAGATTGTCCGCCTCGATCTTGCCATTGGCCAGTTTTTTGATGTCTTCCATCAGCTTGGCACGTTCCGGCGACAACAATTCGCGCATCGTGCTGCGTCCAAGGATGCTGCGCGTCGCGTCGTTCATCAGGCTTTCGATACGCTGGTTGGCGGCGTCGACCGTGCGCAGCGTCTTCATGAATTTCAGCGGGTCGGTAATGCGGTAGCGGGCGAAGGTGTCGACGATGATCGGTTCGCCGCTGGTCATTTCATCGGGATTGACCGGGGCTGAAGCCACCAGGGGGCTGTCGCGGCTGCTGGAGATCACGATTTGCGCCGGCTGGGGATCGACCGCCATGATGCGCGCATCGAAGCGGCGGACTTCCTGCACGAGCGGTATTTTGAAATGCAGGCCGGGCTTCTGGATGTCGCCGACTGGCTGGCCAAGTTGCAGCACGATGGCGCGTTCGCGTTCGTCCACCGTGAAAAGGGACATGGACAGCACCAGCAGGCCAACGCCCAGCAGCGCAAAGAAATAGGCGGAAAGAGGAATGTGCCTCATGGCTTGGTCTCTGTCAGGGAAGAGGGTGCGGGCAAAGGCGTGGAAACAGGGGCCGGCGGCGGCTTGACCGTATCAAGGGGAAGGTAGGGAACGATATTACCCGCCTTGCCGTCGAGGATGGTTTTCTGGGCGCGCCCCAGAACGGCTTCCATCGTCTCTATATAAATCCGGGAACGCGTGACGTCTTTGCCCTGCTGGTACGCCGTGTAGATTTCATCGAACCGCTTCGCCTCGCCCGTAGCCTTTGCAACGGCGGAATCGCGGTACCCTTCGGCGTTCTGCTTGATCTGGATGGCGGCGCCGCGCGCCCTTGGCAGGATGTCCTGGCGATAGGTTTCGGCCTGGTTCTGGACGTTGATGGCGTCCTGTTTCGCCGACTGCACATCCTGGAACGCTTCCTGCACGTCAGGATGGACCTCGGCCCGCTGTATAAGCACCTGGCCGATATTGATGCCGGATTTGTAAGAATCCAGATTCTGCTGCATGATTTTCCGGGCGTTGTCCGAGATCTGCGCCCGCTCTTTCGTAATGATCGGCATCATCTCGGTCTGACCCACCACTTCTCGGATCGCGCTTTCGGCGACTTTCTTGATGGTATTTTCCGGGTTTTCGATATTGAACAGGAACTGTTCCGCGGATTTGATGTTCCACAGCACGACAAGATCGAGATCGACGATATTGGCATCGGCGGTCAGCATCAGGCTTTCCTCAGGCACGTCGCGCGTCCCGCCGCCAGGCCCGCCCGCCTCGGTAAAGCCGATCGGCATGCGGCGCACTTCGGAAACATTGACCTTCGTGATCGTCTCGACCGGCCACGGCAGATGATAGCCAAGCCCTTCAGTCGTTTTTTCGGTTTCCAGCTGGCCGAAGCGCTGGATCACGCCCGTGACGCCCGGTTCGATGATATAGAGACCGCTGGCCAGCCACAGCACGGCGACAACCACAAGCGCGATGACGGCGATAGGCGCGCCGCCCGCCCCGCCCGGCATGATCTGACGCAGATTGGCCTGCGCCTTGCGCAGCAACTCATCGAGATCCGGCGGTTGGCTGTCGCCCCCGCCTTTACTGTCGCCGCCATCCCAGGGGCCGCGCGGGCCGCCGCCGCTTCCGCCATTATTGCCCGGACCGCGGCCCCAAGGGTTTTTCCTGTCGCCGCCAGATTGATTTTGCCAAGGCATATTATGCGTTTCTCCGGGAGACTTGCGCTTGATATTTAATGGTTCGTGGAGGATAACAATATCTGTTTTTTCCAGCAAGGCAACCGTTCATGACGGAAAACAGGATCGCGCGCGATATCGAGGCGGCGCTGCGCCGGATCGTCGACCCGGCGACGGGAACAGATATCATGAGTTCCGGTATCGTGACCGGCCTGCAAGTGCTGGACGGTAAAGCCGTTTTCGCGTTGGAAGTCGACGCCGCGCGCGGTCCGGCCCTGGAACCGCTACGGCAGGAAGCGGAACGCGCTGCTGCCGGCGTAAAAGGCGTTCGTCATGTCACAGCGGTTTTAACGGCAAAGAAAGCAGAATCCGACCCCCAGAAGTCCAAAACGGCACGGATCGAAAATCTGGCGCCAACAATTAAAAACATTATCGCCGTCGCATCCGGCAAGGGGGGCGTCGGCAAATCCACCGTTGCGGTCAACCTTGCCGTCGCGCTCGCCCAATCCGGCGTGAAAACAGGCCTGATGGATGCCGATATCTACGGTCCGTCCATCCCGCGCATGACCGGCATTTCCGGCAGGCCTGAAGTCCAGGACGGCAAGCTGGTCCCTACGGAAGCGCACGGGCTGAAAATCGTATCGATGGGGCTGATGGTGGACGAAGAGGCCGCGATGATCTGGCGCGGTCCCATGATCCAGACGGCCCTGCGCCAGTTTCTTCAGGATGTCGCCTGGGGCGACCTTGACGTACTGGTGGTCGACATGCCGCCCGGCACCGGCGACGCACAGCTGACCATGGCGCAGAAAGTCCCGCTGGCGGGGGCGGTGATCGTTTCCACGCCGCAGGATATCGCCCTGCTCGATGCCCGCCGCGCCATCGCGATGTTCCGCCAGGTGAACGTGCCGATCCTCGGCATCGTAGAGAATATGAGCACATATATATGCCCGAACTGCGGGCATGAAGACCATATCTTCGGCGAACAGGGCGCGCGAAAAGAAGCGGAGAAACTGGGCTGCGACTTCCTGGGCGAAATTCCCCTACACCTTAAAATACGCATGGCCGGAGATTCAGGATACCCCATCGCCCTTGCGGAACAATCCTCCCCCTTTATCGCCATAGCGAAAACTATCGCAGAGAAACTTGAATCAAAAATAACTGATAAATAACGTTATGTAGCCGCCGGACGAAGCCGGTTTTTTTCTCCGAAAGGTTCAGGTAGCCGTTCCACAATAATGTGTTTGCCCTTCACGATATTATCAAACCGGTTGGCCGCTGCGGCCAATGTTGCGCATGCAGGAACAGCCTGAACGAGAAATGCATAGGCGGCTTTCAGCAAATCAATGTCATGAAGCTCCATTTTAGCAAATTTTCCCGAGGAGAGCGTCAAGGTCAATCCTCCAATAATAGCCAAAAGCTTGAATGAATCCTGACGCATCTGATAGGCGCGGACAAGATTTTCAGGAGAAGTTTTTCTGTGTCCGGGGCTGGAATCGATAGCATATTGTCCTGAATTGGAATTGAACCTTTTCCGCAAAAAATGATCGATTGCGAAATGGCTTGCCGCAAGAGTCATCGCCATGGGAAGAAAGGTGGCGTTCAACAACAGGGGTATGTCGGTTGAGCCGTAGCTGGCTTGTACTACTGCCCCAGCTCCCAATGTCACGACAGCAGCCTGAACACCTGCCGATTCAAAAAAAGTCTTCCACAATGGTTTGTTTAAAGGATAGCCATGCAGGCTCTTCATGTTTTCAAAAACATCATTATGGTTCATTATTTTTTTCCTTATTATCCCGGTAGCTTAGATACATTTTTTATGTCAATCAACATACTTCTTTACCTTACATGCTGTTTTTTGCTTAATACGGTATATTTTTCAAAGAGGATCTCATGAGCAAGACCAATGTCGCCAAGATGCCGGTCGCACCGGAAAACAAAACCTCGATGCGCGTCTATTACGACAGCGATGCCGACATCAACCTGATCAAAAAGAAGAAAGTCGTCATCGTCGGTTATGGCAGCCAGGGTCACGCCCATGCCCAAAACCTGAAAGATTCCGGCGTGAAGGATGTGCGGGTCGCACTGCGCGCGGGATCCGCCTCCGCCGCGAAGGCGAAGACCGCCGGGTTCGAGGTAATGGAGCCGTCCGACGCCGCGAAATGGGCCGATGTCGTCATGGTGCTGACCCCCGACGAGATGCAGGCCGACCTGTACCGCGACCATCTGGCCCCTCATCTGAAACAGGGCGCGGCGCTGGCTTTCGCGCACGGCCTGAACATCCATTTCAGCCTGATCGAGCCGCGTCCCGACCTCGATGTTTTCATGATCGCACCCAAGGGACCGGGTCATACCGTGCGGTCCGAATACCAGAAGGGGGGCGGCGTGCCCTGCCTGATCGCGGTCCAGCAGGACCCGTCGGGAACCGCGTTCGACATCGCGCTGTCCTATGCCTCCGCTGTCGGCGGCGGGCGTTCGGGCGTGATCGAGACCACCTTCAAGGAAGAATGCGAGACCGATCTGTTCGGCGAGCAGGTCGTGCTGTGCGGCGGCCTCTCCGCGTTGATCCAGGCCGGGTTCGAAACACTGGTCGAGGCAGGATACGCGCCGGAAATGGCATATTTCGAGTGTCTGCACGAAACCAAGCTGATCGTCGACCTGCTGTATGAAGGCGGCCTTGCCAACATGCGCTATTCGATTTCCAATACGGCCGAATACGGCGATTACGTTACCGGTCCCCGCATCGTCACCGAAGAAACCAAGGCGGAAATGAAGCGCGTGCTGAACGATATCCAGTCCGGCCGGTTCGCCCGCGACTTCGTGATGGAAATGCGCGCCGGCGGCCCGTCCTTCAAAGCGCTGCGCCGCAACCACGCCGAACACCCGATCGAACAGGTGGGCGAGCGCCTGCGCGGCATGATGCCCTGGATCGGCAAGAACAAGCTGGTGGATAAGAGCCGGAACTAGAAATCATCTGAAAGCACTCAATGAAAAAGCCGGGATCAGTCCCGGCTTTTTCATTATCTATGTTCAAAAACCTTATTTCAGTTGCAACCCGTGCTGGGAATACATGCCGATGGGTTTGTGGCTGTTCCAGTCATAGAGCGTATAAATGCCGTAAATGTCGTTGCGCGTGATCCCATAGACTTCGTCGATCATGGCGGCGACATGCTGCTTGTCCTTGCCGCCGAGATTGTAAAAGTTGGGACCGACTTCGACCGCTGGCGTATCGCGGTAGACGTAAAAGCGCCGCACGATATCGGCGCGCTTGAATCCGTCGATCACACCCAGAGCGCCATCGGGATTCTGCGCCGCCCAGTCCGACGGTGCCCAGGGCTCCTTGTCCCACTGGCGGTTATGGGTCTGGGTCGGATGGTCGATAAAGGGCTGGAAATTGCCCAGATATTCCCAGTGACGTTCCGGCCAGGCCAGGCCGAACCATTTCTGTTCGGCCTGTGCCGGAACGGCCTGCGCCAGGCAGATAAAGGCAAAAAAAGCAATCAATCCAGTCTTTTGCAGCATAGCTGGGATCCGTCCCGTTTTTCACGTCCTTTTAATTCGAGTATGTTATCATAATATAATGATCGGTGCGATACAAACGGCATTGTCCGGCCTGGCCGCCGCCACGAAACAACTCGGGGCGTCCGCCAATAATATCGCCAATCTGTCGACGGCAGGATCTCTGGACGGCGACCCCGCGCCCTACAGCACCGTACAGGCGGTTCAGCAGACGGCGTTGAACGGGCAAGGCGTCAGCACGGTCATCGTGCCGAAATCGCCCGGATTCGTTCCAGCCTACGATCCGGATTCGCCTTTCGCCAACGCGGACGGCATGACCGGCGTACCCGCCACCGACCTGGCGGAGGAAGCGGTCAACATGACGATGGCGAAGACCGCTTACAAAGCCAATGCCGCCGTCATCCGCACGGCGGCGGAGATGGAAGACGACCTTTTGAAAATGGTCGACCGCACCGCCTGATTTCAAACTGACTAATGAGCCGTTCCCTGCACCGCTTTGGCGCGCGGATTGTTGTGCGGAAGCAGGAACGCGACAAAC
>JBGAPF010000023.1:0-38107 GCA_044221445.1 Alphaproteobacteria bacterium
CGATGATCCAGCCGGTCGGCGGCAACAGGTCACCGTGCTCGGCTTCAAACTCTTCCTGGATGACATCGTTCGTCGAGATCGTCAGGCCGTAGGATTTCGATAGTGCGTAGCCCATGTTTTTCAGGGCGGAATGGACGATATAAAGTTCCGTGCCGTCCCACATCGTCAGGAACGGGCGGAAGTTCGTGCGTTTATCGTTCAGTTCCGCGGGTTTATGTTCGGCCTCGTTCCAGCCCACCAGCGTGGAATTCACGATGAAGACGTTGCCTGCCGCGGCGATAAAGGCGCCTTTCGTCTGGGACAGGAGCAAGGGCTTGTCCAGGTCTTTGAGTATAAGGGCCGCGCCCGGATAGACAGCAATAGGTATCCGCAGCAGGTAGCCGCCGTCTTTTTCGGTGATGAAATCGTCGTTATGAACGGCCGCGCGCAGAGATTCCAGGTCGTAGACGCCCGAGTAGATATGAATCGCCAGAGGCTCCACCCTGCCCTGGATCGCCTGCATTTCCACAAGCCGCTTGTCGAACGCGAATTTACGGAGCGGCGGCGCGCCTTCAGCCTGCTGGATCACGATGTTTCCTGGCTGGAGGGCCGGTATTTTCGCAAGGGCGGCCTGTGCGGTGTAGCCGCTTACATCCGGCAATGCCGGCGCCGCTATAGGAGCAGGCTGTGTTTTTGTTTTAACGATAGCGTAGTTCTTATTACCGGCGTACTTCGACAGAAGATCCTTTACCGACCCATAGAGGCTTTCATCGTCGCTGTCGTCCGCTTCGGCTTTTTCTTTTTCAGCCGCTTTGTTGGCGGAAATATAATCGTTTTTGTCGGCATTGGCCGGAATGCGGCATATCTGGGCCTTGACCGTTCCGGTAGGGGCTTTAAAGCCCAAAGAAACCTTGTCCAGCGGCGCGGTCATGACATCGCTCAGCTCGGCGAAAAAGATCCCGTTGTTCACAGGGAAGTTCCGCAGCGACCGTTCCAGCTTGACGGTATCCGTCCGTCCGTCGGCATGGATAAACTTGATTTTGACGTTCCGCTGCGTCTTGTCGCTTACATTAAGAACGACATAATAGCGGTGCGATTTGATTTTCTTGTCGGCCAAATTCTGGAAGATGATCGGCTCGTTCACGCCCGTTACCGTAAAATTGCTCGAAGCAATGGAGTCTTCAGCCGAGCACTGACCGTAAACAGCCGGCACGATTTCGCGCAGGAACGATTGCTGGTTGAACCCGTAATGTGCCCCCATCTCCCAGATCACGACTTTGGGTCGGTCCTTGGCGAAATCGCCGTTGATCAGGTAATTGCTGATCGATCCCTGAAGGCTTCCGCCCGAAATGGCTTCGTTATTGATCTTGACGCTCAGCTTTTCTTCCAGCCGTCCTTCAAAGTTGGTGTAAGACGGCTCGGGCGTTGTGCTGTTGCTGGTACCGAGAAGCGTGACCTGGGGCTGCTCCGTCGACCCGAACAGATCCTGGTCCGATACGGATTTACTGGATATTTCCTGGGTCTGGTCATAGCCTTTAAGCGGCTGGTGAGCGACTTCGTAACCGCAGATTTTCTGGATAAAATCCCCGTAGCGGTTGCTGCTGATGATCTGTTCTTTGGTATTAAGCGTGGTTTTGAATTCCGTTTTTTTCAGGTCGCGGTAGACGGGCATTTCCTTGATAAGCTTGGCGACCGCGTTCGCCGTGAATTCGGCGCCGTCGTTTCTCCAGTGGTTATCCCGTTTATAAAAAAAGTCCTTAACGGTATCAACATTGCTCATATCCGCGACTTTAAGGCCCGTGGTTCTCAGGTCCTCGATCATGGCGAGATAGTTTTTCATGGCCACTTTATGATCGTAGCTGGTGTCATACGGCGGCAGCAGATAGCTGTATTCGGGGATGCCCCGTGTCGGCATCATGGCGACAACCATGTCCGAACCGTAATATTTGAAGGCGTCGTTAAGACGGCGGAAGGAATCTTCGGTCCGGTCCGTCAGCAGAAAGCGGAATTTAAGGTCGAGCCTGGACCGGAACAGCCAGCCATCCTTGCCAGGAATGAGCATGGCGTAATCTTCGTTATCTTCACCCTTATAGGTCTCGGCGATTTTCAGCGCCGGGCAAAGATTGATCGTTTTGGGTTCGCCAACGAGAAATTTATCGCCGCCGGGCGTTGTAATATAAGTGTCTCCAGCGGCATCCGCGGCATAGCCTTTTGACGCTGAAAAAGCGCAGAAAACCGCCATTGCGAAGATGAAAATTCGTATAATGGATTTAAATGCTACAGCCACTGGGCGATTCCAAAAAAATGCTCGACGCAGGGTATGTATACGGAAATATAAAAAAGTTCAATTAAATTCATGCTGCATCGCAAGAGAATTTTGACATAGCTAATAAAATCCATTAGAAATCTTGCGCTTTTACGAAATTTTTCTATATAGACACGCTATGAAACTTTTTTCCGGCATTTTCTTTCTCGGTTTGATGGCCGCGTCTTTCGCGGTTACGGCTGTATTTGTCCCGCCCGCCCTGTCCAAAATGGAAAGGCCCACAGCTGTTCAGGCTATCCACGGCGAATGGAGCATCAAGTTCGAAAAGTCGCTGGGCGAAGCGCTCCCCATATACAATTCCAGCCGCAATTTCTGGGGCAAAGCCGAATATGCCCTTTTCCGCGAAGGACGAAAGGGCGCCGTGGTTGGCGCCGACGGCTGGCTGTTCACCGACGAGGAGTTTTCATGCCCCGTCGATATGGCCGGACATATTGATGATAACCTCTCCTATATAAAGTCCGTGCGCGACCAGCTGGCGCAGAGGCAAATCAAACTGGCCGTCGTTCTGGTGCCCGCGAAAGTACGGGTTTATCCCGATCATCTCGGCCCCAAAGCGGTTCCTGCCTGCCGAAGCAACGTTTATGGCGATACGCTCCATTATCTGCAGTCCCAGGACATCCCTGTAGCGGACCTTCTTCCCATCATGATTTCCGCCCCTAACCGCGAAGCGCTGTATCTGAAGACCGATACCCACTGGACGCCCGATGGCGCAAGGCTTGCGGCGCTTGCCGCAAAGGAAACCGTCGGCGGCATGGGCGATCTGGGGCTGACGAAAAAGACGTTCGCCAGCAAAGAGAACGGTGACGAAAGCCATAGCGGCGATCTTATGCGCTACATCCCCGGCGTCGACGAACCTGACGTGACCCCCGATCATATCCAGAAATTCGCCACCGCCGCCCAGGGCGGAACGGCGTCGGACGCCGACCTGTTCGGCAATGCCGCACCGCCCGTTACGCTGGTCGGCACAAGTTACAGCGCCAACCAGTTGTGGAATTTCGAAGGATTCCTGAAAGAGGCGCTGCAGGCTGACCTGCAGAACATGGCTGACGAGGGACAGGGACCGTTCACGGTCATGGACCATTACCTGAAAAGCCAGGCCTATAAGGATAACGCGCCAAAACTTGTCCTCTGGGAAATTCCGGAGCGGTACATACCTGTTCCCGCCCGCCTGAAAGACGGCAAAGCCATTCACTAACTTTTCATCGAAAAAAAGGATACGCTATGATGCATAAACTTCTGCTGGCAACGGCTGTATTGATCGCCTTGCCAATCGCTTCCTTCGCAGCCGAGCCGCCGACCGCGCCTTCCGCCAAGCCGCCTGTGGTGAAGCCTGCGAAGGCAGCACCCGCGAAATCCAAGCCAGCGCCGGTCGCCGCCGTGAAGAAACCGGCGGCGCCAGTCACACCCCCTGCCCCGCCCGCTAAAGTGGCAACGGCAGGCAGCGTGGCCGCGTGCCAGGCTTTGCGCGATGAAAAAGCCTATGGCAAAAAATACGACAGTTACCTGTACATGGTCGAAGGTAAAAACGGCTGGGTTTTCCGCAGCCAGGCCGATTTCATAAACCAGTTCAAAGTCACGCCTAAAGGCCTGGCAACGTTCAAAACACTGTCGGACGACCTTAAAAAGCGCGGCATCGACCTCGTGATCGCTTATATTCCCTTGCGCGGCATGGCGTCGCCGGCCGTACTTCCGACCAACGATCCGCTCGTCAAGGGCTATGATATCAACGCGGCCCGGAAAGCCTATGCAGATTATCTTGTCAATGTAAACAAGCTGGGCCTGCATATCGTCGGGACGCCCGCCATGAAAGCCGGCGAAAACTACTTTTATAAGGCTGACCAGCACTGGAGCACTCAAGGCGCGCATGAAATGGCCGAGGCCGTTGCCGCCTATGTGAAAACGCTGCCGTCGTATAAAGGCATCAAACAGACCGCGTTTAAAACCACCGTCAAGCAACAGACAAGCTTTGACGGCACCTTTAACGAAGCTCTGAAAGGCATGTGCAATCTTACCATGCCTCCGGAAAAAGGCGTCGAGACCGTCACAACCGCCGAAGGCGGCGTCAGCGGCCTTTCCCTCTTCGGCAAACAGGACTCGCCGTCTGTCGTCCTGGTCGGCACCAGTAATTCCAAGAAAGACCAAAACGACGCCAATTTCGAAGGCGCGTTAAAGGAAACGCTGTCGACTGATGTCTATAACGCGGCCATTACCGGCGGCGGGCTGGACGATTCCATGGTCGCTTACCTTTCCTCCCCGGAATTCGCGCAGCATCCTCCTAAAATCCTGATCTGGGAAATGCCCGCGTACTATAACCTGGAGGGAGATCAGGCCAAGAAGACACTGCGTCAGATCATCCCTATCGCCTACGGTGTCTGCAAAACGCCTCTGGCCGAGAGCGGAGACATCAAGATAACCGAGGAAAAGCCGATCCTGATCAAGGGGCTGGCGCCGAAGAAACTCGTCGCGGAAAACGTCTATGCCTATCTGAAGTTCAAGGAGCCGGTGAAAAAGAATTTCTCCCTGACATTCTTCAACGGCAGCAACACCAAGCAATCCATACGCTTCAGCCGCTCGAGGCTCTATCCCTACAGCGGCGGCTATTTCTATTCGCCCAAGAGCCAGATGACGATCGACAGCGTGTCGCTGAGGCTGCCCAAGGAAATGATCGGCTTCACGGCGAATGTCCGCCTGTGCGCCGAACCCAAGTAGAGCGGCGCTTACTGATACTTTAAAACCCCGGCCTGGCGCCGGGGTTTTTTATGATGAGAAAGCTCATATCAGTTCGTGGATATTTCGCGCTGTTAGACAATGACATTGGCAGGATGCGCGCGGCATGCCGCGATCGGCAGAACAGGCGGTTGTTATTCGTGCCCGTACAGCAACGTCGCGTCGCCGCCGACTCTGCTCTGGCGCATGGGGCGGAACTTCTCCAGCCATCTGCGGCCTTCGCTGCTCGGGAACCGGGCATTGTAGACTTCGAGCCATACGAGATTCGATGAACTGAGCGTTCTGGTCAGATCCTGGGGTTCGCCCGTCTTATCCTCGAAATACTGCGGATCGTCCGCGCTTCTCAGGATACGGCGGCCGAGACGGTAAAGACCCTTGTCATTTTCATTGTACAGGTCGACGCCATTCGCCAGCCCGGCCTCGGCCAGCATGAACAGAGGCGTCGCGGCGTAGACATGATAATTGAAAGCCTTACGTCCGCGGTCCATTTCGAGCGGCAAGGTGCCGTCGCGCGCGATCTGCATAACGCCGAAATGCGCCTTGTCCATGGCCCATTCGAACATCGAGCGGTCGTCGAGCGCCATACCCGCCGAGGCAACGGCCCAAGCCGCCCAGTACAAATGGTTGTTCTGGCGGGAGCGGTCGTCGGTGTTATGGTCGAAGTCGCTTTGCACGGCCATGGCAACCTGCGCGATCCATTCCTCGACAATGCGCTTTTTGTCGGGATCGAGGGATTTTTCATCGCGGATCTCTATCCACGCCGACGCAATCGTGGACAGAGTCCATTTGCGGACAAATTCGCCCGTCCGGTTGACATGGCCCAGCAGGGCGTTGCCTTCAGCCCAGCTGTCCATCCATTCCATGGCGCATCGCGCGACATCGCCGCGCGGCGGGTTCGAACGGACATAACGGTTCGACATGCTGACCAGGCCCGTCTCGAACGTGCGGACCGGGGTCAGGGCCTCGTTATAGGCGTCGTACGCTTCGGGATCGACGATCGAGGAATTCTCGCTGAGATTCCCATAAATAGAATGGAATTTCAGGTTGCTGAGCGCCTCTGGCGGTCTGTTGCACTCAAAGCGGCTTTTATCGGCCCGTCCCGAGTTTAGCCGTATAGCCTGGACGTCGAAAGGAGGATGAATGTTCACGTCGCTCCCCATGGCGGTATGCTGTTCGACGCTGCATGCCGCAACCGCCAAACCAAGCCCAAGACCGACGATCGTAAGTAAAGCGCGGCGCCCGCGGAAACGCAGCCATTCGAAAGATTTCATGTGCATAATCCCCGCAGGATACTAATCCTTTTTAACCTTAAATTTCCACAAAAAACTTCTATCTTTAGTCTTTCCAAAGCCTTATAAGCGGTAACATTTATAGAAAAGACCAGTAATACATGCGGATAATAAAATTCTGCCTGAGTCTCATCAGCATCTGTCTGGTGGCCGGCACGCTCTTGATCATGGACAAATGCCTGCTGTTTTTTCAGCACGATGTCGTATGGCCAATCGGGTTCCGGAATTATTCTATCGCTCATACGCCCCTGCCTGCTCCTGCCATGCCGGATATAAAGCCTGTCCCCGACCTGTCCGGCTATACGATGGAAAACCTGACGGCCAAAATACCGCTTCTGCAGACAGGTAAAGTAGGCGTCGTCCCCATGAAGGACAGTCCGGGCTTGACCAAATTTTTGGAGAAAAGCGGAAACGCCAAGTTCAAGGACATGCAGGACCGCACGACGCCTGCCGCTTTCCAGATATCCAGCGGTGTTTACGATCTGGATACGCTGTCTGAAGCCATGGAAAAAGAAGGGGCGATGGAAGTCGACGACGGCGCCTACATTCTTAAAATGCCCCTTTATGTCGCCAGCGGCGCCACGCTGATCATCCGCGGCAAGCCTGAAAACAGGCTGGTCTTTAAAATGCTGGCCAACAGCGGCGCTTTCCTGGCCAGCAGCGGCACGCTTTTCATCGTCGACGCCGACGTATCAGCCTGGGACAGCGAGACCGACACATATGCGGAAATGAAAGACAAATATGAGTTCAGGCCTTTTATAACCGTATGGACCGAATCCAAAACCTATATGGGGCGCTCTTCCTTCCGCAGCCTTGGCTATTCCGCGTCAAAGTCATACGGAATCAGTTTCTCGACGGTCAAGGCGCATATGAAATCCGGACAGCATGACGCCCAGCCGCCGACGGGCTGGCTGATCGATTCACGGTTCGAGGATCTGTATTACGGGTTTTATTCGTTCGAGGCCGAGGATGTCGCCATATTGCGCAACGTCTACGCCAACAACATTATTTACGGCATCGACCCGCATGACCGTTCAAAACGCCTGATCATCGCGTTCAACGAGGCGTACGGCACGCATAAAAAGCACGGCATCATCGTCTCGCGCGAGGTCAACGACAGCTGGATCGTCAATAACGTGTCGCACCACAACAACCGTTCCGGATTCATGCTGGACCGCACCAGCGTGCGCAACCTTGTGGCGGACAACGTCTCATACGAAAACGGCGCGGACGGAATGACGCTGTTCGAAAGCGAGGATAACGTCGTCCGGAACAATCATATCTATAAAAACCGCAAGAACGGGCTGCGCGTCCGTAACTCATGGAACATAGTCGCGCATGACAATGTCATTACCCAGAATGACGGCGTTGGCGTGCAGCTTTACGCTTTCGACATATCGGATTCCGAAAGCGACAGGGACTTTATTCTCGACCCGTTTACTCAGAAGGCATCCATGACGCTGACGAGTTCCGTCGTCGCCCTGAACAAGTCCGGGGCTTTCAAGATTGCCGATGTCGAATATTTCGCGCTGTCGAAGATTGAATTTCTATGGGACGCCAAAAAACTGTTCCGTGGCAATCTCAACGAGCTGTCGGATGAAATCGCGCTTGGATTGCGCCGTTCGCCACGGTCCATAGAGATCGTTCATGTCGCCTCGAAAGGCGATGAAGAGGAAGACGAGGAAGAAAAATCCAAAGACGATGACGATGAATAAGCAACCCGTTTCCCTTCCTGTGCGGAAGGGAAACGGTTTGGAAGGTTAAGCGGCCAGCTTCTGGTCGTATTCGCCTACATCGCCGACCTTCGTCAGCTGAGAGTCGATTTCCGCGAAGATTTCATGCATGCGGGCCTTGGATGCCGGGCTTTCCACCACTACCACCAGCGAAGGCTTGTTGGACGAGGCGCGCACCAGGCCCCAAGTGCCGTCTTCCAGGGTCAGGCGAATACCGTTGACCGTGTTGATTTCGACGATTTTCTGGCCTGTAACGGCTTCGCCCTTGTCCTTTTTCTGCTGGTAATACGCGGTGATCTTGTCGACCACGCCGTATTTCTTGTCGTCTGGGCAGAACGGCGACATCGTCGGCGAGCTCCAGGTCTGCGGCAGTTCTTCGCGCAGCTGGGCCAGCGTTGCGTCGGCGCGGCGGTCCATCATGCGGCAGATGGTGATCGCAGACAGGACGCCATCGTCATAGCCGCGGCCGATCGGGTTGTTCAAGAAAAAGTGACCGCTCTTTTCGAAGCCTGCGAGAGCGCTGAGTTCGTTCACGCGACGCTTGATGTAGGAATGGCCCGTCTTCCAGTAATCGGTGGTGACGTTGCGTTCTTTCAATACCGGATCGGTGTGATAAAGGCCGGTCGATTTGACATCGACGACGAAGGTCGGGTTTTTGTAAACCGTCGCCAGGTCGCGCGCCAGGAGGACGCCGATCTTATCCGCGAAGATTTCCTCGCCCGTATTGTCGATGACGCCGCAGCGGTCGCCGTCGCCATCAAAGCCGAAGCCGATATCGGCGCCGGTTTCCTTGACGCGCGCGCTGATCGCGTGCAGCATTTCAAGATCTTCGGGGTTCGGGTTGTATTTCGGGAACGTGTAATCCAGGTCGCAGTCCATCTCGATGACTTCAACGCCGATAGCGCGCAGGGCGTCGGGAGCGTAGGCACCAGCAGTTCCGTTACCGCAGGCCACGACGGCTTTCAGCTTGCGCTTCATTTTACCGTCTTTGGTCAGATCCTTGATATAGCGTTCCTTCATGCCTTCGACATATTCGTAGCTGCCGCCTTCGCGAGGCTTGCCTTCGCCTTTCAGGACGATGTCCTTGAGCCGGCCCATCAGTTCAGGGCCGAACGTCATGGGGCGTTCCGCGCCGATCTTGACGCCGGTCCAGCCGTTTTCGTTGTGGCTGGCCGTTACCATGGCGACCGCGGGGCAGTCCAGTTCGAACTGGGCGAAATAGGCGACCGGCGACAGCGCCAGGCCGATATCCTTCACCTTGCAGCCAGCCTGCATCAGGCCGATGGTCAGCGCATGCTTGATGCTGGCGCTGTAAGCGCGATAATCATGGCCGACCACGACAGCGGGCGGGTTCTTTTTCAGTTCGTGCACGATGGTGCCGATCCCCAGACCCAGCTGCTGTGCACCGCGCAGGTTCAATTGTTCGGGCGTAAGCCAGCGGGCGTCATATTCGCGAAAACCGCTCGGAGCGATCAGGGCTTCGCGCTCAAACGCTTCCGTGTTGGGAACGATTTTATTGTCCGTTTTCATAAACTTCTCCTTCAGATATCAAAGCCATAAACAACGGCCTTCCTCATTCCAGCCGGAAGAGGAAGGCCAAACCTTGCGCCCTTTATTTCTTAAAGGGACAAAAGCGTTAAAAGCGGAACTGCAGTTCCATCAACCCGCGGGTTGCCATTTCATCGTCGCCTTCAGGGCCGAATGCGTCTCCGGCCTTGAATACACCGACCATCGTTTTGAACGTCACGCCTTTCAGGACGCCCGCAGGCATGTTCAGTTCCTGACCGACATTCACGTTCAGGGCCAGGTCGGCGCCCTGCCCCAGATAGTGATCGTCGCCGTTGACGTCGGCATTGATACCGTTGGACGCAAGGCCCGTCGCCTCGTCGGCAAGGCGATAATAGTGGTAGAGACCCGTCAGATCGCTTGCGTTGAAAACAGGGATGCCGAGGCCGATCGTGAAAATATGAATATTCGACAGATCGGGACGCAGGGCGAACCCATACTGATAAATCGTGCCGGACGAGATGCCGAGCCGGCTTGAGTTGCTGTCCAGGCCCGTCTGACGGAAGGCATGATCCGTTCCGTCGGAAGAATCGTCATCGCCTGAACCGTAGGCATAATCAAGGATCAGCAGAGGGTTATCGTAAACGGGCAAGGGAACGTTGATGCCGGCGTCAAGCGCCCATCCCAGAACGTCCTTTTCCTCGCTGCCTGTGACTGTACGCCTGCTGCCTGGACCCGCGATGGTTTGCTGGGTTTTTGACTGACCGGTCACACCCATGAGGTCGACGCGGTATTGCATGGCATTGGCTTGGGGAAGAACGGACGGGACTGCTCCTTTAAAGCGTACGCCGGCCCAGTACAGATCGCCGTCTTCGCTATCGCGATTATCCGTCGAAACAGTTTCCCCGGGATTTTCCATGCCTGAATGATCGTCCTGCATGGAAAAGCGGGTTTCGAAGAAGTGGTTATAAGTGTATTGCCAGGACGTCTCGCCCAGAACACGGAAAACGTCTTCGTTCCGCTTGAGGAAATCGTCGCCCGACGTACGATAAGATAAAAGATTTTCGCCCACGGCGAGATAGCCGCTGAACAGGGTCGTATCATAGATTACGCGTACGGCGTCGAAATCGCGGTTCCACCACAGGGCATAAGGTTCCGTAAAGCGCTGGCGACCGACGCGGATAGACCATGGGAGATTGCCGAAAAGCTGATCTTCCTGAACCCAGAGCTGGCGCAGTTCAAGGAAATCATCCGTTCCGCTGGCTTCGCCGGTCTCAAGATCGATGGAACCGCCATCACCGTAATTTTTAAGGCCGCGCACTTCGCCGAAAACCGTCGTGGTATCTGTCAGCGGCGCGGTTATGCGCATCTTGCCTTCAAGGCTTTCGCTGTTCTGGTAATTCTCGGACGCCGTTCCCAGGTCGAAGTTATCGTCGCCGAGATATTGTCCTTTGAGGCTTCCGCTGATTTTGACGTTCTGCAAAAAGCTTCCCGTGTCTTTAGGGGCATCGGCGGCATGCGCGTGACCGGCAAAAATCATGCAGGCACTGGCCAGAAGACAGGTTTTAAGTTTAGTCATGGGATAGCCATCCTTGAGAAAGTGCTTTGGCCTGCGCGACTTGCTGGGGCGTGACGATGGATTCGATCTTTGCGACCTTACCAGCCGGAACCTCTACATCGTGGGCCTTCGCATAGTAGTACCAGGCGAGGGCTTCCACAGGATCCGGCGCACGTTTTTCCTTGCTATCATACAGGTCGGCGATTTTGACCGCCGCACGATAGTATCCACCTTTTAGGGCCTGTTTGTAAAACGATTCCGCGCGGACATAGTCTTTTTTCTGCTCATAGAGGGTGCCGAGCTGGAAAGAAGAACGGACATAACCAGCCGCCTGCGCTTTCATATACAGGCTTTCAGCCTTTGGCAGATCGGCTTTGACGATTTCGCCCTGCTGGTAAACGCGGCCCAGTTCAAACTGAGCCTGAGGATAGTTGGCATCGGCGGCTTTTTGCAGAAGCTCGACGGCGCGATATGAATCCGCCGGGCCGCCCTGCCCCTTCATCAGCATCAAAGCGAGGTCGGTCTGAGCCTGGGGGAAATTATAATCCGCAAGCGTTTCCATATGTTTGCGGGCTGTCCCGTAATCGCCGTCCCGCAAGGCCTGCTCAGCCGTAGGAAGGTCAGCGCAGGCGGACAACAGCAGGATCGACGTCACTGCAAGTGCATGGATCTTTTTCATCTCAGGCCGCGATTCTTCTTGTGGTGAACTGGATGGTATTGCCTTGTTCGTCCTGGCAGACCTCGACGATCTTCAGGTCGATTTCACCCGTGTTGACGATGCTGTAATCCACGCCGGCGGGGATGAACGCCGTCTGAAGCGCGACGATCGTGTTTTTTTCATGCCCGAACGTTACGACGCCCTGTCCCTCAAGCGCAGTCCAGAACTTGCTTTTATGCGCGTGCATTTTCAAGGCAAGGCTTTCGCCGGGCTGGACGATGATTTCGCGGACATTGTAGCCTGTCTGGTCGATCGATTTCGTCAGGCTCCAGGGTTGCGCCTCGCTGGGGGGATCGACGACTTCCTTGCAGCCCGTGCTTTTCAGGCCGTTCACCATGATCTTCATGCCGTCGCCATTGCTGCGGTCGGCGATCAGGATCGCATCGCCGGTATCGACGATCACAAGATTTTCAAGGCCGACGCAGCCGATCAGGCGGTCTTTCACCTGGATCAGGCAGTTTTTCGTATCATGCGCCGCGATGCGGCCTTCAAGAACGTTGCCGTTCTGGTCTTTCTCGCGCAGTTCCCAGAGGCTTTCCCAGGAGCCGATATCGGACCATTCCGGGTTGCAGGGAACGATAGCGACCTTTGCCGCTTTTTCCATGATGGCCTTGTCGAAAGGCTGTTTGGCGATCCGTGAGTAATGATTGGCGGAGGGTTCGCGGTGGTCGTCCGCCGCATCCATGGCGCCCTGGACGCTGTCCAGAATTTCCGGAGCATGCGCGCGAAACTGTTCCAGCACGGCGGCGGTCGAGAACAGGAACATGCCGCTGTTCCACAAATAGTTTCCGCCTGCGATATAGGCTTTCGCCGTATCGAGGCTCGGCTTTTCCTTGAATTCATGAGCTTTATAAGCTGTGCCGTCCTCGAACGTATCGCCGAGGCGGATATAGCCGTAACCCGTTTCAGGACGCGTCGGCGTGATGCCGAACGTTACCAGGTAATCGCTTTCAGCGGCTTTCAGCGCGTGATGAAACGCCGTGGCGAGCGCGTTTTCGTCACCGATATGATGATCGGCGGGCAGAATCCACATCATGGTATCGTTGCCGAAGGTCTTCCCGATATAGGCCGCCGCAAGAGCGACCGCAGCCCCGGTATCGCGTGCCGAGGGTTCGCACAGGATATGGTTTATGGCGCCATTGTCCATTTCCGACAACTGGGCGTGAACTTCATTTTTCAGCGCGCCCAAAGTGACCGTGACAAGATTGTCGGCTTTCACGCCCGCCGTACGCAGCGCCCTGCGCATGGTGTTCTGCAACAGGGAAAAATCGCCCATCAGGTTCAGGAACTGCTTGGGGTGGTTTTCCCGGCTGGCGGGCCACATACGCGTACCCGAACCGCCGCACAGAATCACGGGAATGACAGCTTTAGCCATGAAACATCCTCACTTTATCTAAATAGATGACAGTGTCAGTTTACTCAGTGGACAGGAAAGGTAACCTGGGCCGGACGGTTGGTCAGGCTGACAGGGATTTTCTGGTCAGGGCGGATTTTTACCAGGATCGGCTTTGCGGCATAGGTCAGATCGGCCGTTACGGGCGCCATGGAGTCGACCATACCTGACTCAAGGCTTTCAACGCGGCCGGTGAACTCGGCTTTGGAACCAAAAACCGTAATATGGGCTTTTGTATCCGGGGCAAGGCGTGCGGCGTCAGCCGGGGAGATTTCAGCGACAATCCAGGGCTGCGCGCTGGTCGGAGCCAGAGTAAACAAACGGTCGCCCGATGCCACGTACTGGCCGTCATTGCCATAGCGTTTAACCACGTAGCAATCGCAGCTGCTGGTCAAGGGAACGCCCGCAGCGCCGTTGCCTGAAGAAATCTGGGCCATAGCCTGGCCCGGCTGAACGGTGGCCGCATCCGGATCCAGTTGCGATTTGAAATAGCCTGCATTGACAGCCCGTACGTCCATGACCTGAGCGGAAACGACCGCATCGGATGCTTTCAGAACGAACATGCTTTCATAAAGGTTCCCGAGGACGAAATAAGCGGCGATCAGCCCCAGGACCGCGACAGCGGCCAAACCCGGCAGCTGGCGCCTGAAATCCATTTTCATGGCGTTTTCCGCGTTTGCCAAAGCGTGTTTACGCTCCTTTACGAAGTTATTGCGCGCCGCAACGTTCAGAAGATCGCCCGAAGCCACGACATCTCCGGAGACATACGCCTTCAGAAGGTGGTTCAAAAGCGAGATCTGCTCGGGGCTGAGGTCAATAAAGAGGCATCCCAGCAGCTTTTCGGCTTCATTATAGTGCTGAACGGTGGCCGAAAGGCTTACATCCATCGAAAAACCGCCAAAAGGCAGCTGTAAAAGGACTTTAATAGCCTGTCCTCGGGCATATTTACCGGTAATGCCGCGTACGGACAGACCGCCTGCGGATAAATCCTTAACATCGTAAGCTTTGCCGTCGATCTCGGCTTTGGCAGGAAGCGGGATGCGCACATGCTGACGCTGGGCTTCCGATTCGTGGACAATCTGGGCTTTAGTGGCTGCGGTCATTGGATAAGCACCTTTGCAAAGAAAATTCTGTCGGCTCTTTACTACCGATGAGTATGGAAAATTGCAAGAAAAAATATTTTGCAATGCATCAAAATTTTATAGAATAAATTCTGAATTTTCCAGATATATAAAGCACCAGAAAAAGCTTTCTGTAAACGGGTATCGAGAAAAGGATAGTATTATGTCTAAAAATGCAGCGCTGGCCGTGAACACACTGGCCGCTTATAAAGTCGGTGATACCGACAACCGTCCCTGGGGCACATATACGGTTACCGGCGTAGGCACCAACAAAGCCGGTGAAGAGTACTGCGAGAAAAGCATCACGGTCAATCCGGGCCAGGTCCTGTCCCTGCAGTCGCATGAACACCGCCGGGAACACTGGACCGTCGAAAGCGGCGTCCTGACCGTCGTTTCCGACGACCAGCGTCTTGAGCTGAAAGCGGGCCAGGACGTCCGCCTGCCGCAGGGCGCGATCCACTGCATGGCGAACCTGGGCAAAGTTCCGTGCGTCGTGCGCGAACTCCAGGAAGGCATCTGCCGCGAAGACGACATTAAACGCTATGTCGATTCTTATGGCCGTGCTACAGAGACTTCATCTTCCCCGAAGGCGGAAGCGAGCATCGCGCTCTATAATGAAGTCCTGTCCGAAATCAAGAAAAGTGCCTGAGCGAAAAAAGAAGAAACATGAGGGCGGCTATGTCCGCATTTATCAGGATCGCCTGACGGCTTTATATATAGAAGCCGTCAGGAAGACGGATCCTGACCTTGCAGCCCTGCTCGACCGGAAAACCATTCTTGAGGACAAGGACGGCAGCGCCAGGGACTCGTCTTCCCTGCCTGAACTCCAGCGGCGGGCCGCTAAGGCAAAACGCAGGCAATCCTACATCGATTTCTGGAACATGTTGACGCCGCAACGGCAACTCGACGTCTCCTGCGCCGACGCAAAGATCAATACGATCAGGCAGGCTGTGCTGACCATGGCCGTCACGGATGTGGTGCAGGCGCATAACTCATTGAAAGCGACGACCGCCGGTTCGATCGATTTCGTTATCGAGCGATTTCGCGCCGAAGGGCTGACCGCATCCCAGGTGCAGCAGTTCCTCGACGAAAACGGCGTCGCCTGGTTCAGCCTGACCAGCCATCCCACGAACCCGGCGACGGTGGAATATTCACTGGCGGAAATCGCGCTGTGCCGTGTTCTGGCCGATTCCCATTCCACGCAGGAAGATCTGGAACGGGTCCTGCACATCATCAGGGATGTGGAAATCGTGGGCGAACGTAAAACGCCCATACAGGAAGTGCAGGAAACGCTGGGTACGCTGGAAGTCATTTATGACGTTGCGCTGAAACATAAGGCCTTGTTCGACGCGGCCCTGAAAAAGCACAATTACGACCATGACGGTGTGAAAGTCAGAAAGGCGCTGGTCCATCCCTGTAGCTGGAGCGATGGGGACGGCAATGAAAACATAACGGCAAAGGTTCTGGTCGCTGAAATCGCCCTTCGTCGTGACGCTGTCCGTGACCGCTATCTGCGCGCGCTGCGCGACGTACATGGAAGCCTTGCGGCGGAAGCGGGATATGACCGCAAGCTTAAATCCATCGAAAACGCCCTTAATCTCATTAACGGCGAACAAGAACGCATGCCCGACCTCGAAGGCCTGATCGAACAAATCGACGATCTGGTCCAGCTGATCGAGGGATCGGAAGCGGCAGGGAAATTATCGGGCCTGTCCTATCTGCTCAGATGTTTCGGCTTCTGCTTCGGCACGATCGATCTTCGTCACAATGCGGTCGACATCATGAAGACGGTCGCGCGCCTGCTTGATGCATGCGGGATTCTCGCCGAGGACGATTTCGACAGCCTGAGTGAACTGGAAAAGGAGTCCGCCCTCACGGCCTGGCTTGCCGACGACGCCCTGATCGAAACATGCGCCGCCACCGATCCCGCCAGCCTTGAAGACGATACGGCGGCCCGGATATTCGAACGCTTGCAGGTGGTTGGAAAAAATCCGGATGTCTGCGAGAAGCTGATCATCGCGGAAACGACCCATGCCGCCCACGCCCTGGCAGCGCTGCTTTTGCTGAAAGTCACGGGCAACGAAGTCGGGACCCAGAAAAGCCGTATCGATATCGTGACCCTGTCGGAGTCCGTTGCAGACCTGATGGGCATAGGCATGATGCTGGAGGCGCTGCTCGGCAACGCAAGCTATCGCGCCCATGTGGCCGCACGCGGCCGCATGATCGTGATGGTCGCGAAAAGCGACACTACGCGGCTGGACGGCCGCGGGGCGGCAGAATACGCACAGAACGAAGCCGCGGTCACCGCTTATGGCGTCATCGACCGCATGAAAGGGAAATTCCCGGAACTTGAATATGTGCAGACATCGCTGATGAACGGCGGCGGGCTTGCGCTTCAGCGCGGCGGCGGGCGTGTGACGGAAGTTCCCGCCCTGCATGGACGCGCCGCCGCCGACGCGCGCGCCAGCGACATAGGACCGTCGACGTTGACCATCCAGGGGCACCAGCAGCGCATCCTGTTTGAGCCTTACAAGACGGCGATCGGTACGCTGGAGGCGCTGGCGGCGCAGAATCTGTATTCGAAGGCTGGCATCCACGGAGAGATGCCGCCCCCTGCCCCGGACCGTCATACGAACAAGCAGTACGCGCGTGCCGACGCCTGGCTGTTCGCACGGACGGCCAGGGAAGCGTATGAGCGCCTGGTCAAGGACAACCCGGCCATCGACGAACTGCTGACGGCGGCCCCCTGGTTGTCGATGAAAGCAGGAAATGTCAGTTCCCGCCCCGCCAAGCGCGGTGAAAAAATGACCGGCCCGGGCATCACGCCGCGCGAGGCCAAGGGCGACAACCCGAAGGCGTTGCAGGGGCGGGCCATTTCCGGCGAACGGTTAAGCGCCCATGCCTGCCTTCCGGTTTTCACGGTGTTGGGCCAGATCGAGGCCATGAACGCCGTGAAGCTGGAAAGCCAGGCGGCGCTCAATCCCGATAAATACGGCGAACCGCTTTATCATTTATACCGGTCGAACAAAATCCACCGGGACGGCGCACGCGTGAACATCAACGCGGCCCCCATCGCCGATTTCGATCTGGCATGGCCCCTGCTGACAGGGCAGGAAAGGCCGGATGCCGAAAAGGTGACGCTGCTCGCGAAACAGTTCAGGGATACGGAAGACGAAAAGGCGAATACGCCGGACGTCACTTTGGCGTTCATGGAAGAGTATTTTCTTGAAGTCGAAAAAATGACCTGGGAAATGGTGACGGGCCAGAAGGTACCCAAAGATTTCCGCCATGGGGACGGCCTCAAAAAGCTTTGGCCCGAGCTGGCCGAACAGGTGGAATACAGGAACCGCTGCGCCGAATTCGCGCGCACGATCGAAACATGGCGAAGCCGGCAGATGGACGCACAGCCCGACCGGCCGCTGGATGAACGCGACTATCGCATCACGCAGGCGCTTTATACCGCCGCCGATGTCATCGACGCCCCCGCGGGTATTCTTGCCACCAGGACGAGGCTCGAACCCGTCCGCAGCCTGCGTACCGGAAAAACGACGCTGTCGAGACCGCAAAGTTTTTCAGAAAAAGCGGTGGGCGCCATGCTGACATTGCCGCGATGCCTGGCTTCCGCTTGACAAAACGGAACCTTACGCCTGAATCTTCTATTTTTATGGTATGAACATCCGCAAAGAACGAGAACATCTCCGCAAAATTCAGGACAGAGTCAGCAAAAAACCGGTATGGCGGTTTTTTGTTCGCCTGATGGACAACACGTCCCAGGACAATATCGGGCTGATCGCCGCCGGAATCGCGTTCTATTTCCTGATGGCGAGTTTTCCGGCGATAGCGGCGGCCATATCCCTTTACGGACTGTTTTCGGATACCGCCGTCATTACCCAGCAGATGAACGTTCTCGAAGAATTCCTGCCGCGGGATGCCCTGCAGCTTTTGACCGAACAGGCGATAAAAATCGCGACGTCGGACGGCGGGGCATTGAGCGTCGGCGTTGTCCTCGGTCTTCTCTTTACCATTTACAGCACGACCCAGGGAACGAAGGCGCTGATCACCGGATTCAATATCGCCTATAATGAAAAAGAGCGGCGTAATATTATCGTATTGACGGCCACGGCTTATGTGCTGACCCTGTTCCTGCTTGTGTTTTTTCTGATGGCCTTAACTCTGATCGCCGTACTGCCGGCCATCTTCGCATGGATACCCTTGCCGGGCATGCTGGACCAATGGATCCTGCTGCTGCGCTGGCCGATCATGTGCGCGCTGGCCCTGCTCGCCATTTCGGTCCTGTACCGTTTCGGACCCTGTCATACGAAAGCGCGGTGGAAGCCCTTTAGCTGGGGCGCCGCCGTGGCCACGTTTTTATGGCTTGTGATGTCGTCGCTGTTTTCATTCTATGTCTCGAATTTCGGGAGTTACAATGAAACGTATGGATCGCTCGGCGCCGTCGTCATTCTGCTGCTATGGTTCTGGATGAGCGCCATGACTATCTTGATCGGCGCGGAATTCAACGCGACGCTTGAGCAAAGCCCTGAGGAAGAGAAAAAGCCTATGCCGCTTCAAGCTGCTTCAACACCAGAGTGAATTTATTTAGCGATGCTTCGGCGTCCGTCCTGCGCTGGCGATGTTCGGCGATGATTTCGGGCGGTGCATTGGCGACAAACTGCTCATTGCCGAGTTTCTGGTCCACTTTTTGAATGTCCACGGCCAGCTTTTCGATTTCCTTTTTCAGGCGCGCACGCTCCTTATCCAGATCGATGATCGCGGCAATCGGCATGACAAGCGTCGCTTCGTCAAGCAGAGTCTGGATCGATCCTGCCGGGGCCGTGCCGTTCAGTATCTCCACTTTTTCGAGACGCGCCATGCGGCGCAGGATTTCGTCGTAGGATTGCAGCCGCGCTTTCGTCTGTACCGAGGCGTCCTTGACCAGCAGCGTGATCTTTGCGCCGGCGGGGACGTTCATGTCCGACCGCACGCTGCGGATTTCGGAGATCAGGCGCATCAGCCATGACATTTCCTGGACAGCATCCGTGTTTTTCAGGGCGTCAGGATATTCAGGCCAGGAAGTCGTGAGAAGCATCGTATTCGCAGGACGCTCCGCCATCTGGGCGTATAATTCTTCCGTGAAGAACGGCATAATGGGATTAAGCAAAGTCAGGACCTGATCAAGCGCCCAGGCGGTCGTGGCGCGGATTTCATAAACGCGTTCATCCGTGACGACAGGGTTTGGATTGTCCTCTGTCGGAAGCGCCGTCGACAGAACGGGTTTGGTAAATTCAAGATACCAGTCGCATAGCGTATGCCACACAAAGTGGTAAATGGCGTTGGCGGCGTCGTTGAATTTGTAGCTTTCGATGGCTTCGCGTACCGCCACCTCCATGGCCCTCACTTCGCTGACGATCCATTTGTCCGGCGTATAGGATACGGAGGCAGGGTCGAACCCTTCCACCGGCTGGCAGCCGTTCATCTGGCAATAACGGGCGGCGTTCCAGATTTTCGTGCCGAAATTACGGTAGCCTTCGACGCGCTCCTCGGACAGCTTAATGTCCCTGCCCTGTGCCGCCATGGCGGTCAGGGTAAACCGCAGCGCGTCGGTGCCGTATTTGGCGATCAGGTCGAGCGGGTCGATGATATTGCCCTTCGACTTCGACATTTTCTGGCCCTTGGCGTCGCGCACCAGTGCATGGATGTAGACAGTCTTGAACGGGACCTCGCCCATAAAGTGGATGCCCATCATCATCATGCGGGCGACCCAGAAAAAGATGATATCGAACCCCGTCACCAGCACATCGCCCGGATAATACTTATCGAGCGCGCGGGTCTTGTCGGGCCAGCCGAGAGTCGAGAACGGCCAGAGGGCGGAGCTGAACCATGTATCCAGAACGTCAGGGTCCTGCTCCAGGCGCACGTTCTCGCCGAATTTCTCGCGGGCCTGCGCCATCGCTTCCTCTTCGGTCTCGGCGACGAAAATGCTGCCGTCCGGACCGTGCCAGGCGGGAATCTGGTGACCCCACCACAACTGCCGCGAAATGCACCAGGGCTGAATGTTTTCCATCCAGGTGTAATAGGTGTTCTCCCACTGCTTCGGCACGAATTCCGTCTTGCCGGTGCGCACCGCCTCGATGGCGGGCTGGGCCAGCGTGGCGGCGTCGACATACCACTGGTCGGTCAGATAGGGTTCGATGACGACGCCGGAGCGGTCGCCATAGGGAACGGTGTGCTTGATGTCCTGCACCTCGACCAGCAAATCAAGTTCTTCCAGTTCTTTCAGGACTTTCTTGCGCGCCTCATAGCGGTCGAGGCCTTTATATGCGCCCGGCACGTTGTCGTTCATGCAGGCGTTGATGTCGAACACGCTGATCATCGCCAGGTCGTGGCGCTTACCCACTTCGAAATCGTTGAAATCGTGCGCGGGCGTGATCTTCACCGCGCCGCTGCCATGTTCCGGATCGGCGTAATCGTCGGCGACGATGGGGATCAGGCGGTTGGTGATAGGCAGAACGGCGAATTTGCCGACCAGATGCCGGTAACGGTCGTCCTGTGGATTCACGGCGACGGCCGTGTCGCCCAGCATCGTTTCGGGGCGCGTCGTCGCCACGGTGATGAATTCTTCCCGGCTGCCCTCGATAGGATAGCGAATATGCCACATATGGCCTTTGACTTCCTTCGACTCGACCTCCAGATCGGAAATGGCGGTATGGAGTTTGGGGTCCCAGTTGACCAGGCGCTTATCGCGGTAGATCAGGCCTTCCTTATGCAGCTGGACAAAGACGCGGCGCACGGCTTTCGACAGGCCTTCGTCCATCGTGAAGCGTTCGCGGTCCCAGTCCGGCGTCGCGCCGAGGCGGCGCAACTGGTTGACGATGGTGCCGCCGGATAGCGCCTTCCAGTCCCAGACTCGGTCCAGAAACGCCTTGCGGCCAAGCCCCTTGCGCGTCTGGCCCTCGCCTTCCAGCATCCGTTCCACCACCATCTGCGTGGCGATGCCCGCGTGGTCGGTTCCCGGCTGCCACAGCGAGTCCCTGCCGCGCATGCGGTTATAACGGGTCAGGATATCCTGCAGGGTCATGTTCAGCGCATGCCCCATGTGCAGGCTACCCGTTACGTTCGGCGGCGGCATCATCACGGTAAAGGGCGCGCGGTTGCCTTCGGGCGCGGCGGCGAACGCGCCGGAGCGCTCCCACTTCTCATACCAGGTGGATTCGACGGCGTCGGGCTGGAAGGTTTTGTCTAGCATTTCAATCCTCTGAACAGAGGATTGTTTTACTCGTCCCGCGCCTGACGGGCAAGCTTTTCCAGTTCTTTCTGGACCAGCTTCTCGATCAGCGGCGGCAGGTTCGAATCGAGCCATTCGCGGAGCATCGGGCGCATCATGTCACGCACGATGTCCTCAAGCGTGATCCCGGCCATATGCGACGGCCGCTCGACCAGTACGTTGTTGGTGAAGCGCGAAAATCCCTGCATGGCGGCCGAGGCGGCGGTCTGCGTAAAGATCGAGTCCTCTTCCGCGACCGGCTCAGGCGGCGGAGGAGGAGGAGGAGGTGGCGGAGGCGGCGCGGCCTTGGGAGGTTCGGGCCTGAAAATAGGCGCGGGCGCCGGTTCCGGCTCGGGGTCCGGAACGGAATCGCGCAAAGCGATCTGGATCGGGGGCTCGTCCGGATCTTCGCCGATACGGTCGGTCAGTTCGAACACATCCTCCTCCTCCGGCTCCGGCTCGGGTTCCGGTGCAGGCGGGGGAGGCGTCGCCGCCGAGGGTTCTGCGTCGTCGTCAGAAATGATCTGACGGATAGAAGCGAGAATCTCCTCGATGGACGGTTCCTGATCAGGCACTTTTTCGGGCATTTATGGAAGCCAATCGGGACAAAGCATTCATATTCAACCAATTTTGTTACATTGATTGCAGCTTGTCAAAGCCCTATCAATAGTCTGCCTTTTCCAATTCGACATCCATCCCCAGAATTTTATCCTGCACGCGCGCAAGATCGCCCGCATGATCCGCCGCAATCCCGCCGAAACCAAGGGATTCAGGGGTCAGAAGGCCAAGGGAGCGCGCCAGGGAAAATTCGGCGACGATTTCATCCCGGCGCGCGGCGATCAGGGCGGTTCGGGCGTTCAGAACCGCCTGCCCCGCGTCCAGTTCGTCGAGAATCGTCCGCGTGCCGAGTTCGGTCTCGCGATGCACGCCGGTAAGGGCGGCGTCCGACGCCTCGGCCTGGACGGCGCGCGCCGTGATGGTCGCGCGGGCGACGGTTAACTCCTCGCTCGGCATCCCGACCGGCCGACAGAAGAGCGAGATAGCGCCGGTTGGCTTCATGTTTCGCCTGGCGGACGCGGGAACGGGTCGCGCCGGCCTCATAAAGAGGGACGGTCAGCACCAGGGCAACGGATCTTGCGGTCGCCTTGTCGACCAGTCCGGGCTGCGGGTCGTATTGCCGGTCCCAGCTGCCGTTCAGCGCCAGGCGCGGCAGCAATTCGCCAAAGATCGTGTCGATATCGGCCTCGGACGCTTCCTGCAGGGAGCGGCTGGCGACGATGACGGGGTTATCGCGCCGCGCCTGCTCCACCGCCGCGTCGCGCGTCGGCGGAAAGGCGAACGACAGCTGCGGATAGCCCATCGTGCCCGGCTGCAGCCCGGTCAGCCCGGCATAGACGGCCCCGGACTTGTTCAGATTGCCCCGCGCGGCGGCGATCAGCGCGTCCGCCTCCGCCCCGCGCGCCTCGCCCTGCGACACATCGGTCATGGTGGCGTCCCCCGCCCTGAAGCGGGCGCGGGAGCCGTCGAGCTGCCGCCCGATCAGCGTCTTATAGTTTTCGGCAAGGCGCAGCTGCGCGCCGGCGCGCAGAACGTCCATATACGCGGTGGCGACTTCCAGCATCAGCTGCTGCTCGGCGTCGTTCAGCAGGGCGGTCTGGGCCGTGACGGTGGCGCGGGCGCTGCGCGTCGCCGCGACCGTGCGGCCGCCGCGATAGAGCGGTTCGCTCATAGTGACGCCGAGCTGTTTCGAGGTCGAGCCGCCGCCGCCGAAATTATCGCCGTCCAGCCATGCCTTCGTGACATTCGCCGACGCCTCGGCGGTCGGCTTCCATCCGGCCCGGGCCTGCGGCACCAGTTCATATTTGCCGCGCAGTTCCTCGCGCGCCGCCTGGATGCGCGGGTTGCCCCGCCAGGCATGACGCAGAACGTCCTCCAGCTTCTGGAAATCTTCCTCCGCCCGCGCCTGTGCCGGCACGGCGGTCGCAAGGCAGAATAAAAGGCATGGAACGGCCATCGCCGGCCACAGGCGTTTCAGCGTCTTTACCACGAGCGTTCTCCGCAGATGTTTTACAGAAATTCAGTACGCGTCTGTATCCGTCAGGATCCGAACGAAAACGCCGGGCGCGCCGTCATGTCCGGCGCGTAGGGCGTGGCCGCGTCGAACAAAACCTTCGACGAATGCGAGCCGTTATGCATCTTGGTCACCAGCATGCCCTTGCCGTCCGGCTGGCCCGCCTTGCGCAGGACGGTCAGCAGCCGCCCGCCCTCTTTCAATTGCATGATCAGCGCCAGCGGGATTTCCGGCACCGACCCGTTGATCAGGATCAGGGAGAACGGCCCCTCCTCCGGGCTGCCGAATTCGGGCGTGCCTTTCGCGACGCTGATCGCCGCGCAATTCAGCTCATCCCACACGCGGCGGGCGGCGTCGAACTGCCGCTCCTGCGTTTCCAGCGCCACCACGCGGCCGGCCATGCCTGCCAGCACGGCGGAGGAATAACCGGTCATGTCGGCGATGTTCAGGACGACGTCGTCGGCCTGGGGCGCGGCGGACTGGACCAGCCGGGCGAAAATCAGGGGCTCCATCAGGAAGCGGCCGTTGCCGAGCGGCAGGTCCGCGTCGACATAGGCCCTGTCCTGCTTTTCCTGCGGCACGAAGCGTTCCCGCGGCATGGCGCCGAGGACGCCAAGCAGCACGGGGTCGATCACGCCCATCGTCGCGATCTGGCAGTCGATCATGTTCTTGCGGGCCTGGGTATAATCGGTGGTCATCTGTCTCACGGCTCGAACTCTGTAAAGGAAACCAGGGTCATGACTCGGTTCTAGCCGAAACGCGCCGGACTGGCGAGTACTTTCCGCCATGCATACCGGCATATTGCGCGGGACAGTCACCGCCACAGGCCCGGCCAGCCGCTTTTCACTCTGGACGTTTCCCCTGGAATAATGCTATGCCATAACCCTTGCCCTTCACGAGCAGCAAGGCGCGGTGGCCGAGTGGTCAGGCTGGGGACTGCAAATCCCCCTACGCCGGTTCGATTCCGGCCCGTGCCTCCAACTTCCCCTTCGCGGGCATTCATCCAAATTCGCAGACATTCGAGAAACCGTTGCAAATGCAGCGGTTTCTTTTTATCCTACGTTCATAACAACTCGCCGCCGTTCGCCTAAAACTACAAAACAAGGGGGCATCGACGGGGGCAGATTAGAAAACGTGGGGGCATTGATGAAGCTAAACGACAGAGCCTGCAAGAGCGCGGAAGTACGGGAAAAGCCTTATAAACTGGCCGATGGCGGGGGCTTGTACCTCGAAGTCATGCCTACAGGCTCGAAATGCTGGCGTCTCAAGTACCGTTTTAACGGCAAGGAAAAGCGTCTGGCCCTTGGGGTTTACCCTGTTGTAACCCTTGCTGACGCCCGCGAAGGGCGCGAACAGGCCAAGAAACTACTGGCCAGAAACATCGACCCGTCCGATGCGCGGCGGGACGGTCGCCGGGAAGCCGTCAGGGCGGCAGGCAACACCTTCAAAGCCATCGCGCTGGAATGGCACGAAAACCAGAAAGGCCGCTGGAGCGACAATCATTACAACAATGTCCTGCACCGGCTGGAAACCGACATATTCCCCTTCATCGGGAAAATGCCCATCGCCGAGATCGAGGCTCCCGACCTGCTGGACGCCCTTCGCAAGATCGAAAAGCGCGGTGCGCTCGACCTCGCTGGCCGCGCCCGCCAGATTTGCGGGCAGGTTTTCCGCTACGGCATCCAGACGGGCCGCTGCAAGCGCGATCCCTCCGCCGATCTTCGCGGTGCGCTTAAAACCCGCAAAACCGAACATTTCGCCGCCATCGACGCCAAGGAAATCCCCGAATTGCTGGAGGCTCTGGAGCGCAATGACGCCCGCCTCTATAACCGTACCCGCCGCGCCATTAAGCTGTCCCTGCTGACCTTCGTGCGCCCCGGCGAGTTGCGGCAGGCCCGCTGGAGCGAAATCGACTTCGAGGCCAAGGAATGGATCATCCCTGCCGAACGGATGAAAATGCGCCGCGCCCATATCGTGCCGCTCTCCCGCCAGGCCATCGCTATTTTGAAGGAACAGAAGGAAGAAACCGGCCACATCAACACCGATCTGGTCTTTCTCAGCCAGATCAAGCCGAGGGAGCCGATGTCTGACGGCACGGTGCGGATCGCACTGCAAAAGCTGGGCTTCAAGGATCGCATGACCGCTCACGGCTTCCGCGCCCTTGCCCGCACGACGATCAGGGAAAAGCTGGATTACCCGCCTGACGTGATCGAGGCCCAGCTTGCCCACAAGGCTCCCGGCCCGCTCGGCGCAGCCTACGACCGCGCCACTCACCTCGACAAACGCCGCAAGATGATGACCGCATGGGCCAATTATCTCGACGCGCAGGAAGGCCACGGCAAGGTTATTCAGGGCAACTTTAAGAAAAAGAAGGCGTGAGATGAAACCCGCCTTTTCCGCTGACGATATTTTTCTGTGGTGGCATGAAAAGGCCGGAGAGATCATAGAGAAAACAAAGATCGATAACGGCGTGACGCCGGATCAGGACGCCTTTACGCTCGATTTGATGGCCCTTTGCCAGCAAGTCCTTTCCGGTATAAAAGCCCATGAAGCAAAGGATACTCTGAAACAAAAGATCAAACAGCAGGAGAAAGTCCAAAAATCGCTGGCAACAATCGTCGAGTATTTCAGCGCAGAGCATCGGCGAAACGGCTTGAAAACCCTTGCTGAAAGCGAAGATATCGCTATAGAACCGCGCGATCTTATGCGTATTTTATCGACCCTGAACAATGTTTTTACGTCATTGCAGGCGGAGCCGCATAAAAAACGCCTAAAGCCTGAAACATGGCTGATAACAAAGGGGCTTCCTGGCCTGTACCGCAAGCACTTCAAAAAAGAACTGGGGGTTTCCCGACCGCCGGGCAGCGGAGAGCCATACGGCCCCGGCGTTCGGTTCATTTTTGCTTGCCTTGAGGTTCTCGGTTTAGAAAAATCGCCGGAAGCCATCGTCAGGATGATTTCCCGCCACAAAGCATAATTGGACATTTTTCTGCGGCCACGGAAAGTTTTTGTCCAATTTTTTCAGCACCCCATAAAGCTGATTTAATCCTGCATGTCGCCGTGCCCACACGAACACGGGCGGCGGAACCGGACAACGCAGGAGAAAAAACCATGACACAACTTTCCTTATCTATCGAAGAAGCGCGGGCCTTAACCGGCATCGGTCGCACGAAGATTTATGAAGCCATCAATTCCGGTGCGCTGAAAGCCCGGAAATTCGGCAACCGCACGATCATCCTGAAAAACGATCTGGAAGATTTTCTCTGCAACCTGGAAACCTATCCGGCGACGAAAGCCGTCCAGGCCGCAGAATAACTGAATTTCATGCCGATGTGGACGGGTTATAGACACTGGCGCATCGGCATTATTGGGCTACCAGGGGCGCGATCAAAGCCCAGACCGCAGTCTGAAAGGTGAAAGCGGGATCGCAGGCGACATTCCCTTGTCGTCGTAAGTAGTCACCGACCTCGGCGCAAAGGGACTTTGTGACGCCGGGGGCCGAAAGCGAAGGGCTGGCTCCGGCAAGCACTCACGCGGAGGCGGAAGACCAGCCTGGCACCAAATCGCCGGGGCTGGTCGTCCTATGCCTCCTGCTCCGGGCTTCACCAACAAGCACATGACAAACAAAAGAACGGACGTAATATTAAAAAAAACGACGACATTCTGCTGGCGGACATGTACGAACGCAAATCACAACATGGCAACACATATTTCTCCGGCAAATCCGAAACGGGTGGCAAATTCATTCTCGTGAGGCAGAAAAACAAAAAAAGCCCGCGCGGAGAGCAAATCTGGCAGCTTTTTATGAAGAAATAGACTTTTGGTCGTTTTTTCACATGAGCGGAACTATAAAAGGGCAAACGAGCGTACTTCCCTCCAGCCCCATGAGCGGAGTTCGTATCGGCTCTATGAGCGTAGTTCCTCCCCCCTAAAAACACCAACACCCCACCCCAAAAAAAATAAAAACACCCCACCCTGTCGCAGTCCTATCAATAAGCCCCGCTGGTGGTTATTTTAAAACAAAGCCTGCTACGAGCGGAGTTCCCCCGGCACCCATGAACGGGGCTATAAAATCAGACTTATCCCCCATGAACGTACATCCCTCTGGCTTTTTACGGGAGGGCATTTTCATGCTCGATCAGACGGCAGATCGTCCCCGAATTACCGTCCATATTCAGAAAAACCACCCGCGACCCGTCCGCCCGATCCCCGTAAACCATGTCCTGCCCGAACATAAAATTGCGGATAGCAGGCTCGTCGATGACTTTGACGCCACCTTGGAAGCACACGAGGTCGGACAGGCGTTTTTCCTGCGGGGTACGGGTCACTGGCGTCTGGGGGCTTTCATCGCGCCCGTTGGGCAACGTGTCGGCAAACGCGGGCGACGATATGGCACAGGTCAGGGCCAGGAGGATAAAAAGGCGTAATTTCATTGCTCAACTCCCTTCGATACGGAAACGGCTCCGAGATTTCTCTCTGGAGCCGGGGAGTTTAGAACCGTCCATCGAACGGCGCGGCCTATTCGCTCGCGCTATTGTATTCAGCCGCCTCCCCGACAGGTATCGAGATGGCAGCATCATTGGTAACGGCCTGATGCAAAGTGAGGCCGCGATGGAGGGGTTCTAACGCCCCAGCACGCCCAAACGGGCGAACATCGTTAAGATTTAGCTGTGAAATCAGGGAAATGCAATGATTTAGCTATTCCAGCCCTTGCCGCTGGGCATTTATGCTTTTCAGCAGGGACGGCAGGGTTGCAGACCACAATAGGGACAGACTGGCTATAAAGACAAAACCCGCCGATGCGGCTTTGAGATAAAGATTGCCGCCGTCTGTTTCTCCCCACTGGATGCCCATAAATTTCAGCACCACAGCCAAAATCAGGGAAGCATAATAAAACCAGAACAGCAGGAACTGACCATCTTGCAGCTTGAGATCGTCCTTCTTCAAAATATCCTCCAGCCGTTTTTTTCTTCCTCGTTGCCGTAATGGGTGGCGGAAAGTTTCGGGCGGGTGGAAAGAATGGCGGAAATCGCCAGCGACAGGCCGATCAGGATGGAAATGATCGTCGCCAGAAGATCGGTGAACGGAACAAATTTCAAGGGATCATGGAAAGCAACATAGGCCAGGCAGCCTGAAATAATCACGCTGACAATAAACCACCCTGCTTTGATCCACGATATTTTCATCTCTACCAGTTCAAGCTGCCATCAGATTTCAGTTCCTCATAAAACGCCGCCGTATGTATTTTCGCGTCATCGACGGAGAATGTATTCGCGTGTTTGTTCAATTTTACCGATCTCATCACTTTCAAATTCGAGGATGAGATTGCGGTTCCATCCTCCAGCCAGATTTTATAGTCCTCCAAATCCTGTTCAATGATCGTTGCGCCGATGTCAGTCAACCAGTCATCCTTAGGAATTTCGTCCCTTTTAAATCTCCCGCCCCGTGTAAGTTTCAAGCTGCCTTTTGCAGACGCCCGTTTTTTGAGCCGGGACGTTTCATCAGGCTGACCGAACACCCTTTCGAGAACGGGCATAACGCTGCTGGAAATAGAGGTATTCTTAAAATTATCGAACGTAGATAAATAAGAGGTTAAAGACAGGTCAATTTCCTTCACTCCGATGTTATTAACTCTCTCCAACTCGGTTTTGTTTGGGACATCGGCGATCCTGAAATTAAAATCATCGTTCACGGCATCAGCCTTTTTAGCCAAATCCATAATCATCGTGCCCAAAAAATTATCGCGCGGGCCGAGATTGCAGCAGATCACATGGTTATCTACGACATACAGAAGGATTTGATTGTCCAGCCACGCCCGGTTTTCGGGAGCCTCATGCTCCTCGACCTCGGCGGTTTCCTTCGATTTCTCAAAATTGATAAGGCCGGTCGCACCCCGATCCTGGCAGAGAACCGAGACATAGACACCTTTATCGGAATTGGCCTTCTTGACTATATCGGCGATGAGGTAGGATTTGAAAAGTTCGGGCTTAAAAACCCGATCCTCATGGTTCGGCAATTTTCCCTTGATGCCATCAAGGATTTTTTCCAGAGAACCGTTGAAACCCTCCGGCATATAGCACCGTTTAAGAACCAATGTTTTAAATACTTTTGCCTGCTGCGCCATGCCCCGCCCCTTAATATTCTCATCTTTCGGAAATCAGAACGTAAATGGAACATAATTGAATTGCAGGGTCAATCCTGACTTTACCGCGTCTCCCTTGCTGCCGGAGGTTAATCGGCTTCATGGCCCTCATATAAAGCCCGCGCGACCATTGAATATTCCTGATCTTCTGCAATTTCAGCTTTCAAGGCCGCCATAGCAGCTTCACGCAGGTGCTGATTTTGAGTGCGGTGGCATGCATTTATAGCCTGCTCCAGCGTCTTAATTCTTTCGTCTCTTTTTTCGAGAAGATCAGCGCGGTTTAGGCCGATCTCCTTTATTGTAATCTCGCCGCGCTCGCTGCCCTTCTTTGGCCTCAACATCGCGCCGAATGCATAAATATGCTCCCTGGGGTTTTCTGAATAGGGATCGATGAACGGCGTCTGATCGAAAAATTTATTTCTTTTCTCGTTATTGCACTTCGAGCAAGCATAACCGAGGTTGTCCCAAGAAAATTCCAGCGCCGGAAATCTATCCTTTGGCCTGATGTGCTCTACATCGCCAAAATCTATGTGTGATACATGGCTCTCGCAATACATGCACTTATTATGAGAGGCAGCTTTCAAAGCCTCTTTATTTTGCGGATGCTTGTAATTCGTGGCGAGGGCCGCGGCATTCGGACATGCTGGCCGTTCAATCTTAATCATTCTTTTCCTCCAAAACTTTCGTAATGGCGGTCGGAACTAACCTTTGCAAGCCGATCTCGCTCAATTCTCTCCGCATGGCGGTGAAATCATTCTCGGTCATTTGTTTCTGGGAATAGCTACTGACAATATCGTTCAGCCGCTTTTCAGCCCAGATCGGCATGGTCACAGAAACGCCGAGCACTTCATCAAGAACTTCCGTTGCCGTCTTAGCTTTGTTTTGAAAATCGAGCCGTAGGCTAACGATTTTATTTCTATCGTTATATTTCAGGGCATAAACCTGTGCATCGCGCACCGATCCCACGATCAGTGGGCTGTGCGTCGATACAATGAACCGGACATTGGGAAACGCCTCGGTAAAGTCTCCCAAAATCTGACGCTGCATGGTGGGGTGCAGGTGATTTTCCACCTCATCGATAATAACCGTGAAATCCTGCTTGTCTTCGGTCTGGTACATGTAAATTTGCCACGCCATATCTATAAGCGCAGCGATACCGCCCGATACGGTTTCCAGCAAAAATTCGTCTCTGCCCTGGTTGCAGACAAAAACGATTTCAGAATTTCTGATCTCGATTTTCTCAAACCCCAATGTTTTCGGCAGAACTTTCTTAAGAACGGCAGGAAAGCCCTCAAAATATCCAGCCTGCTCTTTATCGTCAGGCATGATGACAGTCCCATCAGGAGCACGAACGCCGTAGCCTTGCGTGGCCCAGCCTATTAGCGCCGATTTCATGTAAAACGTGCTTGGTGGCTGGTTGCTTGAACCGAAATATCGCTCTCTCGTACTGGAACTAACCTCGTTAAACGCGCTCTCTTTAGTTTTCTTGGATGTAGGGATATTCGTTACGGGCTGATAGCGCGGTACAGATCGGTGCGAGGGAATATATAGGCAACGCACTTCTTGCTGACCAGAAATTTCAAGGTGATATTGTGCGCTGGCGGTTTGCTGTGTCCGAAGCTTTGCGTTCTGACCACCGCTGTATATTAGTCCGCCTATATCCAGGGCATTGCTTTTATCTTCCCCATCAAAAAATCTGGTAATAAAGCTTATGATGCCGGTCTTTTCCTCCTTCCTAGGGGTAGAAAAAGAAGGGTGTTGCCAGCCGGAATGTCTGGCCAGAATATTCAGGAGCGAGGTCTTCCCGCTGCCGTTTGCGCCTGTAAGGATGGTAAGCCTGCTGTCAAAGCTGATGTCTACGCCCTGAAACTGCTGCCATTCTGAAATTTTTATGTTCTTAAAATACATCGCTTTCTCTCAATTTTATTTTGCCCGCTGCTGGTTCAACGCGAACAGCTTTTCAAGGATTTCGTCGTCGGTCAGGTCGGTGGGCCAGCCGTAGGCTTCGGCAACGGCGTCATCCAGTTCCTTGTGGGCGTTTTGCAGCCAGGTCGGGTTTTCGTTGTAAAGGTTGGTCAGGGTGCGCTTGGCCAGGATTTTCTCCGCCGCCTTGTCGGCGGGTACGATGCGGTCGGGATAGCCGGGAACGACCTCCGGCACACGCTTGACGGCACCGGCGGGGTTGAGCCAGTTTTCCCGCAACTCGTTCAGTTTCCGCGCGGCCTCGGCGATTTTCTGCGCCTTCGGGCTTTTGGCCAGTTCGCTGGCGGGCCTGTTCGGCTCCATCCCTTTCGGGAATGGGAAAGTTTCAAACGTGGTCGATGGCGTATAGCGCGGGCGATCTTCAAGAGAAGTTCCCAGTTTTAAGGCCCATAGCTTATGATATTTGCTATGCAGGATACCAAAAGTCGTATCATCCTCTTTTACAACGACAACGCAGAGGTTTTCAGGGATTTGGATTTTTGGAAGCCATACAAAAAAGCGATGCTTGGCCACCATAGAAGTAGCGATAAATCTATCAATCTTTGATACTTTTTTTCGCAATCCTGGTCGTGTGTCTCCATATAACCACCATTTATTTCGGTGATGGTCTCGACGAACATTTTCTCTGGTAGGCTTCACATGCTTTTCAACATGGGCGAATGGGGCCTCATATAGCGCGGCTTCTGACACGGGCATATCAACGCCAAAATCTATAATCCATGTGTCGGAAGGACGGCGCGTCAAATCCATACCGTTTGCCCAAGGCCTGACGACATCGGAATTAGGCCGCCCATTCGGATTGGTCGGAAGCTGTAATAATTTTCTCGCTTCATCGCCCGGTATCGTGAAAGGCCCATTTTTCTGTGTCCCAATAAAAGAAACATCCAGATTTTCTTTCAGAATTTTTACCTTGGAGGTATCGGTTTTTACACTTTTTGCTCTGGCCGTCAGGTCTGTAAAAATCCCATCGACGAGGACGCCTGATAAATGGCACCGGGCCTGCACATCTTTGGCGAAACAGGTCATGGAAACCCGAACGGCAGCCCCTTCGTTGACCCAATCTTCATCCGGCCAAGCATCGTATATTTGAAATTTCTTTACGAGATTATCCAGAACAACACGGTTTTTGCCGCCACGGATTGAATTCGTGGAAACCAGACCACCGCGCTGGAGCCATCCGGCTTTCATATAGGCGGTTGCCTTTGCGAACCAGTAACAGACAAAATCTGCGCCGCCCGGAACACGGCCATCGTATAAATCACGCACCCGGAAAGTGTATTCTTCTCCAAGTTCGCGGATCATCTTCCTGTCGCCGATAAACGGCGGGTTACCGACGATCACGTCAACCTTGGGCCAGTGATATTCGCTGCCGTCATCGTTCATCAGGGCGTCATGGCAGACGATATTCTCCAGCTTCCGCAGCACCGGGTTATCGGGAACATGAAAGCCGTGTTTCTTGATCCACTGGATTTCCCCGATCCAGACGCTGACCCGCGCCAGTTCCGCCGCATAGGGGTTGATTTCGATGCCGTAGATATTTTCCGGCCCGATTTCAGGGATGGATTGCGTCTGGCGAAACGTGACCTCGCCGTAGATATTCACCTGCTGCTCAATATCCTTGAGGGCTTTCAGGGACAGATACAAAAAGTTGCCGGAACCGCAGGCCGGATCGAGAACCTTGAAGGATTTCAGGCGGGCCTTGAAAGCGTTGTAGGCTTTTTCGGCCCTGTTCTTCGCCTTCGTCGCTTCCCCGGCGCGGTTGATAAGTTCTTTTTTTGAAACCTTGCTGCCAGCCTCGACTGTTTCGTACGCCCCGGCCTTTTTCAGTTCTTCGTCGATTTTTGCCTTAACCTCCTCCCACTCGCGGATCAGGGGTTCGACGATCACCGGATTGATGATCTTCATAATCATGTCGCGGTCGGTGTAATGCGCCCCCAACTGGCTTTGCTTGGCGGGATCGAGGCCGCGCTCGAACAGCGTTCCCATGATCGACGGGTCGATGTCGCTCCAGTCTTTTTTCGCTGTATCGTACACCATCTGGATTTCGTCGGGTTTCAGTTCCAGCGCGGTGTCGTCGTCGAACAGGCCGCCGTTGAACCAGAGGATTTCCTCCATCCCCCAATCGCCGCCGTCACGCATGGCGACGAACAGGGAAGCGAGTTTGCGCTGGAGGTCGGCGGGATGTTTCAGTCCCCGCTCCAGCACATCCGTAAAAAGCCCCTTCCGCAGAAGCTGGATGTCCTCGGCGAACATGCAGAAGATCAGGCGGTTGACAAAATGGGCAACCTGGTGCGGGTCATGGCCGCGCTGGCGCAGCTTTTCCGAAATCGTGGCGAATTTGCCCGCGACTTCCTCTGTAAGCTGCTGGCGGGATTTTGCGGGTTTCAGCCTGTCCGGCTCAAAGAACGCATAGCGCAGCAGGTTCAGCTTGTCGGGGTTGGCCAGCTCCTCCAGCGCGATTTCGTGGGTTTCGCTGACCAGATCGTTCCAGTTGGTATGGATGACAAAGCGGTCGGTATCGCAGACGATCAGCAGCGGCGGGTTTGCCAGCGCGGGCGCATATTGCTGGAGTTGAGCGTATGCCGCCTGCAAATCCTTGTGCTTTCCCTTATATTCCCAGCCAAAATGCCCCTTTTTCCAGACATCGGCGAAACCCTGCGAGCCTGTGGTTTTCTGCGCCCCGTACTCGAACGTGTACCAGGTGCCGTCCGGGTCGGCCTCGGCAGGGGTCGGGTGTTCCAGCAGGTGGCAGAGGTCGATGAAGTGCTCCTGCGCCGCCGCCCGCTCTTTCAGCTTAGACTTCTGCCATTTTTCGATAAATTTTTGCGCTGAAATAGAACTCATACGGTAAATCGGCCCACCAAAATCAAAATTTTTACATTTGAATTTAAAAGGAAAGCCCTTAGAATACAATCACGTATAAGCTCTTTCAGCTTAGACTTCTGCCATTTTTCGATAAATTTTTGCGCTGAAATAGAACTCATACGGTAAATCGGCCCACCAAAATCAAAATTTTTACATTTGAATTTAAAAGGAAAGCCCTTAGAATACAATCACGTATAACGGCGGGCGAATACGGACACAAATCACCCTGACATTCCGATGCGGGGGCAGATTTGGGGGCAACGAGAAAAATCGAATTGGGGATTACCCTATCAATTCAAAATCTTGGTGCTTTGTTTCGATAGAGGCCCGTCCAACTTCAATTGATATGGCTGGAGTGCGCAGGACACCGTCGCCTGGGACAGCTGGTTTTCCTTGTTGAAGAAGAAGGTGTCGGTGCCGATGGCCTTGATGTTCCCGGCGTTGGTGTAGGTGACCGAAGATCCCCCCGCGTTCGACATCTTGTTGCTGGTGGAGGGAACGGTGTAGCTGGTCGCGCCATAGGCCGTGCGGTTCGAGTTGGAATCGTAAGCGATGCTGCTGACGGTGCCATAAGGCCCGGACGCATAGTTGATCCGGCTCAGGACGTCATAAGCCAGGGTCTGGTTGTTGGCTGCGGTGACGTTATCCGTCCAGGTTAAAAGATTGTCGTCGGCGTCGTAGCCGTAGCTGACATACTGGATGTTGCCGGTGCCGACATCTTTCACGCTCGTCATCCGGTAATCGAGGTCGAAGGTCCGCGTGTCCGTCACCCCGTTGCCCCAGGTCAGGGATTTGACCGGGCCGAAGGGCATGTGCGTGACCGAGGTCGCCAGATTGACCGGGGACATGGATGGCTGCGTCGTCGTGACCGTCGTCACCTGGCCCGCATTGTCGCGGGCATAGGACACAAGCCATCCGCCGCTGCCGTAGGTGATACCGCTTAAACGCCCCGCACTCTCATATGTATAACCGGTCGTGTAGCTGTTGCCGCCCGTGCAGCTGGTGCCCGTGCCGCCGACGATCCGGGCGTCGGCGGTCAGCAGGCCGCGCTGGTTATGAACAAGGCGCAGGCGGGCATTGTCGTTAGCGGGAACATTAGTTTTTAAAGCTTCAGGGCTTTTTAAATTTACGCTGTGCATTTATGACTTTGTTAATTTAAGCCATGGAATATCTTCTATAGCTTGATCAGTAAGTTCAAGAATCATAGTACCATTACTCGTTTTTTGTATTTCAGAACCCATTTTTAAAATTAGAGTAAGAAATTCTTTATCGCTTAAGAGCGTCATGTTTTCTCTAGACTTAAAAACTTTAATCCAATGTCGATCTATCCAATTTTTTAAGAGTTCAAATCCGATATTACAGGTTTCAGACTCCGAGATATTAGGATTATGAAGCTTAATGAATGAGTAAAGTTCCCACAATTCATGACTATCTTGAGATAAATCTCCGATAAAATCTTTTTCAAGTTCAGATAATTGCATCGGTATCTCCATTATCTTGGCAAAGTCGGATTTCCTGATAAAGGAATAGGGGCAGATACTTTTCCTTTTGACGAAATTCGTCCATATGGGCCTTTTTTGACTGGGTTTGGGTCGTTTGGATTTCCAGGTTGCACCCTAACCTGTTCGCCGGGAACGCCAGGGTTGGGATAACGTGTCCCACCGCCTCTTTTAGAGGACTCTCCTTGCCATCCTTTGCTTTTCATCATTTCATCAACTTCTTCTGGCGTTTTACCCATAAGGTCGTCCGGGGGAGGGCAATTCTGCGGCTCTGTTGTACTATCATCTGGGTTTTCGTTCTTATTAATCAACTGCAGCACTTCGATGGCTATTCCTGTCCCCAACGCCAGTCCGCCGACCGTCGTGATGACATCCGCCGCAATGCCTGCGCCGCATACAGGATTCGGGCCGGCAAGACAGGCCGTTTCCAGAGGATTGGGCACCAGCCCCGACGGATCGGTATATTTTCCCGTATTGTTCAGCCCATAGACATACGTATTGATCCCGCCATTGAGTCCTATCGGGTCAGTCTGCAGATACCGTCCGCCTGGCTTGAGATAGTCGGGGATATAGTCCCTGGCGCTGTTGTGATACAGGCCGGTGCCGTCGGCGAACATCCAGGGGAGGCGCAGGTTCTGGTTGATGGTCGTGGTCGGCGTGGTCTTGCCGTTGGGGTCGTAATCGGCGGAGAACACAATGGTTTTCGATGCGTTCGTTGCCCGCTGCGGCGTACCCAGCCTGTCGGTGTGGATCATCGAGAGCGTGGAGGCTGCGGGCTGGATGACCGCCAGCGGCATGCCGTCGAGATACGCATAATTGGTCTGGATCCCGCCCGTGCTCTGGAACAGCACTTCGCTGTCCTGGGCGTAGAGCGTGTGCGCCTGGGTGGCGCCGGTGGTGGCCCTGAGCCGGTTCCAGCCCGCGTCGTAGGGAAGGTCGTCACCGTGCCGGACACCGTCGCCTGGGACAGCTGGTTCTCCTTGTTGAAGAAGAAGGTGTCGGACCCGATGGCCTTGATGTTCCCGGCGTTGGTGTAGGTGACCGACGATCCCCCCGCATTCGACATTTTGTTGCTGGTGGAGGGAACGGTGTAGCCGGTCGCGCCATAGGCGGTGCGGTTCGAGTTGCTGTCATACGTGATGCTGGAGACCGTGCCGTAAGGCCCGGACGCATAGCTGATCCGGCTCAGGACGTCATAGGCCAGAGTCTGGTTGTTGGCTGCGGTGACGTTATCTGTCCATGTTAAAAGATTGTCGTCGGCATCGTAGCCGTAGCTGACATACTGGATGTTGCCGGTGCCGACGCCTTTCACGCTGGTCATGCGATAGTCGAGGTCGAAGGTGCGGGTATCGGTGACGCCGTTGCCCCAGGTCAGGGATTTGACCGGGCCGAACGGAAGATGCGTGACCGAGGTCGCCAGATTGACCGGGGACATGGATGGCTGCGTCGTCGTGACGGTCGTCACCTGCCCGGCATTGTCGCGGGTGTAGGCTAGGTGTATTCGGGCGTTATCGTTTGCAGGGTACGTTTTCTTAAGTGTATTTAACTTTCGTGAGATTGCGCTAATCATCTTTAATGATATCACTGGATAATTGTAAAAGCTTGTCAGCAAATTTATCTGTTGCTTGGCGATCCCCATCAAGACCCATATGTTGCGTTTCTAAATTCCAAAGATATTTAAAAATATCCTCTTTTGAACTCTTAGTCATGATGAGCTTGCAAAGCATAGGAATATAAGAGTCGTACTCATCTCTTGCTTCGGCAATATCCTTTACCCCAATCGGATCCCATTCGTTTAATACAGCTTCCCTGATTAAGTCATAATAAATTTTATATGAGTTAAGTTTATAGGATGTCATGGCGCACCTCTGATAACAGTTATTACATTTCCAGTGCTGGAGTTAATTATCACTCTGATGTTGTTAGCTGGTTCATA
>JBGAPF010000024.1:0-38014 GCA_044221445.1 Alphaproteobacteria bacterium
AAGGATAACGTGATTTACGGCATCGATCCGCATGACAGGTCGCATAACCTGATCATCGCCTATAACAAGGTGTCGGGATCGAAAAAGAAGCACGGCATCATTATTTCGCGTGAGGTGAACGACAGCTTCATTTTCAACAACGAAACCCGCAATAACCATGGTTCGGGCATCATGCTCGACAGGAACTGCGTACGCACCGTCGTTGCCAACAACAAGTCTTCCTATAACCATGGGGACGGCATTACGCTGTACGAAAGCCCGGATAACGTCCTGTACGGCAACATCATCGAAAACAACCATGGGAGCGGGATCCGCATCCGTAACAGCTGGGACGTGAACGTTGGCGGCGGCAGCATTGCCATGAATACCGGCTTTGCCTTCGAACTGTATGAAGATTCCCTCAAGCACACGTCCCGCGACTTTGAAATGGACCCTGTAATCCCCCGTGCCGCCATGACGGTCGACAACGTCGATCTCGAAAGCAATGCCGGCATCCTGAAAACAGGCGGTTTCGAAAGGGCAAGCTTTCAGAATATGAACCTGCAGAAGCAGTTTATAGGACGCCTGCCGCTGGCGGGGGACATCTCCAAAATGACCGGCAAGCTCAAGGGTTATGCAAAAGAGAAGTCCGGGGCTTTCTCCGTCCAGTCAACGGAGCAGAAGGAAGCGGAAGCTAAAGGGCCTGAGACCGAACATTAACCAGGAAACTTCGCTTTTACTTCGCAGATGCAGCACAATTTTTCTTGTATTTCGTAAAACTTATCACTAGAACCTAAACCATCTTTGATCTTTACAGTCTTGAAGGAGCCATCATCCATGCGCATTAGTATTTTCGGTCTTGGGTATGTCGGAGCGGTCGCAGCAGCCTGCATCGCGGATTCCGGCCATGACGTCATCGCCATCGACACCGATCCGGTTAAAGTGAAATGCATCCAGGAAGGCCGCTCGCCGATCGTTGAGCCGGGTCTGCCTGAACTGATTAAAAAAGGCGCGACGTCAGGCAAGCTGAAAGCGACCCTGTCCTGCCAGGAAGCCGTGATGGGCAGCGATATGTCGCTGATCTGCGTCGGCACCCCGAGCAACGCCGACGGTTCCCTGAAGCTGGACTATGTCGAGGCTGTCTGCCGCGAAATCGGCGAAGTCCTGAAAACGAAAAAAGAATTCCACACGGTCATCCTGCGCAGCACGGTCGTTCCGGGCACAGCGCACAACATCGCCATTCCGGCGCTTGAAAAGGCATCGGGCAAAAAGGCCGGCGTTGATTTCGGCTTCGGCAACAACCCGGAATTCCTGCGCGAATCCACCGCGATCTACGATTACTTCAACCCGCCGAAAATCGTGATCGGTGCTATCGACAAGAAAACCGGCGAAGCCGTCTCCGAACTGTACAAAGGCATCGAAGCGCCTGAAGTCATCACCGACGTCCAGGTCGCCGAAGGCGTGAAATACGCCGACAACGCCTGGCACGCCATCAAAGTGGGCTTCGCCAACGAACTCGGCAACATCCTGAAGGAACTCGGCGTCGACAGCCATAAAGTCATGCAGATCTTCTTCCTGGACACCAAGCTGAACATCTCCAAGCATTACCTGACGCCGGGCTTCGCCTTCGGCGGCTCGTGCCTGCCGAAAGACGTTCGCGCCATCCGCGCCAGCGGCAAGAAACAGGGCCTCAAAACCCCGATCTTCGACGCGCTGCTGGAAGCCAATGACGAGCAGGTCCGCCGCGCTCATGAAATGGTCAAGAAAAGCGGCAAAAAGAATGTCGCAATGCTGGGCCTGGCATTCAAAGCCGACTCGGACGATCTGCGCGAAAGCCCGCTGGTGGCCCTGGCCGACCTGCTGCTGAAAGACGGCGTGAAACTCTCTATCTATGATCCGCACGTCTCGGAAGCTGCCAACATGGAAGGCGCCAACCAGAAGTATATCCGCGAAGGCATTCCCCATATTTCAAAATGCCTGGTGGAAAACCCCAACGATCTGGCCGGTGCTGAACTGATCATCGTGGGCAACCACGGCAAGGATTTCGGCACGATCCTTGCGAAGGCCAACGACAATACCGCCATCATTGATCTCGTCCGCCTGAAGGACAAGGCTGGTGAAGGCCGCGCCAACTACACCGGTATCTGCTGGTAACACAAGGTAAGAAGACAATGACAGCCATGACCACCACCGGTGAAAAGCCCCGTAAAGTCCCTTTCTGGGCCATACCGGGTCTGCAGGGGTTCGCCCTTTATACCATCGCTCTGGTGTTCATGGCGTCATTGCTTCCTTCCGTTGCCTTCCAGCCAGGGTCGAAACAATTCATCCTGGTCATCGGCGGCCTTGCCATGTGGCGGTACTCCTGGGGCCTGATCCATTTTGGCCGCTCCATTATCTATCGCAAGAAAGTATTCCCGCGCCTGCGCGCAATCGCCGACGCGTCGACCGACAACCTGATGCCACCCCACGTTTATCTGCTGGTCACCAGCTTCCGGATCGATACCGAGACGACCTCGCGCGTCTTCCGCGCGGCGATCAGGGAGGCGATCAACTGCGGCGTCCCGACAACGGTCGTCGCCTCCATCGTCGAACTGGCCGATGAGTTCCTGGTCAAGGAAGTCTTCCGCAAGCTGGCGCCGCCGGACCATGTAAAGGTCCAGATCGTGCGCATTCCCGGCACCGGCAAGCGCGACGGCCTGGCTCAGGGTTTCCGCGCCATCTCGCGCGATATGCCGCCTCCGGGCTCCATCGTCGCCGTCATCGACGGCGATTCCGTGCTGCAGGACGGGCTGGTGCGCAAATGCGCGCCGTTCTTCCGCATGATGCCGCAACTCGGCGCCCTGACCACCGACGAGGAATGCGACGTACGCGGCAGCCGCGTCATCCGCGAATGGCACCATCTGCGCTTTGCCCAGCGCCAGATCCTGATGTCGTCCGTGGCGCTGTCCCGCAAAGTGCTGACCCTGACCGGTCGCATGTCCATGTTCCGGGCCGAAATCGTCACGAATCCGGATTTCATCCGCCATGTGGAAGAAGACGCGATCGAGCACTGGCGTCTCGGCTATTTCAAATTCCTGACGGGCGATGACAAATCCAGCTGGTTCTGGGTCCTGAAAGCTGGCTACGACATGATGTATGTGCCCGACACCATCGTCATGACCGTCGAACACCCGCCTTCCGACAATTTCTTCAAGGCGACCACCCAGCTTATGTTCCGTTGGTTCGGCAATATGTTGCGCACCAACGGGCGCGCGCTCAAACTCGGCCCGCGCAAAGTCGGCTTCTTTACGTGGTGGTGCGTGTTCGACCAGCGTATCTCGATGTGGACGTCGCTGGCAGGCCCGACCTTCGCCATCATGCTTGTGATCAAGCACTCTCTTGCTTTCCTGCCCATTTATCTTGTCTGGATCGGCTTTACGCGCTGGGTGATGACCCTGATGTTGTTGTCCTCCCGCCGGGTCCTCAGCTGGTATTACCCATTCCTGATCTATTACAATCAGATCTGGGGCTCCTGCATCAAAACCTACGTGTTCTTCCGCCTTGACGTGCAGTCCTGGACCCGCCAGAAAACGAAGCTGGCGCGCGGCCTGAACGCAAAACAGCAGGCCATGCTCAAGGCCTCGTCCATTGCCCTCCACTGCGTCGCGCTGATGTGCTTCATTTCCCTGGCCGGCCTGATCTCGGGCATCTTCGGCGTCCCGTTCGTAGGAAAACAGTAATTCACCCAGTATTAAAACAGCCATCCGGGTCTTGGACCGGGATGGCTGTCATGACGATCAGGGGCTGACGAGGCCGCGTTGGCCCTAATGGCTCGGCGCGTTACGACGAGCGTAATTGTCCAGATACCAGACATTGCCTGTCCTGGGCGCCGCAGACGCCGTCTGAAGGGCAGGGGACGCTTTACCAGGTCTGGCTGCCTGGGAAACCGATTGCCCCGCCAGGCCGCTGTCCAGGACGCTGGAAAGGATACCGATCAGGCGGGCGATGTTGAGAAGGTCCGTGCTCTTGTCGAAACCGCTGACATCGACTTGTCCGCCTTCGACGACGAGGAGGCTATGGCCCTTGATACACACTTCAAAGTCTGGAGGCATGTTTTTCATATAAGCGCGTCCTGTACTTATGTGAGCCATTACTTATTTTTCTAATATTACATGAAAAATCGGGTTCCAATGATACAAAATTGAAACAATATTGAAACAATGCAGAAGAAACTATTTTGCACAGCACAATATTGCGCTGCAACAATAGTGATTATTCGGACCTATTTCTTAAAACTGGAAGTACAGGAAGGGCGAGTAACTCATCGCGATCAGCCTGGTTACAGCAACTACGAAAAATCCTGCCGCCAGTAACTGGAAAACAAGCGGAGGGGAGGATTTCATAGCCGTACTGCCCTTCGACAGCTCGACCGGCTCCCGCCAGCGCGCGAGATGGGGCTGCAGGAAGATCAGGCAGACGCCACCAATCAAAGCACATATGTAAATGCCTTTGATTTCCCATGCAAAGGCGTCGCTGACACCCATTCCGTTCATTCCGGCCATCCCCCGATAGAAGGACAGGGCGGTCTCCATATTCGGTGCGCGGAACAGAACCCAGCCGATCAGGACGGCGAAAATACAGTAAACCGAGGCTATGGAACTGAGAATCAGTCCGTTTTTGGCGTCCTTGCCCCGAATCTCCCCTACGAACCGTTCGATGGCCAGAAGGCCGCCATGGAGCGCGCCCCACAGGACGAACGTCCAGTTCGCGCCATGCCACAGGCCGCCCAGCAGCATGGTCAGGAACAAATTGACATACGTGCGCACTTTGCCCTTCCGGTTGCCGCCCAGAGAAATATAAAGATAGTCGCGCAGCCAGGTCGAAAGGCTGATATGCCAGCGCCGCCAGAACTCGGTGATGCTCTTGCTGATATAAGGGAAATTGAAGTTCTCGATGAAACGGAATCCCATCATCAGGGCCAGCCCCACCGCCATTTCGCTGTATCCGGAAAAATCGAAATAAAGCTGGACGGTATAGGCGATGACGCCGATCCAGGAATCGGCCATGCTGGGGTTTTCGAGCGCAAAGGCGGCGTCTGCCAAGGGAGCCACCGTATCGGCGATCAGCACTTTTTTGGCGAAGCCGAGCATGAAGCGGTAAGCGCCCTCGGAAAACAGGTCCATGCCGTGGCGGCGGTTGGTGAACTGCCAGGCCAGGTCTTTATACCTCAGGACGGGGCCGGCGATCAGATGGGGGAAAAGAGTGATAAACGCTGCAAAATCAAACAGGTTACGGGTCGGCGGCGTGTCCTTGCGCCAGACGTCGACAATATAGCTGATGGCGTGAAAGACGAAAAAGGATATGCCGATGGGCAGCAGGACATGGACGAATTCCTCGGGAACGTCGATGCCGGCCTTGATCATGATGGCCTGAAAGCTGCTGACCCCGAAATTCCAGTATTTGAAATAGCCTAGGGTCAGAAGGTTGCCCACCACGCCGGCGCGCATCAGCCACAGCGAACGGGGGGTGTCGCGCCATTTATCGACATAGAGCGCCACAAGCCAGCTGAACCCGATAATGCTGTACAGAAGGATCAGGAAATCGACGCGCCACCAGGCGTAGAAAACGGAACTGCCGGCCAGGATGACGGCTGAACGGCCCCTGAAAGGGGTGATGTAGTAGATCGAAAGAAAGACCGGCAGGAAGATAAACAGGAAGATCGGTGAAGCGAAGATCATGGCTGTTTATATCCTGCCGGTCGTAAATTATCTAATAATTACTGCTTTGTATCGGTCGTGGCCGCTGCCTGTACGGCGGCGATCTTACCGTCCTTGCCTTTCAAGGCGACGACTGCGGTCGAAGCGTTACGCTTCAACTCGACCGCGGGCACGTCGGCAACCTTTGTGTCGCCGTCATAGAGCGCCAGTTGGATGGCCAGCGGGTTGATTTCGCGAAAGCCGCTTTTACCGGTATCGGTCGCCGCGACGACTTCGATCTTGCCGTCCGCGGTTTTCAGCGAAAGCTTCTTGTCGGAAAGGTTGTAGAAGGCGATCAGGGCCTTGCTTTGATCCTTGACGGCTTCGTCTTTCAGGACGGTCAGCGCGTCGCCGTTCAGCACGGCGGTGTAATAAGCGCCGCTGGCAAGGGTTTCAGAGGCTTTGGCGTCGCGTGCCGTGATGTCGGCCGCGCCCTCTTTAAGGGGGACATAGGCGCCCACTTTATCGTAGGAAACGTTGCCATATGCCTTGCCGCGGATCGTCGGGATAACGCCGTCTTCTTTAGTCCCGGCGTTGATGAGGCGTACGAAAGCCGAGCCTTCTGGCGCGACGGGATCATACAGGCCTTCATCCTGGGCACGGGACGGCGATGCCGAGAAGGCCACCGCGATAAATGCCAGTAATACGAGCCACCTTTTCATTCTTTTCTCCATGAAAACAGGGTTTAAGCTTTGTGCAGCGCATATATAGTCAGCAATTGTGGCAAAATCCAGCTTAATATTACGGCAAACTAAGGTTTTTTAGACGGGATACAACTGTGCGTTTTTTACCGTCATTTGCGCCGCCGCGGTCCCCGTGTCGCACCTGAACGTCATATTGACGCGCAGACGCAGTTCCGTCCATCCGGCCAGGTATTCGATGGCGGGTGTTTTGAAATGCAGGGCGCGCGAGCCGCTGGCGCTGACAAGGTCTGCAATGGCCAGCGTGTCGAAGCTGCGGCGTCCGTTATCGGCGGCCCAGGACGCCGACTGGTTGCGCAACTCTATGTTCGCTTCGTACCAGATGCCCGTCCCTGAAAAACTGTCGAGGGTGATCTCGGCCTCGGCCACATAGGACGTGCCGACCGAAAGTCCTGATGTTACGGATTGCCTCAAAGAGAGTCTCTCACCGGTGGAAAGGCCGGAGCCGTAGTTCACGGCCATGACCTGTTTATCCTGCCCGTTCTTGCCCAGGGTCTTTGTGCCTGACGCGGTGTTGGTTTCGGATATCCATCCCGCCGCCACACCGCCGGTCGTGTTCGAACCGATCGTTCCTCCCGTGCCGGATAAAGAGGGATTTATCAGCATGTTTCCCGCGTTCAGGCTGAACCCTGCACTGCGACCGTAAAACGGGGTCAGCGCCTGCTCCAGCTTCTGGGACAGGAAAAACCCTCCGAGCGGGGAAGGGTGGATGCCGTCATACGAATATCCGCTTTTCCAGCTGCGGCTCGCCGGATCTGTGACCGCGTCATAGTAATCCCAGATTTTGACGTTTGTCGAACCCTGCGCCCTGATCCAGGCGTTCAGGCTTTCCCGCGCGTCTTTTTGCGTCGAGGTATCGGCGTCGCGCGGCGGCACCGTCCCCAGCACGGCTTTTTTACCGAGCGTGCCGGTAATATAAGACAGGATGGATGTCAGGTTGGACTGGATGGTGCTGTTGGCAACGCTGGCGGATATGTCGTTGGTCCCGCCCATCACGACGATCAGCGTGGCGCCGAGCCCGGGCAGATCGACGGCCTTGCGGTTGTTCATATCGGTGGTCGAATTGCCGCCGATCCCCCGGTTGAGGTTATGATTGAAGGCGTAACGCTGGCCCGACAGCATATTCAGGCCGCTGACGTAGCCCTGCGCCGGATAGGTTATGACCGCCCCCTTGCTTTTATATGCGGTGCCGCCGGATGCATAGGTGCCATAGGCCGACGTGTCGGCCCCGATGGTAAATCCGTTCGCGCCCGTGCTGGTGGCCGTAAAAACGGCATTGTTCACCTGGGTCATACCCTGGACGCCCCATATATAGACGCTGTCACCCGTGGAAAAACCGTGGCCCGTTTTCGTGACCGCACCGGGGTTGGCTTTGGTCAGTCCGGTAATGCCGACAGCGCCCGCCGCACTGTTCGAGGAGGACGCCCCCGTAATCGAGTCGCCGAAAATGACGAGGGTCTGCGGCGACGCGTCGATGGTCGATGCGCTTTTTACACCCTGTTTCAAATATCCTGGTTTCAGCAGCACGCCTGTCCTCCTTGAAAAAAACATGAAAAAAGGCGGGCTCCGTGAACGGAGTCCGCCTGTGTATGAAGGAATATTCACGGTTGTGCCCCGCAAATACAAGAATAAAAGATATGGTTACGGGCGCATGGCTGGCTTCAGCCGCGTCCGTCCAGCCATTTCAACATTCCTTGCGCCGCCGCCTGCGCCGTCGCGAACGTCGCCTGGAGAAGGTACCCGCCCGTGGGCGCTTCCCAGTCCAGCATTTCCCCCGCAACGAAAATGCCCGGAAGCGTTTTGATCATAAGGGTGTCGTCGATCGCCTCGAATGTAACGCCTCCGGCGCTGGAAATCGCCCGGGTGATGGGAAAAGGCGCGGTAACACGCAAGGGAACGGCCTTGATCAATCCGGCCAGGCTGTCTGGCATCCGGTTTTGCACATCACGGTCCGCTTCACGCAGCAGGTTGATCGCGACAGGCGAAAGTTTCATCACTTTTCGCAGCCACGTCGAAAACGAATCCCTGCCGCGCGGCGCGTTCAGTTTTTTTGCCAGGATATCTGCCGCCAAATTCGGCTGAAGGTCGAGAGTCATTACAGCGTCGCCATGCGCCGTTACAGCGTCCCGCAGGGAAGGGGACAACGCATAAACCGCACCGCCTTCGATGCCCTTGTCTGTCACCATCACTTCTCCCGCCACGGTCTGGTCCGCGAATGACAGCGCAATGGATTTGACAGGCTGGCCCGCGAAGCGCTCGCGGAAAATATCCGACCACGCCACGGCGAAGCCGCAGTTGGATGGCAGCAGGGGCGCAACATCCACCCCGCGACCGCGCAGAATGTCCACCCATCCGCCGTCCGATCCCAAATTCGGCCACGAAGCGCCGCCCAGCGCCAGCAGAGTCGCGTCGGCTTTAACATGGTCAACGGAACCGTCGGCAAGGATAAACTCCAGGCGACCGCTGTCATCCCATCCGGTCCACTGCCTCTGCATCGCGAATTTTACGCCCAGGTTTTCCAGACGCCCGATCCAGGCGCGCAACAGGGGAGACGCCTTGAAACTCTCCGGAAAAATCCGCCCGCTGGATCCGGTAAAGACAGGCTGGCCCAGCCCTTCGGACCAGGCCTGCAAAGCCCCTGGCGTAAATCGGCCGATAAAAGGCGCTATCTGCTGCTGCGCCCGTCCGTAACGGGTCACGAACGTTTCTAGTCCTTCGGAATGAGTCAGGTTGAGGCCGCCGCGTCCCGCCATAAGGAATTTTCGCCCCACGGACGGTTTGCGCTCATATATTGTGACCGCATGCCCGGCCGAAGCCAGGATTTCAGCCGCCATAAGCCCCGCGGGGCCGCCGCCGATTATGGCTATGGACGAAGAAGACGTCATGGATAATCCGATCTCTGGACAGTATATTAAAAAGCAGGCCCGTTGTAACCGAACACGGCCTTTTCGCGAACATATGATTTGAAGCGACATTTTTACACAGAGGTCACAATGGAAACGTTTAAGGCAGTCAGCAGGCGGAATTTCATCCTGGGTACGCTGGCGGGGGCGGCTGTCATGCTGACTGGCGCAGGCAGGCTTATGGCGGACGCTGTCGGCAAGCTGACCCTTTCCGACGACGAATGGAAAAAACGCCTGTCGGCGGCGCAATATGCGACCCTGAGAAATGAAGCCACCGAACCGGCCCACTCCAGCCCGCTTTACACCGAGGAGCGCAAGGGCATGTATTCATGCGCGGGGTGCGATCTTCCGCTCTTTGCCTCCGACATGAAATTCGACAGCGGCACCGGCTGGCCCAGCTTTTTCGATGCCATTCCCGGCCATGTCGAGACGAAGCTGGATTTTAAAATCGTTATTCCCCGCACCGAATATCATTGCGCGCGCTGCAGCGGTCATCAGGGTCATCGTTTCAACGATGGGCCGCAACCGACGGGATTGCGTTACTGCAATAACGGCGTCGCGCTAAAATTCACGCCCGGAGCCTAACGGAAAGTCCTGAGCGCCGTTCTGACCCGTCCCCATGTTGTGATCCAGCACAGGATGCCGTAAACCCCCGCGATCCATGCGAAGCAAGAAGGAAGCAGGCAAAACAGCAACAGCGTGAAAATCGCTTCCGAGCCTTCCGTAATGCCGTCCAGATAGAAAAACGACTTCTGGCCTGTGCGCTCGTCGTTGATGCCGCGCTTGGCTGTAACGATGGCATAGGCCAGAAACGAACTGCCGGTCCCCATAAAGCTGAAGATCAGGAAAGCGGCGGGCAGGGCCATATCTGGCTTTCCGACAGCAAAGAAAAACACGGTCCCTGAATAAAAGATGAAATCGCTGACGATATCGATGTAACCGCCAAGGTCGGTCGCCTTCGACTGGCGCGCCAGTGGCCCGTCCAGGCCATCCGCAAGGCGGCTCAGGACGATGAAAAGCGCCGCCGGCCCATATGCCTGCATGGCCAAAGCGGCGAATGTGCAGAGCGACAGGCCGAATCCTGCCGCCGTCATAACGTTAGCCCGGACGCCCCAGCTGGCCAGGACGCATGCTATCCTGTTCAGGGGAGGGTCTATGACCGGCCTTATATATGAATCGAACATAACCCGCCTAATATTTCTGCAGTTTGAAAATCTGTATGCGCCAGAAATTGCCGGGGCGCAGGATGGCCGCCTCGACGATCCCGCGCGGGAATATTTTCAGCACTCTCTTGGTCAGAGCCTTGTTCGACAAAGACCGGACATAGAAATCGTGCTGGAAACGAAAATACATATCCGCGGCATTCATCAAAGGCCCGTTTCTGGAAAAATCGGATATGAAGGCGGTTCCTCCCGGCTTCAGTTGACGATGGATCAGCCGTAAATGACTCTTGACGTCCTTTAAATGATGCAGCATGGACAGGGAAATCACCACGTCCGCCTGGGGCAGTTTCGATTGCACAGCCTCGTTTTCGATATCGCCCTCGATCAGCAGAGCGGCAGGCGCCGCCTTCTTCGCTTGCTCAAGCATTGACGGGCTTATATCGGCCCCTGTCAAAACCGCTTCGGCGCTCTTATGCGCGATAGAAGCCAGCATCAGTCCGGTACCGCAGCCAAGATCGAGCACGGCACCGCTCATCGCGGGCAGCCGCTCCAGCACCCACTCTGTCTGGCACCGGTTATATAATGGCCACCGCCCGTCATAGGCGGCGGCAAGAGCGTCATAATGTGTTTTGATGGAAGACTCTAAAGACATGTCTGCTCAATGCGCCGCCTTGCCCCAGAGGTCTTCGACCCTTGCGTCACGCCCGCAACGCCAGCGGTAATATTTATATTTGGTCGTGTTTTTATCGTGATAGTCCTGATGGTAATCTTCCGCCGGCCAGAATTTCGCGACGGGCAGGATATCGACTTTTATCTCGGTGTTGAGGGTTTTCGCCGCCGCCTGTTTCGCGTCTTCCGCGATTTTCTTTTCCTCCTCGCCGTTTGTAAAGATGACGGGACGATAGGCGGGGCCACGGTCGCAGAACTGGCCGCCATTGTCGGTCGGATCGATATGATGGAAATAATAAGTCAGCAGGTCGGCATAATTCGTTACCGCCGGATCGTATGTGATCTCGACCGCTTCGACATGAGGCACGACGCCGTTGCCTTCGTCGTGGTAGTTTTCGTAGGTCGGGTTTTCGGTTGTTCCGCCTGTATATCCCGATACGGTGGATACGACTCCCGGCGCCTTGTCAAAATCGCTTTCGACACACCAGAAGCAGCCTCCCGCAAGGATCGCCGTTTTGTTCGCTGAAGCCGGAGCGGCCTTCGCGCCCGTTGCTGCAAGGCACATCGCCATAGCCAGCAAAAACATCGAAAAAAATCTGGTCATTGTACGTCTCCTTTGGTTGACATTAAAACGGCAGTTTTTGAAGCATGCCGACAATCGTTTTTGTCCTGTCGCTGAACAACGACGCCGTATACCACGCGCCCGCTGCCCGCTTGCCGACCTCGGTCAGCGTAGGGTAGGGGACGATCATCCCGGCGACCGCGCCGATCTTAAGCCGTTGGGATATTGCCAGAGTCCATAGACCTACAAGTTCCCCGGCCTGTGGTCCCGCTATCGATACGCCAAGGATCGCGCCTTTTTTTGTAGTGGTTACGCGGATCAGGCCTTTGGTCGTGCGTTCGGCCACGGCGCGGTCGTTATCGGCGAAATGCCATTCGACCGTCTTGATTGTATCGCCGTGCTTTTCCCGCGCCAGTTTTTCAGTCAGCCCTACCTGCGCAAGTTCCGGCTCGCTATAGGTCACCCACGGCAATGCCCTGTAATCCACCCGGGCGGGAATTTTGAAGCAGATATTCCGGATGACGATCCCGGCATGATATCCCGCAACATGGGTAAACTGCGGGCCGCCCGCCACATCTCCGACAGCATAAACCCGTTTGTTCGACGAACGCAGCCTCGCGTCGACGGTAACCCCTTTTTTATCATAAGAGACGCCTGCTTTTTCGAGATCCAGCCCATCGGTGTTCACCTGACGCCCCGCGGCAACGAGAAGATGGGATCCGCTGATCGTGACCGTCCTGCCATCCTGATCGATGGTCACGCTCACGCCTTCAGGCGTGTGTGACACTGCCCTGATGGATATTTTTTCGTACAGCGTGACGCCTTCGTCGGTAAGGGCATGGCGGACGATATCGACGCAACGCTCATCGTCGCGCGGCAGGATGGCTCCCAAATCCAGGACGCTGACCGCACAGCCAAGCCGCCGGTGTGCCTGCGCCATCTCTATTCCTATAGGTCCGCCGCCGACGATGATCAGATGCTCGGGTTTTTCTTTCAGACTGAAAATAGTCTCATTGGTAAACACTTTTTCTTTATCGAGTCCCGGCAAGGGTGGGATCGATGCGCGCGATCCCGTAGCCACCACGAAATAGCGCGCGCGAATGGTCTGCGCCCCTGCCTGGACGCTGTCGGTGCCGATAAAACGGGCGGCTTCACGAATGACGGTCACGCCAAGGCTTTCAAACCGGCTCTGGGAGTCGTTCGGTTCGATTTTCGCGATTATGTCATGGACATGGGTTTTGACGGCCGCGAAATCGATCGCCGGCTCTTGCGGCGCGATGCCTTTGATATCGCCTTTTCGAAAACCTTGCGCCCGCTTTGCCGCCGCCAGCAGCGCCTTTGACGGGACGCACCCTGTGTTCAGGCAGTCGCCCCCCATCTCGCCGCGCTCGATCAGTACCGTTTTCAGCCCCAGCTGCACCGCGCCCGCGGCAACCGACAATCCGCCGGAGCCGGCGCCTATGACGCACAGATCGGTTTCGATATAATGCTCCGTCATGCCGCCGCAGCCTTTCCGGTCCGGGTTCTGAATTTTTTGTAAGCAATGGGGATCAGGGCAATAAGCCCAAGCAGCGTGAAAGCCAGCAGCGTCTGAACGGATACCAGGTCTTTCAGCGATCCGATGGTCCCCAGCTGCTGCCCCAGATTGGCGTATACGAACGTGCCCGGAATGATACCGAGAAACGTCGTTGCCATATAGACTCCGAGGCCGACGTTAAAAAGTGCGGGGACGATGTTGACCAGAAAGAACGGGAACACCGGCACCAGCCGCATGAATAGCATATACCCTGCGGCGTTGCGTTCCATATTGGCGGCAACCTTTGCATATAGCGGCCCGGCTTTTTCCCTTAACGTCGCTCCCAGTGCGCTGCGGGCCACGAGAAACAGGATCGAAGCGCCTGCCGTCGCGCTGACGACGATGACAGCCGTCCCGACCCATGGCCCGAACAGAAACCCTCCCAGGAGGGTAAGAACACTGGCGATCGGCAGAGACAACGCCACGGAAGCGGTATAGGCCGCGATGAAGGCAAGGACAGACACGACCGGATGCTCCGAAGCCTGTTCCTGAAAATACGCCTTGTGCTCTTTAATGGTTTCAAGATTGATCTTTTCGGTCAGCCCGAACGCCCACGCCATACCGATAAGAACGATAATGGCCGCAAATGGCAGCCAGCGCTTGATAGTCATGAATGTCATAAAGCAATCCTTGTATGAATGCCGTCTGCATAATCATTCGGACGGCATTCATGAAAAGTTACAGGATTTGCTTCATGTCAGACAGGCTTTTATCAACCGCCAAGATAACCGCCGATAATCGGCAGGATTTCTCCTGTTATATAGCTGGAGCACTGGGGCGAGGCGAGGAACACATAAGCCGGGGCTATTTCCTCCGGCTGGGCGGGGCGCTTCATCGGGGTTTTGGCGCCGAACTGCGCCACGTCTTCGGCTTCCTTGTCGGAGGGGTTAAGCGGCGTCCAGACCGGCCCGGGCGCCACGGCGTTCACCCGGATGCCTTTCGGGACGAGGTTGGTTGCCAGCGAACGGGTGAAGGCATGGATTCCGCCCTTGGTTGTTGAATAATCCAGCAGGTCCTTGTTACCCATAAGCCCCGTGACCGATCCGGTATTGACGATGGCCGAGCCTGGTTTCATGTGCCTGACCGCCGCCTGCGCCATGAAGAAATAGCCGTAAAGATTGGTTTTCAAAGTTTCGTCGAAATGCTCTTCGGTCAGGTCTTCGAAATCCTTGGTATGCACCTGAAACGCCGCGTTGTTCACCAGAACGTCGACTTTCCCGAAAGCGTCGACCGTTTTCTGTATCGCGTCCTGGCAGAACGAACGCTTTCTAACATCTCCGGCTATGACCAGGCAGCGTCGGCCTTCTTCTTCCACTTTCCGCTTCGTCAACGCGGCGTCTTCCGTTTCATCCAGATGACATATGGCGACGTCGGCGCCTTCGCGCGCGAATAACACCGCCACGGAACGCCCGATCCCTGAATCGCCGCCCGTGATGATGGCCACTTTTCCTTCCAGCTTCCCTGAACCTTTATAAAAAGGCGCGTCGTACATGGGGGCAGGGTTCAAATCAGCCTCAACGCCCGGCTTTTTCTGATGCTGCGCGGGGAAGGGCGGTTCGGGATACTGCCGGGCGCCCGCCTGCATGGCTTTTTCATTGGCGTTTGATGGCGTCTTGCTGTCGGCGTCCGCGACCTGGTCCTGAATGCCGCGCTGCCTTGCCGCTGTTTCTTTCGCGCCTTCTTTAACCGGTGCCATCTTGATCTCCCTCTGTACGGTTCATTTATGCCGCATGCCAACATAAGCCGTAGCCTGCGGGTTCCCGGAATAAACATTGCCGGAAACCGCCATGCTGGCTAGCATGCGGGAATGAGCAAGGCATTCACGAAAGAAACGGACACGGAAGAGGAACTGGACGAGCCGAATCCCTTGCCTGCCGACGTTAAAAATTTGATGACCCCGGCTGGCCACGCGGCTCTGCAGGAGGAATTGCGTCATCTGCACCGTACCGAACGTCCGAAAATCGTCGAGATCGTTTCATGGGCGGCGGGCAACGGCGACCGCTCGGAAAACGGCGACTACATCTATAACAAGAAGCGCCTTCGCGAGATCGACCGCCGCCTGCGCTATCTTACCAAAAGGCTTGAAGACGCCCAAATCGTCCATCCCCGGAAGCAGCAGGGCATCGAACAGGTTTTTTTCGGCGCGACCGTTACGTATGTCGATGATGACGATACCGAACACATCGTCACCCTGGTCGGCGTGGACGAGGCCGACCTGTCAAAAGGCAAGATCAACTGGCAGTCGCCCGTGGCCCGTGCGCTTATGAAGGCGCGCGCTGGCGACACTGTTGAATTGCGCACGGCTTCCGGCGCGGAAAACATTGAGATACTTTCGGTGCGCTACATAGTTCCTTAAAGGAACTTCCAAGGTTGTATGAGCGTTGATCTTCGCCTCCCTTGCTTTAAATTCGCAAAGCAGATCACGAATAAAAGGAAACAAAAATGACCCGCGCCAAACTTATCGCCCTCGCTACCGTATCTCTTTTGACGCTTATGGCATCTCCCGTTGTAATAATAAATCCGGCTCATGCCGCCGACCCTGCGGCGAGTGCCGACAGCGGAACGATGGATCGGGCCGACAAGGACATGAAAAAAGTCCTTGAAGCGCTTCAAAAGCTTGGGCCGAAGCCGATTGAAACTTTAACGCCGGCGGAAGCCCGGAAACAGCCGACCCCCGCCGATGCGGTCATGGCGGTTATGCGCGAAGACGGTAAAAATCCCGAAGAAGAAAAAGCCAAGCTGGGCGTTATCTCCAAGGATGTTACATATGATGCGGCTGCGGGCAAACAACCGGCCAGAATTTATATGCCGGAGGGCAAACCGGGCGAAATGCTGCCCGTGATCGTTTATTATCATGGCGGGGGGTTCGTGATCGCCGATATCAACGTTTATGACTCAGCGCCGCGCATGCTGTCGAAACTGGCCAACGCCATTGTCGTTTCGCCAGAATACCGTCATGCCCCGGAAAACAAATTCCCGGCGGCTCATGAAGACGCGTTTGCCGCTTACCAATGGGTGCTGAAAAACGCTGCGGAATGGGGCGGCGATCCTGCGAAAGTGGCCGTCATGGGTGAAAGCGCGGGCGGAAACCTCGCCGCCAACGTGGCCATCATGGCCCGCGATAAAGGCGTACAGGCGCCCGTGCATATGGTTCTTGTCTACCCTGTCGCCGGAAACGACACCAACACACCGTCCTATCAGGAAAATGCCAACGCGAAACCCTTGAACAAGGCGATGATGGAATGGTTTTTCAAAGAGACCATTAAAAGCGATGCGGATAAAAACGATCCAATGCTGAACCTGATGGCCGCTGACCTGAAAGGGCTTCCTTCTGCGACCGTTATTACGGCGGAGATCGATCCTTTGAGGTCCGATGGTGAAATGTTCGCGCAAAAGCTGAAAGACGCGGGCGTGAAGACGGATTACAAAAATTACGAAGGCGTCACGCATGAATTTTTCGGCATGGGGACTGTTGCCGATGCAAAATCGGCCCAGGATCTTGCCGCCGATGACTTGAAAGACACTTTCAAGGCAAGCGATAAAAAGACCCCGTGATCGTAAATCAATTTGAAGCGCCGGACGCGGATTTCCTGCGTCCGGCGTTTTTTTATGCATAGTGGCTCATTGTCTGTATGATAGGCGGATCCGTAAAAAACGACAGGATGCGGACATGGTTGATAAAACGCCTTACAGTTACCGCAGCGACTCTCTGGTCCCCGGTTTCGACGATGCCCACCCGTTGATGGTTTTCGATGGCGTCTGCGTTCTCTGTTCGGGCGGCGCGGCCCGTTTGATGAAATGGGATAAGCACCGGCGCTTCCGCTTCGCGACCGCCCAGTCTCCGCTGGGCCAGGCGCTGCTGAAACATTATGGATGCGACGCCGTGACGTTTGACACGGTGCTTCTGATCGCGGAAGGGCGGGGCTATGTCCGCTCGGATGCCTTCATTGAAACCGCGCACCATCTGGGCGGGCTGTGGTCGATCCTGACGGTTGCCCGCTTTATCCCAAAGCCGGCTCGCGATGCGCTCTACGATTTCAAGGCCCGCAACCGCTACCGCTGGTTCGGCAAAACCGGATATTGTGAACTGCTGCCCGACGGCGACGCACGTTTTCTGGATAAATAGCCGGGCCTAGGATCCTTCATGCGTCAGAGCCAGAAGAGTCCGGCGCATATCGGGCCGGCCTGTCCTGATAAACGGCTCTAAGGCGGAAGGCAGCGCCTTTCTTACCCACAAAGAATCCGGGAGCGACTGACATATCTGGTCCCGCGCCATTTCTTTTAAATCAGTTTGTCTTTTTCATGTTCAGGGGAGCAAACAAGCCTTTCGATGTGTTAGCTTCAAGCGTAACCGTTTAAATACCCGAGGAAAAAATGTCGCACAAAACCATATTTTTAAACGATACCCGCCCTGGAAGCCTGAGCCTTCTGCTGCTTGCGTGCCTGTGTTTCGTGCTCACTGGCTGCGGCGTCAACACGATCCCCACGCTGGACGAACAGGTGAACGCGTCCTGGGCGCAGGTAGAGAACCAGTATAAGCGCCGCGCCGACCTGATCCCGAACCTTGTGGAAACGGTTAAGGCTTACGCCAAGCATGAGCGGGACACGCTGACCGACGTCATCGAAGCGCGGTCAAAAGCCACAAGCATGACCCTGACGCCTGAAATGCTGAGCGACCCCAAGGCCGTTCAGGCGTTCGAGGAGAACCAGGCCAGACTGTCCGGCGCCTTATCGCGGCTGATGGTCGTCGCCGAGCAGTATCCAAATCTGAAAGCCAACGAAAACTTCATCGCGCTTCAGTCGCAGCTGGAAGGGACGGAAAACCGTATCACCGTGGCGCGCAAGGATTATATCGACTCCGTCCGCGCCTATAACACGCAGGTCCGGACGTTTCCTGGCCTGATCTGGGCCAAAATCTACGGCGCGAAACCGAAGCAGACGTTCGACGCGCCGGAGTCCGCTGCAAATCCGCCTGCGGTCAAGTTTGAATGATGCGTCGTCTTGCGGTCGCCGTTTCCTTCCTGCTTGTGGTGGCCTGCCTGTCATGGCCGTGCAGGGCGGCGCCGGTTTTTCCGGCGCTGACGGGCAGGGTGGTCGATAACGCAGGCTTGCTGAGCCCTGCGGCGGAGCAGCGTCTGACAGACGAACTGGCCAGCTATGAAGCCGGGTCGGGCAACCAGATCGTGGTCGTCACGCTGGACAGCTTGCAGGGCCAGTCGATCGAGGAGTTCGGCTACCGGCTGGGGCGGCAATGGGGCATCGGAAAAAAGGGCCTCGACAACGGCGCGCTGCTGATCGTCGCGCCGAAGGAAAGGGCGGTCCGCATCGAAGTCGGCTACGGCCTCGAAGACCGGCTGACCGATGCCGCCACGTCCCTGATCATCGGCCGCGTCATAACGCCGGCGTTCCGCGCGGGCGATTTCGAAGGCGGGATCGCGGGCGGCGTCCACGCCATGGTGCAAACCCTTGGCGGCCAGGCTCTGGCGGATACCGCGCAGCCTTCGCCTGATCAGGGCGATGACGGTTTGCCCTTTCCCGTTATTCTCCTGTTTCTGATTATCTATCTCGTTTTCTTCAGAGGGCGCCGCAGCGGAATGCTGGCGCCGCTGATCATCGGCACGCTGGGATCCGGTTCCCGGCGCGGAGGGTCCGGCAGCGGCGGTTTCCGTGGCGGCGGTGGCGGCTTCGGCGGCGGCGGGGCGTCCGGGCGATGGTGAAAAAAACAATTCTCAACGACCGCGACCAAAACCTGATTCAGAAGGCTGTCGAAGACGCCGAGCGGCAGACGACGGGCGAAATCGTCACCGTCATCGCCCGCCGCAGCGGGGACTATAGCGCGGCGTCGCTCGTTGCCTGCATCGTTTTTGGATGTGCGGTTCAATGGGCCGCGGCTTTCGCCTGGCCCGCCCTGTCTTTTGCCAGCCTCGCATCGATACAGGCGATCTCGTTCTTATCGCTGCTGATTCTTCTGGATCTGACGGGATGGCTGCTGCCGTTCCTTCCCCATGCCTGGAAACGGAAGAACGTCCGCGAGCTGGCGGAACGTCAGTTCATCGAAAACAACCTTCATGCGACGAAAGACCGCGCCGCCGTCCTGATCGTGGTGTCGATGGACGAACGCTGCGTTGAAATCCTGGCCGACGCTGGCATCGCCGAAAAAGCCGGAAAACAGGCATGGGACCCCATAGCCCAAACCCTAGCCGCCGGATTTAAAAGCGCCTCTCCCGGATCCGCCATCGCCGAAGCCGTCGCCGCCTGCGCCGTGATATTGAAGAACCACTATCCGGCAAATGGCGGTGATATGAATGAACTAAGCGACCGGCCGATAGAACTTCATTGAAATCTGGTTGCGGCTTTAAACACATCTTCCAGTGAGTGTCTGTCCTGGAGAGTTTGATCCCGCCCAAACATTTTCTCAATGACTGGCCTGTATGCAGTATGATGGACGTGAATGAAAAAGGCTTTGTCTGTCTCTGTAACGGGTATTTAGCTACCCGAAGCTTTAGCGCAGGGTGGCGGAAGAGGTGGGATTCGAACCCACGGAGGGCTTGCACCCTCGCCAGTTTTCAAGACTGGTGCCTTAAACCGCTCGGCCACTCTTCCGTCTGGAACCTCTTCCTTACCCGAAGACGGGCATGAAGGTAAAGCTTCACATCAACGGCATCATCTTATATATGTGGAATCTGTTGCCTGGAAGGAGAGAGCCGTGGACCATTCAAACGCAGCCGCCGCCGTCGTTACCATTCCCGCCATTTCGCCCGAGGAAGCCCGCGACTGGCTCGAAAGCGGCGAAGCCGTCCTGATCGACGTGCGCGAGGAAAACGAGTACCAGCAGGCGCATATCGACGGCTCCATACTTGTGCCGCTGTCGCGGTTCAACGTGTTCGAGGTTGCCCAGGCGGCCGGGGACAAAAAAGTCATCTTCCAGTGCCGCAGCGGCAAGCGCGCGGAAAAAACCTGGGCCTATTACACCAAGGCCACGCGCCGCCAGGCCTGGCTCATGGATGGCAGCCTGATGGGCTGGGCCGAGGCCGGCCTGCCGGTCGTCGAGGGCGAATAACGGACGGCCCATCCCTGAATGGCGGCTGGTGGGGGGCGCGTCATGGATTTTCTGGTTTCCAAACTGTTCTGGCTGATCTTTCCGCCGCTGAACCTCGTCATCTGGTGCCTCCTTATCGGCGTCGCTCTATGGCGGCACCGAAAGGAAGGCAGCCGTTTCTTCATGACGCTCGGCATCGTGCTGTTCGCGGCCTGCGGCATCATGCCGACCGGAAAGCTGATGCTGCAGGGCCTGGAAAATTCCTATCCCCGCCCGCAGGTGCCGCAGAAATTCACCGGCATCCTGGTGCTGGGGGGCGCGTTCGACGTCGAGGTGTCCCAGGCCCGGCAGACCCCGACCTTTTACGGCTCCGCCGAGCGCGTGACGGAGACACTCCGGCTGATGCACGACCATCCCGAAGCGATCGTGCTGTTCAGCGGCGGCAACGGCACGCTGAACACCGATCTGTCTTCCGAGGCCGACGTCTTCCGGACCTTTATGACGGAGCAGGGCATACGGAAAAACCGGATTTATTACGAGACGAAATCCCGCAACACCTATGAGAACATCGTCTTCAGCCAGGCCATGGCCAAGCCGGGGCCGCGCGAAGTATGGCTGCTGGTGACCTCCGCCGCCCATATGCCGCGCGCCATGGCCATTATGCAGAAACAGGGCTGGCCGGGCATCGTCATCCCGTATCCGGTCGATTACCAGACGACCGGGACGGCGGCGGATTTCAGGTTCAGCACCGATGTCCTCGGCACGTTCGGCTCCATGCATCAGGCCATGCGCGAGTACCTGGCGCTGCTGGCGTACCGCATCGGTGGAAAAATCGATTAGGGACTTTGTATTGCCCCTGTCCTCCTTTATGCTGGGGCCAATGTCCATACGCTCTGTCTTTTTTATGTCCATCGCAATGGTGATGACCGCAGTTCCGGCCATGGCCGGGGAACGGATGCCGTTCCCGCAATGGCTGGAGATCTTCCGCTCCGAGGCGGTCCAGGAAGGCATTTCCCAGGGTACGGTCGACAGCGCTCTTGTAGGCCTGAACCCTATCCAGCGCGTCATCGAACTGGACAACAAACAGCCTGAAGGCAAAAAAACCTTCGTCCAGTACCGTCAGAACGTCGTCACGCCCGACCGCCTGCGCCAGGGCCGGGCGCTGATGCGGGATTATGCGGCGGAACTGGACAAGGCGAGCCGCGCATACGGCGTCGCGCCGCAATATATCGTGGCGCTGTGGGGCATCGAGACCAGCTTTGGCAGGAATACCGGCGGCTTCGATATTATCCCCGCGCTGGCGACTCTGGCGTGGGAAGGGCGGCGGGAGTCTTTTTTCAGGAAGGAACTGATGGACGCCCTGCGCATCCTGGACGAAGGCCATGTCAGCCTTGCCCTGATGAAGGGCTCCTGGGCCGGGGCGATGGGCCAGAACCAGTTCATGCCCTCCAGCTTTATGCGCTTTGCGGTCGACGGCAACGGCGACGGCCGCAAGGATATCTGGAACGACAAGGCCGACGTTTTCGCCTCCACCGCCAATTACCTGTCCAGCAGCGGCTGGCGCGACGGCGAACGATGGGGCCGGGAAGTCAGGGCGCATAAGGTCAGCGCCTCCCTCGCATCGCCCGATATCCGCAAATCTCTGGCGCAATGGAGCCGTCTGGGCGTCACCTTGCCCGATGGCGGCAAGCTGCCCGTCGTTCCCGGCATCGAGGCCTCTCTGGTCCTGCCCGACGGGGCGGGCGGCCCCGCCTATCTCGCGTACCATAACTATCGCGTCATCATGAAATGGAACCGGTCCAACCTTTTTGCCATTTCCGTGGGGCTGATTGCCGACGGGATCGCGGAGCCGTAAAATGCTTAAAATACTTGCCGCCTTTTTGCTGGTTCTGGTCCTGTCCGGCTGCGCCGAAACCCAGTTCGCTTCGCACGTCATAAAGCGGGCGGCGCCGCCGTCGCAGAACGAGGGAACGTTCAAGGTCGGCAAGCCCTATAAGGTCGAAGGCACCTGGTATTATCCGAAAGAACAATATGAATATTCTGAAACCGGCCTCGCATCCTGGTACGGCCCCGGCTTCCATGGCAAGCGGACCGCCAACGGCGAACAGTTCGATACGGGCGAACTGACCGCCGCGCACCGCACGCTGCAGATGCCGTCGCTCGTCCGCGTCACGAATTTGAGCAACGGCAAATCCCTGATCGTCCGCGTCAACGACCGCGGCCCTTACAAACGGGGGCGCGTGATGGACGTGTCGTCGAAGGCGGCGGAACTGCTCGGATTTAAAAACATCGGCACGGCCAAGGTGCGCCTCGACCTGCTGCCGCAGGAAAGCATGCAGATCGCCGCCGCCGCACGCTCGGGTCTCAGCACAAAGGGGTACGAGATCGCCGCCAACCAGGGCACGTACGCCATACAGTCCGGCGCGGTCTATGCCGATTCGCAGCCTGTGGGCCTGCAGGACTACCCTGTGGCAGAAAATACGCGTGGCGTGCGCCAGGAAACCGTCCAGGATATTGCCGGCGCCCCCAACGGCACCGGCATCACCCCCGTCGTTCCCGGCCACACGCGTTACGGCCAGTTCTATCCCGACCCCATCGTCACCGAACAGCCCGTGCATCCTACCGGGATCTATATCCAGGCCGGATCGTTCTCCAATCAGTCCAACGCCGACAATCTGCGCGCCAGGCTGCAAAGCTACGGCAACAGCCTTGTCCGCAGCGTGACGGTGAACGGCCGGCAATATTACCGTGTCCGCATCGGCCCCGTCGCATCCGTCGCGGCGGCGGATGCTCTTCTGAACCGTGTCGTGGCAGGCGGGCAGAAAGAGGCCGTGATTGTCGTTGAATGATTTTGACGAAAACCGGCAAATGCGGCTTGCATGCATTTCCCGGTAGATTAAACTGACAAAGCTCAGGTCATAAAGGATCCGTTATGCGCGTTTTGTCACTGCCCGTTCTTGCCCTTGTCACGCTTCTGCTCTTGATATCCCCTGCGTTCGCGCAGATCGACACGACGGCCAGGGAGGCCTTCGCGGTCGATTACGATACCGGCACCGTCCTGTTCGAAAAGAACGCCGACGAAAAAATGCCGACATCGTCGATGAGCAAGACGATGACCATGTACCTGGTGTTCGAGGCGCTGAAGACCGGGCGGCTGAAAATGGACAGCATGCTGCCGGTCAGCGAATACGCATGGAAATCGACCGTGACCGCGGGCGTGTCCCGCATGTTCGTCCATGTCGGCGACAACGTGAAGGTCGAGGACCTGGTCAAGGGAGTCATCATCCAGTCGGGCAACGACGCGGCCGTCGTCCTCGCCGAGGGCCTGGGCGGCACCGAGGCGTCCTTCGCCGACGCCATGAACGCCAAGGCGAAGGAATTCGGCATGACCAACAGCCATTTCGCCGATGCTAGCGGCATGCCCGCGCCGGATCATTACTCGACCGCGCGCGATCTTGCCACGCTGGGAATCCGCATCATCCGTGATTTTCCTGAGTACTATCCGATCTTTGCTGAAAAAGAATACGTCTATAACAATATCAAACAGGGCAACCGCAACCCGCTGCTTTACCGCAACATTGGCGCCGACGGCATCAAAACCGGCCACACGGAAGAGGCGGGGTATGGCCTGATGGGATCCGGCACCCGTGACGGCCGCCGCGTCGTCATTGTCCTGAACGGCATGAAAACCATGCAGGAACGCGCGGACGAAAGCGCCAAGCTGCTGGACTGGGCCCTGCGCGGCTTCGAAAACGTGACGCTGTACAAGGCGGGCAGCATGGTCGATCAGGCGCATGTGGTCCTGGGCGCGCAGGACGCCGTGCCTCTGGTGGTCGAAAGCGACGTCAGGCAGACGCTCGCGGGCACCATGCGCGGCGATCTGAATGTCTCGGTCACCTACAAATCGCCGCTGATGGCCCCTGTGAAAAAAGGCGACCGCCTGGGAACGCTCAGCGTCGACGCGGGGCGTTTCGGCAAGCATGAATACCCGCTGCTCGCCGGCGCGGATGTCGAAAAGCTCGGCTTCTTCGCCGCCGCAGTCGAAAAACTGAAACTGCGTTTCCAACAGCATGGCTGACGGCAAGGGCCTGTTCATAACACTGGAAGGCGGGGAGGGCAGCGGCAAGACGACCCAGATCGCCCGCCTGAAATCGGCGCTGGAGGATAAGGGCCGGTCCGTGATGACGACCCGGGAGCCGGGCGGGACGCCGGAGGCGGAAAAAATTCGCGCCCTCCTTGTCAACCGCGACGGCGGCGACTGGACGCCCGAGGCGGAATGCCTGCTTCTCTACGCCGCGCGCCAGATGCATGTCGAAAAAAAGATCAAGCCCGCTCTGGCGAAGGGCAAAATCGTTATCTCCGACCGGTTTTCGGATTCCACCTTCGCGTATCAGGGCTATGGACACGGCGTCAAGTCGGCCTGGATCGACGCCCTTGACTGGCTCGCGCTCGGTCCCGGCTTTGCCCCCGACCTCACATTCATACTCGACCTTCCCGTCGAAACGGGCCTTGCGCGGGCGGGGAAGCGGCTGACGGAAAACGCATCCGCCGAGGACCGCTTTGAATCCCTCGACACCGCTTTCCACGAGAGGATGAGAAAGGGCTATCTCGAACGGGCGGCGCGCAAGCCGGGCCGCTACGCCGTTATCGACGCCGACAAGCCCCCGGAGGATGTCGCCAACGCTATTCTGTCGCGCGTCAAGACGCTGCTGGCGGTGGAATGATGTTCGACGGTTTCGACGATCTGGTGGATGAGCAGGAGCAGGACGCGAAAGACCCTGTCCCTGCCGAAGGCCTGCTCGCCCCGCGCGACAATCCCGAATGCCTCGGCCACGAAGCCATCGAATCCGCGCTTGCCGCTCTCATGAAACAGGACCGCCTGCCGCACGCCCTGATTTTCGCGGGGCGTCAGGGGACGGGCAAGGCCACCATGGCGTACCGCCTTGCCCGCGCGCTTCTGTCCGGCGGGGCGGGTGATATGCTGGAAATCGCCCCCGGGTCGCCCGTCTTTCGTCAGGTTGCGTCCGGCGGCCATCCCGACATGATGACGGTCGAACGCGCCTTCGACGATAAAAAGAACCGGCTCAAGGACAGCGTCGATATCGATAGCGTGCGCAGGATCGCGCCGTTCATGCGCATGACGGCCTCGCGGGATGACGGCTGGCGCGTCGCCCTGATCGACGATGCCGACACCATGACCCGCCAGGCCCAGAACGGCCTTCTCAAAATTCTGGAGGAACCGCCGCAGCGCGCGGTGCTGATCGTCATAGCCCACCGTCCCGGCGCGCTGATCCCGACCATCCGCTCCCGGTGCCGCATGCTGAATTTCCAGCCTTTGCCAGAAGCCGTGTTTTCAACGCTCGTCAGGAAACTGAGGCCGGGATTGGACCATGAGTCGGTCTCGACCCTGTTTTCCCTGGCTCAGGGCAGCGTGGGGCAGGCCCAGAACCTGATTGAGGAGGGTGGTCTGGACGCGCTGGCCAAACTTACCGCGCTGCTATCGACCTGGCCTTCCTGGAACTGGCCCGACATTCACGCCCTTGCCGACACGCTGGGCCGGGCGGGGCAGGAGGACAGCTACCGCGTCACCGAATCCATGCTGCGCTGGACCGTCGATACGCTGGTCCGCGTCCGTTCCGGTACGATGCCGCTCCCCGGAATTCTTGCCGGCCTCGAACCCATGCTGAAACATCGGACGCTGGCGCAATGGATAGAGGCCGGACAGGCCGTCGGTGCCCATCTCGACAAAATCCGCTACGCGAACCTGGACCGGCGGCAGGGAATTATCGGAACGTTTTCCATCCTTAAGTGAATATTAATTCGGCGCGGCCATAGGCGTGCGATCCTGCATCCTGTAATAAGCCGCCTTCGCTTCTTCGGAGCATGCCGCTTTTACGGCGTAAGGACGTCCGCCTTCGTCCCATTCGGTGACGATGATGGGCAAAGTACCGAAAAGATCCGGAAGACCTGTCGTCATAGAGCGGATTTGCCTTTGCGCACTTTGAGAAAGAACGCCGAAAGGTATGCTGTCGCGGCATTGAAGGCGGCACAAGAACAATATCTCCCGCTGCAGGGACGTTAGCCCGCGGGCTGCTGCATCTTGATCCTCGGCTTCCTTTATTCTTGAGCCGTTTGTTTTAAAGCTTTTGATAATACCAAGCATAATCGTAACCTTTTCTATGAAATCGTCCTGTGCCGATATTAATACCGGTACGCCAATTTAGGAATGTTTTTTACAGGACGTGACTTTATCCTTTAATTCCTGCTATATACGGGCAAAAGGAAAAACAGAATGGTAGGCCAAAAATCTCCTTATTACATCACCACCCCCATATATTACGTGAACGACAAGCCTCATATGGGCAGTTCGTATACCAATATTGCCTGCGACGTTCTCGCGCGCTTCAAGCGTCTGGATGGATACGACGTTTTTTTCCTGACAGGGACAGATGAGCACGGCCAGAAAATCGCCCAGGCGGCTGAAAAGGCGGGAATTTCTCCCCAGGAACTTACAGACCGCGTATCGCAGAATTTCCGGGATCTGTCTCCGCTTCTTAACCTGTCCAACGACGATTTCATCCGCACGACGGAGGATCGCCATAAAAAAGCCTGCCAGGCGCTCTGGAAAAAACTGGCCGGCGCGGGCGAGATCTATCTCGACAAATACAGCGGCTGGTACGCCGTGCGCGACGAGGCCTATTACGGCGAGGACGAACTGAAGGACGGCCCCGGTGGCAAAAAAATCGCCCCTTCGGGGGCGGAATGCGAATGGGTGGAGGAGGAGAGTTACTTCTTCCGTCTGTCCGCCTGGCAGGACCGTCTGCTGGCGTTTTACGACGCCAACCCCGAATTTATTCTTCCCAAGACCCGCCGCAACGAAGTGATCAGCTTCGTGAAGGGCGAACTGCGCGATCTGTCGGTCAGCCGCACCCGGCTCGACTGGGGCGTGCCGGTGCCGGACGCGCCCGGCCACGTCATGTATGTATGGATCGACGCGCTGACCAACTACCTGACCGCGGTCGGCTATCCCGATGAAAACAGCGACAGCTTCAAAAAATTCTGGCCCGCCGACCTGCACATGGTGGGCAAGGATATCTTGCGCTTCCACGCCGTATACTGGCCCGCCTTCCTGATGGCTGCGGGGCTGAAGCCGCCGAAGCGCGTCTTCGCCCATGGCTGGTGGACCATCGAAGGCCAGAAAATGTCGAAATCCGTCGGCAACGTGATTTCGCCTTACGACCTGGTCGAACGGTACGGGGTCGACCCGTCCCGCTTTTTCCTGCTGCGCGAGGTGCCGTTCGGCAATGACGGCGACTTTTCCCATGCCCAGGCTATCGCCCGCATCAATAACGATCTCGCCAACGGCCTCGGCAACTTGGCCCAGCGTACGCTTACCCAGATCCAGAAAAACTGCGCCGCCGCCGTGCCTGTGCCCGGTAACTTGACGATCGAGGACACTATGCTTCTTAAGCTGGCTCAGATCGATATGCTCGAAGCCGTCCGCGCCGAACTGGACCAGCAGCGCTTTCACAAGGCCCTGGAAACGATCTGGCAAGTCGTGACCGCAGCCAACGGCTATATCGACGCCCAGGCTCCGTGGACCCTGAAGAAAACGGATCAGGCGCGCATGGCGACCGTTCTGTACGTTCTGGCGGAGACTATCCGCTGTCTGGCCCTGGTCGTCCAGCCCTTCGTGCCGGCCTCGTCGGCAAAGATGCTGGATCAGCTGGCGATAACGGAAACTGAACGTACGCTGCAGTTCCTCTCGCCTGGCCATGCTTTGAAACAGGGCGCGGCGCTGCCCGTGCCGGAAGGTGTGTTTCCACGAATCGTGGAAGAAAAGCCTACATAAATTATTTTGGCTTCGGCTGCATTCCATCTTTTGCAGTCGGGGCAGGGGGATTTTTTATTGCATCCAGGTTTGCAGCAACTTCAGAGCCGAACAGTCTTTCTACGTCCTCTTTGGAATAAGAACTCCCGCTGATAATTGCCTCTATTTCTTCGTACATAAAAACTTTTCCTGCCAGCGTAGCCAGAGCCTTTTCAGCATCGAGATCAGGAAAAACCAAAGCCGAAAGAGCTTTTGCATGCTGCCAAAATCTAGGCCGGTCCATCGTTAATTCTGTAATGCTTTCAACTATATCATCTGTTATAGCGATTTCAGCCTGATGATCAGCATTATAATCTTCTATCAGCCACATAAGCGCGCTTTTACGCAACAGATCGACATCCCTTAAGGTAAATCGGTTCTCGGCGCTGTTTGCAAGGCCATGACGTACGATGGCTAAATCATAAGACAGAAAGCTACGAATTTCGCCTTTATGCAATTGCCGTCTTAAATCGCGTATTTTATGGTGCGCCCAGATGGAATCCCATGGCTTGTCGCCACCGTCCAGAAAAGATGGGAGACCCTCTACATGGCGTTTTGCCGCTTCATTGAACGATGACATATAATCTCCTACTTTAATCACGTGAATTTAGCATTATGAAAAAATAATTGTCAACGATATAGGTGCAAATATTGGAAGGGGAATAAATATTATAAAAAAAGATACCATAATCAAAGAACATGAGATAGAAACTCAAGAAAACCAAACAGGAAGTTTTAATTATGGATCTTAAAGCGATTGTCAATACTGCATTCAAAGAGACATACAGACCCCTGACAGAATGGCAGCGTTATGTTATTCAAGAAGCTGTCGATCTGGCCGCGAGAATAAATTCTGAAGAAGGGTTTATATGTTCACTGGGAAATGGTTATAGCAGTCCAATTTCTTATTATGAGCATGAAAACGAAGGTGAAAAAAGAAACAGAGCTTCTGTACGTTTTAATATCACTTATCAAAATCAGCCAGTAAGCATCTCTGTTGATTTTACGGAAATCCTGCGCAACGGCACCCGCAAAGCAAATTGCTCGCTAGGAAACAGTTTTGAAAAAAAATCAGAAATTGATCTGTCTCATCCGGATGCAATGACAGATTTATTACGAGAAGTTGCCAAAGAGTGCGGACGTAAAATGGCTGAGGACATGATGTCTAGGCAATTAGCCGATTCAATTGCCGCGCAACGTCTTTTATCATCTGAAAGCTATGGCATTCTTTCTCCTGATGTCTAAATTAAAGCAATGCATATCGATTCCCATTGCCACCTGAACCACAAACGCCTTTCCAGCATCGGCACGCCGTCCGAGGTCGTGGCGCGTGCAAAGGCGGCAGGCATCGAAGGCATGCTGACCATCTGCTGCCGTATCGCCGAGGAATTAGATGAAATCCTGTCGATAGCCCAGGCCCATGACAAGGTGTGGTGTACCGTCGGTACGCATCCGCACGATGCCGGCAAGCCGGATGAAAAAGCCATCACGCTCGGCGGTCTTGTGCGCCTGGCGCGAAGCGACGCCAAAATCGTCGGCATCGGCGAAAGCGGGCTCGACTATTTTTACAAACATGCGGACGTGGACGACCAGCAGGAAAACTTTCGCAAGCACATACGCGCCTGTATCGAGACCGGCCTGCCACTGGTCGTCCACGCGCGCGACGCCGACGAAGACGTCATCCGCATTCTGAAGGAGGAGGGGCAGGGGACGTCCCTGAAAGGCGTCATGCATTGCTTCTCCTCGGGCCGGAAAATGGGTGAGGAGGCGTTGGGTATCGGCTTTTACATTTCCTTCTCCGGCATCGTCACCTTTTCGAAATCCGATGAATTACGGGAATTCGCCAAAACCGTCCCTCTTGACCGTATCCTGATCGAGACGGACGCGCCTTATCTGGCGCCCGAGCCGTTTCGCGGCGCCACCAATGAACCGGCGCTGGTCACGCATACATGCGCCAGGCTTGCCGGTCTTCATCAAATAGATAAGGAATTAATGGCAACACATTCTAAACAAAACTTTTTTTCTCTTTTCGACAAGGCGGCGGCATGAGCGGTCTGACTCTGACCATTCTCGGCTGCGGCAATTCAGCAGGAACGCCGACCATCGGCAACCATTGGGGCCAGTGCGATCCGGCGGAACCGAAAAATCGGCGTACGCGCCCTGCCGCCATGCTGCGTACGGATACAACCACGCTGGTCATCGATACCGGTCCCGATTTCCGAGAACAGCTGAACCGCGTCGGAATAGAACGCCTGGACGCTGTCCTGTTCACCCACGCGCATGGCGACCATGTGCATGGCATCGACGATCTGCGCGTCCTTCGCATGCGCCTTAAAACCCTGATGCATATCTATGGCAACGAAGCGACGATCGACGAACTGAAAGAACGCTTCGCCTATATGTTTCTCGAACAGCATGACGGCCTGTATCCGAAGGTCGTGCAGCCGCATCTTTATGATCTCTGGCAGCCGATGACCATCGGCGACATCACGTTCACGCCGTATGACCAGAACCACGGCACATGCCGCACCGTCGGGTTCCGTATGGGCGATACGGCGTACTCGACAGATGTCGTCCGCTTCGACGACCGGGCGCTGCGGACGCTCGCCGGAATCAGAAACTGGGTGGTGGACGCGGCAGGCTATAAAATGCCCGAAAACAAGGTTCATATGACGCTGAAGGACGTCTACCGCGCCAACGAAATCGTGCAGGCCGAACGCATTTACCTGACGCACCTGACGCCGGGCATGGACTATCGGACCATGCTGAAAGAACTGCCGCAGGGTTACGAGCCGGCATGGGACGGCCTCGAAATCGCCTGCGGATAGACGGTCTTCCTTGAAATATCAGGCCGCTTCGGTTATTGGTCATAAGAATAAGCACAATTTTTTCTGAAAGTGCCTGTTGTGATCGACCCTTCGACAGCTTCGGAATTCTGGCGCCAGGCTGTTTGCGAAACCGCCGGAATTGTCGGGATCTGCGATATCCGCGAGCGGAACCGCCTGATCACGAAGGCTTATGCCGGGCTTTTTCTGCGCAACAGGGAAATTCTCTGGGTGGGCGCGGCGGCCTTCGTCTCCAAAGATATCGGCGGCGAGCTCAGCAAACTTTCGACTGTCACGGTCTGGGGCGATCTGGGCCACGCCAACGGCCTGGTGTTCGACGACCTGCATAAATATTTCCGCTATTACGAATTGATGAAGGGGTATTACGGGCGGGACAATCTTGCCGGTCTGTCTGAATTTCTCCCGGAAACCACGCATAAAGCCGTACGTGAAGGCCTTGAGAGGCTATGCGTGCCGGGCTGCGAGCGGGATGCCTGTTTCATGCTGCTAGATTACGAACAGAAGGAAACCCTGCAGGCCCAGTGTTACGAGTCGCGGTGGTTTCGGCTTAACCTTACGTTCAACCGGCTGTGCCATTATGAATTCGGGCGCATCGATATCGCGTTCGATCACAGGCTGCCCGAAAACACGCCCGACGAACTGGGCCGTGAGATAAGCTTCGATCTCCGCGACGGCCGTCTGCAGGTGTACGCGGAACGCATCGTTTTCAGCCACAGAATCATGAACAAGTTTCTTGATTTGATGGATGACGGCGACGAGCATAATATCGTGCTGAAGGAACTGCGTGCGCTGGCCGACGGCGCTGGCGAAGAACCTGGATACGGCGGCATGCTTGTCGCCGCGTTCCGTCAGGCCTTGATGCGGTCGACCATCGCCGCGAAGGCTGTCGTTCATGGGCACATGGATGTCCATGGATATCGCGCCGAAGCCGCGGAAGCCTTGAGCCGTTAAAAGCCCCCTGCTTTGAAAGAATGATATTAATTTCCATAATATACATTATCACATCTTTATATATTGTCCCTTTCTATATATAATGATAATATATACATATAAATTATAAGGATTATCCATGCCGTCTTACGATCGCAACACTAAGAAACAGCCCGTTACGATGACCATTCGCGCTGATGTGCTGAAGGAAGCGCGCGATTTGAATCTGAATACATCCCAGGCTGCAGAGAACGGAATTGCTTTGGCCGTAAAAAAAGAAAAGGAAATCCGGTGGCTTGAAGAAAACAAACCGGCTCTCGATGCCTATAACGAATATATTAAAGCCAGCGGGCTGCCTATGAAACCCTACTGGATGAATGAAGACGGCTCTTATGGCCCGTTTTGATTTCTATGAGGTGCCGGGTTCCGTTAAAGAATATTTTTTAGACGTTCAGGCGGACCTCCTGTCTTATCTTGAAACTCGGATCGTTGTGCCGATGATTCCGGCTGATCGCCACATCACCATGAAGGCAAATCGCCTGAACCCGATATTTGATATACAGGGTACATCCTATTTGCTCATGACTCCTGTCATGTCGGTTGTGCATAGGTCCGTGTTAACAAATAGGGTCGGAACCCTAGCTTCTGAACATCACAGCATCACCGATGACGCCATTGATTTTCTGCTGCAGGGCTTCTAAGCCTGTTGAATGAAAACGGATGAAATAAACGGCCTCCTGGCCATCATGGCGCGCCTGCGGGATCCCGAAGGCGGCTGCCCGTGGGACATCGAACAGGATTTCGCCAGCATAGCGCCTCATACCATCGAGGAAGCCTATGAGGTGGCGGACGCCATCGAGCGCAACGATATGGACGGGCTGAAGGACGAACTCGGCGACCTCCTGCTCCAGGTCGTGTTCCACGCGCAGATGGCGAAGGAAAAAGGGCTGTTCGATTTCGCCGATGTCGCGGAGCATGTCACCGCGAAACTTGTCAGCCGACACCCGCACGTCTTCGGCGACGCCGAGGCGAAGAGGGCGGAGGACGTCAACGTCATCTGGGAACAGCAGAAGGACAAGGAGACCAAACGGCAATCGTCCGAAAGCATCCTCGATGACGTGACGCGCGGCCTCCCTGCCCTGATGCGCGCCCAGAAACTGCAGAAGCGCGCCGCGCGCGTCGGCTTCGAATGGGCGAAGCCCGTCGATGTGCTGGATAAGCTGGAAGAGGAAACGAAGGAAATGCGCGAGGCGCTGGCGGGCGGTCACGAGGACGAGGTGAAAGACGAACTCGGCGATCTGTTTTTCGTCCTCACCAATTTCGGGCGCATGCTGGGCCAGGACTGCGAAGATTCGTTGCGCCATGCCAACATCAAGTTCGAGCGCCGGTTCAAGGCGATCGAGCGCGGCCTGAAAGCGCAGAATGTTTCCCTGCAGGACGCAACGCTGCAACAGATGGAAGATTTATGGGCCAAAGCGAAGAAGTTAGAGAAACAAACTAAAAGATAACATAATAATCAAACCAATCGCTTGATCAGCGAACTCGTATCCATCCGCCCCAATCCCCTGCCCTCAAGGTCTTTATAAAAGGACAGAATCTGCTCCGTGCTTTCCAGTTTGGCGCCGCTCTTTTTCGCTTCGTCCAGCGCAAGACCGAGGTCTTTGATCATCCATTGCACGGCGAAGCCGAAATCGAACTGGTCGCGCACCATGGTCGGGCCGCGGTTTTCCATCTGCCAGGACTGGGCGGACCCTTTGGTTGTCACGGCCAGCGCCTGGTCCATGTCCAGCCCAGCCTTCATGCCGAAGGCCAGCCCTTCGGCCAGGCCCTGCAAAACGCCCGCGATGCAGATCTGGTTGACCATCTTGGTCAGCTGTCCCGCGCCGGACGGACCCATATGCCGTATGTCCTTTGCATAGGCTTTACGCATGACAGGCTCGACGATCCCAAAAGCCCCGGAATCGCCGCCGACCATGACGGTCAGCTGGCCTTTGTCCGCGCCGATCTGCCCGCCCGAAACCGGCGCGTCGAGAAAAAAGCAGCCCTTGTCCGTCGCCTTTTCGGCAAGTTTGCGGGCGATGTCGGCTGAAACGGTCGTATGGTCGGCGATGATCGTCCCGGGCCGGGCGCCGTCCAGCACCCCGCCCTGCCCCAGCATCGCCTCGCGCAGGTCGTCGTCGTTCCCGACGCACAGGCAGACAAGATCGGCCTCCTTCGCCGCGTCCGCCGGCGTTTCCGCCTGCCGGCCGCCATGCCGTTCGACCCATCGCCGGGCCTTGTCCGCCGTGCGGTTGTAGACCGTTACGTCCAGCCCGGCCCGCTCCGCCAGATGGGCGTACGCGGGCGCTCCATGACCCCGAGGCCGATGAAGGCTTTACATGGACGATTTCAGCCAGCTACTGGCCGTGATGATGTGCTTCGGCTTCAAAGCTTTCATGCCCGGCATGGAAGCACAGGTAAATGGTCAGATTGAAGCAGAACAGGACCGTCGCGCCGATTAAAAGCATCTTCGTGCGGTCCTTTTTGGGCGCGCACGGCTCATGGGCGCAGCCTGTGCCCCGGCAGTCGAGCCTTAGGCTGATATAATGCATGACCCACCCGGCCAGCAGGATCAGCGCGGAACCGCAAATCATAGGAATTTCATAGGCATGTAGGGCGTCATGGATGGCCAGGACGGGTCCCGGAAGGGCGGACAGCATGCCTGCCCCGGCCATGAGGCTGATCAGGCTGACCACGGTGGGCAGGACGCAGCAGAAAACATGCGATGTCTCCGAAACCAGTACCGCCCAGAATATGCCGCTTTTCAGTCGTTCCATGATAAGGTTATGGCACCGATATAAAACGAAGACAAGTTCCTTGACAGAAAAGGCGTTCTGTGGGTAATGTCGCCTCCTTGCAATTCTTAGAAAACGGCTTGAAAAAACATGTTTGCAGTCATTCGCACAGGCGGAAAACAATACAGAGTGGCGAAAGACGCCCAGCTTAACGTTGCCAGGCTCGAAGGCGAAGCCGGCGACACCGTGAAACTCGACGACGTCCTGTTCGCCGAAGGCGGCAAGACCGCGACCGTCACGGCGGAGATCGTCAAGCATATCCGCACCCGGAAAATCCTGGTGTTCAAAAAAATCCGCCGCCAGAACCACCGCCGCAAAAACGGCCACCGCCAGGATCTGACGGTTATCAAAATCACCGACATCGCTTAATTTCAGACAGTTCAGATTCAGGAGTTTGCATCATGGCACATAAAAAAGCAGGCGGTTCATCCAGAAACGGTCGCGATTCAGCGGGCCGCCGCCTCGGCGTTAAAATCTATGGCGGTCAGGACTGCACTGCGGGCAACATCATCGTGCGTCAGCGCGGCACCGAATACCACCCCGGCAAGAACGTAGGCATGGGCAAGGATCACACGATCTTCGCGCTGGTCGACGGCCAGGTGAAGTTTTCCTATTCCTACAAGGGCCGCCAGATGATCAACGTGGTCCCTGCGGCCAACGATAGCCTCCAGGCTGCGGAATAACACAGGCTTTATCCTGATTTCCGGGATACAGCGCGAATGCCAGCCCGCTTTGCGGGCTGTCTTTTTATGGCCGGAAAGATGAAATGAAATTCCTCGACGAAGCCAAGGTCTATATCAAATCCGGCGACGGCGGCCCCGGCAGCGTCAGCTTTCACCGGGAGAAGTTCGTCGAGTTCGGCGGGCCGGACGGCGGCAACGGCGGCAAGGGCGGCGACATCGTCTTCGTGGCGGTCAAGACCCTCAACACCCTGATTGATTTCCGCTACACCCAGCATTTCAAGGCGAAGAACGGCCTGCACGGTTCCGGCCGCAACCGCAGCGGCGCGGGCGGCGACGATCTGGTCGTGCGCGTCCCGGTCGGCACCCAGGTCCTGGCCGAGGACAAGGAAACGCTGCTGTTCGACATGATGGAGGACGGCCAGCGCATTACCATGCTGCGCGGCGGCGACGGTGGTTTCGGCAACGCCCATTACAAGACCGCGACCAACCAGGCCCCGCGCCGTTTCACGCCCGGCTGGAAAGGCCAGGAGATGGATGTCTGGCTCCGCCTGAAACTGATCGCCGACGCGGGCCTCGTCGGCCTGCCGAACGCGGGCAAGTCCAGCTTCCTCGCCGCGTGCAGCCGGGCCAACCCGAAAATCGCCGACTATCCGTTCACCACCCTGCACCCCAATCTCGGCGTCGTGCGGCTGGCGGACAAGGAATTCATCGTCGCCGACATTCCCGGCCTGATCGAGGGCGCGCACGAAGGCCACGGCCTCGGCGATCGCTTCCTCGGCCATGTCGAGCGCACCGCCGTGCTGGTCCATGTCATCGACGGCACCCAGGACGATATCGTGAAGGCCTACCACACCGTTCGCCGGGAACTGGAAGAATACGGCAACGATCTGGCCGCCAAGCCCGAACTCGTCGCCCTGAACAAATCGGACGCCATCGGTCCCGAACTGGCCGCCGACCAGGCCCGCATCTTCGAGGACGCGACCGGCGTCAAACCCTGGATCATCTCCGCCGTCTCCGGCGAAGGCATGAGGCCACTGCTCTTCGAACTGCTTAAAAACGTCGAAGCCGCGAAGGCGGAAAAAGCGGAAACGGAAAACTAAAAATTGTCATCCCGAGGCAGGAGGGATCCGCAATGGCCAATACAGGCAGGCAGCATAATGACTATTTTCGCACGCAACGATGGTCATAGGCTCTATTGCACTTTTTTCTTGATCCGAATTATTTTTCATATAAATATTCATCCGGATTTGAAAGAAAGGAAAAAACAATGGAAGAACAGTGGAATCCGGGAATAAGAGAAAACTGGGCCCAAATGACCACGGACGAAATCAGGGCCGATGCCGTGGCGATGGTTGCCAGTCAGAATGGTATCGACGAACAGGTATCAGCCACACTGGTTGAAGAGTGGATCGCCAGCGCCATGCCTTTGTTTCAAGATGACCTCGATCGCGCGACAAGAAAGGCCCATCAGATGGCCCGCTCACAGGGCATCACCCCTCCGCCGACATGGGACGAACTGGGTCCGCAGGCACAGGCTTTTATTAACGCGCTGGAAAAATTTGCACTCTGATCGAGGCGTGTCCTATGAAAATAGCCCTGATCGGAACCGGCCACATTCATATCGACGATTTCGTCGATGCCCTGAACGCGGCGCGCCTTGAACTTGGCTATGTCTACGATTCCGACCGTGACCGCGCCGACGCCGTCGCCGGAACACTGGGATGGCCCGCCGCCCTCAACCTGCCGGCCCTGGCGCGCCGCCCGGATATCGACGCTTTCATCGTCGCTTCCGAAACGCACCGGCATGAACGCCTGATCCCCGCCCTGGCCGCGGCTGGCAAACCGCTTTTCGTCGAAAAGCCGCTGGCCGTTATCCCCGAGACCGCGCAAACGCTGGCCGGGATGCTCGCCGCCCCGGACAGCTTTCACACCGGTTATTTCCTGCGCCAGATCCCCGCCGTGCGGGCGGTCAGGGACAGCCTGATCGCGGGCGGCCTCGGCGCCTGCCGGTCCATCCATATGTCCTACAGCCATTCCGGTCTCGCGAACGGCTGGTTCAAAGGCTATGACTGGATGACGGACGAGGCGAAAGCCGGCTATGGCGGTTTCGGCGACATGGGCCTGCATTGCGTGGATATGCTGACCTGGCTGTCCGGTAAAACGCCCGCCGCCGTCGAGGCGGAAACCGGCCGCGTGCCCGGCCTCCGTACCGGCGTCCATGACCATTTCGGCACAGGCCGCCTGATCTCGCAGGACGGCCCGGCCCTGACCTTCTATGCCGGATGGCGGGAAGACCCGGATTTCGAAGGCCCGCGCCCCGCCATCGGCTCGCAGTTCTCGCTTCATGTCACCGGCACGGACGGCAGGGCCGTCGTCTCGAACAACGAAGCCTGGCTGGAAACCGCAAGAGGCCGTGAAACCTTCCCCCTGCCGCGCTTCAGCTCGGGCGACAGCATCGCCCTGTTCCTCGACGCCGTCCGGACCGGCACCCCCGCCCTCCTCACCGGTATCAACAAACCGCTCG
>JBGAPF010000025.1:0-33131 GCA_044221445.1 Alphaproteobacteria bacterium
GTAGACGGCAGGAATCTCGACGTTTTCGTCGGCGGTCGCTGTCGCGAGCAGGTTGTAACGCTGGAACACGAAACCGAACGTGTCGCGGCGCAGGGTCGCCAGTTCGTCCGGCGTCAGGTCGGCGACGTTCCGGCCGCGAACCTTATAGGACCCCGCCGTCGGACGGTCGAGGCATCCGATGATGTTCATCAACGTCGATTTACCGGAACCGGACTGGCCCATGATGGCGACGAACTCCCCCGCGCCGATGGTCAGCGATATCCCGTCCAGCGCCTTCACCACCGTATCGCCGCTCTTGTAAAAACGACCAACGGACTCGAGTTCGATCAGCGGGCCCTTCACAGGCGCGGTCCGAAGCCGCCGCGGCGGCCACCCTGGCCGGCGCTGCCTTCCGTTTTGGCGTCCTGCACCGGCGGCACGACCGTATCGCCCTCGGCAAGGCCCGACTTTACCTCGGCAAGAGTCCGGCTTAAAAGTCCGACGCGGATGATTTTTGTCGCCGTTTCGCTGCCAGAGGGGATTTTTACTTCATACGCATCACCCGTTTCATCGTCCTGTTTCGCCAGATGCTTGCCAAGGGCGGATGAAGGAAGAGTAAGGATGTTCTTGGCGCTGGCGGCCACGAAAAACATCTGGGTGCTCATGCCAGTCATCAACTGACCGTCCTTGTTGTCGACATCCACCAGCACATCGTAAAGGACGACATCGTTGACGGTCTGCGGGGTCGGCAGAATCTGGCGTACCGTCGCGTCCCAGCGGCGCTTGGACCCTAAAGTCGTAAAATAGACTGGCATGCCTGTGGCCAGGCGGGATACGTCGGCTTCGGCCACCTGGGCCCGAACGGTCATGGTGCCGAGATTGGCCAGTTGAACGATAATCGGGGCGGACTGGCTGGCATTAACGGTCTGGCCTTCCTTGGTGCTTTGAGCCACCACGGTGCCATCCATAGGCGCATAGATCTTAGTATAACCTAGATTGGCCTGGTCGCCATTCAGTCCCGACTGCTCTTCCTCTACCTGCGCTTTCAGAGCCGCAAGCTGGGCCTGGGTAACTTTCAACTGCGACTGGGTGGTGTCCAGCGCGTCCTGGCTGATCGCCTGGACTTTAAACAGGGCTTCGTTTCGCTCATGCTGCTGGCGGGCGAGGTCGACCTGCGCGTTTTGCTGCATGATCTGGGCCTGCAGAGTTCGCAGGCGGGCCTGGTCGGCATCGACTTTAGCCTGGTAAACCTGGGGGTCGATTTCCGCCAGAAGCTGGCCCTTGGCAACAATGTCTCCAATTTCTACATGCAGCTGCTTCAACTGGCCTGATACCTGGGTACCGACATCGACATAGTCTTTCGGCTCCAGCTTGCCCTGCGCGGTGATGACATCCTCGATATCGCCCCTGGCGACGGTTACGGTCGTCAGCGCGTCTGCTTTCGCGCTTCCCGTTGCCGGACGCAGCGTTATCCATGCGTAAGCCGCCCCCGCGACCAGCAAGAGGACAAGGACCGTTTTAAGCCAGTTTTTTCTCATGATGTCGTCAATCCGTTTGCGCTTTTACAGTCATACGTCATGAAATAGCGCTTCCTTCGCGAAAAAAGTGAAAAACCTTTATAGATGGAACCAACTGCCCTATAAAACAGGTTGTAATCGAATGTTGTCATGCAAGCCGCCGGGGAATGCCTTTGCTTCGTAACGCTCCAAATCGTGGGACCGGGGAACAGACCGGATATGAATGCCTTTCAGGGGGCGGAAAAGCGGGGGAAACCCTGCGGGCGATGGACTGGAGGGGAACGCCCCTCGGCCACCCCGAAAGCTGGACGCCGGAATTGCGCACGGCGATCTCGATCTGTCTCGGGACCGGTCTGCCTTCCGCCATTTGCTGGGGGGCAGAGCTGACGGTCCTGCATAACGAAGCCTGGGACAACCTTCTCGGCGGGCAGCAGGCATTGCCTGCGTCGTCCCTGTGGCAGCCGCAGTGGCACCAGGTCGCCCCGGCCTTGTCCCAGATCATGACGGAAGGCGTCAGCCGGACCGTGCGAGACCTCGATCTTGAAAACAGCCGTTTCGACCTTCATTTAAGCCCGGTGCGCGGCGAGGAAGGGCGCGTGGTGGGAATCGTCCAGATCCTGGCGGAGGCTTCGGACGCATCCCTTTACGAACAGCTTCTCGATGCCAAAGAGATGGCGGAGGCCGCCAATATGGCGAAATCGGAATTCCTGGCGAACATAAGTCATGAGATCCGCACCCCCCTGAACGCGGTCATCGGGATTGCGGGAATTCTCGACCAGTCCACCAAACTCGATCCCAAGCAGCGCCAGCTGGTGACGACCCTGCAGACCAGCGCGCATCAGCTGCTGGAGCTCATCAGCGACGTCCTGGACTTTTCCAAGCTTGAAGACAATGCCGTGCAGCTGGAAGAAAACGAATTCGACCTTTTCGAACTGATGACGAGAGTGGCGGGTATTCTTGAGATCGAGGCGAAACAGAAGGGGCTGGGGCTGACCGTGCGATATGCCAGCGGCCTTCCCAGGCGTTTTACCGGGGACCCGCTGCGCATCCAGCAGATCCTGAACAATCTGCTCTCCAACGCGGTGAAGTTCACGGAAGAAGGCGGCGTGACTCTGACCGCGAGCGGCCAGACCATGCCCGGCCGCACGCGCGTCAAAATCGAAGTCACGGATACCGGTATCGGCATCGATCCCACCAAACGGGAAAGCATCTTTGAAAAATTCGCGCAGGGTAACGTATCCATGACGCGCAAATATGGCGGGTCGGGACTGGGGCTGTCGATCTGCAAGTCCCTTGCGGAATTGATGAAGGGCGACATCTCGGTGACCAGCGAACCGGGCAAGGGGTCGACCTTCAGCGTGATTTTGCCGCTCGGCAATGTTCAGGGTAAGGAGACGCCTTCGACAAGGCCCGCTCTGAAACAGGACGGACCCATAGAAAAGGAGCGGCACCATCGTATCCTGCTGGTCGAGGACCATCCCGCGAACGTCCTGGTGGCGGCAACGCTGCTGGAGGAGCTGGGGTACGATTACGACGTCGCCGTCAACGGTTTCGAGGCGCTGGAGAAATTTTCGGCGCGGTCTTACGCGATGGTGTTCATGGACGTCCAGATGCCGGAAATCGATGGTCTGGAAACCACCCGCCGTATCCGCGAGATTGAAAACGAGCGGAAGTTGACTCAGGTGCCCATCGTCGCCATCACGGGTCATGCCAGCAATACCGACCGTGAGAACTGCCTGAAGGCGGGGATGCAGGATTATCTGTCGAAGCCGTTCCGCATGGAAGATCTGCGACGCATGCTCCAGCAATATGTAAGAGCGCGCCTATCTCATTGATTTAAGCCGTCAGGATTTTCACCACGTCGAGGATCTTCTGTTTCTGGCTGAGATCGGTTATAGCCTTGATCAGTTGAAACGCTTCCAGCGCCGTCCTGTCGCCGTGAAGCAGCGCCATATCGGGCGCGGCATGGCCATCTATGCCATGGAAAAAATAATCGTAGGGCACCCGGAAATACAAATGCAGGCTATGCAGCCTGTCGGCTGTCAGGCGGCAATCGCCCTTTTCGTATTTCTGCACCTGCTGAAAAGTAACGCCGAGCGCGGCGGCCAGCCGCATCTGGGAACATCCGGCGTGTTCGCGCAAAGCGCGAAGATTGGCACCTATGATACGCTCCGATGGCAGCTTTGTCCGTGACATGACTTACCCCTTTGGCAATATGACTCCAATATTATTTCCTTATTAGAAATATGTCCAGAACGGTTTTGCCGCGATACTTGCCGTTATGGACAGTCAATGGCTCAAAATGCAGTTCCGGCTGCACCCCCGTAAAAGCAAGGCGGGGCTGGCGAAAGCCGTGGGGCTGGAGCCGCCGGCCATCAGCAAGATTCTAGGCGGGGCGCGCCAGATCAAGGCGGCGGAATACCATGCCATGCGCCGTTATTTCGGCCTGCCGGTCGACGGCGAGGGGGGATTTTATGCCTCGAAAGGCAGCACGAAATCCTATGTCCTCCAGCCTCTTAGCGAACCGGATTCTCATCAGCAGGAGGAATCCTGGATCATTCCGGCCAGTCTGATCGAGCGCCGCACCGACACGCCGCCCGACCAGATCCGCGTGTTCCCGATCCAGGACAACACGATGGCGCCGGAATTCAAATCGGGGGAGCATGTGCTGGTCGACCTGTCGGACACCAAGCCATCGCCGCCCGGTATTTTCGTGATATCGGACGGGGTGGGGCATATTATCCGCCAATGCGAGATTTTGCCCAATACCAAACCATTGAAAGTCCGCCTGCGGGCCAGCAATACGCGCTATGAATCGCATGACGCGCCGCTGCGCAAAACGGTCCTGATCGGGCGGGTCATCGCGAAGCTGCAATGGATGTAGGTCAATAAAAAAGCGCCCGAAGGCGCTTTTTTTAATTCTTTTTGGAAGGGGGCATCTTCTTTTCTTCGAAGATGACATGCTCGCGCTTGATCGGGTCGTATTTGCGCAGTTTCAGCTTTTCGGTGGCGTTTTTGCCCTTCTTTTTGTAGTAGCGAAAGCCGGTCCCTGCCGTGCTTTCCATGCGAACCATCGTCGCGACGCCCTTTTTGGCCATGGCCTTGAACCTTCTGTGATCCCGTTAAACAGGGCTGCACTTTACGGATTTGGCAGGAAAAGTCAAGATTTGCGTTAAAGAGCCGCTATGGCCGGCTTTTCCCGGGTTTTCGCCGTCCCTTGCGGTGTGTTTTCTTTTGGGGACGGTCATCGCCGCGCCCCCTGTCTTTGTACCGGTCAGGCCGCCGGCCCTGGCTGAGCGTGCGTTTGAGCTCGATGCCGGGAAGGTCGGCGCTGCCGTCCCCGACCAGGGAGAAAATGGTGCTGCCCGTCAGGGGATCCGCTTCGGCGATACTGACCAGGACGCTGGCGCCCATGCGGTAAACCCGCCCGTGCCGGTCGCCGATCAGGGCATGCTGGCGTTCGTCATGGACGTAAAAATCCTTGGGAAGGGTGCTGATGGGGATCAGCCCGTCCGCGCCTGTTTCCTTCAGCTCCACGAACAGGCCGAACCGCGTGGCCCCGGTGATCCGGCCCTGGAACTGGGCCCCGATACGTTCCGACAGCCATCCTGCGGTAAAGCGGTCGACGGCGTTACGCTCCGCTTCCATCGACTGGCGCTCGGTATCCGAGATGTGCTGGGACATTTCGTCCAGCCTGACGACTTCGCCTTCGTCCAGCCCGCCCACGCCCATGGCGTGGCTGCGGATCAGGCTGCGATGGACCAGCAGATCGGCATAGCGCCGGATGGGGGATGTGAAGTGCGCATAGCGACGCAGGGCCAGTCCGAAATGGCCGACATTTTCCGGGGCATAATGCGCCTGGCTCTGGGCGCGCAGCACGACCTGGCTGACCAGATGGGAATAGGGGAGTTTTTCGGCCTCATGCAGGATCTGGTTGATCTGCGCGGGGCGGATGGATTGGCCCTTGGGCAGGGAAAGGCCGAAGCTTTGCAGGAATTCCCGCGCCGAATCCAGCTTGGCCGGATCGGGTTTGTCGTGGACGCGGTAGACGCAGGGGCTTTTGCGGTTTTCCAGCGCCTCCGCCGCCGCAACGTTGGCGAGGATCATGAATTCCTCGATCAGCTTGTGGGAATCGAGCCGTTCCCTCAAAACCACGCCGCTCATCCTGTTGTTCTGGTCGACGACGATCTTGCGTTCGGGCAGATCGAGGTCGAGCGCACCGCGTTTTTCCCGCGCTTTCCACAGCAGGGCATAGGCGGCATAAAGCGGCTCGATCACGCCTTTCATGAGGGGGCCGGTCGTATCGTCCGTCAACCCGTCTTTCGCCGCCTGAACCTGTTCGTAGGTGAGGCGCGCCTCCGACCGCATCAATCCGCGCACGAATTTATGGCGCTGCATTTCGCCCGCCGCGTCGATCCACATATGGACGGCAAGGCAGGCGCGGTTCTCGCGCGGGCGCAGGGAGCACAGATCGTTCGACAGTTTCTCGGGCAGCATCGGCACGACGCGGTCGGGGAAATAGGTCGAGTTGCCGCGGCGATAGGCTTCTTTGTTGAGCGCGGTGTCGGGCCGCACGTAATAGGCGACGTCGGCAATGGCGACGATCAGGTGAAAACCTTTCCCATCGGGTTCGGCGAACACGGCGTCGTCGAAATCCCGCGCATCCGCCCCGTCAATGGTGACCAGCGGGATCTGGCGCAGATCTTCGCGATCCTTCAGTTCCGGAACCGTCATGCTTTCCGTGGCCGCGACGACGTCATGCGGGAATTCCGGCTTGATCCCGGCCTCGTGCAGGGCGATCAGGCTGATCGCCTTCGGATCGTTCTCCCGCCCGATCACTTCCGTGATACGCACTTTTTTGCGTTTCAGCCCGCGCGCGGGCTGAATCTCGCCGACGGCCAGGTCGCCGTCCGTCGCGCCGTTCAGATCGGCCTGGGACAGATCGAAATCGTATTTGGCGCGCTTGTTCGCGGGCTGAAGGACGAACCCGTCCTTCACGCGCTTGACCAGGCCCATGACATGGCCCTGCGGTGAATCGAGGCGGCGGATGATCTCCGCCTGATACAGCGTGTCCGACAGGCGGGTTAATTTAGCAAGGGCCCTGTCATGTTCTTTCAGGGCGGGATGGCCTTTACGGTCCGGCTGGACTTCGATTCTTGGCGCTTCGCCCTGCAATTCAGCATTCCACTCGGCGGGCTTCGCGATCGTATCGCCGTCCATATCGATCGATGTAATCTCAATGATACCGACCGTGGGCAGGCCGCGCGGCACGGTATATTCCTGGCCAGGCAGCTTGACGATCAGCCCTTCGGCTTCGAGTCCGCCCAAAAGCTGTTTTAAAACGACGCGGCCATCGCCCGTAACCTTGAACGCGCGCGCAAGATCCCGTTTGTTGACGGGATTTTTGCTGGTTTCAAGAAAAGCAAGGATCTGTTCTTTGGTCAGGGAAATCATAGATCCCCATGCAATCAGAGTTGCATGGGAACCAGATTCACAGGCGTAACTTTTGAAGAAGTGCTGTTGCCACTCTCTTCAGGTAAGGAGCTAAAAAGAAAACTAGCTAACGCAGCATGAAGCTTATTCGGTGAATCAGGTGCAATATGCACTTCTTTTGTATTTCCAGATGGTTGGACTTCATTAGGACCGATCCATTGATCAAGTTTACCAAAACCATCATCCGTTTGTAATGCGGTAGATGCTGTAATGACGGGATCTGGAATTGCCCTTACGTCCAAATTCATGTCGCTGAGCGCCTGTGCGAAATCCCCGGTAAGTTCTGGAGCAGTCATGTTCATATTCCTACATGTAATTAAAGCAAAAAGAACAATAAAATATTTATAAAAAGAATGCCAAAAACAATCGTTGTTGCGGCGCATCAATGCATTACTTCTTTTTATTCCTTTCCGCGTTCATCTGTTCCTGCCGTTTGCGTTCTTCCATTTTCTGCTGTTCCTCGCGTTTGCGCTGGTCGAGCATCATCTGCTGTTTGCGTTTACGCTCCTGCTGTTCGGTCTCCAGCTTCCGGCGCTGGTTCATGCGCTGTTCCTGGCGCTGACGTTCGCGCTGGCGTTGTTCCTGGCGTTTGCGGGCAAGATAAAGACGCTGCTGTTTTTTCTGTTCGCGGACCACCTGATTCTGGCGCTGTTTCTGCGCCCTGACCAGGATCTGCTGCTGGCGCTTCCGCTCCCTGTCCTTACGCTGTTTCTGGATCACCGCCTCGCGTTCAAGCTGGCGCCTGCGCGCTTCGCGCTCGCGCAGATCTTTGGCTTCCTTTTCAAGCCTCAGGCGTTCGAGGACGCTTTGCTGTTTTTTCTGCTTTTCCAGTTCGCGCTTCTGAAACGCGGCCTGCTGGCGCCGTATCTCCTCGGCTTGACCGGGGCGCTGGATCGATTTCTGCTGGCTGCGCAGCTGCTGTTCGGCCTTGATGATCCGCTGACGTTCCTCGCGCAGCCGCGCGGCTTCTTCCCGTTTCTGCTGGTCCCATTTGAACCGCTGAAGCCATTTTTCCTTTTCCTGCTGCAGGCGCGCGGAAAACTGCCGCTGCTGTTTCTGCTGTTGCGCACGCTTCTGGCTTTCGAATTTCTGCTGCTCCTGCTTTTTAAGGCGTTCGCGCTTTTTGCGCTCCATTTTCCGGCGCTGCTGAAACTTGGCGAAGAAAATTTTGTTCTTCTGCTTGATGCGCGGATCCTGCTCAGGCGCTTCAAGCTTGATGCCGCCACCCAGTGCACTGTCGGACTCTTCGTCGGCGATTTTCGGCTGGCCGCCCGGCTTTATTTTGGGCTGGCCGCCGGGACGGTTATCTTCCTTTTCGGCACCCTTGGTCCCGGCCTTCGATTCCTTTGGGTCTCTTTTGGCAGCGTCGGCCTTTTCGCCCGGCTTTTTGCCTTTATCGTCCGGTGGGGAGGATTTGATCGCCATATGCCCGTCCTGCGATGGATAATAATATATTTATACAGGAAAGAGGGCGTGTCCTGCCAGAAAATTTCAGGATTTCGTTTTGGGTTTTTTGGCCGAAGCCTTTGCTTTTGCAGCTGTTTTTTTCTTCGGTGTCTTGGCCGCAGGCTTTGTCTTGCTCTTTGACGGAGCGGGTTTTCTCGACGGGGGGCGGCCCTTGCCGCTGGCTTCGCGCTTGGCGCGCTTTTCCGCGGCTTCCGCGATCAGTACGACGGCGCGGTTGATGCCGACCGTCAGGACGTCGTCGTCTTTCGGGATCGAGGAATAGGTGCTGTCGTGGTACAGGAAGGGTCCAAAACGACCGATGCCTGCCTTGATCATCTTGCCGGTTTCCGGATGGTTGCCGATCTCGCGCGGCAGTTCCAGAAGCTTGAGCGCCGATTCCAGCGTCACATCTGCGATATTCGTGCCTTTGGGCAGGCCCTGGCGTTTCGGCTTATCTTTCGATTCCGGCGGGGGGTCGATCTGAACGTAGGGGCCATAAGGGCCGCGCCGCAGGGAAACGCTGTGTCCCGTGCCCGGTTCCGTGCCCAGTATTTTCGGTTCGTTGGCCAGCTTTGCGGCCTCGTCGACGCCTTCACCTTCGCCCTCGGGCGCAACCAGAGGTCGCGTGAAGCGGCATTCGGGATAGTTCGAACACCCGATAAAAGCGCCGAATTTTCCAAGCTTCAAGGATAACTGCCCCTTGCTGCAGGCAGGGCAGAGGCGAGGGTCGCCGCCATCGGCGCGGGCCGGGAAAAAATGTCCGCCCAGCTCTTCGTTCAAATGGTCGATCACTTCCGTGATCGTCAGGCCCTTGGTCTCGGCGACAGCCTTGATGAAATCCTTCCAGAAATCGCGCAAGGCGTCTTTCCACGGCATTGCGCCCGCGGCGATCGCGTCCAGTTCCTCTTCAAGGTTGGCGGTGAAGTCGTAATCGACATAGCGCGTGAAGAACTTTTGCAGGAAGGCGGTGACGATCCGACCGCGGTCTTCCGGTTCGAACCGGCGCTTTTCCAGCTTCACGTAATCGCGGTCCTGAAGCACCTGGATGATGGAAGCATAGGTGGAAGGACGGCCGATGCCTAACTCTTCCAGCCTCTTCACCAATGACGCCTCGGAATAACGCGGTGGCGGCTGTGTGAAATGCTGCTCAGGGTCGATGCCGGAAAGTCTGGTCGCGTCTCCCTGGTTCAAGGGCGGAAGACGCCGGGTTTCTTCGTCGGCTTCGTCCTCTTCTTCCTTGTCTTCTTTATAAAGGGTCAGGAAGCCGTCGAACGCGATGACGGATCCGGTGGCGCGCAGCACGACGTCGTCAGTGCCGTCGGAGATGTCGGCCGCGACCTGATCGAGCACGGCGTTTTCCATCTGGCTCGCCATGGTGCGTTTCCAGATCAGGTCATAAAGCGCGGCCATCTGGTCGTCGACCACGCGCCTGACATCCTCGGGCAGGCGGCTCAGATCGGTGGGGCGGATAGCCTCATGCGCTTCCTGCGCGTTTTTGGCTTTCGATTTGTACAGGCGCGGCGCGGCGGGCAGGTAACGGTCGCCATAGCGACTTTGGATCAGGCTGCGCGATTGCTGCACGGCGTCTTCCGACAGGGTCGTGCCGTCCGTTCTCATATAGGTGATGAGGCCGACCGTCTCGCCGTTGATTTCGACACCTTCATAAAGCTTCTGCGCGAGACGCATGGTCTGCGAGGCAGAAATACGCAGCTTGCGCGACGCTTCCATCTGCAGGGAGGACGTAATGAAAGGGGGTGACGGGTTGCGGCGCAGCTGCTTCTTTTCGACCGTCTGGACTTTCAAGGCCTTGTTCTGAATGCGGGCAACGGCGGCCTGCGCCTGCTCTTCGGTCTTTATATCCAGCTTGTCGAGCTTGTTGCCCGCCAGCACCGTCAGACGCGCGGTGAACGGCGCGCCTTCGGGATTCAGCAGGCGCGCGGTGATGCTCCAGTATTCCTGGGCGCGAAACCTCTCGATCTCGTCTTCCCGCTCGCAGATAAGCCGCAGAGCCACGGACTGCACCCGGCCGGCTGACCGGCTGCCCGGCAGCTTGCGCCACAGGACGGGGGAAATGTTGAACCCGACCAGGTAATCCAGCGCGCGGCGCGCCAGATAGGCGTCGACCAGATGCTCGTCCAGCTGGCGCGCATGGGCGAACGCGTCCTGCACGGCTTTCTTGGTGATTTCATTGAAAGTGACCCGGAAGACTTTCTTGTCCTTGAGCAGGCCTTCTTCGTTCAGAAGTTCCCTGACATGCCATGAAATGGCTTCCCCTTCGCGGTCAGGGTCGGTCGCAAGATAGAGGGTCGTAACTTTTTTAAGAGCTTTCTTGATATCGCCGACCGGCTTCCCGGCGCGCTCACCCAATTGCCAGCTCATGGCAAAGTCGTCATCGGGCAGAACGGACCCGTCCTTGGGCGGCAAGTCGCGCACATGGCCGTAGGAGGCCAGGACTTCATAGTCCGGACCAAGATACTTATTAATGGTCTTCGCCTTGGCAGGCGATTCGACGATGACGAGATTGGACGCGCTCAAAAAGCTGCTCCTTTAAAATAAGCCTTTAAGCAATTGACAGGCTTTGGTGGTTTCGTCAACGGGTTTGGACGGCATGAAAAATGTGAAGGCGCGGAGACCCGAGACAGCACTGTGCCTTTAAAAACATTAAGAATGCCTAAAAATTCCCGAAGGTTTTGGCAATCCGCGTTTTAAGCCTTTCGGAGTCTTTGTCGTTTGATTATAACGGCTTCATGTTTGAAAACGCGATGGAATGGATTGTGCAGGTCGTCGAAGCCATGGGCTATTTCGGCGTCTTCCTGATGGCGGCGCTGGAAAGCACATTCCTGCCGATCCCGAGCGAGGCCACGCTGATCCCCGCAGGCTACCTGATCCATCAGGGCAAGTGGAACGGCCCCGCCGTATTCGCGCTGGCCGTAACGGGCACGATCACCGGATCCCTGGCCAATTACTGGGTGGCGCGCAGCTGCGGACGTTATGTCCTGATCCGCTATAGCAAATATTTTTTTATAACCCCGGAAAAACTGGCCAAGGTGGAGGATTATTTTCAGCGTCACGGGCCGGTATCGATTTTCCTCGGCCGCCTGGTGTTCGGCGTCCGCCATTTCATTTCATTTCCTGCCGGCCTGGCGCGCATGGATCTGAAAAAATTCTGCCTTTATACGACGGCGGGCGGTGGGTTGTGGACGATGATACTGCTGGTGCTGGGCTACGCCATAGGAAACAATCAGGATGCCGTGACCCGTCTTCTGCCGGAAATCAAGATCGGATTTCTCGTCGCCGTAGCGCTTGCCGGTTTTATTTACTGGAGGCGGATTACAGGGAAATCACGCAATAAAACATCTGCCGTCAAACCATGACGGCGCGGTTGCCGGGCAACCTCTGAACCCGCCCGGCCAGTTCGAGTTCCAGCAGCGCCGTCTGGATCAGGCTGGCCGGAAATCCCGAAAGCCGGATCAGATCGTCGACGGGCGCAGGCGTGTAAGACAATACCTGCTCAAGCGCCGCATGGGCGTCTATCGCGGCCTTCTCATCATCGATGAACGCCACGGGCGCGGAATAGGCGGCCTGGATCTTGACTTCACGCATGCCGCCGCTGAAATCGCGCAGACCTTCCAGGACGTCGGCCGCGTCGCGCACCAGCGTCGCACCGTCGCGGATCAGCCGGTTCGGTCCTGCGGCGCGCGGGTCGAGAGGATGGCCGGGAACGGCATAGACGTCGCGTCCCTGTTCCCCCGCCAGCCGCGCGGTGATCAGAGAACCTGAACGCTCGGTCGCCTCGACCACGACGATCCCCGCCGACAGGCCGGAGACGATGCGGTTGCGGCGCGGAAAACTCTGGGCGAAAGGCTGCTGACCCAGCGGGCTTTCGGCAACGATCAGGCCCTGGTCCGCGATCTGGTCGTACAGTTTCTGGTTTTCCGGCGGATAGACGACATCGATCCCGCCTGCCACCACGGCGATGGTGCCGGTCTTCAGGCTGCCTTCATGCGCCGCCGTGTCGATCCCGCGCGCAAGACCGGAAGCGATGGTATGGCCCGACGCGCCGAGATCCCGCGCCAGGGTTTCGGCGAAGCGGCGCCCGTTCAGCGAGGCGTTGCGCGCGCCGACGATGCCGAGCGACGGCTTTCTCAGGATTTCCACGTTGCCGATGACGCTCAGGACTGGCGGCGCATCCTCCAGCGCGCCGAGCGGCAGCGGGTAATCCGGTTCGCAGGCGACGAGCAGCGCACCTTTCAGGCGGTGCAGCCGTTCCAGTTCCTGTTCGGCGGCGGCGGGGGGCAGGACAGAGAGCGGCTTCTGGCGCCCGCCACGGCGGGACAGGGTCGGCAGGGCCTCAAGCGCCTTATGCGCGGTGCCAAAGGTTTCAATCAGGCGATAAAAAGTCACCGGCCCCACATTTTCCGTGCGCGACAGACGCAGCCATGCCAGCTTTTCGGCCGGTGTGATGACATTGCCGGTCTTTACCAGACGCAGGCTCATTCTTTCGATTTCCCGATTTTTGGTTCCTCGCCCGCCGCAAGGCGGCGCAAGTTGGGGCGGTGCTTGATCCAGACCAGCAGGGCCGCCATTGAACAGATGCCCGCAAGGGCGCTGTCACCCGTAAAGACCCAAGCCGCAAGCGGCGCACACAGGGTCGCGACCAGCGCGGCCAGAGAAGAATAGCGGAAGCCGTATGCCACGGCCAGCCAGATCATGCATGAAACGATCCCGACCGGCAGGGACAGCGCCAGCAATACGCCCAGGGTCGTGGCCACGCCCTTGCCGCCGGCGAATTTTAGCCACAGGGGAAACATGTGCCCGACGATGCTGAAAAACCCGGCGGCCAGCATCGCGTCGTAATCGCTGAACAGCGAGGCCAGAAAAACGGCGAGGGCGCCCTTGCCGCCATCGAGCGCCAGCGTCAGAAGCGCAAGTTTTTTATTTCCCGTGCGCAGGACGTTCGTCGCCCCTATATTGCCGGAGCCGATGCTTCGTATGTCGCCATATCCGGCCGCCTTCGTCAGCAGAAGGCCGAACGGTATGGAGCCGATAAGGTAGCCCAGAAGGGAAAATAGAGTGATTTCAACCATGGCTCGATTAGCAAAGAAAACGCAGCCGCCGTCAACTGGGAATTTATGGGTAATTTAAGACCTTTGACCAAAAGCGAATATATACTATCTGTTTATGACCCTTATTCGATTGTTTATCCGGCAGCTTGCGCGATGATCCAGAACCGTTTCCCCGACCCGTTCGAAATCCAAAACGCGGACGGAATTTTCCCCGCTGTCTGCATTGTCGAACATGCCCGGAACTACATTCCTTCCTCGATGGATGGTTTGGGCGTTGCGTCCGAACATCTGTCGGAACATATAGCCTGGGACATCGGGATAGAGGGCGTCACGCGGATCGTCAGTGAAACGCTGGACATTCCTTCGATCTATTGTACGTATTCACGACTGATCGTCGACCCGAACAGGCCGGAAGGCCATCCCCAGATGTTCTGGCCCGAAAGCGACGGCATCGCCATCCCCGGCAACAAAGATGTTGGCGAGAAAGAACGGGAGCAACGGCTTTCAGGCATCTACCATCCTTATCATAAAGCGGCGGGCACCCTTGTCGACGCGGTATGCCGCCGGCATGGCGGCTCGGTGCCGGTCCTGAGCATGCACAGCTGCACGCCGCACCTGCGCAACGGCCCGCCGCGTCCCTGGCACGTGGGCCTCAGCACGTATGAAAGCGATGAATTCATGGAAAAGTTCGCGATGATCCTGCGCGCGGAAAACATGCATGTGGGTATCCACGAGCCGTACGACACACGCGATTATTTCGGCACCAGTGTGGACCGCCACGGACGGGAAAAGGGGTTGCCGCACCTGCTGGTCGAAATCCGGCAGGACCTGATCGGCGAGCAGAAGGGTATCGGGCAAATGGCCGACGTCTTTATCCGGGCCTTTACCAAGCTAATGAGGTGACTAAGATTAAACGTCTTCCCGAACAAATATCGGAAAGACGTGCCGGATTAAAGGGGTTGTGTGCGAAGGGCCGGAGTCGCTGAAACCGGAGACGTGAGTCCCAGAAGCCGCCTGACGCTGTGTTCAGTAAGTTCGGAGCGAGCGTGATCCATGGCAATGACCACAACACATCGGGCCATACCCTGTTCAGCCGCAGCCGATTGCGCCCTGACATGTCGATCTTCCGGAGAGAATTCTCCATAACCCATGCCGTCCTGACCGAAATCCTCAAAACCTCCTGCGGTTGTAAAAACGACAGGGGTCGAGGCCAGGGGTTTACCGCCGATGCTGTAAATTTCGACAATACCGTCGTTCAATAAAAGTTGCGGGGCGCCGGAATCCGATTCGGTGCTTGCGACAGGGTTTACAGTTCCTTGAAATAATTTAAACACGCGTGGCCTCTTTCGATAGAGCATTTACGGGATATTTCAATTGCCATAAAATAAAACAGCGCGCAATAAATATTTGGCGATTAAATGGAAAGCAGTTTTTCCAGCACGGCCATCCTGACCGGCACGCCATTGGCGACCTGTTTGAGGATCAGGCTGCGCGCCGGATCGTCGGCGACGTCGTCGGCGATCTCGACATTACGGTTCATCGGGCCGGGATGCATGGCGACGGCCTGCCGTCCCGCCAGATCCAGACGGTCATGAGTCAGGCCGTAGCGATTGAAAAATTCGGCGTCCGACCCGATCAGCCCTTCCTGCATGCGCTCCTTCTGCAGACGCAGCATCATCACGGCGTCGCAGCCGGGCAGGCCGTCTTCCATTTCGGTAAATGTTTTTATCCCGTCCTGCAGGCCGCGCGGCATCAGGGCCGGGGGCGCGATAACGCGCAGGCTGACGCCGAGAGCCGGAAGAAGCCGCAGGTTCGATGCGGCGACACGGCTGTGCGCGATATCGCCGCATATTGCGACGGTCAGGCCTTTCAGCCCGCCGAAATGCTGGCGCAGGGTCAGGGCGTCGAGAAGGGCCTGGGTCGGGTGCTCGCGCCACGAGTCCCCGGCGTTGATGACAGGGCATCCCACATTGTTAGCCACATATTCAGGCGCGCCGAAATCCTTATGCCGTATGACGACGGCATCGGGGCGCATGGCGTTCAGGGTCGACACGGTGTCCGCGAAGCTTTCGCCTTTGGACAGGGAGCTGGAGCCTGCGTCCCAGTTGATGACGTCAGCGCCCAGGCGTTTTGCCGCCATTTCAAAAGATGTGCGGGTGCGGGTGGAATGTTCGAAAAACATGTTCAGGATCACGCGCCCCTGAAGAACCGTCTTAACAGGTTTCCCCTTTTCCAGGCGGGTCGCGTACTCCTGGGCCCGTGCAAGAATGGCGTCCCTGTCGTCCGCGGCCAGGGTATCTATGCCTGTCAGGTGCTTCATCCGATCACTCCGCTGGATCTCAGCGCATTGATAGCCGATACGTCGAGGCCCAGCAACTCTTTCAGGACCTCATCCGTATGCTGCCCGGCGAAGGGCGGGGGCCTGCGATAGGCGACCGGCGTTTCCGAGAGTTTTAAAGGGCTTCCGACCAGGCGGACAGGCCTGTCGGTCAGCGGGTGCGGCATCGCGATGTCCATTTCACGAGCTTTAACCTGCTCATCGGCGAAAACCCGGTCCATGGTGTTGACGGGTCCGGCGGGGACATCGGCGCTCCTGAACAGATCGACCCATTCCGCCGTGGTTCGTGTGGAAAGGATATCCGCAAGCAGGGGGATCAGCGCGGCGCGGTGGCGCAGCCTTTGAGGGTTGGTGGAAAAGCGGCTGTCGTCAGACCATTTCTCCTGGCCGACGGCGCGGCAGAGGCGGCGAAACTGCGCATCGTTGCCGACGGCGATGGCGATATGGCCGTCCGCCGTGGCAAAGGCCTGATACGGCACGATGGTCGAATGCGCATTGCCCGCGCGCTGCGCCGGGCTGCCCGCCGTCAGATAATACTGCGCAAGGTTTGTCATGCCGGCGAGCGTGACGTCCAGGAGCCCCAGATCCACCAATTGCCCTTTCCCGGTCTCCCGGCGGCGATGCAGGCCAGCGAGGATACCGATGGCGGCATAGAGACCTGTCATCACATCGCTGACCGCCACGCCTGTTTTCATCGGCTCCCCGTCCGGCACGCCTGTCGAAGCCATCAGCCCCCCCATGGCCTGCGCTATAAAATCATACCCGGGCTCGCTGGCGAGAGGCCCCGTCCGGCCGAACCCCGTGATGGAGCAGTAGACAATATGGGGATGCCGCTGATGGACCTGGTCGAAACCGAGACCGTATTTATCGAGGCCCCCGGTCTTGAAATTTTCGATCAGAACATCGCAACGCGCGAGCATGCCATCGACCAGCGCCGCGCCTTCCGTTTTCGCGATATCGATCGACGCCGACCGCTTGTTCCTGTTGGCGGACAGATAATAGGCGCTTTCCGCCGTGTCGCCGCCTTGTGCGTCCTTCAGAAAAGGCGGTCCCCAGAAGCGCGTGTCGTCGCCCGCGCCAGGCTTTTCGATTTTGAGGATGTCCGCGCCCAGATCGCCGAGAATCTGGGTGCAGGCCGGGCCGGCCAGCACGCGGGACAGATCGAGGACGCGTATGTCGTGCAGGGCGCCGGTCATGACGGAAGCCAGAAAAGCACGGGCCGGAAATCCCGGAACATCCATGCGCCCGCCATCACGATGCCGCAGGCAAAGCCCGGCCCGGCAGGCAGGGAAAGGCTGTTCAGATTCAGTCGCGTTTTATCTCTGCGGGCGCGCCACGTGGCATAAGCCAGACCATGGACGAGCGAGACAACCGCTCCCGCCGCCATGGCGACCATCACCATATGCGGCCCCAGCCACAGGCCGGCAGCGCCGATCAGCTTGACATCGCCGAGGCCGAGCGTGTCGCGTCCACACAGGCGGTTGGCGACGAAGCGAAGGGCATAGAGACTTCCGAACCCGGCGAGGCCGCCCAGAAAGATATCGGGAATCGCCAGGATCCGCGCCAGGGTCGTCAGATGGAAGACGAGCCCCAGCGTGGCGAACGCAAGCACGTGTTCATTGGGCAGAAGCAGGGTCTTAAGGTCGATCAGGGACAGCCAGATCAGCATGACAGGCCCGCCCGCCAGGCACATCAGCGCGATCCAGCTCAACATGTGAAAACGATAATATGCGAATGTATAAGCATGACTCATATCTACAGGCAGGAAACGACAGGGTAAATGGCCTGAAAAAGCAGTCCACAGCTATTCCTTTTCCATGTGGATAGTTTTCGCTGTATCATTGCGGGGCATGATTTCCGCAATTACCTTGGGGGAGCAATTCCCCCGCCTGGCAATCGGGGGGAGCCGCGCGCTTGTAAAAAGCCTTTAGCCCAAGGCCGTATGGATGCCCGAAGAACACTCAGTCCTGATCGTCGAAGACAATGATTTTGTCAGGATGCAGATCGCAAGCTATCTGAAAGAAGGCGGCTACGGCGTACGCGAGGCGCCGGGAGGCAATCGCGCGCTCGACGACATCGCGGCGGAGGGTGCGGCCGATCTGATCATTGCGGATGTGCGGATGGAACCGATGGGCGGATTTGAATTCATTAAGATCCTGCGCTCCCAGAATGTCGAGACGCCGGTCATCCTCGTGACGGGCGACCAGACGCCCGATATGCTGGAACAGGCGGCAAGACTGGGATGTGCCGCAGTCCTGATGAAGCCTGTGGATAAAGCCCGGCTCCTGACGACGGTGATGCGATCCTTGAAGGGGCATAAGCGTGCGTAAAGGAGGCGTGCCCCATCGTCTGGTTTTGATGGCTGCCGGCATCCTGCTGATGGCTGTGCAAGGCTGCGCCCCCGTGAACGTTCCGGGCGCGCGCAGTGTCAATATCCCAACTCCCACCGCGGCGGAGGAGCGGCGCGAGGCCATCAACGAAAAGCCGGATCCGGTCATGTATCTGCCCCTGGGCCAGGACGTCCTGGTGCCGGAAGTCAGTCAGGACGATCCCATGCCGATGGATTACGTCGGTCCGTTCGAGCTGCGTTCGGAAACGCTGGCCGGCGCCCTGCAACTAATTCTCGCGGATTATGACGTCTCTCTCGCCTTCCAGAGCGACGAAGGGCTTAACCGCCGCATCACGGTCGCCAATCTGCGCGGGCCGCTCGACAGCGTGGTCAAGGAGGTGTGCAGCCTCGCCAATCTTTACTGCGCCTATGAAAAAGGCCTGCTGGTCATCAAGGAAACCCAGACATTCACGGTCAAAATTCCGCCGATCAGCCAGGACGCCAACTTCATGACCAACATCGCGGCGGGGCTGCAGGCGATTATCGGCAAGGCCCCGGTCGTCGACCCCTCGACCCGCACGATCATCTATGAAGCGACGCAGCGCAACGCCGAAATGGCGGAGCGTTATTTCCAGCGCATGCGTACATCCACCGCTCTGATCGTGTTTGAAACCTATATCTGGGAAGTGCAACTGAACAGCGGCAATTCCACGGGCGTCAAATGGAGCCTGCTCGATACGTTCGGCAAATACGCGACCAGCCTCGGCATATCGGGCGATGTCGGCGCCGATTTCACAAATCCCGTCAGTATCGGCCTTCCGACGACGCAGGGCGCCAATGGCGGCGCGTTCTCACCCTCGGACGTCTTGAAATTTCTCTCTAATTTCGGTGCGGTCAAAACGATTTCCCAGCCGCAGATCACGGTGCTGTCGGGGTCCGAAGCGAAACTGCGCGCCGCCAACACGGAAAATTACGTGGCGCAGGTCGCCGAGACGATCGATAGCGGCCAGAGCACGACGTCGGTCAACACCAGCTCCGTCGACACGGGCTTTACCCTGAAAATCGGCAGCGCGTGGGACAATGCGACCGTTTACGCGAATATCGAGATCAACCTGTCCGACGTATCCTCGATCGAGGATTTCGATTTCACGTCAGGCAGCGGGGGCCAGACGACGGTCCAGCTGCCGAAGACGACCGAGCGCGAATTGACCACGGAAGTCCGGGTCCGCCCCGGCGATTCCCTGCTGATCGCAGGCCTGGTGCGCGAAAATGACGATTTCAGTTCCCAAGGCGTCGGCTTCATGAAACCTCTGCTGCCTTCGAGCAGGACGGCAACGACCGAAAACCTGGAACTGGTGTTTTTGCTGCGCCCCCGCGTGATCGTCTTTACCAGCCCGTCGGAACATGACTATTATAACGGGGTGCGCGGGCGCCCGGTGGAAGACAAGTCATTTCATTACGATTTCGCGCCGCTGACAGGCGCCCCGCAGAAAGCCCCTGTCAAAGCCGTTACGCAACCGCCTACCAGCCCGCTTCCCATGGGTTCCCTGTCGTCCGACGCCCTCAATCCAGGCAGTGCATCGCATTGAAGACCATGAAAAAAAGAGGACGGATTGAAACGAAAGCCTTCCTGCCAGCCTGGGGAAAGGCTTTACGGGCGCTGATGGCGCTTGCTGTTCTTTCCAGCCTGCATGTGCCCTCTGCACGGGCGCAAAACGCTTTCGATGACCCGTCTTCAAAAATACGTGCGGGCGGTGGCGGCGGCGATCTGGTTCCTACGGTGCCGCTGGTCGATGGCGGCAGTGTCAGCATCGGTGCGACCACGCAGGTGGTCGTGCTGTTCCGCAACGACAGCGGCCAGCCGGTAACGAACGGCGCCATCCAGCTTTATCCGGCCTCAACCGTGTCGGCCAGCGTGGCTTTGAATCAGTGCGCGCAGGAGGCATTGCCGCCCGGAGGGGTCTGCGCCGTTTCCCTGTCCGTCAAGGGGCTGAGCCCTGGCGACTGGCGGGTCGAAATGATCATGCGTCATAGCGGCCGCGCGCGCCTTGCGACGGCAACGGTGACCGGCAAGGTCGAAGGCAGCGAGGCGTCCCGCACCAATTTCGTGTCGGACATCGAAGCTATCCCGTCCGAAATGAAATTCGGCAATCTGAAAAGCAGCCAGTCGGTCGTCAAGGGGATCGTCCTGCGCAATACGACGTCCGATCCGCTCGATATACGCGCCGTCTACATAGAGGCGTCGGAGCAGGCGGGCTATTCGCTGAAAACCGATTGCGAACGACTCGATCCCGGCCAGGCCTGTATCGTCACGGTCACATGGTCCCCGGTTCTCGCGGGCGATTCCTCCGGCGTGCTGCTGATCGAGCATAGCGGTCCGACCAGCGTGGCCAGCATTCCGTTGCAGGGCGAATATGAGCCTGAAAGCACAAGCAAGGCCGATCTGTTCCCGAAAGCCGTCCCCGGCAAAGGCCTTTTGGTGGCGTCTCAGGATGCTGTAGATTTCGGCACGGGCATCGGCACGACATCGTCGATCACGGTCTCTCTTGTCAATGTCGGCGATGCCGCCATCCGCCTGAAAGATATCCAGATGGCCAGCGCCGATAACGGCCTCAGCATCGCCCAGAACGGATGCCAGCCCGGCATGGTGCTGGAGCCTGTTGATGCCTGCCCGCTGACCGTCACCTGGTCGCCCGTACGCCAGGGCAGCATTATAGACGACGTGCAGATCACGCATGACGGTGCGCGGGGCGTCCTCGTCCTGCCGGTCCGCGGTTCGGCCACCGCCATCATCAGTCAGGACGCCAAAGCCGTGCGCCTCGGGAACGCCGACCAGACGGCCACACTTGAGCCGGGAGACAAAGAATCGGCCAAGGACGTCTCCATCGTGCCGCGCGATAAGAACGTGGATCCCGCCAGCGTGCTCGATGGTTTCGTCATCACCTCCCATTCCCCGACACGGGCCATCATTACAGGTCCGGGCGGCAGCAGGATCGTCTTCGGCGGCCAGGAAGTGGTGATTGGCGGATTCTTATGGAATGTAAGCATCCGGCCCAGCGGAGTCGAGTTTTCAAGCGGCCCCGACAAGGTTTTGCTACTTTTTGACCGTTCTTTATCTTCTGTTAACCGAGTTGCTGGACAATCAGGTGGCAGCGAGGGCAGCAGCAGCGCCGTAACGGCGCCTGTCGCAGCGCCCCCCGCCGCAACGCCTACGAACTGATTTTTACCATCTTCGATTGTCCAGACTATGAGCGATACCAGCAAACCGACGACGGATGAGCCGTTCATGGCTCCGAACGACGACCAGCGGACCAAGTCCGACCGTCGCCGTTCAGCGGGCATGCCGCCTGACGGTGTCGAGCGACGCCAGTGGATGGACAGGCGCAAGATGCGCGCGCGCGAAGGCCGCGAACGGTATCTCGATATGGTCCAGAAGGAGCGGACGCTGCTGCTGGAGCAGGGCGTCACGCGTTCGACCGAACAACTGCTGGACATGGCCGGCGCCGGCGGCGTCGTCCAGAACGAGGACGAAGGCATACGCGACCGCGCCACAGGCGACCAGTTGCGCGGCATCCTGCCGGTGCAGTCCTGGCTGCCGATGTCGATCCATCTGATCGGCCTGCAGGACGGCGTGTTGCGGATTGCGCCTCTGCATGAAATGAACGACCGCCAGATCGCTGCGCTGACGTCGACGTCCCGCCGCTCCGGCCTGAATGTCGACAGGGTCGAAATAGAAGTATGGGATCGCGCCGAATTGCTGGAGACTTTGCGGTCCGTGCATGATTTGTCGGCCGACCGTTGTGAAAAGACCCTGTCCTTATGGCTGGCGGATACCGATAACGGCCTGCTGCTGAACCAGTTCCAGAGCGACATGATGGCGGAAGCGTTGCAGCTGCGGGCATCGGATATACACCTGTTGCAGGATAACAACGAGGATTCGCCCAACTGGGTGAAATACCGTATCGACGGCGACCTTGTGCCCATGCACCTTCTGCCGCCCGAAGCGATGGCGCGTCTGACGACCCTTCTGAAACGCGACGCAGGCCTGAACTTCGGTGACAAAACCACGCCGAAGGACGGACGGTTCGGTTTCGCCTGGCAGGGCCGCAATATCGACGTCCGGGTCGCCGCCGGGCCGCAGGCCCAGGAAGGGGAAAAGCTGACGCTTCGCCTTCTCGACCGCGCTTCGCTGAAAGGCTTCGACGAACTGTTTCGTCGCCACCAGAACGTGGCCGATCACCTGACACATCTTCTGTCTCCCGAGATCAAGGGCGGCGGAGGCCTTATCCTTCTGTCCGGCCCGACCGGTTCGGGCAAGACGACGACGCTTTATGCGTGCGTGCAGCAGATCGACCGCCGCAGAAGGCACGTCCTTACCATCGAGGACCCGATCGAATATGAACTGCGTTACGCGACTCAGTGGCAGGTGCGGCCCGGCATGTCGGGCGGGGCGTTTTCCGACCTGATCCGCGCAGCGATGCGTCACGATCCGGACTACATCGTGATCGGGGAGATGCGGGACGGCGACACAGTCGAGACGGCGCTGCGTGCCGCCGAATCCGGCCATACCGTTATTTCCACCATCCACGCCGATACCGCGCTGCAGACCTTCGAACGACTGCGCTCCCTGATGCCGCATGAACGGGAACGGTCATCGACCTATACATTGGCACAGCAGGTGAAGGCGATCCTGAACCAGCGTCTGGTGCGCACGCTGTGCCAGGGCTGCGCGCATAAAGGCAAAGCAAGCGAAACCCTTGACGCCGGGGAAATAGAAGAACTTGAAATCTCCGCGAATTCAGATGTCCGCTGGCATAATACCAGCGGCTGCGACCTGTGCAACCGCACCGGCATCACAGGCAGGACGCTGCTTCTCGACGCCATCATGATCATGCTCGGGCCCGGCCAGCGGAACGATGTCTACGAAGCCCTGATGAAAAACGTCAACGGCATCCGTAACCTTGACGGAGTCGCCATTCACACGCGGCGCGAAGGCCTGGTGGACCTTGTGCTGAGCGGTCTGGTCGATCCCAAGGCGGCCATTTCGTACCTGGAAGAATAGCCATGCAGCAATGGATCGCAGAAGTGGCCTATGATTCAAGGAACGGTCCGAAAAAAACCGTCGAGTCCTATTATCTGCCGTCTATAGACGATGTCAGGAACGCCATCAGCAAGAATGGCGGCTTCGTCCTGTCGATCCGCGCCCATGAACGGTCGCCGCTGGAGCGGCTTCTCGCCCGTTCGACATGGTGGCAGGTCCAGCTGCTGCGCGGGATCCAGTTCCGGTCGACATCCACATCGCCCGGCGTGGCCATGTGGCGGATCATCCAGGCGGAAACGAACCCGATGCGTCAGAACATTCTCGCACCCGCGCGGGAAGCGCTGGCGCGCGGCCTCGGCGTCATCGACGCCCTGAAGGCGCTGCGTATTTTCGACCACGGCACTATCGCCATCCTGGCCGCCAGCGAACGCGCCAACCGGCTGCAGGAGGGGATCCCGCACGCCATCCATTCGATCACACAGAAACGCAAGAACACGCGCGCCATTGGCGGCACGATGGCGTGGCTGGGCTTCGACGTCATATCCATCGTGCAGTCCCTGTTCTGGGGCAAGGGCATGATCCTGAACTGGTTCCGGAACAACGCGCCAAAGGATCCGGGGGAACTGGAGCATTACACGCGCGTCGTGAACAATCTGGGCCTGTTGTGGAATTCCCTGATCATGATCTCGTTCGGGTCAGGCATTTTCATGGCCTGGGCGATCTTTTCATTCTGGGTCAACAAAGGCAAGACGGACTGGCCAACCGCGCGCGCCGTGCGCAAAATCCCGCTGATCGGCGCCTATCTACGGGATCTCGGCTTCGCGGATTCGATGATGGCGGCAGCACGGATGCTGCGCGGCATGGTGCCGATCAACGACGCCCTGCGGCAGTCTTCCGAGGCGACCAACGTGCCGGAAGTCTCGCGCTACTGGCAGGACGCGGGCCTGGAACTCAGCCGGGGCGTACTGCTCGGCGCCGCGCTTGACCGTTCGCCCCTGACACGGAGCGAACGGCTGGAACTGGCCAGCTTGTCCGACCTCGCGCAAGTTGCTACAGTACTTGAGTCTATTGCCGAAATGCGTTCCGATTCGGCGAGAACCAAACATAAACTGATCGTCTGGGTCGCGTTTCTTCTGACCGGTGTTTTCCTTGTCATCGCTTTTGGCAGTGCGATTTACGCCCTTACGGTTATGAACATGAGCCTCGACAGTATGATGGGCGACGTGATGAAAGGCGGAGGAGGATAGTTTGGCTTTGTTGTCCAAAGACAAATTAGCCCTGAAAAGGGCGGGGGTCGCCGGCACTTCCGCCGAGCGCGCAGCCTCGCGCCCGAAACCCGGTATGTCCGACTATCTGGCCGGCGAAGCCAGGGATTTCCGGTCCGATCTTTATCCCTTCCTGCCTTCGGAACTGATCGGGGGCTCCATTCCGGACGTGCCGGGAATGGAAGAAGAGGCCGTGTGGAACGCCGCGTCCCAGGCCTGCGGCACCGAACGGGTGCATTACGTTTATACCATCGACGAAGGACGCTGCTGGTATCTGGCCTGCCCGTCTTCCGCCCTTGCTTCGAACCCGGACAGCTGGTGCCCCATGGCGGCAGCCCTGCCCAAAAACAGTGAGTACTGGGACCGGGAGACGGTTTACCTGTATGAGCAGGAAGGCATGGCTTCGGCTTTGCGCTGGGATCCTGAAACCGGGCGGATGCAGGTCTTCCTCGGCGCGTCGCGGACCCTTTTGCCGCGCATCCAGAGCATGGATGCCAACTTCGTCACCGTTAACCCCGAAGTTGCGGATGTCGTCCCATGGAAAAACCGCCAGCTGAGGACAGAAAAACTGTCCCGCGCCGCGGCCATGACGCTGCTTTACGCAGGTCTTCTGATCAACCTGGTGGCGATCCTGGTGATCGTTTTCCAGTTCATCGCGACAAACTATGTGAAGCGGGATCTAGCGAAAGTACACGCCGAGACGGAACGCCTGTCGTCTGACCTCATGCTGCAGGCGTTCAGCGCGCTGCAGAGCGATACGATCAAGCATATGGTGCGTGTCCAGGAACTTCTGGATTCCCTGGTCAAGATCGACGGCACGCTTGTGAAATACCGCCTGGAAAAAGGCAAGGTTGTCTGGGAAGCTTTGGTGCCGCCGACATTCAGCAACTGCACCGGCGCCCTTGCCGGCTGTGAGGTCAAACCTGGTCTGGAAAAGGATGGCCGGGTCAGAATCATGGGCAGCAAATAATGCAAAAATATAAAGATAAATGCTTGATCATCAATTTTTTAACTGTCGGGCCAGATAATCGGGAGAGGGAATAGTCATGGACTTCAAGTCGTTCGACTGGCGCGCTCTTAAGAAATACACCAGCCCCAAAGCGGCTGGGGACCTGAACCATTTTATTGAAAGCCTGCCGCACAGAGTCGGGCAATCCGCGCTCGTCGCCGCCGGCATCGCCTGGGCTACGGGCGCCGCCATAGGCCTGTATGCGACGGTCGAGACCAAGAAGCTGACGGAAATGCGCGCCGACCTGCTGGAAACGGAAGCCCTGAAACCTTCGGTGCCTGCGGTCAAGGACGTCCCTGTCGGCCAGGAAGACCTGAAAAAATTCGCCGAGACGCTGTCAAGCCTGTATCCCGATCTCAATATCAAGCAGCAAGGCGCTTCCTTAAACATCACATCGGATCAGACCACCAATTTCGGCCAGTTCCGCGAGGCTGTGGGCCATGTCCAGAACGGCGGCACCGGCTGGCGCGTGACGGTCGATAAGTTATGCGTGGGCCGTGAATGCGACCGCGAAAAGCTTGCGGCCCTGCTGAAGATTAATAAAGTTTCGGTGGAAAAGCCGAAGTAAAGCGGATTTTAATTGAGTCAAGAGCGTGCTACTTTAACCCCCTGAACCAGTACCTACGGAGCAATCTAATGAAAAACAAACCATTTTCCAGGCCGAGAGCAGCGGAGAGCGGCAACGTCCTCTTTCTTATTCTGATCGCGGTCGCCCTGTTCGCCGCGCTGTCGTACGCTGTGACGCAATCGACCCGCTCCGGCGGCGGTGACGCCAGCGGCGAAACCAATAAAATCAATAGTGCCCAGCTGACGCAATATCCTGCCGGCGTCCGTTCTTCTGTCGTCCGCATGGTGATCGGCAGCACGGACGTGGACAGCCTGTCCTTCAACGTGCCCTCCGACTTCTCCAACCTGGGCGGCCACACCAGCTGGGGCGTTTTCCATCCGGATGGCGGCGGCGCCACTTACGCGTTGGCACCGGGCGACCTGATGGAAGACCATGTTTCGGGTACATGGCATTTCAATAGCGAAAACCAGATCGACTTGATCGGTACAACCGATACTGGCAACGCCGCCCCTACGGACGCTTCCGCTGACGTCATCGCGTTTTTGCCTAATATCACTCTTTCCGTCTGCAACAGGATCAACCAGGAACTTGGGCTTCCCTATAACCCGCCTCCTGCTGAAACAAACATTGACGTGACAACCAACATGGTCGCATCGGGCGGTACAAAGCCAGGGATCGGCAATGGCGGCGATACTATCGGTATTTCGACGGCAGGCGTGGCGGATCCGCTGGACGGCCAGCCCTTCGGCTGCTTCAGCCAGGGTGGTCAGTATGTCTACTATCACGTTCTGATCGAACGGTAAGGCCCGCCAAATCCGTAGGTATCAGGCCGGCCTGGTTTCTTCCCAAGGAAGAGCCAGGCCGGAATTTTTTAAGGATGACACGACGCTATGAACGACATAAAAAATACGGTTGCCAGATCTGAAGAACAGGGTAGTGCGCTCATCTATATTCTTGTCGCCATCGCTTTGCTGGCGGCGCTGACGATTGCATTCATGGGATCGTCGAGCCAGCAGACACAGAGTCAGAATTCTTTCAAACTCGTCTCGGAACTGCAATCGCAGGCAGATTTCATCCGTTCTTCGGTGCAGGAATGTATTTTATCGCATCCTGGCGGCGACGCGCGCCGGCCCGGCGTGCCAGACACCTATGTGGCGGGTGTGCCGAACGGTCCCGGAGAATCGGATGAAGGCGCCGACCATCGTTATCCGATCAAACCAAACTCAACATATTTCAGCGGCGCGACCGTCGGCGCGACAGTCGGGCGCCTGGTGAAGGATATACGGTGCCCCGGCAATCCCGGGGACGACGTCAACCACGTCGCCCTGTTCGGCGGGTCGTCGGGCAAGTTCATGCCGCCCGCACCGAAACTGTTCGACGACTGGCAATGGTATAACGGCAATGACGGTGTGTTTTTTTGGATATCGACGTCGAAAACGGATTCCTATATCCAGACATCGCTCGACAAGCTGAACGAAAGCTTCGCCACATGCGAGGCCGACAAGATCAATGCCGTCTCCGGCGATGAGATCATGGACAGCGACGGCAATATCAAATGCCCTTCCGGCCATTATTGTTTCCGCGTCTGGTTGAAATCCAATATGGCGACCGCCGTGTTTCCGGACGAAAGCGCGGACTGCCATCCGTAAGGATCAGCCGATCAGCAAAGCCTGACCGGCAAAGTTTTTCAGTACGACAGGTATTTTCACTGCAAATTCGCTGCGGATGTTCCCGGCGTCCGTCAGCTTTTTTCCATCCTTGCTGATCGTTATGGCTCCGGAGAGTGCTTTCTCGACCGCCGCTTCGATTAAATCATCGGTTGTGTTCGTGCCGTCGAGAAGGGCCAGGCAAAAAGCCGTCAGGACGTCTGTGCCTATGGTCGCCGACAGGACATTGGTGACGGATGCGCAGCCCGGCAAGCTTGCCTGATAGCGCGCGAGAGGGCTGGCCACAGGCTTTTCGCTTACAATTTCCACGAAAGCGGGCGCATCTGAATGAAGGGCGATAAAGCCCCGCAACGCCAGTTGAAGCCCTGCCTGGATAAGAGTCGCTTCCACGGCATCGGATGATTTCAGCTTGAGTTTTTTCTGAACTTTTTTTACGAGGTCGGCAGCCCATACCGGTCTTTTTCCCGACTCCGACAAGGTAAGATAAAGCGTGGCGGCGATCTCGCTGGCGCTCGTGAACGTCGCGCCGCCCGGCGCCCGGAAGGTGACGGGTTGTTTCGGATCGTGGGCTTCGCCGTCCGGTTGTATGAGGGTGCTGAGCGCATAGTTCATGATGGAAGCAGGCTTCAGGTTGCGATTGACGGCGCGGTCCTTATGGCATAGCAGGGACGACCGGAACCTTCGGTTGAGAATGAAGTCCATATACTGTTCCTGCTGGACGATATTGTTCACGGCTTTCAGCTTGCCGGAGGCTTCCTTCGAAAGATTGTCGACGAACATGCTGCTGATTGACGTGTCGCCGACATAGGACAGCCCGCGCTGGAAAGCCAGGTTCGCGAACTCGTTGAAATAGAACTGGCTGTTCTCCTGTTCCAGATGATCATGGAACAGGTAAGAATCGTTTGTTTTTTTCAGGAGCTTCAATTCTTCTTCTATGGTGGAGCGATAGGCGGCCTGACCGGCCGGGACGCTTTCGAGCAGGAATTCCAGCATGGCGCGCGACTGGCGGATTTTTTCCGCCGGATCGTCGAAACGTTTCGTGTGGAAAAGCATCATGTCGCGCAGCGAGCGGACCGCGTTCCAGCCGGGCAGGGTATTGTAACTGATGACCGCGAGCCCTTCCTGCGACAGGCAGCGCTGGCACAGTTCGAGAATGCGCTCGCGCACGGGCGCGGGCACCCATGAGAAAATGCCGTGGCAGACGATGTAATCGAACGCGCCTGCATTTTTCTTCAGGTCGAACGCCATGATGTCCTGGCACACGAAATCGACGTTCTTCAGGTCCAGGGCCTGCCGATGGCGGTCGGCGAGGGCGATCTGTTCCGCCGACAGGTCGAAGCCGGTGAGGCGCGCTTCGGGGCAGGCGAGTGCGACCGGGAACAGGTTGCCGCCCCCGGCGCAGCCTATTTCCAGGATTCGCGACTTGCGGAAATCGGGCGGGGTAAGGCCGAACAGAGTGCCGACGGTGTAAAGATGCGCGGGATGGGTTTGCGGATAGCTGTAGCTTTCATAAATCATACGGTCATAAGCGTTGTGACCGGAATTCTGAATGCTTGCGGCGCTTTTTGTCGTTCTCGCGGTCATCGCCTGTCGTCCTTCTTTATTTCGTGTCATCGGCCCTGCCTTTATATCCGGTCGTCTCGCGGGGATGAAACGAAACCGCAGACATACCCCTCGCTTTTTTTGCCAACCCGTTGTAATCTCGTCGCCACCAGTCGTTTACGCCTTATGTATTTCCGGAAGAACACATGAACAGCTTTAAAATCCGCGCCGCCTTGTCCGTCCTGTTGCTGGCGCTTGCCGGCCTTGTCATTATGAATGTCATGGCAGTGGCCGCGCCACGGGCAAATGACGTCGCCTGGTCCGTGCGGTGCACGAGCCCGAAAGACAAAAAGACGCCCAAGGCGTGCGAAGCGTTTCAGCAATTGTCCATCCAGCAAAAGGGCCAGAAGACATTTACCCGCCTGGCCGAAATGGGCGTTGGTTATCCGGCGGAAAAGAAAGGCAAGCCGCGCGGTGTGCTGATCCTGCCGCTTGGAGTTCTGCTCGAAGGGCCGATGACTTTGAAGATCGGTGACCAGGGCGCGGCCAAGTTCCGCATCCGTTATTGCGAAAAAGCCGGTTGCTATGCCTATCTCGATTTTGAGCAGGCGCAGATCGACGCCATGAAAAAGGCAGACAAAATGACGGTCAGCATCACTGCCGTAACCGGCAAGACCATAGCGATCGTCATGTCGCTCAAAGGATTCGGCGATGCACTGGAAAAGGCAAAAGGCTGATTGGCCTTTCCTGCCTTAATCGATGTATCATTTGTGCATTGCGCGAAAGAAAAAGAGCGCCCAGAGCATGAAATATGCAGGTCTTCCATAAATCTTGAAATCCATAAGTCCTTCATACAAAATTAATTTTTGAACAAAAAAATCAGTTTATTTTTCGTAAGCGTCAGATTTGTGTTGTTTCTGCCACAGTGACGAAAAAAATGTGACCGAAAAAAGATTTTCCGGCTGTACACAACCTTCGAAAGAAAATAAAACTCTGGGGTGCTCTGATTCCGTCATGGCGCAAATCCCGGTTTTTCCGAGATCATCTTTGAAGGAATATGACTTTTTTTACCGCGCCTCCCATGGCGCATACAGCCCGGATCAAAACGATCAACCACCCTCTAGGAGAAAACAGATGACATTCAATGCAAAGAAACTTCTGCTCGCAGGAACGGCTATTGCCGCTGTTTCCGTGATTGCAGGGCCTGCCCGCGCTGCGGATCTGGCCGCGACGTCGAACGTGACGTTCGCCAGTACCGGTACGCACACGAGCGCGAGCGTGCTGACAGCTTCTCAGGATGACAATGTCGATATCCAGGGCGGCTTCACCCTGACGGTCGCGAACAACCAGACCGCGGATGACGGCCAGGGCCTCAACACCTTCACGCTTGGCGATGTCACCAACTCGACCGGCACCGGCAATCTGGCGATCCGTTCGGGTGCAAGTGCAGGCGATTTCTTCACGGGCCCTGTTGCCGACCTGACGGCTTCGGTCGCTTCGGTTGATGTGACCGGCTCTTTTGCCGTTTCCAACCAGGACGCCAACAACGCCGCTGTATCCGCGACGGTGACGGGCGACGCTTTCGTCGGTACGACACTGACCGTAACGAACAATGAAACCTCCACGGGCGACGATGTTTCCCTGGACGTCGACGGCGATCTTGAAGTCACCGGCGCGACGACCCTGACCGGCGGTACGTTCGCAAGCTCGAACGCCAACCTTAATGTCGGCGGCGACGCGATCCTGACCGGCGTCGTCACCCTTGACGACGGCACGGGTCTGACCAACCTGACCTTTGACGGCGCAAGCGCCCAGGTCGTGTCCGGCGGAAACATCCGCGGCGGCTCGGCCGGCGAGGGCGCTATCGTATTCGCGAACAGCGAAGGCGTGACCATCGGCAATACCATCGGCGCAACGGCCAATGTCAAGTCGATCACTGTCAACAAAACCGGTGCTGATTCGTCGGTTACCTTTACCGGCGCGACCATCGACTCCGCGAACGGTATCGTGATCGGTGATGGCGCTGCCGCCAACACCAGCACGGTCACCTTCGACGCGACGGCCGCCAACCAGACCGTCACCGGCGCCATTTCTTCCGGCGGCGCGACCGGCACGGACAACATCGTTATCGCCGGCGGCACGGGCAAGACCGTGACCTTCGCGACCGCGATGGGCACCAACATCGATAACCTGACCATTAACGCCAACAGCACCCTGATCGCTGCGGCTGCCGTCGACGCCAACACGCTGACGCTGAACTCCGGTTCAACCCTGCGTTCCAGTGGCAACGCGACCTACACGGCCGATATCAACGGCGCCGGTACCCTTGACATCGATAACAACGTTACGGTTGTCGGTCAGGTGGGTAACACGACGGCCCTGTCCGCCATCACGGTTGCCGACAGCAAAACCCTGACCATCGATGCGGCTGCGGCTGGCGTCGATGTGACGGTCGGTGCGTCCAGCATCCTTCTGCAGGACGCCGCGGCTGATGCCACGGAAACAGTCCTGGCTCTGACGCCTGGTGCGAAAAACATCACGATTTCCGCCCCTGTCACGACCAGCACGAACGGCGATGGACGCATCGACATCACCGACTCGACGGATGACGACAACGTCATTACGCTGGGCGGCGCTGTCGGTACCTCGGCGGCGAAACTCGACCGCCTGGCGACAGCCAACGGTGGCAACAACGTCGATACGGTCCGCTCCTCCAGCGACCTGTATGTCAACAGCATCCTGATCGACGGTGATGACGTCCTGCAACTGCGCGGTGCGAACCAGACCGTTTCGGGACCGATCAACGGTAACGCGACGGACAGCGACGGTTTCGTCGTGGTCGGCGACGCCACCAATGCTGCCAACGTAACCTTCGGCGGCGCCATCGGCACCACGAACGACATCGACAGCTTCACCGTCAGCGCCAACGCGATCGCTAATATCAGCAACGACCTGATCATGGCATCCACAGGCGCCAACGGCGGTCTGATCGTCAACGGTACATTGAATATCGACTCGTCCAACGGTGCGATCACGATCGATAACACCACCAACGGCGACATCGACTTCAACGGTGCGGTCAACATCACTGGCGACAACTCGGTCGGCATTGCCTCGACCGATACGACGACGCTCGATGGCACGCTGAGCACGGTTCTGAGCGGCACAGCCAAGACACTGACCCTCAGTTCCGATGGTAACCACCTGAACATCGGCACGGCTGCCGACACCACCATCACGGCGGGTAACCAGATCATCCTGAACAGCACGGCAACGACGATCGGCGCCACGGGCCGCACGACGACCCTGCTGATCGAGAAAACGGCTGATTTCGACCCGACCACAGTGGCCGGTATCGATGCGGTCCTCGATGCAGATACGGCCAACTCGGTCGTGACCATCGCAACGGACGGCGTGCTGAACGTCGGCATCTCCGGCGGCGGTCTGGCGCTTGAAAACGGCGACGTGATCAACGTCATCGAAGGCGGCGCGACCAACGCGACCACCAGCTATGCCACGCTGCTGACCAACGGCGATATCGTCCTTACCGACACGGGCCTGATCGATCTGCAGGACAACAGCTCTGACGCCAGCACGCTGAGCGTCAAGGTTGCCTTCAAGGACCCGACCACTGTGTTCGGCGATGAAGTCGGCGCCAGCGCGGCTGACGCCCTGCTGGACTTCCCGGCGGCCACCAACGAACTGCAGGACATCCGTGAAAACCTGCTGACCGCTCCGACGGCCGAAGCGGCCCAGGAAATTGCGGAAGCGGCAGGCCCGACGGTCGATGGCGGCAACGTCACCGCCGCGATGGATGTCAGCACGCAAGTGTTCGGCGTTACTTCCACGCGTCTGGCTTCGCTGAGCAACC
>JBGAPF010000026.1:0-28628 GCA_044221445.1 Alphaproteobacteria bacterium
GGAAGGCGCGGCTGGATATCCCTAATCTTTTCCAGGCAGTCGATGGTTTTGCCGCCATAAAAATACCCGTCCGTGGCGATCAGGATTTTGGGAGCGATCTGCCCGAAGCGGTCGACAACGCCCTGCACGCCGAAATCCGGGGAGGCCGAAGACCACACCGCGCCGAGAGAGGTCGCCGCCAGCATGGCGATCACCGTCTCCGGCATATTGGGCATGTAGGCCGCAACCCTGTCGCCTTTGCGGATCCCGGAGGCCTGCAGGGCCTGTGCCCAGCGGCTGACTTTATTGTAAAGACCGGCGAAGGCGATCACGCGTTCCCGGCCCAGCTCGTCGCGGAAGACGATGGCGGGCGCCTCATCCCGGCGGCGCAGGAGGTTTTCGGCAAAATTCAGTTTCGCGGCGGGAAAAAAAGCCGCGCCGGGCATCTGGCCCGCATCCTTCAGGACCGATCCTCCTTTTTCACCGATGACGCCGCAGAAATCCCAGACGGTCGACCAGAATGCGCCCGGCTTGTCCACCGACCATTGCCACAGTGTCTGGAAATCTTTCGCCCTGCTGCCCGATTGCTCCATGAACGCATGCAGCTGGGTCGCCCGGATGCGCTGGGCGTCTGGGTTCCACAAGGGCTGGTCCGGCGCGCTGGCCGGTGCAGGCTGGACGGTCATGGAAATGTCACCCGGTGATTGTGCGTACGCACGGTGATTCTCGAACGCCAGCGCCTCACTGTCAACGGCCTTCTTGCCACCGCGCCTGCAAGGCGGACAATCGGCACAAAACCCGGTTGCCTTGCGCCGGTTCTGTTATACACTTGCTCTATGAAAATTTTCTCACTGCTTTTGGCAATACTGTTGCTCTGCGCGCCGCTCCGGGCAATGGCGCAGGTCCCCGAACGTCATGTCCAGCTTCGTCTTATCGCGGAACATTCGCAGGTAAAGGGCGGCGAGACCGTCCTGATCGGCATCGAACAGACGATCGCCCCGCACTGGCACACCTATTGGGTAAATCCCGGCGATTCAGGCGAACCGATGCGGATCAAATGGGACCTGCCTCCGGGGTTCGCCATGTCCGATCTACGCTGGCCCATGCCCGAACGCATCCAGATCGGTCCGCTGGTCAGTTTCGGTTATCATGACAGGGCCATCCCTCTTCAGAAGCTGACCCTGCCGGAAAACCTTCCCGACGGGCCGATCGTCCTGAAGGCGACGGCTGAAACCCTTGTCTGCGATGAAATCTGCATCCCTGAAAACGACGAACTGACCCTCACCCTGAACGAGGGCGGGACTGCCGATAGCAGCGCGCTGCTGTCGGACGCCGTCAAACGCTTGCCCTCCGGCGCCGTTGTCACGGGCGGTGCGTTTCGCGAACGGCCCGACGGCCTGTTCGAAGCCACTATTCCCTGGACGGACGATAGAATGGTCGCGGATATATTTCCTTATGACTGGGGCATGATGGCCAATGAAGGCCAGCCGCAAACATCGACCGACAAAGGCACTCTGGTCATCAGACATAAGCGCGGCGAACGTGCTCTAACCGACCTCGGGACATTCCGCATACTGGTTGTCACAACGGATAAGGCCGGCAACCACGCGGCCTTCGATGCTGAGGCGAAACCCAATCCCGCAACGGTGCCGACTCAAAAAAAAACTGAAGGATCCTTAAAAGCCGTAACGCTTTATGCCGCTCTGGCGCTGGCTCTTTTCGGCGGCGTCGTTCTCAACCTGATGCCTTGTGTGTTTCCCGTGTTGTCGATGAAGGCGCTGAGTCTCGTCAAAATGGCGGATAAGGGCGACTCCCATGCCCGGCAATACGGGTTGATGTACACGGCGGGCATCCTTGTCTGTTTTGCGCTCGTCGCGGGCACGCTGATCGCGCTGAAGTCGGGCGGGGCCCAGATCGGCTGGGGTTTCCAGTTGCAGAACCCGCTGGTCGTGCTTCTGCTGTCATGGCTTTTGTTCACGGTCGGTCTTAATTTTTCCGGCATGTTCGAGATCGGCGGCAGCTTCACCAATGTCGGCGCGAATCTCGCGGGCCGCGAAGGGCTGAAAGGATCCTTTTTCACCGGGATGCTGGCGGCTGTCGTGGCCACGCCCTGCACAGCGCCCTTCATGGGCGCTGCCATCGGCTATGCGATGGTCCAGTCGCCCGCCGTTTCTCTGGCCGTTTTTATGGCCCTTGGGCTTGGCCTGGCGCTGCCTTATCTTCTCATCTGTTTTCTGCCGTCACTGCGTCGCCTGCTGCCGAAACCCGGCCACTGGATGCAGACGCTGCGCGAATTCCTCGCCTTCCCGATGTATGCCTCGGCTGCCTGGCTTGCCTGGGTTTATACGATGCAGACAGGCGCGGACGGGATTTTATCCGTCCTGTCCGGCATGGTGCTGCTGGCGATGATTTTCTGGCTTGCGGCGCGGATGCCGGAGAAGGGCGCACTGCGGGTTCTGGCGCTTCTGTTCGGCATCGCGCTGGTCGGCACGCTCGGAAGCCTAGCTTGGTCAGCAACACAAACATACACGGCGCCCGCGACCGAACAGGGAGATGCCGAGGCGTTTACGCCGCAACGCCTCGCCACGCTTCTCGACGGCAACGAACCCGTCTTTGTTAATATGACCGCTGCCTGGTGCATCACCTGTAAGATAAATGAGCGCGCTGCGCTCTCGATTGCCGAAACACGCACCCTGTTCCGGGAAAGGAATGTCCGGTATCTGAAAGGGGACTGGACAAGCCGTAATGCCGACATCACCTCGTTCTTGGCCGGCTATGGACGGAACGGCGTGCCGCTCTATGTGTATTACGGTGCGCGGAGTCAGAACGGAATGCGCCCAGATCCCGTGATTCTGCCACAGATTTTAACGCCGTCGATTGTAAGAAACGTTGTCATGCCACCGGAGACAAAACCATGATGCCAAGACTGAAGATCATTCTGCAGACAGCCCTGTTCGTTTTATTAACCGTGCCGGCCCATGCGGCGGTGCAGATAGGCGAGCCCGCGCCGGACTTCACTTTGTCCGACAGCAAGGGACAATCGCACAGCCTGTCCGATTTCAAAGGAAAAATCGTCGTATTGGAATGGACGAACCCGCAATGTCCTTATGTCAAGAAGCACTATGAGTCGGGCACGATGCAGAAATTGCAGAAAGAAACGGTCGATGGCGGAGTCGTCTGGCTTTCCATCAACTCCTCCGCCCCCGGTATGGAAGGGTACACGGACGCCAAAGGAACCGAAGACGTCATCGCGCAGCAGAAATCGGCTGAAACAGCCCGGCTCATCGACGCCGACGGTAAAGTCGGACGCCTTTATGGCGCCAAAACGACGCCGCACATGTTTGTAATAGATACTGTCGGCAAGCTGGCTTATATGGGCGCCATCGACGACGCTCCGTCCACAGACCCCGCCAGCCTTACGGGCGCCAAGAACTACGTTACGGCGGCTATTGCATCGCTGAAGGCAGGCCAGCCGGTCGTAACGCCGGTAACCCAGTCTTATGGCTGTGGCGTCAAATACGGCAAAGAATGAATTTGCCGCGTGGGTTCGGATAGATTATGTTTAAGAAACAGTCTTCCGCACCCGCCCCGGCACCCATGTCCGCAAACACACCTTTACAGAAACTACAAGACGTTTCCGCGCCTTTCGCTGACGGCAGTCTGCGTTTCGTCGCGGACGGCCAGGGTGTGATCATCCATGTGACAGAGGCGCTGGCCGTGAAGCTGGGCGTACCGGTGCCATCCCTTGTAGGGCAGATGCTGACCGGTGTTTTGGAATTCCTTGAACCTGACGAGGTTTTTCATGCCGGCGGCCTGTGGGGCGCACGACGTCGTTCTCACCTCGAAAGGCGAAACCGCGGCCATGCGTTTCGACCGTGTCCGGGCGGCGGACGGCCAGCGCTTTCTCATTGGCTCGTTTGAAGCCGATAATGAACAGGAAGCCGATGACGATGTGCTCGCGCGCCATTTGAGCGCGCTTCTGGCGTCGCGCGATGAACAGAAAACCGCCACTGGACTTTCATTCCAGACGGCGGAAAGCGAGCTGGTTCATTTTCTTGACCTCTCCCATGAAGTCATGGCCGTTTCCGCTTCAAACGGACGCATAGGTCGTGTGAACGACGCTTTCCATGAAGTCCTTGGGTTCGGAAACGACCAACTGCAGACCATGAAGTTTTCGAACCTTGTGCACCCTGCCGACCGCGACCGTATATGCGACCTGATGGAAAAAAATTCTGGCGAAGGACAGATCATCGATTTCGAGGCCCGCATGCAGGCAGGCGACGGCTCCGTCAAATGGATGCAATGGCGGCAGAAAAGCGTCCAGGGCAGGGTCTACAGCGTCGGACGCGACCTCACGTCCGTCAAGGCGCATGAAGCCGCGCTTCAAACCCAGGCCCGGCATCTGTCGGAGGCGCAGGCCATCGCCCACATGGGCCACTGGCACTGGACGGTCGGTGAAGAGACCATCGTCTTTTCCGATGAGATCTATCGTATTTTCGGGTGTGACCGCGATACGTTCGTTCCGTCGCTCGACAACATGAACGCCATGCTGAACCGGCGCGACGTGGGGCGTCTGCTGCAGGCGTTCCAGCGCGCCATCATCGAGCGTAACGATTACGACATGGAATTCCGCGTTCAGCGCCCCGATGGCGAAATGCGTACCATACGCTGCGAAGGACGGTGCGAGATCGATTCGGAAAACGAGGTGGTGGCCCTGTTCGGCATCATACAGGACGTGACGGAACGCACACAGCATGAAGCGCAGCTGCGCCAGGCGAAAGAGTCGGCGGAACGCGCTTATGCCGCGAAGTCGCAGTTTCTCGCCAATATGAGCCATGAGCTGCGCACGCCCCTCAATGCCATCATCGGCTTTTCTGAGATGATGGAGCGTCAGCTGCTTGGGCCTCTCGGGACGCCACGGTATCTCGACTATATTGCCGGTATCCGTGAAAGCGGGGAACATTTGCTCGATCTCATCAGCGACATTCTCAACATGTCGAAAATCGAGGCCGGGAAATATGAACTCGATCTTGAAGAGCTGAATCCCGCCAAGGTCATCCGCCTTGCCGCGCATATGATTGAAGGCCGCGCGCAGGAATCGCGCATCACTGTGACCGTAGACATCGAAAGCGACGAGCAGCAGATCGTGGCGGACCGTCGCGCACTGATGCAGATTCTGCTAAATCTTCTTTCCAACGCCATAAAGTTCACCGATCCCGGTGGGCTGGTGCATGTGACCTGCCTGCCTCGCGCCGACAACGATACGATCGCCGTGCGGGTCCAGGACACCGGCATCGGCATCCCCGCCAATATGCTCAGCACCATCGCCCGCCCGTTCGAGCAGGGCGCCAACCATTACAGCCGCGATCATGAAGGCACGGGTCTCGGCCTCGCCATCACCAAGGAGCTTGTGGAGCTGCACGGCGGCGCCATGTTCATTGAATCGACGGTTGGTATCGGGACCACCGTCACCATACGCCTTCCCTGCAACGCCTATGCCCATGTGAAGGCGCGGCGAAAAGAAAAATCATAGGCCGCCAGAGCTGATTTTCACGCGCCATGTCATATGGCGGCTTTTACCGGGTTCTATCAGCATCATGCCGGGCTTTTCGGTTATGTCGCCATTAAATCCTTCCGGACTCGACATGCCGTGCCAGGGTTCGATACACAGGAAATCGGCGCCGGGCTTCGCCCATAGACCCAGTTCCGTGAATGAGTCATCCCATGACACTTCGAGGCCGGCACTGCCGTCCGCACCATAAAAAACCCGGCGGCTGGACGGTCTGTCGAAAATCACGGCGTCACGGGCAAACACTTCGTCTTCAAGCTTCAGGGTTTTGTTCTGGACCGGACTTGCGAACCGTTCGTCAAGCAGAAGCCCGCCACCGAGCCGCCGTGTCCCCGCGTTTTCGTCTTTCTCAAAACGAAGGCTATAGCTGTCCTTCGGTATTCCGTCCTTAAGCGGCCAGCGAAACGCGGGATGCGCGCCAAGGGCGGCGGGAAGAATTGTATCGCCTGTATTGGTCACGCCGTATGTTACGGCCAACGTGTTTTTTTCGATCCCGTACGCGACATCGAACCGGAAAGAAAAAGGAAACATAGAACGGGTTTCAGCGTCGTCATGGAGCGACAGCATGCAGGCGCTTGCATTCCGGGATCCCCACGAGAAAACCCTGTCGCGCGCAAAACCGTGCTGCGTCATCCGGTGCGTCTGCCCGTTATGCCGCACAGCATCGTCTTTCAGTCTCCCGACGATGGGAAAGAGATTCGGCGCATGGCGCGGCCATGCCGGGCCGGCCTGCCATAGATATTCCAGCCCGGTTGTATCCTGCAGCGAACATAATTCCGCGCCATGGGCTTTGACGACGGCTTTAAGGTCTGCGGTTTCAATTGTGTAGCGTTCCATGCCGAGGCTTTTAGCATGAACAGGCAGGCGTTATGCAAGCGGCAATATATTTAATAATCGTTAACATTTCTGATGATTTCATCCGTAAGCGCCTGCATTTTTGGGCCCCTGTAGATATGCTTTGTGCTAAAATAAAAAGGTCATGACCACGATTTCCCAGAAGCTCGACCTCCGTCAGGGGCAGAACCTTGTAATGACCCCCCAATTGCAGCAGGCTATCAAGCTGCTGCAGTTGAACAATGTCGAACTGGCGGATTATATCGATGCCGAGGTGGCCCAGAACCCCCTGCTGGAAAAAGGCGAGAACGAAGAGCAGTCTTCCGATGACAAGCCGGAACAGAAGACCGAGCGCGACGACCTCCAGGATGAATTCGACCAGGGCTGGACAGGCAATGAAAGCGACCGGGGCCAGCCCCAGGATTTCGATCCCGGCACATCGATGGCGACCGTGGGTGCAGGCGGTAACCGGTCCTTCGATCTTTCGGAAAACAGCTTCGAGAACACGATTCCGAAACAAACCACCCTGCGCGAACATCTGCTCGAACAGCTTCACATGGAATTCGAGGATCCGCGAGACCATATGGTGGGCGCGCTGCTGATCGACATGCTGGATGAAACAGGCTACCTGCGCCAGGGGGAAGATGAACTCAGCCGCCGGCTGGGACTTTCGGCAGAACGGCTGAACCGCCTTCTCGCGCGGATGAAGCAATTCAGTCCTACAGGCGTATTCGCGCGTGATCTGAAAGAATGCCTGGGACTTCAGCTTGAAGAGCAGAATCGGCTGGACGGTCCGATGCAAAAATTGCTGGCGCGGCTTGACCGGCTGGCGGCACATGATTTCAAGGGATTGTCCGTCTCCTGCGGCGTCAACGAGACGTACCTGCGGGACATGGTGGAGGAAATTCGCGCCCTCAACCCCCGGCCTGCCGCCGATTTCGATCATCTGGTGGTGCAGACGGTTGTGCCCGACGTGCTGATGAAGCGCCTGCCGAAAAATCTCGGCGGCGGCTGGCGGGTCGAACTGAACACGGAAACGCTGCCCAAGGTTCTGGTCAACCAGTCCTATTACACCGAGGTCGCCAAGAAAACCCGCGACCGTAAAGACAAGGATTATCTGAACCAGCAGATGAATTCCGCCAACTGGCTTGTGCGGGCGATGGACCAGCGCGCGAAGACGATCCTTAAAGTGGCGGGCGAGATCATCGAACAGCAGGAGGCGTTTTTCCTGTACGGCATTGAATTCCTGAAGCCCCTGATCCTGAAGGATATCGCCGAGAAGATCGATATGCATGAAAGTACGGTGTCGCGCGTCACCAGCAACAAATTCATCGGCACGCCGCGCGGCGTGTTCGAACTGAAATATTTCTTTTCCACGGCCTTGGCGGGGGCGCAGGGATCTTCTCATTCGGCGGAATCGATTAAAGCCAGGATCAAAGGCCTGATCGATGCGGAAGACCACCGGGACACGCTGTCCGACGACCGGATCGTCGAGATTTTGACCCAGGACGGTATAGAGATCGCACGCCGCACGATCGCCAAATATCGCGAGATGCTGCACATCCCGTCGTCCGTCCAGCGACGGAGGATGAAAAGCAGGGAAGGGGATTAAACTTTTGTCAACCAGTTGATGCCACTGTCGGGAAAGCCATATTGTTACGGACTGAAACGATTTTTGAACGACCCATTTTCACTGAAGGAAAGGGAATGACTATGCAGCTGAACGTCCAGGGGAAACAAATGGATGTGGGAGATGCCCTAAAAACCCACGTTACGGAAAAAATTGAGGAGATCAACAGCAAGTATTTCAATCATGCGACCGATGCCACGGTCACCTTTTCCAAGGAAGGCCATGGACATGGGCTGGTCAAGACTCATGTTTCCATTAGGGTCGGCCGCAATATCATGGTGGTGGCCGATGCTGCCGAAGCCGATCCTTATGTAAGTTTCGAAGCCGCCAGCACCAAGGTCGCCAAGCAGCTGCGTCGCTATAAACGGCGCCTTCGCGACCACCATGAGCGGCAGGAGCGCCTGCCGGAAGCCCAGGCGCTTCAGGCGCTCGATTACACGCTGGCAGAGGAAGAGGAAACGCAACAGGGGGACGATCCGGTCATCATCGCCGAAATGAAGACATCGATCCCCACCCTCTGTGTCTCCGATGCGGTGATGCGCATGGATCTCTCGGGTCAGACAGCCTATATGTTCCGCAATCCCAAGCATGGCGGGATCAATATGGTCTATCGCCGTCCGGACGGGAATGTCGGCTGGGTCGATCCTTCGGCAGTGAGCGCTCAGGCCGCGGAATAGTTTCATTAAAAATTCAGACATTAAAAAGCGGCCCATTATGATCAGGGGCCGCTTTTTTTATTCGTACAACAGGCTTAATGCAAAGTCACAGGCGCCAGGTCGTTCGTGCGGGCTATAAGGATAGCCTGGTCCGGGCGGTCCTGGATGCTGAGCAATGTGCCATCCGCGGCATGGAGCGACCAGATGGTCCGGTCGCCTTCGGCCACACCCTGGCGGATATAGGCGATCTGGTTCATACCAAGCATCAGAAGCCCGCGGGGCGAAAGGTTTTTCAGGAGCTGTTCTGCGTTCTGCGAGTTCATGTTCGATCCTCCTCGATTCAATAATTCTTAGCGGTATGGGCCGAAAGTCTTCCGCCTTGCGTTGCGACTTCAAGCGTCTGCCGCCCTGTCCGGTTTTCCGTGATAGCGATTTTGCGCACGGCGGTTTCAGGCATGACACGCTCCATGTCGATATGAAGCAGGCCGCTGTCGAGCAATGCGCCTTTGATGACGATCCCGTCGGCCAATACGTAGCTGCGCTGAAACTGCCGGGCGGCAATGCCGCGATGAAGATAGACGCGTTCGCGCTCTTCCTTCTGCCGGCCGCGTATGGTCAGCTGGTTGTTTTCAACAATAATTTCCAGATCGTCCATGGTAAAGCCCGCAACCGCAAGCGTGATCCGCAGGCCGTTTTCAGCGGTCTGCTCCACATTATAGGGCGGGTAACCTTCTGCGCTTTTTTTCAGGCGCTCGATTTCCCGCTCGAAATGGTCGAATCCAAGGAAAAAAGGATGGTCGAACAAGGATATACGCGCAGTCATCAGCCTCTCCATATGAACGAGTCTGGTTTATCGGGCCCGTCACGCGGCACCCTTATCTATTATATAAGCGGGAGCGTATAAAAAGCAATCAGAACGGATCAGTGACTTTTGACGTACTGGCGGTCGCAGTAACCGCATGTGGCCGTACCGTCGGCTTCGAACGTATACCATACGACCGGGTGGCCCAGCGCGCCGCCGCCGCCGTCGCAGCATACTTCGTCGGCATCTTCGGCGATGGTGATGATTTCAGGGGCTCGCGTCGTCATAAAATCTGCATTCGGCTGTGGAATATCGGGATTTATAAACTGTCATTGCCGCCTGTCTCTGGCAAGGGAAATCTGGTAAGACTGAAAGCCATGAGGCGACACGAAAGCGGAAACGTCCTTTATTATATCATGCTTGCCATCGTTCTGCTGGCGGCACTTTCCCTGGCTATTTCCCGGGGCGGGCGCGGGTCGATCCAGTCCCTTACGGGGGATAGGGAGCGTCTGCTGGCGACCGAGATCATGGGATTTGGCGACCTTGTCTCCAAGGCGACGTCGCAACTCCGTTTGCGCGGCGTCTCTTTCAGCCAACTGAGCTATGCGGCGGACGGGCTGGCCGGAGGCTACGGCGTTTATGGCGCCGCGCCGGAATCGGAAATTTTCAACCCGTCCGGCGGCGCAATCACCTATAAGCCGCCTCCCGATGACGCCATGACCGCGCCTGGAAACTATATTTTCACCGCGGCGAACGAAATCAAGCAGGTCGGCACCACCTGCGGCACGGATGCCTGCGCCGACCTGATCATGCTTGGCGGCCCGCTTCAGCCCGGCGTGTGCACATCGATCAACAGTTTGTTGCATATAGACAACCCGTCGGGAGATGCGCCTGTCGATACCGAGGCGGATATAACAACCCTGTTCGCGGGCGGCGCGACGCCTTACAGCAAAACTATTGGGGACGATTCAGGCTCCGCTGGGCTAACGGGGCATACTTCCGGCTGCTTCAAGGACGATGCCAGCGGCGGCTACTATTTTTACCAGGTGTTGCAGCCGCGTTAGGCGTTCAGGTCTTGCGCCATTTCGGCCCCTGGGCGGTGTCTTCGATGGTAATGCCGCGCGCCAGCAATTCATCCCGGATCTCATCGGCGCGGCTGAAATTTTTGTTTTTACGGGCCTCTCCGCGCTCTTTCAGTAACTGATCGATCTCGTCATCACTCTTGGCTCCGTACCCAAGCCATTCGCCCGGGTCGGTCTGCAAAATGCCAAGCAGGCGTCCTGCCGCCCTCAGTTCGGATTTGATCTGGCGTTTTTCCGGGCCGCTAGCGCTGAGTATCGAACGGGAGCGCGCCTGGAGAATCGTAATGGCCGCAGCCGTGTTCAGATCGTCCAGCAGCATATCCAGAACATCAGGAGCGATGCCTGTGTCATCCGCCTGCACGTCATCGATCGCATACAGCGTACGGTACAGGCCGTCGAGGATTGCTTTCGACTGCATCAGCAGCGCGGGCGTCCAGTCCAGCGGTTGCCTGTAATGTCCGGAAAGTAAGGCCAGTCGCAATATTTCGCCATTCCAGGACGGCAGCAGGTCATGCACAAGCGCCACGTTGCCGAGCGATTTTGACATCTTTTCGCCGTTGACAGTCACGAAACCGTTATGGATCCACGTCCTGGCAAAGGCCTGAAGATCGGTTTTCCCGTGGGCGCAGCAGCTCTGCGCGATTTCGTTTTCGTGATGGGGGAATTTAAGGTCGGCCCCGCCGCCATGAATATCGAAAGGAAGGCCAAGGTGCTTTTCCGCCATCGCAGAGCATTCGATATGCCATCCCGGACGGCCGAAGCCCCAGGGTGACTCCCATCCTGGCTGGTCGTTCGTGCTGGGTTTCCACAAGACGAAATCGGCGGCGTCGCGCTTGTAGGGCGCGACTTCCACCCGTGCGCCCGCAACCTGATCCTCCCGGCTGCGCCCTGACAAGCCCCCATAGGCCGGGAAAGAGGGCACATTGAACAGGACGTGGCCCTCTGTCGAGTAAGCATGACTGCGCTGAATCATCAGGGCGATCAGGCCTATCATTTCCTGTATGTGACTTGTCGCCCATGGCTGTACGTCTGGTATGCCCACGCCCAGCGCGGCCATATCTTCGTTATAAATCCGCGCGTATTTATGTGTGATCGCTTCAACGGGTTCACCGCTTTCCCGGGCAGCGGTGATGATTTTATCTTCGATATCCGTGATGTTCGAGACATACGTTACTTTCGGGTACTGATTTTTCAGCAAACGTACGAGCAGATCGAATACCACAGCCATGCGCGCGTTGCCGATATGGGCGTAACTGTAAACCGTCGGGCCGCAGGCATACAAACGCACATGGTCAGGATCAATTGGATCAAAATTTTCTTTCCTGCGAGTCAGCGAATTGTATAGGGCAAGGGTCCGCATGAAAATCCAATGGAAATTAATCAGTTTTTTCAATTCGATATTAACAACGTTTAAAAATCAAGCAAACTTTGGAACATTTATTGACATAAAAATAAATTTTCTTTTATAACTCTATATGGATATTGCCAACGCGCTTGTCTGTCCTCTCGTTTCTATGGCCCGCATCGAGGGTCGTCAGACTGCGTCCGAAATACTTGCCGACTGGGATGTTTTCCTGCCTGAGATGAGCAGCGTGCCGGGAACGACGGATGCTTATGCGATTACAACCCAGGCGCTTTATCACAACACGGATCAGCCTGGCCAGCGATGCCCTCGTAAAGGGGTGACAAGCGCGTTTCGGCGTTCTAAAACTATCGTATGACATTCGATCTTATCTTGCGCAACGGCACCGCCGTCCTGCCCGGTTTTACAGGAAAAGCCGATATCGGCGTGCGCGCGGGCCGCATCGTGGCGATAGGCGCGCTGGAAAATGCGGCGGCCGAAACCGTCGACTGCACCGGCCTGCATATTCTGCCCGGCGTGATCGATACGCAGGTGCATTTCCGGGAACCTGGGGCCGAGCATAAGGAAGATCTGGCGACCGGCACCATGGCGGCGGCGATGGGGGGCGTGACGTCCATTTTCGAGATGCCGAACACGAATCCTCTGACCGTCACGCCGGAAACGATGGCCGACAAGATGGAGCGCGCCGCCGGGCGGGCTTATGTCGATTACGCGTTCTATTTCGGCGGTACGCATGAAAACGCATCCCGTCTGGCGGAATGGGAAAACCTGCCCGGGGTCTGCGGCGTGAAGATTTTCATGGGATCCTCCACCGGGTCGCTTCTGTCTTCAAAAGACGAAGAAATCGAGGCCGTCCTGCGCAACGGGCGCCGTGTCGTCGCCGTCCATGCCGAGGATGAGATGATCATGAACGACAATAAAAAGACGATGCTCGGCGACAGCCATGACGTCGCGCTGCATCCGGTCTGGCGGTCGGAAGAATCGAGCGTGTCCGCCGTCTCCCGGCTTCTGGCGCTTGCGCGCAAAACGGGCCGCCGGGTCCATGTTCTGCACATCACCTGCGCGGGCGAACTTGAACTGCTGGCCCGGAACAGGGATATCGCGACCGTCGAACTGCTGCCCAACCATTTGAGCCTGCATGCGCCGGAATGTTATGAACGCCTCGGCACGCTTACCCAGCAGAACCCGCCGATACGCGGCCGGGAACATCAGCAGGCTTTATGGCGCGCCATAGCTGACGGCCTGGTCGATATCATCGGTTCCGACCATGCGCCGCATACGCTTGAGGAAAAGTCCAAACCTTATCCGGCGAGCCCCAGCGGCACGCCAGGCGTACAGACCCTGGTGCCCGTCATGCTGAACCATGTCCATGAAGGGCGTCTAACGCTGGAGCGTTTCGTCGACTTGGTATGCGAAGGCCCCTTGCGAGTCCACCAGATCGCGGGCAAGGGGCGGATAGCCCGGGGCTATGACGCCGATTTCACCGTCGTCGACCTGAAAGCTAAAAACACCATCACCAATGCCCAGCAATGTTCCCGTTCCGGCTGGACGCCCTTCGATGGCATGAAAGTGACGGGATGGCCTGTTATGACCATCGTCAGAGGTAAAATCGTCATGCGCGACGGGGCTATATCCTCGCCGGCAGGGCAGCCGGTACGCTTCCGCGAAACACTCGCGCCGTTTACACAAAAATAAGACAATTTTTAAGGGTTTTTAAAACCTTTGCCTTATCATTTTAGATGCAAAGACTGACTTTCCTGTCAGCCTGCCATTGCGGCGCGCGTGAAAATGAAAGAGTATTGAACGGTCTGGTCCATGACGTCCGTACCCAAAGCGCTGTTTATGTCACGATCGAAAAAAACCGAATCGCGGGAGGAAGCCGCCAAGCCCGGTCTGATGAAAAGGCGGACGGGTTCGCCGACCCAGATCTGGCGCAGCCGGCTGAGCTGGCGCATTACGCTGGCCGTGTTCCTGACCATTCTGACCGTACAGGTCGGGATCATGTTCGTGACCGTCAAGAACTATCGCCAGGACCGGTTGGAAGAACTGACCGAGACAGGACGTTCCGCCATCGTGCCGATGATGAGTGAGGAGATCGTGAACATGTTCACCTCTCCGCTGACACCGTCGGCCGCCCAGCGCCTCCTGACCACGACCCGTGTCAGCGGCCTCGCCGTGTATTCCCTGAATGCCGATCTTCTCGCTTCCTACGGCGAACCCCTGATGCTGACCCTGCTCAAGCAGGATTCTGATATGCGGTCCTATGAAAGCGCCGACGGATCGTTTTATGAAAGTGTATACCGGCCCAACAGTCTCAACCGCCCTTACATCATTATCGCCCGCCTGGATTCGACCGGCATCCAGCCGCAGATCAATAAATACATCGAGCAGAACATCCTGATCATGCTGCTGATGTCCGCCTTCGTCACGACGGTGTTGATGATCGCTCTCGGCCACTGGCTTCTGGAACCCATCCTGTTCCTGCGCGACAATCTGATCCGCGCCTCGGAAAACCCGGAAAACCCAAGGCTGGCGGAATCTCCGTTCGATCCTTCGGATGAAATCGGCGGTTCGATCGAGATCGCCTCGGCGCTGATCCGCCAGAACGCCGACAACATCCAGAGGATCAAGACCACTGCCGAAGAGGAAATGCACAAGCTGGCCTATTACGACACCGTGACGGGCCTTCCCAATCGCATTCTGTTCCTGCAGACGCTCAACGATCTGGCGAAAAAGGACGGCGAGCACCCCACCCGTTTTGCGGTCATCGCCCTCGACCTCGATCATTTCAAGGATATCAACGATTCTATGGGGCATAATATCGGCGATGCCATATTGCGCGCCGTCGGCAAACGCTTGCGCGCGTCCCTGCCCGAATCCGCAGTCGTCGCCCGCTCGGGCGAGGACGAGTTCGCCGTCACCATGCCGCTGTCCGGCATCGGCCAGGCGCGCGATGTGGCGGAACGCATTGCAGGCGTCATCCGGTCCGATCCCTTCAAGGTGTTTAATGAAAATTTCCAGGTTCGCGTATCCATCGGCGTCTCGACCTATCCCGATGACGGCGCCGACCCGGACCAGGTCCTGAAAAATGCCGATATCGCTCTGAACCGCGCGAAGGAAGAGGGGCGCGATACGATCAAGGAGTATTCCGAGGATTTCGACCGCGCGGTCCAGCAGCGTTTCCAGATGCTGCGCGACCTGCGCGACGCGCTCGAAAAAAACCAGCTGCTGTTGTATTACCAACCGCAGCTCGATCTGAAAAGCGGCCAGATCATCGGGGCCGAGGCGCTGATCCGATGGTGGAAGCCGGACAACAGCAAGGAAGGCGGCCACTTCATTCCGCCCGTGGAATTCATTCCGATCGCCGAGCAATCGGGCCTGATCGTGCCGATCGGCGAATGGGTCATGCGCACCGCCTGCGAGGCCGCCGCCGAATGGCAGGAGCGGGGCCTGAATTTGCGGATCGCCGTCAATGTTTCGGGCGCGCAGTTCTATCAAAGCGACCTGGTCGCTTTCGCGCGCCAGACCCTGCATGAAACAGGGCTGCACGCGACCCGCCTCGAACTGGAAGTGACTGAAAGCGTTTTCATGGACGATATCAACCATGCCATCGCCACGCTGCAGAACCTGCACGCGCTCGGTATAGAACTGGCGATTGACGATTTCGGCACCGGCTATTCCTCTCTGTCCTATTTGAGGCAGTTTCCCATCGACCGTCTTAAAATCGACCAATCGTTCATCCGCAACGCCCTGAACAATCCCGATGATGCCGCCATAGCCCGCACCATCGTCCGCCTTGGCCACTCGCTGAACCTGAAAGTCATCGCGGAAGGCGTCGAAACAAAGGACCATGAAGATTTCATGGTGGCCGAAGGCTGCGACGAGGTGCAGGGGTACCGGTACAGCCGACCCATTCCGCTGGACGCCTTCAATGCGTTCGTCAGGACTTACAGCGGAAATATCAGCAGTTTCGGTTAGATTTACCCAATCGGGGCATAAACTGTTGCGCCGCCGCAACGCCTCGGTTAGAAACGATATATGATAGCCGCACAGCCTCTTATATCGTCCAAAGCCCGTCACGCCCTTCAAGGCAGCGTCCGCATTCCGGGCGATAAATCCATGTCTCACCGGGCCCTGATGCTCGGCCTCCTGGCCCAGGGCCAGACGATGATCAGCGGCCTTCTGGAAGGCGAGGATGTCCTTAACACCGCCATGGCCTGCCGGGCGCTGGGCGCAGGCGTCAGCGGCGGCCAGGACGGGCTGTGGCGCGTGCGCGGCGCAGGGCTCGGCAGCCTGACGGAACCTGCGTCCGTCCTCGATATGGGGAACAGCGGCACGTCGACCAGGCTGCTGGCGGGCATCATCGCCGGGCACAGGATCAGCGCCGTCATGACCGGCGACGATTCCCTGATCAAACGCCCGATGAAAAGGATCATCGAACCGCTGTCACAAATGGGGGCGCAGTTCATTACGCGCGAGGGCGGTCGGCTGCCGATGGCGATCCACGGCGCGCGCGACGCGAAAGGCATTGAATACCGCCTGCCGGTGGCGTCGGCCCAGGTGAAATCCGCAGTGCTTCTCGCCGGCATGAACGCGACAGACGCGACGACTGTTATCGAAGAACATCCCACCCGCGACCATACCGAAAACATGCTGCGCCATTTCGGCGTGCCGGTTCAGGTGGAAACACTGGAAAGCGGTGCTCAGGCGATCACGGTGATCGGGTTCCACCGTCCTCAGGGGTGCGCCGTCGACGTTCCCGCCGACCCCAGTTCGGCGGCGTTCCCCGCTGTCGCCGCCTGCCTTGTCGAGGGATCGAGCATTACCATGCCGAATGTCGGCATCAACGTCCGCCGTGCCGGCTTGTTCCAGACCCTGCAGGAAATGGGCGCCGATATCGTGTTCGGGCATGAGCGCATCAGCGCCGGAGAAAAAGTCGCGGACGTGACAGTGCGCGGCAACGGCCCCCTGAAAGGCATCGACGTGCCGCCCGACCGCGTACCCAGCATGATCGACGAATTCCCCGTCCTGGCGATGGCCGCCGCCTGTGCTGTCGGCACCACGCGCATGCGCGGGCTTGCCGAACTGCGCGTAAAGGAAAGCGACCGTCTGAAAATGGTCGCGGACGGTCTTGAGGCCTGCGGGGTAAAAATCGAGATGGGCGAGGACAGCCTGAACGTGCACGGCACCGGCAAACCGCCCGCGGGCGGTGCTGTGATCGAAACCGCGCTTGACCATCGCATCGCCATGAGCTTTCTCGTGCTGGGCCTTGTGACGGGCCAGCCGGTAGAGATCGACGACGGCAGCCCGATCCGCACCAGCTTTCCGAATTTCCTTGACCTTATGAATGGTCTGGGCGCAGAAATCGCCGATGCCAGCGACCGGGTGCTGAAGCGCGCTCTGTCCTGACTTGACGGGAAGCCGTCGCATCATATTCTTATTTTTTTAGATAAGGCGTTTAAAAGGTTGCCCGACAGCGAACGTCGTTTCCGTCAGATGGCCGACTCGATCAGTCAGATGATCTGGGTCACGCGCCCTGATGGCTTTCACGAATATTACAACAAACGCTGGTATGAATTCACGGGCGTGCCGGAAGGGTCGACCGACGGCGAGGGGTGGAACGGCATGTTCCATGCCGACGATCAGGAGCGTGCCTGGAAACGCTGGCGGCATTCTCTTGAGACCGGCGAGCCTTACGAAATCGAATACCGCCTGCGGCGGGCCGACGGGGTTTACCGCTGGGTGCTGGGCAAGGCGTTGCCGTTCCGGGATCCGACCGGCGCCATCGTGCGCTGGTACGGCACCTGTACCGATATCGACGACCAGATCGAGCGCCAGCAATTCGCGCGCAGCATCGTCGAAAGCAGCCCCGATTGTATAAAAATACTGGATATGGACGGGCGCCTGTTGTCGATGAATGAGAACGGCTGCAGGCTGATGGAAATCGATGATTTCGGGGTATGCGTCAACCAGGAATGGAAAAATTTCTGGAAAGGAAGGGAATACGATAGGGCAAGTCATGCCCTGAAAGAGGCGCAGGCCGGGCGGACCGCTCAGTTCGAGGGGTTTTGCGCCACGGCCCGCGGCACGCCGAAATGGTGGGAAGTCGTCGTGGCGCCGGTCTGCGACGTCGAAAGCCGGAAACCGCGCCAGTTGCTGTCCATTTCCCGCGACATTACCGAACGCAAGGCGATCGAGCTCCAGTTGCAGAAGGCGCTCGATGAGGCGGAACAGGCCCGCCGCCGCGCCGAGGAGGCGAACGTCGCCAAATCCGAATTCCTGGCGAATATGAGCCACGAGATCCGCACGCCGATGAACGCGGTGATCGGCCTTGCCAACCTGCTGGCGATCAGCCAGCCGCTGTCCGAGCGGCAGAAGGAATTCATCCGCACCCTGCAGCTGTCTGCCGATACGCTGCTCTCCCTCATCAACGACCTGCTTGATATCGCCAAGATCGAGGCGCGTACGGTGGAACTGGAGAATATTCCTTTCAACCTGACGCAGCTGACGCAGGAAATCATCAGCATGATGTCGGTCAAGGCGAGGGAAAAGGGTCTGTATTTCACGGCGTCCGCCGAATGCGTCGAAAACCGGGTGTTTCTGGGCGACCCGGCCCGGCTGCGCCAGATCATCATGAATCTGTGCAGCAACGCGGTGAAGTTCACCCATGAGGGGGGCGTCAACCTGAAAATCCACGATGGGCCCTGGCCTGAAAAGGCAGGAAAGGAAAAAATCTGTATCATTGTCGAAGATACCGGCATTGGCATTCCGGAAAACAAGCTCGATACGATTTTTGAAAAATTCATGCAGGCGGACAACTCCATCAACCGCAAATACGGCGGCACGGGCCTCGGCCTCGCTATTACCCGCACTCTTGTGGAGACGATGGACGGGTCTATCGAGGTCGAAAGCGAAGAGGGCAAAGGCACGACATTCACGGTATGCCTGCCCCTGGAGGCGGCCGACGCCGAAAAGCCCGCTGAACCTGCCGAGGCAATGGCCCAGGCGCAGGAGGGCAGCCAGGGGTTGCAAAGAATCCTTCTCGTCGAGGATTATGCCCCGAACGTCCTGGTTGCGGGGACTTTTCTCGAACAGTTCGGCTTTTCCTATGATGTCGCCTCGAATGGCATCGAGGCGGTCGAACGCGTCAGGTCGGGCAGCTATGCCGCCGTGCTGATGGATGTCCAGATGCACGGCATGAACGGTCTGGAGGCGACCCAGCTGATCCGTGAAAACGAAGCCGCTACGGGCAGGAGCCGTATTCCCATTATAGGCATGACCGCCCACGCCTTGTCCGGTGACCGCGAACGCTGCCTGGCTTCGGGCATGGACGACTACATCGCCAAGCCCTTCAATCCGGACGAACTTCAGGGCAAGCTTCTGGCCATGACCGATAAGTGCTGATACAGGCTTTATCTGTTCCCTTTGGGGCTGTTCGCGATTAAAAAGAATCCATGACGGCTAAAAAGATCATCGCCATCGACGGCACGGCGGCCAGCGGCAAGGGGACGCTGGCGCGGCGGCTGGCGGCGCTTTACGGGTTTCCTCATCTTGATACCGGCCTGCTGTACCGCTACGCGGGCGTGGAGGGGCTGCGGCGCGGCGTCGATATCGACGATGCCGCCCTGGCGTCCGCGCTTGCCCTTGAACTCGCGGCGGCACTGGGGCCGGATACGCTGTCGGATCCTGCCTATCGCGGCACCGAAGCCGGCCCCGCGGCCAGCCGGATCAGCCTTCATCCCGGCGTCCGCCAGGCGTTGTTCGACCTGCAGCGGGATTTTATCCGCAACGCGCCGGACGGCGCGGTTCTGGACGGGCGCGATATCGGCACCGTGATCTGGCCGGAAGCGCCCGTAAAATTCTTTGTGACGGCGCGTCCGGAAATCCGGGCGGAACGCCGCTGGAAAGAGCTGACATCTCAAGGGCTTCCCTCGGTTTACGAGACGGTTCTGGCGGATATGACGGCGCGGGATCTTCGCGACTCGGAACGTGCCGCGGCGCCTATGAAACGCGCGCCAGATGCCGTCTTGATCGATACGTCGGCCATGACCATTGAAGATGTCATGGCTTTTGCAAAAAACCATGCGGACCGCCTTTTAGCTTTTTAGGTAGTGGCTCAATTTGAATAATCTTGCCGCTTACGCTGCACTGCGGTAAAATCTCCTCAATAATAAAAACGAATCAGGGAGATCAAAATGCCTACTACGATACCATGCCAAGCCATTCTGGCTGGCAAATGCATCCAGCTTACATATAGCGACTATATCCGCGTCGTTGAAGTCCACGCTGCGGGTTATACAAAAGACGAAAACGCCGTTATTCGCGTATGGCAAGTGCGCGGCGGCAGCGTCAGCAATGAACCTGTCGGTTGGAAATTAATGCGGCTTGATGAAGCAGAATCGATGCACATCATCGATGAAGATTCACAGGCACCCCGCCAAGGATACAAACGAGACGACAAGCATATCCCGCGAATTATGGGACAAATATAATTGATGTTTGGCTATCGGCAGCGTTTTTAATAAAAGTCGCTGCCGATAGTCACCAAAATCAGTAATTATATTTTCGGTTGAAGTCGCTTTCCCTGATGATGATCAGAGCAATCAATTCGATGATTGAGACGATGGCGGGTACGGCAGTCCAGCAAAACAGAAGATACATAATCCCCCATCCGGGTTGTCCAAGGTAGAATTTGTGGGCACCCATCCAGCCGAAAAACAGGCACCACAGGATGGCAGCGGTTTTTGTCTTTTCACCTTTACGCCCGGAAGGCTTGGTTTGAAGAACGATAATCTGCGTTGCCTTTTTCCCATCGGTATCGAAGTCGATGGTCAAACCCTCTTGGGGTTCAACTTTGGGCGATGTCCAGTCTGCCCGTGAAAAGCTGTATCGTGTCCCGTCATGTCCTGAAATGATTCCAGTGTTCGTTTCCGGATGAAACACCAGTATGTTTCCTTGCATTGTAATTCCCTTCACCACGTTAAAAGAAGACCACCAAGATCGCTCTTGGTGGCCGAGTGTTAAGAACCGCTCACAAGGGGCGGCGCGATGTACCCAAGCTTGCGCCCTGTACATGACATCGCCACCCGACCAAAAAGGTGAGTGACGACACTGTTTGCGGCTGTGTCATGCCGCTTGTGAAAGGGTTCTTACGCCCCGACCAACCGAAGCCGATCAGCCGGGAAGGTATCAGAATGGGTAGAATATGGTCAACAAAATATACCCGTTCTCAAACTTCGTATTTTGGCAGATTGGAATATTCGATTTCTTCAACCATGAAATTACTGTTTTTATGCTTTCAAATACTGAATAATTCAAAGTACAAATAATATAAATATTTGAACTGTAAAGTATTGATATTAAATAATATTTGACAATCGAAGCGGTAATTTTCTATAAAGCCGCCGAAATGAACTGTAAATCGTTTGAGGAACAGATGGTTATATTGAAGTGCCTGATGGAGGGCATAAGCATCCGTGGGGCATCGAGAATTACGGGAGCGGCACGAAATACAATCTCAAAGCTAATTGTGGATGTAGGACTCGCTTGTATTCAGTACCAGCGCCAAACCCTGCAAAATTTGACCTGTAAACGCATTCAAGCAGATGAACTTTGGTGCGTCCTTTACGCAAAAAGTAAAAATGTCCCAAGCCACATGGTTGGCAAGGCGGGTTCATTGTGGACATGGATTGCAATGGATGCTGACACAAAATTTATTCCTTATTGGCATTTGGGAAGCCGTGAGGCTGTTGATGCCGGACAATTCATGAATGGTGTTGCGGGCTGCCTTGCAAACAGGCCGCAACTGACTACGGATGGATATCGTTCATATCCTGATGCAGTGGAGAACGCATTTGGCCCTGACATTGATTACGCAATGACTATTAAAAGTTATGATGAAACTTCAATTCCGAGCGGGACGAAAACAGGGGTATATAAACATTCAGTCATGGGAAATCCTGATCTGGCTCATGCTTCAACCGCCTTTATTGAACGCTTGAATCTGACCGTCCGGATGTGCGTCCGGCGATATACGCGAAAAACAAATGCATTTTCAAAAAAGCTTGAAAACCATCGATGCATGTTCGCCTTATTTGTTACATACTACAACTTCATCCGTATTCACCAGACATTGCGGGTAACACCGGCAATGGAGGCTGGCATCAGCAAGACTCTTTGGCAATGGCAGGATGTGCTTCGCCTGACGTTTCCGGACAGGGTGTAACGGTCAATTGCCGTTTGCCATCTTTCCATCCAACGGTAAAACGTACCCCATCTTTTTCGAAAACCATGCCCTTATTTGTCATTGTTTGAGGAAAATCCAGTAATTTGCAGAGGTCTTCAAAAAAAAATTCTGGTTTTGAATTCAATAGTATGTGCCGGACATTAACTTCTGCGGAACTTTGAATTCGTTTTCTCATCTTTTATTTATGCAATCAGAATTGCAGTTGCTTTTAGCGAGTAAAACGGATAAGCGGAACGGAATAAGAGGTAAATCATGATTGAAAACGGGGTTTTAGGGCATCTTTCGCAGAACATCATCACTTTAAAAAGTGAAGATGATGCATGGAAACTATTGGAGCAATTGCAAGACAATAGGACACCCGTACCGGACGATATAAGCATCGGTGATTGGTGCGCCCTAAATATATGCTTGGAGGGGGAAAAATGGGAGTCTTCATTGACTACCTCCATTTTCCCTGTTTTTGAAGAATTTCAGTCTGCCGTGTATCACGCTTATGCAGAAGCTAAGTACCAAAACAAGAAACAAAAATTAAAAAAAGAAGAAAAAGAAGCCCTTGAAATAATAATCAAAGTTACAAAAGGGTCTTCGAAGACGCAAACAAGCTTCGATCTGGCAACAATCGCAAAGGCATGTGTAAATAAGATGACCAGCAGAGATATTTTAATTGCTGTTGTTGTAATCGCCCTAATATGGGGCGGGACAACGGTTTATAAAGATTATGTTCAAAGTGTTCGCGACACGCGGATTATTGAACTTACCAATCAGGACAAGAAGGCCATGTTGGAAAGTTTGCAATTCATGAGCCAAGAAGAAACCAAAAGAATGGAAATATATTCAAAGGCTGTTCAAACTAATCCTTTAGTGCAAAGCGTCACCGAGGATGCCGTCGAAGTGCATCAACAGATGCTCAAATCTGCAACAAAAGCCGAAGCGTCAAAAATCAATGGAGTGTATTTACAAAAGGAAGTGGCACAAGAGTTGGTAAAAACAACAAAGGAAGAACCTAAGCCATCGCAAATTAACGGCACTTTCCAAGTGTTAAATTTAGATTGGAGCGAACCGCATCAAATTACTTTGAAGCGGATTCCAGATGGAATAGTTGTAAGGGCTGCGTTTGACCTGCAATGGCTTTCGGATGAGTCTAAGGAAATTATTAAAAATACCGAGTGGAAAGAGGACGGACATAAAGTGCTAAGCGCGCAAATTAATGCCCGCATAATCAAGGATAAGATTGTGAGTGCAGAATTGATTTCCGTATCATCGTCGGCTCCATGATTTGGATAAAAGCCTAAAAACAGTTATTGCATTCAAATTGAGCCACTACCGCTTTTTAATGAAAATTGCTCCTGATGGCTGATTATGCTATATACCAGTTCAGGGGATAAATTTTATGGCAAAAGCAAAAAACAATTTTACAGACTCTTTCGCGCCGGAAATCAGATGCCTGGCGCTCGATATCGGGGGCGTATTTCACGCCGATGTCTGGGAAACGGTTTTTGAAAAGGGGCTTGCCGAACATTACGGGCTGGACATGCCGGATGTGCTGCGCGAGGGCGGAAAAATATGGGATCAACATGCTTACACAGCCAGCACGGCGGAAGCGTTCTGGCAAAACTGGGAAGAAGCCCTCGGGCATTCTATTGACCGCGACATTATTGATCGCCTGATTGAGGCGCATGTCTGGGTTGACCGTACTGTGCTTCCTCTGGCTGAAAGATGCCTGGAGCAGGGAATTGACGTCTGCTTTATATCGAACAGCACGAGTTTCTGGTTTGAACGCCAAATGGAAAAATCCGGACTTTCTCCATACATAGAGCAGATTGCACCCTATCTTTCCCATGAGATCGGCTATCCTAAAACGCATCCTGAGGGCGGCCTTGCCCGCCTTGCGCGGGATCACGATCCTAAAACCACGCTGTTCGTGGACGATCGCAAAAGCAATACGGACAGGGCGGCTGAACTCGGGATGCAGACCCTTCTTTACATGCGTCAGCCGGGCGTTTCCCTTGAACAGGCTTTGTCCGAAAGGCTTTTCGGGAACAGGTCGGCAGACTATGTCCAGAAGCAGAAAGCAGACATGCGATTCGACCGGACACCGGTTTAAGCTGTGGATGTGCTGAAACGCTTGCAATTTCTGCACATTTCCCCTAAATATAGCGCGTTTTCGTGAACAGGCCGGATTTGATCCGAAAGCTGCGCCTCTGGCAGGCTTTGTCGCTTTGTTCGCCGAGACATCAGGGTTTTCAGCGCTATCAAAGCGTTTGCAAACCTATCCCACCTTGAAAGGACTACCATCCAATGGCACATATAGCCGCAAACGTACAGGATCGCGAGGAATCCAATGAATTCGCCGCACTTTTAGGCGAATCCCTCGGAAAACAAAAAGGATTTGAAGGCTCCGTCGTCGTCGGCCGCATCGTCGGCGTGACGGGCGAATACGCCATTATCGATGTCGGCCTGAAATCGGAAGGCCGCGTCGCTCTCCGCGAATTCTCCGCGCCCGGCCAGACGTCGGACGTGAAAGTCGGCGACAAGGTCGAAGTCTTCGTCGAGCGGATGGAAAACCGCGACGGCGAAACCGGCCTGTCGCGCGAAAAAGCCCGCCGCGAGGAAGTCTGGGCCGAACTGGAAAAAACCCATGCCAAGGGCGAGCGCGTCACGGGCGTCATCTTCGGTCGCGTCAAGGGCGGTTTCACCGTCGATCTCGGCGGCGCCGTTGCCTTCCTGCCCGGTTCGCAAGTCGATATCCGGCCCGTACGCGACGTTTCCCCGCTGATGGGTACGCCGCAGCCTTTCCTTGTCCTGAAAATGGACCGGTCACGCGGAAATATCGTTGTTTCGCGCCGTGCCGTATTGGAAGAAAGCCGCGAGGAAGTCCGCAACGAACTTCTGGTCAACCTCAAGGAAGGCCAGGTATTACAAGGGGTTGTCAAGAACATCACCGATTACGGCGCGTTCATCGACCTCGGCGGAGTCGACGGTCTGCTGCATGTCACCGACATCAGCTGGAAACGCGTCAACCATCCTTCGGAAGTCCTTACCATCGGTCAGACCGTGGACGTACAGGTCATTCGCTACAACAGTGAAAACCAGCGTATCTCCCTCGGCATGAAGCAGCTGGAAAGCGATCCGTGGAGCGGCATCGCCGCCCGTTATGCCCCCGGCACCCGCTACAAGGGCGTGGTCAACAACATCACCGATTACGGTGCGTTCGTTGAACTGGAGCCTGGCATCGAGGGTCTGGTGCACGTTTCGGAAATGTCCTGGACCAAGAAAAACGTCCATCCGGGTAAAATCGTTTCCACCAGCCAGGAAATCGACGTCATGGTGCTGGATGTGGACGCCGACAAGCGCCGCATCTCGCTCGGCCTGAAACAGACTCAAGAGAACCCTTGGGCGAAGTTCGGCGAGCAGCATAAAGCCGGCGAAGAACTGGAAGGCGAAGTGCGCAACATCACCGAGTTCGGCCTGTTCGTCGGCCTTCCCGGCGATATCGACGGCATGGTCCACCTTTCCGACCTGTCGTGGGACGACCAGTCCGACGAAGCCCTGAAAGCCTTCAAAAAAGGCGACATGGTCAAGGTCAAGATCCTGGAGATCGAAGCCGACAAGGAACGCGTCGCGCTTGGCATCAAACAGCTGGGCGGCGAAGACCCCAACGCGGGCGCGCTGGACGGCGTGGCCAAGGGCGCGATCGTCACCTGCACGATCACGGCTGTCGACGACCGCGGGATCGAAGTCTCGGTCAGCGATAAGGTGTCGGGCTACATCAAAAAGGTGGACCTGTCCCGCGAACGCTCCGAACAGCGCCCCGACCGCTTCGCCGTTGGCGAAAAGGTCGATGCGAAAGTGGTCAGCGTCGACAAGAAATCCCGCAAGCTTGGCCTGTCGATCAAGCAGCGCGAAATCGACGAAGACAAGGAAGCGATGAAGGCTTTCGGTTCGACCGAATCCGGCGCCTCCCTCGGCGACATCCTCGGCGCGGCTCTGCAGAAAGGCGGCGACAAGGAAGAGAAGAAAGAAAAGGCTCCGGCCAAGAAATCTTCCAAAAAAGCCAAGGCTGAAGACGAAGCCGACAGCGAATAAGGCGGATTATCTAAACGGAATGCGATCGGGCGCCTGTATGGCGCCCGATCGTTTTTCAGGTTACACCGGCAACGAAGATTTATCTAAATCAGTCCCAATTCGGTCAGTTCACGCCGCAGCGCTTCGGGCAGGGCCTCGCTCCCGTCACGCGGATCGCGATCGGGCGGCGCATCTCCGGGATCGAGATAGCGCCAGCCCTGGAACGCGCGCCTTGGCTGCCATTGTACCGGGATCAGCTTCCCGTCGTAGACCAGCCCGCAATGCGGCACGCCGTCGCGTTTTAGCGGGCGCAATTCCAATAGCTTTTGCCGCGCGACGACCCATCCCTTGATGATCCAGTAAATCGAGCCGCCGCCTAGCAGCTCCTCGGCGCGTTTGGGCGTCTGGCGCGTGACGTGCATCAGTTCGGGCTTTTCGCCTCTTGCCTTCAGGTCTTTCAGGCGCTGTTCCTGCCATGACGTCAGATCTTCAAGATTTTCGGAACCGACGGAAAGCTTGATAAGATGGATGGTCATACGTGATGCAGGATAAAATGGTGGAGGGAGCAGGATTTGAACCTGCGTAGCCCGAAGGCGCCAAATTTACAGTCTGGTGCGATTGACCGCTCCGCCATCCCTCCAACCGGGAAGTGCTCGTCAAGAAAAGGGATTCTGGCGGTTCTGTCAACAGAATTCGCCTTTAGATCTCTTTCAGGGCACCGGCATGGACGCTGATGGGACAGGCAAAGCCTGCCGGGTGTTTTCAGGCGCACCGAGCATAAGCTGTTCGCCAAGTGCGCGAATTTCCTGTGTCTGGCATTCAATGTCAGTCTGGAAAGCCTCGTTCAGCGTCTTGCAACCCTGGATCAGGAGATCCAACGCCTGCCCGATATTTGTCTTGGCCTTATCCGGCGTTGCGGATGCGATATCCGTCAGCGCATCCTGTGTCAGGTTGACGCTTTTCAGCACCTGCGCGTCCACGGCCTGACCGAATGCGTTCATGCGGCGCAGGGCATAAAGCTGATAAACCGTCATGGCGTTGATGATAGGCGTGTGGATTTTTGACGCCGTTGCCGCCATAGCGCCCAGCCGCCCCATCGTAATGCCTATCGTGGCGGCCAGCCTGTCGAAGCTGAGTGCATGCAGCATCATGCCTTGACGTGCATCCTGCAATGCGCCCAAACGCGTTTCAATTACATTGGCAACGCCGGAAGAAAACATATCGGCCTCCGCGGTCAGTCGCGGCTGCTCGGCCTTCAATGCGTCATACATATCGCCGAACAGCGTATAATAAGCCGCCGCGATTTCCTTGCCCCGGGTTAGAACAGCGATGTCCCTGTCATACCGCTCTTTGTCGGCGCCGGCTTTGACCGGCAGGCCGTTTGCGAGATCCAGAAGGGGTTTAAACGGCGTTTCGGCAATATCCGTCATGCGGATTTTGGAGGATGCGCCGAACATGCGCGCCAGACGGCCGGGGTCTTCCTGAACAAACTGCGTGTTCCGCAGGACAGCGGCGTTGTCCATGATCGCGTCGATCTGTTCCAGCGTCTGGCCCGGGCGCACGGCGCGGCGGGTCAGGTAATCGCTGATCGTCGTAATGGCGTTGACGGCGTCCAGCTCCTGCGCAAGACCGAACGACGAAAGACCGCCGTAATCCTTGGCGGCCAGTTTTTTTGCCTGGTCAATTACAGTTGCTTGGTCATGCTCAGGCAGGTTGAAGGACAGCGGATCGGCTTCGGCAAAGGCGGGCAGGTCGGCGACAGGCTTTTTATCCTGCATGGCGGCTTCAACGGTTTGCCATTGGGTGTTCTCAATGATTTTGAAAAGGAGATAAATATTTTGAAATTCCGCGTATCTATTCAAAGAGGCCGCGCTATTAACCTCTGCCAACATAAGACCTCCATATTTCCTTGAAGGCTGGCCATCTAATCTTTCAAGGCCTGGATCAATCAATTCTGCCAGAGCCTCATCACCTTGTATTAATCTGGCTAAACCATTGGTAAATTTATGTCTGCAGTGTTGATAGTATTTGTTGTAATCAAAGTCACTTGCAGCTCCGCCGAATATTTGCCTCATAAAAGAATTGGTGGCCTTGTGTCTTTCGAAATCTTTAAAGATGCACTCGAAAAAAACTCTCTCTTTTATATCTGCGACAGATTGCATACCCGGCGTGTTCAGGCAGCAATATGCCCAAATCAAAAAATTCTTGTCCTTTATTCTTTCAAACAGCTGTTTCAGCTTTCTCGAAATATCTTTCTCGTTCATAGCCAACTCTTTTAATTTTGCGTAATTAACCATAATTATTTATCTATGTCAATAAATTAAAGAATTTACATTTGTCTTGTCGTGTGGGATGCACAAGGGATGAAAGACCGCCCGCATAAATCGCCCCGCAAACCCCCT
>JBGAPF010000027.1:0-2754 GCA_044221445.1 Alphaproteobacteria bacterium
GACGTCGAGGATCAGGCTTCCCTCCGCCACGCTGTCGAGAATGCCGGAAAGTTTTGCGATCATGGGGCGAATGCTTTCATTCTGGCCCGTGTCCCCGCATGATGGGCATGACAAATCGCGATGGCCAGGGCGTCCGCCTCGTCCGCGCCGGTTTTTCCGCTGGCGGGCAGCAGGGTGCGCACCATCATGCCGATCTGGTCCTTGCTGGCATGGCCGTTGCCGACCACCGATTTCTTCACAAGGTTGGCCGGATATTCATGCACCGCCAGCCCCAGCCGCGCCGGGACCACCATCGCCGCCCCGCGTGCCGCGCCAAGTTTAAGTGCAGAGGCGGCATTGTTGTTCATGAATGTCTCTTCAATGGCCGCCACCGAAGGCCGGTGCAGCGATATGATCGCCAGCAGCCCTTCGTCGATCTGCGCCAGCCGTGCGTAAAGCGGCATGTCGGCCTTGGTTTTGACGAGTCCGCAGGCAATGAACCGCAGGCGGTTGCCATCGACTTCGATGACACCCCAGCCGCACTTCTGTAAACCGGGATCGATTCCGAGGACACGCATGATTCGAAGTGTAGCGGAAAGAACGGATGGTGAACAGGGGGTCGTCAGCCCACCAGCCGCTCCATCACGTCGTCGCTGACCTCGAAATTGGTGGTGACGACCTGGACGTCGTCGTTATCCTCAAGCGCGTCGATCATCTTCATCATGCTTTTGGCCTGGTCCTCGTCCACCTGCGCGGTGACGTTCGGCTTCCAGATGATCGCGGACCGCTCCGCTTCCCCGAATTTCTTTTCCAGCGCGTCGCGCACCGCGGCGAAACTGTTGGGGTCGCAATATATCTCATGCGCCTCGCCGCTTTGGCAGTCGTCGGCGCCGGCTTCGACGGCGGCGTCGAACATCGCGTCGGGCGATGCTTTGGACAAGGGATAGATGATTTCCCCGACCCGGTCGAACATGAAGGATACCGAGTTCGTCTCGCCGAGATTGCCGCCGTACTTGCTGAACGCCATGCGTACCTCGCCTGCCGTCCGGTTGCGGTTGTCGGTCAGGGCGTCGACGATGACGGCCACGCCGCCGGGGCCGTATCCTTCATACCGCATTTCCACATAATTGTCGGCGCTGCCCGCCCCGACGGCGCTCTCGATCGCGCGCTTGACCCGGTCGTTCGGCATATTGACTGCCCGCGCGGCGATGACGGCCGCCCGCAGCCGGGGATTGGAAACCGGGTCGCCCCCGCCCATTTTGGCGGCTACGGTGATCTCCCGCTGCACTTTGGTGAAGATTTTACCCCGCTTCGCGTCCTGCGCGCCCTTGCGGTGCATGATGTTCTTGAATTTGGAATGGCCTGCCATGAACAAACGCTCCTGAAAACACCGGAAAATGCCGTATCCCGGGGTTTATAACAAGAGAAAATGCAAATTATTACCTTGATTTTGCCCTTATGCTATCATACGCCAGTGAGATTATTTTAACGATTACGGCCTTATATTTATCGCGCATGACTTACCAGTTTCAAAAGATGAGCGTCCTTGTTGTCGAAGACAACCAGCCAATGCTTGACATAACGCGGGCACTGCTCAACGTCTTCGGGGTCAGCCAGATCTACGGCGCGGCCCATGGCGAGGCCGGATATAAAAAGTTCTGCGAACACAACCCGGATCTTGTCATAGCCGACTGGATGATGAAGCCGATGGACGGCATTTCCTTCACCCGCATCGTCCGAAACGACCCCGCCAGCCCCAACCCGTACGTCCCCATCATCCTGATGACGGGATTCAGTGAAAAACGCCGGGTGCTCCAGGCCAGGGACGCAGGCGTGACCGAATTTCTCGTAAAGCCGTTCAGCGCCCGAGATCTGTACAAACGCATGGTCCAGGTGATCGAACGCCCGCGCCAGTTCGTACGCTCCCCCGATTTTTTCGGGCCCGACCGCCGCCGCAAGCGCACCCAGGATTACGCCGGACCCTTCATGCGCGAAACCGACGTGGACACAGGCCCGCGCGAACCTGTTTTCCCCACCGCCGCCGCGAAAGTCCGCGAACGTGAGGAATCCCACGCGACGCTGGATAAGATGCGCAAGCAGGCCGGCCTCGGCAAAGGCGATAAATTCGACCTGAATCCCGAAGATATAGACTGGGTGTAGGCCATGGCCGATAACGACGATGTCCGCCATTTCAACCGCAAGCGTCTGCGCCGGGCCGAATTCATCCTGCCGCCCAATACGCTGAAGGAAAAGGTGGGATCGGGTGGGCTCAGCGACGATATCCTGAACAAGGCCGAAATTCTTCTGGAAAAGAATACCACGGATTTCCTGCCCCTCGGCGACATGTACCTGAACGCCCTGCAAAAAGGCATCGATACCGCCCGCGATACCGATACGCGCAGGCTCGGCGAGGACGAAAACGAGGCGCTGATCGCCTCCATGCTGTATCCCGGCATGCAGCTGAAAGCCAATGGCGGCATGTTCCGTTATGCGCTGGTGACCAAAATCGCCGACCGTTTGATCCAGTTTCTGGAAGTGATCACCCGGGCCGATATCGACGCCCTTGAGATCGTGATGGCCTTCCATGCCACGATCCGGGCCGTGATCCTGGGCCGGATCATGGGCGACGGCGGCAATGACGGCGCCCAGCTGATAACGGCCCTGGACGAGGCCTGCCTGCGCTATTTCGAGCGCAATCCCAGCACAAGGGCCGACCTCGACCACGATTACATTAACCGGCTCGGAAATGCCGATAATAATTAAAAATACTTGCAT
>JBGAPF010000027.1:2760-28304 GCA_044221445.1 Alphaproteobacteria bacterium
AAGTTATGAAAGCCGAAGGCCACCCGGATTACCACGAAATCACCGTCGTCATGACCGACGGGACGAAATACAAGACACGCAGCGTCTGGGGCAAGCCCGGCGAGGAAATGCGCCTGGACATCGATCCCAAGAACCACCCTGCATGGCAGGGCGGCGCCCAGAAGGTCATCGAAAGAGGCCGCCTGAACCGTTTCGAGAAAATGTACGGCAGCTTCATTTCCAGCGGCGAGGCCAAGGAAAGCGACGAAGGCAAAAAAGAAGCCAAGGCTGCGAAGTAATAATTTTCAGACGTATTTGTCGTTTTGCAATCAGGCCGCTTTCAAGCGGCCTGATTTATTTGTGGCCTGTCGCTTTCGATTTTTCTTCCGCCAGAATTTCGACGAACCGGTTCAGAAAGGCCCCGCGCAGTTCCTCCGCCACCTCCGGCGATGAGGCGGCCATAAGGCCGTGCCCGGTAAAAGAAGGATAGTAAGGCTGACCGTTCCAGAGGCTGACATAACCGCCCGCCTCCTGTACCGCCAGCGTACCGGCCAGGTGATCCCACGGCTTGGCCCGGCTGTAGATCCCGAAATCGGCCTTGCCGTCCGCGATCATCAGATATTCATGTCCCGCGCAATTCAATGAAAACGCGTTGCCGACCTTTTTAGTCTGCTCCTTCAGAAACGGGCGAAGGGCCTCCGGATAGTATTTCCATCCGACATGACCGCTGAGTTCGTGCAGAGGTTTGGATGCCGCGGTCTTCATGCGTTCGCCGCCGAACCAGGCGCCGCCGCCCCTGGATGTCGTCATCATTTTCTTGCCGATGACGTCGTAGATCCAGCCATGCAGGATTTCGCCGTTCAGCACGGCCGCCAGCATCACCGCGAATTCATCCTTGCCGTGCACGAAGTTGCTTGTGCCGTCCACAGGATCAGTGACCCAGACCAGCTGGTCTTTTTGATGAAGCGCATCGAGGCTTTTTGTGCCTTCCGAAATCGATTCCTCGCCGATCAGAACCGTGCCCGGATACATTTTCGGCAGCACGCCGTCAAGAAAGGCTTCGGCCTCCCTGTCCGCGATCGTCACCAGGTCGTTGGGCCCGCTCTTGGTGGCGATCTCGCTTGCCTGCAGCATCTTGAAGCGCGGAAGGATCAGCGTTTCCGCCGCTTCCACGATCACGGCTGAAACTTTGTCGATATCGATGGATTTACTCATGAACGTTTCCCTGAACAGGCCTGTGGCCGAATTTTTCTGCGAACCGCCCCAGATCGGCAGGGTCTATGCGCACCGACACCGCGATTCGCCCCCCTTCGTCCTTTCTATCTTCAATATGCGCGTGGCGATAGAGCCATGACAGCGCATTGCCGTCGGCGACCGACAGGTCGAACAGGGCCATGTGCCTGCTGCCGGAAACCAGTCCCTGAATTTCCTCCAGCAGCCTGTCGACCCCGTCGCCTGTCAAAGCGGAAACGGCGACGCTGCGCGGCGTGAACCCGGTCTTGTTCAGCAGTTCTTCCCGTATGTCGGCCTCAAGCATGTCGAGCTTGTTCAGCACTTCGACCACCCGCTTGTCCTCGTCGTAATTGATCCCGAGGTCGGACAGGATCGCGACCACGTCCGCCTTCTGCGAGTCATGGGCCGGGTTGGAAATGTCGCGGACGTGCATGATGACATCGGCATACTGGATCTGTTCCAGCGTGGCGCGGAACGCCGCCACCAGATGGGTCGGCAGGTCGGCGATAAACCCGACAGTGTCGGAGAGGATGACGTCCTGGCCGTTTTTCAGCTTTATTTTCCGCATGGTCGGATCGAGCGTGGCGAACAGCAGGTTTTCCGCGAATACCTGCGCGCCGGTCATGCGGTTGAAAAGGGTCGATTTCCCAGCGTTGGTATAACCCACCAGCGCCACCACCGGAAACGGAACGCGCTCCCGGCTTCTGCGCTGCAGGTCGCGGTTACGGCGCACCTGTTCCAGGTCTTTTTTCAGACGGACGATCTGGTCCACGATCAGGCGCCTGTCGATCTCAAGCTGGGTTTCGCCAGGCCCCCCTGTTTTTCCAAGGCCGCCCCGCTGGCGCTCAAGGTGCGTCCACGACCGGACGAGACGGGATTTCTGGTACTCAAGCGCCGCCAGCTCTACCTGGATCTGCCCTTCCCGCGTCTGCGCGCGGGCGCCAAAGATTTCGAGGATCAATCCCGTACGGTCGATGACCTTGGCCTGCAGTTCCTTTTCGAGATTGCGCTGCTGGATGGGCGTCAGGGAATGGTTGACGATGACGACGGAAGGTTGCAGCTCTTCGACGAGCGCCGCCAGTTCTGTCCTGACCCCGGAACCGAGGAGGCTGCCGGGGCTGGGCCGGGCCAGCCTGTAAACTTTGGTGTCGAGAACTTCGAGTTGAATGGCATGAGCCAGGCCTTGCGCTTCCGCAAGCTGTTCCTCGACCGAAGGCTCGAACGCATGGGCGCGCCTGGCGACCCTGCGCGGCAAGACGGGATGGACGATCAGCGCCGTACCGGAAGCGCCGGCCGTTCCCTGCATCAAACCGCTTCGCCTTTACCGTCGGGGCCATCGTAAAGCTGCAGCGGACCGCCCGGCATGATCGTCGAAATCGCATGCTTGTAAACAAGCTGGACATGGGCGTCACGGCGCAGAAGGACGCAGAAATTGTCGAACCACGTGACCACACCCTGGAGTTTAACGCCGTTGACCAGGAATACGGTCACCGTCATTTTCTCCTTGCGGATCTTGTTCAGGAATACATCCTGAACGTTCTGGCCTTTTTCTGTCATTTTCCGAATATCCTGATTATTGAATCAAATTTATAAATCAGTTACGCCATGCGCCCTTTTCTTAAACGATTGCGCCTTCCACAGCAAGGGCTTGCATGGATTTTTTTCAAGGATATTTGATGGCTTTTTAAAGCAGGGTCGCCACAAAATGTTCTAATGCGCGGCAATTTTCAAGAACAAGAAAAGGCTTATGGTCGCGGATCATCTCATCCTTGTTCTCACCGTCCAGCAAAAGGATAGACCTGCATCCCGCCGCCGCCGAAACTTCCAGGTCGGTTACGGTATCGCCTACATACCATAATTGCGAAAGATCGATATCGATGCCCGATCTGTCGAGCGCCAGCATCAGCGGATCCGCGGCGGGCTTGTCTCTTGCGGCCTGGCCTGCCCCGATGCAGGACAGAAAAAAATGATCCAGGTCTTTCGCGCCGTCGATCACCTCCAGCGTGGCAAGGTGATGGTCCTTGACGTAATCGTAAAGACGCTCCAGCGCTTCCGGCGCGTTTTCGGCATACAGGCGCGGATAGAGTTCCCGCGCGGAATGACGGAGGTTGGCGCGAAACTCCGCCTCCGTCCATTCGTCATGACCGTAGCTGGTGCGCACGTGGTTATGCGCCTTGCGAAGGCCGGGCAGTGTGTTGACCAATGTCCCGTCCCAGTCGAAGAAAATCGCTGGCGGTTTCCGGATATCAGGCACTTTTGCGTTCCGTTTCCGGAACATCGTCGTCCCCATGCTTGCCCCCGGCGCTGATGCCGAGCTGTTTCAGTTTGCGGTGAAGGGCTGAACGTTCCATGCCGATAAATTCCGCGGTTTTCGAAATATTGCCGCCGAACCGGTGCACCTGCGATGCCAGGTAATCTTTTTCGAAAAACTCGCGGGCCTCGCGCAGCGGCAGGGCCATGATTTCATGATGGCTGGTTCCGGGCGCCGGTGCTTCGTTACCGCTGGTGGCCAGTTCGGGCGGCAAATGATCCGGGCGGATGGCCGTCTCGCCCCCATGCATGATCATCAGCCACTCGATGACGTTCCGCAGTTGCCGGATATTGCCTGGCCATTGGTAGTGCTGCATGGCCGCCAGCGTCGCGGGCGTCAGCGTGCAGGGCGGAAGGCCCGACTGGGTTGAATAGAGCCGGATAAAATAATCCGCAAGCAGCGGGATGTCCTGGGGCCTTTCGCGCAGAGGCGGCAGAACGATCGGCACCACGCTCAGGCGGTAAAAAAGATCCTGGCGGAACTGGCCCTGCTGCATGAGTTCCTGGAGGTCGCGGTTGGTGGAGGCGATGATACGGACATCCACCTCCACCGGAACCTGGCCGCCGACGCGCGTGAACCTCTGCTCCTGAAGCGCCCTTACGATCTTGCCCTGTGTTTCCAGCGGCATGTCGGCCACTTCGTCCAGCAGCAGCGTGCCGCCGTTCGCCTGTTCCAGCATGCCGAGTTTGAACGGCTCGCCCGGCATTTCCGAACCGAACAGTTCGGTTTCAAGATGTTCGGGCCGCAGCACGGCGCAATTGACCGCTTTGAACGGGCCGCCCGAGCGGGAAGACAGTTTATGGATCTGGCGCGCCGCCACATCCTTGCCTGTGCCCTGCTCTCCGGAGATCAGGACGCGGCTGTTGGTCTGGGCCACGCGCGCCAGTGTCTGGCGCAAGGCCGACAAGGCGCCGGATTCACCGACCAGATCCGACATGCCTTCCGTCTGCGCCCTCAGAACCCGGTTTTCCTGCCGCAGCCTCGCCGTCTCCAGCGCGCGGCTGATCATCAGCAGCAGGCGGTCGGACTCGAAAGGCTTTTCGATGAAATCGTAAGCGCCCTGCTTGATTGCGGATACGGCCGTTTCGATCGTTCCATGCCCGCTGATCATGACGATGGGCAGGTGGGGATGATGGTCCTTTACGGTTTTCAGGATCTGCATGCCGTCATGCGTGCTGCCCTTGAGCCAGATATCGAGCACGACGAGGTCGGGAGTCCGTTCCTGCACGGCTTGGTAGGCCTGCATGGAATGAGACGCAAGGCGGGTCTTATACCCCTCGTCCTCCAGTATCCCCTGGATCAGGTCGCGGATATCCGCCTCGTCATCGACGATCAGAATGTCCGCGGTCATTGCCAGCCCTCAAGCCACTGCATCTTTTTTCTCCCCCATGTCGCCCGTCGGCAGGATCAGACAGATGGTGGCTCCGTCCATCTCCCGCCAGTCTTTTTCGGCCCGGAGCCATTCCGGCGCGCCGATAATAAGGCGTCCTTTATGATCTTCCATGATTTTCTTGACGATGGCGAGCCCCAGCCCGGTGCCCTTCTCCTTATGCGTTACATAAGGTTCCGTCAACCGCCCCGGATCCTCGTCCTTGGGAAGGCCGAGCCCGTTATCCGATACCGCGATCGCATACTCGCCCGTCACGGGGCGCGGCACGACGCGGATATCGATCTGCCCAGGTATATGATCCTGATCGACCCGCGCCTGCACTGAATCGAGGGAGTTCTGGATGATGTTGGTGAAGGCCTGACGCAGCTGCTGCGCGTCGACATCCGCATAAAGCGGCATATCGGCCCCCCTGATATCGAAAGCGATATGCGGATGCGCCTGCTGCTGCAATGCCAGAAGGCCGCGCAAATGCTGTGAAACGTCTTCCCTCTTCATGACCGGCTCTGGCATCCGGGCAAAGGCCGAGAACTCATTGACCATGCGCCCGATGTCGCCGACATGGTGGATGATCGTGTCGGTGCATTTCGAAAAAATGTCCTTGTCTTCCGTAATCTGCTTCAGGTATTTGCGCCGTAAGCGCTCGGCGGAAAGCTGGATCGGGGTCAGCGGATTTTTGATCTCATGCGCGATGCGCCGCGCAACGTCCGCCCAGGCGGCCTTGCGCTGCGCGGATTGCAGTTCGGTGATGTCGTCGAATGTCAGCACGGCGCCCTTGTTTTCGGCATCAACGACGTCCATGGCGATCCGCACCAGGAACGTGCGCTTGGAATCGTCGCTGGCGCGCCACGGGATTTCCCCCTGCGTGATCCGGTTCGACTTCAGCTGGGCCTGCTCCAGGAGCGGCTTGATATCGGGCACGATCTCGACGATGTCCCGCGCCAGCAGGTGCTGCACATCCCGGCCGAACAGCGTCGAGGCGGAATTGTTCACCAGCGTGATCAGCCCGTTATGATCGACCCCGACGATACCCGCCGACACGCCCGCCAGAACGGTCTCGGTGAAATGGCGGCGCTGGTCCAGCTGGCGGTTGGCGGTGATCAGTTCGTCGCGTTGCTGCTGGATCTGGCTGGTCATGCGGTTGAACGCCTTGCCCAGTCCGTCGAATTCGTCCCCCCGGTGGAAATCCGGAACGCGCGCCGACAGTTCGCCCGCCCGCACCTGGTCCGTCGCGGCGATCAGGGCGCTGATCGGTTCCACCAGTTGCCGCGCCACCTGCAGGCCGCACCACGTCGCCACGAGCATCAGCAGAAGGGCGACGACGATGAAAATCAGCGTGATCGTGATCTGCAGGTCCGACCGCTGGCTTTCCAGTTTCTGGTATTCCTCCGTCACCCGTCTTGTATCGGCGACGTGCGACAGCACTGTAGCGTCCACCATCCGTCCCACGAACAGATAGGTATTCGGAAAGTTATTCAGTTTGACGAGCGCCCGCACGCGGTCGTCCTTGCTGCCTGTCATGACCACGACATCGCCGTCCGCGGCCTCGCGTATGGCGTCCAGCGGCGGCTTTTCAAAAGCCAGGGTCAGGGTCATGTTCGACAGCGCCTTCACGTTCCCTTCGCCGTCGATGACCTCCGCCTCCGAAAGGTTGCGCAGAAAGGACTGCGTGTTGAGAAGCCTGTCGAACGCCTCGCGGTTTTCCAGCAGCATGGCGGCGTTGCGGTCGAGGTCGTTCGCCATGGCCAGCGTATCGGCGCGGATTACCTGCTTATGTTCCTCAAGATACGCCTCGGCGACGGCCTGCGATCCCATCACGGCTGTATGAACCCTCTGGCTGAACCAGCTTTCGACGCCGACATGCAGGAACACCGCCGTGAAAACCGTCATGATGATCGCGGGCGCGGCGGCCAGGATACTGAAAATAAACACCAGGCGGACATGCAGCCGCGATCCCGCAACGCCGCGCCGCCGTCCGCTGAACAGGCTGGTGATCCGGCCCGCGATCAGCGCCATCAGTAAAACCAGGATGATCAGGTCGATATTGAGCAGCCAGATGACGGTGTTCGAATCCTTGCCGATATCCTTCGTCTCGGTCAGGGCGGCGTAGGTCGCCACGCCGCAGGCCACGGCGGCGGCAATGAGAATCAGCGCTACCCAGTTCGGCATCCGCGCCAGGCTGACTCTTTTCGCAACCCTGCGGATTTTGTCGCCTGATCCCGTGGCGTCCGGCACATTGAGAAGGTGCGTTTTCACTCTAAACCTGTATTTCTTTGAGACAGTCCGGCGAGGCCCGCTCTTTCGCGGAAACAGCGCCTATGGTAAGGAATCCCGGGTCATTCAGCAACGCGGCACTTTATACACGACTATGGAAATATCTGCAACAAAACCGGTGCCCTTCCATGGGTTGATCGTCGCCGCCGGACAAGGCAGCCGCTTCGGCGAAACCCTTCCAAAACAATACAAATCCCTTTCGGGCAAGCCATTGTTAAGATGGTGCGCCGAGGCCTTCCTGGCCACCCCCGGCCTGCAATCCCTGACCGTCGTCATTTCGCCCGGGCATGGGGCTATGTACGATGAAGCCGTGAAAGGCCTGCCCCTGAACCCGCCCGTTCAGGGCGGGCCTGACCGTTCTATAAGCGTTTTCAACGGCTTGAACACCATTGGCTCTGTGACTAATGACAGTATTGTCCTCGTTCACGACGCCGCGCGGCCTTTCGTGACGTCTCGGGATATCGCTCGCGTGGCTTGCGAAGCCCATGAATCTGGCGCTGCATCTCTTGCCAGTCTTGTGACGGACACCTTAAGGCGCGGGGATAACAGCTACGTCGAGCGCGACAATCTTTGGGCCCTGCAGACGCCGCAGGGGTTTCGGTACGGCCTGCTTCTCCAGGCTCATAAGCGGGCCGGGGGCAGCGTTACCGACGACACAGGCCTTGTGGCGGCGCTGGGACATGCGGTAACAATGGTGCCGGGCAGTCGGCGCAACATCAAGATCACCGCGCCGGAAGACTGGGATTTTGCGGAAAGCATCATGGGACGCCAGACCGAGACACGCACCGGCACCGGATTCGACGTCCACGCTTTCTCGCGGGACAAGCCCGGAACGATCCGCCTGTGCGGGATCGATATCCCTCACGAGCACGGCCTCGAAGGTCATTCCGACGCCGATGTCGGCCTTCACGCTCTGACCGACGCCCTGCTGGGCGCCATGGCGCTTGGCGACATCGGCCAGCATTTCCCGCCGTCCGACATTCAATGGAAAAACGCGTCGAGCGACCGGTTCCTGAAACATGCCGTCGACCTGGTCGCGGCCCGGGGCGGGCGGATCGTGAACCTTGACCTGACCCTCGTCTGCGAAGCGCCCAAAATTGGCCCGCACCGCGGCGCGATGCAGGCTAAGATCGCAACTATCTGCGGCATTGAACCGGCCCGTATAAGTGTCAAGGCCACGACGACCGAAAAGCTTGGATTCACCGGCAGGCGTGAAGGCATTGCCGGCCAGGCAGCCGCCAGCGTCGAATTGCCTTATCGTCCTGCATGAAAATATCGCCGCCGCCAGCCAGGGTCGATTTCAGAAATCCCGCCGTCTGGCTGGCGACCTGGTTCGGATGCGGCCTGATGCGCCCGGGCCCCGGCACGTGGGGAACGCTCGGGGCGATGCCGTTCGGTGTCCTGATGCTGATGTTCGGCGGCTGGCCTGTCCTTTTGCTCGGCATTCTGATCATATCGGCCGCGGGCTACTGGGCCGCTGGAAAATATGAAGAGATGGCCGGCGAACACGACGCGTCCGAGATCGTCGTCGATGAGGTTGCGGGCGTCTGGATCGCCCTTTTGCCCGCGGCGTTGGCCCCCCTTCCTGTCGCCCTCGCCTTCATCCTGTTCCGCGCCTTCGATATCTTAAAGCCATGGCCTGTCGGCTGGGCGGATAAGAAACTGCCCGGCGCGCTGGGCGTGATGGTGGACGATATCCTTGCCGGAATTATATCCGCTGTGTGCCTGTTGGGGTTGCGTTATGCCGGACTGGGTTGAAAAAGTCGGATCGGTTCTCCTCGCGAAAAACCTTTCGCTCGTGACGGCTGAATCCTGCACCGGCGGCATGATCGCGGCCGCCATCACCGGCCGCCCCGGCGCGTCGAAGATATTCGAGCGCGGCTTTGTCACCTACAGCAACGAATCCAAGAACGAACTGCTCGGCGTCCCGTTCGATATCATCGACAGGTTCGGCGCGGTCAGCCCTGAAACCGCGGAAGCGATGGTGCGCGGCGCTTTGAATCGCAGCCGCGCGCATATAGCCGTTTCCGTCACCGGCATTGCCGGCCCTGACGGCGGCTCGGAGGCCAAGCCGGTCGGCCTCGTCTACATTGGCTATGCCTTGAAGGATAACCCTGTCCAGGTCGCCGAACACCGTTTCAGTGGCGACCGAACGGCCTTTCGTCAACAGGCGGTCGACGCCGCCCTGCGGCACCTGCTCGAAATCGCCTGACAGGCACCCCTATTTCGCCCCGTAAAGCGCGATCGCCCGCGCCTCGAACGCGGCCACCATCCGTCGTACCGCCTCGTTGAAAAACACTTCCATCAGCTTCTGGATGACCGGATTGCGAAATTCGAATTCGACAAAGAAATCGATCGTGCATCCCCCGTCCGCTTCCGGCAGGAACCGCCAGTGGTTGGAAAGGTATTTCATCGGCCCCGACAGGTATTCGACATGGATATGGTCCGGCCTGTGGGTCGTCACCCGCGACGTAAACCGTTCCCGGATCATTTTGAACCCGATGACCAGATCGGCATAAAACACATCCCCGTCGCGCCGCGTGATCCGGCTGGCGATGCACCACGGCAGGAATTCCGGATACCGCTCGACAGCGGCCACCAGCTCGAACAATTGTTCGGGCGTGTAAGGAAGTTTGCGCTTTTCAGCATGGGTGGGCATGGGGACAGTCAACAGGTTTTGTTTGGATAATAAACGGCTTAGCATAAGCAAACCCATGCGTATCCAATTATTTTTGACAATTCACAATAAATGGCTATTTTGGTCAAACCACGGTGCTGGCGCCTATTGTTGGCAAGACGGGTACAATATCAACCTCTATGAAGGGATATGGTACCCATGACCCGTGACTTTTCTAAAGAAGAACACACCAGACTTTATAACATCTTTCTTCGGGATGCCTTTAAGCATGTAAGTTGGGCGTCGGCCCTACCTGACTACCTGAATCCAAAGTAGGTTTGCCACCGCCTCCGGAACGCGAAAAATTTGAAAGCGATGAAGAGTATCGCGAGGCGGGAAGCGGCTGGGTTCATTATGTACTTAAGGTGTTGGCTATAAGAGACCAGCGTAATCAATGGCTAAAATTTCTAGAAAAAAGAAAAACGCCTCAGCCGTAAATTAATACTTTCATCTTGCAGCGTAGCGTAGGGATATTGGATTTTTACGCTATGCTGTGAGGACAAAACAATAATAGGCTTATTCAGCTGCATGAGTTGTAAGCTTCGCCTCCCGCGCCGCGCGCAGCCGGGCGAAATCGTCGCCGGCGTGGTAGCTGGATCGGGTCAAAGGCGAGGCGGAGACCATGAGGAATCCCTTGGCGCGCGCCATTTTTTCCAAGGCCATGAATTCATCAGGGGTCCAGAACCGGTCCAGTGACGCGTGCTTGACGCTGGGCTGAAGATACTGCCCGATGGTGATGAAATCGATATCGGCGGCGCGCATGTCGTCCATCACCTGCGCCACCTCTTCTTTCGTCTCGCCGAGGCCGACCATCAGGCCCGACTTGGTGAAGATCGACGGGTCGACCTCCTTCACCCGCTGCAGCAGGCGCAGGGATCGGAAATACCGCGCGCCGGGCCGGATCGTCGGATACAGCCGTGGCACGGTTTCAAGGTTATGGTTGAATACGTCCGGTTTTGCTTTTGCGACCGCGTCGATGGACGCGATGTCGCCCCGGAAATCCCCCGGCAGGATTTCAATCGTCGTGTCCGGCGCTTTGAAACGGATCGCCCCGATGGTCTTCACGAAATGCTCGGCGCCGCTGTCCGCCAGATCGTCACGATCCACGCTGGTCACGACGACATGCTTGAGTCCCATCTTCTCGACGGCGACGCCCACCCGCAACGGCTCCATCTTGTCGAGCGCGTTCGGCTTCCCGGTCGCCACGTTGCAGAAGGAACAGGCCCGCGTGCAGACCTCGCCCATGATCATGAACGTTGCGTGCTGTTTCTCCCAGCATTCGCCGATATTGGGGCAGCCCGCCTCTTCGCACACCGTGGTCAGTTTCAGGTCGCGGACGGTCTGCCGCGTCTCCTGGTAAACCTTCCCCTGCGGCGCGCGCACGCGGATCCAGTCCGGCTTTTTCCCCATCGGGCGGTCCGGATTTTTCTGTTTCTCGGGGTGGCGCTTGGCCTTGTCGAGCAGGTCTTTGTTATAGGTCATGGCCCGTTCTCATTCCTCATAAGGAACATAAACATTGGACCGGCCTTTGTCGAAGTTTTTGTCGAAGGTGACAAGCGGCAGCGCAAACAGGTTTCCTTCCTGCGCATTGCCTCGTCGGCCTGGCCGATATCGAAGATTTTATGAATGACTCAGTCCGCGACAGCCGCCCGGCCTGGAAATTACCGAAATTGACAGGACCAAGCGATTTAACCTAATATATGCAATATATCTTTTTTGAGGATTGGATGGAAGAGTCCTTGGTAAAAATGGCGGCCGCTTTTGTTGTGTCCGCTGGAATGCTTCTTGACCCAACGGCACAGCCGCTGGCAGGGTCGGATCCCTATGCGCCGAAACGCCTCGCCCCCCAGGAAACTGTAAGCCCGGAAAACGCTGTGGGCAACGGTGTTGCTTTTGGGGGCATAGAAGCCAGCGACACATGCATTCCGCTGCAATTTGATAATGTCGACCCTGCGCAATGTACTGAAATGGCAGGACACATTACGCTTGGAACCAGCAATGCGCAGGTAAAGCTTACCTGCGGCCAGTTTTCAGACAAAGGAATATTCCAAAGTCAAAACACTGTGGTTTGTGCGAATTTTAAAAAATCAGGCATAATGTGCTCGCCTTACAGTCCGTGAAATATCAGCAATCATTCTGGCAGGAAGAAAAACCGACACGACCTGAATCCCGAAAACCGGTGCGATTCATGAAGGGATCGCTATCCCCCTAGGCTAAATTAGTGCCTGCAGGCATCGTCCTTAATATTATAGAAGCGTCTGTCTCTGGTAACCGTTCGATGGTGCTGACAAAATCCGTAATAGTTTCGTCACTGATTCCACCCTCGCTATTGCCCATAAAATGATCTACGAGCTTTCTTTTTGCGCCTGTCAAACGCTGAATTCTTTCATGCAGGCTATCTTCATGAGATTCTAGGGACTCAATAGGGTGCGCAGTTGCTCCTGCTCGGTTCAGGGCTTGTTCAGCTTCCCACGCTAGGGATAGGGCTGCTGCCTCGCTATGGGGACGTGACATTTTTTCTCCTTTGGTGATATAGAAAATCAGTACCATATATAATAATCAGTATATAACACAAATTTGCATGGGTAATATTCTTTGTAATCTTTTCCAAAATGAACGGACATAACATGAAAACACCGCCGCCAGAGGCAGGGAGCCCAACTATGGCCGAACAAAAAAGGCAGGGTCTAAAAATTGCTCCGATTTCCGCATTCGTGGCAACCGCTGTTACGGCGCTCGCACATCTCGCAAATCCGTAGATCGTGAATCGATCAACAAGTCTGCTCATACGCAAAAGCAACATGCAGAACCAGACCCTGATCAGCTTTTGCTCCGCTAAGATCCTAACGAACATGCAGTATAGAAATTGACAGATTCAAAACGAAATTGTAACAAACGCATGAATATCAGAGATGCTACGCCGCGCGACAAGGCAACACTGCTAAGATTTAGCCTCCCAAGCCGTACCAGCCGTTAAAGCCTGCCTGAACAGCAATAACCAAGGCGGATAACCGCCCTATTGGCAGCTCTTGGCTTAGAAAACTATGGATTGTCCATGGCTGTAACGAAACTGTGAGCCCCACTCAATAATGCACCGCGCGCCCATAGGCCGCCAGCACGCTTTCATGCATCATTTCGCTTAAGGTCGGGTGCGGGAAGACCGTGTGCATGAATTCGGCTTCGGTCAGTTCGGCGGTCTTGCCGATGACAAAGCCCTGGATCAGTTCGGTCACTTCCGCGCCCACCATATGCGCGCCGAGCAGTTCGCCCGTCTTCGCGTCGAACACGGTCTTGACCAGGCCTTCGGGTTCGCCGAGCGCGATGGCCTTGCCGTTGCCCATGAACGGGAATCGCCCGACCTTGACGTCGTGTCCCTTTTCCTTCGCCGCCTTCTCGGTCAGGCCGACGCTCGCGACCTGCGGATTGCAATAGGTGCAGCCGGGAATGTCGGCTTTCTTCATCGGGTGAACGTCTTTCTGCCCGGCGATCTTTTCGACGCAGATCACGCCTTCATGGCTCGCCTTATGCGCCAGCCACGGCGCGCCCGCGACGTCGCCGATGGCATAGACGCCCGGCTCGCCGGTGCGCGAGTATTCGTCCGTGACGATATGGCCGCGGTCTTGTTTCACGCCAGGCACTTTCTCAAGCCCGATATTCTCCGTGTTCGGCACGATGCCGACCGCCATGATGATGCGGTCCGCCGTGATTTTTTCCGTCTTGCCGCCCGCTTCGACATGCGCGGTGACGTTGTCCTTGCCCTTCTCCAGCTTCGTTACCTTCGCGCCGGTCAGGATCTTCATGCCCTGCTTCTCGAACTGCTTGCGGGCGAAGGCGGAGATTTCCTCGTCCTCCACCGGCATGACGCGATCCATGATCTCGACCACCGTGACCGCCGCGCCCAGCGTCCGGTAGAAGCTGGCGAATTCGATCCCGATCGCGCCGGAACCGACGACGATCAATGATTTCGGCATCATGTCCGGCACCATCGCCTCGCGATAGGTCCATACCAGCCTGCCGTCGCCCTCCAGGCCCGGCAGCGACCGCGCCCGCGCGCCCGTGGCGATGATAATGTGCTTGGCCGTCAGGTCGGCGATCGGCTTGCCGTCCTTCTCGACGGCCACCTTGCCCTTGCCCTGCAGCTTGCCGAAGCCGTCGATGACGGTGACCTTGTTTTTCTTGAGCAGATGCCCGACGCCGCCGCTGAGCTGCTTTGACACTGTTCTGCTCCGCTCGACGATCTTTTTGATATCAAAGGAAAAATCCTTGACCGTGAACCCGTAATCCGACGCATGGTGGATCAGGTGACCCACTTCGGCACTCCGCAGAAGCGCCTTGGTCGGAATACAGCCCCAGTTCAGGCAGATGCCGCCCAGATGGTTGCCCTCGACCACCGCCGTTTTCAGGCCCAGCTGCGCCGCCCGGATCGCGGCAACGTATCCGCCCGGCCCCGCGCCGATGACAACGATATCGAAAGACTGCTCGGCCATGAAAATCCCCTGAAAACTGTAAGACCGGCGGCATTTAACACGATTGCCGGCGGTATTTCAACAGAGGGGTCGTTTTAGACGGACGCCCTGAGGCCTTCCCGGCATACGGTCCGGTAAGTGTCCGTCATGGCGGCCATGGCAAGCGGCTTGGCGATGACCGGCTCGATTTCCGGCGCCTCGCCCCCGGCCGCGAGGGCCAGCATCCGCCCCGCCGCCTTGGCGCAGGCCACGGACTGGTCGACGTAATCGTGCAGTCCCAGCACGGCCAGGAATTCCTTGCAGGCGGGCTCCAGCCCGTAAATCAGGTCGTACGGCGCCGTGCAGGGATGGTCGTTGGCGGCCAGGCCGAACCGCCAGTCGGTCCCGGCGGGGATGCCGAGCCGCACGGCCTCCTGGGTCATCACATACGCCACCTGGTCCAGCTTGTCGGGCAGAGACGGCGTGCTGAAGATCTGGCAGGCGTCGAGGGACAGCGCCAGACAGCGCCCGGCGATGGCGCTCAGCCCGCTGACGCTTTCGCACAGCGACCAGCCTTCGCGCGTGACTTTTTCCTCGATGGCGATGTCGCACAGTTCCTGGGCGGCGATCTCGTAGGACATGCACCGGTTCGTCACCTCGATGAACAGGCGCAGGAGTTCGGCGCGCGGCTGCCCTTCCTGTTCCATCCGGCAGATGACGTTATGGATGATGAAAGTCAGGATATCGTGGAATTCATAGGCGCAATGCAGCCAGTCCTCGAACAGGTCGCGCGCCATCGCGCGCCCCTGCTCCGTTTCATAATCCAGCGCATAGGAAGGCGGCAGGGCCAGCGGCCCGAGCGCCCCCTGGGACGGCTGGCACTCCAGCATGTCCCCCAGCTGGGCGTAAGTGGCTTCAAGCCCCAGTTCGGAGTCGTCGAACAGCAGGACGATCTCCACCGTAATCCCGGCCAGCAGCTGCAAAAGGCGCATGCCGTCGGTTTCCTGCCCGTCAAGGGCGGCGCTGCTCATAAGCTTTTGATAGATTCGTGCCGCGAATCCGGCCTTATCGATCAGAACGGACATGTTTCTGCTCTTGTCAAAAATCAATGAAAGGAAGATGGGGACAGGTTTGTGGAAAAGTCTGTGGACAGGCCGCGGGGAGCGACCTTAGTGCAAGCCTAATTCAATTCTTCGCGGTCGTAAATGCCCCAAAGCGATTTTCTTGGCATCCAGCCGGTAAAACCGCCTGTATTCACCTGGCACCAGCCCGTGACGCATTTTTTAACCGCGGCGATGACGCCCGGCTGCGCCTTGGCGATGACCCTGTCTTCGGACGACGCCCCGTCGCGCATATCGGCGGGCTCCTCGGATCGCACCAGGACGTTGCGCTTGCCCGACAGCATCAGCGCGTTGATCCAGCCTTCCGCGCCCTCGGAATCCTTGATTCGCCGCCACTGTTCGAATTCCTGGGTGATTTCGACCGGCAGGCCTTCGCGGTGATAGACCCATTCATATGGATACTGCATGCCCGGCCCGGCCCGCACGTAAACCTTGTCCGCCTTTAAAGACGCGAAACGCGGCAGCGGCAATTCCGTGGAACGGAACTGCGGCGGCAGCTTGTTGTCCTGCGCCAGCGCGGGCCCGGCGGCCAGCAACAGTAACGCGAAGAGGCGGATCATGGTACGCATGGCGGAAAACTGGACAAAAACTGGGGTTTCGCGTAGACAATACGCACTGTTATAAAGGCAAAGCGCGTGACGATGCAAGAGAACGAAAAACAAATCTCCGTCGCCCCGATGATGGACTGGACCGACCGGCACTGCCGCTACTTTCACCGCCTGATCGCGCCCCATGTCCGGCTGTATACGGAAATGGTCACGACCGGCGCGCTGATCCACGGCGACCGCCGCCGGCATCTGGATTTCAGCGCGGCGGAGCATCCGGTCGCGCTCCAGCTGGGCGGGAGCGATCCGTCGGCCCTCGCCGAATGCTCGCGGATCGGGGCCGGATACGGCTACGATGAAATAAACCTGAACTGCGGATGCCCCAGCGACCGCGTTCAGAGCGGCGCCTTCGGCGCCTGCCTGATGAAGGAGCCGTCCGTCGTCGCCCGCTGCGTCGCGGCCATGTCGTCCGCGTCGCACGTCCCGGTCACGGTAAAATGCCGGATTGGGGTCGACGACTGCGACAATGTCGCTTTCCTCGACGCATTTGTGCGGACGGTCGCTCAGGCCGGATGCGGGACATTCATCATCCATGCCCGCAAAGCCTGGCTGCAGGGGCTGAGCCCCAGGGAAAATCGTGAAGTGCCTCCGTTGGATTACGACCTCGTGTATAAGATCAAACAGGATCTGCCGCATCTGCGCATCGTCCTGAACGGCGGCCTGAAAACCGTCGAGGATATGAAGACGCCGATGTCGCGTCTGGACGGCGTGATGATCGGACGCGAAGCGTACCAGAACCCCTGGCTGCTGGCGGATATCGAGCAGAAGATATTCGGCGCCGCGACGATCCTGACCCGCGAATCCGTGGCCCGCGCCATGATTCCTTATATGGAGGATCAGGGCCGCGCCAGCGGCACGCCGGCGAAATCGGTCACCCGTCACATGCTAGGATTGTTCAACGGCCTTCGCGGCGGCAAGGCCTGGCGCCGGACGCTCAGCGAAAAGGCGCATCTCGACATGGCGCCCGCCGAGCTGATAGAGGACGCGCTGCAATCCGTTCTCCTGTCCTCGGACCGCTCTTCGCGCGATCTCAGGAAAACGTACTGAGCCGGATAAAGTCCAGCGCGCCCTGCAGGATATGCTGGGCGGCCAGCTTGTCGACCACCTGTTTTCGTTTCGTTCTCGACATATCCACAGAGTCCACCAGGAAACGATCCACCGAAACTGTGGATAACCGCTCATCCCAGAAGGCTATCCACGGATCGCCGCCGAAAATATCCGGGTGGTTGCGCATCTCGTCGGCGAAATGGCGGACGGACTCGCAGCGCGGCCCTTCGGTGCCGTCCATGTTGACCGGATACCCGAGCACATACCCGCCCACGCCATAATCGGCGATCACGGTTTTCAGAACCTGGATATCGAGCGTGAACTTTTTCCGGTCCACCGTCTTGAGCGGAGTCGCTATGCCCTGCCCCGGGTCCGACAGCGCCAGACCGATGGTTTTGGTCCCGATATCCAGCCCCAGGAGACGGACATTGGCCGGTCGCGTCGTTATGATTTGGCTCAGTCTGCCGACGGGCATCTTTTCTTGCCTGCGCTTGTGACAAATGTTAAAGGCATTAAGACCGTTTCATTCCAGCGAGTAAAGCGCAATGTCCATCGACAGGAACACCGTGGCGAAAGTCGCCCGCCTCGCCCGTCTCCGGGTGACGGACGAACAGCTGGACCGCTACGTCCCGCAGCTTGGCAACATCATGAAATTCGTCGAGCAGCTGGGCGAGGTGGATACCGACAATGTCGAGCCCCTGGCCAGCGTCGTCGACATCGACCTCGAACTGCGCCGCGACGAAGTGACGGATGGCGGCATCCCGGAAGCCGTTCTCGCGAACGCCCCTGAATCGCTGGAAGGTTTTTTTGTCGTGCCGAAAGTGGTGGAATAAACGATGACCGATCTTACGCACCAGACCATCGCCGAAGCGCTCAAGGGCCTCGAAAGCAAAGCGTTCACGTCGAAAGAGCTGACCCAGGCCCATATCCGCCAGATGGAGGCGACGAAACATCTGAACGCCTTCGTCACCGAAACGCCGGACCTTGCCCTGAAGCAGGCCGGAGAAAGCGATGCGCGCCGCGCCGCCGGAAAGGCTGGGCCGCTGGAGGGCATCCCGCTTGCCATTAAGGATCTTTACTGCACGAAAGGCGTGCAGACCACCGCGTCCAGCAACATTCTGCGCGGCTTCGTCCCGCAATATGAATCGACCGTGACCGGCCAGCTTTTTCGCGACGGCATCGTCATGCTGGGCAAGACCAGCCTCGATGAATTCGCGATGGGGTCTTCCAATACGACCAGCGCGTACGGCAACGTCATCAATCCGTGGCGCAGGCAAAAAGGCGATGACGTCGACCTCGTCCCCGGCGGCTCGTCGGGCGGATCGGCCTCGGTCGTCGCCGCCCGCGTCGCGATGGGCGCGACGGGCACCGATACCGGCGGGTCGATCCGCCAGCCCGCCAGCTTCTGCGGCATCTCGGGTATCAAGCCGACCTATGGCCGCTGTTCCCGCTGGGGCATCATCGCCTATGCGTCGTCGCTCGACCAGGCCGGGGTCTTCGCCCGGACGGTCGAGGATTGCGCCCTGCTCCTGAAATCCTGCGCGGGCTTCGACCCGAAGGACAGCACGTCGGCCAACCGTCCGGTGCCCGATTTCGCCGCCGGGCTTGGCGGTTCGATGAAGGGCATGAGGATCGGCATCCCCAAGGAATACCGTGTCGACGGCATGCCCGCCGAAATCCTGAAGCTGTGGGACCAGGGGATCGAATGGCTGAAAGACGCCGGCGCCGAAATCGTCGAGGTCAGTCTGCCGCACACGAAATACGCTTTGCCGACCTACTACGTCATTTCGCCGGCGGAGGCGTCCTCGAACCTTGCGCGGTATGACGGCGTCCGTTACGGCCTGCGCGTCGACGGCAAAAACCTGAACGAGATGTACGAGAATACGCGCGCCGAAGGGTTCGGGCCCGAAACGACGCGCCGCATCCTGATCGGGACGTATGTTTTGTCCGCCGGGTTCTACGACGCCTATTACGTCAAGGCCCAGAAAGTCCGCCGCCTGATCGCCGAGGATTTCACGAAGGCGTATCAAAAATGCGACGTCCTTCTGACCCCGACCGCCCCGTCCGCCGCCTTCGGCATCGGCGAGAATGAGGACGATCCGATCAAGATGTACCTTAATGACGTGTTCACCGTCCCGGCTTCGCTGGCCGGTGTGCCCGCCATGTCCGTCCCCGCCGGCCTCGATGCCGGTGGTTTGCCTCTTGGTCTGCAGATAATTGGAAAACCATGGGACGAACAAGCGGTGTTGCGCGTTGGGAACGCAATCGAGGAAGCAGCCGGTTTCAATGCGATGCCGGCGCTTGTCACCAGAAAAGCGGCCTGAAAGGAATTTAGAGCCATGATGAAGTATCTATGCGCGGCATTGTTCGCGGTGTGTCTGTTCACATCCCTCCCCTCCCACGCCACGGCTGTCACGAAAGACATGGCGAATAAATACTACGATAACTGCATGGCGCAGTCGGACCCGCGCCTCAGCAAGGACAGCCAGAAATCGATGTGCGCCTGCACTTCCGCCAAAATGGTCGAGTCCATGAGCGTCGAGGAAATCGCGTCCATGAAAGGCGACAAGACGATCCAGAACAAGGTCCTTCTGGAGGTTTACGCCCCGTGCATGAGCGACCCGGTCCGCGATATGGTGAAAGCCGAATGCCGCACCAACCCGCAGGTCCAGGGCGCGAAAGCCACTGAAATCTGCGACTGCATGGCGAAACTGACCGGCGACTGGTACGCACTTTCGGGCCGCAGCCTGATGGCCAAGGCGCTGGAAGCAAACCCGGACGCGGTCGACCCGACCGCCGCGATCCAGGATTCGGCTGAATTCAAATCCGAAGCCATGAAGAACCTTCAGTCCTGCATGCAGACGCCCTGATCCATGCTTCGTACCCTCCTGGCCCGCGCATGCCTTGCCTTCATGGTCTTTGCCTGCGTGATGGCCGCGAGGGATGCAGGGGCGCAACAATATAAGGAAGTGCCGGATTTCAAACCCGGCGCTTTTTTTACGCCCGATCAGGACGGCGAGCCTCAGCAGCCTGTCCATTTGTTCGAACGCTGCATGCTCAGCACCGATCCCGACCTGCCGCAAGGCGAACAGACCAGCATGTGCGCCTGCATGGCGGCCCGGGATGCCGAACTCCGCCGGAACCCGCCAAAACAGGAGGACTGGGCGCGCATGATCGGCTCCCGGCTGGTCAGCCCCTATGAACGATTCACGACCAAAATCGTCGCCCCCTGTCTTTACATCGAAATTTATAACCGGGCGCGGGAGCAGTGCCTGGGTGAGGACCGTTTCGTTACCCTGTTCGAAACCGGTCGCGATTTCCATGCGTATTGCGATTGCTATGGCCGCGATGCCGAAGCCTATGCCCGCACGAACGCGGAACCGATCCTTACAACGCTGTTCCAGGACGGGACGCAGCCTGAAGGCATGCTCGAAAACACCGATCCGGCCAGAATCGTCATGAAGGACGTCGATTTCGCCATTTACATGTCCCACCGCCGCGATGACTGCATCGGAAAATACGGCATCCAGACCTCGGGAAACCGGTAAGCATGAAAGCTGGACAGGCCGCCGGGCTGCGGCTATTTTAACGCATTGCAATAAAGGGAGCGCGGCGTGTCGCAAATCATTAAAGGTGAAACCGGGGACTGGGAAATCGTGATCGGCATGGAAGTGCATGCCCAGGTGATCGCGCACTCCAAGCTTTTTTCCGGCGCCTCCGCCGAATTCGGCGCCGCCCCGAACACGCAGGTCAGCCTGGTGGACGCCGCCATGCCGGGCATGCTCCCGGTGCTGAACGAGATGTGCGTGGAACAGGCCGTCCGCACCGGCCTCGGCCTGAACGCGCAGATCAACATGCATTCGGTCTTTGAACGTAAGAACTATTTTTATCCCGACCTGCCCCAGGGCTACCAGATTTCGCAGTTCCTGCATCCCATCGTCGGCAAGGGCGAGATCGAGATCGATCTGCCCGACGGCACGGTGAAGGCCATCGGCGTTACCCGCCTGCACCTGGAACAGGACGCGGGCAAATCCCTGCACGACCAGCACCCCACCAAATCCTATGTGGATCTCAACCGTTCCGGCTGCGCCCTGATGGAGATCGTGTCGGAACCCGATATACGTGGGCCCGTCGAGGCGACGGCCTATCTGACCAAGCTGCGCATGATCCTCCAGTATTTGGGCACCTGTAACGGGAACATGGAGGAAGGCTCCATGCGCGCCGACGTCAACGTGTCCGTCCGCAAGCCGGGCGCGCCGCTCGGCACGCGCTGCGAGATCAAGAACGTCAACTCGGTCAAGGCCGTCCAGATGGCCATCGATTACGAGGCCGCCCGCCAGGTGGAAATCATCGAGGGCGGCGGAACGATCAAACAGGAAACCCGCCTGTGGGATCCCGGCAAGGGCGAGACCCGTTCCATGCGGTCGAAGGAAGAAGCGCATGATTACCGCTATTTCCCCGATCCCGACCTTCTGCCCCTGAAACTGAAATCGGACTGGGTGGCGCAGATCAAGGCGACCCTGCCCGAACTGCCGGATCAGAAGAAGCACCGCTTCATGAAGGATTACGGCCTCTCCGCTTATGACGCCAGCGTCCTGATCGCCGAACGCCCGCGCGCCGACTATTACGAACAGGTCGCGGCGAAGGCCGACCCGAAACTGGCTGCCAACTGGGTGCTGAACGAATTGCTCGGCCTGCTGAACAAGGAAACGAAATCGATCGGCGACAGCCCCGTCACTGCGCCGCATCTGGCGAAACTGCTCGGCCTGATCGGCGACAGCACGATCTCCGGCAAGATCGCGAAAGACGTCTTCGCCGATATGTACGCCTCCGGCGCCGACCCCGCCTCTATTGTGGAGCAAAAAGGTCTCAAGCAGGTGACGGACACCGGCGCGATCGAAAAAATCGTCGACGAAGTCATCGCCGAAAACCCCGACAACGTCGCCGCCTACCGCTCCGGCAAGGACAAGCTGTTCGGCTTCTTCGTCGGCGCGGTCATGAAGAAAACCCAGGGCAAGGCCAATCCCGGCGTGGTGAACGACCTGTTGAAAAAGAAGCTGTAATATTATGGCGCAGGCGCTTGCAGTGGGCGAGAAGACCCCATATCAGGGACATTTTCATTATTATCCTTAGGATTGCCGGCACTGTGCAGCTGGTCAATGATGCGCAGTTTATGGTCGGATGCTATCGACAAGTAGGGTGCCCCTGTTTGTGCGCCAAATTGCCTCTGATGCTCAGGGTATGGCAAAACAGGTATCGCGGGATTATTTTCCATTACGAACACTTGATCGTCCATCCGCACGGCTAAAGCGACATGATGAGGATACAGGACTATCCTCATATCTTTCTCCGGCACACCCATGTCTTTAAGAACATGGAATTTTAGGACTGCGCTATCTTCACAGTCTCCCTGGCCTGTTTCAAGCGTTTCAGAAGGACTTTGCCACTTTCCAGCCTTTGGATTTTGTTGGTCCAGATATTGGATACTGTTGTTTATGGATTGATCGACTGAGTATAGGTCTTCATAGCTTCTGACATTATCGTGAGTTCTTAAAACCGGATTGCTTTCGATAAAATTTCTTACTGCCGTTGAATCTTCCCCTCCAGGAGAAAGTGCCAGGAAAATATCGTTCCTGCCGGCACGCGCGTAAAGATCAGTTGTAAAATAACCAGCATTTTCAAACATCGCATGTTCGGCCGGACGAGGCTGTGACAGCACTTTAAGCGCTTGGTCTAAAAACTCCTGAATTCCGTCTAAAAAAGTCATTTTGAACCATTTTTTATCGCAAAATAATAGAATACCACCTTATTCGGTAAAATACAAAATCTGGGCTTTTAAATTTATAAAAAAGGTTGATAAATCAATAAAAATGAATGTGTTGCGTCCTGGTGCCGATCTCCCCAACTATTCCAACAGCTGCCATCTTTTTCACGGACAGCCGGAATATGAACGCCTCTCAGGACTCTGACAGTATTATTTGACACGATCTTTTTTATGGTTCTATAAATGCTTTGGTCCATTGGGATAAGACATTTAATTACAAAACGAAGCGGGAGATTGGAATAATGATGAAGTTTGTCAAAAATAGTGCGATTGCCGCAGGGCTGCTAAGCCTGGCTTCATCTTTTACCCCCGCTGCCGAGGCCGCTCCTTTTTCCGCCTGCGCCCTTCCCGTGACCGGCGCCAAGGTTCCGGATAATTACAAAAGAGGCGTCACGACCAAGGTTGTCGACACAATCAATACAACGCTCCTTGGTAATGTAGACACTATGGGAGAAACTCTGGAAATCAAATATCCAAATAAGGTGCAGGCCGAGTGGATGGCGGAAGTCCTTGATGTCAGATCCGGCACCGGCAAAAAAGGTGCTAAAGCGCTGACAAATCAAACCGCTCTCATGGAGACTTTGACAGGCGCTTACAATCAGTTGATCCAGACGATGTATACAGACCCTGACACGTTTCAAATGGCCATGGATATCATCGATCCTGTCATTACATATGATGGAAACATCACCATAACCGGCGTGAGATCTGGCCCCGATAAAAAACATGGGTTTAAAGAACCTGTCGTTCTTGCTCTCAACTGCGGCGGGAACAGCAATCTGACGGCCTCGGCCGGACCTGTTGCTCCGGCCCCTGGCGGCTAAGTTTCAATATAATCCAGGTCCTTCCCGAACGTCTCCTCCAGCGTGTAGAGCGAGACGAACGCGAACACGATCAGGATGCCGACGATCGCCACCCCGCTGACCGTCACGCCGAGCAGCGGCTTGAGCGCCCCGAACGCCATGGTCGCCGGGATCGTCACGCCGCGCACCAGGTTCGGGACGGTGGTCGTGGCGGTCGCGCGGATATTGGTGCCGAACTGCTCCGCCCCCATCTGTACGAACATGCACCAGTACCCGACGCTGAACCCCAGCATCAGGCACAGCGCGTAATAAACCTGGAGCGTCTTGCCGGGCAACAACACATACAGCGCCATTGTCGCGCTGAGCATCAACAGCGATACCGCCACCGCCTTCCGCCGGCTTTTCAGCTTCTGGCTCAAAAGCCCTGTGAATGCGTCCCCGAACACCAGGCCGAGATAGCAGTAGAACACCGCCTTCCCCGCCGTCGGCAGGGGGTCGGCCATCCCCATGTCCCGCGCGAATTCCGGCGTGAAGGTGATGAACAGCCCGATCATCCCCCACAGCGGCGCGCCGATCAGGATCACCGCGACATATTTCCTGAACAGGTCGGCCCGCCGGAACAGCATCAGGATGTTCCCCCGCCCGGCCGCCTTGCCAACGTCCTTGAACATCCCGGACTCCCGAACCTTCAGCCGCATCGCCAGCAGGCCAAGCCCCATAAAGCCGCCGATCATATAGGCGGTGCGCCAGTCTGTAGCGTCGGCGATGGTCGCCGCCATCATCGCGCCCATCACGCCGATGGAGGCGATGAACGTCGTCCCCAGCCCGCGCAGCTTTTTCGGCAGCAGTTCGGAGGCCAGCGTCACCCCGGCCCCCAGCTCGCCCGCCAGCCCGATCCCGGCCACGAACCGCAGCAGGGCGTAAATCTCCACCGTCCCCGCGAAGCCGTTGGCGATATTGGCGACGGAATACAGCAGGATCGATCCGAACAGCACCGACACGCGCCCCAGCCGGTCGCCCAGCACGCCCCACAGCACCCCGCCCAGCAGCAGCCCCGCCATCTGGGAATTGATCAGCATGATCCCGGTCGGCAGCATGTCGGCCTCCGCCACGCCCAGGTCTTTCAGGCTCTGCACCCGCACGATGCTGAACAGCAGCAGGTCGAAGATATCCACGAAATACCCCAGCGCCGCCACCAGGATGGTAAACAGGGTCATCCGGTCTATCTTCTGGTCATGAAGGTCGGTCAGGAGGGTCTTCATCGCATGCTGCCTTGCTGTTTGGGCCGGTTTCCGTCAAAATAACGGCGAGATTAACATTTTTTACAAAGAACCCTCCATGCAAAATGATACCCCGCCCGCCCCCGTAAAAGGCGCCCGCCTCCCCTTTCCGATCACCCAGAAATCGAAAAGGAGGGTCGTCTGCGGCCTGAGCTGGAACCCGCAGAGCAGGAAATCATCGGGCATCGGCACCCTGATCGGCACCCTCACGGGCGTAAACGTGAAACCCTACGATCTCGACCTGATGTGCATCATCTACGACGCGTCCGGCGCGGCCATCGACGGCATTTCCGGCGGCCCGGGCGAACTGATGGACTCCTCCGGCAAAATCTACCATTCCGGCGACGACACGACAGGCGTCGGCAATAACGACGACGAACAGATCTATGTCGAAACCCTCGACCTGCCCGCCGCGATCCATCACATCGTCTTCATCGCCGAAATCCAGAGCGGCCACACCTTCGGCGCGGTCGAACAGCCCGAAATGCGCCTGGCCGACGGCTTCGACGACCGGGTCGTTGTGCACGCCCCGCTCCAGCAGCCCGACGGCATGGACAA
>JBGAPF010000004.1:0-132646 GCA_044221445.1 Alphaproteobacteria bacterium
ACCGCTCCAGACCTCACCGCGCAATACCCAGGGGCTCGCAGCGCGGCCCTTCGGAAAAGTGTCAGTCACGGTTTTTGTACGCGCGGAGCAACCCGCCAGCAGCGCGAGGTTGGCCGTCAAGAGGCAGAGGAGCGCGAGACGAAGAGCGAGAAACGAGATGGATTCCAAGGCCCTCGCTTTTCCTGCACGTCCAGAGGAGGTCTGCGCCCTGAAACGTTCGCGCGCATCGCTCGACTCTGACTTCGTTTCTCGTATCTCGTTTATCGCATTTGCTCGTCTCATTCGTTCGCCAGCTCCCACTTCAGCGATTGGTTGAAACGCTTGATCGCGCCGATTGTCGCGGGTGGGCCGTGACCGGAATAAATCGTGGTCGCATCCGGCAGCGTCAGTAGATTCTCCCGAATGTTTCGCAGCAGCCGCTCCCGCGAACTGTGGGGGAAATCATATCGCCCGAGACCTTCGGCGAAGACCGCATCGCCCACGAAGGCCACGCCCGCCGCGGCCGAGTAAAACGCCAGCGCCCCCGGCGAATGCCCGGCGACATCACGCGCTTCCCAAGTCATTCCGCAGAACTCAACTGCGCGGCCGGAGTCCAGCAAGACGTCCGGCGCAGGGCCGACGACGGGCAAGCCCATGCCGGCTGAGAGATTGGCATCCGCGTTCCGAAGTAATTCCGCTTCGTCGCGCGGGCACCAGAGCGGCAGGCCGGCGAAGCGGCGCTGCAAAGGCCCCGCGCCCGCGAAATGATCGGGATGGGCATGCGTCAGGATGATCGCGACGGGCCGCAGGCCCTCCTCGGCGATACGAGCGGCCATCTCCGCGGGCTGCGGGGCAAATCCCGGGTCGATGATCCAGCAGTCGGCCGCGCCCGGCGCCCAGACCAGGTAGCCGTTTTCCTGAAACATCGGGTCGTTGAAAACTTCGATCTGCAGCTTCGGCACGCTCATGCGGCGATTGTAGGCGGGGCGGTTGCGACTACGCCTTCGACTTGCGCTGCAATATCGACGCGGGCAGACCCAATCGCTGCGCCGCCGCTTCGGTGAGGGGCAAGTGATGCAGAACCCGTCCGTCCACCACCCAATCCGTCATATCGCGTTCGTCGACCCATCCCCGGGGCGAGACCGCTTCGGCAAGCGGCTCGGCGTCAATCGTTTGCTGGTCGGATTTCCAGCGGCGAATGAGGAAATGCAGCGGTGCGCGGCGGACGTGAACCTCGGGCGGCTCGTCGTTCAACGCGGTCCCGAACATCCACACCCATTGGCCATCACCCAGATCGAAGAAGTACGACTCGCCCTCGTCCTCGAATTCCTCGACGCCGATCACATCCGTTGCGATCACCTCCAACTCTTCGACGTGATCGGAGAAACGTCTCCGCCAGGCCATTTCCGCGCGGCGCAGCCGTAGCATCCGCAGTAGGCTCCGGATGATGAGCGCGAGAGGGATCGAGCTGACGCCAATGATCAACAAGCCGCGGAAAGAGAGGGTTTGGCCTCCCAGCCGCATGAGAAGCCCAACTGGAAAGAGTGCGAGGAACCAGGTGAAAAGCCAAAGCACGGTAAACCAGGCCACCACACCCACCCAGTCCACCGGCTCGCGCCCCGGCTCGGCGCGGTGAAGACCGAGTTCGGTTTCCGTCGGCGCTCGGACACTTCGCAATGTCATGGGCACGCCGGAAATCCTACCTAACAGGTCTTTTCCTCGGGTTCTCGGCAGGATTCAGAGCAGATTGGCCGCATTTCCCCTATGCTACGCGGTTCGCGCAGTTGCGCGGGACATACGGAGCAGCATTGTGAAGAACTCGGGCATCCGCAATATCGCCGTCATCGCCCACGTCGACCACGGCAAAACCAGCCTCGTCGACCAGATGCTGCGCCAATGCGGGCAGTTTCGGGCCGGACAACTCAAGGGCGACCAGATCCTCGACTCCGGCGACTTGGAGCGCGAACGCGGCATCACGATCCTCGCCAAGAACATCGCCATTCGCTACGGCGACGTGAAGATCAACCTGATCGACACGCCCGGCCACGCCGATTTCGGCGGCGAAGTCGAACGCATCCTGTCAATGGCGGACGGCGCGATCGTCTTGGTCGATGCGGCCGAAGGCCCGCTGCCCCAGACCAAGTTCGTGCTGACTAAGGCCCTTAAAAAGGGCATCCGCCCGATGATCGTCGTCAACAAGATTGACCGTCCCGACGCCCGCCCCGACGAAGTCCTGAACGAAGTATTCGATTTGTTCGTCGCGCTGGAAGCCACCGACGAACAGCTGGATTTCCCTGTGCTCTACGCATCCGGCCGCGACGGCTGGGCCTCGCGCAGCCTGGATGGCGCGCGGGAAAATCTCAGCCCGCTGATGGACACTATCCTCGACCACGTGCCGCCGCCGACCGTCGATGAAGCCGCGCCTTTCGCGATGCTGACCACGCTGCTGGAACGCGACAACTTCCTGGGCCGCATGCTGACCGGCAAAGTGTATTCCGGCAAGGCCAAGGTCAACATGTCCGTCAAATCGATGGGTCTGGACGGCAAGACAGTCGAGACGTTCCGCCTGACCAAACTGCTGACCTTCGACGGCATTGAGCGCATTCCGGCGACGGAAGTCCAGGCGGGCGACATCATCTGCGTCGCCGGCATGGTCAAGACGTCGGTGGCTGACACCATCTGCGACCCGGCCGTCACCCAGCCGATCGAATCGACCCCTGTGGATCCTCCGACCATGGCCGTCACCATCACGGTCAACGATTCGCCGCTGGCGGGCACAGAGGGCAAGAAGCTGACCTCCACCATGATCCGCGAACGCCTGATGGCGGAGGCGGAGACCAACGTGGCCATCCGCGTGACGGAATCCGCCGGGCGCGATGCGTTCGAACTGGCGGGCCGCGGCGAACTGCAGATCGGCGTGCTGATCGAAACCATGCGCCGCGAGGGCTTCGAACTGTCGGTCTCGCGCCCCCGCGTCCTGTTCCAGAAAGATGCGAACGGCCAGATGACCGAACCTTACGAAGAGGTCATCGTCGACGTTGACGACGAATTCTCGGGCACGGTTGTCGAGAAAGTATCGCAGCGTAAAGGCGAGATGACCGACATGCGCCCCTCGGGCGGCGGCAAAACCCGGATCACCTTCATCGCGCCCTCGCGCGGCCTGATCGGTTACCAGTCCCAGTTCCTGACTGACACGCGCGGCACGGGGATGATGAACCGCATCTTCCACAGCTACGGTCCTTTCAAGGGCGAGATCCAGGCCCGCCGCAACGGCGCCCTGATCTCGACCGACAAAGGCGAGGCCGTGGCCTATGCCATCTTCAACCTCCAGGACCGCGGCACGATGTTCATCGGCCACGGCGACAAGGTGTACCAGGGCATGATCGTCGGCGAAAACAGCCGCGACAACGACCTCGACATCAACGTCCTGAAAGGCAAGCAGTTGACCAACATCCGCGCCGCCGGCAAGGACGACGCCGTTCTCCTGATCCCGCCGCGCCGCATGAGCATGGAAGACATGATGTCCTACATCAAGGAAGACGAACTGGTGGAGGTCACCCCGAAAGCCCTGCGCCTGCGCAAGAAATATCTCTCGCCCAACGAACGCGAGATCATGAAGAAAAAAGCCAACAGGGAACGCGAAGCCGGGGCGGCGTAAGGGATTTTCCCGCTGTAATCAGGAGGACCCGCCCTCAGGATGGGCAGTCCATTGCCTGGCTTTCAAATACCGCGCCCCGATCCAGAAGAGCAGCGCCCAGGCCGCGCCGCCTGTCCAGCCCGCCAGCACGTCGCTCGGCCAGTGGACGCCGAGATAGACGCGGCTGATGCCGATCAGCAGGGTCAGGCTTACACTCATAAACATGATGAAGATCTTCAGACGCCTGTCTGGCTGAGCATCCGCCAGAAGGGCGCCCAGGGTCAGGTAAACGATGGCGGACATCATGGCATGGCCGCTCGGGAAGCTGGCCGTATAAACGATAGAACCGTGCGGCACCAGGTCGGGACGGGGTCGGTCGAAGCTGTGCTTCAGGAGGTTGCTGACAAGGATGCCGGTGCTGACCGCCATCAGAAGATAGAAGGCCTGCCCGGCCTTGCGGATGACCGTCAGGTAAAGGGCGGAGCAGACGGTCACGATGGTCAGGATACCGATTCCCCCCAGCCCGGTGAAGTCCCGCATCATTTCTTCCAGCCAGCGCGGCCCGATCGGGTTGTTGTGGTCGGCGGGATCGCGCAGAAGCAGGAGCAGGCTGGTATCGATGCTATGCGTGTCGCCCTCGACGACTTCCTCCGCCACTTCATTGAACGTGTAGAGCGCGCCCATGCATAAGGCCAGGGCCATGAGAATGAGGGGTTCCCGCGCATGGATGCGGCGCAGATGCGCGATAAAAGGTTTCAGTTTCGTAATCATGGGGCCTATGCGGCTGCGGGGACGCCGTAAAGATCGTACGCGTCCGCGTCTTCGATGACAACGGGCACGATATCGCCCTGCTGCAGGCCGTCCGCGTCGCGCAGATAGACTTTGCCGTCGATCTCCGGCGCGTCGCCGGTGGAGCGGGCGTCTGCGCCGCCTTCGCCGTCGGTCTCGTCGATGATGCACTGGACGGTTTTGCCGATTTTCTGTTGCAGGCGGCGTTCGCTGATCGCCTGCTGCGTTTCCATGAAGCGCTGCCAGCGCTCTTCCTTTATCTCTTCAGGCACGGCGTCGCCGAGTGCGTTGGCCGTGGCGCCCTTGACCGGCTCGTATTTAAAACAGCCGACTCGGTCGAGCTGCGCTTCTTCCAGCCATTGCAGCATGAAGCTGAAATCCTCTTCCGTCTCGCCGGGAAATCCCACGATGAAGCTGGACCGGATGGTGAGGTCGGGCACCTCCGCGCGCCATTTCTGGATGCGGCCCAGAACTTTTTCCTGGCTGGCCGGGCGGCGCATGGCTTTCAAGACGGCCGGGCTCGCATGCTGGAACGGGATGTCGAGATAAGGCAGGATCTTGCCCGCCGCCATCAATGCCATCACCCCGTCCACATGCGGATAGGGATAGACGTAGTGCAGCCGCACCCACACGCCCATGTCGCCGAGCGCCGCGCAGAGGTCGTAAAATTTCGCTTTGATGCGCCCGCCCTTCCAGGGGCTTTCGGCGTATTTCAAATCGACGCCATAGGCCGACGTGTCCTGGGAAATGACCAGCAGCTCCTTCACCCCGGCCTGCGCCAGCTTCTCGGCTTCGAACAGGACATGGTGCGCCGGGCGGCTGGCAAGGTCGCCGCGCATCGACGGGATGATGCAGAAGGAACAGCGGTTGTTGCAGCCTTCCGAGATCTTCAGATACGCGTAATGCCGCGGCGTCAGGCGCAGCCCCGCGGGCGGCACCAGGTCGAGATAGGGGTCGTGGACGGGTGGCACGGCGGCATGCACGGCCTCGACCACCGCTTCGTATTGGTGCGGGCCGGTGACGGCCAGGACGTTCGGATGAACCTTCGTGATGCTCTCGGCCTCGGCCCCCATGCACCCGGTGACGATGACACGCCCGTTTTCGTTCAGCGCCTCGCCGATGGCGGCCAGGGACTCCTCCTTGGCGCTGTCCAGAAAGCCGCAGGTATTGACGATGACGACATCCGCCCCGTCATGGGTGGCGGAGAAATCGTATCCTTCCGACCGCAGCTGGGTCATGATCCGCTCGGAATCGACCAGGGCTTTGGGACATCCAAGGCTCACCATGCCGATCCTGGGGGCTGGCTTTAACGCTTTCATGGCCGGGACCTTAGCGGACAATCATAAAAAAAGCGAATTTTTCATGCTCAGGGGCCGCATATGACACCTGTATCGTTGCGATAGCCGATCACGAACTGGGGGGGCGCACAAGTCGAGTTGATGGCTGCTGGAGAAGGAAAAACGGTGTCGCAGCCAACGCTGGGCTGTCCGGCAACCATGGTTGTATTATTACCCGTTACGTTGGTGCCGATACGTTTGATGGCCAGATTGGAATCCCCGCAATCCATCGCGGGATCCTGGCCCCCGATTTTTTCCGGCTCGTAGCAATTCTCGCCCTGGGCGTCGCAAAGTTCCTTCACGTAGACATTGGTCGCGCGCAAGCCGCCGCTGATATCAAGCTCCTGAACAGGGGTGTTCAGGCCGACGCCGACTTTTCCATTATTTGTATTGAAGACGCTGCCAGGACTTATTTGCGAATAAGACCACATATTCGTCGCCGTCCAGCTGACGAATTTCAACATATCGTCGTAATAAGCGGCGTTGTTTCCCTTCGACAGAATTCCACTGACGAAAGTGCCGGTGCGCTGACAATTTGGCGTTTCCGCCAGGCCAGGGGCGCAGGGCGCGACAGGCTGGCCTTCGCCGCTTATGGCCCCCGCCATGTCTTCACCATAAGAAAGAAGTACGTATTGCGCGGTGCCGGGATTTGCCCCCAGAACGCTGCGGTTGTTTTCGTCAAGCACGTCGATCGAGCCGAAATCGGAACGGAAGCCAGAATCTATAAGGTTTTCGCTGACGGCATAGACGATCCTGTTGCCCCATCCGTCCTCGACGAAGGCGGCGGGCAGTTTCGCTTTTCCTACGGCGGACGTATCCGTGCCTGCGATCACATCCTGCATGATGGTCGTCACAGGCAATGTGCCGATCAGGATGATATCGCGCCCGTTTCCATCGGCGTCCCGGTCACTGTCTGCGACCCCGTCTCCATCTGTGTCGATGCGGGCGCTCAGGACGCGGCATACGCCCTTGTCGCATGTGCCGACGGGAATGGTAGGACAATAGGCAATCCCGTAATCGGCGTCGCCTTTTGCCCGGTCAGTTCCTGCGGGACAGGGATAAAATCCTTGCGTTGCCTGATAGGCCATCAGTGATTCACGGGCCTTGTCCATGTTTTCCCATGTCTGGTCGTATCGCTTTTTCGTCTTGTACATATCATAGCTCATAACCCCGATGACAAGGACGATCCCGACGACGAGCATGACGATGCATAATTCGACCAGTGTGAAGCCTTGATGTCTATTCACAACTGCAGCTCCCCGGATAATTCATATAAAAGCCGCTTCCCAGTACTTTGTAACAGGACCCTACGGCGCCGCATCCGCAGGTGCTTCTGACGGCCGCGCCTAACGGGTTGTTTGAAGTCTGGCCGCCGCCGTTCGATTTCCATCGGCAGTTTGAGCTTCCCGGCGTGCAGCTGTTCGAAACCTCGCTCCATGTGCTCCATGCGCCGCCACAGGGTTTGGTGCGTTCTTCACGGATGGATCCTGTCTGTCCGACGGGGCAGTTTTTTGTGCGTGTCTCGGTCTGGCTGCCCGTACAGGTGCAGGTATTGGACAGCTCCGACCACGGCCCCCATTGTCCGGTTCCACAATCTTTCGTGGATTCCTGAAGGATCGTGCCGGAATCTCCGCCTGGGCAATTGATCGTCCTGGTTCTGGTCTGGTTCGAACAGCTTTTGCAGTTTCTGCCTGTCTCGGTCCAGGAACTCCATGTCTGGGTTTTGCAGCTGAACGTTCTTTTCTGGTTGATATTGCCGCTTTGACCGGATGGGCAAGCAATCTGCCGCGTCTCGTTGCCGCCGACACACTTGCATGTATTCGAAAGCTCCACTTCTCCCGTCCATGTATTTGCAGGGCAGGTCCATGTCTTTTTAATCGTTCTTGTACCCGAATAGCCAGGGCCGCAGGGGACTTTATCGGTCACGACTGTTGGTGTGCAGGTACAGGCGCCTGTCGTTTTCGTAGCCGTCCATACGCCTTGTTTGCAGACAAATGTTTTGCGCCGGTCTATGCCGGCAGGACCCAGGGTCATCTTGTCTTTCAGATCGCCCTGAGGCAATGTGAAGTTTTGTGAGCATATGGTGATTGGCGTGATCGGGCACGACATCAACTCGCAGATCGCATAGCCGTCGGCATCGATCCCGGTCATCATGCCGCTGGCGCATTGTGTCTTCCACGGGCCGCACTCGGCTTGATCGTCGGCTATGCCATACATGAATTCGCCGGGATTGAGACATTGGACGTCGTCGCCCCCGCTGCCCAGGGCACCGCCGATCGCGCCTGCCTTCGTGCATGTCGAACTGTCGTCCGTTTGGCATAAATCCTGCGTCACCAGGTTTGTCCTGGCGCGCACGTTGCCGATCACCTGGGCTTTTATGTCAGTATCGTTGGGAACCGGGTCGATCATGATCCCGATTTTGCCGGGGATCATATTTTTATTGAACATGTCGTCATTTGCGTTGGCGGTGAGGCTCCACGGGGTCTGTTCGCCGCGCGCGAAATAGGTCAGGCTGTCGTCGAACTGCGTCGCGGTGCCCGAGGTGCTGACCGCGTTATAGCGGTAAGTGGCGTTGGCGTTGAAATCGCAGTTTATTGTTTGGGTCATCCCGGCGGGGCAGGGCTGCGACTGCGAACCGTTCGCCCGGGTCGCGCCTGCGCCGTCCGGCCCATGGCTCAGAACGACGAAATCGGCGCCGAAAGCTCCCAGGATCGATTTGGGTGGAGTCGCGCCGTCCACGATCTCTATCGCGCCGCCCCTGACGGTATAGGTCGCCGTCGATGTCTGGGGCTCGGTCACCGCGTAGACAAGACGGTCGTAATAGCCATCAAGAGCGTCTTCTTCGCGCAGATTAAGGGCGCGAAAAGGAACGGCGCCCACTCTGACGGCGGGGTTTGGCGCGCGGGGAGCGGTCTGGCCGCAGATCCCGTTTGCACAAGCGCCAGGCGTTAATGCGGTCGTGCAGTCCTCGCGTCCGTAACCGGGATTGTTCCGGTCGAACGTCAGCGGGGCGGGGCAGGGATAGCGACCGTTCCTGCCCAGGAAATCCGTAAGGGCGCTCCCGACGATCTTGATGTTCAGGTTTGTGTCCCTGATCGAGGTCTGTTTCAAATAAACGTTATAGGCGCCTAGAGCCGATCCCAGCAGAACGCCCACTACGATCAGAACAGCCGCGAGTTCTATCAGTGTGTACCCTGCCCGGGATTTGCACAGAGTCAGTATTTTTACGGAGCCGCGCATTGGATAACTCCTGCGATAAAGCCTCGAATATATTCTCCCGGGGGGCATGACTGGGATGCCATGCTAAGCGGGAATTTCGGAGTACAGACGGCGCCGCCGTTCGCGATTCCTGTCATGGTGACGCCCCCGGGACACTGTATGCGGTCCGGGTTATCCCCCACACTGCCAAGCGCCGCGGCGGGGAAACAGTTTGCCCCAGTCAGATCGCAGATTTGATCGACGCTGACCCGTGTGGCTCCGATCGTGTCTTTGACGTCGAGGACGATGCTGTTATCGAAGGTCATGCTGCCGCTCGAACTGAGCCTGACGGAACCGTCAGGATTCAGGTTGGCTGAAACATCCTGAATGCCAACGCCGACTTTTTTGAATGTGATGGCGTCCTGGGGCCGCGCCCTTGAATACGTCCAGATGCCGGTGGGTACGTCCGTTATTTCCATCACGATATCGTCGTCATGAAAAAGGAGCGAAGCCGGAATAAGGGGGTCGGAGGCTGTTCCATACCCGACCCTTAAATCGCCGCTGGCCAGGGAATCGAAAAACACGCCGTCGCCGTCGCAGTTTTCGGAGTCCGCGTGCCCGGCAGCGCAGGCTTTATAAAGCGCGCCCTCAAGCGTATAGGCTCCTGCGCCGTCATCTCCGCTGGATGCAAGAAAGATATGGAGGTTCTGATAATCCGGAACCGAAATATATGTTGCGGTTCCCGCCGCGTAGTCGTCTCCAAGGAAAGATTTGACCTGAATGGCGCCGCTGTTGCGTTCAAAGTTATCGGGAATCCCGTTGGCATCGGCATCTGTCGTGTCCGCCATGCTTTCGGTCACGGCATACGTCATCGTCCGCGACCATCCATCCACGGCCATTTCGGCAGGAATGCCAAGGGTGACAAAAGGTATGCCGCCGATCAATATATTGGGATTAATGGGTAAGGTTGTGGGGACTGAAGGATTGGTAATGGCGTCATAATCTGGATTTGCTCGCGTTGTACTGCCTGTCGTTCTACAGACTCCGCCCGCACCCCCCAGGCACGCGCCTATGGCTGGCAATGCGCCCGGCGTACAGGCAACGCTCACGCCATAGCGCGGATCATCGGAGTTTACGTTGCGCAGCGCAGGACAGGGGTAGTTTCCGTTTTTAAGGTAATAATCGCCCAGCGCCGCTTCGACCAGGGTGCGGTTCGCATACGTATCGTCCCGCGCCTTCTGGACGCGATACACCGTATAGGCTTTCATAACAGGGACGATGATCAGGCCGATGATGATCAGCGCAATCGACAGCTCTATCAGGGAAAATCCCCGGCATCGCGGCTGCGCTGAGCCCTTTTTTACGTGATGATTCAACATGATCTGGCAGGGCCCCTGATTTGCCTCATCTGGAATCCTAGCATCTTTTATTAAAAATATGCTTATTTTTTGTTAAAATTTTAATCAAATTGAATATAATCTGGAAAATAATGGCTATGGCGGCGCAGCGCGGATAAGGGGCGGCTGCTCCCTTGCTTCGCGGCGCGAACCGTTCTAGTTTTGACCCCTGCGCCCCTGTCGAGCCATCGAGTCCTGATCATGAATATCCCTGCCCATCCCCACATCAAGAACGCCCGCGCCCTGTTGACGTCAAAAGATCCCGCGGCTCTGGGGGAGTTTCTGGAGGCATTCTGCCGGACCATTCCCTCGGACGATCTGAATCAGCTGGACGTTCCGCCCCTGCTGAAAATCGTCCGCAGGCACTGGGCGATGGCGCAAAGCCGTAAAAACGGGCGGCCGGCCATTCTCGTCCGCACCGTGAATACCGGCGGACTGGGCGCCGACGCCGTGCGCACGGTCATCGACATCGTCAACGACGACATGCCGTTTCTGGTGGATTCAGTGGCGGCGGCGCTCACCGCGCGGGAACGGACGATCCAGTTCCTGCTGCATCCGATCGTCCAGACGAAAGAAGGCGTGGCGCAATCGCATATCCATGTCGAACTGCAGGGCACGCTGCCGGAAGTCCTTCTGAAAAACCTTGAGGCCGACCTGCTGACGGTGCTGGACGATGTCCACACCTCCACGCGCGACTGGCCGGCGATGCGCGACGCCCTGAAGCAATGCCAGGAAGGGCTGAAGCATTCGCCGGAAAATCCCGAAAACGTGCGGGAGCATCTGGCGTTTCTCGACTATCTTTACAACAACAACTTTACCCTGCTGGGCTTCTGTTGCTACCGCGCCAGTGAAAAGGACGGCGCGCGCGCCTGGACGCCTGTAAAGGATTCGGGCCTTGGCCTGCTGAGCAAGGGGCCGGGCTTTTATGAGCCATGGGCCGAGGGCCATGCCCCTGCGGCCGACGTGCAGGCGCTGCGCATGAATCTGCCGCCTTTATCCGTCTCGAAGCTGAACCGCCGCTCCACCGTCCATCGCGCCGTGCCGCTCGACGCCGTCACCGTGCGGCAATACGACGCAAAAGGAAAGGTGTCGGGCGAATGCCTGATCATTGGCCTCTTCACCTCCGTCACCTATTCGCGCAGCATCCAGGATATCCCGTTCCTGCGGCATAAGGCGGACCATGTGACCAGCCTTTCGGGGTTCCGCCCTGGAAGCCACGACTACAAGGCGCTGCGCCATATCCTTGAAAAATATCCACGCGACGAATTGTTCCAGATGGAGGATCCCGCGCTGCTGGAAACGGCGCTGAGCATCCTGCAGCTGCAGGAACGGCACCGTATAGCGCTGTACACGAGGCCGGACCCGTTCCGGCAATATATTTCGTGCCTGGTTTATGTTCCGCGCGACCGTTACGACACGCGCCTGCGCATCGCCATGCAGGGCATTCTCGAAACCGAACTCAAGGGGACATGCGGCAATTTTTACACGACGCTGGACGACTCGCCGCTGGCCCGCGTCATGTACCTTATGTATACGCCCGGCCCCGCCGTGGCGAAATTCGACCGGCTGGCCATCGAGCGCAAGCTCCAAGAAGCGGGGCGGCAATGGGGCGACCGGCTGCACGAGGCGCTGCGCGCCGCTTACGAGGACGAACGCCGGATCGCGGACGAGACCTTCCGCTACGGCAACGCGTTTCCGGCCGCCTATGGCGAACGCTATGAACCGAAACAGACGGTCTATGACATCGTCAAAATGGAGGAGGCGCGCCATGGCGACGGCTTTGCGCTCGATCTCTATCACGACAAAAGCTGCGGCGCCCACCAGGCCCGCCTGAAAATCTACAACAAGGGCCAGCCGATCATCCTGTCGGACGCCCTGCCCGTCCTGGAGAATTTCGGGTTTCGGGTGATTTCGGAGCTTCCCTTCGAGATCACGCCCAGGGGCGCGGGCGTCAGCATATGGGTGCACGACTTCCTGATGGCGGCGCAGAACGGCGCCGCCGTGCTCGACCTCGACAGGGTAAAGGCGACGTTCGAGGAAGCGCTGAAAGGCATCTGGCACGGCGCGATCGAAAACGACTCGCTGAACGAGCTGGTCATCCAGGCGGCGATGCCGTGGCGCGATATCCAGATTCTGCGCGCTTATGTCCGCTATATGCGCCAGGCCGGCTACCCGCTTGGCATTCCGGCCATCGAACGGGCGCTCACCCAGAACCCGGCGATTGCCTCGCATATCGCGGCGTTGTTCCATGCCCGGTTTTCTCCCGCTGCCAAAACGCGGGAAAAATCGATGGACGCTCAGGCCGCGGCCATCGACGGCTTGATGGAAAAAGTCGTGTCCCTGGATATCGACCGCATCCTGCGGACGGTCACGGGGCTGGTGCAGGCGACGCTGCGAACGAATTTTTACCAGAAAGGCCCGGATGGAAACCATAAAGCCTGGCTCTCCCTGAAACTGGACAGCCGCGCCATTTCCTTCCTGCCGCAGCCGCGCCCGTTCCGCGAGATTTTCGTCTACAGCGCCCGGATGGAGGGCATCCATCTGCGCATGGACTGGATCGCGCGCGGCGGCATACGCTGGTCCGACCGCCACGAGGATTTCCGGACCGAGGTGCTGGGCTTGATGAAGGCGCAGCAGGTGAAGAACGCCGTCATCGTGCCCATGGGTGCGAAAGGCGGCTTCATCGTCAAGCATCCGCCGAAAGAGGGCGGCCGCGCCGCTTTCCAGGCCGAAGGCATCGAGTGTTATAAGATCCTGGTGCGCGGCCTTCTGGACATCACCGACAACCGCAAGGGTAAGAAAGTCGTCCCGCCGAAAGATGTGGTGCGGCACGACCAGGACGATCCCTATCTCGTCGTCGCGGCGGATAAAGGCACGGCGTCGTTTTCCGATATCGCCAACGGTCTCAGCCTGGAATACGGCTTCTGGCTCGGCGACGCCTTCGCGTCCGGCGGGTCCGCCGGGTACGACCACAAGGGCATGGGGATCACCGCGCGCGGCGCTTGGGAATCCGTCAAGCGCCATTTCCGCGAAATGGACCACGATACCCAGACCCGGCCTTTCGACGTGGTCGGCGTGGGCGACATGGGAGGGGACGTGTTCGGCAACGGCCTGCTCCAGTCCGACCAGATCCGCATGGTCGGCGCGTTCAACCACGTCCATATTTTTTGCGATCCCAGCCCCGACGCGGCGTCAAGCTTCAAGGAGCGCCAGCGCCTGTTCCGCGAGGTGAAAGGCTGGGACCAGTACGACGTCAAGAAACTCTCCAAAGGCGGGCGCATCTATGACCGCACCGAGAAAAGCCTGAAGCTGACGCCGGAAATCATGGCGCGGTTCGATGTGAAGCAGTCGCAGCTGACGCCCGCCGAACTGATCCAGGCCATGCTGCGCGCGCGGACCGACCTGTTGTTTTTCGGCGGGATCGGGACGTACCTCAAGGCGTCGTCCGAAAGCCATGCCGATGTCGGCGACAAGACCAACGATTCCCTGCGCATCGACGGCACGGAGGTGCGCGCGAAGGTGATCGGCGAGGGCGCCAACCTTGCGCTTACCCAGCGGGCGCGGATCGAAATGGCGCTGAACGGCGTGCGCCTGAACACGGACTTCATAGACAATTCCGCGGGCGTGGATACGTCGGACCATGAAGTCAATATCAAGATACTGACCTCCGCCGTCATGGAAGATCCCAAGAACGGCCTGACGCTGAAAAAACGCAATACCCTGCTGGCGTCGATGACCGACGAGGTCGCCGCGCTGGTCCTGCGCGACAATTACCAGCAGACTCAGGGCCTGAGTCTCGCCGAAATGCAGGCGGTCGAAAACCTGTCCCTGCACGCGGTTTTTATCCGCGACCTAGAACGCCAGGCGAATGTCAGCCGCAAGCTGGAAGCCCTGCCGGACGACGACACGCTCGCCCGCCGCAAGAACGCGGACCGCGGCCTGACGAGGCCGGAACTCTGCGTCCTTCTCGCCTACGCCAAAATCCTGTTCACGCATGATCTGCTCAAAACGGATATTCCCGACCAGAAGGAAACAGGCGGATGGCTTGAACAATATTTCCCCGCGCCGCTGCGTAAAGCCTATGGAGCGGACATCCACCGCCACAGGCTGCGCCGCGAACTGGTCGCGACGGCTTTGTCGAACGATCTGGTCAACCGCATGGGCCCGACCTTCGTTAAGGAAATGATGGACAAAACAGGCGTGTCCTGCGGCGCTGTCGCCAGCGCTTATCTGATCGTCCGCGACGTGTTCGGTCTGCAGGATCTGTGGGAAGGGATCGAGTCGCTGGACGCGAAAGTGCCCGCGACCGTGCAGCTGCGCGCCATGCTGGAAATCGCGCATATGGCGGAGCGGGAGGTGGCGTGGTTCCTGACGCGCATGGGGCGGACGCCGGAAACCGGCCGCGACATACGCGCCTATGCGCCCGGCATCGCCGCGCTTCAGGCGAACCTGAAAAAAGTCGCGACGCCCGCGCTTGCGGAAACCATCGAGCGGCGGACGGTGGCGGCGCAGCGTGACGGCCTGCCCGCGAAACTTGCGGCGCGCATCGCGCTGATCCCTGCCATGGGGGCGGCCTGCGACATTATCCGCATCGCCAACGACAGCCGCACGGACATCCCCTCGGCGGCCCGCGCCTATTTCGAACTGGGCGATTTCTTCCACCTCGACTGGCTGCGCCAGCAGGCCCATCTTTTGCCCGCCAACGACCGCTGGTCGTCCGAGGCGATCAACGGCCTGATCGAACAGCTTCACGGCTGTCAGGCCGGGCTGACCGCGCGCGTCCTGGGCGATATGCGCGCGGATGTGAAGGGCAGCGGAGGCAAGGCCGTCAGGCCCGGAATCGCCGCGCGCTGGGCTGAATCCCACGGGCACCAGGCGGCGCAGATCGAAGCGCTGCTGGCCGACATGCGCAAGGCGGCTGCCCTCGACCTGCCGATGCTGATCCTGGCGGAACAGCGCCTGCGGCACCTGTTTGGCGGCTAGCCGGAAGCCGTCAATTTTCTCCATTCTTTACCGGATGTTTACCATCTGGCGCTATGCTGGAAGGGAGACATAATTCACGCGTCCGGAGTCCTGCCCGGGCCTTCTGCCCCGCATACCTTGCCCGGCAAGGGCGACGATGGGCGCGTGAAAACCCCCTTAGCCGCCGGGTCAAACCGGCGGCCTTTTTTTGGCCGCGGAAACAGGGTATGAAGAAGGCAGGTTTTCATTCCAAGGAGCTTAAAGCCCATGCGTCCTGCCCCGCTTTTCCGTCTCGCCGTTTTTGCGTTCGTGACCGCCATGGCGGTCCCCGCCCACGCGGAAGATAAGAACGACGCGCAATACAAGGAAAGGATGGAAAGGCTGACCGCCAGCAATCCCAACGCCGCGGGTCTTGAGGACAAAGCCCAGGCGCTCTACAAATCGCTCAGCAAGGAGGAAATGCAGAAGCTTGTGGCGATGCAGAGTGGCATCCAGATGGTGCGGGCGGTGGAATTCGTGCGCGACGACGTCCGCGATACGGTGAAATTATGCGGCAAGGCCAATCCGGAGATGAAGGCGGAGATGGACGCGCATTTCAGCGACTGGGAGAAAAAGATGATGCCGCTGGTCGCGGACAACCAGAAACGGATGGACAAGGCGGTCGGCAAGGACAATTTCGCCAACCCGAAAGAGGTGAAGGACTTTCTCGACCAGCTCGACAAAACGGCCAAATTCGCCCGCGAGCGCCAGGCAAAGGACGCCGTGCGCGTGACGTCCCCGCAAGCCTGCAAGGCCTTGACGGCGTCGATGGAGACCAGCAGCGGCCAGCTTGCCAATGCGCTCGAACACATGCGCTGGCCGGGCGAGCCGCCGCTGGCGTCCAAGGCGAAGTAAGGGGCGGTCCGTTGCCGCGGTACAGCGTTTTTATCTCATGTCTTTAAAAATACTCCAGGTGATGGCGGGCGCCAGGAACGGCGGCGCCGAGACGGCCTTCGTTGACACCTGCATTGCCATGAAGCAGGCCGGGACCGTCGTCGAGGCGGTGACCAGGCGCAACAACCCTCAGCGGACCGCCCGGCTGGAGCAGGCGGGCATCCGGGTGCATACCCTGCCGTTCGGGGGCATGCCGGATCTGTACACGCCCTGGAGACTGCGCCGCATCATCCGAGGGTTCGAACCGCAGATCGTCCAGACCTGGATGTCCCGCGCGGCGCAGAAGACCCCGCGCTGGACGCCCGCAGGCGGCGCGCCCCGTTATCTGGTATTCTCGCGCCTCGGCGGTTATTACAGCCTGAAACATTTCCGGTCGACGGATTATTTCACCACCATCACCCCCGCCATCCGCGACTGGCTGATTGGCGAAGGTGTGCCGCCTGACCGGATACGCCATATCAATAATTTCGCGGGGACGGAGGCGAATGCCGCCCCGGCGTCCCGTGCGGCGGAGGGCACGCCGGACGGCGCGGCGCTGCTGGTGGCGCTGGGCCGCCTGCATACAGCCAAGGCGTTCGATGTGCTGCTCGATTCTATGGTTATGCTGCCCGGTGTCTTTCTCTGGATCGCGGGAGAGGGGCCGGAACGTCCGGCGCTCGAAGCGCGGATCGATGCGCTCGGTCTCGGCGACCGTGTCCGCCTGCTGGGCTGGCGCGACGACAGGGCAGCCTTGCTGAAGGCCGCCGATATCTGCGTTTTTCCCTCTCGATACGAACCGTTTGGTACTGTATTTATCCAGGCTTGGGCCAGCCGCGTTCCGCTGGTGACGACCGATTCCGACGGCCCCCGCCAGTTTGTCAGGAACGGCGTGGACGGGCTGATGGTCGCCCGCGACGATGCCGTAGCGCTGGCGGGCGCAGTCAAAAAAATTATCGACGACCCGGTTCTGGCAGAAAATATGGTGGAAGAAGGGTTTAAGCGCTATTCCGGCGAGTTCGGCCGGGAACGGATGGTGGACGCATATCTGGATTTTTACCGGTCTGCCTTGGTATAAACCTTATTTATTGCGGCCTACAGAAAACTTATGATATAAATTAAGATATTATCTCGAAATTGAGGGACCTGGAATGAGCCTCATCACCGATATGTCTTCTATGGCCAATTGGCCTAAAAGAAAACTCATGAAAGCTTTTAATGCAACCGGGGCAACTGACTGGTGGCTAGGTACTCATCATATTCGTACATCGAGCGGCCTTTATGTCGCTATAGCCAATGAAACGAAAGGGGCCCGGGCGGGCGATAATGAGACAACCAGTCTTCGTCAGATGAAACGGGCCATCATCAAGGCTGTTGCGGAACATGCAAAGCAGTATCCTGGCGTACCTGTTTCCCTTCATTTCTATGACGGATATAAGGTCGACGGGAAAGCTTATAACATGGCAAAATCGGCCATGCTCGAAATGCAGGGCATTCATGAAAGATTTGGCGTCAACGTTTCGATCAGCGATAAACTCATGGATAAGCCAGAGCCGTTTGCCGGCTTTATCCGCAGCGGGCTTACACACCGTATTGCGAAATTCCTGGAAGGTGCAAAGACAGAGATAGCTATAGCGAAAGCTGGCAATATTTTTGGAAATCTTTCAGCGTAAAAAGGGTTCAGGCGCACTTTTTGCGCATAGTTTTTCTCAGGCTGACGATCAGCAGGCTCAGCAAAACGATTGCGCCCGCCTGATGCGCGGCGGCCAGCGGCAGCCAGACCTGACTGACCAGTGTTGAGATTCCCAAACCGATCTGCACGACCACCATCCCGGCAAGCGCCCATGAGCGCGTGCGCGCCGCATAGGCGAGGATGATCAGCCCTGTGGCCGTCGCCAGCCAGCGATGGGTGAACTGGACCCAGGCCGGGGCGACCGCCGGGGCCAGGCCTGAAAACGGCTCCTCCGGCATCCAGCCAGCGTTCATCTTCGGGAAGGTGTTATAGATCATCCCGGCGTCCAGCCCCGCCACGAACGCGCCCCAGACGATCGTGACGCCCAGCATCAGCAGCGCGGTCCATCCATGCGCCCGAAGAAATTTCCCATGGTTCCGGGCAGTGACGGGGTGCGAAGGGGAAAGCCCCAGCGCCAGCCACAGCGTGCACCCGTAAATGAACAGCGCTAGCCCCAGATGGGTGGCCAGACGGAAATGGCTGACGTCGGGCCGGTCGGACAGGCCGCTCTTGACCATGAACCAGCCGACGAATCCCTGCAGCCCGCCGAGCGCGAGCAGCCCGAGAAACGGCCAGCCATAGCCCGCCGGTATTTTTTTCTGTGCCCAGAACCACAGCAGGGGCAGGGCATAGACCAGACCGATCGTGCGGCCCCACAGGCGGTGCAGCCATTCCCAGAAAAAGATCTTCTTGAAGTCCTCAAGCTCCATCCAGAAGTGCCGGGCGGCGAATTCCGGCGACTGCCTGTACAGATCGAACTCATGCTGCCACGCGGCCTCGTCCAGCGGCGGCATTGCGCCCGAAACCGGCTTCCATTCCGTGATCGACAGCCCGGATTCGGTCAGCCGCGTGATCGCGCCGATCACCGCCATCATGAAAATCATGAAGCAGCAGAGATAGAGCCAGCGGGCGATGGTAATACTACTCATGACGGCGAATGTGCGCCGTATCATGAAAAAAGACAATATTCCGCGAATTAGGAGTGGTTATAAAGAATCACTTTTCCCGGGCCGGTAAACTGGATCTGAAATGGCCTTTCCTTGCTTAAAAGTAAGGTTGCCGTATTCCGGAAAGGATGGTCCATGAAATTCTCAGTCAGCAGACTCCATGTATGAGGCATGTCCGTAAAGCCGTGAAGGTTACGCCAGTCCACTTTATAGGTCTGGCCGGCCGGGATGTCTTCGGTGCGCAAAGGCGTACCGCGCGCGCCTAGTAAAACCAAGCCTTCTCCTTGGCTTCGTTGCATCCAGAAAGGTTTTTTAGCCAGCGCCACGATATCCAGACGAGGGGAAAGCCAGAATCCAGCGGCGTTGCCTTCATCGGCCAGAAGCCATGATCCGCGTTTGCAGAAAACAGTTCCTGTCGGAACTGTATCCAGATCGATAACAGCCAGTCCGCTGTAATTCCTTGGCCTCAGGTCGACTGTGACGACGCGATTGTCCTCGCTGGCATTTTTAAAATGCATGGTCAGCCAGCTTTCGCCGGCCATTGAGCGCCTAAAAATCCCGTACGTAGAACGTACGAGCAGATTGCGGTTGCCGTCCGCAATTTTAAGAGATTTTTCGACCCCCTGGCCTTGGCCGCTTAACATTCCGCGTTCAGCTTCGCAGGCCCCGAATAAATAAATTCTGGCCGTTGCCGTTGCCGTATTGCCGCCAATTAACTCCAGCGCAAAGTTTTTGCCAACTGTGATATTGGGATCATCTCTGTGTGTATCCAGGAATTGTTCGCGCGCTGAAACCGGTTCTGTCATTTTTCCCTCTTATTCAGGCAACATAAACAATTCTTAAAATCGAAGCAATAAAATTATGAAAATACAAAGTATTTCAAGTTCATTTGAGTTTAAAATGTTCATTAAGCGGGAAGATTGACAACCACTCTACCATCCCCTTAAGTCCCTTTCATGACCCAATCCCATAAAACAGATGTCATTATCGTTGGCGCGGGCCCCGTCGGCCTGTTCGCGGTGTTCGAACTGGGCCTGCTGGACATGAAGGCGCATCTGGTCGATATCCTCGACCGGCCCGGCGGTCAGTGCGCGGAACTGTACCCGGAAAAGCCGATCTACGACATTCCGGCCCTGCCGGTCGTCACCGGCCAGGACCTGACCGACCGGCTGCTGGAACAGATCAGGCCCTTCAGCCCTGTCTTCCATTTCGGCCAGATGGCCGAACAGATCGAAAAGATGCCGGACGGGCGCTGGCGCCTGACGACCGATTCCGGCACGGCGATCGAGGCGCCCGTCCTCGTGATCGCCGCAGGCGGCGGATCGTTCGTGCCCAAGAAGCCGCCGCTGCCGGGCATCGAATCCTATGAAGGCGAATCCGTTTTTTATGCGGTTCGGCAGATGGACCGGTTCCGGGGCCGCAACCTCGTCATCGCGGGCGGCGGCGATTCCGCGCTTGACTGGGCGCTCAACCTCCAGCCGGTGGCTGAGTCAGTTACGCTGGTCCATCGCCGCGACGATTTCCGCGCCGCGCCCGACAGCGTCAACAAAATGCGGGCGCTGGTGGAGGCGGGAAAGATGCACCTGCATATCGGCACGCTGACCGGGCTGCAGGGGCAGGGCGGGCGGCTTGAATCCTTGATGTTGAAACCGAAACAGGGCGACGCGTATTCCCTGCCGGGCGATACGCTGCTTGCGTTTTACGGCCTGACCATGAAGCTGGGCCCGGTCGCGGGCTGGGGCCTGAACCTCCATGAAAACCTGATCCAGGTGGACACGGAAAAGTTCGAGACCTCGACGCCCGGCATCTTCGCCATCGGCGACATCAACCATTATCCCGGCAAGCTGAAACTGATCCTGTCCGGTTTCCATGAAGGCGCGCTGATGGCACAGGCCGCGTTCCGCATCGTCTTTCCGGATAAAAAACTGCGGTTCCAGTACACGACGTCGTCTTCGTCGTTGCAGGAGAAGTTGGGCGTTGGCCGCGACTCGTAGTTGATGATTCGCTTTTAACCTTTATACTGGCGTTCACGTCCACCCCTCGAAGCGCGAGACCATGGCCTCATTCGACATCATCACCGCCGCGGGCCTTGCCTACCGCCTGACATGGACGGAACGTCATTATCTGCTGCGCCTGGCCGCCGTGCCGATGGTCGTCAAGCTGGTCTGCCACGGCACCATGCAGGTCCTGGGCTTCGAGACGATGTTCGTCCGCCAGGCGCTCCTGATGCTGCCCTCCTACCTGTTCGACGGCTGGCTTCTGGCCCATGTCATCCGCCTGGTGTTTTACGGCCAGCGCTGGCCGTTCCGTCCCGGCGGCGCCAACGACATGGCGGTGTTCCGGGACAGGGCGCAGGGCATCATGACCGGCGCCGTCTCCTACGCGCTGACCCGCTTCCTCATGACCGGGCTGTTCGCCGCCGTTTATGCGTCGGCGTCCACCGCCGGACTCCACGATGCCGCGGGCCCCGCGTCTCCGCCCGAAGGCCGGCCCGGCGCAATGATCGCCGTGATGCTGCTGATGGCCGGAATGATCTGGTCCTTCCGGCTGTTCTGGTTCTACATACCGGCGGCGGCGAATATTCCGTTCTTCTGGTTCATGAAGCGCCTCCGCGGTCTCGGCTCTTCCTTTTACATGCTGGGGGCATGGCTCGTATGCTTCCTGCCGGTGCTGTTCCTGTTCATCGCCGCGACCTCGCTGCTGGCCCAGCCCTTCGCCGGGCAGAACGGGCTTGAAATCCCTCTGGTCCTGAACGCGGTTTTCAGCCTGTTGTGGGTGGCGACCGACACGGTGATCGAGATCCTGACCACCTTCGCGCTGGCCATCGGTCTGAAAACGATCCTGATGCCGGAGCGGCCAAAGGCATGAGCGGCAAAGACCTGAAAATCCAGGTAACTGATCCCGAAGGCCGGCGGCATACGCTCGACGCCGTTCCCGGCTGGCAGGTCATGGAACTGCTGCGCGACCAGGGCATGCCGATCAAAGCCGAATGCGGGGGCTGCTGCTGCTGCGCCACCTGCCATGTCTATGTCGATGAGGCGTGGCTGGGCAGGCTGCCGCCGATGCGCGACGACGAGGAATCGGCGCTGGACCAGGCTGAATCGCCTGTCCGCCCCAATTCCCGCCTCTCCTGCCAAATCATCATGACGGAAGAGCTTGACGGGCTGGAAGTCGAGATCGCGCCAGGGCAGGAATGATCCGGATTGAAAAACCGCCCGAAGGAAATTTTAGATGTTTATCGACCCGGCACGACGGGCGCATAACCGTTTCGGATATCTCCTGCGGTAATGGCTCTCACTTTATCGCCGGATCGGACGACACCGCCACCTATTTCAACGTGAATAAGCTGACCATTTTCTTCAAAACTTCCTCCCTGCGGAAGAGGCACCATTTCCAATGTTGCGTCGCCGACTGATTTTTTTCGGAACACCGTCGCTATCCCGGGGACGTTAAACCTGCCGGTTGGCTTTGCAGGATCGAAAAGACGTTCAAAGTCTGAAGCCTCGATGATGTTTGCATCGCCTGCGGGATGCTGGATGCGATAGGCTCCGTTTTTGCCCGCACTACGTTCTACACCGGCATAACCATCATCGAGATCGATAATGGTTGTTTGTCCCGGTTTTAAAAAAGTCCCGATGACGAATCCTGTTTCTCTGACTTGAACAGCGTTCGCCCAATCGATGCGTGCGGGAGATTTTTGCATGAATGTTACCTTTCGTAATATAAGCCTGACCGACCATAATTATTTTCAATAAGATGTGCAATTAAAAAGAAGGAAGTATGAATTAATGATGTTATTCAGTCGGCTAGGCCCTAATGCAGGGTCAGTTCACAGGCCGCAAAGCGTGCGTCGCCGGGCGTGATCAGCTTCTGGCTGGCCACATAGACCGAATGCAGCTTGCCGTCGAGTTCGCGGCTCCAGAAGGTCAGGAATTTACCGAGCACGGGAAACTGCGGCGCGATGTCGTAATCCTGCCAGATATAGCTTTGCAGCAGCTTGGGATGGTCGGGCAGGTGATAGAAAATTTCCGCCGTGGTGAGCCGGTAGTCGTTCATCTGCCTGATCAGGTCCGCCATGCGTCCATGCCCTCGTATGCTGTCGTGGATCGTCCTGATCCGTTTCCTTCATCATAAACAGTTGATATTGCGAAATTGTTAACGCCGGCGTTCCCGGCGCCCGCAAATCCGCAGTAAAAGATGAAGAATTCCCTTGAACTCGCCCGCGAATGAGCTTAAGTATTTGGCACTCACGGGCTTCGAGTGCTAACATCAAAACCAAGCCCCTGAAATTATTAAACTTTAAACATCAAGGAGATGTCACCATGAAATTTCGCCCTTTACATGACCGGGTGCTGCTGCGCCGTCTGGAACAGGATGAGAAGACGTCCGGCGGGATCATCATTCCCGACACCGCAAAAGAAAAGCCGATGGAAGCGGAAGTGATCGCGGTCGGCCCCGGCGCCTTTAACGAAGACGGCGACGAGCGCGTTCCGCTCGATGTCAAGACCGGCGACCGCGTGCTGATCTCTAAATGGTCCGGCACGGAAATCCGCCTCGATGGCGAAGATCTCCTGGTCGTCAAGGAATCCGACATCATGGGCGTGCTCGAAGGCGCAGGCGTTTCCAAGAAAAAAGCAGCTTAATCGTTCACATTTATACAGGAGACAAAGACAATGGCAGCTAAACAGGTAGAATTCAGCAGCAGCGCGCGCAAACGCATGCTGCGCGGCGTGGACGTTCTGGCGAACGCCGTGAAGGTGACGCTGGGCCCGAAAGGCCGTAACGTCGTCATCGACAAATCCTTCGGCGCCCCCCGCACCACGAAAGACGGCGTGACGGTCGCGAAAGAAATCGAACTGGCCGACAAGTTCGAGAACATGGGCGCCCAGATGGTGCGCGAAGTGGCCTCGAAAGCCAACGACCAGGCCGGCGACGGCACCACCACCGCGACGGTTCTGGCCCAGGCCATCGTGCGCGAAGGCAACAAGGCGGTCGAAGCGGGCATGAACCCGATGGACCTGAAGCGCGGCATCGACCTCGCCACGGCGGCTGTCGTCGAAGATCTGAAAAAACGCGCGAAGAAAGTGAAAAGCAACGACGAGATCGCGCAGGTCGGCACCATCTCCGCCAACGGCGACACCGAAATCGGACGGTATCTGGCCGAGGCCGTCGCGAAAGTCGGCAATGAAGGCGTCATCACGGTCGAGGAAGCGAAATCCCTCGAAACCGAACTGGAAGTCGTCGAAGGCATGCAGTTCGACCGCGGCTACCTGTCGCCGTACTTCATCACCGACGCCAACAAGATGGTCTGCGAACTGGAAAACCCCTACATCCTGCTGTTCGAGAAAAAACTCTCGAACCTGCAATCGATGCTTCCGGTTCTCGAAGCCGTCGTCCAGAACGGCCGTCCGCTGCTGATCGTCGCGGAAGACGTCGAGGGCGAGGCTCTGGCCACGCTGGTCGTCAACAAACTGCGCGGCGGCCTGAAAGTCGCTGCTGTTAAAGCGCCCGGCTTCGGCGACCGCCGCAAGGCGATGCTGGAGGACATGGCGATCCTGACCAACGGCCAGGTGATCTCCGAAGATCTCGGCATCAAGCTGGAAAACGTCACGCTCGACATGCTCGGCAAGGCGAAAAAAGTCCGCATCACGAAGGACGACACCACCGTTATCGACGGCGCGGGCAAGAAAACCGACATCGAGGCGCGCTGCAACCAGATCCGCGCCCAGGTGGAGGAAACCAGCTCCGATTACGACCGCGAGAAACTCCAGGAGCGCCTGGCGAAACTGGCGGGCGGCGTTGCCGTCATCCGCGTCGGCGGTGCGACCGAAATCGAAGTAAAGGAAAAGAAAGACCGCGTCGACGACGCCATGCACGCAACCCGCGCTGCCGTCGAGGAAGGCATCGTCGCCGGTGGCGGCACGGCTCTCCTTTACGCGGGCCGCGCGCTGAAAGACCTCAAGGGTGAAAATGACGACCAGACCGTCGGCATCGACATCATCCGCCGCGCCGTGCAGGCCCCGATCCGCCAGATCGTGGAAAACGCCGGCAAGGAAGGTTCGATCGTCGTCGGCAAGCTGCTGGAACAGAAAGACGCCAATTTCGGCTACAACGCCCAGACCGACCAGTACTGCAACCTGGTCGCCGAAGGCGTCATCGATCCGGTGAAAGTCGTCCGCGTCGCGCTGCAAAACGCAGCCTCGGTCGCCGGCCTGCTGATCACCACCGAAGCGATGGTCGCCGACGCCCCGTCGGAAGACAAAGGCCACAGCCATGGCGGCGGCGGCATGGGTGGAATGGGCGGCATGGGCGACATGATGTAATCGCCTGTCCGCATAAGACAGATAACAGAAAGGCCGCTCTTGGGAGCGGCCTTTTTTCTTGATGTTATGGATGTTATGCTTATGCCTTGTGTAAGGCTTTTGTTACCGAAAACTGGGTCACTGCAAACTGTTCGTCACAAATATACGCGGAAGTGTAAAAGAGGGGGACACGGGAGTCGTCTCTCCCTCCATGCGGGCGACCGCCATGCGCGCCTCTTCAAGCCGACAGCCGTCGATGATCCTCCTGGACTCTTGGCTCAATGCCTCGAAGGCCACGACCGCTTCATCGCCATAGGCGGCGTCCGCCGCCGACAGGCCCTCGGGAACCGGGCTGTCATGAATTTTTTTCATGATGTCGATCAGGGACGCCCCGCAGCCCGGCATGATGCGGTCGGCTTTTTCGATGAGCCGCGCCTCCAGTTTTCGAAGCGCTTCAGGAAAGTTTTTCGCAAAAGCGGCCACGCGGGCGGTCGCCATAAACATAAATTCAGAACGCAGGTGTTCGCGGACGGCCTGCGCGCCGGCAAGCCGCAAATGCTCGCCGGCGTCCCTCAAGGCGCAATATTCGCCGACTTCGTTCATGATCCCGTCGAGCTTCTCTTCCTGCTCTTCGCTTAACGCCGGGCGCAGGCTCAGAATGGCGTTCGAGGACAGGCGCCGGGACTCGTCATATAAAGTCCGCGTTTTCAGGGCCTGCACATAGCGGTCATACTGGTGGGGAAGAAGCGTCTGCATGCTTTCCAGCGCGTCTGATACGCGTTCGAACGCGATCTCGCAGATGCCTTTGTCCCGCGCCGCGAACAAGCGGTCGATCAGGTCTCTTCCGTGCAGAACAATTTTTTTTGCGAAAGCGTCCCTGCAGTATTCGTACGCGGCATAGGCATTGTCGACCGGGCAAAGATCGCCGAGGGTGCTGCCGGCATCGATGGCCGCCGCGGCCTGAACGCAGATATGGCTGCCGTTGACCAGCCCCAGGCTGCAGACGTCGCGCATAAGGGAAAGTATGGGTGTTGCCGCCGCACCGAAGCGCTGCCTGTGCCGGAAGCTTGCATACAACGCGCCGAAGGCAAGCGGATTGTTGGCGATTTCGATCTGGGGATCATCCTTGCCATCTGGGTCTCGCGCCAGGTTGTATAAAATTTCTCCCAGGGACTCATCGAAATGCCATGTTTCAAAACGGTCGCGGAAATCCTCCGGGACATCCGTGAAACATGCGGCATTGATTCCGCTTTCTTCGGCGCAGACGCGATGCAGGCTGTCGGGCCTGTCCCTCAGGTCGGCGGCGCTTATAAGGTAAAGCGGCATATCCGGCCGGTTGTCATCGAGGGCGGACATGGCGATCCGGCAGACAAAACGCTCGCCCTGCGCGATCCTGTTATTGACGAGACCGCACAGTTCTTCGTCTGTGCCGAAAATTCCGTGGGTTTTAAAAGCCTCAGGGCATTTTTCTTCAATAAGGCCGATGAGATCCCCGCCATATGCAGAAAGCTGCAGAGGCCGCGTCACAATGACGACACTTCCCTTAAGAAAGGGAAAATCTTTAAAGGCTTGCGCTTCCAGATCCTGAATCGACATAAGCGATACTCCCTGCTTTTTTTTAAAAAAATCATTTAACATAGTATTTTTATTGTGTCAAAACCGAAAAAGTGGATATAGGGGCGTTTGTTTTATGATGCAGGATGCTTATATGTGTGCATGCCCGAACTTCCTGAAGTCGAAACCGTCTGCCGCGCGCTGGAAAAAACGATAGCCGGGCAGGCGATCGCCGCCGTTGTGACGCATCGCGACGGCCTGCGGACGCCCTTTCCGAAAGATCTGAAAAAAAGGCTTGAGGGCCGGACGATCACACATGTCGCCAGGCGCGCGAAATATATCCTGGTGCATCTTAAAAGCCATGACGTCCTCGTCCTCCATCTGGGCATGTCGGGGCGGATTTTGCTCCATCCCGCGGGGCAGCATAAAGAGGCCGCGAAACACGACCATTTAGTGATGATGACGAAGGAGGGGGTCCAGATCGTCTTCCACGACCCCCGCCGGTTCGGCATGGCTTTCATCGTCCGGGCGGACGAACTCGGTTCCCATCCCGCCTTTAAATTCATCGGCCCCGAACCGCTGGGGAACGCGTTTTCCGGGCCTGTGCTGGCGGCGGCGCTGAAAGGAAAGAAGACATCCGTCAAGGTGGCGCTGCTGGACCAGAAGACGGTCGCCGGCGTCGGCAACATCTATGCCTGCGAGGCGCTGTTCTATGCCGGGATTAGCCCGCTTAAGGTCGCGGCGCAGCTTACGAAAGCGCAGGCGGGAAACTTGGCCGAAGCTATAAAGAAAGTGTTGCTCCAGGCGATCCAGGCGGGCGGCAGCACCCTGCGCGATTACCGGCACACCAACGGCGATCTCGGCTATTTTCAGCAGAAACTGGCCGTATACGACAAGGAGGGGAAGTCATGCCCCGGCTGCACCTGTACGGTGGCCGAAACTGGCGGCGTACAGAGGATAACCCAAGGGGGGCGTTCGACATTTTATTGTCCCCGTCGCCAGGGATAAGGTAGGCTTGGCTCATGTATGCCTTCAGGATTTTTCTTTCCGGACTGATTTTTCTGGTGTCCCTGGCCGCACCGCTTGCGATGGCCCAGACAGAGACCCGGTTTTTCAGCGTCCCGAACGATATGCCGCTGATGCCCGGCCTGTCCGAACTGCCCGCACGCGCCACGGCTTTCGACAAGCCCGAGGGACGGATCGCCGAGGCCTCGGCGGCGGGCCGCATCAGCGCAGTTGAGATCAAAAAATTTTATGAGACCCTGCTGCCGCAGCTGGGGTGGAAACGGGGCGGAGGCGATTTTTATGTCCGCCAGGATGAACAGCTGGCCATGCGCACGGGGACGGAAAACGGCATGGGCGTCGTGCGGTTTTCTATCGCCCCGCGCTAGAAAGCGGGCGGGCAGGGCTTGAGGAAAACATCGGTATTCCCGTAGTCGCCGTCATGGCCGCGCCAGTTTTTTCAGTGGCAAAGCAAAAGGATAAGGCTGGCCAGAAAAAGAAAAGCCTCTCTCTGATTTTATCCCCAATTTGCTTGACAACAATGGTCATAGCCGCGTACAACATCCCGATATTTCACAGGAGCGGCGGACTTCGGGGGCGACCTCCCTGCCGGCTTTTGCAACGAGACACCAGGAACGAAAAAGGGCTGGACTGAACAATGGCTAACCATACTTCCGCAAAAACCCGGATCCGCCGCAACGCGCGCCGCAACGTCATCAATGGCGCCCGCCGCAGCAGCATCCGCACGATCGTTAAAAAGGTCGAACTGGCGCTCGCCTCCGGCGACGCGCAACAGGCGGAAGAAGCATTCAGACTGGCCCGTCCGCAATTGCAGCGCGGCGCGTCCAAAGGCCTCTATCACGCGAAGACCGCTTCGCGCAAAATCGCCCGCCTGTCGGCGCGCATCAAGGCTATCAAGACAGCCTGAGTTTTTCTCTTTTACACTGTACCTGCACCACAAAAGCCTGCGAAGATATTCGCGGGCCCGCAGGCGGTTGTACGCGATCTTTACTGATACGAAAATTTCTTTTTCTCTGTTCCACTTTTGATCTTGTTGCCAACCGAAATAATTCCGACTACCCTCGAATTTCAGTGACAGGAACGGTCCTTCAAAAGCGGTTTTTTCGCTTTTTGAAAAAATTTTCGGTGGGACCGCAGACATACAGGGCGCTTTGATACGTACAGCGCCTTGTCGAATGCAGGAGGGGAAGACGGAACGAACAGTAGCAAGTAAATACGGTTCAAACCCCGTCTTAAGGATTTAGCTTACAGCTGAACACGCATTGAAACAGGCGCCGCCATGGCGGAGCCTGAACCCTTTTTTATTGTCTGACGCATTTCGCGTCTCTGAGTGTGGATTGGTCATTTTTTATACGGGAGAGTCTAAAGCTATGTCGGAAATCGCGGAGCAAGGTTCGGTCAGGAACGATGATTATACGGGGGATTCTTTTGCGCCTGATACAGAAACCCGAAAGCTCTGGGATGCTGTCCACAACGATCTTCGTTCCGAATTCGGCGAAGCCGTGTTCCGCAGCTGGCTGAAGCCGCTCACCCTGCGCGCCTGCTACCATGGCACGCTCGAAGTGTCGGTTCCCACCCGTTTCATGCGCGACTGGATCCAGGCTCATTATGCCTCCCGTATTCTGGAAATGTGCGCCGCCCGTAACAAGGATGTCCGCCGTGTCGAGGTGGTCGTGGTCCAGAACGCGTTCCAGAGCGAAAGCGAACCGAAAAAAGTCCTGAAATCGAACCAGAACACGGTCAGCGAAAAGACGGCGGAAGAGTCCGCTTCCCTGTCCTCCGCCTTCGACCCCCGGTTCACCTTCGAGTCGTTCGTGGTCGGCAAGCCGAACGCGCTGGCCCACGCCGCCGCGCTCCGCATTGTCGAAAGCCAGAACGTGCCGTTCAATCCTTTGTTCCTCTACGGCGGCGTCGGCCTCGGCAAGACCCACCTGATGCATGCCATCGGTCAGGCGATGAAGCAGCACTGGCCGGAAAAGACGGTCATGTACATGTCCGCCGAGAAATTCATGTACCAGTTCGTCCGCGCCCTGCGCGCCAAGGAGACGATGGCGTTCAAGGAAGCCTTCCGCACCGTCGATGTCCTGATGATCGACGACATCCAGTTCATGGCCGGCAAGGAATCGACCCAGGAAGAATTCTTCCATACCTTCAACGCGCTGGTCGACCAGAACAAGCAGATCGTGATCTCGGCCGACAAGGCGCCGTCCGACCTGCTGGGCCTGGAAGAACGCCTCCGCTCGCGCCTCGCCTGGGGCCTGGTGGCGGATATCCACCCGACCACCTACGAACTGCGCCATGGCATCCTGCAGTCGAAACGCGACCAGCTCGGCGCGAACGTGCCGGATTCGGTGCTTGAATTCCTCGCGCTCAAGATCACGTCGAATATCCGCGAACTCGAAGGGGCCTTGAACCGCATCGTCGCCCATGCCGACGTGACGCGCACAAGCGTGACGCTCGAATCGACCCAGGACGTTTTGCAAGACCTGCTCCGGTCCCACGACCGCCGCATCACCATCGACGAAATCCAGCGCAAGGTGGCGGAACACTATAATATCCGCCTTACCGACATGCACTCGGCCCGCCGCGCGCGCCAGGTCGCGCGGCCCCGCCAGGTCGCGATGTACCTCGCGAAACAGCTGACCGCACGCTCGCTGCCCGAAATCGGCCGGAAGTTCGGCGGTCGCGACCACACCACCGTCATGCACGCCGTCCGCAAAATCGAGGAATTGATGACCGACGACGTCCAGATCGCGCAGGACGTCGAAATCGTCCGCCGGGCGCTGACGGGATAACCCGTTTACCAAGGCGCATCGTTGTGCCGGAATGGCCGTGGAGTCGCACATGCTCCACGGCCTTTTCTTTTTCTTCGCTTCTGTCATCCCGCAGCGAAGCGGAGGAATGGCAACTAATATTTGCATTTCTTCTTTTCAGTTCTGTATCGTTATCGAAAGGAGAATAAAAATGACGGTTGCGTTGCGCCGGCTCACGGAAACGGACTGGCCTGTCTTGAAAGCGATCCGCCTCCGTGCGTTGCAGACCGATCCCGGCGTGTTCGGTTCGAATCATGCGGCGGAGTCGCAGTATGGCGAGGATATATGGCGCTCCTGGCTGGAAAATCCTGATTCAGGGATTTTTGCATTGTTTAATGGCGGGAACGTGATCGGCATGACTGGCATCGCCATCGACAAGAACGATCCCCTGAAACGCAAAGCCGTGCTCTGGGGCTCCTGGCTGGAACCGGCCTGGCGCGGGAAGGGTTTGTCCGTTCCGATGTACGAGGCGCGCATAGACTGGGCGCGGCGGCACGAAAGCTGTGAAACCGTCATCGTCTCGCACCGCGCCTCGAACCTGAGTTCGAGACAGGCCAACCAGAAGCACGGCTTCGTCTTCACGCATGCCGAAGACAAGATCTGGCCCGATGGCGGCAGGGAGGACAATATCTATTACGAACTGCGCGTGAAACCGGCGCCTTTGTCCCCTGCGGCGGCGCCCTCACCGTAACGCTCCGCCCCTCAGCGTTTGACAGTCCGCGCTCCGGCTTTTATAAGCGGAAGGACCGTTACAATGGGGAACCCGATGACCGCGCCGGATCTGCAGGCCGTGACCGCACTCTATAACCGCCCGCTGCTCGACCTTGTGTTCGATGCGGCGCAGGTGCACCGCGCCAATCATGACCCTAAAGAAGTGCAGATGTGCACGCTGCTGTCCATCAAGACCGGCGGCTGCCCCGAGAATTGCAAATACTGTTCCCAGTCGGTGTTCAACGAGACGAAGCTGGAACGCGAATTGCTGCTGGACGTCGATACCGTGCTCGATCAGGCGCGCAAGGCGAAGGAAGCCGGGTCCACCCGCTTCTGCATGGGGGCCGCCTGGCGCGACGTGAAGGATGGCCGCGCCTTCGACCGCGTCATCGACATGGTCAAGGGCGTGCGCGGCATGGGCCTCGAAGCCTGCGTCACGCTCGGCATGCTGAACGAGAACCAGGCGCGTCGGCTGAAGGAGGCGGGGCTTACCGCGTACAACCACAACCTCGACACCTCCGAAGCCTATTATCCCAACATCGTCACGACGCGCACCTATCAGGATCGCCTCGACACCCTGGCCAATGTCGCGAAGGCGGGGATCAGCGCCTGCTGCGGCGGCATCCTCGGCATGGGCGAGTCGCCCGAAGACCGGATCGGCCTTCTGCACACGCTGGCCAATCTCGATCCCCAGCCGGAATCCGTGCCGATCAACGCGCTCGTTCCCGTCGAGGGAACGCCGCTGGCCGAAGCCGAAAAACTCGACGTGTTCGAATGGGTGCGCTGTATCGCCGTCGCGCGCATTCTGATGCCGAAGGCAATGGTGCGCCTCTCCGCCGGCCGGCTTTCCCTGTCGAAAGAGGCTCAGGCGCTCGCCTTCCTCGCGGGGGCGAACGCCATCTTCACCGGCGACAAGCTGCTGACGACGCCGAACCCTGAAGCCGACGAGGATCGCGGCTTGATGGACACGCTCGGCCTCGTGCCGCGCCCGCCAGAGAAAGAGTGCCGGAATGGGCTTTGCGGATGCGCTGAGGCAGCTTGACGAGGCCGGGCGCGGGCGGCGCATGACGCTGCCCGCCGGCCTCGATTTTTCCTCGAACGATTATCTGGGGTTCAAAAGCCACCCGGCCCTGCGCCGCGCTGCCATCGATGCGCTGGATGGCGGCATGGATCTCGGCGCCGGCGGTTCGCGCCTGCTGCGCGGCCACACCGAATCTCATGCGCTGCTCGAAGAAGAGGCCGCGCGCTTTTTCGGCGCGGAAAAAGCGCTGTATTTCAGCACGGGATTCCAGGCGAATTATGCCGTGTTCACGACGCTGCCCGACCGGAACGACACGGTTGTTTTCGATGCCCTGATCCACGCCAGCATGAAGGACGGCATCCATGCCGGCCATGCGAAAAGGATCAAGGTGCCGCATAACAATCTGGACGCTTTCGAGGCCGCGCTCAAAAAAGCGCGCGGGCCGAGGGGCCGGATCTGGCTCGCCGTCGAATCGGTCTACAGCATGGACGGCGATTGCGCCCCCCTGAACGAGCTTGCCGCGCTGTGCCGCGCCTATGACGCCTGGCTGGTGGTGGACGAGGCCCATGCGACCGGCGTGTTCGGCGCGACCGGGCGCGGCCTGACCGAAGGCCTGCCGCATGACCGCATGGTCGCGGTCCATACCTGCGGCAAGGCGCTCGGCGTTGCGGGCGGCCTGGTCTGCGCGCCCGCGGACATGATCGACTGGCTGGTCGGCCGGGGCAGGGCGTTTATTTACAGCACCGCGCCGCCGCCGCTTCTCCCTCATCTCGTCCGCGCGGCGCTGCGCCTCGTCGACTCCGAACCCGAACGCCGCGCGAAAGTCATGGCCCTGCGCGATCATGCCAATACGGTCCTGCCTGTTCCCGCATCGCCGACCCAGATCATCCCGGTCCTTATCGGTGACGACCGCCATGCGGTTGCCATCGCCGCAAAAATTCAGGAGGCCGGTTTCGATGTCCGCGCCATCCGCCCGCCGACCGTCCCCGAGGGCACGGCACGGCTGCGCCTGTCCCTGAATGCTGGTCTGCACACAGAGGATATCGACAGGCTGTCGCTTTATCTAACACCCCTGTTGCAGGATCAGGCGGCATGAGCAGCGGCTTCGTCGTCACCGGCACGGATACGGGCATCGGCAAGACGGTCGCGTCGGCGATGCTGACCGTCGGGCTGGGCGCCAGCTACTGGAAGCCCGTGCAATCCGGCCTTGACGGCGAATCCGATACGGACGCGGTGCGGCGCATGACCGGCTTGCCGGATGAATTTTTCCTTCCTGAAAAATACCGCCTGACGCAACCGCTCTCGCCCCATCGCTCGGCGGAGCTGGACGGGATAGAAATCGATACGGCGTCATTGCGGGCGATCCCCCGAACGCCGCGCAGGTTGATTATAGAAGGCGCGGGCGGCCTCATGGTCCCTCTCAGCCGCGACGTTTTATACATTGATTTATTTGTGCAATGGCAGTGGCCGGTTGTGCTGTGCGCGCGCACCGGCCTCGGCACGATCAACCACACGCTTTTATCGGTGGACGCGTTGAAGAAAAGATCCATTCTTATCCACGGTATACTCTTCATCGGTGACGAAAATTCCGATACCCAGCGTACGATATGTGAGTTCTCCGGCGTGAAAATCCTGGGCCGGCTGCCGGTGATGGACAAGATGGACGCCGGTACGTTGCGCAAATCCTTTAATGAAAATTTTATGCCTGGCGATTTTGGATGATGAGGATGAAATGAAAAATCCGTCGCCCATCTGGCACCCTTTCACCCAGCACGGCCTGTTTCCGGAATCGGTTCTCATCGATCGCGCGGAAGGGGCGTGCCTGTACACGCCGGACGGGCGCCGCATCGTCGACGGTGTTTCCTCCTGGTGGGTCAACATCCACGGCCATTGCCATCCGAAGATCGTCGATGCCGTGCGCGAACAGGCCTCCAAGCTCGACCAGGTCATTTTCGCCGGCTTCACCCACGAGCCGGCGGAGCGCCTGGCCGAAAAACTGCTATGCGCCGCGGGACCTTCCTTTTCCCACGTCTTTTTTTCCGACAGCGGCTCGACGGCGGTGGAGGTCGCGCTGAAAATGGCGGTCGGCTTCTGGCATCACGGCGGGCGGCCCCGCCATAAGATCGCCGCCCTCGAACACGGCTATCACGGCGACACCTTCGGGACGATGGCGGCGGGCGCGCGCGGCGTGTTCAGCGCGCCCTATGAAAGACATCTGTTCCAGGTCGAACGCCTGCCGTTCCCGGACGGCGACGGCCGGAACACATGCCAGGCGCTCGAACGCCTGCTGCATCGGAACGATCTCGCCGCGCTCGTGCTTGAACCGCTGGTGCTCGGTGCGGGCGGCATGCTGATGTATACGCCGGACATCCTGAAAAAACTTCACGCGCTCTGCCGCGACGCGGGCGTCCTGTTCATCGCCGACGAGGTGATGACCGGATGGGGCCGCACCGGAACGCGTTTCGCCTGCGAACAGGCCGGCGTCCTGCCGGATATAACATGCCTCTCGAAAGGCCTGACCAACGGGTTCCTCCCTTTGGGCGCCACGCTGTGCAGGCCGGAAATCTATGACGCGTTCTGTTCCACCGACCGCGCCAAAACATTTTTCCATTCCTCGTCCTTTACCGCCAACCCGCTGGCCTGCGCGGCGGCGGCGGCCAGCCTCGATATCTGGGACGAGGAGCCGGTGACGGAACGCATCGCCGCCCTGGGCAGGGCGCAGGAGCGTCATCTGCGCGCGCTCGAAGGGCGGGACGACGTTCGGAACCTCCGCCGCACCGGCACGATTGCCGCCTTCGACGTGGCGGCGGATCATGCGGGCTACCTCTCCGCCGTCGGGCCGCGCCTGTATCTGTATATGCTTGAAAACGGCGTCCTCTTGCGCCCCCTGGGCAATACCGTCTATGTTTTGCCTCCCTATTGCATTTCGGAGGATGAACTGGCCCATGTCTACGGCACACTCGGCAAAGCCCTGGATTCTCTCCGGGATGGGTCCGCAGAACGCGCGGTATGAGGCGCCTGTCCGCGCCTTTCTCGATGGGCTGCTGACCGACCCTTCCCGCCATGCCCGTTTCCTGAACATGCTGTCGATGCTGGAACATCGCGGCAGCCGTAAAATCATGCTGTCCCAGATGGACAATGACATGTCCGAGGAAACGCTGAAGCATCTGGCCGAGGAAACGCGCCACGCCTTCTTCTTCAAGCGCCAGGCGGAAAAGGCGGCGGGACAGGCCATGAACGGCTATACCGACGCCAACACCATGGCCCGCGTCCCGGCGCTGCTTTATTTCGGACGCCTCGACGCCGAAATCACCAAACGCACCGCCCCGCACGAAAACCCGGAAGTGCCGTATCTGTTCGTCTCCCTGATCGTCGAGCTGCGCGCCTGCTGGATCTATCATCTTTACCAGGAGGCTCTGGCCGCCGGCGGCGCGACATTCTCTCTCAAAAGCGTGATCGCGGAGGAAAACCTCCATCTCGACGACATGTTCGCGGCCCTGGACGGTTTCCGCGCCCTCGACGCGCCGCTGATGCAGGATCTGGCCGGGATCGAAACGCGCCTGTTCGGGCGGTTGTGGGGCGTGCTGGAAACCGGCGGGATCGCGCGGGCGGCATAAGAAAAAACAGGAGGATTTAAAGGCCTTCGCCGCACTTGCCCCTTGGCGTTTGCGATTCGCGCCGCTATAGTCTGATTCTATAACCATAATTTTTTGAGAACTTTCGGGGACGCCCATGAAACTGACGATCGAGCGCGCAGCGTTGATGAGATCACTGAACCACGTCCAGAGCGTGGTGGAGCGCCGCAACACGATCCCCATACTGTCCAACGTCCTGCTGAAGGGCGAGGACGGCGCGCTGACGCTGGCGACCACCGACATGGACCTCGAAATCAACGAATCCGTCGCCGCGAAGATCGCGACGTCGGGCGCGACCACCGCCCCCGCGCACACGCTGCACGACATCGTCCGCAAACTGCCCGATGGCGAGGACGTGACGCTGGAACTCGACACCGGCAAGAATTCCATGACGGTGAAGGCCGGGCGCTCGACTTTTAAATTAAGCTGCCTGCCGGTCGCCGATTTCCCGGAAATCAGCAAGGCCGATCTGCCGTCCAGCTTCGACCTTCCCGCCGCCGAGCTGCGCACCCTGATCGACCGCACCAAATTCGCCATGTCGACGGAAGAAACCCGCTATTACCTGAACGGCATCTACCTGCACGCGGCGGACAGCAACGGCGTGAAAGTCCTGCGCGCCGTCGCCACCGACGGCCACCGCCTCGCCTGTTTCGACATGCCGCTGCCCTCGGGCGCGGAGGGCATGCCCGGCGTGATCGTCCCGCGCAAGACGGTGACGGAACTGCGCAAGCTGGCGGAGGACGCGGCGGACACGATCCGCATCAGCCTGTCGCAGAGCAAGATCCGCTTCGCCTTCGATCATATCGTCCTGACCTCCAAGCTGATCGACGGCACCTTCCCGAATTATCAGCAGGTGATCCCGGCGAACAACGACAAGGTGTTCGAGGTCAACCCGAAAAAATTCTCGAACGCCATCGACCGCGTTTCGACGATCTCGGACGGCAAGAGCCGCGCGATCAAGCTGACGCTCAACGGCAACACCGCGACGATTTCGGCCAATTCCCCCGATGCGGGCAGCGCGACCGAAGACCTCGAAGGCCACGGCAACGACAATATGGAGATCGGCTTCAACGCCCGTTACCTGCTGGACATCACCAGCCAGATCGAAGGCGACGGCTGCACCATCCGCCTCGCCGACGCCGCCAGCCCGACCATCATCCAGGATACGGGCGATTCCTCGGCGCTCTATGTGCTGATGCCATTAAGAGTTTAAGAGGCTCTCACCCGAAACGCATGAAGAATGCGTTTCGACCTCTCCCGAGGGAGAGGTAAGAAAATTTATAAATAGATTCATTGCTTCCTTCGCCTCTCTTATGGGAGAGGCCAAACCGCCCTTTGAGGCGGTTTGGGTGAGGGAAACTATGCAAAAACAGGAGAATCCATGAACATCCCCACGCCCTTCATCCCCGCTTTCACCATCGGGATGCTGATCCTCTCGAACGTCTTCATGACCTTCGCCTGGTACGGTCACCTGAAATTCAAGGCGGCGCCGCTCGTCATCGTCATCCTGGTCAGCTGGGGGATCGCGTTTTTCGAATACTGCCTGCAGGTGCCCGCGAACCGCGTCGGCAGCGATGCTTTCAATGCGGCGCAGCTGAAAACGATCCAGGAAGTCATCACGCTCGTCGTCTTCGCCGTTTTCTCGGTGTTTTACCTCAAGGAACAGCTGACCCTGAACCATTTGATCGGCTTCTGCCTTCTGGTAGCGGCGTCCTGGTTTATTTTCAAGAAATGATGGTTTCCCCGCCTTGGCGCGGATAAAGTCCCTGTTATGGCTTTTGTCCGTTCTCTCCATTTAACCGCCTTCCGCAATTATGCGCAGGCCGCGCTTGACGGGCTGGAGACCGGCCCGGTCGTGTTGTACGGCGCGAACGGGGCGGGCAAGACGAACGTGCTCGAGGCCGTGTCGCTGCTTTCTCCCGGCAGGGGGATGCGGGGGGTGAAGGCCCTGGAAATGCAGCGTCAGGGGGAATCGGCGCAACCCTGGGCGGTCTCGGCCGACGTCGAAACCTTATACGGCCCGGCCCGTATCGGCACGGGTCTCGATCCAGCGGCCGGAAAACGGCTCGTCCGCATCAACGGCGCGGCTGCGAAGGGGCAGGCCGCGCTTTCCGAATATCTCGCCTGCGTCTGGCTGACGCCCCAGATGGACCGTCTGTTCCTCGACGCGTCGTCGTCGCGCCGCCGTTTTCTCGACCGGCTGGTCTTCGCGTTCGACGCCGGCCATTCGGGCCGGACCACACGGTTCGAAAACGCGATGGCGCAGCGCTCGAAGATTCTGCGCGAACAGGCGCGCCCCGATTCCGCCTGGCTGGACGGGCTGGAGCGCACGATCGCCGAGACAGGCACCGCCATCGCCGCCGCACGGCTGGAATTTTCCGCAAGGCTGCAGCAGGCCTGCGACACGGCGGGGCGGAAAGAGGACAGCCTGTTCCCGCGCGCGCGCCTGCGCGTCGGCGGCACGCTGGAGGAATTGCTGGCCCGTTCCCCCGCGCTGGAGGTGGAAGATGTTTACCGCTACCAGCTGCGTGAAAGCCGCGCCGCCGACGCCTTCACCGGCGGCAGCGTGACCGGCCCGCATAAAAGCGACCTGATCGTGACCTATGCCGCGAAAGACATGCCGGCCGCGCAGTGTTCGACGGGGGAACAGAAGGCGCTGCTGATCGGCATCGTGCTGGCGCACAGCCGCCTGATCGCGGCGGAGAAGGGCACGCCTCCGGTCCTGCTGCTTGATGAAGTCGCGGCGCATCTGGACGAGAGCCGACGCGCCGGGCTTTACGGCCTGCTTTCCGCCCTCGGCGGCCAGGTGTGGATGACCGGTGCGGACCGGTCCCTGTTTGACGCGCTGTCCCCTTACGATCCGCAAATTTTCTCTGTGGCCAACGGCGCCATCCAGCTGATTTCCGTGCAAGGGCAGCATAATATAATTTAATGCGCGTGACTTAAATTTGGCACACGTCTTAGTTTGGAAAAGGTCAGCGAATTACATATGCAACCGTGGCTGCATAGTTGGGAGTTTGGTCAGATCAGGTGGGGATGAGGCAACTTCGACACCGTAAAAATGTCCTAAATTTTCATCTTCGTTGTCGCATTGATCGGGTCTATAGGACAACGGTACACCCGTCACCTCGCGTAAATAAGGTAAAGCTGTCTTGGGAAGCCGGTAAATTTCGACAGATTGGCGCTTGTATTGGCCAATAGCACATCCCTCTGTCCGAAATGCCAGTAATTCGCCTTCGTTCAAGCAAATGTTTCTATCGGCCACACCTGTCTGTATAGATTGCGGAATCCTGTAAAGATAAAACGGATGCGTGATCAGGCGAAAGTGTCCATTTTCGCCTAATTTGAAAACGGTTGTGATCTTTCCATAGCTGTTAAGCGGCTCTTTTAATTCGGCAGCCATGAATGGAAATGGTCCATAATTGCCTGATGGTAGAGTGTGTCTGAAGATGCCCTGCGACCATTTGCTTTGATGTGGCGATTCAAATTCAACAGGACATTCCCATCCATTTAAATAATGCTGCAAAGTTCCCTTGTCTTGTTTCAGTTTCATCAAAAGCGCGGGATCACGAAAATCCTTTTCCAAGCAGTTCTCTGCCAAAGCTTCTGGTACGAAGGCGATGCGAGGACAGGGATAACCATCCAAATTATTTTGGCGCCACATTTGAAGGATGGATTTAAGGAAAAAAAGTTCTTTTATGCGGTTATTTCTTTGAAACGAAGGATTATCCGGACTGTTTCCAAGAGTGGCTTCGAGTTCATGAATTATTTGGTTGATGGAACCTTGTCTAAAAAAGACCTTATCATCGATAGTTTCTTCCTGCGATTCATCTTCAGGAACAATAAGGGGTTTGTAACAGCCCAAATCCAATACGTATGCTTGCGTGGTATCGGGCCAAATTTTATTTAAATCGACGAAAGGAAGCGCCCCTTCGGGTTTTCCAATATAATCTGCAAGGCGTTCGGAGGGTGTTGCCGGGCCATATCCGCTTGTTCCCCAAAAAATTTCTCCATCTTTGTGAACCGTAATAGCTATCTTTTCACGATACGGCATTAAATCATACAGATTAAGGCCCGACTCTTGGCACACTGCTTCGATTAAGTCACTGAGCCATCCGGGCCTTGTGTCGTAAAGATCACATATATAAAAGGAGATAAATTTGAAATCATCTCCTTGCTCTCTTATTTCCCGTCCGATTTCTTTAGCTAGGCGGTCTTGGAAAACGTCAATGGCTATAGAACTTAAATTTGCAGTTGTAATTCTCTCCTGATCTTCTCTGCTTATAAATGCAGCGGCAAAAGCCGAGGTTTCTGATCGGTCGCCGAAATTCGCTTCACGCCGGGCATCGTAATGCTCCGCGATATCAGATTGCAGATTTCTTCCTTTTAAAGCTGGAATATTTTCGCAAATGATGCCCATAACGGCGCTTGCGACGGTGCGCGCAAACGAGTCGGAGGGAAATGCTTTAGAAAGTTTGATTTTAGACATGAGGCATCCTTGTTTATGACAATATAATGGTTTTGTTGAGCGTTGTAAAGACACGTAAAGTTAGGAACATCTGTTGTCTCCGTAAGTTGTTGTTTTTAAAATGTAAATAACCATGTATTTCTGCATTTTCCACGTGCCAAAAATAGGCCTGCGTGGTATAAATAAGAATCACTGAAAACATAAATAAAAAGAACAATTTAACGATGGCCGAGACAGCGAAAAAAATGACGGATATGGACGAAGCGGCGAATGCCTATGGCGCGGAATCGATCAAGGTCCTGCGGGGCCTCGAAGCCGTCCGCAAGCGTCCGGGCATGTATATCGGCGACACCGACGACGGGTCGGGCCTGCACCACATGGTCTACGAAGTCGTCGACAACGCGATCGACGAGTCGCTGGCGGGCCATTGCGACCGCGTCGACGTCATCCTGAACGCCGACGGCTCCGTGACCGTGCGCGACAACGGGCGCGGCATTCCGGTCGATATTCACAAGGAAGAGGGCGTATCGGCGGCGGAGGTCATCATGACCCAGCTGCACGCGGGCGGGAAGTTCGACCAGAACTCCTATAAAGTCTCCGGCGGCCTGCACGGCGTCGGCGTGTCCGTCGTCAACGCGCTGTCCGAACGCCTGGACCTGAAAATCCATCGCGAAGGCAAGGAATGGACGATGCGGTTCCGCCACGGCGACGCCGAGGCGCCTCTGAAAATCGTCCGCGACCTGCCCCCCGGGCACCGTAACGGCACCGAAGTCACATTCCTGCCGTCGCCCGCGACCTTCACGAAAACGGAATTCGACTTCGAGACGCTGGAGGACCGGCTGCGCGAACTCGCCTTCCTCAATTCCGGCGTCAACATCTACCTGACCGACGCGCGCACCGAGCCGCATAACGAAGTCCGCTTTCACTATGACGGCGGCATCGAGGAATTCGTGCTGTGGCTCGACCGCAACAAGACCAGCCTGATCAAGAAACCGATCGCCATTTCCATCGAGACCAACGGCATCACGGTCGAGGCCGCGCTGGAATGGACGGACGCCTATCACGAAACCATGCTGTGCTTCACCAACAACATCCCGCAGCGGGACGGCGGCACGCACCTCCAGGGTTTCCGCGCGGCGCTGACACGATGCCTGACCAAATACGCCGATGAATCCGGCCTGACGAAAAAGGAAAAAACCGCGCTGACCGGCGAGGATATGCGCGAGGGCCTGTCCTGCGTATTGTCGGTGAAGGTGCCCGACCCGAAATTCTCCTCCCAGACCAAGGACAAGCTGGTGTCGTCGGAAGTCCAGCCGGTGGTCAGCGCCTCGGTGCAGGAAGGCCTCGGCACGTGGCTTGAGGAAAACCCGAAGGACGCCAAGGTCATCGTCGCCAAGATCATGGACGCCGCCCACGCCCGCGAGGCCGCGCGGAAGGCGCGCGACCTGACGCGCCGCAAGGGCATCATGGATATCTCCAACCTGCCCGGCAAGCTGGCCGACTGCCAGGAGCGCGATCCGGCGAAATCCGAAATCTTCATCGTCGAGGGCGACTCGGCCGGCGGTTCGGCGAAACAGGCGCGCGACCGCAAAAACCAGGCGATCCTCCCCTTGCGCGGCAAGATCCTGAACGTCGAGCGCGCGCGCTTCGACAAGATCCTCGGCAACAACGAACTTGGCACGCTGATCACCGCTTTCGGCACCGGCATTGGGGTCGAGGATTTCAACGTCGACAAGATCCGCTATCACAAGATCATCATCATGACCGATGCCGACGTCGACGGGTCCCACATCCGCACGCTGCTGCTCACCTTCTTCTACCGCCACATGCGCGCGCTGATCGAACGCGGCTACCTCTATATTGCCCAGCCGCCTCTGTTCAAGGTGAAGCGCGGCAATTCCGGCGAGCTGTATCTGAAGAACGAGGCGGCGCTCGACGATTACCTGATCGACGCGGTGCTGGAAGACACGGTGCTGAAAAACGCGCATGGCGTCGTGCGCTCCGGCAACGACCTGCGCGACGTGCTGCAGCGCGCCCGCACGATGCGCCAGAACATCCAGACCCTGGCCCAGAAAATCGGCAGCCGCGAGGCGGTGGAGCAGGCGGCGCTGACCGGCCTGTTCGACGAAAAAATGCTCGATAACGAAACGGGCGCCCGGAAACTGGCCGAGACTTTGGCGACCCGCATGAACATGCACATGTCCGACCGGGAAAAAGGCTGGCGCTGCGACTTCACGCCCGTCGGCGGCTATGTGCTGTCCCGCACCCTGCGCGGCGTCACCGACCGCTTCCGCGTCACCGCCGACCATATCCGCTCGCCCGAGGCGATCCGCCTCAACGCCGCGCGCGAATGGCTGATGGAAAACTTCGAGATGGACGCGGCCCTGCTGCAGAAAGACGGCAAGAACGACAGCGACAGGGCCCCGAAAGTGCTGGCGACGGTCAGCGGCCCTACCGGTCTCTATGACGCGATCCAGCTGCTCGGCCGCAAGGGCCTGACCATCCAGCGCTATAAAGGCCTCGGCGAGATGAACCCCGAACAGCTCTGGGAGACCACGCTCGATCCGAACATCCGTACGCTGCTGCAGGTGAACATCAAGGACGCCGAAAAATCCAACGAGATTTTCTCGACCCTGATGGGCGACATCGTCGAACCCCGCCGCAAATTCATCCAGGATAACGCGCTGAAGGTGACGAATCTGGATGTTTAAGAAAAATTATAGCTTATGGCGCTAGGCGGCGGTTCGACCTTCTTATGAAGGGCCTCGCTCACGACTTTGGGAGAAAAATAAGCCATTCCATCGATAAACAGATCAAGACGTCTGCGTGCCAGTGGCGATAGATTTTGATCTTCTCTTCTGATTTGGTCGGCGATGCGAATTGTTAAAATGCGTTTATCATCACTTTTCGGCGTACGATCCTCATAGCTCGGCACATAATAAGATAACCAATCAATCTTGGCTTCGGGCAAATTCATTGATTTGAAGATTTTGTTAAACTGGTCAACAATTTCGTTTCTTGAATCTTGAACGTCTTCTATGGAAGGGGGCGACTTTCCTTGAAGGTAAGCATCGATGTAGAGGACAAGATCGTGATTGGTATCGACATCCTTGTAAACCAGGTGGTGGGCTTGGATCGCTCTGGCATAAAGAACAAATTGTGCAATTTGATCTCTACCGCTGTCCTGAGCGATTGTTTTTATGGCAGATAGATCCGCCTGTCGTTCTTCATGGTTGACCCTTTCATCCACCCAATTAGCAACGGGTCCAATCAGATTTTGCAGCTTATAAGGCAGCATGCTGTACAGGGTGAGGAATATTCCTTCAGGGATTTTTTCCGGCCCGCAATGGGCTATCTCATGCATCAGTATAAAAGCTAAAATTTCCTGATCCGACACAGGTAAGGGCCGCATTGATTCTGGCCGAATATTGGCCCAGTAGGTGGCCATTGATTTGATTGCATCGAACTTCTCCTCTTTGGGTGAAGTGATGTCGCAAACCAGAAGAGGTACAGTTGCACCCGAAGATGGAAACTGTTCTCTATAAGTTGAAAAAAGAACGCCCGTGTAAAGAGGTAAGGAAAGCATATTGTAGACTCTATCCAGTTCCTCTCTGTCTTGGGGAACAGGCCGAACGATACTCGGAAAAAAAGGTGTAATCTTTTTTGCGGATTGTTCGCTGATGCCGAGGGCTTCGAGTGCTTCTTCTGCATTGGGATAAAGGCTGCCTCCTATGCCAAAAGATATGACAAGCTGGTGGGCAAGGAGTATGGCAGCCAATCCCCTGCTTGATTTGGGGCGAAGATAGTAGGACAGGCCGTTATAGGCAATGCGTCCAGCTGTCTTTGCATGGCCAAATATGGCGCTTGCAGTATTATAAGCCGCAGTTAAATCAGGCATATATGCTTCCTTAAAGAGATTATTTTGGTCAATAGCATTATTGTCATAAAACTGTCAATTGATAAATGCGGTTCAATCCCCGCACGAAATGGCCCATATGCAAAAACCACGCTTGGTTTGAAGGCGATTATGTTCCCTTGGCTTGTCATCCCGCAGCGGAGCGGAGGGATCCGAGCCCTTCCGTTAGAGATTTGCTTTGTCAGTCATCGCGGATCCCTCCGCTCCGCTGCGGGATGACAGGAATTGATATGTGGTAAGGACGCCTACATCACCCCAATACCCCTAAAATAATACCTAAAAAACACGAATTTTGACGTTCCGCCCGATTTCCGTCATCCTTAAAGAAAAGAGGAGGGCACAATGCACGATATCAAACAGAAACTTCTGGGCGTTCTCGAACTTCATCTGTTCATGCGGCGGGGGATCGACCGGTTTACGGCGTCGCGGCGGGACATGGCGCTTTCTTTCATCATACCGGCCCTGCTTTTTCCCGTGGGGATGGCGGGCGTGTTTATGGCGAACCGGCCGGAAATCATGGGACTGTCGGCGGCGGAAATCATCGCGCTGTATATGGTCCGCAATATCGCCGTCACGGCCCTGTCCTTATATATCTTCTATGCCGTGGGCAAGGCGCTGGACCGGCATGAGGATTTCATCCGCTTCATCACCATCTCCAACTGGTCCGATATCGGCGGCCTGGTGGTCGGCCTGCCCGTCTATGTGTCGATGGCGCTGCATCAGGAATGGATGTCCACCTATGGCCTATTGACCATGGTGTCGTTCTACAGCCTCGCCGTGTTCGGCTACACGGTGACGCGCGCCTTCCGCATGCCCTGGGAAATGGGCGTGGTCGCCGCCGCCGTCGGCCTCGCCATCGGCCAGACCTCGCTGCAGCTGCTGTTCTACAGCGCGCAGCGTCTGGCATAAAGGACGGAAAGGTTTTAGGGAGGGGTCGGGGTGTGAGGACGGGATGGGGACTGCCGCGCGCTTTCAGAAGGAACGATATATAGGGTCGTAATCTTCCTGACCTCTTCCGCCCCGAGGTTCTGTGTCAGGGTCAGCAAATGTGCGCGCACCCTGTGCGGGTTGAGTTCGCCCTCTTCCATCATGTCCGGATGTGTTTCATGCAGGGCGTCGATCCGCCCCTGAAGTTCCCCGATAAGGTCTCCGGCATGGTGAACGGGGTCGCCTTCCGGCAGGAAAGCGGCCAGGACTTTGCGGAAGTTCCGTTTTCCCATTTCGCCTTCCAGGACGATATATGCGCCGTCGGACGGGCGGTGCAGGACCGCGTGATGCGCGTCGCCGTTCGCTCCCAGGTTTTTCGCGCCCTGGATCAGGTAAAAATCCAGGCCGCCCAGCGCAAGACGGCGGTTTCCGGTTTTCTGGTCGCCATTGTCCAGAAAATCCGCATACGTATCGCGGAAAAGCCGCACAAGGGACCCTTGCTGTTCAGGGGTGAAGGAGTCGGAAACGCGTATCATCTGTCATTCCTGAATTGTAATTATAGGAGTTTAATCTGCAGCATATAATCAACGAGCGGTCCTCTGTCAGCGTGGGGAAGCTGCGCGACAGTTGATGCAACGGTGGTGTTTCCAAAAGGCGACGGTATTACATCGTCTAAAATGGAACCCGACGTTATGCCTCCCGAATTCGCGCGGCGGAAACTTTGCTCAAGGGTGCGCAACACCGGTAAATCGCCTTGGCAGGGCATACTGACTCCAATCGCTTCACCGCTGTAAATGCGCTTTTCTTCGTTGAAGATCGGTGGAATCCGAATGCCTGCGCGGGCGCATAGATTCTTAAACCCAATGCTTTCAGGTTTTAAGGATTTTCCTTCCATGAACGTGTTTAAGGCGACCAGTTCTGGATAGCGGGCAAGGATTTGATCTTCATCCTCCGGGCACAAATACTTGCCTTGTGAATGCTGCAAGGCAACGCGTCCCGAATATCCGTGTCTAAGACTGCCGCCAATGGCCAGGTAACACCGGGCTATAAAAGTACCGTCATCGGCAAAAAGGTGGCGGAAAATTTTATCGTCTTCAATCATGATTGCAGGCTCCCTTATATCGGCATTATGGTTATAGTCCGGAAGGAAAGCAAGTTTGTAACGCCTTTCTTTTAGCGCAGGCACTCTTGACAAAACAAGGAATTTGATCCTATCATGCCTGATGCAGACAAAAGACGAGACAGGCAAAACCATATTCTCCTCCGTCCTCTCCCTTCGGGCGTCCGGTTCCGTCCGGGATGCCGCCGGCCTCATGCGCGCAAAAAATGCGGAACGAACTATTGAAGGCAAAAAAAGCGTTTCCTTTCAAAAGCCTGAAAACCACATGCGGAGGACGGACCCGAAGATCGAAATACCGGCAAACAGACTGATAGCCTGGAAAAAATGCGTGATATTCCAGTCTCTTGGATTTTCCGGCCTTCCGCCTTGCGTATACCGGAACGGTATGCTTGTTTGTTCTTCAAGGATGGATGAATAACGATGTCTTCTTACGATAAACAGCCCCGTCTCAGCGCCCGTGCACTCATTGTGCACGATGGCCGATTATTGCTGGTCAATGCGACACCGGACAGGGATGATGGCAAATGGTGCGTGCCGGGTGGCGGCGTGGATACAGGGCAAACGCTCAAGGAAAATGTCGTTCGCGAAGTCTATGAGGAAACGGGTCTGAACGTAGAGATCGGCGAACTAATGGCGGTCTCGGAATTTTTTGACCGTGCCGCCGGATTTCATCAAGTCGATTTGTTTTTCCGAGCGACCGTTGAAGATGCGGCCCTGCCTGAGGATTGGAAGGATTGTGCCGATGTGGTGGAACATAAAGGATTTTTCAGTCCGGAAGATATAGCGTCTATGACGGTCCTGCCCAAATTTTTGAAAAAGCCGTTCTGGCTTAATGAAGGGATAAATGACGGCATTTACCGAGGTTGGGAAGAAAAAGCATGACGTCGCTGACACAGAAATTGTCCGGAATAGTAGGCGAAGCATGCGGCTCTATTGGGCTGCCAAAAGAGCTTGGTGTCGTACGGGTTTCGGACAGGTCTGACCTTGCACAATTTCAATGCAATGGTGCTATGGCCGGTGCAAAGTTATTGAAAAAAAATCCGCGAGAAGTGGCGGAAGCTCTAAGAGATTTTTTATATAAGCTTTCTCCCGATATCGGTTTTTTACCAGCTATCGCGTATGAAGATGCTGATCACATAGAACATATAATATATTCAAAAAGCGGAACCTTTACCGCAATGACCCCACAAGGGAATGTTTTTTCAAAAATTGAAATCGCGGGGCCCGGCTTTATCAACTTGAACGTTACGGATAAATATCTGCAGGCCCATCTTGTGGAAACAGCCCGGGATGCCCGTCTTGGTGCCGCCGATGCGGGGCGCGGCGCGACCGCCGTCGTCGATTACGGCGGCCCGAATATCGCGAAACCCATGCATGTCGGGCATTTGCGGTCCGCCATCATTGGCGAATCCGTGCGGCGGATCCTGAAATTTTCCGGATACAGGACGCTGGGCGACGTGCATATGGGCGACTGGGGCACCCAGATGGGCATGATCGTCAGCGAATATATCGACACCGGCGAAACGCAGCGCGTGCTGCGGACCGATCTGCACAATGACGCGGCGGTCGCGGCGCTGATGCAGGAGCTGAGCGATATCTATCCGCGCGTGTCCGCCGCCTGCAAGGAGGATGAAAAACGCAAGGCCCGGGCTCTGGACGCGACGTTGCGCATGCAGAACCGCGAAGGCGATTATTACCGGCTGTGGCGCGTGATCCACGATGCCTCCGTCATCGGCATGCGGCGCAATTTCGCGGCGCTGAACGTGCATTTCGATTTGTGGAAGGGCGAGGCCGACGTCCACGACCTGATCTCGCCGATGGTCGAAAGCCTCAGGAGAAAATCCTATGCTGTGGAAGATGACGGCGCGCTGGTCATCCCCCTTAAGCGCAATGACGACGCCAAGGAATTTCCGCCGCTGATCCTTTACAAGCGCGATGGCGCGGTGATGTACGGCACGACCGACCTGGCGACGCTGGTCGAGCGGATGGAGTTGTACAGGCCCGCGAAGATCGTCTATGTGGTGGACCAGCGCCAGCATCTCCATTTCGAACAGGTGTTCCGCGCCGCGCATCTGTCCGGCATCGTGCCGCAGGACGTTGAATTGACCCATGCCGGGTTCGGCACCATGAACGGGACCGACGGCAAGCCGTTCAAGACTCGCGCCGGGGGCGTGATGCGGCTGGAAGACCTCATAAAAATGGGCGAGGACAAGGCGACTCTGCGCATGCAGGAAGCCGAGATTGCCCGGGATATGCCCGAGGAGGAAATCGCCGATATCGCGCACAAGGTGGCGATCGCCGCGATCAAGTTCGCAGACCTGCAGAACCAGCGCCAGGTGGATTACGTGTTCGACCTCGACCGCCTGACCAGCTTCGAGGGCAAGACCGGACCGTATCTTCTCTATCAGGCGGTGCGGGTGAAATCCCTGCTGCGCAAGGCCGCCATGGAAACGGACGGGCCGGTCTCGCTGCGCGACGGTGATCGCCCTCTGGCGCTGATGCTGACGGAATTTCCGGACGTGGTCGCGGTGTCGGCGCGCCATTACGCCCCGCATCATTTGTGCGACTACGCCTTTCGGCTGGCGCAGCAGTTCAGCAGCTTTTACGCGTCCTGCCACATCCTCTCGGAAACCGACGAAGGCCTGAAGAAAAGCCGCCTGGCCTTGTGCGCGATGACCGTGAAAACGCTGGAAACGACGCTGGACCTGCTCGGCATCGACGTGCCGGAGCGGATGTAAATTTACCGCTCCATCAGCACGCTGTAGAAGCGGTTGATGGCGCCGGTCGTGCATTCGGCGCGGCGTCCGTCGCCCGAGCCGACCTGGTCGGTGGCGGCGAAGGCCCCGGCGAATTTGGTCGTGCTGACCGTTGCCGCCTCGGCGGTCGCGCCGGTGATTTTCAGGACATGGTTGATCTGCGCGCACACCGCGTCGTCAAGACCGGCCACCATCATCACCAGGTCTGGCGCCGCCGTGCCGAAGGTCGAGGCGGCGACGTTGTTCGCGCCGGTGAAAACCCAGGGGCTGCCGTCATTGGCGTTCTGCGGGACCGTGCGATAGGCGACGCTGCCGCCGTTCGCGTCGAAAACATGGCAGTGCTTGTCCGCGGGGGCCGAGGCGTTGGCGTAACCTGGGATGGCGTTCTGCTCGAAGCTGATCTCGTTCTCGCTGCAGTCTCCGGCGTAGACCTTGTCGATGCCGTGCTGCAGCTGCTGGGCGAAGGACAGAATGTCGTCGGCGGCCAGTTCCGCCTGCTTGCGCGTCAGGTTGCCCGTGCCCTGCTTGGCGCTTTTGCTGAAGGTGAACATCAGCGCCGCGAACAGGAATACGCCGAGCAGGATGATGTAAAACGCGCTGCCTGCCTCCGCGTCCCGGCGCACGGCTATTCCGCCGCCCCGACGTCGTTCTTCTCTTTCAGAAGTTCGCGCCGCGCCTCGTCGCCGGCCCGGCGCAGGATCTCGGCGGCCTGCTGGTCGAGCAATTGCTTGCTCGGCGGCGGCGCGTCGTTGAGTTCGTCGCCGGACGATACCGGCACCGGCCTTTTGGTGAAGAAGGTCATCGGATTGCCGGCAGCCTGAATCTGGGGCTGGCCGGGTCTTGTGGCGGCAAGAGGGCTGACGGCGGAAGGCGGAGCGCTTGACGCGGGGGCGGCGGCCGACGACGACTGTTGCTGCGCGGCGGCCTCCTCGATCGCGTCTAGGTCGTTGCTCAGGGCAAAGATGCCGGCGACGGCGGCCATGCCGATCTCCGCGGGGTCCATCTTCTTTTCCACGCCGGCGGCAAAGGTGCGCATCATGTCCTCGATCTCTTCGGGGATGGAGGCCGCGACGTCGGCGCGCATCGCTGTCCACGTCTTGTGGACCAGAAGGTCGCGCACTTTGGTGATGGTGGCGGCATGTTTGATGATGGTCTCGTCCGGCGGCGGCAGGGAGACATAGCGCGTGACGCGCATCGCCTTGGCGTGGCCGGGGTTTGAATAGAACATGTTGGTGTCCATGATCATCTCGCCATAGGCGATCACGGCCTGCCCCTCGCGGAAGGCGCGCAGGCCGTCATAGGTGGCGCGCGCCCGCTGCTGGACGCCGGCGGACATGTTGTCGTAATAGGTACCTGTGCCGCGGCCGCCCGCGAGCTGATAGCCAGACGATTCCATCACATAGGCCATGCCCACGGTCTTTTCGAAGAATTCCTTGGTCTGCGTCGGGTCTTCCAGCTTGCCGAAGATCTTGATGTTACAGTTGGCGGTGATCGAGCGCGCCTCTTCCTTCACCCTCTTTTCAAGGGCGGGCAGATCCTGGGCGGAGAAGATCAGGCAGAAGCCGAGCGACCGCGCCTGCGCCGCCATGACGGCCATGCCCTGCGCGGTATAATAACCCACCTCGTCGAACACGCACATGAAGGGCGTCGAGGAATGGGTCGGCTTGTTCTCGATCACTTTCGAGGATTCGCCCTCGACGGTCGCGCCCAGTGTCGAACCCATCATGCCCTTGATCGTGGCGGCGACGATCTTACCGAGGTTGGCGGCTTCGTCCGCCGATTTTTCGAGCGCGGGGATCAGGACGACGACGATCCGGCGGTTCAGGACGACGTCGACCATGTCGATATCGGCGGCCTGGGTGTCGAAAATATATCCGTAATCGTCGGCCAGCGACTGCAGCGCGCGGGTGAACTGCATCGACAGGTAGCCATGCTGCTGACGCGGGGTGGTCGTGTCGAAACCGGGATTGTCGGGACCTGCCGGCTTGTCTTTTCCTTCGTCGTCGAACGCGGCGTCGACGAAGCCCGGCAGGGAGTCGAGATAACCGCGCACGGCGGCGCGCAGGTGTTCGGGCACGGCCTTGTCGCGCGACATCTTGACGACGGCGGGCAGGGTCAGGGCTTTCCGGATCACGCCGACCGACAGCGGGATTTCCTGATGGTCGCGTTTCCAGGTCAGCGCAGGCATCAGCGCGCCGATCAGCGAGACCGCGCGCTCTTTCCACATCGCGTTGTCGCCTTCGGCCTCCGGCATCAGGCTGACGAGCATGTTGGTCAGATAGCCCGCCGAGCCGGAGCTGAACGGGTTCATGGTGTTGGAAGGCGACTTCGTGTCCGAGTTGCCGGTCATGTAGTTGAGGACGAGCAGGTCGTCGTCGCGGCCGAAACGGCGCACGAGGGACGACAGCGACGACCACAGATCGGTGTCGGCCTTACCGTCGATATACACGAAGCCGGACCCCCAGGTCAGGGCGTTCGCGACCATCGATTTCAGGCCCTCGGTCTTACCGGAACCGGTGGTGCCGAGGTACAGCACGTGGGTCCGGGCGTCGGAATTCGAAAACCACACTTCCTCGTTGGTCTTGTCGACGTTGCCGAGATACATGATGCCTTCGGCCTTGCCGCTGCGTCCGCCGCCCTTGTTGCGGGTGTCGGCCCATTTCGCCCCGGCGGGCAGTTTGAAGGCAAGGGCGCGGTTGCGGGAGACCAGCCACCAGAAATACAGGCAGTAGAGAACGACGATGGCGTCGCTGCCCGTGCGGGCCGCGGGAAACAGATAGATCATCATCGCGCCCATCAGGAAGGTCGCGAAGGCGTTGGAGGGCGAGCGCAGCCAGTCGCCCAGGCGGACATACATCGGCCGGATGTCGCGCAGGACATCGGCCTGTTTCCGTTCATATTTCCTTTGGTCTAGTGCCATAGTTCCTTTTCCGGCCCCGTCCAGTATCGCAAAAGCGTTTTAGGATAGGGTTAAGAGTATGAAATCAAAAGTCATTCACGGTTCTGCTGCAGGAACGTGTCCGCCGATACCGGCACGCCCGATTCACTGGAACCTGTCATTCCGCCGGTCGCGGGCGCGATCGAGGAGGCCGCCTCGCCCGTTTCCATGCCCGGCACGCTGGCGCGCCGCGGCCCGATATTGAGCGCCGCCAGGAGCAGCACCGCCACCAGGACGACCGCCGCTGTCGCCGTCAGAACTTTTCTGGGCCTGGCCCGTCCCGCCGCGGCCGCAGGAATGAGCGCGGGGACGTGGCTGCGGCCGGAATCGTTGGCGACGGAAGGCTGCGCCTGCTCCATCGCCCGGCTCACGGCCATCAGCGCGCGGACGGCGCCGGCCTTGTTGTCGTAGGGCGCGATGTCGTGCGTTTCGCCGCGCGGGGTTTTCAGAACCAGCGTATGCAGGCCGTTTTCGGCGCTGCGGACTTCGAGCGCCGACGCTTTCGTCTGGCCGAGGTCTAGCCGCCAGACGACGGGCGTCAGGGCGTCGGGCAGGGAAAGGATCAGCGTGCCGTCGACGACTTTCGCGCTGGGGCTGAACTCGCCGGAGATTTTTTCGGCTGCACGTTTCATGATAACTGGCCTTTTTTTGCCTGGGTGGAGGAATCGGGATTGACGAAATGCCGCGCCTGGGCCGGCTTCTTGATGCCGCGCTTTTTCGACTCGGTGTAATCCAGCTGCGGCACCGGCTTCGCGCGGGACGATTTCATATAGGTCGTGATGGTGGCGACGGCGTTGTCGACCTTCGGTTTCGGGATCGGCCGCTGCGTCAGCTTTTCGGCCTTGAAGTGCGACATCGCCCCCAGGGCCTCCATATGATAGGCCTGACGGCCGAGATTGTTCATCGGATACCACAACAGCCGGTCATGGCCGCGCAGCCACAGGAACTGGGCCGGCGCCAGGACCCCGCCTTCCTCCCGCGCGGTCTGCAGGGCGCGGAGCAGGGCGGTGGTCTCGAAGGCGTGCTGATTGCAGTTGGCGAGCGTCTTGCCCGCGATGTCCTTGTCGCGCAGGATTTTACGCGCCTCGCGCAGCAGGCCGGGATCCTTGTTGAGGCTCAGCTTGCCGCTTTCGCTCCAGCATTTGGCGATGCGGCCCAGCAGCGCGTCCGCCTCGACGCGTTTACGCCCGGCTTTCAGGCAGCAGGCGGCGAGCAGGATCTGCTTGTACGGCGCCAGGTCGGACGGCCCGCGCCAGCGCGCGCCCAGCTGCCGCGCGAACGCCATATAGGCCTCGCTGTCGTTGACCTGGCCGTCCGGAATCGGGATGTGGTTGTAGGCCAGCCATTCCTCGGGGCCGAGCGCTTCGGCGAACAGCGGCAGTTCGGCCGGGACGGGCGTGCCCGGCGGGCGCGGCTTGGCCTTGGACGGGTTGAACCGGATGAAGGGCTGGATCACCGGGAAGGTGACCGCCTGGACGCCGATCAGCCCGTCGAGGTTCAGGATGCGCCGGAACTGCGTGCCCGGCCCCTTGCTGTAGGCCCAGAACGCCATGAAAGTCAGAAGCGCCATGAACGGCCATTTCAGCGGCTCCATCGGGACGCCGGCCACCAGCCCGTAACTGCCGTCCAGCTCGCGCGGCGTGCGGTCGGCCATGGCGTCCATAAGGTCCTTGAAGTTGATTCTCTGGCCCTGCCAGACGATCGTATAGTCGTCGTCGACGAACCAGGACACCAGCCACATCTCCGACCAGCGCAGCCAGCGGAACAGGCCCTTCGTCTCATACTCGAAATAATGCCAGTACAGCCAGAACATGCCCAGCGCGACGAAGAACAGGATGCCCCAGCCCATGGCGCTGTCGTGCGAGGTATGGTTTTTTGGTGCGTCTGCCACGGTAAGCCCGGTTAAGCTATTGATACGAAACGATCCATGGGGAATGCGGGGCGGAAAAGCCCCGCCCGCGAAACACCAGGCCGCGCCATTGAATCTATCAGATATATATAGGAAAAACCAGTTTTTACCCCCGTCCCGTTTCCGAAATCCGTTAAATCCTTAATATTCCTGACCTCTTCCCGGCATTCCGTGGATTGAGATATTGCGCCGCCCCCGCCAAATCTGTATAAAATCCCCCCATCGTGCCGGCTTAGCACAGGGGTAGTGCAGCGGTTTTGTAAACCGAAGTGTGGCAAATTGGAGTGGACTTTTTTACGGCGGCATTTAGAGTCATCTGAATGCCTGAAAATGGCGGAAAGCCGGCATAGCACAGTGGTAGTGCAGTGGTTTTGTAAACCAAAGGTCGCGGGTTCAAATCCTGCTGCCGGCACCATTTTCCTCCCGTGGGGCACTCCTGGGGCACTTCTAAAAAACACATCACAATAAATAGCAAAAAATAAGACCCATGAAAGAATCGCTGGGCATATGGCTTTTTCAGCCTTGTGTGCCCCATGACTGCCCCACACAACTGTATGACAAGCCTAACTATTTGTTTCAGCTATTAAATCGGCGGATTGTGCATAAGTTCAAAAGACCGTTGATTGGTGCCGCCACGGTTTGTAACGTGTTGTTAGCTGCGATGGAGTGTCGATATGGCTAACATTGAAAAACGCGAAACGCCCGATGGTAAAGCAACGTACCGCGTAAAGGTCCGGCTTCGGGGATATCCAGTGCAATCCGCCACCTTCGACCGTCTGACGGACGCGAAAAAATGGGCGCAGGACACGGAAAGCGATATCCGAAATCGCCGCCATTTCAAATACGCCGAGGCGAAAAAGCACACCGTTTCCGATCTTATCGACCGCTATATGGAGCGCATGAAGAAACATAACCCCACGCGCCACGCGGGGATAAAAGCACATATCGACTGGTGGCGGGAGGAGTTGGGGCACAAGCTGCTGGTGGATCTGAACAAAGCGACCATCACCGAAAGCCTGGAAAAGTTGGCCTCCACGCCGAAAAACAATGGCAAGGCTCGCGCCCCCGGAACGGTCAACCGTTACGCCGATGCCCTGAGCGGAGCCATCACCTTGGCTGTCGATGAATGGGAGTGGATGCAGGATCATCCCATGCGGAAAATCCGCAGGATGCCAGAGCCGCGTGGGCGCGTTCGTTTCCTGAGCGACGATGAACGCAAGGCGCTTCTGACAGCCTGCAAGGACAGCGAAACCAAACATCTTTATATGCTGGTTATTCTCGCGCTCAGCACCGGCGCACGGCGCGGCGAGATCATGAATCTGAAATGGCCGGACATTGATTTCCAGCGCAGGGTTATCACTTTGCACGAAACCAAGAATGGCGAACGTCGATTGTTGCCGTTGACCGGCCATGCGCTGGCATTGTTACAGGAATACGCCAAGGACAAGGGAAATCAAAAAGGGCTGGTGTTCGTATCAGCCGCCAATTCCAAAAAACCATTTGAGTTCCGGACAGCTTGGGAAACAGCGCTCAAGCGGGCGAAGATCAAGGATTTCCGCTTCCACGATCTGCGGCATTCAACCGCATCGTATTTGGCCATGAACGGGGCAACGCCCGCCGAGATCGCCGAGGTGCTGGGTCACAAGACATTACAGATGGTCAAACGCTACGCCCACTTGTCCGAAGCGCATACGCATTCGGTTGTCGCCAGCATGAATGAAAAGATATTTGGAGGTCAGGATGGATCTGCAACAGAAGCTGCGTGAGCAGAAAGATCTTTATCTCCGAAATAAGAAGGACGTCCGCTTTCTGAAAGAGGCTATCTGGAACCTTGTCTATGATTATTATCAGAAGGATAATAACAGGGGGGATGCGGAATGGATTATCGACGGCTTGAATGAAGAGCTGGAAAAGAAAATGTCTACGCAGGACAAGAATGAGCGTATCGGCGCGCTTGTTTCCTATATCGTTTCACATGGCGCAGATGTTTTAAGCACCATCCATGCCGTTTCAAAATGGCTTCCGGCTTCCGAAACGACAGTCAGGGACGGATATTACAAAATAAGAAATATTTACGGGATCGACCCAAAAACAGACCCTGTCATGGAATGCAGGGATTTCAGACTGAAATACGGCAGGGTTCCTCTCGAATATGTGCATGAACTATATGAGGCAGGACGCGCGTTCCCCGGCGACACGCCGTCGGATTACGAGGACCATAAAAGGGTTATTGAGGCCATGACAGCCGCATGCGAAGCTGCCCGCGCTTTTGACCAGCGTTGCTACGATAATGAAATGGCGCTTTTGAAAATGATCCTCGGCGAAGATAATGAAGTCTTTACCACGCAAAAATTATCTGCGTAGGCAAATAAAATTTGCGTAATTTTCAGCTGTTTTAAATAAAGGCAACCTTCTCCTGTGCCGTACGGAATCGTGCGGCGATAAGCAACAGACAGGAGAAGATATATGTCAGAGCCAAATCCACCCACCCGCATCATCCCCCTGACGGAATGGCCCAGCCATCATGCATGGCCACCCATCGGTGGATTGCGCCACCTTGTGTTCCATGCCGATAAAAACGGTTTCAATAAAGTCATCCGCCGTGCTGGCCGCCGTGTCCTGATCGATGAAAAATCATTCTTTGCATGGTTGGATGAGCAGAACAATATTCAGGGCAACGGGAGATCGACATGAGACGAAATCTTCAGGGCCAGACCTATGATCCCGAAATCTGCCTGGAAGTGACGGTCTGGACATCGGATAAAAAAGACAGGTTATCGCTGCATATCCTGAAAGGGCAGCGAGCGCGCACGTTGAAAGCTTTGCTAGAAAATCCTGGTGGGATTACGCGGACGGAGGTCATGGGGGCGCCCTGGAGCCTTTGGAATTTGCCACAATATATTCACGGCCTGCGCCATGAACATCAGATATTCATATCTTCCCGACTGGAGCCGCTGGCAGGACGTGACGGTGTGGGCCAGCAGGCCCGGTATTTCCTCGATGAAACGGTCACGATCCGCGACATTACGCCGAAAGGAAAGCAGGCATGACAGGAAATCTCCTTATTCCTGACGCGGAGGTTATGAGGCGTCATCTGGATCTGTTATTCAGCGACCAGATTAGCGGCGCGATAGAACTGGCTTGGCGGGATAGCCAGAGCAAGGCGGTTGACAGGGCTGATAACAGTCACGGCCCGTGTTCAACAGACCAGATCGCCGGGAAGGCCCAAAACATCAACCGCATTGACGGCCAGAATGTTTATCTGGGCGCGGCACTGCGAAACGGGCTGGTTTCCACCAACAAGCGGTGCGGTGATGCTGATTTTCTCTGTTTAACCACCCTGTATGTTGATCTGGATGAGCTGGGCGCGTACGAGAACGCACAGGAAAAACTTAAAAATCTTCCGCCTAGTTTTACGGTGATTACAGGCCGTCATCCTTATGTGCGGGCGCAATTATGGTGGAAACTGGAGGAGCCGATAAAAGATCCGGCCTTGGCAAGGACAATGAACGCGCGGATCGCGCATTGGCTGGATGGTGATAAAAGCGTTGTTAATCCGGGGCGTATCCTGCGACTGGCGGGATCGGTGGCCTGGGCAGTCAAGGATGGGCGCCAGCATGAAATGACCGAACTCATTACGCCAGACATGCCCAGAATTTACATGCTGGAGCAGATCGAGCGCGATGTGCCTGTTATTCCTAACCAACATGATGAAGTACCGGAGAAGGCGGCAACACCCGTGATGCGGGATGGGCTGGGAAGGGTGACGGATGGACGGGAAACATTCATGCGCGATCTGGTAAGCGCGGTGTTTTATGAGGATCTGGAAAGGCATGGAAACTCTTCGGGCACGCAAGTCCTGTACGATAAAATATGGCCGCTTTACGAAGGTCAGGTGGTTTCCCGCACGGGCAATCTGGAAGCCGAGGGACGCGGTCCGACCGCCTTGCGGAAAATGATCGAACGGATTCTTCAGCGTCACGCCACCGGCAAGGTACGGCAGCCGGACGGGCGGTCAGTGGAATTTATTGACAATCCGCCGCAGGACATCATGGCTTACAGTCTCGCGGTCATCATGGCCGATCAAAGCCTGCCGCCGCCCGACATGGTTGGATCCCGCCTGCTGACGCAAGGGGGAACGATGGTCATAGGCGGTCCGCCGAAGGTTGGGAAAAGCGATTTTATTCTGAGTTTCGCCATGCACATGGCGGCGGGGCAGGATTTCATGAATTTTGCGATAGAGACGCCATTGCGCGTTTTTTATCTTCAGGCCGAAATTCAGTATCCATACCTAAAAGAGCGTATTCAGAAAACAACCCTGGCGCGGGAGGTGCTGGAGAAGGCAGGGCAAAACCTGTTTGTCACGCCGCAATTGCAGATGATCCTGAACGATGAGGGACTGGCGCACGTGATAGCCTCCGTCCGGCAGTGTTTTCCTGATGCGCCGCCTGATGTCATCATCGTCGATCCGATACGCAATGTGTTTGACGGCGGGCCGGATGATGGCGGCATGGGGGAGAATGACAATACGGCCATGATGTTTTTCCTGCGGGAAAGAATTGAAAGACTCCGGCTGGCTCTTAATCCGAAGGCGGCTGTTGTTCTGGTTCACCATACGCGCAAGCTTTCAAAGCAGCAGTTCAGGGAAGATCCCTTTCAGGCTTTAAGCGGCGCCAGCAGCCTGCGCGGTTACTATACGTCCGGTGTTCTGATTTACCGGCCAGATGAGACGCTTGCCGCGCGGCAGTTATTTTTTGAACTGCGGAACGGACCGGGGATTGACGCCTTCTTTGTCGATAAGATCGACGGGCGTTGGGTGATCGTGGACCAGAATCAAACCAGACTGGTACGTGACAGTTACGGACGCAAGCTGGACGCCGAGCGCGACCGGCAGCGTGATGTCATCGTTCAGATGCTGATGGACGAGGCGCTGGACGGCAGGCTTTATGTGATGGAACAGTTCTGCGGCGCGTTCGAGGGCAAGGCCGGGCTAGGCAGTCATTCGACAATCCAGAACCGCATCCGCGTCCTGATGACAAAGGGCCATATAAAGTCGTACAAGGCCCCGCATCCCACCACGGGCATAGGGACAGCCCGGAGCAAATTCGGCTATCTCTGTGTTGAAAACATGATGCTGGGACCGGAGACGATTGATGAAAGCACTGGCGAGATCACGCGCGATATGACGCCGGTGAAACCGACGCATTATATGCATGCTGAAACAGGGCATATGCTGACGGTTGAGAATCCAGATGTCTGGGTTTACCAGGACGAGGATGGCGGCAGATTGGAGTCTGGATAAATCTGGAATCTGCGTGAGACTGGAATGATTGTTTTACAGGGGCTTATGGCCAGGCCAGAAAAAAATATGAATCTGGATTAATTTCTGGGTTTCTGGCGCAAACGCAGGCAGGCAGTGGCTTTGATCCTGCATCCAGATTCCAGTCTCTCCTCCCTCCCTAAAGGGAGGGAGCGTGGAATTCAGATTCCACGCTCCCGATCTTCAGCATGGTCGCCAGAAACTCAGCGGGTCCTGTCAGCGATCATCCTCTAGGGGTGGGCAACGCGCGGGACTTTTCTAGCGTCAGGCAAAAAAACTTAGTTGACTGGATATAAACATGGAATGGATAAGCTTTTGAAATGTAGGTACTAATTTGTCAACCAGAACAAGATAAGCAACCAAATTTGCTTGACGTAAACTTATGAAGTCGGGGAACGGTTTTTTCGTGAAAGAACAATGTCGCCGCCGCGTCCGCGTTCGTTCGTATAGCTGATTGTCATTTTATCTGGTTCATTAAAATTTATTTCAGCAATCGCGCTGCCGTTCCTTTGAGGGGGATTTTTCTGGGCTTCCGCGACCGTGGTTTTTGTTTCGTAGAAATAACGGATTGTCATTTTACGGGTCAGGGGATTGAAGCTTGGACACGCGCACTTGCTTTCCCCTGTCATCGAAGCGGTTTCAAGGGACAGGATAATAGCCTGCCAGCTCTGCCGGACTTCAAGGAACGCGGGGATACTGGCTGAAACCGGGTTGCCGCCCTCTTCGTATTGCGATTTTATTTCCCCTTCCCAAATTCCATTTAGATCAACGGCGGCCCAGCCGGGAAGAGGCACCGGCAGATCATGAAGACAGTCCCAGGATTTAAATAGTAAGAAGATAATAACCCATTCAGTTAGGCCAACGACCAGCCCCACGTTTGGCGGGTTTAAACCTAAGGCGGTCGCGGACCATGAGATGGCGAACGCCAAGACAACGACAATTCCAATTTTTATTTTCAGGGAAAGAAGCTGATGCATCACACTTCCATGTAGAGCCGTACGCCAAGAACAAAGGCGTGGGCATCCTGTACGGTCCATGCCTGGCCATTGCCGAATAAGTCTTTAATGCCGTTGACCTCTTTAAAACCATGAGCATTCAGGCCCAGCAGAATAGTCGCAACAGAGCTAGTCTTGAAGCTGTCATCAAGGAATTTTAGGATCGCAACGACATCGTCGTAAACGGAAGCCGCGCCGAAAAGATTATCAGGACAGTTGTAAACAAGCGACTCAATTAGGAAAGAGGGGGTATTTCCAGACGCGCGTTTGATGTCCTGTGGCGCCGTGCCGTTATTATCGATATGATTTCGCAGTCGCTTTAGAATCCGCACGACACATTTATAGCGTCTTTTCGTTCTATCGTTTTTTGTACACCCATTTTCGTAGTGTTGAATCGGAAAATTTATCTTCCGTTCGCCGTCATTCGTCACCAGGCCAATGCCTGCATGTTTTACCGGCCAGCCTCCAAGGATCGTTGTGGCGGTGCCATACTGGCGGTAGAGATAAGCAGGGACGACATCAACGCTGATGCGTGTATCGTCGTCTTTATGAAGTTGGATCGCCTTATTGCCAGTCTCCGTATTGGCGGTGCCAAATTCATCACCGATACATTTAGCGATATGGTTTTTATAATCGACAAACGTGAAATTAAGGTCTGTGAAGCCCATGCCAGTTTCGATCTGCGCGCGTGGCGCGCCGGGCGGTTGGTCCCAGAAAAAAACATCTGTCAGGCACACGCACAAATCGACATCACTGTCTTGGCGAACATTTGTCCGGTTATGATAGCTACCTTGCGGGATGATTTCCCAAGAACGCGTGGGAAGAAATGTACTGCGACGCAGTGCCTGAACAACGCGGCTGCGGGCGGTTTCAATTTTTTGCGCCTCGGTCTCGCTGGCCGGACGTTGCCAATGCGTGAACCGATCTTCCCATTCGGATCGGTTTCGTGGCTTGCTTATTATTCCTGCGAGGCCGCCCAGTAATGTCGTACCCTGATATGGAGGCATTAAGCCTTTATGAAGAAAACCCATTATTCACCCTGCGTTTCGTGACGGTTTTTCCTCTGACAAGAAGCCCATCAATATTTTTTTCGATAAGCGGTTATCGTATCTGGATTCGGCAAATAATTAAAGAATATATTATGGAAGATTTTTTATTTGCGATATTAAAATATTGTCGACTTAATCTTTGCGCTTAAGCTTATTTTGGTCGCAAAGCCAATGAAACACAGCCGTGGCCAGTACCGCCCCGATAATCTGTGCGACAATGAACCCACCGACATCTTCCGGTCTGATGCCGGAAAACGTATCGGTCAGGGATCGCGCGATGGTCACAGCCGGATTTGCAAAAGACGTTGATGAGGTGAACCAGTATCCGGCGGTGATAAACAGGCCGACTGCATAAGGGATAGCATCAGGGCGGCTTCGCAGACAGCCAAGAATTGTGGCCAGCAGGCCAAATGATGCGATGATCTCTCCGGTCCAGACACCCACGCCCGTCCGTGCATGCGTTGAAGCCTCAATAAGCGGAAGGCTGAACATGACATGAGCCAGCAAGGCACCGATCATGCCTCCGATAATCTGCACTATTATATAAGCCAGAAACTCCGGCCAGGGCAGTTTGAATTGCAGGGCGAATGAAAGGCTGACCACCGGATTAAAATGCGCGCCCGATATTGGGCCGAAAATCAGGATCAGCACCACAAGGGCAGCCCCTGTCGCCAGGGTATTGCCAAGAAGTGCGATGGCTTCGTTTCCATCCGCGAGATTTTCTCCCATGATGCCGGAGCCGATGACAACGGCGACCAGCAGGGCTGTGCCAAGCCATTCAGAAAAGAGCCTTCGTTTCAGATCGAATGGGCTAGGCGCCGTCATTGAGGTAATCCTCGATGTGGTCTTTGAGCATGGCAAATGCTTCATCAAACGCGGCTTCGATCTGCAGGTCAGTGCCAGTGGCCTTTGCCGGATCAGGCGTACTCCAATGTAATTTTTTAGGTTTTCCGGGAAACAGGGGGCAGCTTTCGCCAGCGGCCTGGTCGCAAACTGTAACTACCAGATCGAAATGCTGTGTCGAGAATTCATCCCATGACTTGCTGCGCGGCTGACCAGGGTCAATGCCGTGACGTTTCAGGGTTTCGATGGATTTAGGATGGACATACCCTGCTGGAAAGCTTCCTGCGCTAACAGCTTCAATTTCTCCTTTTCCAAGATGATTGAATAAAGCTTCGGCCATCACGGAACGGCAGGAGTTACCTGTACAGAGGACAAGAACGCGCTGGGTCATCAGCAGCACCCTTTCGCTGGTGTGCAGCAGGACGAATCTGCTTGCGCTTGTTCCTTGTCAGGAATGCCGCAGGCATCCTGCGCCAGGCAGGCGGTCTGCTTTGTGGTCAGGATAAAATCCTTGCCGTCGAAATCAAGGCCGAACTTACCGATGGTGTTCTGCTGATATTCTACTTCGATATCCAGATTCTCATTGCCCAGAACCTTTTTTGAAAGATTCAGAATGTGCAGGAATTTCTGTGGGGCCAGTCTGTGATCGTAGTCGCCTGCTTCCCAAAGCTGAAAGTTTGCCATTGTTTCTTTTCGCTCAACACCACCGCAATCGATGAAGTGCTTGGTTACAAGACCGACTTCCGTAACGTGGAAATGGGACGGCAGATAGGATCCGTTCGGCAGTTTAAAGTTAATCGCCTCGATCCCGGCCAGATTCTTTTTTATCTCGGAGATTTTCATGATTTTTTCTCTTTCTTGGGTTGGCAGCAATTCATTAATTCTATAACCGATGAGCCTTTTTTCTTGTCCGTGCGGATGCTGGCGAATTCAACGCGGCAGCAATCTTCGACCATGAAGCGGATCAGGCCCGTAAAGAAATCAAAATTCGCGCTGTAGATTATGGAGCGGCCTTCGCGGCGCGACAGCACCAGATCGGCGTTGCTCATATGGTTCAGGTGAAAAGACAGGGTATTGTGCGGAATGCCCAGCGTCTCGCTGAGTTTGCCAGCTGGCGCGCCGTCAGGGCCATATTCGACCAGCAGCCGGAAAACCCGAAGACGGGTTTCTTGCGACAGTGCGTCAAAGGCTATAAGGGCTTCTTGAATGTCCATATGTCTATAGATATGGACATATGCTGTCAAAGTCAATCCTGCTTTTAAAATCATGAATGTTCTGAAATATTCGTGTGATGTACTGTCAGACAGGCCTGCATATATATGTAAGCAGCCTATATATGTAAGCAGCCTAAAAATTATGTTTTCGCAAAAAAATATAATCAAACTGGATTGTTAGTTGAACGTTGCGGTGCTATATATTTGGTCATGCGCGTGTTCCTTATGCTTTTAATTTTTGCGATAGGTTACAGCGGCTTCACAGCTGCAGCGCATGCCTATGGCTCCGATTGCGGCATGACCCAGTCTAAAGAAAGCCCTGCCGATAAAGCGGGATGCCCCGACGAGCAGCAGAAAATAGACGATCAAGCTGATCAGAATAAAAGCACGGGCGGTATCGATTGCCATCATTGCTGTTCTGCTGAAATAGGATTTAGTTCTGATTTCTCGGTAAACTTCGATATCGCATCGATGCTTCTATCGCCTTTGCCGGATCAGGTTCCCACCGACAGCCATATATCCTCGCTTTTACGCCCCCCAAGACACCTTGTTTAACTGAACGGGGTTTAGCCGCCTTTGGCGCGACTCCGTTAACGCCGCTCCTTTAGGGAGTCCGGTGCGTTAATCGCTGTCAATTTCAGTCAAACAAGGAATTATCATGACTATATTTCGTTCCAGACGATCCGTTGTGATCGCTATGGCGGGCCTTTTAATTACAGTTTCGCCGCTTTCGGTCGCATGGGCTTTGGCGCAAGACGATAAAGGAGAAATACCCGCCCTTATCCAGCCCGCGTCAGCGTCCGCCGCTCCTGCCGCAATGCTTGTCCTCGATCAAGCCATAGCGTGGGCCTTGGAACATTCGCCTGTGCTGGGGGCATCGACCAGCCGCGCCGATGCCGCCACCGCCAGCCGGTCGCAGGCGGGCGCGTTGCCAAACCCGGAATTATCCATCGAAGCCGAGAATATTTACGGCGACGGCCCGCTTGAAGGCACGGGCGGAGCGGAAATCACTTACGGCGTGGAGCAGCTGGTCGAACTGCCTGGTAAGCGCGGTAACCGCGTCCGGGTGGCCGAAGCAGAGAAAACCAAAATTCATTATGCCCGTGACGGCGCACGGCTTGATCTGATCAGGGACATAACGACTGCTTATGCCGAACTGGTCGCCGCACAACGCGACCTGACAGTTATCGAAGAAGAACGCAATCTTGCCGAGGAAGTGTTGAATAGCGTTGCCGCCAAGGTGGAGGCCGGAAAGGAACCGCCTATTCAGAGGAACAAGGCGCAAATCGAATTGTCGTCCAGCACAATCGCGCTCGACCGCGCCCGGCGCGCCGTCAGCACGAAAAAACAGACGCTGTCGGTTTTGATGGGTGGGGATGTAAGCGATTTTACGGTGGACGCGCAAAGCCTGCCCGTACTTTCGGAACCGCAACCCTTCATCTATTATCAGGAGCGATTGAACCAGACCCCGGACGCCAAGGGATTGGAGGCCGATGTCACGCAGGCGCAATCCGCTTTATCACTCGAAAAGGCCAACGCTTTACCTGACCCGACGCTGGGCTTTGGCGTCAGGCAATTCCGCGAAGACGACAGCCAGGCTTTCGTGGCGGGAATTTCGTTTCCCATCCCCGTCTTCAATCTCAATCGCGCCGGTATCCAGCGGGCTGGACATGAATTCAATGCTGCTAAACTGGAACAGCGCGGTGGACAGTTATCGCTGGAATCCACATTGACCGAAACCTACGAGAATTTTGTAAGCGCCTATCGTGAAGCCAGCGCCCTGAATGATTCTGTTTTGCCCGGAGCCGAGGAAGCGTTTTCGTTTTCCCGTCAAGGATATGACGCCGGGAAATTCGGATATCTCGAAGTGCTTGACTCGCAACGCACCCTGTTCGACGCCCGCAGGCAATATAACGAGGCGGTTCTCGATTATCACCGACAGCGGGCGGCCATCGAGCGCATGACCGCCCTGCACGGACACAACACTTCTGACAAGGAATAGACCATGAGAAAAACAAAACTGAAAACCCTTCTGATTACGTCTGTAGCGGTTATCGCGCTGGTGGGTGGGTTTGCCTATAAGGAATTCACGCCGCCGAGCCATGCCGCCGAGGAACATGGCGACAGCCACGGCCACGAGGAAGGCGAAGAAGGCCATGACAAGGAAAAAGGCGAAGAAAAGCATGGTCACGGCCATGAGGAAGCAAAAGAAGAACATGGCGCGGAAGGCGGTGAAGAGCATGGCGAGGAAGGAATTGTAAAGCTTGACGAGGCGCAGCTGACAGCCGCAGGCATTAAAATATCCGAAGTCGGTCCCGGCAAGCTGGCGCGGGAAGTGACCGTCCCCGGCAAGATCGTCGCCGCCGCCGACCGCATGGCGCAGATTGTTCCGAAGGTCGCGGGCGTCGTAACGGAAGCTCTTAAGAATCTTGGTGATACGGTTAAAAAAGGCGAGGTTCTGGCCCTGATCGAAAGCCGTGAAATGGCCGAGGCCGTGGCGGATTTCCTGGCCGCGAAGCGAGCCGAGGAGTTGGCGCGGACCACGTTCAACCGTGAAAAAGGTCTATGGGATAAAAAAATCACGGCGGAGCAGGATTATCTGAACGCCAAGAACGCGCATCAGGAAGCGCAAATCCGCCTCGACCTTGCAAAGCAGAAATTGCAGGCGCTGGGGCATGAGGGCGAGATAGCCGGAAACGGCAATGCCCGCTTTCACCAACTGAAAACGCCGCTGGATGGCCGCGTGATAGCGCGGGAGCTGACGCTGGGAGAATTCGTCGATACGACGCATACAGCCTTTACCGTCGCTGATTTAAGCGTGGTGTGGGTTGAAACCGCCATCGCGCCGGGCGACCTGCCTTTCGTCAAGGAGGGACAGCCTGCGACCATCATGGGCAGCGGCGGCAAGGCCGAGGGCAAGTTGATTTTCGTCAGCCCCGCCATTGACCCTGAAACCCGCGCCGCCAAGGCGATCATCGAGCTTGAAAACGCGGACGGAAAATGGCGGCCAGGCGAATTCGCCAACGCCGCTATCTCTACCTCCGCGCAGGAAGTCGATTTTATCCTGCCGAAAGAAGCGGTGCAAAGCGTCGATGGGCAGAACGTTGTTTTCGTCCGCTCGGACAAAGGCTTTGAAAAACGGGTCGTCGGCTTAGGCCGGGAAGACAGCCGCCATCTTGAAATCGTCTCCGGTCTTCAAGCCGGAGACGCGGTCGCCGTCAGCGGAACATTCACTCTCAAGGCTGAATTCGGCAAAGCCGAAGCCGAACACGCACACTAAGGACAAAAGTTATGATCGAAAAAATTCTCCGCTTTTCCATTGCCCATCGGCTTTTGATTCTCATGCTGACGGTAACGGTGTCGGCTTACGGCGTTTACGCCCTTGGCAAATTGCCCATCGACGCCGTACCGGATATCACGAACAACCAAGTGCAGATCAACGTCGAAGTGCCTGCCCTGTCTCCGTTCGAGGTTGAGAAACAGGTCACATATTCAATTGAAACGGCGATGGCTGGCATTCCTGGCCTGATCGAAACGCGCTCCATGTCCCGCAATGGGTTCGCGCAGGTGACGGTCATATTCGAGGATAACGTCGATATTTACTTTGCCCGCGCACAAGTCAACGAGCGTCTGGCGACCGCCAAGGAAAGCCTGCCGGAAGGCGCGGAGGTCGTGATGGGCGCGATCTCGACCGGCCTCGGCGAAATCTATATGTGGACGGTTGAATACGAAAAGTCCGATCAACCCTATACGACGCCTGAAGGACTGAAGCTCACTTCCGAATTTGAAAAGGCGATGTATCTGCGTACCGTGCAGGACTGGATCATCGGCCCCCAGATCAAGACGGTCAAAGGCGTGGCGGCGGTCGATTCCATCGGTGGCTATGCCCAGCAATATCATGTGCAGCCTGATCCTCAGAAACTGGCATCGCTGGGATTGACCTTCAATGACGTGATCGAGGCGTTGGAACGCAATAATGCGAGTACGGGCGCGGGTTATCTGGAACAAAAGGGCGAATCTTATGTCGTCCGCGCCGACGGACGCCTGACGACGACCAAGGAAATCAGCAATGTCGTCGTTTCGACACGTAAAGGTGTTCCGATCTATATGAGGGACGTTGCCACGGTGGGTCTGGGTAAGGAACTTCGCACCGGCAGCGCCAGCGAAAACGGCCACGAAGTCGTGGTCGCTACAGCCATGATGCTGCGCGGCGAAAATAGCCGCGTTGTTGCCAAAGCCGTGGATGAAAAATTAACCGAGATACAAAAATCGTTGCCGGAAGGCGTAAGGGCCAAAACGGTTTTGAACCGTACCAATTTGGTTGAAGCCACCATCAAGACGGTCAGTAAGAATCTGGCCGAGGGCGCCTTGCTGGTTATTGCCGTTCTATTCCTGCTATTGGGTAATTTCAGAGCGGCTGTTATTACCGCCTTGATTATTCCCTTCACGATGCTCATGACCGGAATCGGCATGGTGCAGGCTGGTATCAGCGCCAACCTCATGAGCCTGGGCGCGCTCGATTTCGGACTGCTTGTGGATGGCGGAGTCATTATCATTGAAAATTGTCTGCGGCGTCTTTCTGAAAAACAGCATAAGGAAGGCCGATTGCTGACCCATGAAGAACGGCTTGACGAAGTCATGGAGGCCAGCGCCCAGATGATTAAGCCGATGGTGTTCGGGCGGATTATCATCATCATCGTTTTCATGGCGCTTCTCTCCTTTACGGGGGTCGAAGGGAAAATGTTCACGCCGATGGCAATGACGGTCATCATTGCCCTCACCTTCGCTTTTATCCTGTCCATCACCTTCGTCCCGGCGATGGTCGCGATGTGGCTTAGTGGCAGGATCGAGGAAAAAGACAACTGGATTATCAGGAAATCGAAGGCGTTTTATGAACCGCTTTTGAACTTCTCACTCAATAATCCTAAAAAAATGATTTTGGGTTCTGTGTTATTCTTTGCTCTTTCGTTGCTCACTTTCACGCGGCTGGGGCAGGAATTCATACCTACGCTCGATGAAAAGAATATCGCCATGCACGCCATGCGAATTCCTTCTACGTCGCTGTCGGAATCCACGGCCATGCAGTTACAGGTCGAAAAAGCCATCAGCGCCTTGCCGGAAATGGCGTTCGTTTTCGCTAAGACCGGAACGGCGGAAATGGCAGGCGATCCCATGCCGCCGAACGTATCGGATACTTTCCTAATCCTGAAAGATCGCAGCGAATGGCCGGATAAGGATTTGCCAAAACCGGAATTGATTGAGAAAATCGCAAAGGCCGTGGGTCGTGTGCCAGGCAATAATTACGAATACACGCAACCTATTCAGATGCGGTTTAACGAATTGATTGCCGGGGTGCGAAGCGATGTGGCCGTGAAAGTTTACGGCGATGATTTCGATGCCATCGGAAAAACTGCGAACAGCATTGCGAATGCTTTGCGAAAGGTCGCGGGCGCAGCCGATGTCAAAGTTGAACAATCGACCGGCCTGCCCATGCTGGAAATTGATATCAACAAGGATACGATTGCCCGCTATGGCCTGAATATCGGTGACGTTTTGGATTTGATATCAGTGGCAATCGGTGGGCAAGAAGCCGGTCTTGTGTTTGAGGGCGACCGCCGCTTCCCGATTGTTGTGCGCTTGCCTGAATCTATAAGGCAGGACATTCCCGCACTTGAAAACCTGCCTGTGGCGGTACCTCATGAAGACGGAGAAGACGGCGGCGCATTTGTTCCTTTGAAACAAATAGCCACTTTCCGTCTCTCCGAAGGGCCGAACCAGATCAGCCGTGAGAACGGCAAACGCCGCGTCGTGGTGCAAGCCAACGTAAGGGGTCGTGACATTGGTTCTTTCGTGGCTGAGGCCCAGCAGGTCATAGAAAAGGAAGTCAAAGTGCCTCCGGGCTATTGGCTTGACTGGGGCGGACAATTTGAAAATCTAATGGCGGCGCGTGACCGCTTGATGATTGTCGTTCCGGCCTGCTTCTTCGTCATATTTATGATGCTGTTTACCGCGTTAGGGTCGGCAAAGCAGGCGTTGCTTGTTTTCAGCGGCGTTCCGCTGGCTATCTCAGGCGGGATTTTTACGCTGTTCCTGGCGGGGATGCCGTTCTCAATACCTGCGGCGGTCGGGTTTATCGCCCTTTCCGGTATTGCGGTGCTGAACGGTCTCGTCATGGTGACATATATCAATCAACTGGTGGCGGAGGGCGTAGAGCGCCGGGAAGCCATCGTGCAAGGGGCGCTTACGCGCTTGCGGCCCGTTCTCATGACTGCGCTGGTTGCCTCTCTTGGCTTCGTGCCGATGGCGCTGGCGCACGGTACGGGCGCGGAAGTGCAAAAGCCATTGGCGATGGTCGTCATTGGCGGTCTGATTTCCGCCACGGCGCTGACGCTGCTGGTATTGCCCGCGCTATACAAAGTGTTTTCAGGGAAAGACAGGGCTGCAATGGAAGAAGATCACCTGGCGAAACTTCATCATTAAGGAACAGCCGATGAATAAAGGAAAATGCCGCATTGACGATATGGAGACACCGAGATCATACTTACGAAAACAGAAAGAGAGGCAAAAATGAATTCACTTAAAAAAACATTTTTAGGATTTATGGTAGCGATTGCCATGACGCTATCTTCGTATGTGGTCATTTCTTTCAACGATCATGTTGCCAGCGCGGCTGAGGAACAATCCCACAAGGATGATGTTACAAAATTATCCGGCCCACAGATGACTCAAGCACCCGCCGATGAAGATCACCACGATTCTATGGGACTCAAGCGAGTTGAAGCCAAGCAGGTTTGCATGATGAATAACAAATTCATGGGACGTGACCAGATTTCCATCATCGTCGATGGGAAAACCTATTTTGGTTGCTGTGCGATGTGCAAAGAAAAATTGCAAAACGATCCGCAGGCAAGAACAGGCACTGACCCGATTAGCGGAAAGCCGGTCGATAAAGCGACCGCAATCATCGGGGCTGCTCCTGACGATACGATTTATTATTTCGAGAATGAAGAAAACATGGAGAAATTCAGCAGCGATCCCTCGCGCTACGTTAACCCGCTGGACGTAGAACCTTAGAAGCCGCTAAATTTTAAAGCGGTAGCGCAGCAACCGCAATGCATTCAGAGTCACTAATACCGTAGCTCCGGTGTCCGCCATGACGGCAATCCACATGCCTGTGATGCCAAGAACCGTTGTAACCAGGAAGATGGCTTTAGAACCCAATGCCAGTGTGACGTTCCAGCGGATGTTCGCAAGCGTTGCCCGTGACAGGCCGACCAGTTCTGCTACACCCATAACGCTGTTATTAAGCAGCGCGGCATCGGCTGTTTCCAACGCGACATCCGTACCGCCGCCCATAGCGATGCCAACGGAAGCGGCTGCCAAAGCGGGCGCGTCATTGATGCCGTCGCCAACTTTTCCGACCGGCCCACGCTTGGATTCTTCAAGATCACGGACAATCTTCGCTTTATCTTCTGGCATCAGTTCAGCATAAGCTTCAATGCCCAGCGTTGCCGCGATGGCGTCCGCCGTGCGGCGATTGTCTCCCGTCAGCATAACAGGCGTGATGCCCAGTTTTTTAAGAGCTTTCAATCCTTCAAGTGCGTCCTGCCTCGCCTCATCGCGGACAGCGAATAATCCGAGGACTGTTTTGTTTTCGATAAGAACCGCGACCGTCTTTCCTTCGCCTTCCAGGGTCTCTGAAAGTTTCTGTACTTCTTCAGGTAAGGTGCCATCAGCTAATGCGGCGCGAGGACTGATCAACAAGAAGGTACGGCCTTCTGTCTTGCCGGATAGACCGCGACCCGCGAGAGCTTTCACTTCCTCGGCAGCGGGCGCAACGATATTACGGCCAGATGCATGAGCGAGAACGGCGCGGGCGATGGGATGATTGGAATTACTTTCTAAAGCCGCCGCAAGGCGCAGAGTCTCGTCATCGCTGGCACCAAAGCCTTTTATGTCCGTAACTTGCGGTCTGCCTTCGGTTAGCGTTCCCGTTTTATCAAAGGCGATCATTTTTAAGCTGCCAAGCGTTTCCAGTACGGCCCCACCCTTGATAAGCAGGCCACGACGCGCACCCGCTGCCATGCCCGCAGCGATAGCCGCCGGGGTTGAGATAACCAAGGCGCATGGGCAGGCGATCAGGAGCAGCGACAGGGCGCGATAAACCCAGACACTCCAAAGTCCGCCCATAAGCAGAGGCGGAATAATGGCGACGAGAAGCGCGATAACCACGACAATCGGCATATAGATACGGGCAAATTTATCGACAAATCTTTGGACGGGAGCTTTGGAGGCTTGAGCTTCATCAACCAGCTTGATGATACGGGCAATGGTATTGTCGGCGGCGGCGCGTGTGACTTCAATTTTGATCGCACTGCCGAGATTGATTGTTCCGGCGAAAACATCCTCACCCACATCCTTGCTCCTTGGCGTGGACTCTCCTGTCACAGGCGCTTCGTCGATTTCAGAGCGGCCTTCGATAATTTTCCCGTCGCAAGCAATGCGGTCGCCGGGCCTGGCAATGACGATCTGGCCTGGTGTCAAGCTATCGGCAGAAACCTCACGGATGGCATTGCCGTCCACAAGCTGGGCCGTTTTCGGGGTGAGATCGCCCAAAGCCGTAATGCTTTTACGCGCCCGCGCAGCGGCAACGCCTTCCAGCAATTCACCAACGGCAAACAAGAATACCACAACGGCGGCTTCCTCGGCGGCGTTGATCGCCAGTGCGCCGACAGCCGCAATGGTCATCAGCATTTCTATCGTGAAAATCGATCCAGACCGTGCAGCACCGATAGCGCGGCGGGCGATGGGCAGAAGAGCGATCAAGGTAGCCGCGACGAAAGGCCATAGCCCAAGCGTTGGCAGGGCTTGGGATGCTAGAAAAGATACCGCCAGTAATGTGCCGGAAACGATCACAAGTCGGCCTTTAGCGGTCTGCCACCATGCCTTGCCTCGGTCTTCTGGCGCGTCATGGCTATGATCGTCATGTTCGTCGTGATCTTCAGTCGTACCGTTCCCGTCTATCTTGACCGCATAGCCTAACTTACGGATGGCTTTGGCGGCGTCTTCCTGATCAAACCCATGTGAGGTCGCAAGCGTTACAACACCAGCGCCAACATTGACTGATGCTTCACCGGCCCCTTTTACACGTTTTAAAGCCGTCTCGATTTTGAGCGCACAACTGGGGCAATCCATACCTTCAACTTTGTACCGGACAGAGGATTTTTCTTCTTTTTCTGGATGGATGTTCATCGTTAATTCCTTAATGCTCAAATATGATGACGATGATGCCTAGAACAATCAGTAACGCGCCTAGGATGCCCGCTTCGTATTTTTCCAGAACCTCAAGCCGGACGCGTTCAAGTCCTGCAAGCGTCAACCAGGTAAAGAAGATCATGCCTGCCATTGTAGCAACGGCAAGAATTGTACTGAGCAAGATAAATCCCGGCCAACCATATTGAATGCCTGACAGATAGACGGGCAAAAACCCTTCGCAGGGTGAGAACGTCAGCAATGCCAGCAGACCTATAATAACGGCCTTATCCGACCGACCCGAAACAAAGGGTTTTTCTCCGCAGTTGGTATGATCCTCGTGATCTGAATGATCATGTCCGTGGTCATGCTGTGTATATTGCACATCATAGTGGTGGCCGTGATTGCCATGCGCCAGCGTTATACGGGCCGTGAATTCATGCGGCTCAGGAATTTCTTCGAGCGACTCAAGATAGCCGCCCTTATTGACGAATGTAAAAAACTGTTTCTTTTTATCTGGACGAACCGTTTCAATCGTGACTGTTTGCCCTTTCGGTGGATTGATATTTTTTCCGTGATCCTCGAAATTTAAACGAAAGCGTGGTGGGACGCCGTCTTCAAAAACAGAAAGTACGACAATGCCATGTCCGGTATCGATACGGCGTTCGTCATCATGGCCATGAACAGCATGACTATGTCCGTGCTTCTTTATCCACGGCAGTTGCCAGTGATGATGTCCGCCACCACCACAGCCTTGGCGCACGAGATAAAAGACGCCGAAGGCGATCAGAAATCCGCCGACGATCAGCGGAAATGCGCCCCCAAGCCAGCCTTCGACTTTAATGCCGAGAAAAACGACAAGAACCCCAAGCACTGTCGTGAACAGCACATGACCAAGGCTTGCAAGGGTCGTGACCCAGAGCGTTTTTGATTTATTCCAGTTTTGCCCTCGGCCCGCCAGTACGAAGGGCAGCCAGTGCGTCGGCAGGGCGGCGTGGGCGAACGCGACAGTAAATCCGGTTGCGGCAATTGAAAAGAAAATTGACTCGTTCATGGGTAATCCTTGATTTCTTTATTAACCAACCTTATCTTACAACCTATAGCGACTATAGGTTCAAGGTGTTTTTTATCGGCCAAGGAGAATTTTGAATGTTTCTGACAATTGGTGAGATGGCCTCCGAAAGTGGCGTACAGGTCGAGACTATTCGCTATTACGAAAGCGTAGAATTAATGCCAAAGCCGCAGCGCACCGAGGGTAAGCAGCGCCGCTACGCCCAGGACGATCTTAAAAGGCTGTCTTTCATAAGGCATGCGCGGGAGCTGGGGTTCGAGGTCGCCGCCATCCGCGACATATTGGCGATGACGGGACAAAGTGACGCATCGTGCGAGAAAATAGACGGCATAGCGCGGAGCCATCTGGCGACCGTGGAGGAAAAGCTGGCAAGTTTGAAGGCTTTGCGGAAGGAGCTTTTACGAATGCTGGATCATTGCGGCACGGGAAAAGTCGCGGATTGCAACGTCATCGAGGTTCTTTATGATCATGCCAAATGCCAGACGCATAAAAGAAAAACGTCGAAATAATATGTCGGAAAATGAAGGTCAATGACTTTTAATGAATTTATGCTATATAATTTAAGATAATGAGAAAAATCCTCGCCAGCGTTTTAATGTTCGTTATGCTCGCCTCCGCCACAATATGCGGTTGCGGACATGAAGCGCAGGCGGCTTCTCCTGCCGACCAGAAAACAGAATCCAGTCATCACGCTGGCGGCGATCATCATGGCAGAAAACAGACGCAAGCAGCGGAATCATGTCAGACGACCGATATGCAACTTCCCGCCGAAACCAGCGTCAGCAAGCCTGATCTGAAACACAGCCTTCATCTTGATTATGCTTTCATAGATGAAAATCCTGTCTGGACGGTTGCTATCAGCAGCGACCGCCGCGTTCGTGGACCGCCCATCGGCGTGGATCCTCCCAACGCAAAACCTTCCATACTCCTGACGACCCAACGTCTGCGGATCTAAATTCCCCAGCGCCATTTTTTGTTTTTGTGCGCCACTTCCGTTTATGGGGAATCATCATGCGTTTTTACGCTTCTGCTCTATTATTTTTTTGCCTTTTGTCGTTTGCCGTACCGGCTAACGCAGCCGAATACAGTCTTGATATTGCCCGCCAGACGGTCAATATCACGGGTAAGCCTATTCAAAAAATAACAGTCAATGGCTCTATCCCTGCGCCGACCTTGTTTTTCAAAGAGGGTGAGGACGCTATCATTCATGTCACCAACCACATGGATGTGCCGTCATCGATACACTGGCATGGTCTCCTGATCCCCGGTGAAATGGATGGCGTTCCCGGATTTAACGGGTTTTCAGGCATTATGCCGGGAGAGAATTTTACCTACCGCTTTAAAATCAGGCAGACGGGAACCTACTGGTACCACGCCCATTCGACGGGCCAAGAGCAGGATGGGCTATATGGTTCTCTTGTTTTTAAGCCCGCAGGAAAAGATCCTATCAAAACCGACCGCGATTATGTCGTAGTGCTATCGGACTTCACGGACGAAGAATCCGACGATGTCATGGCCAATCTTAAAATGTCATCTGATTATTACAACGTGGCGCGGCGCACAGTCGGTGATTTTTTCGATGACGCGAAATCCAAGGGTTTCAGCAAAGCATGGAAAGACGCGAAGGATTGGGGACATATGCGAATGTCGCCGACCGATCTGGCCGATGTCAGCGGATACACTTTCCTGATCAATGGAAAAACGCCGGATCAGAACTGGACAGGTTTGTTCAAGCCCGGTGAGCGGGTGCGCCTGCGCTTTATCAACGCCTCGGCCATGTCGATTTATGACGTTCGCATCCCTGGCCTGAAAATGAATGTCCTGCAATCGGACGGGCAGAATATCGAACCGCTCAAGGTCGATGAATTCCGTTTAGCACCCGCCGAGACTTATGACGTGGTTGTCACGCCGCAGGATGACAAAGCCTATACCATCGCCGCCGAACCCATCGATAGGACCGGTTTTGCGCTGGGAACGCTGGCGACAGCTGACGGGATGCGCGGCGAAATCCCAGTGCAACGCCCCCGTGCGCTGCTGACGATGGGCGATATGGGGATGGAGGGCATGGAAGATATGACCATGACGCCGGAGGACATGAAAAGTGGCTGGGCCGATACCGGAAAAGCCAAAGGCGACGTGGCGCTCAATTACAAAGACCTGCGCTATGCCGGAATCCAGAAAGACACCCGCGATGCCGAACGCACCATCGACGTGCGCCTTGGCGGGAACATGGAGCGTTATATCTGGACGATCAACGGCAAGAAGTTCATGGATGCGGACCCCATCCACCTTAAATACGGCGAACGGGTGCGGCTGAATTTCACCAACGAAACCATGATGGCGCACCCGATGCACTTGCACGGTATGTTCGTGCAGCTTGAAAACGGACAACCTGCCGAGAAGCTACCGAATAAACACACCGTTATCGTGCCGCCAGGGCAATCCTATTCAGTGTTGCTGACGGCTGATGAGATCGGGGAATGGGCGTTCCACTGCCATCTCCTGTACCACATGATGTCCGGCATGATGACGAAAGTCGTGGTGGCAAAACTCGATGCCGCCGACGTTCCTGTTCAAAACCAACCCGCCAGTTCTACTAAAGGAGGATCCCATGCAGCCCATTAGAACCTTTGTGACAGCATCGATGCTGACGCTTGCCCTGTCGTTTTCTGCTCTCGCAGAAGATGACATGGCGGGCATGATGGCCGCAGAACATGGCGGCGGCATCTTCCATATGTTCCGGCTGGAAACCGACTATGGCGGCGGCAAGGATGGCGCGGTCGCCAGCTGGGATTTTGATGGCTGGATAGGCGGTGACGACGACAAACTCTGGCTCAAAAGCGAAGGCGACCATACGGGCGGTAAGCTGGAAGACGCTGAATTCTGGGCGCTCTACAGCAGGAACATTGCGACCTTCTGGGACGCGCAAGCAGGCATCCGCTATGACGTGGAGCCGACCTCGACGGGTTACCTGGTGCTGGGCATTAACGGTCTTGCTCCTTATTTCTTCGAGACGGAAGCGCATCTATTCATTAGCGACGAAGGTGATGTCAGCGCAAGGCTGCGGGAAGAAAACGATTTTCTCCTGACACAGAAACTGATCCTGCAACCCTATGCCGAAGCCAATCTTTACGCGCAGGACGTTCCCGAACGGGATGTCGGCGCGGGGTTGGCCGATGCCCAGATCGGTTTGCAGACACGCTACGAATTCACACGGAAATTCGCGCCTTATGTGGACGTCCATTATGGCCGGAAATTCGGTGAAACCTCTTCTATTGCCAAAAGCAACGGCGAGGGCAACGACGAACTCGTCGGCGCGATTGGTTTGCGCCTGATGTTTTAACCACCGTTCATGAACTTAAACAAAGGAGAAATACCATGAAAAAGCTACTACTGACGACTGCCCTTATGATGCTGGCAAGCCCCGCATTTGCTAAAGACTACACGATCAAGGAGGTCAGCGATCCAGCGGGCGAAAAGCCTTATTATTTCGAGCCATCAAACCTGACCATTCAGCCCGGCGATACCGTCAATTTCGTCAACGCGCAGGAAGACATGCACGATGTCATGTTTATCAACGTCCCGAAAGGCGTCGATGAAATGATCATGAGTCCGATGCACGAGAAAGAAGGCGACAAATTTTCTTACACATTCACCGTTCCTGGCACCTATCAGTTTCATTGTCATCCGCATGAGAAACTGGGCATGAAAGGCGCATTGATCGTAGGCCAAGCCTCAAAGCCAGGTGAAACGGTAGCGATGGATCATCATAAGATGACGGAGAAAGCCGAAGGAACGTCAGATGACCATCATGCTACCGCTGCAACGGATCTGCCGCAGGCAACGGGCAAGGTTAACAGCGTTGATGCTGCCAACCATACAATCAATGTTACCCATGATCCGATCAAGGCGCTGGGCTGGCCGAAGATGAAAATGGAATTCCCCGTTGATAGGAGCGTTGACCTTTCCGGGTTCAAAGCAGGCGATTCCGTCGCTTTTACATTGAAGCCAGGTGCAAACGACGACTATTCAGTTGTTGGCATTAAAGCCGCTAAATAGTGGAAAAGCTTTAATTAAACATTTGTTCTTGACCTTGGAGGTAACTCCAAGGTTTAGAATGAAATTAGGAAGGTGATTCATGGAGCGCATAACCTTCTCGCGCTGGCCGCATCCCTGGAACAGGGGAGCGAGCATCCTTTGGCACATGCCGTTGTTGTGGCGGCAAAGGAAAAAAACCTCACGATTGCAAAGGCGATAGATTTTGACTCTCCCACCGGAAAGGGTGTTGTCGGTAAAGTCGATGATCGACCTGTTGCACTAGGCAATATAAAATTAATGGAAGATTTGAAAGTAGATGTGTCTTCACTGGCAAAGCAGGCTGATGATCTGCGTGGCGACGGTGCTACTGTCATCTTTATCGCTGTCGATCATTCCGTTGCCGGACTTCTGGCGATTGCCGATCCGATCAAAGCGACTACGCCTGATGCGATCAAGCAACTTCAGAAAGCAGGTATCCGTGTCGTGATGCTGACGGGCGACAATAAAACCACAGCGCAGGCAGTCGCCCGTCAGTTGGGGATCCTTGAAGTCGAGGCGGAGGTTTTGCCGGAAGATAAAAGCCGTATCGTAAAAAAACTCCAGAACGAAGGTCGCGTTGTTGCGATGGCCGGGGACGGCACGAACGATGCCCCTGCGCTGGCGGCGGCAGATATAGGGATTGCGATGGGAACAGGGACGGACGTGGCGATGGAAAGTGCAGGCATCACGTTGCTGAAAGGCGACCTGACGGGCATCGTGCGGGCGCAAAAACTTTCCAAAGCCGTCATGCGGAATATCCGCCAGAACCTGTTCTTCGCCTTTATTTACAATATGGCCGGTGTGCCGTTGGCGGCGGGCATTCTATATCCCGTCTTCGGGGTGCTTTTAAGCCCCGTCATAGCTGCCGCCGCTATGGCCCTCAGTTCCGTATCCGTTATCGCGAATGCCTTACGGCTCAGGGCTGTCCGCCTTTGAATGGCCTTTTTAAGCGCCCCTTATCCTTGTCAGACCCATGCCAGCAAAAGGGTTGCGGCGAATAAGGTTATTAATCTCCGCGCAATATGCGGAGATTGTGGTTGCCAGCTGCGGTGATTATATGGTATATTCACCGCATGAGGTGCGGAGAATGAGTCGTTATATCCATGAACAACCGGACTGGCCGGATTTCCGCTGGGACCATGAAAAACTGGCCGGGCGGCTTTCGGCGTTGCGCCACAGGCAGGGGCGGCTGATTGGCCGGATGGAATCCCTGGGCTTTTCCCTGCGGGCGGAAGCGACCCTGCAAACCCTGACGCTGGACGTTTTGAAATCCTCCGAAATCGAAGGCGAAATTCTCGACCGCGACCAGGTCCGCTCTTCCATCGCCCGGCGGCTCGGAATGGATATCGGTGCGCTGGCGCCCGCCGACCGTCACGTTGACGGCGTGGTCGACATGATGCTGGATGCCACACAGAATTATAAGACAGAGTTGAGCGAGGCCCGTCTGTTCGGATGGCATGCCGCGTTATTCCCGACTGGCTATAGCGGCATGCACAAGATCGCTGGTGGCCAGTGGCGTTGTTTTAAAGGGACCGATGCAGGTTATCTCCGGCGCGTATGGCAAGGAGCAGGTGCGGTAAAACGCCCGTTGCAAAACGTCTTGAAAACCGCATCATTTCTGGAAATGGTTTAACGAGAGGATGGCCTGGATGCCCAATCACTGCAGTCCCTTATCGCCCATCTGTGGTTGCGTACGCTCCACCGTTTGAGAACTGGAGACGGACGGATTACCCGCGCCATTGCCGACATGGTCGCGCGGTCAGCTTAAACCCGCAACGCTGCAGCATGTCGGCGCAGATCCGGCGAACGCAAAGCTATTATGATCTGCTGGAGGCAACGCAAAAAGGCGATCTCGATATTACGCCTGCGTGGCGGAATGGACCCGCAGTTTACGCCAGTACGCTGACCGGGATGGATGAAACGCTGGGCGGTGCTTCGCAAAAGCGCGTTTCTGGGATGGTCATAAGATGGAACGTTCAGCCGCCAGCGCCTGATGCTGAACAAATTGCTGGACGGGTTTGACGGAAAGCTCAATTCCTCAAATAGGCGAAGATCGTAAAATGTTCACAGAATGCAACCTTGCGTGATGATATTGATCTTGTCCGGCGCAGTATTCTGACCAAGGATGGCAGAGGTGGCGGACGCAGCACCAGCTGATGGCGAAGCTGCGGATACGGGTAGTGACCCGCTCTTTTTAGGCAATTCTGGCAGGGCACTGGTGGGAGCACTTTTGCACAAAAAACGGCAAAAACAGGCGAGCGACTATTAAAAATTGAAAAACGCTTAAATCTTTGATCTGTTTGTTGTATCTTTGCTGGCTATTGCAGTTTTTGGTCGGAACGTTTTTATAAACCGAAGGTCGAGTTAAATCCCTCAGCCAGCACCATTCTTCATTGTTTCTATTATTACATCGCTTCGCGCAAAGCGTATTTCTGCACTATTCAGCATGTCCAGCAAAGGCGTTTAGCATATCACCGCCATATCAAGCCATTCTCCAGGTCACCCCATTTTTATCTTTCGCGCGGTCATACTTTGAAGCTCACGGTTCATGTTATTCAATTTCAATCTATTAGCCAGCTGCCGCCCATAACCGTTTTAAATATCGTCTGCTAACCCGCGCGGAAATTATATAAAGGTCGCGCGGTAAATATTCTTGTAATGTTCTCGTGCTTTGTGATAAGGTCCCAATGAGCGCACGGCAAGAAAATCGACTTTAGAGATGTGTGCAAGCTGGGCGGCATCGTTGCCGCGCAAAAACTGCAACCATCGATTACTTTATTTAATCATGCAGCAGACGGGCCGGAATAAAACATTTCGGCGCTTAAGTTTTAAATACCTCCGTTGCGGCAAGGCTGCCGCCTGACTGGGGGCTTTCATTCGCTGAAGGTCGATGACTTTTTCAATGACCTTTTGCAGCCGCTGGACTGCTGCGCCATTGTGCCAGCGCACTCGGCTCCCCGATAATAGTGGTGACATCCACGATATTGCTTGCTGTTCGCGCTTGGTCACCCATTTAAAACATAAACGGCCTGTTCTCGCTGCACGAGGCAGGCCGTTTTCTATTGACATAAAAATATTCTTCCGCCGTCGCGAGATCCTTTTTAGCGCGTTCGGTCACAGCCTTTCAAGCGATAAAGATCGGCGGCGACTGCTGGTGATGAAAGCAAAAGAAAAATTCTGATCATGTTTGGCCTCAATGTCTGGTACATCAGGCTGACTCGGTTAGTAGCAAACTGACCTGCCAGTATTTCGCTTCTTCTGATCATCTTTGAAAGAGCAGGAACAGCCTTCTGCAATTTCCATTAACCCCAGTTCACCGAATCAAACAAATACCGCGCTTCGTCAGCGGTGTTTTTCCATCCGTGAAGCGATCTGTCTGATTTTTAAGTTAAATTCATCTGTTTGTCGTCGTATCTGATCCCCGGGCGGCGTCACGCCGCCTGCTGGCGGTGGCTGATGATGTTTCACCGATTGAGCAGCCGCGGCTTCATCGAACGGACGCCAGCAATGTCGGTCCTGCTCACCAGCAGCAGTACAGATGCAGCTGCGCGAATAAAGACACGGCGAATGCTGAAACGACATATCATCTGATGTGATAGTCTTGTAGCGCGAAAACGACGCAATCCGGTCCATTCGTTCGTGCCGAAACTTTCTTCAAAATATCTATGCAGGAGCTAAAGCCATCGACCGGATGCGCAGCAGCTTCGAAAATCACCTCATAGCCATCAGCGATCGGTTTACGTGGCAGCTGCGCTGGCCATCGCTGCCGGGATTCGCGACTGCACCACACCCGCCGAAATAGGCTTTAGCCAGTTCGCCGATATCTGCCCAGTATCAAACAACGCCTGCTTTTACGAGTCGATCTCTGGAGCAGATCCTTTCGGAAACGGTACAGCCATAAATTTTGGGACATTACGACCACGAATGAATTGCGATTTGTGGAATCTTCGGTTCAGCCATAATGCGCTCTGTAACGTCGCCTTTGAAGCGCGAGTGATAAGTGATTTTGTTTCCGAAAACCTTTAATGGCTTCACGCAGAACATACAGCACCTGCGGATACATTTTGGCTTGGTCCAGGCCACGCCAGCGTGACCCTCGACATCAGCAGCGCTTCCAGATCCGTTTCAGTCCGGCTGACGCGTCACGGTACACATCAAGCCTTTCAGTTTAAGCCGCGCCCTTGCGATTGGTTACCGGCATGGATCTATGTGTTCTTTCTTCATCATATCGACGGCGGTCGGATCTCCGGCAGATCTTCGGCGGTCAGCACAACATGCCGGATAAAGATCAGACGGGATGCGCCATCTTTTGGTTTTGTCGTCCTGACGGATTTCTTCGATCTGGGGAAACAGGCGAAAGATCGCATCGCGCATCCGTTCAGCGGTCCGCCGACCGACTTCAAATTCTTCCTGGATGTTCGCTAGGCCGACCCCTTCGGTTGACCCCTGCATCATCATGGCGAGATGCAAAAGCTGCTCTGATTTTTCTAAACGCATAGAATCGGCCTTTTATGATTTTTCTGACCCTAAATCATTTATACGTCATATTTGGACGTATGGGAATTGGGGTCTAATCAAATATGACCGATTCTGACGTATATGTAGTTTACAAGATTGGCAATTGTCGTAGAAAGATACATCTGCGATTGAAATTAGTAGCCAAAATAGCTAAAACTGCATCACACAGACAAGAGATGCAGATGAAAACTATAACGGCAAAAGAAGCCAAAAATGGCTTTGGACGTCTGATTGATAACGCATTGGCAGAACCAATAGCGGTCGCAAAGCATGGAAGGCCCGTGGTAGTGGTATTATCGATAGAAGAATATGAACGGCTTAAAAAGCCAAATAGCGGAGGATCCAGTGAGCCTGCCGCGAAGAAAGGGCAGCGGCATGTCAGTTAGACAAATGCTTCCCCTTTCACCTAGCGCGTGCAGCCTGGATGATGCACGCCCACTTTATTTTCTTCCACGCGATAATCTTGCAGAAGAAGTATTGATTCCTGGTTTCAATGAAGCCTCAACAGCCGCATGTATGATCGGATTTTTTTCAAGCGCAGCACTAGCAGACTTAGCACCTGGGCTGGCGACTTTTATTCAAAATACTGAATCATGCTTCCGCATGATTGTTAGCCCGTTTTTAACTGACAATGACCAGAGTGCTATAGAAGCGGGACTTAAAAATCCTGAAGAGCTGGCAGCTGATATTTTAGAAACTGGTTTCGTTAGTGCTGATGATCTACAAAAGCACACCTTAAAATGTTTGTCCTATTTGCTTTCGAAGGGGCGAATTGAAATCAAAATCGCGCTTATGAAGAATGCGCTATTCCATCCGAAAGTATGGCTCTTTGAAACGCAGGCAGGCCGCGTAGCTGTTCATGGATCCGGCAATGCGACAAGATCAGGCATTCGCAAAAACAAAGAACAAATTACTGTTTCTAAGTCTTGGGTGGACCCAACACAAAAATATATTTCTGATAAATTTTCCGATGAATTTGAAATGCTCTGGCGTAACCAAGATGAAGATTGCCTTATAGTTTCCCTGCCAGAAGCGATAAAACAAAAACTGTTGCGTGATTACCCCGCAGACCGCCGCCCTACCGAAGATGATTTTATAAAATTATATAAACGCGCTTCAAAGGAAGCATCTTCGGAGTATGGTGTGGGAATCACGCCGATCAACAGCATTCTGTTGACAGCGCTGGATGCCTTCCCTGAGCGGGAGATTGTCCTTGTACATGCAGTATTGAACGAGGATGTGCAGGCATTCCGCCTATCCTTCGATGCTCTCGCGCAGAAGCACAAAAACCTGAAAGTCTATTACCGTTACAGCGATGCGCCACAGACAAGCGCCGCTAATGCTAGCAATGGCTTCGTAACAGCAGAATATCTGGAATCACTCCTGCCAGGGCGTGATGCCGATTACTATTTCTGCGGCCCGCAACCGTTTATGGTGGCGCTTTACCACGGACTTATACAATGGGGCATTCCTGCGTCCCAGGTGCATTTCGAGTTTTTCGGTCCTCGACAAGAATTAGGGAAAGCGGCGTAGAATACAGAAATCGAAGATTAATAGCGTTGACATAGACCTTTCCAACAACGTCTAAATACGCGCATGCCGGTATCACGGTTAATGCTTATTGCCCCGGCGTGGTCGGCACGGATATGTGGGTCGAAATCGACCGCCGTATGGCCGAGATTACCGGAGCCAAAATTGGTGAGAGCTACGATAAATTTGTCGGCGGCATAGCTTTAGGACGGGCTGAGACTCCTGAAGATGTGGCGTCTTTTGTATCCTATCTTGCCGGGCCGGACTCGGATTATATGACCGGACAGGCTCCTTTAATTGATGGCGGGCTTGTTTATCGTTAAGCAGCCACACCACAATTAAATTTCCTATTCATGGTACGCTGGCGAAGACACAGAGAATGCTTTTTTCCAGCGAGGAGGGCTTGAAAAACGCCACCTTTGAATATCACAAAAAATTTTTCAAAAAAACATAACAATTACAATTGCTTGCAACGGAGAATTTTTATACGATTGTGTCCGTCTGCTGCACCATTTTAAAATTCAACAAATTTTGTAGATCAGTTCAATGGGTTGGAAGATGGAGACAAACTTTTCTCCGACACCTTCGGTTTGTTAATTTTTGAACGCCCACAGTTTATCTTTTCAACGATTTGTTTATAAAAGCAAAAAACTGTGGACGTCATAAAAATTTCCTAAACGGTTTTTCTTGTAACTCGGTTATCGCTCGTAATTAATTCTGAACTGTCAGTCTCCGGTTACAAGAAGCGGAGAAGGCAAAAAAGACGCCAAATAGCGAATTGTAAAATCCACGCATTTATTTTTGTTGTTTTTTGGTTTGTTTGCTCTGTTATTACGAGGTTGAATTCCTTCATAAAAACTGTGGACGTCCATTAGAGTAACTGTGGAGAATAGAGAGAAGAAAAGGCATATCATTGGAAAAGATTAAATTTATTCCCGGTTTGAAAATGGGCGCAATTCTTCATAAGGAGATTGTGGCGCCTCTCATGCAATCTGATTTTCCGCAAATAAAATATGCTGCAGCCTTGATCGGCCCGGGCTCGGAAGTTTTGGGATTCGACAATGAAGTTTCTACAGATCACGATTGGCGTCCGCGCATTTTTATCTTTTTAAGCGAGAATGATAAAACCGTATTTGGCGGCGAACTTACAAAAAAGCTTAGTGAAAAAATTCCAGATATTTTTTATGACTTCTCCACTAAGGCAGACAATACAGAGGATTTGCGATCTCAGATCATTTTCTCAGTTGATGAATTTTGGCGGCGTACACTTAATTTTTCGCCGAAATTAACGCCACTGGCGCCGGATTGGCTGACATTCCCCGAGCATATTCTTCTATCCCTTACGAGTGGCGTTGTTTATCGGGATGATTTCGGAGAACTTACCGAGGCAAGAAATAGATTTTCCTATTATCCGGATGATATCTGGCTTTACATGATGGCGGCGCAATGGACCAAAATTTCGCAGGAAGAGGCTTTCATGGGCCGATGCGGCGATGTCGGCGATGAAATCGGTTCGCAGGTAATTGCAGCCAGGCTGATAAAAGAATTGATGCAGCTTTGTTTCCTGATGGAAAGACAGTATGCGCCATATAGCAAATGGTTCGGCACGGCTTTTCTGAAACTTGATTGTGCCGCCCGACTTCAATCATCGATGCTTGAGGTTTTGGCGCAGACAAAATGGATCGACCGCCAAGCTTGCCTAAGCAAGGTTTATGAATTGGTTGCTGAGATTTTCAATGGCAAACAGATTATTGACCAGCCTCTTGATGCCAGCGTCACAGATTATCATACACGCCCTTATAAAGTGATCAGTGCCGGGCGTTTTTCCGAGAAATTGAAAGAGAAAATTGAGTCGCCCGAAATCAGAGGGCTAACCCCGGACCTCGGATCAATCAACCAATTCATCGATAGCACCGATATGCTTGCGCATCCGGAAAGATGCACGAAACTTAAATCTATCTATCAAGATTTCTAGAATATTTATAAAACGGATCGGTCGAAATCCATGATACTTGAAGACGCTAGGGAATTCATATTTCCCATTTTCTCAGTTGAGGCAGAGGGCAATGGTATTCTTTTGGCCTCTAGAGTTTTTTTGGGAACAGGGTTTTTTGTTACCAGTCAAGGAGACGCAATTACAGCAAGCCATGTATTACCAAAATCAGATGAAATCACACCCCCTAGACGTTTGATTGCGATCATACAAAAAAGTAATGAAGAGCAAGTTTGCTGGATCAATCATGCAGCTAAATTTGAAGGATGCGATCTTGCTTTGGTAAAAGTAAATTTGAATGACACTAAATATCTGGAAATTTCCGAGGACAACGTTCCGGCAGGCTCAGATATTCAGCTTATCGGCATTCCCAATCATGAGGTTTGGGGTTCGGGAAAAGAGATGAGAATTCTTAAAGGACATGTCACCATGTCAGCAAAATTTCTTGAATTAAATTTTGCTATCCCAGCGGGCATGAGTGGCTCCCCGATATTCTTAGAGTCAAAAGTTATAGGTTATGCTCAGGGAGTCGTAAGAAGTGAGGAATTGCAAGATTCCAGCGAGGAATTAGAAGTGATTTCTAATCAAAAGGAACAAATCACACTTACAAAAATAATTCGCATGACTCATTACGGTTTGGCTGTGCCCTTTTCCCACTTGCGTGGCCACGTCTCCCCGATTTTCGACGGCAAAACTTTTCTCTCATATATTCAGTCTAAAAAGGCTATGCAATAGACATTGGTTTTAATATATTTATTGATTAATATTAATGCGTTAATGGGTATAAAAGTTTGTGCTAAGGTATCAACTGCTGCACCATTTTTCAGCAAAAATCCCTTATCAAGGTAATGATGAGAAAATTTTTTATTAGTATATTGCTGCTTTTTCCATTGGTGGGGTTCGCTAAAAATATGACTGCGCTCGACTTTATCTCACGTATTGAAGCCTTGGAGCAGGAGGAAGGCGGACGCATAGGCATTGCAGCTGTTAATTTAGAGACTGATCAGCGTTTGGGATATCGTTCCCATGAGCGGTTTGCGTTATGCAGTACCTTCAAGCTTCCTCTTGTTGCCGCAGTTTTATCCCGTGTTGACGCTGGTAAAGAAAATCTCGATCGCTTGGTCGGGTTTGATCAAACGGATATTCAAGACTATGCGCCCGTCGCGAAAGAACATATCAAAGACGGCAAAATGAGTATTGCGGAATTGGCTGCCGCTGCCATCCAATATAGCGATAACACTGCAGCCAATCTTTTGCTGGAAAGCATAGGCGGGCCGCAGGCGTTTACTCGTTATGTTCGATCTGTGGGCGACGAAACAACACGGCTGGACCGTACTGAACCCATGCTTAATTCCAATCTCCCAGATGATCTGCGCGATACGACGACGCCAAGGGCAATGGTAGATACAATGCAGAAACTTCTCATTGAGGGAGCGCTTTCATCAGAATCCAGAGAACAACTTAATATCTGGTTGGTTGGAAATACCACGGGCGGCAAAAAAATACGGGCTGGAATACATTCTGCTTGGAAAATAGGCGATAAGACAGGTTCAGGAGATAATGGAGCATCCAACGATATTGCCATTGTTTGGCCAGCCGACAAAAAACCGTTTTTAATCGCAGTCTATTATACGGGGGCAAGAATCTCCGCAGACAAGCGAAGCGAAGTGATTGCAGAAGTCGGTCGCATCGTAAGCGCCGCCTTTTATCCGGAACAAAGTCAAAAATAGATTAACGCTACGGATGATGTTAGATAATTTTCTGCTTAATTTCAGTTGCTTAAGTATGAGAGTTTTCCTATATCCGCAGTATGCGCGGCACCTTTTTGTATCGGTATAAGTCAGATAAAAAATGGTTTTTGAATGGTGACAAATATAAGATTACCGAAAAAAATCCCTTCCGGCTTGATCCAGCATGTTTTGAAGGCACTGCGCTCAGGGCCTTCCTTGCATAGAATGGGTGATTTATTGCAGGTGGAAGAGCGTTATACAAATCCATTATTGGAATATGCGGATGGCTGACATGAAACAGGAAAAAGATCCGTCCCGCCTCATTGATGCGCGGATCTCTGAACTCAACGACTGGCGCGGCGAAACGCTGGCGCGGATCCGCGCGATCATCCTAAAAACCGACCCCGATGTCATCGAGACGTGGAAGTGGCGGGGCGTGCCGGTGTGGGAGCATGACGGAATACTCTGCACCGGCGAAACCTATAAAACGGCCGTGAAGATGACCTTCGCCAGGGGCGCCGCGCTGGAGGACCCGTCGGGCCTCTTCAATGCCAGCCTCGACGGCAAGGTCCGGCGCGCCATCGATTTCCATGAGGGCGACGCGGTCGATGAAAAGGCCCTGGGCACGCTCATCCGCGCCGCCGTGGCGCTGAACATGGCGGCGCGATCCGGCCGGCCCGCGCGCTCCCGGAAAAAACCAGAGGCTGCCTGAAACGCCGCGAAGGAACCCAAACCCGGCTCTGGCGTTGGGATGCGTGAGAGTTTTTGAAAGGATTCACCCATGCCCAACAAACAAACGCTGCCCGGCGCGCCCATCCAGGAAATTCCCCATCATGACAACCCGGCCCTGAACGCCGTCGGCGCCAACGACCAGGCGAACGGCAAAAACGGGTTCGATGTGGCCGCCGAGCTCCCGGAACTGAAAGCCGAAGCGGAAGAAAAAATCTCCACCGGGTTCCATGCCGTGGAACGCTATGTCCGCGACCGCCCGATGGAAAGCGTTGCCATCGCCTTCCTGGCGGGCCTTGCGCTGTGCCGGTCGAAACGGCGCTGAGCATCCGCCGGTTGTTGCCGATTGGCGGGAACGGGCCGGCGCAGGGCCGGGAATAATATTTTCCCGGCGGCCATTTAAAAGCGCCAGCCTTTTCAATACAATCCCGGCATGACGCCAGATCGCACCCCTGAGACCGCCGCGCCCCCCATGGGCCTGGCCATCGCCATGCCCGCTTTCGGATTTTTCCCGAATCTGGGCGGGGCGGAAATCGGGCTGCATAACGTCGCGAAGCGGCTGAAGGCGCGCGGGCACCGGCCCGTCGTCGTCTCCTCATGGAAACATGTGCGGGCCTTGCGCGCGCAGGGCATATCGATGCCCTACGAGGTGGTGTCCTATCCGCCGCTATGCCTCGGGCGGTACGGGGCCTGGCCCGGCCTGGCCCAGGCGGCGCTCGACGTTTTTTACGACCGGCTCCAGGCGAAATACCGGTTCGACGTCGCGCATATCAATTACGCCTTTCCGGTCGGCGTGTCCTTCATCCGCTGGCAGGAAAAAGCGGCGCGCAGGCTTCCGTTCCTGATCCAGTCGGTCGGGGAGGATATCCAGAAACAGCCCGAAATCGGCTATGGCCTGCGGCTCGACCCGGCGGTCGAGACCCTGATGCAGCGCTGGCTGCCGAAGGCCCGGATGGTGACGGCGGTCAGCGAAAGCGTGCGGCATGAATTTCTCGGCCTCGGCGTGCCGGAACGGGCGATCCGCATGGTGTCCTACGGCGTCGATGTCGCGCGCTTTTCCGGGCACCGGCCCGCGCAGACGAAAGAGGCGCTGTTCGGGTGCCCTCCCGGCGCGTTCGTGTTCCTGTGCGTCGGGCGCAATCATTCGAAGAAGAATTTCGCGCAGCCGCTGCGCGCGCTGGCGCAACTCGTCCAGGCCGGCCATACGAATTTCAGGTTGGCCTATGTCGGCAACGGCGTCGACAGCCTCCGGGACGATGTCGTGCGCCTGGGCCTTGAGTCCTACGTCCTGTTCCGCAAGCCGCCCCCGATGGAGCGCGGGCGGTATGACGATATCCCCGCGACCGGCCTTCTCGATTACTATCGTCTCGCCGATTGTTTCGTGATGCCGTCGATCACCGAGACGTTCGGCATCGTCATCGCCGAGGCGATGGCGTCCGGCCTTCCCGTCATCGCCGCGGACTCGCCGGGCTGCCGCGACGTCACGGATCATGGGCGCTATGCGCTGGCCTACGACCTGCCCGATGACGGCGCGCTGGCGAAGGCCATGGCGGCGATGATGGCGGATCCGGCCCTGCGGGCCGAATACCGCGCTTTGTCGCGGGAACGGGCCGTGATTTACGACTGGGACGTGATCACGGACCGCTATCTCGACTGTTACCGGGAACTGACCAGCGCGCGATAGAGATCCGCGACTCTCGCCACATGGGCCAGGACGCTGTAACGGCTGGCCGCGTCGTCCCGGGCCGCCGCGCACACGCTGCGCATCTCGTCCGGCGCCGCCATGAAAGCCGCGATCTGCTGCGCGAAGGCGTCTTCGTCGTCCAGCGGAGCCAGCCACCCCGTCCTGCCGTGGCGGACAAGCTCCCGGTGGCCGCCGTGGTTGCTGGCCAGGACCGGAACGCCCAGAAGCTGGGCCTCGATCAGCGCGCGGCCCAGCCCTTCATTGGCCGCAGGCGCGAGCAGAAGGTCCAGGCTTTTTATCCAGGGCGCGATGGGGAATTTCTGGCCCATGAAGAAAAACCGCTTTTCCAGGCGCGCGTCGCGCACCGCCTGTTCCGCCCGCCGCCCGCCTTCGGTCGCGTTGTCGCCGAAGATGAAAAACGACGGGTGCAGCCCGGTTCCGGCAAGGCGCTTCGCGATGCCGATCACCGTCATGATGCGTTTCTGATGATCGAGATGCCCGGCGAAGCCTATTTTGAATCCTTTCACTGACGGGTCGATGCCCGCGCCGTCAGCGCCTGCGATTTCGACGGGGTTGGGCAGGATCTCCGCGCGCGTCCTGACAGGGTTCGGCAGGTTGTCGCGGCAGAAGGCGCTGATCGTAAGATAGTGATCGACGAAAGGGGCATAGAGCGCGAGGCGGCGCGAATTGTTGAGACTCCGCTGGTGCCAGATATGGCGCGCGGCCAGCCCGGCTTTGGCGAGCGGCCACAGGCTGTTCATGTCGTATTCGTTGGAATGGACGATGTCGATATGGTTCTGTTTCAGAAACCGCCGCAGGGGCCAGACGTTCACAACGGCGCGCCCCAGTTCGTTCCGGGCGCTCCGGATGCGTGGCAGTTTCAGCCACGGGATGCCGCGTTCGTCGAGATAGCGGGTCAGCGGCCCTTCCTGCGCGACGGCCACGACAGGCTCGATGCCGGGGGGCAGGTTTTGCGCGAGGGTCAGGGCAGAAAGATGGGAACCGCCGACGACATGGCCGCTGAACGGGTAGAGGACGCGCATCGTCATCGAAGATGCGCCGATTTTTCCGTGACCAGCTTCTGCCAGCCGGACGCGTTTTCACGCTCGTCAAACGCGATGCCGGAACGCAACAGGCCCGCCAGCGCGTAGAAACCTTCCGCATTCTCCAGGTCGCGCCAGATTTCTTTCCACGCGGACAGGGGCATCAGCTTGAAATGAACGTCATGGCTGCTCCAGTACCGCATGAAGCGGTAGAAGGATTGCTTGGCCTCCGGTCCTTTCAGGATGCCCACCGCGCGCCCCGCGCCCAGGACCGCCGCGCGGTTGCGGGGCCAGGGGTTATAGGGTTCGCGGATAAAGGAAAACAGGTTTTTATAATTCCAGCGCTTCAGGTAGTCGATATAGAGCTTTTGGCCGATGAACTGTTCGAAGGGCAGGTCGGCATAAAAATCCATAAGATCCGAATCCCATAACGGCAGCGCCCAGTCGAGCCCGAAATAGTCGTAATTGGACTGGCAGGCGACGACATATTTGCTCTGCCGCTCGCGCCATTCCAGCCAAGTGTAAAAACGGTAGGTCTGCAGGTTGTCGTCATTGGCGGGAAAGCGCTGGGAAAAATAATCATACTGCGTTTTCAGGAACGGAACCGCCGTGGTTTTTTTCTGGTCTTCGAGCGACGTCCACAGGCTGAAATGCTTCTTCAGAAAGTAATCGGTGAGCTTTTCAAGCGCGTCGTCCGTGTCCGCCACCTTCGGCAAATGGCCGCCGGTGATGTAGTCGCCGCTCTGGCCGTTGACGATCAGCGCATCGGGGCCGAGGGCGCTTTCGCCGTGCAGGCTGCGCAGGGCGAAGAAATCGGTGAAGCTGGGGCCCGAACTGAGCCGCATGGCATAACGCATAAAATTGGTCGCGTCGTCCGACTCGAAGAAACGCTGCTGCGTCACGTAATCGGGTTCGACGAACCGCCAGGGCACGCCGAGGTCTCCGGCGACGCGGGACGCCGTTTTCGCCTCCGTGTTGCCCGCGGCGCCATAGCTGAACGCCTGCAGATGCGGATAGTTCTTCTCATGCAGCTTGCACAGGACGGCGCGGGAATCGAGCCCTCCGCTCAAGGGCACCCAGATCGTCCGCCCCGCCGCCTGGTCGATCACGCGCGCAATGGCGCGGTCCAGAACGTCGCCCAGCGCCGCTTCTTCGTCGCGACCGGGACGGATATCGGGGAAACGCGGTACGAAATCGTAATAACTCTCAACGGCCAGGGTGGATTTCTGCGCGTCCCACAGCAGGCATTCGCCCGGCTGCAGCTGCCGCACATCCTTCAGCATGGTGCTGCCGCCCTGGCAGTAGCCGCTCGACAGATACAACGCAATGGCGGCCTCGTCCGGCGCGCTGTCCGCAAGATAAGGTTTCAGCTTGTCCGGCTGGTCCGCGAGATAGAGCGTACCGTCGCTGACGGCATAGAAAAGCGGGAAAGAGCGTGTCCGGTCGACGCAGGCAAAAACATTCTTGCTGGACAATCGCACGATGCCGAAATGAACCCTCTGCCGCACCAGCCATTCGCGTACGGCGAAGATATTGTCGAGCGAGGGCATCGCGCCGGACGGCCTGCCGGCCTGATGCGTACCGGGCGCGGTTTTGATCCAGGGATGGGAAAGCAAGATCATGATTGTTGCTCCAGCCGGCCGCTGCGGAGGACAAAAACCGTGTCGGCGACGTCGATGATATCACGCTGATGCGATACGGCAATAATGGTGACGGTGGATTTCAGGCGCCCGAACGTCCGGCAGAGCTGCGTCGCCGTTTCCGCGTCGAGCGCGGAAAGCGGCTCGTCGAGGAGCAGCAGCGCGGGCTTGCGCACCAGCGCCCGCGCCAGCATCAGCCGCTGGCGCTGCCCGCCGGAAAGACGCCCGCCGCGTTCGCCGACCACGGTGTCGAGACCTTCCGGGAAATGTTTCGCGCCGAGATCAAGGCCCGCGAGGGTCAAGGCGTCGAGGATGTCGCCGTCCGTATAACCGGAGCGATGCAAAGTGACGTTGGCGCGGATCGTGTCGTTCAGCAGGACCGGTTCCTGCGGCAGATAGCCGAGACGGGAACGGTAGGCCGCAAACTGGCCTTCCGCCAGGGTCTCGCCATCCAGCGACAGGCGTCCGCTTTGTGGAAGCTGGAGCCCTGTCAGAACGTCGAGCAGCGTGGATTTTCCCGCGCCCGAAGGGCCGAGGATTACGGTCAGGCTGTTGGCCGGAAATCGCGCGGAAAGTCCGTCGAGGACGGTACGTTCGTCGTAACTGAAGCCGATGCCGGACAGTTCCAGCATACGCCAGTCCGGTAAAGGCGTGACGGAGCCGGCAGGTTCGCGGACGGATGCCAGCTGGATGCGATGGCGTTTATATGTATCGAGAATGCCGTCAAAGCCGGTCAGGCTTTGATAGGCGGTCTGAAACACGGACATGTAGGACATCAGGCGCTGCAGCAAAATCGCCATGAACATCAGTTGCGCCAGAGGCTGGGGCCAGACGATGGTGAACATGATGACGCCGAAGCACAGGCACAGGGCGAAAGCGGGCTCGAACACGCTTTGCAGCGCCGCTTTGCTCATGACCTCGCGCCGGTACAGCATGCCCAGCCTTTCGGTGCTGTGGGTCAGGAGCGGGCTCAGCGTTCCCTGCAGATTCATCGCCTTGATGCTTTTGATCCCGTTCAGGATCTGCGTGACCTGGTCGGCAAGCCTGCTGCGTTCCGTGGCCTGCAGGGCGCAGACATCGCGATGGATCCTCACAAGCGCGCGGATACAGAAAAAAATCGCCCCGCCGATGACGAACGCCGCCCCGGCGACCAGCGGCGAGGCGATGAACGACAGCCCGGCATAGAGAAAAACCTGGAACAGCGCCGAAATAAACCGCACCAGTGCTGGGAAAGCGAAACCCAGGCGGTCGGGTTCGCCGGTGATCAGGTTGCTCATTTCCCCGATGCGCAGGCTGACGAAATAGGGCCAGCGCGCCTCCATCAGCCCGGTGACCAGCTCGTCCCGTACGTCGCGCGCCACGATGGACGATGCGCGTCCCGCTTCATGCAGCGCTATGATGTTCAGCAGGGATTTAAGAAGGATGCCGGTAAAGAAAATGCCCAGAAGCAGGGGCATGGAGGGTTTCAGCGACAAAGCCGCGAACGCCTCCCTGACAGCCGACGTCATGGCGTCCGGCGGTGCGCCCGCGGACTGGCCGTCCAGTACCAAGGCAATAATGGGCAGTATGCTCAGAAGGCCGACGCTTTCAAACAGCAGGGCCAGCGTGCTCAACCCCACGCAGCGCCAGAGGAGCCCAGGGTAACGGCGCATAATGAAACCGGTGATGCGCGGCAGGCGGCGGGTCATGCCATATGACTCCGGCCTGCCAGGCTCAAGCTTCCGTCGTCATATTCAGGCCCGGCGATTAAAATGTCCTCACGCGTGTTGCCAAAAGGCAATGCCTGCGGCTGGGCCAGGACCGACGCGTCAAAACCTTTGGCGCGGACGCGGCGGCAGACGTCCATCACGAAAGCGTCGTCTGCCAGGAAAGCCGGCAATTTGTAACTTTCCTTGTACGTCATCTCGGCCGGCGGCATGGCCGCCATTCTGTCTTCCCATTGCCGTGAAAACGCCCCGCCCCGTCGGCTCGCCAGAAAACGTTTCTTTTTATCCGTGTTCGGAACGTCGCCGACCAGCATAAGACCGCTGGGTTCAAGAAGCGACAGGCCTTTATCGATAAATGCGAAGGCCGTTTCGCTGTCCGGCAGGGCCGACAGAACATTATAGATCAGGATTTTGGAAAATTTGCGCGGCGCCTCGAAAGAAAGGAATTCACCGCCGTGCAGGGTGCAGTTGTCCTTGGTGAATGTTTTGGCCAGAGAGTCGATGACGGAAGGGTGATCGATGCCCGTCGCCTCGGCGACGACGAAACAGGCCGGGATCAAGGTATTGCCAAGACCGCAGCCTGCGTCGAGCAAAAGATCGCCGGAATGAAGCCTCAGCTTGGCCTGGATATCGGCAAAAATCATTTTTTCCCCGGCGGCCTGCGCGGGATACCGCCCGTTCTGCTCGGTAAAGGAAAGGCCTGCATCCGCGAAGCGGGCGAAAGTCTCGTATTTCTTTTTGCGTACGTCGTCACTCATTGTCGTTCCCCGGCGGGCCGTCAAAAGCCCAGTCCCATCCCAGATCGATTTTCAGGGCCGGGCTGAATCCCTTTTTGAAATCCCCGATCCTGTATTGCTTATCATCGACAGCTGTTTTCGGATACACGTCGCCGACATTGAAGCGTGTCTGGCCCCGTTCCCTGGCCCTTGAAATACCCTGCCATGTCAGGGCATGGGCCAGCGGCTTGTCGAACAGCGACCGTTCGTAAATGCCGACGCCGTAGACGGTCGAGCGGCCTTCGTCGAGATACAGGGCTGCCGACACAAGCGCTCCGTCAAGAAAGCCGGTCAACAGTTCTGCGCGGCCCGCGGCGATCATATCGAAATGGACGTCCCAGCTTTCCTGCGACCGCGTGACGCGTCCCGCGACATGGGCATGGAAAGCCTGCACACGGTCGTAAAGGCCGCGGTCCGGGTTATCTTTGTCGAGCACGACCATCTGCAAAGCCTGTTCGCCCCAGTTGATCAGCGAAGAATAGCTTTTGCGGATTCCTTTACGGATATCCGCAAGAGACTGCGTCAGATCGATTGCCGAAGCGAAAAGCGGCATGGGGGTCGCGCCTGCTTTAAACAGGCGGTCGCCGGACAGGTCGAGTGTGCCGTCGGGGCTTTCCGTCCGTATGGCGATTTTTTTGACTCCGTGCCGTTGCGCGGTCTCCTGCAGCGTTTCCATCAAAAGCTGTGTTTTTTGGCGCGTCAGCGCGCCAGGCGCCGCGTGAATGACGATATAGGTGCCGTTGTTTTTCAGATCCGAACCGATAAGCTGGCAGGGAACCACGATTTCCGCTTTTCCCCGCTCTTCGATCGCGAAAGACAGATCCAGGCAATCCGGCCCGAAATAGGCCCTGTAATAACGTGCCAGCAGGCGCAGGGAAACCGGATCGATCCTGTCGAACCTGCTCTCGTCAATCAGGGCGTAGAAGTTTTCAGGGTCGTCGTTTTGAAAATGAATGGCGGCCATGGGCGGTCAGCGTTAAGGCTCCTGAAACAGCGGGATAAAGTCTGTGTTATGAGCTTTCAGGATAGAGGCTGCGACCATATTTGCAAGGCCGTTCCAGTCAATCTGGGCGCGATTGGCGGAATCATAGGAAATAGTACCGATTTCGGTGCGGTTTTCCAGCAACTTTACAGCGTCCGAACTGTAGAATGTCGGGTTGGTATTAATCAGAAGCAAAGGCTTGCTGCTGTAAAGGCTCGGCACCAGTGTGGTCGAGGAAAAATCGCAGTTCACAAGGATTTCATAATCTCTGAAAATCTTTTCGAAAGGTTCCGTGGCACATGGCGCGCCGTATTTTTCTCGATAGAGGTCCGGTGGAAATTCCATAAAGGCGGGGTGTTGCTTGATGGTGACGTCATAACCCTGGTTTTGGAACGCCGCGACCAGCCTGGCGTTGAAATCGACGGCCTGGACAGTCGAAGGGTAAGGCCCGCCGAGCCCGCGGTCGTATATCGGTGCAAGCGGTATAAGGAGTATCGATTTCGGCTTCTCATCCTGCCTTGCCTGCGCGTGTATATGTTCGGCATGATGGAAGGAATCTATTTTCAGGCCCGGAAATAACACTTTGAACGCAGGCCAGAGGTTTTTCTCCAGCAATGCTTTTGCTGCAGGACTGAACGCATAAAAAACGGATGTTCCGGCGTAATTGCTCAGGCCGTTGACGGGATAGGTGTAAAGCGCCGAACCGCAGCCGTGATCGATGACGATGGTCTTGCCGCCGTTTTTTTGAACGGCATAGCGCAGCAGGACGTTCCATACACCGCCGAGATTGCTGATAAGACAGGCCGGTATTTTTTGTGATCCGGCGGCCTGCGCCACATAACGCTGCGTGGTCAGCAATGTTATGGAGATCTGCCGCCGCAGCCAGGCTTTGCCCGCAGGCGATAAGGCGACCCGGCGTTCAAGGATATCGTTCATCAGCGCAGACAGCTCGTCGATCAATTGTCTTTCCGCGATGGTTTCATTCAACTGGCCGCGGCGCAGTCTGCGAAAAAAAGAGGAGGGTTCGGTGTAAAACCCTTTCAGGCTTTTAGCTCTGCAGAAGTCCTGGACGATTTTATCCGTGCCCGTTACCGCCGTATCGCATACAGGGTTGAATAAGAAAAGAGGATCGCGCCGGATAATATTTTGCTGCGCCCGGTTGCGCAGCATGCGGGCAGGCCAGCGCCAGATTTTATCTTTTCCGGGGCCGGACAGCAGCGCCGTGCAACTCGGATGATCGGGCAGGAATTCCCCGGCAATGTAGGCTCTCCAGAAAGGATAGTGTGTTGACGGCAGCGACAATGACCGGGATGCCGCCGAAGCTGTCTGCAGGATTTTAATAAAAGACTGGATGAGGATCGGCCATCCGGCGGCGATCAGTTCCGGCGCGGATAAAGGGTGGAATTCCGGCCTTGGCCTGGCGTTCTGCATGAAATCGAAAATTTTTTCATGCAGCCTGTCCACCAGATTTTGAAAATCGTCCGGATTGTCCGGCCATTGAAAAGGCTCGTTCTTGAGCGGCAACAGGCGTTCCGGGTCGCATTCTATCGGTTTCATCAGGATGCCTTCTGCGGCCAGCGGGCGGGGTTCAGCAGGACAGGATCGTCGCATCCGAACGCGGCCCAGTCCAGCTCCGGGACGGCGCTGTCGAATTTTTCCACGATGTCCCGCCATTCGCCGCGGCTTGTGACGCCGACGACGACCTGGTCAACCTCGGGCAGGCTTTTCAGGTAGCCGAGCGCCCCCGCTAGGGGGGCCATGCCCCGTTCCGCGCAGGCGCCGTGAAATTTTTCCAGCAGGGGTCTGTGCGGCGCGAAGAAATCGGGAATGCTGCCGGGCGGCATGAGCAGCAAGCCCTGCAGGAAGGCGGATCGCACGTGAATTTCCACGCCGCTTTCTTTCAGTTTGTTCAGATGCCCGGAACGCGGCAGACGCTGGTCCAGGACGTTCAGGGGGATCTGGACGATATCGATGGGGCCAAGGGCGAGCAGGCGGTCGATATCCTCGCCCGTATAGACGGACGCGCCGATTTTTTCGACAAGACCCTCGCCCTTTAAGTCCTGCATGCGCCTGAAGACATCGGCGCCTGCGGTGCCGAACAGCAGGGCGGCATTGTGGTCGAGCAGGCCATAGGCCGATATCTGTCCCAGACGCTTCAGGGAGTCCGAAAGGGACTGCCTGATATCCGGATTTTTCAGGTTGCTTTTGGTGACGATGCGCACAGGGGCGGGACAGGGCAACAGGCCGCCCAGTACGTTTTCGCTGTCTCCATAGCCTGGCGCCGTATCGACGACCGTGCCAGGGCCGCGCGACGATACGGCGGCCAGTATGGCGGCGGCTTCGTCGCGCGCGACCTGGCCGCCGCGATTGGCGATGCCGTAAGGCAGGCCGAACTGCACGGTGCCCAGGGCCAGCTGCGCATGCGGTTCAGGGCCGGTCATGCAGTGCTCTGTACATGGCTTCCGCCATCGCCCATTGATCCGGCGTGTCGATATCGGTCACGCGCCTGGCGTCGACGGGAAACCCGCGAAACACCAGGTCGCTGCCCGCGCCCGCGCTCCGGTTCAGGAATTCCCGGCTATAGAAACAAAACATGGCGGCGTCGAAATAGGCCGGCTTCAAATCCTGCGACCGGATGGCGAAGCCGCCGGGGGCGACGGGGGCCAGCATGCCGCCTTCAAGACGGAACGCCCATTCTACCGGGCAGGGGAAAGGGGCCACGGCCAGCAGGGGTTTCAGCGCATCGCCTGATTCAAAGGCCTCGACCGCCTCTTTCAGGTCCTGAGAAAACAGCATAGGGCTGGTGGCATACAGCAGCGCGACCGTATCGAACACATCGCCCCGCTCCGCGAATTGCTGCGCCACATATTTCGCGACCGGCAGAAGAGGCGTCATGTCGTCGGCCAGCTCCGGCGGCCTGCGGAAATCGACGTTTGCGCCATAAGTTTCCGCCACCGCCGCGATGTCCTCGCTGTCCGTCGAAACGTTCACCACATCGAAGATCCCGCTGTCCAGCGCGGCGCGGATGGGATGGGCGATCATGGGCTTGCCATGGAAATCGCGGATATTTTTCCCCGGCACGCGTTTCGATCCGCCGCGGGCGGGGATCAGCGCCAGTCTTTTTTTCCCGTTCATGCGCGCACTCCGCTTCTTAGGGTTTCCAGGCTTTCCGGCCCGCAATTGAACAGCAGGTCGATTGCCGACATATAGGGTTCGAACGGCGGGTAAAGCTGGCCGTAAACCGGATGTTCATATGTGTGATAGCTTACCTCGATACCAGCTTTTTCAAAATCGTCGCTGGCGCCAATATAGTCTTTCGAACCCGGTGCGGAAAGATAATGCCGCGCCTCCCTGATGCCGCAGATATCGGCCAGAAGTTCCGCCTTCTTTCCCGCCGCGTTCAGGGCCGAAGAGCGCAGCAAAGGCGTGGTAATGCCGAAGCACTGGCAAAGCCATGTAATCAACGCCATATTCAGTGCGCCGACGCCCTCCGCCGACCCGGCCTCGATATGGGCGAACAGTGCGTCCGCATACGCCTTGAAATAAGCGGCCTTGCCATAGCTTTGCCTGATCGCGCCGATATTTTTCTGCAGGAATTTCTCGCGCTCCGCCACCTGCATGCCGGCAATCGTCGCGTCGCGGTTGCCTTTGACCTGCGCCGGCACATTGATCCAGGCGGGGCCGTTTGCGGTCTTGATGCGGTTGCGCTGCTGCCAGCTGCGGTGTTCGAACTGAACGGAATCCAGGAAAACGAATTCGTCCACCCGGTCGATCATGGCAAAATAGCCGATCCAGGGCAGATAGGTCGGCTGCATGATCGCAACGGATTTCTCGGGCAATATGATCTTTCCCTTTGATATTTATCGATCTTTCTCTTACATAACATAGGCAGGATCAAAGGAGAAACCCAAATGAAGGCAGCACCGCGCGAAACAAAGGCCAGCGAAACCCAGCTTCAGTCGCGCAAGGCGCTCTATGACCTGTTCGACAACAGCCCGATCCCGACCGAGGAAAAGATCATGAATCTTGGGCTGTTCATGCGCAGTTCGGCGCTGACCAAGATTCTTTTTTTGAACGAGATATATGAACAGATTTTAGACGTACCGGGGATTATTACGGAATTCGGCTGCTGGCTGGGCCAGAACCTGGCCGTATTCGAAAATCTTCGGGCCGTTTACGAACCTTTTAACCAGAACAGGCGCGTGGTCGGGTTCGACACCTTCAAGGGCTATTCCTCTGTCACCGAAATTGACGGCAAAAGTGAGATCATCCATGGCGAAGGGTATATCCTGCCTGCGGATTACCCCGAATATTTAAGAAAAATCCTTGGGTATCACGAAAGCAACAATATCCTTTCCCACATTCAAAAACACCGGATTGTTCAGGGGGACGTTGTCAAGACCGTACCCGGTTTCATCGAAGAAAATCCGGGCGACATGATTGCGCTCGCTTATTTCGACCTGGCCTTGTACCAGCCGACGAAAATCTGCCTTGAGGCAATCCGTCCGCGCCTGATGCCGGGCAGTGTTCTGTTGATGGACGAATTTAATTTTCGCGATTATCCGGGCGCAACGGTGGCGTTTCGCGAAGTCTGTAGCGACATGAAATATTCCATCCGCAAATCGCGCTTTATGACAGACCGGGCGATTGTCACGGTCGAAAGCCTGTAAACTGGTCGCGCTATTCTCTGACCGCCAGGCAGAGACCGTTTCCGCCGTATCCGTTGCCATTATAATACATGATGTCGCGGCTTTCATGTCTTAGGACAACAGTGTAACAGATCATCTCCTCATCCGGTCCCCGCGAGGGCGACAGAACGGGGTCCGGTTCCCTGTTCCAGCTGATGCCGTCCTGCGATGTCGCGGTATAGGGCAGGTAATGCTCTCCCTTGGCGCTGAACCACATACGGTAACCTTCTGCGCTTTTGACGACATAGGGGCGCGCCAGCGCGTTTTCACCGGGGCCGAAATCGATGGCCGTCTCTCCGTCCCGCCGCCAATGTTTCAAATCGTCCGATCGTGCGATCTGAATGTTGTAGCGCGGCAGGTCCTTATGCACCCATTCGACCGCGCCGACATAATACATCAGCCAGCCCTTGTCCGGTGCCGCCACGACCCAAGGGGCGGTGTTGATGAACGGGTTGACGCGGGTGCGCTCCAGGATGGGTGCTTCCGACCAGCGATGAAAACTCTTCCCGTTGTCCTGGCTGATCGCCAGTCCGCCGAACAGGTCCATCCGCGTCGTGCCGCCAGGTTTGAATCCGATATAATACAGGTATTTTTCTCCGCCATGATTGACGATACAGGACGGCAGGACGCCGTTATCGTCGAAGGTTCCCAGTCGCCCCGGCGTCAGGACAGGCGTGGCCGCAATGTCGAGTATCCGGTCAGGCGTAGCGAGATCGACGGTTACCCAGCCGATATTCGACTGGTTCTGCGCGTTTCGCCCGCTGAAATAGATTTTGTATAGGCTCCCTTGCAGATGGTCCGGCGTTGGCACCATCGCATGGGTCTTCATCCAGGAAAGACCGGACTCAGGCTTCAGGATCAATCCGTATTTAAGCCATGAAGTCATACGTTAAAATATTTCTTTTTCAATTTCTGCGCGACCGGATCGTCCGCCGTCAGAATGCTGCCGCGCGCCGGCAGGGCGACTGCGCCATCGGACATGTCCTGCGTCACGCTGGCATCCATGGCGATAAAGCAATCGTTTCCGATGGTCGTAAAGTCCTTGATCGTGGCGTTGACGCCGAAGAAGCAGCGCTGGCCGATGGTGCAATGCCCCGACAGCACCACATGCGACGCGAAATAAGTATGGTCGCCGATCACGCTGCCATGGCCGATATGGTTGCCGGACCATAGCATGACGTTGTTGCCAAGCCGGACTGTCGGCTGGATCGTTTGGTTCTCCAGAACGAAACAATTGTCGCCATGCGCAAGGTCCGGCCAGGTCGCCGCCTTGCTGCAGATATAGGACGCGAGCGTATAGCCGGCTTTTTTGGCCTGGACATATTTGTCCGCGCGCAGCCGGTTCAGTTTATTATACGACAGCGCAACATGCATGTGCGTTGCCTGAGGCGAAAACTCCTGTGCCACGCGGCTGAAAGGGATCACGGGCAAGCCCTCAAACCGGTCTTCCCTGACAAAATCGTCGTCGACCGTAAACGCCACCGCTTTATAGGCGCTGTCGTGATCGAAATAGAACCGCGCGAGGGCGGCGATTTCCGCTGTGCCGAAAACGATCAAGGGAAGGCGCGGGGCCATGGCTAACCTGCTTTGGCTTTCCTTGCCGGGGTTTCGAGATCGGCCCACTCGACAGGCTGGTGCTTTTTCATCGCCTTCGCCGCACGGCTGCCGATCACGCTCTCGAATTCGCGTGCCCGGATCCCTACGCCCCCGGGGGAACGGATGCTGCGGATATTATCCCAACTCAAGAGATCGCCCACGCCGATCTCGGCGATCGTCCAGAAACAGCGTGGGAAGATGTTGTTGCCTTTCAGCTTGGCGTCGCTCGCATATTCTATGCCCTGGCTCGCTTCATAGGCGGCGCGGACGGAACGGCACAGTTCTTTCAGTTCATGCGGCTCCAGCGAGAACGTCGAATCCGGCCCGCCATCGTTGCGGTCCAGCGTGAAATGCTTTTCGAACACACAAGCCCCGAACGGGACCGCGGCCACGGAAATATCGACGCCCAGCGTATGGTCGGAAAATCCGGCGATCACGCCGAAAGAATCCGCGATATCCCGGATCGTCGGCAAATGCGAATCCTGCGGCTTGGCCGGATAGGCGCTGACGCAATGCAGGATGCACACATTATTAACGCTGCGCTTTTTCAAAAACTCGAGCGTGTCGGCCACATCCTGTTTCGTCGATGTGCCGGTCGACATGATCATCGGCTTGCCCTTGGACGCGATGTATTCCACAAGCGCCCAGTCGGTGAATTCGTTGGAGGCGATCTTGTATGCCGGTGCATCCAGGCTTTCCAGAAGGTCGACCGCGGCTCTGTCGAAAGGCGAGGAAAAAACCGTGATGCCGATTTTGCGGCCGTGAGCGAAGGCTTTTTCATGCCAGTCCCAGGGCGTATGCGCTTTTTCGTATAATTTATAGAGATTCCAACCGTCCCAGGTGCCGCCTTTCAGCATGAAACGGTCATCCTGCGAATCGATGGTCAGCGAATCCGCAGTATAGGTCTGCAGCTTGACAGCGTCCGCTCCGGCGTCTTTAGCAACCTCTATCATTTTGATCAGGCGGTCGAAATCATGGTTATGATTACCCGATATTTCCGCAATGATATACGGAGGATGGCCAGGGCCGATTTTGCGTCCGTCGATCTCCAGTTCTTTTTTCATAAATAATTTATGATCCTTTATTGAAAGCAGGGATAATAGATACCAAAACCCTGTAGGGAAAGCAAAGGACCGAAGCCGTCATAGAAGCTGAAGGTCTGACAGGATTCGGTCGGCCCCCTTGCCGTCGATCAGTGCCTGGCCTGCGACCCCCATGGACTGGCGGTCTGGCGGGCTGCCGATTAACTGGTCGAGCGCTTTCTCCCAGTCGGCATCGCCGATATCCTTATAATATCCGAGATACCGCGCGGCGCCGGTTTCAGAAAATATATGACAGGTGCGGACATGATAAGAATAAAGAGCGCAAAACAGGGAAGGAAGGCCCGTGGCTGCGAATTCATAACGGCTCAGCCCCGAAGATCCGATAGCGATATCCGCCCATTGGTAATGCTGTAAAAGAGACGCAGGCGCGTCAATGATCTCCGCCCTTGCATAGGCAGCCAGGCCTGCAATCAAGTTTTTATGATCGTCGGAAAAATAAGGCCCCTGAATAACGCGCAGGGCCAGGTCATGGCGTTGTTTCAGTGCGTTCAACAGGGTCGCCGTCAGATTTTGCGGGTCCGCGCCCCCGAACGTCACAAGGATATTTTTCGCCTCATGCTTGATATGCCGCTGTGGCAGGTTGCGGTATGTCGGCGTCATGATGGCGTAGGATGCGCCCGTCAGCCAGTGGTCGCAATCGGGCCGCGTATCCTGTTCTGCGCCGACATAGGGTTGTACATAGGCATAAAGCTTGGGCGCGTCTTTATGCCTGAACGCCTCGTCGAACATGGCATCCAGAAAAACAACTTTATACTGTCCTTTTTTCAAACCGTGCAGCAGCGCCAGCAGTCGGGACGGATCGGCGATGTTGCGGGTATGCTGCAGGTCGATCAATACGACCTGGACATCGTCAGGATAATTTCTGGCTTCGTCGGCATAGAGACATGCGGAAGGAATAGGAGCAATAACAAATCCGGATTGCTTTACGCGCTCCGCCTGTGCCGTATCGTCCTGCGCGACGGCGAACACGCAATGCGCACCCTGGCCCCGTAACGCCGCGGCGAGAAGCAGACATCTATGCAGATGGGCGAACCCGATATCGGTGGCGGCTTCGGTGCGGAACAGGATCATCTTATAAATCTATTATAATTGTCATCCCGGCGAAAGCCGGGACCCAGGGCGCTGGGGTGCAATGCTTGGGGCTCTGGATTTCGGCCTGTGCCAGGATGTCGTGTTAAAAAAGTTCGGAAGCTTCAAATCTTCCGAACCGTAAAGATCGGTTCGATCACCGGCACGTCCATGCGGTTTTCGACGTCGCCCTTGTCCAGCATCTCGCGGATATAGGCGAATGTGTTGTCCGCCGCGGCCAGGACTTTTTGTTTCTCTGCCTCGCCGAAGGCATAGCTTATCGTCATCGCGCCGATGGTCAGGACGCCCTGGTCGATCATTTTCTGCAGCAGCATGGTGCGGATGGCAAGGCCGCGCGTGCCGTTATAATCCTTCGCCGCCAGATATCCCAGGCAGTCCTGCCCCAGAATGCTGAATACCTCGCCCAGATTATGCTTCCTGATCAGCGCCGTCAGGCCGTCCTGTACCGACTGCCCCATGGTTTTCAAATGCTGGATCACCGGTTCGCGCTTCATCTTGTCGATCGTGGCGATGGAGGCCGCGAGCGACAGGGCCTCGCCGCCGAAGGTGCCGGAGAAGAAAATGTCTTCCATCATTTTCATGACGTCGCCGCGCCCGGTGACGGCAGCCAGCGGCATGCCGTTCGCCATCGCCTTGCCGAAGGCCGCCAGGTCGGGCGTGACGCCGAATCGCGTCTGCGCGCCGCCGAGATCGTAGCGGAACCCCGTGACGACCTCGTCGAACACCAGCAGCGCGCCGTATTTTTTCGTGATCTCTCGCACTTCTTCCAGATAGCCCGGGTTAGGCTTGACCGCGTTCATCGGCTCCATGGTCACGGCGGCGATATCCGTGCCGAACAGTTCGAACGCCTTTTTCAGCGCGTCGATATCGTTATAGCCGACGCTGAAGGTCAGGTCCGACACGGCTTTCGGCACGCCCAGCTTGCGCGTCGTCGACCCGATATACCAGTCGTGCCAGCCGTGATAGCCGCAGACGATGACTTTGTCGCGCTTCGTATAGGCCCGCGCCAGGCGCACGCAGGCCGTGGTGGCGTCCGACCCGTTCTTGCCGAACCGCACCATGTCGGCGCAGGGGATCAGGTCGACCAGCCGCTCCGCGCATTCCATCTCCAGCGTCGTCGGCATGGACAGGCATATACCTTTGTCCAGCTGCGCCCGGATCGCCTCGTCCACGTCCGGGTCGCAATAGCCGAGTACGACCGGCGCCAGCGCCATCATGCAGTCGACATATTCGTTGCCGTCCACGTCCCACACATGCGCGCCCTTGCCGCGCTCCATGAACAGCGGCGCGCTGTCCTTCGGCATCTGCAGGTGGCTTTTGCTGAATGTCTGCGACCCGATCGGAATGGTTTTCAGCGCCCGGTCCAGCAAGTGCTGGCTTTTGCTCCATTTATTGTTGGCGGGGTAAGGCGAGACGCCGGAATCGGATGTCTGCCGGGGACGATTCATGGCTGTGACTTTCTGCTAGATGGGTCTGATATGCGAATGTAACAGAATTGTGCCCGAAGGTATGTCGCTTCTTGCCGTGCGCGCATTCAGATAAGGCTGATCTGCCGTCACCGTAATGCCGCCCGCATGGCCCCACGGGCCGCGAATGGTGCGGATGTTACCGTCATAATCGTCTGCGTTCGGGCTTCCTTCACCATACCGCAGTTCCTCGCCAGACTTTATATTTCTTGCGGCGACAACGATCCGGGGCGCCAGTTGCGTCATGGCTTCGGTATTATTGCCCGGATATTGTACGCCCACCGTACCGAACGCCTTTGAAATATCTGGCGCCTGCAGACAACGCACCAGTTCCGCCATACCCTCGGGGCCAAGCGCTTGGCTGTTCTGGTTGGGCGTCGAGGCAACTGCGAGTTTTTCGATCACGGCCGCCTGAGCAAAACCAGCGGCGGCGACAGAAGCGGCGTAGCCGGGCGTGTTATCGGTGAATCCGACAAGGCGCTGAAAAGAGTCCCGCATATCTGGAATTGTATCGAGACGGGTCATGGGGGCGGTCGCAGGAAGGCCGGGCGCGCCATACATCAGGATCGACGGAACTGTAATGACATTGGTGATCTCAACTGCGTTCTTTACCTGTCTCTTCGTGGCCATTCCGGTTGACAGAAACAGCGGCAGGTACAGGCACGCCGCCTGTTCGACGAATTCCGGGTCTATCAGCGCGTTCATATGAACTTTTATGGCGTCGGCGCCAATTTTCTCGGCCATCTCAAGGCCTCTGTAGCACTCGGCCATGACGATGGCGCTCATCCTGTTGGCATGGGCATGCTCGACGAGCGCTTTTTGCGTCGCGGTATCCCAGGTCCAGGGCGTTTCCATACCCTGATAAATTTTATAAAGATCGACCGTTCCGTTCAGCATGGTTCCCGGGATGGTCATGCTGTCGGCGTCGTAAATATGCAGGACGATTCCACTGACGCCTGCCGCGGCATGCTGGTCGATCATGGCGTGATAAACATCTGGACTTTCCTGCATGTCGGCGATAGAGCCGGTCGGGTTGCGGCTGTATTCAGCCAGCACAGGCGTCCATGTGCCGCCGATAATATGGCCTCTCAGATTCAAAGTATCTGTCATGATATTTTCCTTTTTATTTTTTTATAATAGGACAGGATTATAAAAACTAGTCCCAGGCTTGTCTATAAAATACGGTCTCTATTTTTTGATGAAATTTCCAATCTTATCAGAGACATATATAACATTTTCATCGGTCATGCCTACAAACAGCGGCAGGCTGAGGACCTGTTCGTAATAATGTTCGGCTCCGGGCAGGACAGGGTGGTTTGGATAAAGGCCGCGATAATAAGGATGCCGGTAGACAGGAATATAATGCACCTGCGTGCCGATCCCGGCGTCTTTCAAATCATTCATCAGATCGGCGCGGGTCGTCCCGGCCTGTTCGAAATCGATCAGCACGGCATTCAGGTGAAAAACGGGATCGCAGAAACCGGATGGTTCGACCATGCGCAAAACGGGCGCCAAAGGAGCCAGGAATTCACGGTAAAGCGCCATCAGCCGCCGGCGCTCGGCGCAGAAGAAATCGAGCTTGTCCATCTGGCTGCGCGCGAGGGCGCAGTTGATGTCGCTGGCGCGGTAATTATACCCCAGACTCTGCATCTCGTGATACCAGGGCGCGGCGGCCATATCCCGGTGCAGGAAATCGTCAGGATTTTTGGTAATGCCGTGGGTTACCAGCATCGCCATTTTTTTCGCCATATCCGCATGGCGTGTCGTGACAGCCCCGCCTTCGCCCATCGCGATGGTCTTGACCGGGTGAAAGGAAAAAGCCGCGAAATCGCTGTGGCGGCACGATCCGACCGGCGCACCATCGGCGTAGGTCGTGCCGATGGCGTGGCAGGCATCCTCCAGCAAATACAGGTTCTCGGCCCGGCACCAGCCATACAGCGCTTCCATGTCCGTGCATTGGCCGTTCATGTGGACGCAGAAAACGGCGCGCAGCGTTTTGCCCTTTGGCACCCTGCCGGCGGCGTCCTGCGCGTGCTTTACCGTCATCAGGCCGTCGTCCGGATCGCAGTCGGCGAAGACGACGTCCGCGCCCGTATAGCGCACGGCGTTGGCGGTGGCGGCGAAGGTCATGGCGGGCACGATGACGGCGTCGCCGGGTTTCAGGTCCATCGCCATCGCCGCCAGATGCAGCGCTGCCGTGCCGCTGTTGCAGGCAAGGGCGAAGGGCGCCTGGAAGCGGGTTTTCAGCGCCTGTTCGAACCGCGCGACCTCCGGCCCTTGAGTCAGGTAATCGCCTTTCAGCGCCTCGGTGACCGCCGCGATGTCGGCGTCGTCGATATACTGGCGGCCATAGCCGAGGAAGCGCGCCGGTCTGTCCGTCATCGCCGGCCGCCGCTCCGCATCGCATGGATCTCGTTTCTGTCCTCGTCCAGCATCGCGCGCAAATCGTCGAGCGACAGCCATTGCGTGTTCGTGTCGCTGGCGTAGCAGAATCCGTCCGGCACGGGGCTCAAACCTTGCGCGGCATATTCCGCGCCGAGGCGGGTCTCATAGCTGGGCAGGATGATGTATTTGTCTCCGGCATTCAGGGTGTTGCGCGCGTCTTCCGCCGTGATCATCACCTCGTGCAGTTTTTCGCCCGGCCGGATGCCGACGATCTTATGCGGTGTTTTCGGGGCCATGGAACGGGCAAGGTCGGTCACCTTCATGCTGGGGATCTTGGGCACGAAAATCTCCCCGCCGCGCATGGTGGCCAGCGCGTCGAGCACCAGATCGATCCCCTGGTCGAGGCGGATCCAGAACCGTGTCATCCGTTCGTCGGTGATGGGCAGCGTGGCCGCGCCCTCGTCGATCAGCTTATGGAAGAACGGCACGACGCTGCCGCGTGACCCGACGACATTGCCGTAGCGCACGACCGAAAACTTCGTGGTGTCCCGGCCCGCGAAATTCTGCGCCGCCGTGAAAATCTTGTCGGAAACCAGCTTGGTCGCGCCATACAGGTTGATCGGCGCGCAGGCCTTGTCGGTGGACAGCGCCACCACGCCCCGGACGCCCTTGTCCAGGGCGGCGCGGACGATGTTTTCCGCCCCGGTGATGTTGGTATGGATGAACTCGAACGGATTGTATTCCGCCTTCGGCACCTGTTTCAGCGCGGCAGCATGCACCACGTAATCGACATCGTGGAACGCCATTTTCAGGCGCTCGAAATCCCGGACATCCCCCAGGAAAAACCGCAGCATGTTGTTTTTGTCGAGCGGGGTCAGCGCCAGCTCCATCTCATGCTGCTTCAGTTCGTCGCGCGAAAAGACGATCAGCCGTCTCAAATTCGATTGCGCCAGCAGGCGCTTGACGAAGGCCTGGCCGAACGACCCCGTGCCGCCGGTCAGGAGCAGGGATTTTCCATTAAGTATATCAAAATTCATTGCAATTCGCTCTGGCGCTTTGTGTCGATGGTGGATATTACATAGATCAGAAAAGCGAAGCAATTGCATCATTTTAAGGATCGAAACCATGGCAAGGCGCATTCTCGTCACCGGCGGGGCCGGCTTTCTGGGCTCTCATTTATGCGCCCGGCTGCTTGAAAGGGGCGATGAGGTCATCTGCGTCGATAATTTCTATACGGGCGCAAAAGGCAACATCCTGAAACTCATCGATAATCCGTATTTCGAAGTGATCCGGCACGATATCGTCGCGCCTCTGAAAGTTGAGGTGGACGAGATTTATAACCTTGCCTGCCCGGCGGCCCCGATCCATTACCAGCGGCACCCGGTCGAAACCCTGACCACCTGCGTCCAGGGCAGCATCAACATGCTGAACCTCGCCCGGCGGCTGAAAGTGAAAATCTTCCAGGCGTCGACCAGCGAGGTGTATGGCGACCCGGTCGTCCATCCCCAGCCGGAAAGCTACTGGGGCAACGTTAACCCCGCGGGCATCCGCTCCTGTTACGATGAAGGCAAGCGGGCGGCGGAAACGATCTTTTTCGATTATGCGCGGATGTATGGCCTGTCCATCAAAGTGGTGCGGATCTTCAATACCTACGGCCCTCATATGCATATCGAGGACGGGCGCGTCGTTTCCAATTTTATCGTACAGGCCCTGCGCGGCCAGGACATCACCATATACGGGGACGGCAGCCAGACGCGCTCCTTCTGTTTTGTCGACGATATGATCGGCGGCTTCATCCGTATGATGGACGACACGCCGGATGATTTCCGGGGGCCGATGAATATCGGCAACGCGACCGAATTCACCATGAAGGAGCTGGCTGAAAAAGTTCTGCGCCTGACCGGATCGAAATCGAAGCTGGTGTTCCGGCCCCTTCCTTCCGACGATCCGAAGCAGCGCCAGCCCGATCTGGCCCTTGCGAAGCGGATGATTGGCTGGGAGGCAAAAACAGCGCTCGATGAAGGTCTTGAAAAGACGATTGGATATTTCAGATCGGTTTTATGAGCGTAGCGAAATGCGCGCAGAACATGTGCCCCGCCTCGCTGCCCGTCAGATATCGCCTGTAGAGCGCTTGCCCCGCCCCTGCAATTGCGAGACGCCGCGTCCTGTCGGCCAGCAGGCCATCGAGACGGTCGGCGACATCCTCCAGATCCCATGAAAACGGAACGTATGTTTCGTCGTTACGGAAAAAATCGGGCCACGTCTCTATGCCTGACATATCCGGCTTCATCAATGCGCCGCCCGTCAGGAAGGTCTCGAAATCCTTCAATGTGATCTCGCCATAGCCGAAGGGCGAGAGCACGACCTGCGCGTCCATCATTTCCAGATAATACTGTACGCGATTCAGCTTGCGGGTCGGCAGTGCGCAGCGCGCATCCATGATTTCTTTCAGCCTCAGCCGCTGGTGCCGCAGCGTCTTTTCCGGATAACCGGCGCCAAAGCGGTAACTGACGCGCGTGCGGCGCGTCCGGTCCGGCCTCGCATAAAATTTCGGCAGCGCCAGAAAGGGCTCCCAGCCCGTGCGCTCATAGGCGTTCATCAGCCAGGGGCCGGTCAGGCTGTAATTGGCGAGGCCCGAATTCCAGCCCACCGTCATCTTCGCCAGATGCGCCGGGTCGCTGACAGGCAGGGACCAGCGGTCCTCGTCGTTCATGACGCCCGCCCTGCGGTGATAATAATCCGAATGCGGCCGGTGTTCGTAAAGCGGCCGGGTGTAAACGCTTCTGTCCCGCATCAGCTGGCTTTTCAGGTAGCGTGTTACATAAGGCAGGACATGGGGCACGGCCCATCCCGTGCTGTCGTTCAGGTCGACGAATATCGACGAACCCGCCTGCGAGTACTCCTCCGCGAAATGCGCGATGGCTTCGTCCCGCCGCGGCGAAGCCCAGTATGGTTTGTAAAACTTGCTGTCCGCCATCAGTACGTCGCACTGGTTCAGGCCGGGCTGCCGTTCCGTAAAAATTTTCAGCGCGATGTCATGGTCGCGCTCCAGGGTTTCCCTGAACCGCAGCAGGGGATGCAAAAATCCCCGTCCGTTCGACGAGTGGAAGCCCTGTGTCAGAATGTGGACGGTCCTGCGCATGAGAAATTCCCGTTTGCTTCCTGCGCTCTATCCTATAAACCTTTTTGGGAACGAGACAATTGCTTCGGGGTTTTCCTGGTGGGAAATCGCGCCTGACATCAACCACTATCGCTATTCTGGCTTAACGGAGCCGCAGCATGCAGCCGACGAAACGTTCCATTGGCGTCCGCCCCGACCACGATCCCTTGGGCCCGCGCCTGTGGCGCTACGCGCGCTACGGCGTCAGTTACGCGTATTACCTGAACCGCCCGGCGATCTGGCCCGCCATCGTCCGCAAAATCGGCGACAAGCTGGCAGGGCGGATCCCGGGACCGCAGGAACTTCGCGACATGGAACAGGCGGGAAACGCCTGGTGCGCGCCCCGCACGGTAACGACGGCGGAGGGTCTGGCGCGGCTTGGCGTCGGCGACATGGTCAATGTCCGTGAAAAATACGCGTCCGTGTTCGCGGCGGCGAAACAGCGCGCCGGCGCCATTCCCGTCTGGATGGGGGGCGGCAGCAACCTCGACCTTCTTTACACCATCTGCGCGGCAAGGCAGCCGGGGACCATCGTCGAAACGGGGGTCGCCAACGGCTGGTCGTCCCTTGCGTTCCTGCTGTACCTGAATGAGCGGGGGCAGGGCAGCCTCAACAGCGTCGACCTGCCGCTTCTCGAGCTGCACAACGACCGTTATGTCGGCGTGGCCGTGCCGGACGATCTTAAAAAATTCTGGACCCTGCACCGCATGGCCGACCGCGAAGGCCTGCCCAGGATTCTTGCCGACCATGCCTCCATCGACCTTGCCTATTACGATTCCGATAAAAGCGAGAAGGGCCGCGCCTTCGCCTACGATCTGCTCTGGCGGCAATTGAAGCCGGGCGGCCTCCTGATCTCCGACGATATAGCCGATAATATGGCCTTTGCCCGTTTCGCGGAAAAAACCGGCGTGACGCCCATTGTGGTGGCGGAGCCCGGATGCAATCCGCAGGGCATATTGGTCAAACCCTGAGTTATCGCGCGACCAGGACGTGGTAGAAGGTATAGGTCCCGCTGGCGGGCGTGCCTGCGCCCTCGATGCAGCCCGATGACTTCCGGTAAAGCGAAGCGTTGCCGACGCCGATATTGGCGCCGTCGGCGAATCCGCCCGTGAACTGGGGCGAGGCCGCCCATGTATCGCCGGTATCGGCGGGCGGCGCCGCGCCGGGCGTGCCGATTCCGGCCTGGCGGTTCAGCTCTATGCAAAGATTCTTGCGGACATAGGGCAGAAGCAGGACCAGATCCTCGTCGGACGGGTCGTTATTGCTCGAACAATCGGTGCCGATGGCCTCGCTCTGGTTGCCGATTCCCTGGACGCATAATTTGCCGGTGACGATCCACGATCCGTAAAATCCGGCGGCGGAATTGGCGGCATCGAGCCATGCGGTGTCCGGCGCTTCATAGGCCTGGCCGCCGCCCGCCGCCTTGAACAGGCTGCAGGAATCGCTCGCGCAGTTGGGGTTCGCATAGCCGGTCATGCCGGCGGTATCGAAACTGACGTCGTCGGCGCTGACTTCCTGGACCGACATCCGGCCGATGGCCTGTTCCCAGCCCTTGGCGGTGCGCAGGATCTGGGACGCCTGGATGCGCAGCAATTCGCGGTCGCCGCTTTGTCCGGCCGTGTCGGAAGAACGCGTCATGACGACGGTCAGCGCCGCCATGAGGGCGATGGCGACAAGCAGGAACCAGATGATGTTGCCGGATTCGCTTTTCATGGTTTTACTATACCGCAAAAGATGTTAGGACAAACCATGCAAAAGATCGATCGTACCGTCGCGTTGGCCAGCAGAAGCTGGCCGTTCGAGGAAGCCCGCAAGGTGCTGGAGCGCCTGAAAGGGAAGACCCCGGAAAAAGGCTATGTCCTGTTCGAGACCGGCTACGGCCCTTCGGGCCTGCCGCATATCGGCACGTTCCAGGAAGTCTGCCGCACGTCCATGGTTCGTCTGGCGTTCCAGCAGATCAGCGACATCCCGACCCGGCTGATCTGCTTCTCCGACGATATGGACGGCCTGCGCAAGGTCCCGGGTAACGTGCCGGGGCAGGACATGCTGGCGAAAAATATAGGCATGCCGCTGACGGCCATTCCCGACCCGTTCGGCACCCATGAAAGCTATGCCCATCACAACAACGCGAAGCTGCGCGAATTTCTCGACTCTTTCGGTTTCGAATACGAATTCGTATCATCGACCGACACTTATAAATCCGGGCGGTTCGATGCGGCCCTTCTTAAAATGCTCGGCATGTACGAGGATGTGAAAAAGGCCGTGCTGCCGCTGCTCGGCCCGGAACGCGCCGCGACCTATTCGCCCTTCATGCCGCTTTCGCCCAAAACCGGCAAAGTGCTGCAGGTGCCGATTTTGGAAAACCGCCCGGACAAAGGCACGATCGTGTTCGAGGACGAAGACGGCACGCGCGTCGAGACGCCCGTGACGGGCGGCCATGTCAAGGCGCAGTGGCGTCCCGACTGGGCGCTGCGCTGGTACGCCTTCGATGTCGATTACGAGATGGCGGGCGAGGATCTGGCCAGCGCCGCCGACATCGCGGGGAAAATCACCGAACTGATGGGCGGCAGGAAACCGGCTGGCTTCCATTACAAGCTGTTTCTCGACGAGCATAACCAGAAGATTTCGAAATCGAAAGGCAACGGCATCACCATCGACGAATGGCTGCGTTATGCGCCGAACGAAAGTCTTGCCTATTACCTGTACCAGAAGCCGACATCGGGCAAAAAACTCTATTTCGACGTGATCCCTAAGGCGGTCGACGAGTACCTGACCTTCGCCGAAAAGCTGCCGGGCCAGCATAACGAGCCCGACAAAATGCTCGAAAATGCCGCCTGGTACATTCATGGCGGCGATATCGCCGCCGTGCCAAAGGTGCCGGTCAGCTTCGCGCTGCTTCTGAACCTTGCCAGCGCCGCCAACGCGGGCGACAAGGAGACGATGTGGGGGTTTATTCAGCGCTACGCGCCGCAGGCGACGCCGGAAAACAACCCGTTTCTTGACCATCTGGTCGGGTTCGCCGTGCGCTATTACGAGGATTTCGTCAAGCCCGCTAAAAAATACCGCCTGCCGGACGACCGCGAGCGCGTGGCGCTGACCGATCTGAAACGGCGTCTGGAAAACCTGCCCGCGCAAATTGATTCCGAAGCCATCCAGACCGAAGTCTTTGCGGCGGGCACCGAAAACGGCTACGCGAAGGAAGATCTGCGCCAGTGGTTCCAGGCCGTCTACGAGGTCCTGATCGGCCAGAGCCAGGGACCGCGCTTCGGCACTTTCATTGCGCTGTATGGGATCGGGGAAACCATCGCTCTGATCGATGCCGCGCTGGACGGAAAGTTCGCGCAGGCGGCGTAAAGGACAATCGCAAGATAATGCCTGGAATGCCAAGTTTGAAGTCTTGGCCGAAGATGTGTTATGTAATGTTATGATTGTCAGACGGGCACAAGATAAGGATCGCGAAGACGTTGGCGCTTTGTACGCGCAGCTTGCGGTTTTCCATGCCGGACTTAGCACGGGCATGGAGCTTTTTAATCCTCTTCCAGACGCGGAAGCATTGCTGCGGGCTTCTGAATATCCTTCCATAATAAAAAGCGACGATGAGTGCATGGTCGTAGCGGAAGGCGAAGACGGCGGGGTGAAAGGCATGGCCCATTTCATCATGAGCGAACCGCCTGAAGGCGGGCAGCCGCTGCCTTACCTTGAAAAAATCGCCGTTGACCAGTCCTGCCGTGGAAGGGGTATAGGGGCCAGTCTTTTGCAATCGTTTTATGGCTGGGCCGCCGGTAAGCAATACGCGGTGACTTCTCTTGATGTTATGAGGGCCAACAGAGCCGCCTCTCTTTATGAACGACAAGGTTTTAAGATTCGAACGGTCATCGCCGACAAGGACGCTTCTTACGGCGCACGCCCTTTACCGCCAGGATATGTCCTTCGGGAGGCGCGGGATGATGCGGGCTGGAGTGCGTCTGATCTCGGGGCCGCTTTTAACGTGGCGGCAGAAGATGTTTACGTACTGGAAAGAATCGGCACGCCCGTAGCGGCCGCGGGAATGCAGATGATGCATCCCCGGTCGCCTGACCGTCGCCCCCTTGATGTTGCAATGATTGCAGGGTTCTGCGTATCGAGACATGAACGCAATCCAGGGGAAGCAGGGAGGGTTTTATTTGATGCTCTTTCCCTGCAGGCGTTTCGTATGAAAGAGCCGGATGCGGGAGCGATAACACTGCGCGCGAGCTTCAGGCCGGGCGGTCGAACGGAAGACATTCTTGTCCGAAGCGGGTTTGCCCCTTTTCGCGATTTTAGAATACGGCAGGCTCCTGGGGCCGTGCCGGATGAAAAGCCGGCGCTAGCCTAGTACCAAAGGAAAAAACAAACGCTTTCAGCGGCCGTTGCCGTGACGGGTGTATCACTTCCCCGTGCGGAGCGCGATCCCCGGTTCCCAGTTGGTAACGAAAGAAGAAAGATCGGCTCTTTCGCGTTCTTCCGGCTGTTCCGCCGCGGTCCCCAAATGGATGAACCCCGCGATGTTTTCATGGTCGCCGAGGCCCAGTTCCTTTTTCACAGCCTCGTCGTAACTGTACCATCCGGTCAGCCAGTTGCTGGCGAAGCCGAGGGCGTTGGCGGCCAGGCACAGGGTCATGCAGGCTGCCCCCGCCGACAGGATCTGTTCCCAGGCCGGGATCTTGCTTTCGCGTATGGTGCTGACCACCCCGATGACGACGGGCGCGTTGAGGAATCGCTCGCCTTCCAGCTCCAGCTTGGCCGGGCTGGCGTCCGGTTCCCGTGCTAGCCACGCGCGCTTCAGGATGTCCCCTGCGCCGCGCCGCGCGTCGCCCTTGAAGACGAGAAAATACCATGGGAAAAGCTTTCCGTGGTCGGGCACCCGCGCCGCGGCCTGCAGGATCATTTGGACCTGGCCGTCGTCCGGTCCCGGCGCCGCCAGTTTTTTCGCGCTGCGCCGGCGGGTCAGGTAGTCATAGACGGCCGGATCGGGTTTGCCCGCATAAAGTTCGCTCATATAAAACCTATCCTGAAGCCGGGAATTGCAGGGTGAAAACGCTGCCGCCGCCTTCCGCGTTTGCCACGGTCACGGTGCCGCCGTGCAGTTCCATGATGCGCTTGACGATGAACAGGCCAAGGCCCGCGCCGCTGCTTCTCTGCCCGTCGCGGCGGCTGAATTTTTCAAAGATCCGTTCTTTTTCCTGGTCGTCGATGCCGCCGCCATGATCGCGCACCTCGATGCGATAGTCCCTTAAGGCGACGGTGACCGGGCTGCCTTTCGGCGTATATTTCAGGGTGTTTTCCAGCAGGTTTCTCAAGGCCCGGCACACCGAATCGAAATGGCCGTAAATGAGTACAGGCGTCTCGATCCCCTTGACGTCGAACGCATGGGCTTCCTTGACCATCAACGGCCAGAGGTCCTGGCTGACGGTCTTGACGACATCGGCCAGGTCGATTTCGTGCATCTCCAGCCGCTCGGGCGATTCGAGTCGGGCCGTATCCAGAAGCTGGGAGACCATGCGCGCCATCGAATCGACGTCGTCGCGCATCCGCGCCGCGACGTCTTTTTCCTCCAGAAGGTCGACATGGCTGCGCAGGATGGCGAGCGGGGTGCGCAGTTCGTGGGCGGCGCTGGCGATGAAATCCTTTTGCGCCGTGATCCCCTTTTCCAGCCGGTCGAGCGCGTCGTTGACGGCGCGGGCCAGCGGCTTGATCTCCTGCGGCAGCGTCGAGTCGTCCAGGCGCACGTCCGGATTCGCGAACGAGATTTCACGGGTCTGTTTCAGCGTCTTGGTGATGGGCGACATGATCAGCTTGATGCTCATCGCGATGACCAGCATCAGGATGAACAGGAACGGGATGCCGAACATGGCGATGCGCTCGAAAAAGGTCTGGCGCAGGATATCGGAAAAATTATCCGCCGAATCCTCGCTCTGCGCCGTCTGGATGATGTAATCCCGGCCCCTGATCGTGTAACGGATGCTGGCGCCCGCGTATTGTCCGCCCTGGGGCGCCGTAAAATAAAAATACTCGTTCGTGACGCCGTCGGAGGCGGGGAAACTGTCGGCGAACCCGGCGGGCGAATGCAGGACGGTCCGTCCGCTGGCGGCGTCGCGCACCACATACTGATTATGGGCGCCGACGTTGCCGTATAACGCTTCGCCTGACAGGGGCGTGTCCTTGTCCGGGATGCTGCCCCTCGTTTCCAGGGAGATAGCGATATCGTAAGCCTGCTGCGACAGGGACCGGTTGCGCAGGATGTCGAGCGTGTCGTTGATCTGGGTATAGATGATCGTGCAGATGACGCAGGTATAGATAAGGGTCGCCGCCAGGACGCAGAGCATGAGAAGGCTGGTGACCGAACTGTGGTTGACCTTCATGCCGCCGCCGGTTCCGACAACAGGTAGCCGATGCCGCGCAGCGTATGCACCTGGACGTCCGCGCCCGCCGCTTCCAGTTTCTTGCGAAGGCGGTGGACCAGGACCTCGATGGAATTGGCGGAGCCCGTCTCGCCGTAGCTGTACAGGCGGCTTTCGATTTTTTCTTTCGGCAGCACCTGGCCCGTGCAGCGGATCAGTTGCTCCAGCAGATCCGATTCGCGCCTGGTCATGCGGATCGCGCGGCTGTCGATGAACGCCTCGCGGCTTTCCGCGTTGAAGGAGACGTTCCCGGCTTTCAGCATCGTGCCGAGCGACTGGCCCGGGCGGCGGAGCAGGGCGCGGATCCGCGCGGCCAGTTCCTCGATGGCGAAGGGCTTGATCAGATAGTCGTCCGCGCCGCCGTCCAGCCCCTTGACCCTGTCCTCCAGCGAATCGCGCGCGGTCAGGATGATGACGGGCACGTTGCGGTTGGCCTTCCTGAAATCCGCCAGCAGGGTGAAGCCGTCGCGGTCCGGCAGCCCGAGATCGAGGATGACGAGGTCGTAGCTCTGGGTCGTGAAGGCGGCGAATGCTTCCGCCGCGGTCAGGGCCGCGTCGCATTCCAGCCCGGAATCGCGCAGGCCCTTGCCGACATATTCGGAAAGGCGGGGATTGTCTTCGACAAGCAACAGTCTCATAAGGCCGATTTTACAGGCAGAACCGTCAAAAAAAAGCATTAATAAATGGTCCGGGATAAAAAAATATTTGTTATTTATCAGTGGGTTGATAAATAACCGCCATTATTTCCATCTTTGTAAGCTTCCTGTCAGCCTCGCCCGCTAGAGTGAAATTGTAGGATTATTAAGGCAACTTAACTTTGATCCTCCTCAGATCGAAGTCCTGCATCAAAGAACCCGGCGCCACACCACGCCGGGTTTTTTACGTTTAAAATCAGGCCCGGAATTACTTTTTGAAAAAATGTGCAAAACTTCCGGCTTTGTAAGCTTCCTGTCAGACCGCTTCGGTACACTAAGATCATAGGATTTATTAAGCGGTTTCGCTTCAGTCCTCCTCAGATTGAAGTCCTATAATAAATAGGCCCGGCGTCACACCACGCCGGGCTTTTTCTTTTGTAAAAATCACAAAATTGACGGGCGCGCCCGAGGCCTGTATATCTTTCGGAAAATCGGGAGATGAAAAATTGCAGAACAGGGCAGGGCATATCAAGGTTTTGAAAGGCCTGTGGGGGCGGGACGTAACGCCAAAACTGTTCGAATACTGGTCCATGGAGGCCTGCATGCGCGAACGGGAGGCGGAAATTCAGGCCGCCCTGGACAGGCACCCCGTGCTGTCCCTGATGCAGTCCCTGTATGAAAGCTTTCTGCGCGCGGCTCTTCCGGACGCGTGGAAAGCGTCGATCCCGGACCAGAATGAAATCCGGTCCATGGAACGCGCGGTGCGCAAGGCGGCTCTGCCTCATATAGACAGATTGTGCGAAATCGTTCTGCCTCAGTCTCACCGGAATGCCTACCTCCAGAAAACCGCGGGCATCGGGCATAGTAAAAATCGCTTCAACGCGGTGGTCGCTCTTTATGATGAAACGCGGTTTTTACAGGACCGGCTGAAAACGGTCATGGATATCTGCGAAGGAAGGGATGACGGTCCTCCGGACTATGCGGCGGCGGCTCTCGAAAATCTGGCCGACGACATGGAAGAATACTCCATCGACCTCGCGCGCGGCGTTTTTACCCAGGAATCGCTGAAGGCGCATCGGTTCGTCGGGGATCTGCGCGAGCATGCCTCCAACTATGGCGATTTTGCCGGCGATCTGGACTTTGGGGCCGATTGGAATAAACGGGGCCAGGCATGGCAAGACTTTAGTGACGTCGAAGCCGCGCTGAAAGAAATCCGGGATGTGCTTGCCGAGAAACGCGACATGCTTGAAGAAAGGATAGCCATGTTGCAGGAGGCGCGGGACCTCATACGCCTGGCCGTTGTGGAGGAGTCGACCCCCGCCCTCGGCGACCTCGTCGCCAACGAAATGATGAGCGTTCTGCGCCTGCGCCTGCCGCCCTGTCCCCATATCGACCTTGCCGGCCTGAAGGCGGACAGATACGAACCCTCCCTGGGCAACAGTCTGGGCTGACGTCTGCCGAGAGGCGTTGCCATACGCCGCAGGCTCTTTATATTACTGGAATGCCTGATCTCCACGTCCCCGTCCTGTCCCCCGTTCCCGCCAAGGTCGAGACCTTGCCGCAGGAAAGCTCGAAGCCGTTCCGGATCGAATCGGATTACGTCCCGGCGGGCGACCAGCCCAAGGCCATCGCCGACCTGATGGCAAGCATCGAGGCGGGGGAGAAGGACCAGGTGCTGCTCGGCGTCACCGGCTCCGGCAAGACCTTCACCATGGCCCATGTGATCCAGAAGCTGCAGCGCCCGACCCTGATCATGGCGCCGAACAAGACGCTGGCGGCCCAGCTTTACGGGGAGATGAAAAGCTTCTTCCCCGACAACGCGGTGGAATATTTCGTGTCCTATTACGATTATTACCAGCCCGAGGCCTATGTTCCCCGCACCGACACCTATATCGAGAAGGACTCGGCGATCAACGAACAGATCGACCGCATGCGCCATTCGGCCACCCGCGCCATCTTCGAGCGGCGGGACTGCATCATCGTCGCGTCCGTCTCCTGTATCTATGGCCTGGGGTCGAAGGAGGATTACCAGGCGATGCGGCTCGACCTGCGCAAGGGCCAGGCGATGGACAGGCAGGAGCTGATCCGCCTGCTGATCGCGCTGCAGTACAAGCGCAACGACATCGCGTTCGAGCGCGGCACCTTCCGGGTGCGCGGCGACACGGTCGAGCTCTACCCCAGCCATATGGAGGATTCCGCCTGGCGCTTCTCATTCTTCGGCGACGAGATCGAGGAGATCACGGAGTTCGACTCGCTGACCGGCGTCAAGGTGGCGAAGCTGGAGGGCGTGCGCGTCTACGCCAACTCCCATTACATCAGCCCCGGCCCGACGATGCAGCAGGCGATGAACGGCATCAAGGCCGAACTGAAGGACCGGCTGGCCGAATTCATCAGGGACGGCAAGCTGCTGGAGGCCCAGCGCCTTGAACAGCGCACGACCTTCGACCTGGAGATGCTCCAGGCCACCGGCATCTGCCAGGGCATCGAGAACTATTCGCGCTATCTGACCGGACGTCCGCCCGGCGCGCCGCCGCCGACCCTGATCGAATACCTGCCCGACGACGCGCTGCTGATCCTCGACGAAAGCCATGTGATGGTGCCCCAGCTGAACGGCATGTATCACGGCGACCGCGCGCGCAAGACGACGCTGGCCGCCTACGGCTTCCGCCTGCCCAGCTGCATGGACAACCGCCCCCTGAAATTCGAGGAATGGGATGCGATGCGGCCCCAGACCACCTTCGTCTCCGCCACGCCCGGCGACTGGGAACTGGAACGCACCGGCGGCGTGTTCGCGGAACAGGTGGTGCGCCCCACCGGCCTGATCGACCCGCCGGTCGAAATCCGCCCGACCGTGCACCAGGTCGACGACCTGATGGCCGAATGCCGGACCGTGGTGGGCAAGGGCGGGCGCGTCCTCGTCACCACCCTGACCAAGAAGATGGCCGAGGACCTGACCGAATACCTCACCGAAAACGGGCTGAAGGTGCGCTACATGCATTCCGGCACTGAAACGCTGGAACGGATCGAGATCATCCGCGATCTGCGCCTCGGCGTGTTCGACATCCTGATCGGCATCAATCTGCTGCGCGAGGGGCTGGACATCCCCGAATGCATGCTGGTCGCCATCCTGGACGCGGACAAGGAAGGCTATCTGCGCAGCCGCACCTCGCTGATCCAGACCATCGGGCGGGCCGCGCGGAACGTCGAGGGCATCGCCATCCTCTACGCCGACCGCGTCACCAAAAGCATGCAGATCGCGCTCGACGAAACCGCGCGCCGCCGCGAAAAACAACTGATCTACAACGCGGAACACGGCATCACGCCCGAAACCATCAAGAAGCATATCAGCGACGCGCTGCGCAGCGATTACGACCGCGGCGACCGCCTGAACATCAGCCTCCGCCCCGGCATCGACGATTTCCTCAGCCCCGAGGACATCAAGAAACAGATCAAGGACATGGAAGGCAAGATGCGTAAGGCAGCCAGCGAACTGGAATTTGAACAGGCCGCGAAATACCGGGACGAGATCAGGAAGCTGGAGGCGCTGGATCTGGGGCTGGCGACGGAGCGGCGTTAGTCCTCCGTAGCTTTAGCGCAGGAGAATGGATTTGGGGCTGGCAACTCAGGGATTAGTTTTATAAATCTAGAATTGACTTTAAGCTCTTTCCATTTTCTATGATTTTTCTTTTTATTGCATTATAATATTCAAATAAGAATTTTAGATATTTTTTATCTGTATAATGGAATAACACATTTATTTTATCAAATAATTCTTTATCTTTTATGGCGTCATTTATATTAATGTTAATATTGCTTTTGCCATATTTTTCAAATTTTAAATCAAAAACTTTGATGTCTATATTTTTCTCAAAATAATCTGGTTTAATTTGGTCTATTAAATTTAATAGTTGAAAAACAGACTTTGTTTTATTGAACATAATAGAGGAAATTCTGCCGTCTGATATGCCGATACTTTTAAAGTATAAAGATAAATACATTTTATAATTTTCATCTGTTATCGACTTTTTAACATTAATATTTTTGAATAGTTTTTCCAAGTGAGGTTGTAACAAATTAATTTCTACACATTCCAAATTCATTTCACTTACTAATTTCAATACTGTATCTGAGTTGGTGCTGGGCAAATATTTATTTAATAATTTTCTTTGAATTTCTGTATTTGCCTCTGAGATAAATTTAGCGCAAAAATATTCTTGAAAAGATCTATGGGTAAAAGAAATATTTAATCCGTCTTCAATCATTAAGCATACTGACTTAACCATATCTTCAAGAAAATGTTCGGAAAGATAATCTATCCCTGTAATTTTCTGGCAATTTTTCAAAATTTCTATGCATTCTAAAGACGTTAAAGTGAACATTCTTTTGTCGTAGCTAATTAAGCTGAATACAGAAAATACCTTAGCAAATTCTTGAATATCCAAGTTTGTTCTTCTCTGCCTTTTGTAACCACCCTTTTTTGCATCATGTTGGTTGAATAATGCATTAAAGGCTTGATTATAAAAAATGTTAATTCTGGAGGGTATGTCAGCATTTTCTCCAAATGTTAGTAACATGATCGATAATAAAAGTGGGTTAGATAAAAATGAAAAATGTTTAACAAATAATGATTCTTCCATTTCTTTCATAAATATGTTTTTTACATTTTCATCAAAAGGAAGTTTTTCTATTAGCAATAGAGCGTTATTAAGTTTAAGAGGTTGAATTTTAAATATTGAAAAATTTTCTAACTTAATTAATTCGTCTTCTGGCCTAGAAGATATAAATATCGGGCATTTATCTGCTTTGTCAGATAAAGCTTGTATCTCAGAAACAACTTTTTCCCTCAAATCGTAACGAATTTCATCGTAACCATCTAAAAGAAAAAGGAAATGTCCGGCCGCAACGGCTTTGTCATAGTACTTTCCAGTGGTGTAAAATTTATTTTTATTTAAATAGTCATTTATAGCTTTGTTTAAATTATATTCTGTATTTAATTCTCTTAGTTCAATTAAGATAGGAACATAACAAGTGTTATAAGAGTCTAAAAATAAATGTTTCATGAGGACCGATTTTCCGGTTCCTCCACTACCAAAAATTGCTATCCTATTGGAGTTTAATAGGCATTTTGATATATTTGGTTCCTCTATTTCTATGTCATCACATTTTATTCCTGTTGGTACATAGTACTTATAAAGATCAACAGACTTGTTGCTAAAGAAAAAAGTTTTAGATTTTGAGTATTTTTTAGAAGTTGTTAAAATATATTCTTTATATGATCTACGAAGCGATATATTGAATTTTTCTTCCATGTCTCTTAAATCTGAATTCAAAGTTTTTGCTAAAGAGTTAAGGAGGCTTAATGCAATCTTATTTGCAGATTCATTATTTATTACCATTTGGCGTGCTCCCAAGTGCAAAAATGATATTTTGATAGCGCTCTTATTGAGTCTGTGGTGGTACTAACGATGATTTGTATCATATCTGCTTCGTTTATTAAATCTCGAAGGCAATTACCTATCGTAGATTTTCTATAAGATAAGTGCTGTGTAAAAAGGTAAGCTTGTTAGAGTGTAAGAGAAGAATTTGAGTGTCGTTGTCAGTCATGATCAACCACAGACTGATTACATCTGAATTCATCCCATAGCAAAACCAGCCTCCACCAAAATCCATGCTATACTCCTCCCACCACCACATATGCGGCCGCATTTCGGGCCGCTTTTTTTTATGCCTGTTTTAGGCACAAACCAAAGGAGAGCCATATGAACGATCATTTCGAATGCGGTACGCACGATCTCAAATGCAATATATCGCGCTATCTGCAATGGCTGGAGGAGGGGACATACAAGGCGGTCATCGTCAAGCGCGGCAAACGCAAGGTCGGCATCCTCATGTCCATCGACCGCCTGGCCGGGCAGAGGGAAGAACGCGCCGCGCAAACCATGCCGGACTTAGTCCGAAATTCGGACTAGCCATGACGGTCGTGGAAATATTGACATAAATATAAAATCGTTGGGCATTGGCGGTCGTGCATTCACTTGCCGGAAAATCGCTGAATGCCTTCAGGGCGTTCAGCCAAGGCGCGGCGGGCCGCGAACGGGACGGCCTGTTCGAGAGGCATGCGCATGGCCGGCGGGCGCCCGGCTGGTTTTCAACGCCTTGATACATAATGGTTTTCGTTCCTCCTGTTGGCGCCCGCCCTTGGTCGCTGACGTTAAACACCGCCAAACGGACTGATAGCTCGCCCGGCCTGATCGTTTCGCGCAGCGTTTCCCGGAGGCGAAAAACCGGGGAACGGACTATTAAGCCCGCCCGGTTCGCCCGCATTATTTTGTTGCCGCCAAAAGCGTGAAATATTATGGCTATGGTTTGCGCAGAGGTCTGAAAAGGGCGGGACGATCATGGGGCTGGTGTATCAGTTGAAAACGGCGGCGGAGCAACCTTGTATCCCGGACGCCGATATCGCCCCCTTCTCCAGGGCGCAGCTTGATTACGCCGCGGACTGGCTGGCTGAAGCCCTGATGCATTCCCTGTTCGCCGGCCGCGAAGACCGGGCGGCGGCGGTCAGGAAGTTCGTGCTTGAATCGCTGGTCGTCCATGCCGCCGGGCTCGAAAACCGGGTGTCGCCGCGTTTGCCGTTTCCCCATGTCCTGGAAAACATGTTCAAGGATATGATCGAGCGGCGGACGGAGGGCGGCGCCGTCACGCTGGTCGTGGCCCCCGACGCCAGCATAACTAGCCCGGGATACCGCATGCCGCCCGGTTTCGAAGGACACGCCTTGCATCTGGGCGCCGAGGGCTGGATCGTCCGCTGCGACATGGTCGGCGGCCCGCGGTTCAGCTCGCTCAATCACCGTCTGCTCTATCAGGACCCGGACGCCCGGCCCGGCTTCGCGCTGGCCTCGCCGCATCTGCTCAGGAACCTGCCGCCCGCCATCCTCTCCGCCTATGTGCGCCGCGCCTTCATTACAGAGAAAGGCCAGGATATCTGCCAGATCGACGCCTGCCGCGATTTCGCCACGGTAACCGACCCGTCCGTCGTGGTGCGCGATGTCGGGCCGCATAGGGTCTACAAGGCGCCCTGCGACCTGATCTATGCCCGCGGCGACGGTTTTGCGACGATACGGGCCGGCACGCATTTCCTGGGCGAGAATGGGAAGATAGCGCCGCTGTCGGAACTGGACCGGGTCATCCCCGTGCGGGAATATGCGCAGTCCAGGCAAAGCCCTGCGCCCTTCGCCAGAACCCGCCTGACGGTGGTTTGACGGCAGAGGGGGAAGCGGCGGCGCTTCTACGTCCGGGCCGGGGCCAGCGCATCCAAAACGAGAAGGTCTTCTTGGGCGGCAGGCACAAGCCTTCTGCCTTTTTTCTCGGCCAGGCCCGTGGCGACCAGAAAATCCCCCAGGCAGCGCACGCCGGACGCGTTTTCCGGCGGCAGGATACTGTCGAGACTGTCGACGGCTCTCCTCTGCAGGGCCCGGTTGATCCGCGCGACGGGTATTCCGTCGATTGCGTCCTGCGGCAGCGTGCCATGCTCCAGGATGTGACGGGCGGCTTTCGCAAAAATATCGCAGGCGTCGAACCGCGCTTTGCAAACGGCGGGGGCCGATCCTGCCCCGGTCGCCTGGTTGAACACCTGCCTGAAATTCGTGATGCCCTCCAGCCCCGTTATGGCGCCGCGCTGCAGGGCATGATAGGCGTTGTACCAGGATGTTTTATTGGCCAGGGGGCCGTGTTCGATTATGGCGCGGTCGCCGGTCATCGGTATCGTGGCGGTCGCGCCGTGGAACGCGACGACGCTCTGGACCAGTTCGTTTTTCAGGTCGCGCCATGTGACTCTGGTTTTGACCTGCTGCGGTAATTCCGGCAGGGCGGTATAGGCGTATCTGAAGATGCTGGCCAGCCACTGCTCGCGGCTGTAGCAGGTGGCGCGAAAGGCTGTCTTGTCCGCCCTGATCGCGTCTATATGAATTCTTTTCTCGTCGCTGAAATCAAAGGGCGTGCGCAGGATGAAGGTCGAATGGCCAAGGACCGGGCAGACGGCGATCTGAAAATGATGCGCGCCGTCCCTGACTTCGAGGAAATAATACGGGCTTTTGTCGTCGGGGCCGATCACTCTCTGGCGGTAGAGGATAAGGTTGGCGTTGCCGACACCCTTTTCATGAAGGGCGTCGGTTATCCAGTCGAGGCGCGGCTGGGTCCTGACTTCGTCCTGTTCCTGGCGCGGTCCGGCACGGCCCGGGCGACTCTCGCCTGTTTCGTGAATATCGCTGCCGATCACGAGAGGGCCGTCAAGTTCGACGATGGTCATAGGCGCTTCCGGTTCCGGCGCGCCCGCTTCGCCTGCGACATCGTGGCTCTGCACATCATCGGGCGCGTCAGCTGGACCTGTCATGTCTTCTATGACGGTCACGGGTTCCGGGGCGGGCCGCGAAATAACCATCTGGCCGCGCTGGACTGGAATGACCGGCTCTGCGACCGCACGGCTGGCAGGCGAGGAGGGCCGGCGGGCGATGCGCGGGGCGGAGGCTATAATGGCCTGCCTGACGCGCTCTGGCAGAAGGCAGTCCCCGGACTCGATCTGCCGGATAAAGGCATCCCTGTGGCCGGTACTCGCAATCATGGAAATCATGCGGTCGATGTGCGGTTGGCGGATAGTGACAAAAGCCCCGTCAAAAGCTTCCCGCGCTATATCCGCCTGCCGTTGGGTCAGAGGTTTTGCGGATGTCGACTCAAGAAAGGTTTTAACTCTCGCTTTGCGTACCGCAACATTTGCCTGCCCGCCAAAAGTATCGTTGATGATATCGGCAGCCGATCGCTTCGACTTGCGCCTTTCGTCTCTCGGCCTGAGGCTGATGTCAGAACGGCCGGTAGCCCGGTCGAAAAGATCTAAAACGCTGTTTATAAGTCTCATGGCGATGTATTAAAATAGCCATGAGGTTATGTCAACGTTAAAGCGCCTGAATTAACTATTTATCAGGTTAAACGCCCTTATTTCCGCATTTTGGGCATACGGTCGAGTCTCCGGGAATCTGCATGCCGCAGACGCTGCAGGTAACGCTTTCCATTATTAAGTCTCCTTGTTTAAAGAAGATAAACGCACCGGCCTGGCTTTTCGTTCCGTTAAGGGAGGAGGCAGGAACAAAAAGCCGCTTCGTTTGTTTGACCGCTGTAAAATTTATCTTATAGAAGGAGAAAACCATGAAAAAAATTCTATGCATGCTTGCCATGCTTTTCATCCTTCCGGTCGCGGCGCATGCCGCCGATGTGGAAGGGCAGAAGGCGTCTATCCTTAAAATGCGCGATCACACTCTGGCCCGCCTTTATGAAGTCAGGCCTGAGGCGAAACAGGATATCGACAGCGCGCTCGGGTATGCCGTTTTCACCAGCGGCAGCCTGGCATTGTTCTATATCAGCGCGGGCTACGGCCACGGCGTCGCCCATGACAAGGCCGCCAATACCGACACCTTCATGCAGATGGCGGAAGGCGGCGTGGGACTCGGCCTGGGCGCGAAGGATGCGCGCACGGTGTTCGTGTTCCACGACGCGAAGGCGTTCCAGGACTTTAAAACCACCGGCCTCGATATGACCGGCAAGGCCGACGCCGCCGCGAAAGTCGGCGAAAAAGGCGCGGCTGTGGGCGGTGCTGCCGACATCCTGCCCGGCGTGCGGGTATACCAGCTTACCAATACCGGCCTGATGGCCCAGGCGATGGTCCAGGGCACAAAATACTGGGCGGATGCTGACTTGAACGGCACCGCGCCCGTCGTGCAATAAGCGTCTAAAAATCAACGAAAGGGCCGGGGCGATCCGGCCCTTTTTGTTATGCGTCCTTTAAACGGGAGCATGGCCCGCGATGAAAATCCGGACCGCGTAATCGATGGCGCGTTTCCGTTCGGCCCCGCCGGTGTCGCCGCCAAGCCGCAAAAGGCAGCGCATATGGTGTTCACCCTTGATCATGTTGAGGAACAGGCTGGCGGCGCGGGCCGGGTCGGGGACGACAAGGGTACCGCTTTCATGCTGCCGCTGGAAATAAGCGGCCAGCCGTGCGATCACTTTTTTTGGACCGGCCTCGTAAAACAGCTGGCCAAGGTCCGGGAAAGTGCCGGATTCGGCCAGGATGACGCGGTGGATGGCGATGGCGTTGGGCGAAAGCACGAGGTCGAGAAAGCGCTGGCCTATGATGGACAGGGTCGAGGCGACATCCTTTCCCTCGTCGAAACTGTGCTCCAGCGCATCGAATATTGTGCCGCAGCGCGCTTCCATGATGGCCTTGAACAGGGTCTTCTTGTCGTCGAAATGGTTGTACAATGTCGGCTTCGAAACCGGCGCGGCTTCGGCGATGGCGTCCATGCTGACAGCGCTGTAGCCCTGTTCCATGAACATTTTGCCCGCCACCTCCAGGATGCGGGCCCGCTTGCCGCCCTCGGGCGGAGGGGGCTGCTCTGGCGTATTTATATTTTTGCCGTCTTTTGACATCTAAACCAGAGTAGCATATATTTAAACTGAACTAAACAGTTTAGTTTAGAATGGAAAAGGCGATTATCGATGAAGATGACAGGCAAAAAACTGCGGATTTTCGGCATTATCGCGTTGATCGCGGCGGGCGCGGGGATATACATCTTCCTGCACCGGAACGAGGTGTCGACCGACGACGCGGCGCTCGAAGCCAATGTCGTGACGATCAGTCCGCGTGTCGGCGGCTATGTCCAGGCTTTGCCCGTAACCGATAATCAGGTGGTGAAGGCGGGCACGCTGCTGGCCCGGATCGACCCCGTCGATTACCAGATCAAACTCGACCGGTCGCTGGCGGCGCTGGACGCGGCGAAGGCCAACCTGTCTTCCGCGACGCAAAACCTGGAGACGACGAAAATCCAGGCGCCGTCGAACACCGACGCGGCCCAGGCCCAGATGCAGGTCGCCCAGGCGGAATGGGAGAATACGCAGCAGACCCTGAAACGCCTCCAGTCCTTGACCGACCAGGCGCGCAGCCGCCAGCAGCTTGACGACGCCGTCGCGGCGCAGAGAAAGGCGCTTTCGGCGCTGAACGACGCCAAGGCGAAACTGCGCGCGTCGCAGACGGCGCCCCAGACAGTGGCCGCCGCGGTGTCGAACGCCGAACAGCTGGCCGCCGTTGTCAGGCAGGCGGAAGCCGACGTGGCGCAGGCCCGCAAGGATCTCGCCGACACGAACATCGTCGCGCCCATCGATGGCCGGATCGCCAGCCGCGGTGTCGAGCATGGCAATTACGTCCAGCCGGGGCAGCAGCTGATGGCGCTGGTCGGCAACGACGTCTGGGTCGTCGCCAACTTCAAGGAAACGCAACTGACCGCGATGAAGCCGGGCCAGCCTGTCGACATCGATGTCGACGCCTATCCCGGTCTTGGCCTGCATGGAAAGGTGGACAGCGTCCAGTCCGGAACAGGTTCCCGGTTCTCGGCGTTTCCTGCCCAGAACGCCACGGGAAATTTCGTCAAGATCGTCCAGCGTGTGCCGGTGAAGATCGTCCTGGACGGTTATCGTCCCGTCGCGGGCGTAACGCTCGGGCCCGGCATGTCTGTGGTGCCGACCGTCCATGTCGAATAGCGCCGCCGCATCGCCCGGGCAGGCCGGCTTCAATCCGTGGACCGTCGCTTTCGCGGTCAGCCTGGCCGCGTTCATGGAGGTGCTGGACACCACCATCACCAACGTTTCCCTCTCCCATATCTCCGGGTCGCTGGGGGCCAGCCGCGATGAAAGCACCTGGGTGCTGACATCCTATCTCGTCGCCAACGGGATCGTCCTGCCTCTCTCGGGCTGGCTGGCCGGCGCGATGGGGCGCAAGCGCTATTTCATGATGTGCATCGGCGCGTTCACGGCGGCGTCTTTTGCCTGCGGCGCGGCCACATCCCTGCCGATGCTGATCGTTTTCCGGCTGCTGCAGGGACTTGCTGGCGGGGGGCTGCAGCCGATGCAGCAGGCGATTATCGTCGACGCCTTCCCGCCGGAAAAGCGCGGCGCGGCCTTCGGCGTCACGGGCCTGACCATGATCGTCGCGCCGATCCTCGGGCCGACGCTCGGCGGATTTATCACCGACACTTACAGCTGGCGCTGGATTTTTTACCTGAACGTGCCCGTGGGGATTTTCGCGTTGTGGATGGTCGGCATGTTCGTCCAGGACCCGGACCACGCGAAAGCGCAGGGCGTGAAGAAAATCGATTATGTCGGCCTCAGCCTGATCGTGCTGGGCCTGGGGGCTTTGCAGATTGTCCTCGACAAGGGCCAGCAGGAAGACTGGTTCGGAAGTTCGTTCATCGTCACCTTTGCGTCGCTCAGCGCCGCCTGCCTGATCTGCGCCGTCCTGTGGGTTCTGCGCCAGAAAGATCCCGTCGTCGATCTCAGGCTTCTGACCGATCGCGGCTTCGGCCTGTCTTGCGTGATGATCTTCTGCGTCGGTTTCGCGCTGTATGCCAGCAGCGCGCTCCTGCCGCTGCTGACGCAGTCGCAATACGGTTACGACGCGACATTGTCCGGGCTTGTCCTGTCTCCAGGCGGCCTGGCTGTTGTGTTTCTTATGCCCATTGCTGGAAAAATGGTCGGCAAGGTAGAAGCAAGATACATGGTTGCGACGGGGTTTGTGCTTTGCTCCATCGGCATGGTCGCGACGTCTTTTGTTACACCGGACACGGATTTTCGTTTGTTTGTGATAGCGCGGATTCTCCAGGTGATCGGCCTGCCGTTTCTGTTCATTCCGATCAGCACCATTGCCTTCGCGCGCATTCCCAAGGAAAAAAGCAGCAAAGCTTCGGCGCTTTATGCGCTGTTCCGCAACATGGGCGGCAGCATCGGCATCGCCCTGATCGCCAGCTTCGTCGCGCGGCGCGAACAATTGCACCAGACGATCCTCGGTGCGCATCTGAGCGCGACCAGCCCTGTCTATCAGGGTATGCTTCATGATTACAGCGCCGCTTATGCAGGGCAGGGCTATGCGGCAGGATCCGCCGCTTCAGCCGCCGTCGGGGCGATCTACAGGGAATTGCTGCATCAGGTGACCGTCCTCAGTTACGCCGATGCGTTTCGGTTGATGGCGATCGTGACGGCGCTGATGGCCGGCATAGCCTTCCTGTTGCCGCACAACAACCCGAAGGCGAAGCCAGGCGCTGCACCGGCGCATTGACATCAGACTCTTTTATCGAAGGTCTTCAGCAGGTCGTCTTCCATGGCCGACGCTGTGCGGATGACGGCAGCATTGGCTTTATACGTTGTCTTGGCGATGCTCAGATTGACAAACTCTTCGGCCAGATCCGTTGCCGGAACACCGATCAGTCCGTTTTCATCAGCGAACGGCGATCCAGGATCGTAGGCAGGGACGAAGCCGGGGGATTTCTGCGTCACGGAAGCCTGGACGCCTGCTCCGCCCGGCAAAGCCTGCTGCGCCGTGATTACCGTGCTGTAGGGTTTTTGGCTCTTGCCGTCCAGCCTGCCGGTTGTGTCGAGATTGGCGATATTGTCCGCCGTCGCCCCGATCTTTTTCGTGGCGGCGGCAAGCCCCGTCAGTGCCGTTTGAATCGCGCTTATCATCGTATTATGATAGCATAATCTGTGTTAATATTGCCTGAAACAGGATGGGTTTTGATCGGTATGTCCCTGCAAAAGACTGGAATGATTGCATTTTTGGCGCTGGCCTGTCTGGGTCAGGCAACGTCGGCGCAAGCCTCGCCAAAATGGTACGGCCTTGGATGGCCGACATCCCATTGGGAGCGTCTGGGCGATTTCCAGCCCTATATCGAGCACCCCACCCGGACCCATAACCGTCAATGGGACCGCGAGCCGTGGGCGCCGTCCGACTGGGCCGCCCAGAACGAAGACGGGGCGCTTGGCGTTATCCGGGGCTTTTATCAGGCCGACATCCTGCGGCGCCAGTTTGTGAAGAACGAAGTGCCCGCCGTCGAAGTCGGCCCGGGTTTTTATATGCTGGGCGGGAAGGACAAGCAGC
>JBGAPF010000028.1:0-25787 GCA_044221445.1 Alphaproteobacteria bacterium
AGTTGGTGAGAAAAAGACCGGCCTGAATTTATCTCAGAAACTCTCTGGTGTCTGAAAAGGTCAATTGTTGCCTGAGACCATAGGTCAATGCATTCAAACAAAATGATGATTTTATCTCTTTCATCGTCCGTTTCGGGACTTAGCTTTTTGACCAGTTCGCCCTTAAATTCGTGCTTAAGAGACTCTATATTGTCGGCCATATCTAGCAGGCTTCCACGGCCGCACGCAATGTTCTCGAGGCAATACCAAGTCATCCATATCTTGAGCGCAGTCTCCATATAAAATTCTTTTTTATCCAGAGTGCGCGCATAGTCCCATACTTTTTTTAGCTTTTCACAAGCAGGTGCTGCATAAGCGGAGGCATTAAAAAACAAAGGCGGTTCCAGGCATTCCTGAAAAGCCTGTAAAGCTGCAATACTCAGATTTGCCGATGGAGAGCTTCCTAGACGCTCCATTTCCGCGGCCGCCAGCCGGCTGGCCAATGTGGACAAACGTTTGATTTCTTCTAGAAAAGGCAGGGTTATATTTTTTTCCAGCGCATGTTTTGCAAATGCTGGCATATGTATGAACCCCAAAATACTACTATAAGCAATTCCTGAAAAGTCCGGTTCCCCGCCTGCTGCCGCTTGTTTCGCGCTTCTCAAAATCACTGTTTGTACTAGCTCCTTCATATTTGCCACTGGCTCATCAGCCTGGCGTGCAAAATGATAGCTGATTTTTTTGATGTCTTCGGGTGGTAAAGACAAAAACGCGAGCGCGGAACTACAATATTTTTCATTATGAAGTTTTGGACCTGTGGCCGACTGCACGTCGAAGGCAGGAATAGTTTTATAGCCCGCGACATGGATGTTTCTAAATTGCCCTTGCAGGCTTTTTGGCAAAAGCCTGTCATCCACACAGCCCTCAGGCGTAATACGCAGGGACCCGAAAAACATTTCCCATTTTTCCTGCGTATCAAGATTGCGCTTGCTTTTGCTGGGATGCCAGCTTTGCGAGCCGAAGCTTTCCTGCAAACCTTCCAGGTTGTAGCTGATCACGAAAGGGTCGGCCTTAACGCGCCCATCGGTGCTAACAGGAAGGCGGGCAAGTGTTGCTCGCAGGAAATCGCGGGAAGGAAGTCCTCCGGAGATCACAGGGATTCGTGCCGCATGGACAGACTTCATGTGACGCTTGTCTGGCGAGAAGCAGCTTGCCGCAGCACCTGACATCAAGATCCCTGCAAGGGCTGCCATGTGCATCTGTCCGTTTTCGGATGTGCCCCTGACTTCCCAATGATCTTTTTTTTGCCGGATAATATGGCCGCGGCTGGAGCCTGAGGAAAAATTGCGAAGAAGGTTGGTCGCACCAAAAGCAATAGGCGCGTTGCGCATAGCATGGCAAACGCCACGCATAACGCTGAAGCGCATGGGTTCAAAAGTAGGATTGTCCAGGTCGAGGACGGAACATCCCTGCAATGTTTCAATCCCGAAATTCAAATGGTGCGCTGAATCTGGTGAGAAATATGGAATGACGCCGAGATCCTCGCAAACGGCGACAATGGCCGCGGTTATATGATGGAAATCGACGATCGCAGTCTTCAAATCCCGGTTAACAAGGCTTCGAATCTCAGGAACTTCTTTGCCGTCATACCATCCTTTGCCTCTGGTCCGCGAGTCGTATCGCGGCTCTATGATGTCCGCGACTCCTCCTCGGCAAAGAGGGTAAGTATGAAGCACGGCAAGCACTACATCGGAAGGTGTGGGATTGAGCGTCAGTGCTTTCGTCAGCCAGCTTATGCGGCGTTCCGCCTGCCTTTTTTCCGACCGCGTCATCCCTTCGTCATGCAGGATATGCCGGCAATATGAAAGCATGTCACGCAAACAGGCTTGCCTTTTCAGTTCATAGACTCCCTCGTCCTGATTTCGCACCGCATTCAAAATCTTATGCGAGGGTGCAAGATGGGGAGCAAGGGCGAGGATCGCTTCATCGTCGGCACCGGGAAATGATTTTTCCAGATTATCTTTATAAACAGCGGGAGCGCGGGTCTCGAATTCAAATTCCATACCCCAGGTCCAGCGATATCCTCTGCGGTGCCATTCTTCTTCCTGCCGTAATGCGACATCAAGAAGCAGGTCGTTCAGTTCCCATGTACTGGGCTTGAACGGTAACGGAAAATCCTTCAAAAGAGGATGGTCTGGTTCAATATCCATAAGAGCTTTTAGGAAGAAATTTTAATTATGTCAACAGATATGCTTCTATCTCACATAAATTTATCGCTGGCGGGAACAGATGATATAACCGATTTAAACGGGATTGCGGCGTCTAATAACAGCCATAAGGAATCTGATTATTTCGCCCGTTGCCTGGCCGAGCAGGCGGAAGGGCGGCGGCTGGTGTTTATCGCCTCGCTGAACGGCAAGGCAGCTGGATACGGAATGCTGAACCGGGAGCCGCAATACGCCTTGTACAAGCGTCTCGGCATGCCGGAGATCCAGGATTTAAACGTTGTCCCGGAATGCCGTAAGAAGGGCGTGGCGACGGCCCTGATTTCCCGTTTCGAGGAAGAGGCGCGGAAGGCCGGCAAGACGGATATGGGCATCAGCGTCGGATTGTACGCCGATTACGGGGCGGCACAGCGCCTGTATGTCCGCCTGGGCTATATCCCGGACGGGTTCGGCGTGACGTATGACCGCCAGCCGGTCAGGCCGGGCGAAATCCGGCCCGTTGACGACGATCTGTGCCTTATGATGGTGAAAGCGCTATAAGGGATTGCCCGGCTCTGGCTTTTCTCTATGGTGATAGACTGTAAAGTGGGAGACTTCGCATGAACGACCCTGAAAAAGAAGACGAAGGCAAAACCTTCGACATGTATCATTTCTTCAGCCGCTGGGATGTGCTGCTGGTCATTGCCGTGATCCTGATCCTGCTCGTTTACGCGCTCGCGTCGAATTTCTTCGGGCCTTCGGGGCAGGGCGCGATTTAATCCTGCCGGATCAAGGCAAAGGGAAGGATGGAGGCGTCGCGCACGGTTTCGTCTTTCAGAAGCGCCAGCCCGGTTCTACCGCATGCCGAGCGCGCCTGTCCCGCCGCATGGCCGCCAATGCCGATATCGGTGCCAGGGACGGGCGCTTCGTCAGGCCATTCCACCGCATATAAATGTTTTTTGGCGAGGCCGCGATGATGCATGCGGGCCGTCAGTTCCTGCCCGACATAGCAGCCCTTTTCGAAAGATATGCCGTTCAGGCGATCGAGATTGCATTCGATCAGCGTGGATTGTTCGGGGATCATGTCGCGGCTGCCGTCCGGGATGCCGAGGCGGATGCGATGTTCGTCCCATGCGGCGAAGGGTTTTTCCTCGATGCCTTCAGGTTTTTCCAGACTGCGGCTTCCCATTGCCGGGTGACGGGGGTCCTGGTACGTTTCGCCGAAAGACATGTGATAAATGGCGTATACAGGATGGCTGTCCAGCGCTTCCATATCGACTTTCATCCGTAGTTTGTACAAAGACAGTTTTTTGAAGAGCGCCTGCAGGCGCGCGCCGCCTTCGCAATCCAGGACAAGCCTGTCGTCCTCCTTGAAGATAATGAAATCGAACAGGTATTTTCCCTGCGGCGTCAGCAGGCAGGCGTATAAGGAATCCTGGACCCGCAAAAGGTCGAGGTCGTTGCTGACGAGCGCCTGAAGGAATGCATGCCGGTCCGGCCCGCCGACACGGATCAGGCCGCGACCGGGCAGGGTAACAAAGAACGGCTTTCGTTCGGGGCCAGTATCGCCTAAAACTTCAATCATGAAGGTCCTGTTTATCACATCCAGCCGCCTGGGCGATGCCGTTTTATCGACCGGATTGCTGGATCATATACTCCATACATCGCCGGATTCCAGGATAACGATCGCCTGCGGCGGACTTGCGGCCAGCCTGTTCGAGGGCATGCCAGGACTCGATAAGATCATCGTCCTGAAAAAGCAGAGTTTTCACAGGCACTGGCTTAAACTGTGGCGCCAGACTGTTTCCACCCGCTGGGATATCGTGATCGACCTGCGCGACAGCATTGTCTCGCGCACCGTCCCGGCGCGGCGGCGGTTTGTGTTCGGCAAACATATCGGCCGCAAGCTTCACAAGGTGGAGCAGAATGCCGCCGTCATGAAACTGGCCGTGCCGCCGGACCCTGTTCTGTTCATTTCACCAGTGCAGGAAGGCGCGGCCCGGCGCCTCATACCCGACGGCGATCCTGTGCTGGCGCTGGGGCCCGCGGCCAACTGGATCGGCAAGACATGGCCCGCCCAGCGCTTTATCGAACTGGCGGCGCGTCTGACGGCGCCGGACGGGATCATGCCCGGAGCGCGTGTCGCCATCTTCGCGGCGCCGGGCGAGGAGGGGATCGCGACACGCGTGCTGGAAAGCGTTCCGGAAGACAGGCGGATCGACATGATCGCTAAAACCGATCCGGGCACCGCCGCGGCGGCGCTGCAGCGCTGCGATTTATATATCGGCAACGATTCCGGGCTGATGCATTGCGCAGCGGCGGCAGGGATACCGACGCTCGGTCTGTTTGGCCCCAGCTGGCCGCATTTGTACAGGCCTTGGGGTGTCCACACCGCCTGGGCCGGAACGCCGGAGACTTTCGCGGAGCTGACGGATTTTCCCGGTTACGATTCCAAAACGCTCGACCGCACTTTGATGGAAACCCTGGATATCGAAACAGTGATGAGGGCGGTTTACGCCCTCATCCGTAAATAAAACCGGTGATTTTACTGGTTCAGGCTGGTGAAGCTTGGATCTTTCGGCTGTTCGGCGGCAGTTTTTTTCGGTTTGTTCTCGCCTGTTCTGCTGCCGTATTGCTGGCCGATGATGGTTTCCACGTAATCCTTGCGCGAACGTTCCGCCTGGTCGTAGGGCAGATACTGAGTGCGTTCCCAGCCTTTGGCTGCCATGCAGGTCTCGAAGTCTTCATAATCGTAATATTCCGCATGCAGCGATCCGTTGCGCTTAGGCGTCTGGTAGAGTTCAAGGGCGCCTTCGGGAGAGACGGGATTGACCACTTCACCCCCGGCATAACGGTCGGCGGGCACTCTGCCGCCGCGCATGACGCCAAGGCGTTCAAGCTCGCGGACATCCGTCACGCAATGGGCAATATCACGCTGGAGCATCTGCTGCGCTTTAGGCCCTTCAAGATAGACAGCCGAAGACGCGTCGCTGCGTTGCCAGTACTGGGCGCGGGACAGGTTCGAGCGCGGCATGGTGCTGCACCCTGTCACGATCAGCACCGAAGCGGTGGCCAGGAGGCAGACGAATGTGTTTTTCAGCATGAATATCAACCTGTAAAAAGACGTTTCCTGCTGAAAATAGCAGGAGCCGCAGCCCGGCTCAATGTTTATTCGCTTTTATGTCCACATCGGGCCGTACCCACCATGTCTCGAACGTGAACCCGTAAATGGGGTTTTGAGCAGGGTGGGCCAGAAAACGGCGGTAAGCCACGTCGTCAACCCCCGAATAATAAAGGGGAATCATGTACCAGCCCCAGGTCAGGGCCCGGTCGAGGGCATGGACTTTGGCTTCCAGTTCCTCGCGGGTTTTCGAGCGTGCGATTCCTTCCGCCAGCGTGTCGATAGCCGGGCTGCATATACCGGCATAGTTCCAGCGCGAAGGCTGGTCCCGTGAGGCGCAGGTCCAATAGGATACCTGTTCCGATCCCGGCGACAGGGTATTCTGCCAGTAATGGAGCACCATATCGTAATCATAGTCGTTGAGTCTGCCTGTGAACGCTGCCGTGTCCAGAACCCGGATGGTCAGGCCGATCCCTAGGCGTTCGAGGTTCGCGGCAAACTGCAGGGCGATTTTTTCGTCTTCCCGCGCATTGACGATCATCTCGAACGTCAAGGGCCGGTCGGGGTTCGTAGCCTGAATCCTTTTACCATTTTTTACTATCCAGCCCGCTTGTTTCAGGAGTTTGTCGGCCAGACGCAGATGGGTGCGCAAATCAGCCTGGTCCCTGATATCGGGCGGTTGCCATGCCGGTCCAAAGACGGTGGCGGGCAAGCGGTCTTTATAGGGGGCCAGCAATGCCTGCTCCTCCTCCGAAGGCGTGCCCGTGGCCGCAAGCGTGGAATTGGGGAAATAACTGGCGGCGCGCTTGTACTGGCCACGGAACAGGTTGGCATTGATCCAGCGGAAGTCGAGAACCTGGGAGAGGGCCTCGCGCACCCGGATGTCATCAAACGGTGCGCGCCGGGTGTTAAAGATAAGCGCGGTCAGGCGTTCGGTGCGGCCATGCGGCATGGCTTCCATCACAATGTCGCCACGCCTGACCGCAGGAATGTCATAAGCCGATGCCCATTTCGCGGCGTTGAACTCACGGCGCAGATCAACATTGCCGGCCTTGAAAGCCTCCAGGGCGACCGTGTCGTCGCGGTAATAATCGTACACTATGCTGTCGAAATTATACTGGCCTTTATTGACCGGCAAGTTTGCGGCCCAGTAATTTTTATCCCGTTCGTAAACGATCCGGCGTCCAGGATCGATCTTCGCGATCATATAAGGTCCGCTGGAAAGCGGCGGCTGGAGCGTGGCGGAATCGAACGGTCGTTCTTTCCACCACGACTTTGACAGCACGGGCATCATTGCCAGTATCATCACGGTCTCCCGGTCATATCCTTCACCAAGAGAAAATCTGACCGTGTGTGCATCAGGGCTTTCGGTCTTTGCCACCAGTTTGTAAACGCGGCGCATATTCGGACGTCCATGCTGTTTCAGCGTTTCGAACGAAAAAACGACGTCCGCGGCCGTGATCGGCGAGCCGTCCCGGAATTTTGCCCGTGGATCGATATGAAAGGTAATGGAGGACCGGTCTTCCGGCACATCCGCGCGTTCCGCGATCAGCGGGTAAAGCGTAAACGGCTCGTCCCATGCCCGGGCCATCAGTCGGTCGTAATAAAGCGAAAGTCCCTGAGCCGCAGTTCCCTTGATCGCGAAAGGGTTCAGGCTGTCGAACGTACCGGGAAAGGATTGCACCACCTGGCCCCCTTTCGGTGCGTTGGGATTGGCATAGCCGACATGGTCGAAGCCATCAGGGTATTTCGGCGCGCCATGCATGGCGAGGCCTTGCGCCCACGCCGCTCCGTGCCAGGACACCAGCATGAAGAGTAACCCGAAAAATCCTGCCTTTACCCGCATCATGAATTAAAACTGCCGCATCAGGCGCCTGTAATATTCGAGTTCGTATTCCGGGCGGTCCAGTTCGCCTGAACGCTGACGCAGAAGCCGCAGAATATCCTGCACACGCTTGCGTTCACCCTGGTCGGGTATTTTCACGTTGGAATTGGGCAACAGGGACGGCCCACCTTTGTCATCCATGGGGCGGCCCAGCGGGTCAAGTTTGCCGGCGCCAAAAGCCGCCATCATCATCTGCTTCATGCGTTCCCTCAGTTTCTGTGCCATGTCCTGCTGACCCTGCTGCAATTTATCTATGGCTTCCTGCTGGTGCGGCACAGACTGGCCGGGGTGGTCCTTATCCAGTTCTTCGCCGGACTGGCGCATGGCTTTGTCGGCGTCCTGCATAGACTGGGGGATGCCGCCCGTCGCCTCGTCGACGTCCGGCATTAGCTGTTCAAGTCTGCCCTGCAGGGATTTTTGAGCCATGGCCTGACCGTCGCAATTGCCATTCGAGGGGATTTTTTTTGTCTGCTCCATAAGGGCTTTTTGTTCATCTTTGAGTTTCTGGAGCTCCTGATAGGCTTTCTCAATCTTCTGCATATCTTCCGGCATTTCATGGGCGCGGGACGGATCCATCATGTCTGTCATTTTTTCAAGCTGGGACAGCATCTCGCGCGCCGCATCCTTGTCGCCGTTCAAGGCCTGCGCCTGTAACTGGTCGAGAAAAGCCTGAATATCCTCCGTTTTCAGGAGGTGGGATATTTCCTCGGGCGTCGGCGGTTCGATGCCGTTTTCCGCCATGCGTTTCTGCATCTCCCGGAAGGATTCCTGCAGATACTGCCCCATAGCGTCGCGCAGCTTCTCCATGGCGGCGGCAATCTGCTCCGGCGTCGCTTTCGGGTCGTTCAGAAGCTTTTGGATATCCTGCTGGGCCTGACGGAAGTTTCGGGTCGCCAGGGACAGGTCGCCATCCTCGATTTTGAGCGCCGTATCCCAGAGTTGCGGAACGACCATTCCGGCGGCTTCCACTGTCGGGTCATACATCAGATGGCTTGCGGCGGTGCGCAGCGACAGAAATGTAGTGATGTCCCCGCCATAGGCGTCGGGTTTGCTCATCAGTGTTTCCAGGCCGAAGGCGACGTTGAGGGCCGACGCTTCCGGCGTCCAGGTCAGGCGCTTACGCAGACTGATGATCTCCTGCGCCACCGGGGTGCGGAAAGGGCGTTCGGGCAGTTTCAGCTTGATCGGCGGCGTTGTGGCTGACTGGCCTTTATAATCTCTCGCTTCCAGCGTCACAATGACGGGAAGACCAGCCCATGTATGCCAGGTCATGTCATAAACCGGTTTCATCGCCGTGGCCACGCCTCCCTGTGTCATGACGGGCCGGATATCGTCCACAGGTTTGCCAAGCGGAGCGTCACCGGCGGCGGGATCGAGCTTCATGTGGAGAGTGAGTGTCGTGACGCCGTAATCGTCTTTGAGAGATGTGTTGAACTGCCATTGACCTTTAAGAAGCGTTTCCGGATCGCCTTTCATCTCGATTTCCGGCTTCTGGTCAACAAGGTATTTATAACCGATATCGGCGCGTTTCGTGAACGCCTGGCGTATGACGATATGGGTGCCGGGCCTTATGGGCGTTTCAATACCCCAGTTACCATCATCCAGCTTCGCGAAGGGAAGGGACGCATCGCCCATGGAAAGTCTGGGATGACCCCATCCATGCCCGGCGCGGGCTTTGATGATACTGCCTTCGGGGATGGCAATCGGCTTATCCGTCTTTCCTCCGTTAATGACGACAGGCTGGAGGCCGGTATAGGCGGGCGGCGTGATCCAGATGCTCACATCGGGAAAGGCAGCAGTTTTCCCCCCGAAAGCGTAGGGAAACAGTCCCTGTTTAAGGCGCGGCACGGCCTGCGGCCCGGCGGCGATGAATCCGATAAAAGCGATCAGCACCGCCAGAATGCGCAGCGCGCCGGGATCGAGCGCCGCGATCAGAGGTTTAGGACGGGGCAGGCGCAATCCCTTGAGAGAGTCGAGCGCCTGTTCCTTATTCAGCTTCCACAGCGCGGCGGTCGCAGCCGGTTGGCGCATTTGCGACAATTTGTCTTCGATCACGGTCAGCGGGCGATGGTGGACTCCTCCCGCTTGTTCCAGCCGCCGGTCGACGGCAAAACGACCCGGCATACGAAAGGACAGGACATCCCGCCTGATATAATAGAGCAGACCGCCGATAAAGACGGCCAAAGCCATGCCGGCGCCCGCTGCCCCGAAAAAAGACGGGACCTGTAACAGCCAAAATCCTGCGAACAGGCACGTCCAGGAAAATACCCGCCACAATGCCGCCGACATCCCTTCCAGCAGCAGAATGGCGAAAGCCGCCTGACGGGTTCTTTTAAGGCGCGCCATCAGGGAAACATGATGCTGGTTTAAGGGGTCGATCATTATCCCGTCATATGGTTGGTGTTTGCTTCTGCTTCCAGTATATCGTCAACGCTCTGCCGGGGGCGAATAATCGTCATCTTGGCGCCATCCACGAGTATTTCGGGTGGAAAGGGCCGGGTGTTATAATTCGATGCCATGACGAAGCCGTAGGCACCGGCCGCCATGATAGCCACGAGATCGCCTTCTTCCACTTCGGGCAACGGACGCGCAAGCGCGAATGTATCACCCGTTTCACAGACCGGCCCGACGATGTCGCATGGACTGACCGCATTGCCTGGTTTGTGCTTTACCGCGCGAATGGGATGCCAGGCGTCATAAAGAGCGGGGCGCATCAGGTCTCCCATTCCTGCATTTAGGATAACGTAACGCCTGTGCTTCGTCTGTTTCACGTATTCAACGCTTGTCAGCAGCAGCCCGGCTTCGCCAACAAGCAGGCGTCCCGGCTCCAGGATAATTTTGACATCGAGCGGATGGATGATGTCTCTCACGATCTCTGCATAGGTGTCGAGGCAGGGCGACTGTTCGTTCCTGTAGACAATGCCGAGACCGCCACCGAGATCGAGGCTTTCGAGAGGCAGTCCCGCGGCACGCAGGTCTTTCGCCAGAGCGGCCATGCGTCCGAACGCCTCGCGGAACGGCTCAAGATTCGTCAACTGGGATCCGATATGAAGGCTCAGGCCTACGGGTTTCAGATGCGGATGCTGATGCGCATAAAGGTAGAGCGTTTCCACTTCCTCGCGCAACAGCCCGAATTTATTGTCCTCCTTGCCGGTCGTGATTTTGGCATGCGTTCCCGCTTCGACATCGGGGTTGAACCGCAGAGCGATGGAAACGGTTTTGTTGAGGGTCTGCGCGATCCTGCCGATTCTTTCCAGTTCCGGCGCAGATTCTACATTCAGTTGTAAAATTCCAGCCTGTAAAGCCCTGATAATTTCACCTTCGCTTTTGCCGACGCCGGAATAGACGATGCGATCCGGCGCTATGCCTGCCCTCAATGCGCGCTCCATCTCCCCGCCCGATACGACATCCGCGCCAAGGCCAAGACTGCCCATCAGTTTCAATACTGCCATATTGCTGTTGGCTTTACATGCGAAAGCGATCAGCGGTTGGCTTGCAGAGGGCAATTTCCTGATAAAAGCGCTTTGAAGACACGACACGGAGTTTCTGATCGCGGCGGCACTGTAAACATAAGCGGGCGTGCCGCATTGTTCCGCTATATCTTCGAGGGAAACAGACTCTGCGTACAAAGCGCCGTCTTTTTCGATAAAGCCGGTCATGCTTAATGAGGCATAGGTGGAGGATCGTGTGAAATATCCGGATAGGTATGCGGGTAACCGTTCTGTTCAGCCCCGGCAGGAGGCTCCACGCTGCCGGGCTTGATTCCGCAACTGGACAGCGCCAGAAGAAGAACGATATATAAAGGGATGCGTTTGCTCATTCATCAATTATATACAACGGTTTTCCGGTGTGGCCAATACGGCCTGTTTATATTCGCGTTGGCGCTCCTACCGGTGTATCACGTGCACGCGGCGACGGATGCTGTAAAGGCTTTCACGGGCCGGATGGACGGGTTCTCGGCAGTTTCAAAACCCTTTCCGGAAAAATTCGAGGTCTTCGATCTTAACGACAATAAAATCACTCTTGCTTTCGGGAAGGACCAGCCCTGGCGCCTGATCAATTTCTGGGCCGGATGGTGTGCACCCTGTGTCGCTGAAATGCCTACGCTGAAAGCGCTTCAGGACAAGACGAAAAACCTTAAAACATTCAAGGTCATCCTTGTCTCGGCAGATATGCCGGTCAAGGGCGAAGCTTTGAAATATATGATCAAAAAGCAGAATTTGCCCGACGTGGACGCGGTTTACTCGAAAGATTTTTACCTGTGGCAGACGTTTGAACTTGAAGGCATTCCGACGACTCTCCTGGTTTCCCCTGAAGGAAAGATCGCCTATACCATGATAGGAGACGCCGACTGGGATTCGAAAGAGTCCGATGCGTTCTTCAAAGCGGTTTTGCCCGCTTCCACTTTTCCTTAAGGTTTGCTTAAACATTCCTTAGTCTTTTCAGTCAATTATAATGAGGCGCTTCTCACCTCAAGCTTTGGACCGATGCAGGAACCTCATAAAACTCCAAAAGATGGCGGCCGGCTTACACAGGCCCAGCTGAATGAAATGGCTGAACTGCACAAACGGTTCATGGACGGCCGTCTGGGCGGGCGGCGTGCGATCTTGCGTAAAATGGATCTGAGCGGACTTACGCTGAAAGAAAAAGACCTTCGCCAGTCGGATTTCAGCGGCTGCATCATGCGCGACATGGACCTGTCGGGTGCAAATTTTCGTGAAGCCTCGCTTTATGCCTGCGACTTAAGCAAATCCAATCTTAATAAAACGATTTTCGTGCGCGCCGATCTGCGTGGCGCCCGCATCGAAAGCGCCGATCTTGCCGGTGCGAACCTCGAAAAGGCGGATTTAAGAGCGGGCGGTATGGCTGTCGATTACAGCACCAAGGGCCAGAACGTGAATTTTCGTGGGGCCAACCTGACGGGTGCGCACCTGTCAGGCACGCTTGCCAACAATGCCGATTTTTCCGACGCCATTATGGCAAAAACAATTCTGAAAGGCGCGGATCTGCGGAATGCCCGTTTCGAAGGCGCCGACATGACTGAGGCTGAAATCGGCGGTGCGCAGCTGATGGGCGCGAACATGCGCTCCGCCATCCTGACCGGGGTACGCCTTGAAGATATCAGGAATATGGGCGTGGACCTGACCAATTCCATTACAGATGACAATGTCGGCAAGTCGCTCGATCAACTGAGCCAGCCAATGGCAAAGCTGATAAAGGATCACCGCGCCTGGGTGGCGACCATGGGCAAGGAAGGCCAGCAGCTGGATCTGAGCGGATTCGACCTGCGTATTCTGCTGTCGCTGGCGGGGGAAAAGATGACCGCCCTCAAAGCGATCGGCGCGCGCTGGTGCGGCATGGATCTGACCGATGTTCAGTTACAGAGCGCCACACTTGATCAATCGGACTTTCGTAGCTGCCTGTTGCGCAGCGCCGATTTTCGCGCCGCAACGCTGCGCGAGGCACGATTTAGCCATGCCGACCTGCGCAACGCGGATTTCAGTCCGCTGTATTTTGAAGTCGGCGGGCAGAAAAATGCGACAACCTGCGATCTGACAGGTTGTAACATGCGCTATGCCAACGCCACCGGAGCGAGATTTCGCTCGGTATCGCTTTGTGGCGCCGATTTATGTTATGGCGATTTTACGGGTTGCGATTTGAGCGAAGCCGATTTTACAGGCGCGAAACTTGAAAACGCTATATTCAAAGGCGCGAATATCGAAGGCGCCAAATTCGACGTACCGCCGGAGGTATAAAACTTACCTGGTCATTGCAGCCAGGGCAAATAATGCCAGCGCCACGCCTTGCAACATCACGCGAATTCTCATCCACTTATTGCTTTTCAGACGGCTGACCTCGTCCTGGCGCGTCATGAAAAAAAGACCCATGCCAAGTGCGCCCAGAACGGAAAGCATGGCAATAATCATCAAGACGAAAAACACGCTGCTCATGAATTTTTCTCCGTTGTCAGGAAGTAATTGACTGCCAGGTCGGTAGTAGACAATGAAAATTCATTTTTAAGCGGGTTGAAAACAAGCCCCGTAACATCGGCGGGCATCAAGCCAGCCTTGAGCGCCATTTTTGAGAGTTCGGAAGGACGGACGAATTTCCGCCAGTCATGAGTTCCGCGCGGCACCCACCCCAGTACATACTCCGCCGCGACGATGCCAAGAGCGAACGATCGGCCGGTACGGTTCAGCGTTGAAAAGATGACCAGCCCGCCCGGTTTGCAAAGGCGGGCGCATGTTGTCACGAAATCTTCCCGCCCAGCCACGTGCTCTATGATTTCCAAGGCAAGGACAACGTCATAACCCTTATGGTTAAGAAGGGTTTCCGCGGAGGTCTGCAGATACTGAATGGCGAGTCCGGCCTGTTCTGCGTGAGCTTTGGCTACATCTATGGCCTGTCCGTCGGCGTCTATCCCTGTTGCCTCCGCCCCCAGCCTTGTCATGGGTTCACAGGCGAGGCCGCCGCCACAGCCAATGTCCAGGATTTTAAGGCCTGTAAAAGGCGTCAGGCTGCGGTTGTCGCGTTTAAAACGTTCGCAAATCCTGTCCCGGATATAGGCTGTCCGCACCGGATTGAGGCGATGCAGAGGGCGGAAAGGCCCGTTCTCATCCCACCAGTTGGACGAATCTCGGGCGAAACGGGCGATCTCGCTTTGGTCGACGCTGCTGGGGCGGGCAGTCATGCGAAAACTTTCTTTGCGTTTTGAGGTGCGGGACAGTATGGATATAGCGGTATTTCTGACGAGAGAAAAGGGTTGGAAATGGGCTTGCTGGTCCTCAAATTCGGCGGGACGTCGGTCGCCGGCATCAAGGAGATCGAAAACGCCTCCGAAAAGGTGGCGGCGGAGGTCGCGCGCGGCCATAAGGTGGCCGTGGTCGTCTCCGCCATGTCAGGCGTAACCAACCAGTTGGTGGAATATTGCCGTGCCATCAGCCCGCTTCATGATGCGCGCGAATATGACGCAGTGGTTTCAAGCGGTGAAAACGTGACGTCAGGCCTGATGGCCCTGGCGCTTCAGAAGCGCGGGATACAGGCCCGTTCCTGGCATGGCTGGCAGGTTCCGGTTATGTCCAGCGATGTGCACGGCAAGGCCCGCATCCTTGAAATCAGGGTGGATGAAATGAAACGCAGGATGGAGGAGGGCGAGGTCGCTGTCCTCGCCGGTTTCCAGGGCGTTTCCCCCCGCAACCGCATCACAACGCTTGGGCGCGGCGGTTCGGACACGACGGCGGTCGCCCTGGCTGCCGCGCTGCAGGCTGACCGGTGCGACATTTATACCGATGTGAAGGGGGTGTATACGACCGACCCGCGCATCGTGCCGAAAGCGCGGAAGCTGAAAAAGATTTCTTATGAAGAAATGCTGGAGATGGCGTCGGTAGGGGCAAAAGTCCTGCAGACGCGTTCGGTCGAGGTCGGCATGAAATGGCGGGTGCCTGTGCAGGTGCTTTCAAGTTTCGACAGCCGGATCGGATCCGACCTGCCCGGCACGCTGGTGACTATGGAGGAAGAAATCATGGAACAGGAAGTCGTCAACGGAATCACGCTTGCGAAGGATGAGGCGAAAATAGCGTTGCTGCAGCTGCCGGACAAGCCAGGTATCGCGGCGGCGGTTTTCGGCCCTTTGGCCGATGCCGCCATCAACGTCGATATGATCGTCCAGAACACATCGCCGGACGGCAAGACCACGGACATGATGTTCACCATCGGCAACGCCGATCTGCCACGCGTGATGGAAGTATTGCACGAAATCGACATCCTGAAAGGCACCCAGATCCTGACCGATGAAAACGTGGCGAAAGTCTCGGTGGTCGGGATCGGCATGCGCAGCCATGCCGGCGTCGCGAAGACCATGTTCAAGGCGCTGGCGGACAAAGGGATCAATATTCAGGTGATTTCGACCTCGGAAATCAAAATCAGCGTCCTGATCGCCCAGGAATATACGGAACTGGCCGTGCGGGCCCTCCATGCCGCATACGGGCTGGAAAAGAAAGCCAAACAGGCCTAGAAATATAAAGGTATGAACGCGCAGCCCCAGCAGAAATCGCCTCCCGGGAAACAGGGGGAATATTATACCGACATGCCGGTCGGCGAGATTCTGCGCCGTGCGCGCACCCATTACGGGCAGACCCTGAACGACGTCGAGGCGATTTTAAGGATTCGCGCGGCCCAGCTGGCTTCCATCGAAGAAGGAAAACTCGACGAACTGCCTGGACGGGTTTACGCGATCGGCTTCGTGCGTACCTATTCCGAATATCTCGGACTCGACGGCGATAAGATGGTCAGCCTGTTCAAGCTGCAGTCTGTCGGCAATAAGGCACGGCCGGAATTAAGCTTCCCCGTGTCCGCCGCGGAAAGCAAATTGCCGGGCGTGTTTCTTATCGTGGCCTCGCTGGTTGCCGTGGTCGGTATCGTCATTCTGTTTTCCTTGTTCAAAGCGGGCGGCAACGAAAGTGCTGTTGAGGAAATTCCATCTGTATCGGAGTCTGCCAAGACGCAGAACAACGCATCTTCGATCCCCGCGCCGCAACCGGTGCCGCAGCCAGCAGCGGCCACGTCCGCGCCGGAGCCTGCTTTGACGGTAACGACCGATCCTGTCGTCGATCCCAATGCGCCTTCGCCGGCCCGGATCGTGATATTCGTGCGAGACAATACCTGGGTTGAAATCCGCAACAGCAGCGGCAAGGCAATCATCTCCCAGGTTCTTAATCCAGGCGAACGATATAACGTGCCGGACGAGCAGGGGCTTGTGCTTGCGACGGGCAATATCGGCGGTCTCGATTTTATTATCGATGGCCAGCATATCGCGCCGCTTGGTAACAAAGGGGATGTGGCGCGCGGCATCAAGCTGGATCCTTCCCTGTTCAAATCGAAAAGCGGAAAACCTTTCCCGGCGCGTACAGAGTCCCAGCCGGTCAAACCCGCATCGGCAAAAGCAACGGCGTCGTCCATGGATGGCGCCTGGCGGTCCGCCATAAAGCCTGCGGAACAACAACAGAGACAGGCTATGCCTCCTCAGCCCCTGCCGGTCCAGTCCAACGCGCCTGAACCGATACCTGTACCGGGGGCTGCGTCGGGTACGGTAAGATGAGCGGTGATCATACATCGGTTCGTCCCTGGCGCCAGATCCCGCGGCGTCCATCGCGCCAGGTGATGGTCGGCAAAGTGCCGGTGGGCGGCGGCGCGCCGATTACCGTTCAATCGATGACCAATACGCTGACCCATGACGTCAAAGCCACAGTCGAGCAGATCAGAAAACTTGAAGTCGCAGGCGCCGATATCGTCCGCGTTTCATGCCCGGACGAGGAATCGTCGGCGGCTTTGAAACAGATCGTTCAGGAAGTGACGGTGCCGATCGTCGCCGACATCCATTTTCACTATAAACGCGCCATTGAGGCGGCGCAGAACGGCGCGGCGTGCCTTCGCATCAATCCGGGTAATATCGGTGCCGCCGACCGGGTCCGCGATGTGATCAATGCGGCAAAAGACAACAATTGCTCCATCCGCATCGGCGTCAATGCCGGGTCTCTGGAACGCGATCTGCTGGAGAAATATGGCGAACCATGCCCGGACGCGATGGTGGAATCGGCGCAGCGCCATATCAAAATTCTCGAAGATCATGACTTTTTCAATTTCAAGATTTCCTGCAAGGCTTCCGACGTGTTTATGGCTGTAGCCGCCTATATGCAACTGGCTTCGGTCTGCGATTACCCTCTGCATCTGGGGATTACCGAAGCGGGCGGCCTGACCACAGGCACCGTCAAATCTGCCATCGGTATCGGCAATATGCTATGGGCAGGTATCGGCGATACCATTCGCGTTTCATTGTCCGCCGATCCGGTGGAAGAAGTGAAGGTCGGCTTTGAAATCCTGAAAGGCCTTGGGCTGCGTCATCGGGGAGTCAACGTTATCGCCTGTCCGTCCTGCGCGCGGCAGCAATTCGACGTGATTAAAACCGTCGCCACACTGGAAGACCGCCTGAAGCATATCACTACCCCGATGACGCTTTCCATCATAGGCTGTGTGGTGAATGGTCCGGGCGAGGCCATGATGACGGATATCGGCCTGACGGGCGGGGGGCGGGGCACCCATCAGATATATCTGGGCGGACAGACGGCACATCGGCTAAAGGAGGGCGATGAAAGTATTGTCGATCATATTGTACGTATGGTGGAAGACAAAGCTGCTGAAATAGAAGGTATCGGAGCCCGCCCCCACGCCGCGGAATGATTTAATTTTCTTGCTTAAGATTTATTAACACAATTCATCTAAAATTATTTCTAATCAGGGTTCATCAGGACTCTTTGAGAGAAATAATGCTATGTACATGAAAGTAAATAAGAATTTTAAAGATAAGCATCGCGGCGAAAACGGGTTTACCCTTTTCGAGTTGTGCATTTCTATTATGATCTTAGGGATTATGCTCAGCGGAAGCATTCTTGGCGTGGGCCAGTTCGTCCAGGGACAGAACGTTAAAGTTACGCGCGAAAGGATAGATCAGATCCAGAACGCGCTTAGCGCCTATGTCCAGACCCATTACCGTCTTCCATGTCCGGCGGATCCCGGTGCGCCCGCCGCGCAGCAAGGGATGGAGAGCAATAACGGGCGCTGCTTCAATACGCTTACCAACACAGCCGATTTATACTGGCAGGCGGAAGGCGTGGTCCCCTGGAAGGAACTCGGTCTTCAGCAGGGAATGGTGGTCGATGCTGGAACCGTTATATTACATATAAGCCTGCGCCCAATCTGACCGTGAATATGTTATCGGCTGAAATGCAGGACGTTACAAAAACCAACAGTAACGACGTACATAACGCCTGCCGCACCCCTCTGTGGTATGACAGCGACGCAAACCATATTAACCGCGCCAAAGCGCTGTTCTGCTGCAATGCTACGCCTAACAATGCATATATGGCGTCTGTTGGCCAAAATCCTGTGCCGGCGGGCTGGCGTAAAAACGGAATCGTCACGACAGAAAGTACCGCATCCTCAGCCGGCAATGGCGGTCTCGCGGATACGGATTCCGTTGTGATAGCCAATAATTGGCATGACGATAATATCGAGTCTGGAAATCCGGGGGAGTCGAATATCGTCAATACCAGCGGAGATTTTAGTTCCGGGCCAAATTATCTGGCGTATAACGACTCGCCTTTGATCCGCGCCACGACAAACGCGGTAACGCTGATAAGTCATGGCGGCAACGGCTATATGTCATTCATGTTCGGCACCAATAAAAGCCAGCTTTTCAACGGGACTGTGGCAGGGGGCGCGGCCGTATCGCCAGTCGGTGCCGACACCGAAATCCGGAATTCTTGGCCGCCTCAAAAATTCGCCGGTGTGATTGGCCATCCCAAGAGCGCCGATGGATCTTACGATGTTATGGGAATGTTGACGGGGGCTTCCGACGATATTGTTTCCTATGTCCGCAGTGACCAGATTTTTGCGAAAATCGGCAGTGCGAGCTGCCAAAAAATACCTGTCATGAGCAAAAGTTTCGGTTGCCCTGTTCAGACGCTTTCCAACGTGGACCAGGTTTTGAAAAACGCGTCCTATCCAGGGGGAGAAAAACTTATTCCCAAATTGTTTTCGCTGGCTTTGAACGAGGGTAATTACAAGGTCGTCGGGCAGTTTATAAAACGTAACGTCGAAGCACAAAGCCATAATAGTGTAGGGATGTATACAGTCGCTGAAGACGGCGCGCTTGAAAATGCCAAATTTGCTTTTACGGATATTAAAAAAACGGAGAACGGTGTCAGCAAAAGCGTAGACTCCGATGTACCTTCGACTGCCAAGGGCATAGGCATCTTTATTCTGTCAGATGGTGCCACCATTTATGACGATTATAAAGATTTCAAATTTACGGCCTCGAATGGCGAACCCGCAAGGGACAAGCTTGAATTCGTTTATAACTTTGGAAAAGCTGGCGAGCGCCCTGCTAACATCGGCGACGATCAGCCTCCGTCCCTTGTGGTGCTGAATACCAAAACGGGGATCAGGACAGAATTGAAAGGAAAATTTGGCACCAGCGCTTTTCATATGTACAGCAACCTTAACGACGGCAACCTGAACCGAACTTTAAAAGAAGAGTTTATTACGCCCGCCACGGCCTTGCAGCAGGTGGGATTCATTGATGCCGCCCACAAAATCCTGAACGTAGGCTTCGAAAATCAGCCCAACGTGACGTGTTATTATACGACAGACGGAAAATGCAAAGCCAACCCTCCTGAAGCGGAGCGCCGTAAAGACGAATATGGAGGCTATCTCGCCAAAATCGGGGACGGGGACTTTGACGACGCAAGCTTTTCCTTTAGCATGGCAACATGCGCGGAATCGCAATAAATCCAATGTTAATATAGACATCCGACGGATGCTGCTCCATGGTATGTCATCAGGAATGACAAACCATGGCATTTATACGTAAACCAGTTTCATGTAAGCGTGCCGGCTTTTATCGGAAAGCCGGAGGGTTTAGTCTGGTGGAGATGGCGGTCGTCATTTTCGTGATTGGCGTTCTGACGGCCGGGATTATAACGATTGTCTCTCCTATTATGAAAGAAGCCCGCCTGAGGGAAACCGACGCCAAGCTTCAAAAGCTTGCGCGGGCTATAGATTCATACGTTATCCAGAACAATCGCCTTCCATGTCCTGCCGTGCCTTTTGTCACGACGGCCAATCCGCCGTTTGGTTTTGAATTCAACAGCGGCGCTGCCGGATCTGCCGTGCCGGCGAATTGCGGTGCGACGGCGGCGACATGGGAGGGGATCGTTCCGTTCAAGACGCTTGGAATTCCTGCCGACTGGATCCGTGACTCCGCAGGAAATTTAATAAGTTATGCAATTAGCCCAGGGTTCGCCCTGGACCCGCAAGACGCGACCAGGGTCGTTCATGCCCGCTGCCGTAGTGCTGAATGGTATGCGTCTCAAATATTTTACGAAAAGGACATGGCTGTGCGTCCGGCTCCGGTGCTCTTTCATTCCAATCCTGAAAAGGCACGGTTTTGCTGTTCCGGAGACTTACGCAATAACGACCTGGTGATAAATGACAGGAGCGGTAATTCCCAGATGGCATTTCCGCGTCAGGTCGCGGGAATTGTTTATGCGAGCGGCACTTCTTATGACGTGACGACGGTCAGCTATCCCAATCCCATGACGCCCAATGGCATTATCGATAACGACGATCGTGTGACGGCGCCCGTTTACGTTCTTGTCAGTCACGGAAACCATGGGGGAGGCTCGTTCAACGCCAATGCAGGCGCCGTTACGCATTATCCTATCACAGCGGACGCTACGCCCGCGGAAAATGTAAATGCGGCGGATAACGCCCGTACATTTTTCGATATACCAGTCATTCAGAAAGACAACGATGAAATGACGAACGACGATGTTATTTTATGGCGTACCCAGGACATGATATTTTCAAGCCAGGGACAAAGCTGTTCCCTGCCATAGCAGATGATTACATGAAAAAATCTGTACAGAGAGAAAAGATCTATGGCGTAAGGCAGCAGCAAGGTTTCACGCTGCTTGAACTGGCCGTCGCGCTTTTAATTCTGGGGATCATGGTCGCGGCTGCAATATCTTTATATCAGCGTGCCCAAAGCCAAGCCCGCTATGACATTACCAATAAGAATATGGATGCAATCATCTTGGCACTTTCCGTATATGTCGAGTCGGCGGGACGCATTCCCTGTCCGGCCCGGCCCAACGCGAACAATACTCTGTTTGGCTGGGAAAGAGGCGTTACTGCCGCTGATCTCCAGGTTGGAAGCCAGAAGTTTCCGACAGGAGCCTGCAACGGAAACGCAGCCCAGCGTGAAGGAATCGTGCCTTTTCTTACCCTTGGCATTCCGTTCGAGACTATCCGCGATGGCTGGGGGAATTATTTCACGTATTCAGTCAGTCCTGTCTTCGCGCGTGCCAATGATGCATCCGCCGACCCTGCCGCGGCCGCTGTCAATGTCTCCACGATCGATGAGCCTGGGGATATCCATGGCCGCTGCCGTCATGGGGGATGGGTGGATAAGGACAACAAAGATAACCAGAACGCGATCAAGGCCAGGTTTTGCTGCGCCGACCAGTCTGCGCCTGCCTATAATCAGACAACGGACATCGTCGTCATGCATACCTCCAGCCCAGCAGCCAACCCAATCTCCCCATCGACAGCCGTCCGGTCTGCGATATTGTTTGACAGCGTGAATGAGCCGTTTCTTGACGCAAACAGTACGCCAGACCTTGATATATCGGCGATCGAATCTCCGGCTTTCGCTCTTGTGTCCCATGGCCCCGACGGCCTTGGGGCCTATCTCGGCAACGGAACATTGAATCGCAACGGCGCGGCGGCAGGCAGGGATGCGGAAAACGCGGACGGCGATCGTACGTTCATAGACGGACCAGCAAACCTTAACGCCGGAGGCAACCATTTCGACGATATTATCCGCTGGATGACCCAGGATGGCATCATGGCGGCGCACGGAGCATTGTCATGCGCATATCCATGAAAGAACATATCCCGGGAAACGGTGAGGCTGGCGCAGTGCTTCTTATCATGGTTCTGGTAATCACGATGGCGGGAATTGTCATGCTTCTGAGCATGGGGATTTTTAATACGCAGGATTCTGCCGACAGGGTAATACGTACCGAAGAGCGGCAGAATTTTTTGATCGATGAACTGGCCGCCTATGTACAGCGTGAAAACAAGCTGCCTTGTCCGGCTGACCCTTCGGTCAACCGGACGACACGCGGCTTCGGTTTTGCGCGTGCGACATGTACGGCGGCGACGGCGGAGGGCATCGTGCCCTTCCGGACGCTGAACCTGGCGGAACGGGATGCCATAGACGGGTGGGGCAGGTTTATGACATACCGGATCAGCCCCGTTCTCGCCGACCTGACGCTTGGAACCCAGATTCACGAAAAATGCCGCCGGCTCATATGGGCAGAAAACTCTCCAACGGCAGCGCCCTATAACGTCAATCCCCGTAAAGCGCATTACTGCTGCCCGCCTCTCGATCCCGGTAACGACCTGATTATCAGGGATGCCGCCAATAATATTCTCGGCGGCCTTGTGGCACGGGCCAACGATGGGCGCTACAGCACGGCGAATGACATTACAGGATACACGGCGCTGCCTGCCACGCCCGGCTATCAGGACCTGTTTGCCGTCGCCATCATCAGTCATGGTGCGAACGGCGCGGGCGCTTATGTCGCCAATACGTCGATGACGAGGATGCCTGCCAGCGGCAACGTTCTTGAAGCCGAAAATTACGACAACGACAATACGGTAATCAGCGCCCCCATCAACCATGTAGCGGGCGCCACGTTTTTCGACGACATCGTGATATGGCGCACCCAGACGACGCTGATGGGCGAACTGAACGGCGCGACCTGCTTTCTGCCATGGAGATGAACGGCGCCAATATTGTCAAATGACATAATATTTGTTATTTTGACAGAGTAAACCTTGTAGAGGATAGCAATGGACGAAGCCGAATTACGAGAAGCTTGGAAAGATAAAACTGGAATGCCCTTATCTGAGAAGATAAAACTTACAGGGTTGGTTCTAGCGTTTGCCCTAAGCGCAAGCTATCTTGTTGCGCTTTCTGAAAAACCTGAGCCCTCGGACAGTGCTTCCATTAAGACCCCTGTAGAGCACACCATTCAGCCCTGACTGCTATTTCTGCTTAACCACCGATATGCGCTGGTCGCCCCTGTATGCCATGGAATACAGCGTATCGTATTGCGGCAGCGTTTCATAATTATCGTGCCGCACCACCGCGACAGCGCCGGGATGAACGGCGAGCCAGGTATCGAGACCGCCTTTATCGATAACATCCAGAGGCTTTGCGAGACCCGCGGTAAAGCCGATCTCACCTGCATACTTTGGCATGAAGGCGATGGGGCTTTGCAGATAAGGGGCGAGGACAGGGGCCAGAGGCCTTAAATCGAAATATTGATAGAGGTGTCGTTGCGCCTGGAGCGTAGTCAGGCACAGCAGCAGGCCTGTGCTTGCGGCCATGGCAAGCACGCGCCCTTCAAGGGATTTGCGCGCGGCCATAATCACTGCCAGCGACGCAATGCCGGCGATTATGAAAGGCCATGCCGAAAAATGGTTGAGTCCGTCGGACAGAATATGGTCGCTGCTGTTATGGACGATCAGCGGCAACAGCGGGGCGCACGCAAACGCCCCGAAGGCCAGCACATAAAGAAGAATCGTCGCTGGAAATGTTTTGCCCTCGTTACCGGGCGCCGCTTTGGCCATGGCTGCGGCCGCAAGCAGGGCCAATCCGCTGGTCAGCGGTACCAGATAATGAGGCTGTTTCCCGCTGATCAGGCTGAAAGCGATAAAAGCCGGTATAATCCAGCTGAGAACAAATTTAATAGACGGTGTGGCTGAAAGGGTTCTGAATTCTTTGATGCCCTGCCATAAAACGCGAGTGAACAGCCAGGGAAGCATGAAGAGAGGTAGCAAAGGCAGATAAAACCAGACCGGTCGGCGGTGATCGAATGCATTGACCATACGTCCCGCCGATTGGCCCCAGAAAATCATATGGGCAAATTCCCTGCCGCCGATGATCGCCGCCGGCACGGCCCAGGCGAGGCCGATCATTACCGCCATAAGCACGCCGCCGGCCACCCGCAGATACCATTCCTTTTTCGTATAAACCGTCTGCCACAGGAAAGGGGCGAGCAGGGCTGGCGGCATCAGGTGGACAAGGATGACCGGACCCTTCGCGAGAACGGCCATGCCCATAGCCAGCCCGAACAGGATCCAAGGGCGTGCCGAACGCTCATGCCCGGCGCGCCATAAACAGATCAGCGCGCCCAGCACGCAGGCGTAGAGCAGAAAATCGAACATGATCATATTGCCGTAGATCATGAAAGGCGGGCTGGCCAGCAGCAGCAATGGCGTAAGGCGTGCTGCCAAGGCATTGTCCGGGAACAGGTCTTTGGCGAACTTCGCTGTCAGAAAAAAAACCGCCGTCGCTACGCAGAGTGACACGATGCGGGCCGCGCCTACCGACGGTCCTGTCACACTCCAGACCAGATTGATCAGCCAAAACAAGAGCGGCGGTTTATGGGAGTAAGGCTCCCCGTTCAGGGTCGGCAGCATCCATTGCCCCGAATGCCGCATTTCCCAGGCAACGGTCAGATAACGCGTTTCATCGACAGGAAAAGCAGGAAACGTGGCGGCCATGCATGCCCATACGCCCGTAAGGATCAGAAAGGCAACGCCGACTGGACTAAACAGAAACTCACGAATTTTCATCGGCTATGGTCAGCTTTTTGGGGCCGTGGATAAAATACAGGTTGCGCGTATAGATGGTAAGCCCGGCCATCTGCCCCAACACAAAAGGCAGTTCCTTCTGGTGAACGGCATAGACGAGTGTGATAAGGCCGCCGATAATGCTGAAATACCAGAAAGCGGTTGGAACGACGCTTTTTTTCTCTTTCTCGGAAGCCAGCCACTGCACAAAAAAGCGCATAAAAAAAAGACTTTGGCCAAGCAATCCAATGGCCAGCCATACGTGGTTGGTGTCAAACCATCCTTCGGTCATTCTTTTACCTCGACAGGCGGCTTTGTGCGCGCAACGATCCATCGTACGCCGAATAGGTCTGCAATCCCCACCCACAGGCGGTTCATGACGCCGTATTTCGATACCCCCCGGGTGCGGGGCCTGTGCGCGACATCCACCAGGACGATCTCGACTCCTTTGGCTTTCATCAGAACAGGAATAAACCGGTGAAGATGGTTAAAAAACGGCAACTCAAGGAAATCATCGCGGCGGAACAGTTTCAGGCCGCAACCCGTGTCACGGACACCGTCCTGCAGAATGGCCGCGCGTATCTTGTTGGCAATACGGGAAGACAGGATGCGCACTGCGTTATCCTGCCGCTTGCGGCGCTGGCCCGCCACAAGGATGCGGGGATTGCGCACGGCATGTTCGAGGTAGAGCTTGTATAGAGCAGGGATATCCGCAGGATCGTTTTGCCCGTCCCCGTCCATGGTCACGATCAGCGGGGCGGTTGCCACGCGCACGCCGGTATGAATGGCCATGCTCTGGCCGCTGCGCGTCATATGCGTGACGATGCGCAGTTGCGGGCAGCTAGCCTTAAGCGCGTTCAGGGCGGGGACTGTGTTGTCGCTGCTGCCGTCGTTGACGACCACTATTTCTTTCAGCGGCACGGATTTCGCCGCCAGGGCGATTTCCTCGACCAGCGGCACGATGCTGTCCACCTCGTTGTAGGCGGGTATGACAACGGAACATTCCATATGATTATCCCCTCTGGAATGTGGTTATAGCGTTTTAAAAAGCGGCGCGCACCAGCTTTTCTTTTGTAAGCTGACCCACCTCAGGATTACAGACCGCCTCTGGGTTTCGTAAATACCTTTTGCATGCGGCGGTTTTCGAAATCATCCGGTGGCGGCACGGGCACGATTTCACCCTTTTTCTCCGCGGGCGGACCGGTCAGCACGGGCTTTTTATCCTCAAGCCCGCCTTTTGCGGGCGCTGCGCCGGGAATGTCCTGCGGCAGGGCGGGAAGCGGGATAGATTTTCTTCGTTCTTCATTTTCCGGATTGATATAGCGTCGTTTAT
>JBGAPF010000005.1:0-110595 GCA_044221445.1 Alphaproteobacteria bacterium
CGGAAACGTCTCTAAGCGAAGCAAGAGAGAAGCACAGGGCTGCCCACAAGCTTGTAAAGGATGGATATGACCCTTCCGCTCATAGGCAGGAGAAAAGGCGCCAGCAGCTTTTGAACGCGGAGAATACGTTTGAAGCCATGCAAGGAAATCAGCTCTAAGGGCCATTTCAGGGGCATGCAAGAAAACAAGAACGGTAATTAGGATTTAATTACAATAGCTTCCCCGTCTATTTAAGATTCCGTAGGGGCCAAGGCTATCATCCGATACGATCCGGAAAAATCCAAAAAATCGTTGAAAAATAAGGGTAAAATCAGTAATGATGGTCTGTTGCCGTCCACGGCCATCTGACTGAATCCAGATAAATTGGTGGTATTGGTGGTGGTATCAGTACAATAGAAAATGAGAGATACCGCCAATGGCTCTTACTGATAGTGCCTGCAAGGCTGCAAAGCCCAAGGATAGAGATTATAAGCTTAGCGATGCCAACGGCGGAAACGTCTCTAAGCGAAGCAAGAGAGAAGCACAGGGCTGCCCACAAGCTTGTAAAGGATGGATATGACCCTTCCGCTCATAGGCAGGAGAAAAGGCGCCAGCAGCTTTTGAACGCGGAGAATACGTTTGAAGCCATGGCGCGCGCATGGATCGAGCATAATAGGGACGTTTGGAGTGAGAACCATACCAGAACCGTTACACGTCGCTTAGAGCAAGATGTTTTCCCGGCCATTGGTAAACGTCCGGTCCAAGATATAACGCCTCCTGTACTGCTCGAAGTTATCCGTAATATTGAAAATCGTTCGGCCTTCGAAGTAGCGCGACGCGCTCTACAAATGAGTAGTCAGGTCTTTCGTTATGCCATTCAAAACGGCAAAGGAGAGCATGACCCTTCCATATCTTTAAAAGGGGCTTTAAAGCCCTATCAGAAGAGCCACTACGCCGCCATAGAGGCCAAGGACATACCCGATTTCCTAGCGGCGCTAAACCGTAATGAAGCGCGTTTATTTCCCACGACGCGGCTAGCGGTTGAAATTCTTATGCTGACCTTTGTGCGTACCAGTGAATTGATAAAAGCAAAGTGGGAAGAGTTCGACCTAAAGGAGGGCGTCTGGATCATTCCCTCAGAGCGCATGAAAATGCGTAAGGAACATAACTTTCCAAGCTTTTTCGATCCATTTGGATACGCTTGCATCCGTTCAACCCTATACGGAGGCATCTATGCAATACGATTTTCAATCCTTTCCTAAAACTGGATTTGTAAGGCTACCCGCTATTCTTGCGGTAATTCCTATTGGAAAAAGTTCTTGGTGGGATGGCATCAAGAAAGGGATATAATCCCTGCAGAGCGCATGAAAATGAGAAGGCCGCAGAATTTTTCTAAAGATATCTAAGTGTTCTTTGGAAACACACCTTTCTATTCGTTTCCTGATCTCCTCGCTTTCACTTTCTTTTCCGAGCTTTTTGGCTTGATTGATAAAATTATCTATGGATGCTGAACTTTTTTCGCCTTTTAAAAAGGATATAAGATGGTCATCGCTAACAGTCGCGTTTGTAACGAGGTGAAATTCTGTATTTAGACACTCGTTGTCGTTTTCTTTGGCATAAGAAAGCCAGATGACGAAAGTTTTCCAAAGATTGATATTCAAATTAGTAAAAGGGGATTTAGGGTGCGCCGGGTTTAGCGGAAGATCTTTTAGCTCAAACAAAAAGCATATTCCGTGAAGAAACTTTATTAAAACCTTTGGCTGATGCCTATAAAAAGTCTCGGGTTGGTATCGTTATGCGTCTGTACTTGGCGGGTCAGTGGGAACGCCAGTACGGCGTTGAAAGCGGTCGATGTCGTCAGGGTGCCGCGCAGGCCGAAGCCAGTGGAGGCCAGTGAATCGCGCTTCAGGGCGGATGCGTCTTCGTCTTTGTTCCAGACCGTCCCGATGTCATAGAAACCGAAGACCTGCCAGTCGTTTGTGTACGGTAGAGTGGTAGGGGTCTGCCATTGCAGTTCGACCTTGCCGGCCACGCCGTCATCGCCGACGATTTCGGACGGGTCGTAGCCGCGCCCGTAATTCATGCCGCCCACCCCGAATTCCTCGCTGCTGAGCAGGGGGTTGTCGGCTAGTTGGCCTTCCATGGCGACGAAAAAGTTGACGTTCGGGATGATTCGCTGGAGACGCTGCAATTCGATGTTCACCTTGGTGAAACTTTCATCGGCGCCGGGGCGGCTGGTGTTCAGGTCGTGGCTGTCGGTCGCTCCGAAGATGTTTAAACCCTGAGAGATTTCGATATCGGCCATGTTATAGGCCGGGTTGATAAGGTTGCTCAGATACTCGAAACGGCCGCCGGCGCGGAGGGCGCGTATCCTGTCCTTGCGTGTGGGTTCGAGGTTGTCTTTCGTATCGACGTCGCGCAGGTCGAAGGTCATGCGTGCCGTCAGGTTGATCCGGCGGGAGCGGATGACCGGATGCGAAATCGTGGCGGCCAGGAATTCGGACTTGCCCTTGACCTCGAACGGTTTCAACAGATAGCCGGGGTCGGTGTCGGTATAGGACCCGTCAAGCTGAACGGTCGTGCCCGCACCCCCGACCGGCTGGAGGTATCCGAGCGCGAAATACATCAGTTCGGGTGAAAGCCGCGCGCCCGGGGCGAGCACGGTCTGGGCGGTGATGCGTTCATTGTGACCGAAGGGTGAATTCAGCGAACCGGCGGCGCCGATCTGATAGGGGCCAAGGAATTTCGTGCCGAAATTATTGGCGAAAATTTCGGCGTCATAGGGCTTGCGGTCGACGATAACGGTCAGATCGGCTGCCCCGGCCTGGCGCTTGGAGGGGCTCAGGATGCCACGCGCGTTGATGCCGGGAAGGTCGTTGATCAGGAGCAGGGCGCGTTCCATGTCGCGCACGTTCAGAGGGCTTCGCTTCGCCACGCCTGCGGCATAGGCCTCGATCATGGGGCGGGCGCTGTCCTGGCCGCCGCGGACCTTGATGGTATCGATAGTGCCTTCGACGACCTGAAGCCGGGCGACTCCGCCCTCGATGGTCTGGGGCGGGACCACGACCTGGGTCAGGATATAACCGTCGTTGCGGTATTTGCGGGTGATATTGGCGGCGATGACGTAGAGATCGGCCAGGGAGATGGACTGGCCTATGCGGTCGGCGAAAAGGGGCTGGATCTGTTCGCGGCTATAGGCGGTAATCCCGCTAAGGTTGACCTCCCTCAGCACGAAAACGACTTTATCCGCGCCTTCGGGTGCGGTTTCAAGACGCAGTTCCTGGACTTCAATCTGTGGCTGGGGCCTCGGGGGCTGCGATGGCGGGCGAAGCTGATCTTCGATCCGGCCGGGGCTTGCGCTTCCCGTCGCGGCATTCGGAACCTGCGCTTTCGCTCCTGCGCTTATACTCAGGCCGAGAACCAAGGCCAAAGCACAGCGGCATGCGCCACGGGTGATAATGCCCATTATGAATTCCTTTTAATGAACGGCCTGAAACGGCCTTGGGGGAAGTTTATAAGGCGAGAAGACTCTTTTCAGGCACGATAGTGCGTGAAGTTTTGATAAAAGCCAATAAAATTAGAAAAGGCTTATAAAGATAGATTTCGGGATGGCCAGGGCAATTTCCAGAATATGTAATAATTTGTGATCATCCCTTTTCAAGGGCCTATCAACAATTTCTTGTCATACAGGGCATTTTTGCAGTATATCTGCCCCTGCATTCAGCATTAAAAAACACCGTTAACTATCGGCTTTGTTTTTATTTTTTGTGCCCGCCCTTGCTGGATAATTTTTTGAGATTTTGTACAGGAGTCCGCCTATGATCCGTCCCACCGTCCGCTGCGACAGCAAAACGTTTCGGGCCGCCCGCCATCTGATGGCGACGACGGCGATGGCCGCTGGGCTGATAGCGGGCGCTCATCAGGCACGGGCGCTGGACGGTCTGGCGACACCCGCGGGCGAACACGTAGTGGGCGGGGCGGCTACATTCGACCGTGCGGCGCCGGGGCAACTGACGATTAACCAGGGCACGGACCGCGCCGTTATCAACTGGGATTCCTTCAATATTGGCAAGAGTGCGACGACGCAGTTCGTTCAGCCGTCCTCAAAATCGCTGGCGGTCAACCGCGTCATCGGCGGGCATTCGGATCCGACCCAGATCCTCGGGACGCTGAAAGCCAACGGCAATATCATGGTTCTGGATAAAAACGGCATCCTGTTCGGCAGGGATTCCCGGATCGACGTCGGCGGCATCGTCGCTTCGACTGGCGACGTCGATACCGCCAGCATCATGGGTGGCGGCAGCAAGATCGATTTGCATGATTTCGGCGCCGGGGCGGTGGTCAATGAAGGCACGATCAATGTGGCCGACGCAGGACTGGCTGCATTCGTCGCGCCGGGCGTCCAGAATTCAGGCGTCATCAACGCCAGGCTGGGCCGGGTTTCACTGGCGTCCGGCGGCGAAACCGCGACGGTCGATCTGTACGGCGACGGGCTTGTAGAACTGGCCGTCGGCGGGGCGACGGGAAAAGCCCTAGTGAAAAACAGCGGAGCGATCAACGCCGAGGGCGGCACGGTGCAGATGACAGCCACCGCCGCTAAAGGCGTAGTGGACGACGTCATTAACACCAGCGGGATCGTGAAGGTGGCTTCGGTCACGCAGAAAGGCGGCAAGATCATACTGAGCGGCGGAAAGGCCGGAAAAGTCAATGTCACCGGCAGACTGGACGCTTCGGGCGTCAAAGGCGGCTCCGTTACGATGACGGGCGACTCCATAGCCGTCGCCCAGGGTGCATCCGTAAAAGCGAACGGCCTGGCGCAAGGCGGCGACATCACCATCCTGGCCGATAAAAACACGACCATCGGCGGCAACCTGTCGGCGGCGGGCGGCGGCGGTTTTATCGAAACATCCGCCATAGACACGCTCGACATCCTGGGTACGGCCAGTATTCTGGCTCCCGATGGCGTATGGACGCTCGACCCCGCCGACCTGATTATCGATGACGGCAACAAGGCGGTGTATGAAGGGCAGCTTGCCGTCGGCGACACCAATATCAGCGTTTCGAACAATCTGTGGTTCAGCACGCTGTTAAGCTGGAACAGCGGCCATAAACTGACAGGATTCGCGGGACACGACCTTCATGTCGGCGGATTGCTGAATCAGAGCGGCCTTGATGGCAACGGCGACATCTCGCTGAAAGCCAACAACGATATTTTCTTTTCGCCCCTTATCGACGGCACCATCCTTGTGCGCGGCAACAACGTTTCGATCAAGGCTGGCGACGAATTCCGTATGCGGCCCGGTTCGGTCGGCGGCTCGGGTTCCGTCCAGACGAACGGTGCGGGCGACATAACGATCGAAACCGGTCATTCCACCGATGACGGCGAACTGGAAATCGATAACGGCTATTACGTGCAGAGCTTCGGCGGCACGGTGAAATTAAAAGGCAGCGGCCAGCTTTATGCCGACGCCGACACGGTTCGCAACAGCGGCACGGGCGCCATCAACATCTTCCAGAACAAAGGCGGTTCCATCCAGGCCGCTGTCGACGCGCTGCATAATACCGGCACCGGGCTGAACACGATCAAGGTCGGTCGAGGAAAATATAACGAGGATGTGACGGTGGACGAGGACAACGTCCTGTTACGCGGCGCCAGCAATCATAAAAGCATCGTCAATGCCACGGCTTTCGGCTTTAAGGTCACGGGCGACGATGTGACGCTGGACGGGTTCGAAGTCAACGGCGGCGATTATGGCATACTGGTTCAAAACGCAGATAATGCCGCTGTCAAAAACAATATCATTCGCGGCAGCTCCATAGACGGAATTTTCGGCAAGAACGGCACGGGGATCGCCATCACAGGCAATGATATTGCGAATATCGGCGTAGACGGGATCAACGTCCGTAAAAACGAAGGCACGACGACGATCAGCGGCAACACCGTCAACAGCGTCGGCGACGAAGGGATCGAAGTCCATGGCAGCGCCGAACACCCCCTTGGTGCGGTGATTATCATAAATAATATCCTGGACGGTACGATTGGTTCAGGCATCGGTGACGACGGCATACAGGTTCTGCTCGCGCCGGTTTCAACGACCATTACGGGTAACACGGTCATCGCTGCGGGCAGCGATGGCGTCGAAGTGCATCAGGGCGAGAATGTCGTCATCAGCGATAACGACCTTTTCGACAATAAGGACCAGGGAATCGAAGTCACGACGGGCGGCAGCCTGATCGTGTCGGGCAATGATGTCGAACGTTCGCGCAACGAGGGCATTTTTGTCACAGGCATGGACAGCGCAAATATAAATGGCAATTCGGTGATCGATACGGGCCGCGACGGCATCCACGTGCAATATACGGGCGAGGATAATGTCCATTCACCTTTTGGCGGGTTCGAGGGACTTACCGATAACGATTTCGATGTGCTGATTACCGGCAACACAGTCAGCAATACCGGAGGCAACGGCATCGATGTCCTGTATGACGGCTGGAGTCTGATCAAAGGGAATATCGTTACGAATGCAGGGCAGGATTACGGCGACGGTATCCTGGTCGATAACGGAACCATTCTGGAAGGCGACGATGATTTCAGTGTAACGAAAATTATCGGCAACACAGTGACCGACGCGCTTGATAACGGCATCCATGTGGTCGACGTCAACCGTTCACTGGTGGATGGAAACAGTGTTTCCTTTACTGAATCCTATCCAGATGGAACCAATGGCATCCTGGTCGAAGCGCATAGCTATGCTGATGACGGTGACGATGACGAAGAGTTTTCGTCCCGGGAGACAGGGCATCTGACATTCGCATTGTTCGAGGGTGCTGAGGATTTTGGCTACGAGACGATTGTCAGCAACAACCTGACGGTCGACAATGCGCCCCAGAATGGCATCATGATCGACGGCGATATCGACAGTGCGCTGATCGCGTCCAATATTGTGACGAACAATGGTATCAACGGCCTATTCGCGAAAGGCCCGGATCTGGGAACAGTCACCCTGACCGGCAATAGGTTCACAAACAATCCTACGGGTGCGCGCTTTGAAAGCGGTCTGATCGACCTGACGGGGGCAAGCAACACGTTCAACGGCGGCGAGGTGGCGTTGCTGTTTGCGCCGTTCGATCTCGGCGAAGGCGGGTTCGCTGGCATGACGCTGGCGGGCGACACAATCGGCACCACAGTCTTCAACGGCCAGTCGCAGTTTTACGTCCAGCTGGCCAACGGTGCGTTCTTTGACCCCGGAACACCGACTCTGCTCGACGGCACGCATGCATCGTTCAACGGTCTGGTGCCGGACGTAACTGGCGGCAACCTGACCCAGGCGCAGTACGACGGGCTGGAAGACAGGATCTTCCATTATAACGACGACCAGACTCTCGGCCTGTTCTTTTTCGGCGTCGTCGCGCCCGAGGAGGGAAGCACCCAGGCGCAGGGCGGCTTCGATCAGGAAGATGCCTTCAACCGGTTCGCGCTTTTCAATGTTCCGGGCAACGGGCTGAACGTCACGATCACCGGACTGCCGACCATTCCGGGATTTAACAATCCTGCACCCGCGCCGTTCAGCGTCGCCAATATCGAACCTGCGGCCGGTGGTGATGAGGGAAGTCAGACGCCGAAAAATCCGCAGGAAGTCGAACCGGCGGCTGGCGGCGATGAAACCCAGAATCCGCCGCAGGGCGGTGAAGAGACGTCGTGCTGGAGCGACGCCGTCCAGTCCGTAGGCGCCGGCAAGCCGGTCAATATCAGCTATGCCACCGGGCCGGATTCGCTGAACGATCTCTCCAAGTGCCAGAACGGGTCCTTCTGATAAAGAGCTTCTGAAGCATCCATTGCCGCTTTTCAAGGCGGCAATGGATGCTTATAATCATATGGTATTGACAGAACAGAGGGTTTTTACGCGCCATGTCCAATGCATTCGGCAGGCTTCTTAAATGGCTGTTCAGCATGACGCTGATGGTGATCGGCCTCCGCTTCCTGATGATGGCCAGTGAGAACAACGATGTCCGCCCTATCATCATCTGCATTTTCAGTTTCGGGGGCGTTTACCTGCTGTACAGGACGCGGGCCGACATTCCGCGCATGATCGGGATCCTGACAGGGGGCGTATTCCTTGCGGCTTATTTCGCCGCGGAATACCTGTTTTTCGACGTACCGATCCTCAATTACGGGTTCTTCATGGCGTGGTGGGCGTGGACGATGATGATCGGAATCCCTGTCATGTTCCTCGGTTTTCTAAAGTTCGGTTAAAGCTTCATGCTCCGTAGATAGGTCATGAGGTCGTTCTGCGCTTTGTTGATGGCCGTCTGGCTTTCCTTGATCTCCGCGATAAGCTGGTTCAGGCGGTCTTCCTGGTCGTTCATCTGTTTCAGATATCGTTTGCCGAGATCGTTGTTCGACGACACGGTCTGAAGGTTCTGGCGCAGGCGATCCTGGTCCGCGACGATCTGCTGCCGCTCAGTCTCCAGCTGCTGCATACGGACCTGCGCCTGATAGACGACGGCGCGAAGGTCGCGGACTTTCTCCAGGGCTTTGCGAAGGTCGGCGGGAAGGTTTTTGCCAGCCGCGGCCATGCGGTTGTCAAGGTCCTGGGGCGAGATGGCGTTCAGGGCAATGACTTCGGTGTCGTCGCGGCGGAGGGTCAGTTTGATGTCCTGGACTTTTCCGGCGGGAACGGTGACGCGGACGCGATAATGGGTCTCGGTTTTTTCAGGTTCAGAGTCCGTGCCTTCCGGCTTCTGCATCTCCCAGCCTTCGCGGCGCGGTTGTTCCAGGATAATGGTGCGGTCTTCGTCATCGGGCGCCTTGATGGTGTATGTGGTGGTGTTCAGCGTGACGATCTTCTGGTTCAGCATGCCGCCCGCGACGGTGATCAGGCCGAGGCTGCGGTCTTCCTGTTCCTGGCGGTCGATTTTGGTTTTTGAATCGAGCGCGAAGCTGATGAAGCGGTTTTCACCCTTCGGCACCATCGGCATTTCGGCGTCGCCGACGTGAAGAAGCGCGCCGCTGGCACCGTCGAACAATGTCAGGATACCCGGCGGCAGGCCGTTGCCGGTCTCGTTCGATACCGATACGGCGGCGAGCGGATGCTGGGCGTCGGTCTCGGGCTGGTAGACATAAAGTTTTTCCGCCGACAGTTCCTGGCTGATGAAGGGCAGCATCAGCGTGTTGCCCGCGGGCAAGGTGACAGGCTGGCCGAATGTAAAGACAAGCTGACTGGCGGTTTCTTGCGCGCTCGCTGAAGTGACGGTCGCCATACCCATGCTCGCGATACCGCCGGAGGACATGGGAGGCGCTTCGGGAACGGCCATATCGGCCATCGCCATATTGTCCATGGCGGCGGGCGCCGCAGCCATTTCAGTGGCAACCGCCGATTTCTGCATGGCGCGGAAACGCGCCGGGGCCATGCCCGGCTCTGAAGGGGACAGCTCATTCTGACCCTGTTCCGGTTTTCCTTCCCTGCGCGCCTCGGCAAACGTCCCCGTATCCACGCGCGGCAGGATGCGATTCATGACCTTGACCGGCAGTTCGGGGCGGGGCACGTAATAACTTTGATACAAGGCCTGCTGGTATGTCACAGGGGATCCGGACATCAGGGTGACGGTGACGTCGTGCCAGTCCTGGCCGGTCGTGTTTTCAAGCACGGCCCAGCCCTGGAGCGTGGCTTTGTCGCCAGGCTTCGCGGGCAGGACGAGGCGGTACGTGCTTTTCCACAGGGGCGCTTCCTGGATATAGGCCAGGCCGACGGACCGTTCGCCTTCGCCAAGCAGGCTGATCGTCAGGGCGCGCTGGTCCTTGATGCGGTTCGAGAACATGGCGCTTAACGCCCGGTCAAGCTGCGACTGAACACTCTTGTCGGTGAACTGCAACCGGTCGAGCGATTCCAGCAGCGCGGTGCGGATCCCGTCGACGGTCAGGACGCTGACGCGGTGGCGGGTAATGGTGCCGTGTTCCGTCTCTTCGTTTTCCTCGGTGACGCTCATCAGCTTGCCGGAGATCGCGCCTTTGCCTGTATTCACCAGAACGTCGGCGCCCTGCAACGCGTTCAGGAGGCTGACAGGGGAGTTCAGGTCCTGCTGCGAAAACGGCAGATCGCGAAATGCCTGAGACAAGGGTTCACGGCCCGGAAGCGATATCCCGCCAAGCTTGCCCTGACCATCCGTCACGACCAGGCTTTTCAGGATATCGTCCACATGATCGAGGCGCACGGACAGGTCCACCGTCTGGTTGCCGGTAACCGTCCCTTCGTGCTGGTAAAGAGCCAGGCCGCTTGTGGTGATGACCACGCGTTTTAGCGGTAATTCGGCGGCCTGGGACACGGTAGCGCAAAAGAAGAATACGCATGTCAGAAAGGCGATGAGGCGCGGCATACGGCTTCTCCTTATTGTCCGGTACGGCATGGTAACGCATCGGTGACTAAGGGAAAAGGCCGGATCATTTTTTGAACACACCCTGCAGCCCGCCGGAAATGACCGACGCCACGTTCATCAGGACCAGCGGAATGCGCAGGCCGGACGGGGCGGCCAGATAGCGGGGATGCCACTCGGGATCGAATTTCGCCTTATAAGCGTAAAGGCCTTCGAAATTGTAGAAGTCTTCGCCATGTTCGAAAATGACATTGCCGATCTTGTGCCAGAGCGGGGCAAGCGGATGTTTTTCAAGCCCGGACAGAGGGGCCATGCCAAGGCTGAACCATTTATATCCCTGATCCTGCCCCCAAAGGATCAGCTCAATCAGAAGATACTCCATCAGATTAGGCGGGGCGTCGGACGTATACCGCATCAGGTCGACGGCGAGGCCGTCCCTGTTATCGAGATCCCAGATATTGGCAAAGGCAAGAATAACGCCTTCATGCTCGATCACGGCGACGCGGGTGCGCCGCAGGTAGTTCTCGTCGAAAAATCCAAGGGAAAAACGTTTCTCCCGCACATCCTTGTGCGCCAGCCATGTGTCGGAGATCTCGCGCAGGCGCGGCAGGGTCGATTCAAGGTCTTTAAGGCTCAACAGGCGGAGCGCATAGCCCTGCTTCTGAAAGCGGTTACGGCTCTTGCGCTGGTTTTCACGCTTGCCGCCCGCAAGGGAAAAAGCCGCAAGATCGAGGCGCGCTTCCTCGCCGATTTTAACCATGACCATGCCGAGATCGAGATAAAGCGGCAGATTGCGGTCGGAAACCTGATAAAAAACGGCCTGTGCGCCATACTGGTCGGCGGTCTCGCGGAACTTCCAGGCGAGGGTGTCGAAGGAGTCGGGATCGCCGACCGGGTCGCCCATCGCAATCCAGTATGCGGGCGCAGGGGCGTACATAATGAAGGCTTTGCCGTTGTCGCTCCAGATCAGGTTCTTGTCGCCCAGCAGCGCCAGGAAACCATCGGTGCCGTTCAGACCGCGGGCTATAGCACGGGCGCGCTCCAGTTCTTCGGCCGTAGGGGGTGCGATCTCCCGCCTCTTGACCCCCGCCATCATCCGGTAAAGCACATAGGCCGCGATGACGGCAACAGTCAGGAGCAGGGCGCGCAGGAACCTGGATGCGTTGCCTTTATAGGAAAAATGCCACCAGAGATCGTTGGCGTAATGAAGGTGATGGTAGGCGAAATAACCTACCCAGCAACTGATGATCACCACGATAGCGATCATCGCGGCCCATCCGCGGTTCATCGGTATAGTCAGAAGCGATCCATGTCCGTCGAAATGGCGGCGCGCCGGAAGAAGGATGAGGATCATGAAGATCATCATGATATCTTCCTTCCAGTCGATATCGCGCAGGAAGACCGCGGCCGCGCCGATGCAAAGGACGAGAATGCTGGCCAGCCACGAAGACGTAATTCTGAGGCGGACGGCACGCGCCAGAAGAAGCAGGACAATGCCCGTCAGGCTTGCCGTCAAATGCGCAATTTCAATGACGGCCAGCGGTACGGCCTGACGGAGGCGTTCGAGATGATGCGGTTCCGCGGGCGTTGCGCCAGAGATCAGCAGGAACGCGCCACAGCAGAAGAGCAGCATCGAAAAAATGGCGGGCAGGCTCTGATCGAGCGCGGAGGAGAGAAGGGGGCTGCCGCGCACCAGCCGTTCGCCGTGATGGCGCAGCTCATAGAAAAACAGTCCGAGACCGGCCAGCGCAAGCGGCAGGAAATAATAGATGATCCTGTACATGACCAGGGCGCTGAGGATATCCGCCGAGGAAAATTCAGGTCCGGCCAGCCAAATGAATACGCCTTCGAAAACACCGATCCCGCCCGGCACCTGGCTGAGCAGGCCAGCCAGCAGGGCCAGGACATAGATGGCAAGAAAGCCCGCAAAGGGCATCGGCGCATTGACGCTTATGAACACATAAAGAATGCTGGCCGCCAGCAGCATCTCTATGACGCCGATCACGCTCTGCATAAGAGCCAGGCTGGGCGAGGGCATGCGGAATTCGTAATTCCTGATCTTCAGCGTGCCACGCACGAACAGGATGGCCGCCCAATAGATGCCAAGCCCTGCCGCGCTGGCCAGAGTCGCGCCATGCACCAGCGCCGGTTCGGCCTGGCCCTGTTTCATCGCCTCGGGCATGAACAGGCTGAGGCCGGTCTCAAGAGTGAACGCGGCGATCAGAAAAGTCAGGGCGGAAAACATCGCGATTTTGAGGATGTCCCAGCCAGGGACGCCGCTGGCGTTATAAAACCGGTAACGGACAGACGTCCCGGTGACCAGGGCGTGGCCGGTATTGTTGCTTATGGCGTAGCTGATCAGCGAGGCGATCATAATGCGGCGATAAGGAACCCTGTGCCCGGCATATTTGACGCCTAGCCAGTCATAGCCGGACAACATCATGTAATTAAGCACGGTCAGGACGCACGCGAGCAACACCAGGCCCGGCGGCATGTCGCGCAGGGCGCGCAGGATTTCACCGAGCGGGTGAGTCGTCACCTGGCGGTGCACGATCAGCGCCGCCACAAGGAACAACAGATAGGGAAGGATAAGGCCGATCCTGTGAAGGATTTTCAGCATAACGGGAACGCACTGGTTATTTCGAACGCATACAGTATAGCCACCGTACAGGCGCGGCAAACATTATATCGGCTTAGCCGGGCCATTCGAGGATGACTTTCCCGCACCGGCCGGATTTCATGATCTCGAAACCTTCCTGAAAACGCTCTATGGGCAGGCGATGGGTGATGACCGGGCGGATATCAAGCCCGCTCTGGAGCATGGCGGTCATTTTATACCAGGTCTCGAACATTTCCCGCCCATAAATTCCCTTGATGACCAGGCCTTTGAAAATGATCTGGTTCCAGTCTATGGACATCGGACCGGGCGGGATGCCGAGCATCGCGATTTTGCCGCCGTGGTTCATGGTGGCGATCATACCCTTAAAGGCGCTTTCAATTCCCGACATCTCCAGCCCGACATCAAACCCCTCCGTCATGCCCAGCTTCGGCATGATGTTTTTCAAGGTTTCCTGGCGCGCGTCCATAGCATAGGTCGCGCCCAAAGTCTTCGCGAGGTCGAGGCGGTAGGGGTTTACATCCGTGACGACGACATTGCGGGCGCCTGCGTGTTTGCAGACGGCAACGGCCATGACGCCAATGGGACCGGCGCCGGTAATCAACACATCCTCACCTGCAAGATCGAAAGACAGGGCGGTATGGACAGCGTTTCCGAACGGATCGAAGATGGCGGCAATGTCATCACCGATATCATCGGGAATCGGAAAGACATTGGTTGCGGGCAGGGACAGGTATTCAGCAAAACTGCCCTGACGGTTGACGCCGACGCCTTGCGTGTTGCGGCAGAGATGCCGTTTTCCGGCGCGGCAGTTACGGCAGTAGCCGCAGACGATATGACCCTCACCTGACACTCTCTGACCCTTTTTCAGGTGCCTTACTTCCGATCCAATCCGCTCGATAACGCCAAAATATTCATGGCCGACGATCATCGGTACCGGGATCGTTTTCTGCGCCCATTCGTCCCATTTATATATATGCAGGTCCGTACCGCAGATGGCGCTCTTGCGTATTTTGATCAGAACGTCGTTGGGACCGATATCGGGAACGGGCGCATCATCCACCTGCCAGATACCCGGTTCGGATTTGAGTTTGGCCAAACCTTTCATGAAATCCTTTCCGATATGTCCGCATTCGTAGAATTGGCATGCTACACTTTATAGTTCGTTTTCGCGGAAATTTTTTTCAAGCCTTATGTTATTGTTAAGATGAAACATTTTTTTCAGTTTGTTTGATAGGCGCGTATATCCCGGCAAGTATATCGTGGTTCAAAAGCAAGTCCTTGGCCAGCAGGCGAAACTCCCGGCTCGCTTTCAAAAGACGTATTGTCTTCTCCATTTCGGCGCGGCGCCTTTCATGCTTCACGGCATTCTGGCTAGCCCGTTTCTTTCCGTTTTTCGTCCTAGGTCCGGTGGATTTCAGCCAAGGCTTGAGCGTACGAATACGTTCGGACTGGGCTGCGCGGCGTTCTGGTGTCCAGGTTTGGGGCATATGTCATCTCCTTTTGAAGAAAATAGGAAATAAGTCCCAATTTGTCAATATGCATGCCTGCGTGTGGTTAAGGATAACGATGGTCCACGGTTTATCAGGACACTATGCCGAGTTCCCTCCCCGTGGATTCAAAAGCGGCAACCGCGATATCGAGATGCTTTTTTTCATGGGCGGCGGACATCTGGGTCCGTATGCGTGCCTTGTTTTGCGGAACGACGGGATAGGAAAAGCCGACGACGTAAATTCCCCGTTTCAGCATGGCTTCGGCGAACAGCCCGGCTTTGGCGGCGTCGTAAATCATCACGGGGATAATAGGATGTTCCCCCGGGAGAAGGTCGAAACCGGCCTTGGCCAGTTTTTCTCGGAAATATGCGCTGTTTTCTTTCACCGCCTGGCGCAGGGCCGCGCCTGCTTCAGTGGCCAGAAAGTCGAGCGTGGCGATGGCGGTCGCGGTGATAACGGGGGCAAGCGTGTTTGAGAACAGATAAGGACGGGAACGCTGACGGAGCCATTCTATTATAGTCGCATTGCCGGAGGTGTAGCCGCCGGAAGCGCCGCCCAGCGCTTTGCCGAGCGTGCCTGTAATGATGTGCACGCGGTCCCGGACCCCGAAATGCTCCGGCGTGCCCGCGCCGGTTTCGCCGATGAAACCGACCGCGTGGCTGTCATCCACCATCACCATAGCGTCGTATTTTTCGGCGAGAGCGCAGATGGCGGGAAGGTTGGCGAAGCTGCCGTCCATAGAAAAGACGCCATCGGTGGCGATCAGGCGGAAACGGGATTTTTGCGCTTCTTTCAGGCAGCGTTCCAGATCGTCCATATCGTTATTGTTGTAACGATAACGCTGCGCCTTGCAGAGGCGTATGCCGTCGATGATGCTGGCATGGTTCAGCGCATCGCTGACGACAGAGTCGTTTTCATCGAGAATGGTCTCGAAGAGGCCGCCATTGGCGTCGAAGCAGGATGAGTAAAGAATCGTGTCTTCGGTTTTAAGAAAAGCGCTGAGTCTGCGTTCAAGCTCCTTATGAATGCCTTGCGTTCCGCAGATGAAACGGACGGACGCCATGCCGAAACCGTACTCGTCCAGCGCTTTGTGCGCCGCTTCGACCGATGCCGGATGACCGGCGAGCCCAAGATAATTATTGGCGCATAAATTCAGGACGGATTTACCGCTTTGTAGAGTAATTTCAGCGCTTTGGGCGGATGTAATGACGCGTTCGGGCTTGTACAATCCGCCTGTGCGGACGGTCTTCAGCTCTGCTTTCAGGTGGTCCACAAGGGAAGGCATGGCAACTCCTTAACGGGGATTTGAGGATAACATGGTTGGCCAAATCCTGAAAATACTTGATATTTCTAAGTATTCTCCTATAGGGTGCAGCATAGAATTTTTACAAAGAGACCTCATGACGTTTGAAGATCTGGGCCTGGGGCCCGATATTTTGCGAGCGATCGCCGATTGCGGCTATACGACTCCGACCCCCATTCAGGAAAAAGCCATTCCCGTCGTGCTGATGGGCCGCGACGTCGTCGGCCTGGCGCAGACGGGCACTGGCAAGACGGCGGGCTTCACCCTCCCCATGATCGAGATCCTAGCGGGCGGTCGGGCGCGGGCGCGTATGCCGCGCTCGCTGATCCTGGAGCCGACACGCGAACTGGCGGCGCAGGTGGCGGAGAATTTCGACACTTACGGTAAGTACCATCCTCTTTCGAAGGCGCTGCTGGTCGGCGGCGAGTCGATGGGGGACCAGCAGAAAATCCTGGAGCGGGGCGTCGACGTCCTGATCGCCACGCCGGGACGCCTTCTCGATCTGTTCGAGCGTGGCAATATCCTGCTGAACGACATCAAGGTGCTGGTGATCGACGAGGCGGACCGGATGCTGGACATGGGGTTCATTCCGGATATCGAGAAGATCGTCAGCAAAATTCCGCCGATCCGCCAAACACTTCTGTTCTCCGCCACCATGCCGCCCGAAATCAAGAAGCTGACCGAAAAATTCCTGAGCAACCCGAAATCGATCAGCGTCGAAGCGCCCGCGAAAGCGCCGGTGGAACAGTTTCTCGTAAAAGTTTCGCCCAAGGCGAAGCGCCAGGCGCTGCGCCAGATCATCCAGCAGGAAGAACTGAAAAACGCCTTCGTGTTCTGCAACCGGAAGCGGGAAGTCAGCGAACTGGCCAAATGGCTGAAAGACAAAGGATTCAACGCAGCGCCTATGCATGGAGACCTGATGCAGTCGGTGCGCACGCAAACCCTGAAAGATTTCAAGGAAGACAGGGTCTCCCTGCTGGTGTGCAGCGACGTGGCGGCCCGCGGCCTTGACGTCGATGCCGTTTCCCATGTCTTCAATTACGACGTGCCGTTCAGCGCCGAAGATTATGTGCACCGTGTAGGCCGCACAGGCCGGGCCGGGCTCAAAGGCCGCGCCTGGTCGATCTCGACCGAGGACGACGCGAAGCTGGTCAAAGCGATCGAAAAGCTGATCGGCAAAGATATTCCGGTCGTGGATCTCGGCCTGAGCGAACAGGTCGATTCGGGCGAGGCTCGCGAAGAGCGCCCGCCCGCCCGCCCGCGTGGAGGACGCAGACCGGAGCCGAAACGCGAACCAGCCGTTATGGCCGTTGAAAAAGAACGTGTCGCGGAGCCGCGCGAGCGGGCCGCGCCCCGGCGTGACAACCGGCCGCCCCAGGGCTATCCGCAGCCGCCCCGTGTCTATCGCGAACGCGATGACGACGGGCCGAATACGTTCGGGGACGATATTCCGGCGTTTTTACGTCGCTAAAGCCTCTACGAAACGCCCGCAGGGCGTTTCAAGGTTTTAAAAGGCCTTTTCTCCCATTTCCCTAAAAACTCCGCCTTGACGGTTCTGACAATTCCCACCACAATTGGCGCGGGTTTTCGGGGTTTTGATGTCTTTGAACAAGAAACATTTTTCGGTTTTTCTGGCCACGATGCTGGCCTGCCCTTTTTTTCATTCGCCTGCCCTGGCGCAGGCGCTGAAAGTCATCGATGGCGCGCCTCCACGGCCTTTCCAGGCGCCCGCAAAAGGGGAAGAGCCTGTCGACCTGACCGCCGAAAACATGACTCATGACGAAACAGCGCAGACGATCACGGCGTCCGGCCACGTCAGCCTGAAACAGGCGGGCCGCGTGCTGAAGGCCGATCAGGTCGTTTACAACCTTTCCACCGATACCGCGACGGCGACGGGCCATGTTGTGCTGGGCGACCGCAACGGCGATCTGCATTTCGCGGACATGGTCAGCCTGACCAACCAGATGAAAGACGGCTTCGTGGAGAGCCTGCAATCCTACCTGATCCAGGGCGGAAGGTTCAGCGCCAAGGAAGGCAGACGCGAGAACGCCAAGGTCATTACGATGCGCGACGCGACCTACACTGCCTGCGACTGCGAAAAAGACCCGGACCGCAGCCCGGCCTGGCAGATCCGCGCCGGCAAGATCAGGTATGACGAGGATGCGCATAAGGTCACTTACAGAAACGCGACCTTCGACGTCATGGGCGTGCCGGTGCTGTGGACTCCTTATTTTTTCCATCCCGACGGGCAGGTCAAGCGCAAGAGCGGGTTCCTGACGCCCGTCCTCGGCTATGACAGCCAGCTGGGGGCTAACATTACCCAGCGTTATTACTGGAGCATGGCGGACGACCATGACGCGACCCTCGGCGTGATGGCCATGACGGACGAAAACCCGCTGGCGCTCGGTGAATACCGCCAGCGTTTCGACCAGGGTGAGATCAAGCTGAGCGGCAGTGCGACATCATCTTCCCGCACAGACCGCGTGGGCGATACCGATGTGCGGAAGAAAGACGAGGCGCGCGGCCATCTGTTCGGCACCGGACGATGGGACATCAACGACAAATGGCGCTCCGGTTTCAAGGTGCAGGCTGCGTCGGACGACCAGTATCTGCGCCAGTACGATATCAGCAGCGAGGACGTGCTGGAAAACGAACTTTACGTCGAGCGGTTTTCGGGGCGCAATTACGCTTCCGCCCGCGCCATGGCTTTCCAGGACGTCCGGGTCGACGAGGACCAGACCGACCAGCCCAACGTGCTGCCCGAAATCACCGCCAGTTTCAAAGGGGAGCCGAACGCGACCCTCGGCGGACGGTGGGACGCCGATGTCTCAGCCCTGGGCCTGACGCGTTTCGGAAACGAACAGGATGTGGGACGTCTGAGCGCGCGGGCGGGATGGCAGCGCAGAATTCTGACCGGGTTCGGCGTGGTGACGACGGCGGACGTCAGTGTGCGCGGCGACGTCTACCAGGTGGCGGACCGCGCAGTCACCGACACGGATCCAGGCCGCAGCGACGACAGCCATGCCGCGCGGCTAGTTCCGCAGCTGCATGTGGTGACATCCTATCCATTCGTAAAGCCAATGGAAAAAATGCAGGCGATCATCGAGCCGCTGGCTTCGGTCACCGCAAGCACCAATATCGACAATGACAGCGATGCCATTCCCAACGAAGACAGCCAGGATGTGCAGATCGACGCCAACAGCCTGTTCCAGCCTGACCGTTTTCCGGGATATGACCGGGTCGAGGACCGGACCCATGCTACCTACGGCATACGCAGCGGTCTATACGGGTATGAAGGCAGCTACGGCAGCATCTTCCTCGGGCAGAGCTACCGCTTCCATAATGACGATAACCCATTCCCGCGCGGATCCGGCCTGTCGCGGCAGGCTTCGGATTATGTCGGCGAAGTCGCGGGGATGTACAACAACCGTTTCGGCTTGAACTATCGTTTCCAGCTGTCCAGCGACACCCTATCTTCGCAGCGCCATGAACTGGAAGCGACCGCAAGCTGGAACAGGGTGGATTTGAGCAGCCGCTATCTGTTCGCGAAGGCGCTCGAAGACACGGATATCGACGAAAACCGTCAGCAATTCGAGAATTCGGCGGCGTTCAGGCTTTCGAAGGAATGGAAGCTGCGCACAGGCGCGCTTTATGACCTCGGCGAAAGCCCTGGATTGCGGAAAGCGGTGCTCGGCGCGGATTATACCGGATGCTGCCTGACCATGTCGCTGACGGCCGTACGGAATCTTACCACCGATTCTTCAGGCGACGCGGGGACGGATATTACGTTCCGCCTTGGGCTTAAAGGCCTGGGAGACGAATTGTAAAAGCTATCTGGGCTTAAGTTTTATTATTTTTTTGCCTGTCTTGCCGGCAAGGGTGACAGTCCGTTCAAAAGGCGGCGCTTTGCCCGCCAGCGTGAGAGTCAGCGCGTCGGACTTAAAATTGCGTGCCCCCTTGCGGATGGTTTCGAGATCGACCGGACTCAGGTCAATATTTTTGAGCAGGACCGACCCTGGCCAAGCAGCCGTTGATCCTGCCCCGGCACTGCCAGTGAAGAGAGTCAGATCGTTGAGCGTTTGCCCCTTTACCGCCAGGCCAAGATCCGATGGATCCTTGCCATGGCGCTTGATGCCCGCAGTGACGGTTATGGACGGCCATCGTGTCGAATGACCCTGAAGCAAAAGATGAAGGGCATCGGGCGCGCCATTCAGGGTCATCGTGTTTTCACGCAGTGAAAGCGTTCCAAGCGTCAGCAATCCGGCAGCCAGCCTTCCTTTGATAACAGGCTGTACGGCACCCGACTCAATCGTCATGTCGCCGCTGGAGCGGGCCATTTCAAAACTGTCCGTACGAAGACGCAGGTTTCCCACCTCTACCTTTGTCTTCCACGACTCGTCGCTATTCCAGTCGGTCGTCCATCGGGTATCGAAGGTCAGCTGGTTCTGGTCGCCATACAGGACGGCGTCGATATGGCGGCCTGTTTTGTTGGCCGTCATCTGACCCTTGGCCTCAATCCGTATTGCGCCGGCGGGGGTCATGACGTCGAGGCGCGCGCTGTCGAGAATGAGAGTCTTCAGATGGTTTGGAAAACGGGGGCGGCGCATGTCCCAGCCGTCTATGGAAAGCGTACCATCATTACCCAATTCGCCGGTCAGCGCGAAATCCTTGATGACAGCCGCATAGGGCTGGAACAGCGTGACCGGGATGCGCAGGCTGCCGATTGTGCTGAAACTGTCCTTATCGAGGGCGATGCCTGTAAATTCGGCGCCGTCAAAACCGATCCGCACCTTTTCGATCGACACGATGTGGAAACCATAGGATCCCATCATCTTTTCCATCTGCATCGTCGACCATCCGGGCAAGGCCAGCCATATGGCGATGCCCAGAACCGCAAGTCCGCCGATCAGAAGCGGTTTGGCATGTTTTTTCATCGCGGCTCAGACGTCCAGATCCTGGACGAATTCGGCATTTTCCTGGATAAACTGAAAGCGGGCGTCGGCATTCTTACCCATCAGGCGCTCCACCAGATCGTCCACCGCGCCGGGCGCAGCGTTTTCGGCAGGCTGCCCTTCCAGAGCCATTTCGGCGGTCAGGCCCAGGGCCGCCATCGCGTCGGGCAGCATGACCCGCAGCAGGATCCGCGTATCGGGGTTCATCGTCGTCTCTTTCAGCTGTTTCGCAGGCATTTCGCCAAGGCCCTTGAACCGGCTCACTTCGACTTTCTTGTTTTTGAAAGTCGTCTGCATCAACTCGTCTTTGTGCTGATCGTCACGGGCGTAGGAAGACAGGGCGCCTGAAGTGATGCGGTAAAGCGGGGGCTGCGCGAGATAGAGCCTGCCCGTCTCTATGGCGGGGCGCATCTGTGTATAAAAGAACGTGATGAGAAGGGCGGCGATGTGCGCGCCGTCGACATCGGCGTCGGTCATGATAATAATTTTTTCGTAGCGCAGATTGTCAAGATTGAAGTCTTTGCCTGAGCCCGCGCCCATTGCCAGGATCAAATCCTGGATTTCCTGGTTGGCGCGGATCTTGTCGGCGGTCGCGCTGACCACGTTAAGGATTTTACCGCGCAGGGGAAGGATGGCCTGGGTCTCGCGGCTCCGTGCCTGTTTGGCGGAACCGCCTGCCGAATCGCCCTCGACGATAAACAGTTCGGTGCCTTCGGCATCGGTCCGGCTACAGTCAGCCAGTTTGCCTGGGAGCCGGAGTTTGCGAGTGGCACTTTTACGGGCAAGGGCCTTATCGTCTTTGCGGCGCAGGCGCTCCTCAGCCTTGTCGACAATGGCCTCCAGCAAAGCTTTGCCTGACGCGGTATCACTCGACAGCCAGTGGTCGAAGCGGTCTTTCAGGGCGGTTTCAACCCAGCGCGCGGCCTCGGCTGTTGCAAGCTTTTCCTTGGTCTGTCCCTGAAACTGCGGTTCACGGATAAAGACGGACAACAGAATGGCCGCACCGCCGACAATATCGTCGGCGGTGATCTGAGCCGCCTTTTTATTGCTGACCATTTCCCCGTATGAACGGAGCGAGCGGGCGAGCGCAGTCCGCATGCCTTGTTCGTGTGTGCCGCCCTGGGGCGTTGGAATGGTATTACAATAAGAATGGATAAAGCCTTCGCCATCTTCGGGCCAAGCGATCGCGAACTCGACACGGCCCGCCTTGTCCGGCAGGTTTGTCTCGCCATGGAAAGCCGTCGGCGTAATGGTTTCCTGTCCGTGCAGCGAGGCATTGAGAAAATCAAGCAGCCCATTCGGGAACTTCAGGACATCCTTTTCAGGAACCTTCGCTTCGGCAGAAAGAAGGGAAGGATCGCATGCCCAGTGGATTTCGACGCCACGGAACAGATAGGCCTTTGACCGGGCCATCTGATACAGCCAGGAAGGCTTGAATCTGGCCTTTGACCCGAAAATGTCGGGGTCGGGATGGAAGCAGACGGTCGTGCCGCGGCGGTTGTTGACCGTACCCATTTTTTCGAGTTTGGACTGCGGCAGGCCGCGCGAATAACTCTGGCGATACAGTTTTTTATCGCGCGCCACCTCGACCCACATCCAGTCGGACAGGGCGTTGACCACGGAACTGCCAACGCCATGCAGACCACCGGATGTCTGATAGGCGCTGCCGCCAAACTTGCCGCCGGAATGGAGCGTGGTAAAAATGACTTCAAGCGCAGACTTGCCGGGATATTTCGGATGATTATCGACAGGAATGCCCCGACCGTTATCGGTGACGGTCACCGAACCGTCTGCATTCAGGATCATCTCGATTTTGCTGGCGTGACCCGCCACAGCTTCATCCATGGAGTTATCGAGGATCTCGCCGGCCAAATGGTGCAAAGCGCGTTCATCGGTGCCGCCGATATACATTCCGGGACGCTTGCGGACGGGTTCCAGACCCTCCAAAACCTCAATGTCCGCAGCACCGTAGCTCGCGGAATCACTCTTTTTCTGTGTATTGAAGAGATCGGTCATACTTACGCCAGAATTTTTTATCATTATAAAGAGATGCGGGGGCTGTAAACCCTTCTGCCTTAAGGTTATGATCCTTAAGACCGCTTGGCCGCGAGAGGTTTATTGATTGCACTCCGGGACGTTAAAAGTCAATGCCAGACAGTACTAGAAGCCACCAAGGCCTGCCCGACGCCCTGCGAGGACGGATGCCCACTTTATCGGTCATCGCCATGCCGGCGGATACGAACGCGCACGGCAATATTTTCGGCGGATGGCTGATGGCCCATATGGACCTGGCCGCCGCGCAGCAGGCCATGGAGGCGACGGGGCAGGATATCGTGACCCGCGCGGCCACCATTTCGTTCGACCGGCCCGTCAATGTGGGCGACAAAGCCTGGTTTTATACCGATGTCGTGCGAACAGGAAATACCTCGATCACTATCAAAACCGAAGCCTGGGCGCTGCGCCGCACGATTCATGTGTTTGAAAAGGTGGGTGAAGGCGAATTCGTGTTCGTCGCCATCGACAAGAACAAAAACAAGGTCTCCATCGTTTCAAGGGCATGAGGTGCCGAATGTTTAAAATGATTCATATAATGCTCTGGGTTTTTGCCGGGCTCACCTGCACATTTTTCGCTCACGGGTCATGGGCGCAGGCGGCGACGGCCGCGACCGAAAAAGCTCTTCCTCATTATTTAGACAAGGATAATACGAAAGAATTCGATGCCGTTACAGAAACTATCGAAGAAAAGCCGAAAGGAGATAAATTTCTGGCCTTTCAGGTCAAGCTACCCAAAAATTGGAAACGTATAGGAGAACGCATCGACGATCAGGATACGGAAGTATCGGACGATGTAAAGCTCAGCCGCAGAATCATGGGCAGGATCGTAAAATACTATGGTGCCGGAGTATTTTCAGCCCCTAGTCATTTTGATATTCAGGCTGTTGAATTGGATCAGCAGATTACGGCCAAGAATTGGTTCAGAGGATATATTCTCTCCAATAGCTATACGCTGCAGGGAATAAACGTTATCAGCGACGACCATGTTGAAGGCATGTATGTCCTTGTCGAAGATGCCATCCCTTATGTTGTACGCACGGCAGCTATTATAAACGGCCCGCGCATGGTCTTGGCATCCTATTTTGTACCTGAATCGGTATGGGAAAAGGAGAGAGCACTGCAAGAATATGTTTTAAACTCCTTTAAATTTTCTTCTCCTGAAAAGGTACAGCTGGAAGCAAACCGTACCTATAGCTTTCTGGATCTTCTGCGGTTTGATTATCCCGCTAGCTGGCGGCTGCTGGCGCCTGAAATAAGTTCGATTCAAGGCATGGACGCCAAGCTGGTCAATTCAAAAGATAACAAGACGCTTAATGGAGAAATAGGGATAAGGATTGTTTCTACCGAGCTGGAAACATCCTTGCCACAGGAACTGAACACACTTAAGGAGAACATCATGCTGATGGGTCTTGAGGTGGGTGATTTGATTGAAACTCCGACGGATTATAAATTCCAGCCGCAGGTTACATTCGCGCGGGTCGAAGTCTACAATGCAAAAGCGAAGACAAACACTTTGCAGGATCATGAGTACTGGCTTGCAGTCATGGCTGAGGATCGATACTACTATCTTGTCAGTATGATTACGCCTTCACGCGAAGATGATTTTTATAACTGGGCATCCAACACCGAAGCATTCCAGGCAATAATACAATCTCTCAGGCTTTGATGGACATATAAAAGATCCTCTCCAGCTTAAAGCTAGAGAGGATTTTATATTATGACGAATAATACATATCGAATTCGATCGGATGCGGCATGGTTTCGTATTTCTCGATCTCTTCCATTTTCAGATCGAAATAGCCTTCGATCATATCGGTAGAGAAGACGTCGCCTTTCAGCAGAAATTCGTGATCGCGATGCAAGGACTCGACGGCCTCGCGCAGCGAGCCGCAGACGGTTGGGACTTTTTCCAGTTCTTCCGGCGGTAATTCGTACAGATTCTTATCCATCGCATCGCCGGGATCGACTTTGTTCTGGATACCGTCAAGGCCGGCCATCAGCATGGCGCTGTAGGCCAGGTAAGGGTTGGCCAGAGGATCCGGGAACCGGACTTCAACGCGTTTCGCCTTGGGCGACGACGTGAACGGAATCCGGCAGGATGCGGAACGGTTGCGGGAAGAATAGGCCAGAAGGACAGGCGCTTCATAGCCCGGCACCAGGCGCTTATAGCTGTTGGTCGTCGGATTCGTAAAGGCGTTCAGCGCCCGGGCATGCTTGATGATGCCGCCGATATACCACAGGCATTCCTGGGACAGGCCGGCATATTTATCGCCCGCGAACAGCGGTTTGCCGCCGCGCCACAGGGACTGGTGGACGTGCATGCCCGAACCGTTGTCGCCATAGACGGGTTTCGGCATGAAGGTCGCCGTCTTTCCATAGGCATGGGCGACATTCATGACAACATATTTGTAGAGCTGCATATTGTCTGCGCAGTTAACGAGTGTGGAATATTTAATCCCCAACTCGTGCTGACTGGCGGCGACTTCGTGGTGATGTTTTTCCACAGGCACGCCCATGGCGCGCATGACAGTCAGCATTTCGGCGCGCAGATCGAAGCCGCTGTCTACCGGTGTTTCCGGGAAATAGCCGCCCTTGACGCGCGGACGATGGCCGAGGTTGCCGTTTTCATAGGCCTTGCCGCTGTTATACGGGCCTTCCTCGCTGTCGATTTCGACGCCGACATGGTTCATGCTGATATTGATCTTGATATCGTCGAATATGAAGAATTCGGCTTCCGGTCCGAAAAAGGCAGTATCGGCGATGCCGGTCGTCTGCAGATAGGCTTCCGCCGCCTTGGAGATCGACCGGGGGTCGCGGTTATAAGCTTTATTGGTCGTCGGGTCGACGATATCGCAGAACACTTCCAGCGTTGGCTGGGCCGCGAAGGGGTCCATGGCGATGCGCGAAGCATCCGGCAGCAGCTGCATGTCCGATTCATTAATGGCTTTCCAGCCGGCAATAGACGAGGCGTCGAACATCAGGCCATCTTTCAATGTATCTTCGTCCAGCATGTCCATATGAAAAGAAACGTGATGACGCTTGCCGCGAGGGTCTGTGAATTTGCAGTTGATATAGTCGGCTTCGTTCTCATTGCAGATTTTGAGAATGTCGGCGTAATTTTTGGCTTTCAGCAGATTTTGTTCGGACATGTGGACCTTCCGGGTTATTGCAGCGCACCTATGTATAAGATGCATGGCTGTTATGAAGTGCGGTCGGACGTTAACATCGTTTTGAAAGGCGGTAAATATAGTCTGGAAATATTTTTACCTGGTCTTTGTAAAACCTTGACCGGCGCCGCGACACAGGTTTAAAAGTGAGACCTCTGTGGCGACCGTAGCTCAGCTGGTAGAGCACTCGGTTGTGGTCCGAGTTGTCGCGGGTTCAAGCCCCGTCGGTCGCCCCATTCATTCCTTGCTTCATGAAAGGCTTCTGTGTCGTCTCTCATGGAAAATTCACCTGATCTCTGGCGCTCCAGTCTTCCCTGGCCTCCTGACCTGAACGCCCATAAATATGAGCGCGGGCATGTTTTTATGGCGGGCGGCGCTATCATGACAGGGGCTATAAGGCTAGCTGCAAGAGCTTCGCTACGCATGGGTGCTGGATTATGCACCGTAGCGGCTCCTGCCGAGACTATGGCTATTTACCAATCGGAAGCTCCTCACGTTTTATTTAAATCAATCAATAGCTTGATGAAATTTTCTGAGTTTATAAACGGATCGTATCGAAAATCATGCGTCATTGGCCCGGGAATGGGGCAAAATGACCCTGAAATGCTGTGTCAGTCAATTTTAGCAGTTCTTGCTTTAAAAATACCGACTGTCATTGATGCGGATGGCATCAGTGTTTTCAAAGAAGTGCCGGAACGCTTAAGCCATGCCATTCATTGCGATGCGATTCTAACTCCGCATGAAGGGGAATTTGCAAGAATCTTTCCGGATATTACTGGCAATCGCCTTGAACGTGCAGTGACGGCGGCACGCCTATGCGATTGCACGATATTGCTGAAAGGGCCTGAAACCATTATCGCGCAGGCAGACGGCAAGATTGTCGTAAACCGTCATTCAACGCCTTGGCTGGCGACCGCGGGGACCGGGGACGTTCTTTCGGGCATGATCGCCGGGCTGATGGCGCAGGGCATGGCGCCTTTTGACTCCGCATGCGCGGCAGCATGGATGCACGGCGAGGCGGGATTGTTGTGCGGGCCGGGGCTGGTAGCACCCGACCTGATCGAGGCGCTTCCACGCGTCATGCGCAATTTCGCTTGAACTCCATACATTTTTCTGGTTCTTCATACGGGTGCAAAATCCGGCGCGGATGTGGCGGAACTGGTAGACGCACCAGATTTAGGTTCTGGCGGTTTAGGCCGTGGGGGTTCGAGTCCCTTCATCCGCACCAGCCTTCGCCCCTTTCGGGGGCTTCGGCCCGGCAAGCCATTTGGGATCACTGTAAGAAAGAGACGAAGAGACAATGCAAGTCAAGGAAACGAAGAGCGAAGGTCTGTTGCACGAACTGGAAGTGATCCTTCCCGCCAACGAAATCGGTCGACGCGTCGATGAGAAGCTGAAAGATTATGCAAAGACGGCGAAAATGCCGGGCTTCCGCCCTGGCAAGGTTCCTGCTCAGGTCCTGAAACAGCGTTACGGCCGCTCCGTATTGGGTGAAGTACTGGAAACGGCGGTCAATGACACGACCGAACAGGTTCTTAAAGAAAAGAACCTCCGCCCCGCATTGCAGCCCAAAATCGAAGTCAAGGAATTCGATGAAGGCAAAGACCTGAAGTACACGATGTCAGTAGAGGTTCTGCCTGAATTCGACGTGGTCGATCTGAAAAGCCTTAAGCTGGAAAAGCCGGTCGTCAAAACCGACGAAAAGGCCGTCGACGAAGCGCTTGAGCGCATCGGCAAGAGCAACCGCGAAACCAAAAAGATCGAGACCAAGCGTGCCGCCAAGAACGGCGACGTGCTTCTGATGGATTTCCATGGGCGCACCAAGGCCGATAACAAGCCGCATCCCGGCATGCATGCCCACGGTCACAAGCTGGAACTGGGGAGCGGACAGTTTATCCCAGGCTTCGAAGAACAGCTTGTCGGCAGGAAAGCGGGAGAGAAGATCGAAGTCGAGGTGACTTTCCCAGAACTTTACCACGCGGAAGAACTGGCCGGGCAGGGCGCCATCTTTGACGTCGAGATCCACGAGATCCACGAGCCCGCCGACGTCGAGATGAACGACGAATTCGCCAAGAAAATGGGTTTTGACGACCTCAAGGCTCTTAAGGGCGCACTTGAACAGCAGATCCAGTCCCAATACGACCAGCAGAGCCGCATGAAACTGAAACGCAGCCTGCTCGACGCGCTGGACGACGCGCACAGCTTCGGGGTGCCGCAGGGCATGCTTGATCTGGAATACGAAAATATTCAGCAGCAGATCCGGATCGAGCGTCAACAGGACGTCAAGGACGGTAAGCTGGATCTGACCGAGGACGAGACAGAAGAACTGCGCGCAATCGCAGAGCGGCGCGTGCGCCTGGGGCTGGTGCTGTCGGAAATCGGCCGCAAGAACAATATCCAGATCACGGACCAGGAACTCCAGCGCGCGGTCATCGCCGAGGCGCAGCGTTATCCCGGCCAGGAAGCGGTGGTATTCGATTATTATCGCAAAAACCGTCAGGCGCTCGACGCCCTGCGCGCGCCGGTTTTCGAAGACAAGATGGTTGATTTCATCAGCCAGCTGGCCACAATCGAGGAGAAGCCGGTCTCCGTCGAAGAACTGACCGCCGAGGAAGACGAAGAATCTTATCTTGAGCGGAAAAAAGGCGGTAAAGGAAAATCAAAACCTAAATCCGCGCCCAAAGAAGACGGTAAATCGGACGCCAAAAAATCCTCAGGTGCCAAGAAAACGGCCAAGAAAGAATAAGGTTCTTTCTTCCAATCGAACAATAACGATAACCCTTGAACAAACCGTATCCACGCGATACGGTTTGTTTGTCTTTGATTCCTGTAAACCGAGCAAGAGCGCACCTGTCATGTATGATCGCGACCCCATAGAAGTTTATAACAACACTCTCGTCCCCATGGTCATCGAGCAGACCAACCGGGGTGAGCGGTCTTATGATATTTACTCCAGGCTGCTGAAAGAGCGGATCATCTTCCTTACAGGCGGCGTCAACGACCATGTTTCCAGCCTGATCTGCGCGCAGCTTTTGTTCCTTGAATCTGAAAATCCGAAAAAGGACATCGCGTTTTATATCAATTCGCCCGGCGGCGTCGTGACGGCGGCCCTCGCCATGTACGACACCATGCAATACATCAAGCCCGATGTGTCGACCGTGTGCACGGGGCAGGCGGCCTCCGCCGGATCGCTGCTTCTGACCGCCGGCGCGGCGAACAAACGGTATTCGCTGCCGCATTCGCGGATCATGATCCATCAGCCGCATGGCGGCGCACAGGGCCAGGCGTCGGATATCGAAATCCAGGCGCGGGAAATCCTGCGTTTGCGCGCTAAATTGAACGAAATATATGTAAAACATACAGGCCAGAAGCTGAACGCGATTGAAAAATCAATGGATCGTGACAACTTTATGTCCGCGGAGGAAGCCAAGGCATTCGGGCTGATCGACCATGTTGTCGAATCCCGCCCCGATGCCCTGGCGCCTGCCGCTACCGCGCCTGCCTTGCCCAGCGATAAGGATAAGAAATAACCTTTGAGCAACAGGGGTTGATTTTTTACTCGCCTCGATCCACTTCAAATGTAAGAATATGGCCAAAGTCTGGCAAGGTTCTCTTAATACTTTACCCTGTATTGTGAGAATCCGGCCTCAAGGCCTGTCAAACCCAGGATCAGTGAGTACATTATGATTGGATTATCCTCTTCCGGACGCGATCTCGCGCTTCCAGTCCTCCCTTTAAGGGACATCGTTGTTTTTCCGCACATGATCGTGCCCCTTTTTGTCGGGCGCGAACGTTCCGTGCGGGCGCTGGAGCAGGTGGTCAACGCCGGGAAGCAGATCCTCCTTGTCACCCAGAAATCCCCGTCGCAGGACGATCCCACATCCGCAGACCTTTATGAGATCGGCACGATCGGCACGATTCTGCAGCTTCTGAAACTCCCCGACGGCACCGTCAAGGTCCTGGTCGAGGGGAGCAAGCGCGTTCTGGTCAGCAAATACACAGACCGCCAGGATTACCTGGAAGCATGGCATGAAGACATCCGCGACGAGACCGTGCGCAACGAGGAGATTGATGCCCTTGCGCGCGCCGTCGCCGGGCAGTTCGAACAGTACGTCAAGCTGAACAAGAAAATCCCGCCCGAAGTGATCGTGTCGGTCAACCAGATCGAGGAGCCGTCGAAACTTGCCGACACTATCGCGGCGCATCTGGCCTTGAAAATAGAAGACAAGCAAAAGCTTCTGGAAGCCGCCAATACGTCCGACAGGCTGGAGCAGATTTTCGGGTTCATGGAGGGCGAGATCGGCGTCCTGCAGGTCGAAAAACGCATCCGCAACCGCGTGAAGCGGCAGATGGAGAAGACGCAGCGCGAGTATTATCTGAACGAACAGATGAAGGCGATTCACAAGGAACTCGGCGAGGGCGACAATGCGCTCGACGAGATGGAAGAACTGACCAAAAAGATCGCCGAAACCGGGCTGTCCAAGGAAGCGCGTGAAAAAGCGGACCATGAACTGAAAAAGCTGAAACAGATGAGCCCGATGTCTGCGGAAGCCACGGTCGTACGCAATTATCTCGACTGGATCCTTTCGCTGCCCTGGTCCAAGCGCAGCCGGGTCAAGAAGGACATCAAGGTCGCCAAAAAGGTCCTTGATCAGGATCATTACGGTCTGGAGAAGGTCAAGGAACGCATTCTTGAATATCTGGCGGTTCAACAGCGGACCAAAAAGGTCAAGGGGCCTATCGTCTGCCTCGTCGGTCCTCCCGGCGTCGGCAAGACCTCGCTCGGCCAGTCGATCGCAAAGGCGACCAATCGCAATTTCGTTCGCATGTCTCTGGGCGGCGTGCGAGACGAGAGCGAGATCCGGGGTCACCGCCGCACCTATATCGGCGCATTGCCGGGTAAGGTTATCCAGGGCCTGAAAAAAGCCGGGACTGGCAACCCTCTGTTCCTGCTTGACGAGGTCGACAAGCTGGGTAACGACTGGCGCGGCGATCCGTCCTCGGCATTGCTTGAGGTTCTGGATCCAGAACAGAACAGCACATTCGCCGACCACTATCTTGAACTGGACTACGACCTGTCGGACGTCCTGTTCATCTGCACCGCAAACACAACGGCGACCCTTCCGCGGCCCTTATTGGACCGTATGGAGATCATCCGCGTGTCAGGCTACACCGAGGACGAGAAGCTGGAGATCGTCAAGCGTCACCTGTTGAAAAAGCAGATCGAGGCGGCGGGACTGAAAAGAAGCGAGTTCGGCATCAACGACGCCGCGATCCGCGACCTGATCCGGTACTATACCCGCGAGGCGGGCGTCCGGAGCCTGGAGCGGGAGATCGCCAATCTGTGCCGTAAGGCGATCAAGGAAATCCTGATGAAGGGCCGCAAGGATGTGCGGATTACGCCCCGCAATCTCGAAAAATATGCCGGCGTCCAGAAATTCCATTATGGCGCGGCGGACGAACAGGACAAGGTGGGCGTCGTCAATGGTCTGGCCTATACCGAGTTCGGCGGCGATCTGCTCTCGATCGAGGCGGTCACGATGCCGGGCAAGGACGGTAAGGTGACTACGACCGGCAACCTGAAAGAAGTGATGAAGGAGTCCATCACGGTCGCGGAAATGCTGATCAAGTCGCGGGCTGCGCAGTTCGGCGTGCGGTACGAGGAACTGAACAAGCTTTCCGTGCACGTTCACGTGCCTGAGGGGGCCACGCCCAAGGACGGTCCATCGGCGGGCGCTGCGATGGTGACTGCGATCATGTCGGCCCTGACAGGCATTCCGATCAGGCGCGACGTGGCCATGACCGGCGAGGTGAACCTGCGCGGTTATGTCACCGGCATCGGCGGCCTGAAAGAAAAGCTTCTGGCGGCGTTGCGCGGCGGCATCAAAACGGTTCTGATCCCGAAAGACAATGAAAAGGACCTCAGCGAGATCCCGGATAAGGTCAAGAAGGGGCTCAAGATTATCCCGGTCAGCAAGATCGAGGAAGTTCTGGCCCATGCCATGACGCGCATTCCGGAGGCGATCCTTCCGGAAAAACCCGGCGAACTCGATATGCCGGCACCCACGGACGAAGCTATTCGGGGCGAAGTCATCAGGCACTAGGTAATTTTACCATGCTTTACAAAAAGGCCGCTTTATGCGGCCTTTTTACTGAGCAGTTTCGTTTTGCAACGCAAAAAATATGCAGGAATCGCGTGAAAATCCCTTAAACGCCGCTTTGACAAGCTGAAAAACAGCGGAAAATAAGGATTATTTCGTATTTGCGGATTGATGGTGCTTTAAAAAGGGCGTATCAATGATTCTTCCCGAGTGGCGGTTTGCCTTGGTTTTTAAGGCTTAATGCTGTCACGGGCGCCGATTTTGCCGCTTCGCTTAGCGACTATCGGTGGAGTTTCTGAAAACTGTCCTTAACCAAAACAATGGGGGTTCCCAGTGAACAAGCAAGAACTTATCAACGAAGTGGCGAAACAGGCCGACCTGCCGAAAATCAAGGCGCAGGCCGCCGTGGAAGCCGTCTTCGACTGCATCAAGCTGACCCTGAAAAAAGGCGGCGAAGTCCGCCTCGTCGGTTTCGGCACCTGGACCGTCGCCAAGCGCGCGAAAACCACAGGCCGCAACCCGCGCACCGGCGAAAAAATCGATATCCCGGCCTCCAAACAGCCGAAATTCAAAGCCGGTAAAGAGCTGAAAGACGCTGTGAACAAGTAATTTTCTTTTTGGAAATTACAGAAAATTCGAAAGCCGGAAGCCGGGACGCCAGAAAAAGGTTGTCAAAAAGGTTTCCGGCTTTTACTTTGGCGACGTTCCGGTGTCGCCGGACGGGCGTTTAGCTCAGTGGTAGAGCACCTCGTTTACACCGAGGGTGCCGGGAGTTCGACCCTCTCAACGCCCACCATTTTTTCAAGGCCTGCACTATCCACGGAATTACATTCCGCCGAATTTCAAAAAATGGCCAGGATTCAGGTAATCGAAGATCGTTTTGCTGGACGTCTTGTGAACCGCGCCTCCGGTCACGATAGGGACTTCGAAGAGAACGCCATTCTGGAATACCAGAGTCACGTTGTAGTCGTAACCGTCTTCATCGGTGCGAATGCGGATCAGTGAAGCAAAACCATGCTCCTTTTCCACTTTTTTATAATTGAACCGGTATCCGTAGAGCGATTGCAGAAACCGGCTCTGTTCGTCCTGGCCGATCTTGCCGTCGCGGAATTCAACCGAACTGCTGCCGTAAAGCGAGGTCAGGATTTCATGACGCTCCAGCCTGTCCATATCTTTTTCCGCGCGCCCGAGAGCGGCGAACACATCGGCCTGCCGCATACCGGGTCGCAGACCGTGCAGCCGGTCCATCAGGTCGTCGGGCGTTTTGTAGGTGGATTTGTTGACGGTCTCGTCACTGCCTGGCAATGCCACAACCCCTGCGCAACCCGTTGAAATGAACAGGGTTACGATCAAAATAAAGAACAGTCGCCAAAGGCTAGCTTTCATGGGGCTCCCTTTAATATTATGACAAAATTTAAGAGAAAGCGCCATAAATGCCTGTTTTGCACTGCGAATGACAAAGACATTGAATGGGGCGGACAGTTGTGTTTAATATCCGCCCTCGGTAAAGACCGGGCACATAGCTCAGCGGGAGAGCACACCCTTCACACGGGTGGGGTCGCAGGTTCAATCCCTGCTGTGCCCACCATTATCCTCCCAAACTTCAGCAAAACGGCTTTTTATATCGAACCTTTTAATCAGCTTTCGCGTAGGCATTGCAGAGCAACTGCAAGGAGGTCTGCCATGCCCCAGGGCAGCAAAGAAAAATATACGGACAAGCAGAAACGCAAAGCCGGGCATATCGAGGAAGGGTATGAAGAGCGAGGCGTGCCAGCCAAGGAAGCGGAACGCCGCGCCTGGGCCACGGTGAACAAGGAAGACCATGGCGGCAAGAAAGCCGGGTCGGGAAGAGGCAGGACGTCGTCCCATGCCTCCAGCCGCATCGGCGGGCATCATTCCCATTCAGGATCCCAAGCCAGCTCTTAATTGTCTGTAGCCAACGCGCGCGCCTCCGTTTAAAACGGTCACTGGACTGTTTCAGGCGGAGGCTTTTGCATGATTATCGGGTGCCCAAAGGAAATCAAGGCACAGGAGCACCGGGTAGGGCTCGTGCCGTCTTCCGTCAAGGAACTGGTGGCGCACGGCCATAAAGTGGTCATCGAAACAGGTGCGGGCGCAGGGATCAACTTCACCGACGCGGATTACAGGAATGCCGGCGCGGAGATCGCCGCCAGCGCAGAAGACGTGTTCGCCCGCGCGGAGATGATCGTCAAGGTCAAGGAGCCACAGCCGCAGGAATGCAAACTTCTGCGCAAGGACCAGGTACTTTTCACCTATCTGCACCTTGCCGCCGACGCGAAGCAGGCGAAGGGCCTGATGGAGTCAGGTTGTATCGCGATCGCGTATGAAACGGTAACGGGGCCTGGAGGTAAAGGCCTGCCGCTGCTGGCCCCGATGAGCGAGATCGCCGGACGGCTGTCCGCCGTGGTGGGGGCGACCTATCTGCAAAAGCATCTGGGCGGGACAGGGCGGTTGATTTCCGGCGTGCCGGGCGTGGCGCCCGCGAAGGTTATGGTGCTGGGCGGCGGTGTGGCCGGCTTCAATGCGGCGCGTGTCGCCGTCGGCATGGGTGCCGACGTCGCCATCCTGGAAAAGAACCACGACCGGATGCGCTTCCTCGACGATTTCTTCCGGGGGCAGGCGCGGATCATTTATTCCAGCACCGATTACATCGAAAAAAACGCGGGGCAGACAGACCTGATCATCGGCGCGGTCCTCATTCCCGGAGCCTCCGCGCCACGGCTTGTGACAAAAGCCATGCTGAAAGCCATGACCCCCGGCACGGTGATCGTCGACATCGCCATCGACCAGGGCGGCTGTTTCGAAACCAGCAGGCCGACCACCCATAACGACCCGGTCTATACGGTTGACGGCGTCCTCCATTACTGCGTCGCCAACATGCCGGGGGCGGTGCCGCTGTCCTCGGCCCTGGCCCTGAACCACGCCGTACTGCCCTATATGCTGGAACTCGCCGACAAAGGATGGAAACAGGCGATGAACGACAACGCGTCCCTGCGGGAAGGCCTGAATATCTGCCAGGGCAAGGTGACGTATCGGAACGTGGCCGAAGCGCTCGGCCTGCCTTTCACCGATGCTATATTCAATAATTAATTGACATAGTCTTTTTGACCCTCCATAAAAATAAAAAAAAACAGGAGGGTTTATGTTCCAGAAGATCAACAGTGCGGAATTACGCCGTGCGGCCATGCGTTGTTCCGCCGGGAAGTCCCTGACCCAAAATTATAACTATCTGTCCGATCATACGCCCGAAATCGCCATATGGTTTGCGCCGGGCCGGGAAGAATTGAAAATCAGGGGCGAGCACGTCGATGCGAACGCCATTCAGGTGAATACACAGCTTAGGGCTCTAACATCATTTTTTTGCTCTAGAAGAACGGGTTTTGCCGGTTGGCTGAGGGACGATTTTTTTCGCCATGGGCAAAGGGACGCATATAAATGCCGTGAAAGGATACGGATCATCACCGTCCCTGACGTCTGTCCCAGCGAACATACTGTTTCCAGGTTGCAAGCTATCTGGATATCAAAAAACGACTCCCCTCAAAAAGAGACCCTTGGCATTGACGAGGCGCTGTTATCCCTGAGGCTGAACAGGCACGGGCTATCGGGGGTCGACATTCAAAACGTTTCTTCGGGAGATATCCTCCATGCCTTCAACCTTTATCCTTTAAGAGAGGAATTCGACCCGATTGCCGAGCCGTTCGACGGTTTCGAAGGCATGCAGACGCCCGCGGCCCGGACCAGACTGACACAATTTCAGCCGGGGGCGGGCTGGCGTTAAGAAAAGTGTTGAAATGGCGGAAGAGATTATATACTCATTACCGGGCCTGAATACCGGCCTTGTACGGTATCCGGCTACGCGGGCGTAGTTCAGTTGGTTAGAACGCATCCCTGTCACGGATGAGGTCGCGGGTTCAAGTCCCGTCGCTCGCGCCATTATTTAAAAAGCCGCTTTGGCGGCTTTTTCTTTTCTTGGCCCTTAGGCGCGCAATTCATAACAAATTCTTACTTTTTCCTAAAACTTTACCGACTATTGGCCCTATACCAAATCGCAAAAAGCCATTGCCGACTGGGAAAAGGCGGCTTAAAGGGCCTTTTCGACTACCTGGGTATGCGGCACAGGCCTTGCGGATATGTCTTCGGAATTGAACACCGGAGGTATTTTTTATGGCAATTGAATCCAGCCTGTCCGCCATCAACCCAGGCGTAATCTTACATCTGGATCCCGAAACAGGGCATGCGCGTCTGGACGCCGACCTGTATCAGGTAGACGACATCCATGGCGTCACCGAAGGGCTGACCGGCTCGGGCAACCTGAATTATCTTGTGCTGCAATCGGGCCAGACCGACGAGATCCGGCGCGACAGCGATCCGTTCAACATGCGCGAGGGTAATCTGTGGTTTTCAAACGGCGGGACCGGTCTTGCCGATCACGCGCCACAAGGCCTGTACGGCGATGGAAACGGCAGCGGTTATCAGATCGTCCTGTCCGGCGGCGCTCACGCTGCAAATGATGCGGCAGCGCAGATCCTCAATGCCCCTGCGGAACTAAACGGTACGACCCCTGGGGCATCCGGATTTTATAATTCGGCTGCGGACAGCTTTGATACGGCTCTCAATTTTTATGGCAGCAACCAGGGTTCGGCGGAATTCAGCAGACTGATCGAACGCGTCAGCGGCGGCGGTGATGGACGGGACGGCGCCAACGCTGATGGCCGCGATGGCCATGACGGGAACGATGGCGGCAACGGCGGCAACGGTACTGACGGGCATGACGGTCACAACCCTCATACAGGCCCCGGTCCCGGGACGGAAGATCCCGGCACGACAGATCCCGAAGGCGACACGGACCTGCATGGCGAAGTGCATACCCATGTCGCCGACATAACGCTCGATGTCCTGCTGGATCCCGTTGAGCACCTGGTCGGGGATATCGATATCGATACCGGCACGACGCTCGATCTGTCGCCAATCCTGCAAGGGCATCTGCCAGACATAGGCGTGAACGCCGGGGCGCTTTTGCTCGGTACGGCGCTAGGAGTCGACACGCACCCGATTACAAGCCCGCTGACAAACAGCGTTAATCATGTGCTTGATACGCTCGATCCGGTCATAAACCCGGTACTCGATATTCTGCCGCCCGGCGTTACAGATGTGCTGGACGGTTTTAACCAGCACGGCGATACGGATCTTGCGATCGGCATCGGCGGCACAATCCTGGACCTGCCGCTGGTCAGCGGCGGAATCGATATTCCGCTCGATCCGCTTGAAACGATCCTGGGTGACATCGATATCGACATTACGCCCGATCTCAACCTGCTGAATGGCGGCGGATTGAGCGATCTGGGGCTTAACGTCGTTTTCAACGGACAGGCGCTTGTCGATCTTGACGTGCCTGGCATCCTTCATTCGGACGCGCCGCTTGGCGATATCCTGGGTATTGTGCCAGATCCAACCACCGGAACGGTTATTGACCCGATTTTGGAATCGATTGACCCGGTAACGAGCCTTGCTGACGATCTGGCGCAGCCGGTCGATCATATCCTGGCGCCTGCTCTGGATCCGCTGGGTAATATTATCGACCAGATCAACGACGTGGGACCGAACGCTCCGGACATCTTTAACGGACTGATCGACGACCTGGATAACGCCACTGGACTGGAAGACAGTCTTTCGGGCACGCTCGACCCGCTGGCCGACATCCTTGACAGCTTGCAATCCGGGGGTACGGACCTGACCACGGCTCTCTCCGCGCCAGTCGAAGCGCTGGCTGGCGTAACGGAACCGCTGGTGAACGGGCTCGGCGATGTTTCATCAACCGCAAGCGGGATCGTGGAGCAGGGGCTGGATGTTCTTGCCCACAGCCAGCCGTGGGATCCCGGAATCATCGACGGTGCGGCATTGCTCGGCCAGCTTCTGGGGCAGATCGAAAATACCGTCGAATTCACAAGCCCGCCCGGCGACACGGATTTAACAGTGCATACCGGCATCGATATTGCGGACATGCTTGTCAATGAAACAGGAATCGCCGTCACCCTCGATCCTGTCGAAGCGATCATCGGCGATATCGACATCGATGCCGGCCTGGATGTCCACGCCCTGGTCGGCAACACGCCAGGCGCGGCGGAGGCGGGCGCAACGGTTCTGGTGGATCCGATGGAAGGGCTGCTGGGAGAGTTGTCGAACAGCCTGATGGGGAACGGCATTCTCCAGGATATAACCGGGTCCTCCCATACCCTCCCGGGCGTAAGCGCCAGCGCAGGCGCCGCCGTGGAGCTTGCTTCTGTCAGCTGGCCGGAAGCGTCGATCGCAGGCACGGCTCACGATATCGTCTCCGGAATCGGCGGCGCGCTGCACGATACCGCGGCCATGCCCGCGCTGCCTGACCCGGTCGGTCATATCGCCGAAGGGCTCGGCAGTGTGGTCGACCACAGTCATGCAGCGGTTCATCACGCCCTCGGCGGGCTGTTCGGTTAATTCTTAAAGAGGAAAGACTTCATGACATTCGTCCCTAAAGAAGCCGTGCGCGACAGGCGGGGCAGCCTGTTGATCGCGACGACGGCCATCAGCATCCTGTCGCTTGCCCTGCCTGTCCTGACGCTTCAGGTCTACGACCGCATCCTTCCCAATCCTGACTCAGGCACACTGCCAGTCCTGGTGGCCGGGGTGTGCATAGCAGTGGTGCTGGAATGCTTCCTGCGCATGGCGCGTGGATACATCATCAACTGGAACGGGGCGGCTTTCGATCACATGATGTCCTGTGCCGCATTATCGCATCTGCTGTATTCCGACCTGGCGGCAGCGCGAAAGACCAGTCCAGGGGAATACCTCAACCAGCTGTCCTCGATCGGCAAAATGAAGGATTTTTTCAGCGGGAATACGACCGTCACGCTGTTCGAACTGGCTCTCGTTCCCGTCTATTTTGTTTTGATTGCCTATATCGCAGGGCCGCTGGCGGCGGTTCCAGTCACAGTGCTCGGCGCATTCTCGCTGCTGGCCGTCAGCTACGGCCGCAAGCTGCGGCATAATCTGAACAAGCGCAACAGCGCCGACGACCGGCGGTACGACTTTCTTCTGGACGCACTGACCGGCATGCACACCTTGAAATCCTTCTGCCTGGAGGACAGCTTCATCCGGCGGTACGAATGGATCGAGAAGCAGTCGGCGACAATCAACTACGATACATCGAAAGACGCCTCGGCCAATTTCAACGCCGCCAATGTTTTCGGGCATATGATGTCGCTGCTGATCATCAGTTTTGGCGCGGAGCGGGTGATGAATGGCGACATGACATCGGGTGCGCTGATCGCGACGACATTGCTGGCGGGACGTATCATGCAGCCAGTCCAGCGTGGGCTCGGCCTATGGGTAAGATACCAGGATTACAAACTGGCCAAAACCAAGGCGGAAAGCCTGTTCGACCTGCCATCCATGAAACGCAAAACGCAGCCTGAACCTGCGAAAACAGCTCATATAAGCCTCAAGGGCGTGTCATTTATACGCGGTCTTGAAGAAGGAGAGGTTTTCCGCAACGTCAATTTTCAGATGCGGGCCGGGGAAACCGTGCGTTTGAGCGGCGAGCACGGGACGGGGAAAAGCTATATCCTGGGGTTGATGGCCGGGCTTTATCTGCCGACGGAAGGCGATGTCGCCATCGACGGGCTCGATCCCCTGAAATTTCCTTATGGGACGCTTCGCCGCCATGTCGGGCTGCTTAAAACGCGTGGCGAAGTCTTCCGGGGAACCATCCGCGACAACCTGACCAGTTTCGGCGGCATCAGCGAAGACGAGGCGCGGCGAACGACGCGTGTCCTCGGCATCGAAAAGGAAGTGGCCCGTCTGCCGCGCGGATACGACACCTTCATCGGTGAGCAGGAGGGCGGCGCGATATCGCCGGGGCTCCAGCAGCGTATCGCCATCGCACGCGTGCTGGCCTGGGATCCCGGCATTATCTTGTTCGATAACGCCGACCGCAATCTTGACCGCAACGGCTATCGCGCGGTCTACCGCCTTCTGGTGCATCTGAAGGGATCCAAGGCGCTGATCATTGTAACCGAAGACCCGAATTTCATCGGCCTGGCCGACCGCCAGCTTCGGCTGGAGTCGAACGGACTGCGCCCGCTTGTCATGCCGTCGCTTCAACCCGCCGGATTTTCCAAAGCCAAAGAGGTGCAGTTATGAGCAGGATCGCGTTCAAGCATAGGCCCGCCAGGCCGGATCCAGGCCAGTTAAAAGAAATGCCGACGGATCCTGTGGATGCGCTTCATAGCCTGTTGCGCCAGACGGTATGGAGCGGCATTGCCAGCGGCGAAGCCTGGAGCCAGGCGCTGTGCGCGCTGATTGTCGCGCGGGAACCAAACGCCAAGCGTTACCGGGTTGCCGACGCCATGCCTTATGGTGAAAAAAGCATCGATCGTGATTATATCCTGGAGGCGATGGCCAATCTGGGCTATGCGGGGCGGTTGCTGACCGCAGAGCCCGGGCAGATGGACCGCCGGCTGCTGCCTGCCCTGTTCATACCGAAATCAAAGCCGAACCGTCCCTGCGTCCTGCTGCAGAACGGCCGGATGTTCGACAGCGTCAAAAGGCGGATCGTCCCGGTGCCTGTACAGCTGGGAACGGGCGAAGTCGTTTTGTTCAGGCCGTACGGGGAGGAACAAGATCCGACGTCCAAAGCGGCGCGCGCTAATACCGGCTGGCAATGGTTCCGGACGCTTTTTGTGCGGTTTCGACCGGCCCTGACGAGAATTTTCGCCATCGGACTGGTGCTGAACCTGATCGCGCTGGCAACGCCTTTGTTCATCATGACGGTTTATGACCGCGTCATTTCCACGAACACGCCGTCGATCCTGCCGATGCTGGCGGCGGGCGCGGCGGTGTCCGTTTTGCTGGAATGGGGGCTGAGAACCCTGCGCTCGCTTCACCTCTCATGGCTCGCGTCCCGGCTGGACACCATCGTAAATAACAGGGTTTTTTCCCAGCTTATGCATATGCCGCCCGCGCTCCTGGAAGGCGCCCCGGTTCAGGCTCAGATCGCCCGCTTGAAAACGTATGAATCCGTCAGGGATTTCTTTTCCAGCCCTGTGTTCCTGTCAATGATTGAACTGCCGTTTACGGCGCTGGCGCTGATCGCTGTCGGAATCGTCGCGGGGCCGCTGGTTCTGGTTCCCGTCGCGGGCGTCTGCCTGTACTGCCTGCTTTTTTTCACCGTGTGGCGCAAGGTGCGCGTATCGATCAAGATCGCCGCCAAGGCAGGTTCGGTGAAACAGCGCTATGTGCTCGATACGCTGGTCAAGCTGGAAGATATCCGCGCGGGCGGGCTGCCCGACATCTGGGAAAAGAAATACCGAGACATCAGCGGGCGCGAGGCCGCGGCGCACTGCCACCTCAACTGGCTTGGGCTTGCGGGCGAGACGGCGGCGAACGCCATCACTATCCTGTCCGCGGTTGCCATCGTCGGTTTCGGCGCGGAATTCGTATGGAGCGGGGAAATCACCACCGGCGCGCTGGTGGCGTCAATGATCCTGGTATGGCGCGTGCTCAATCCGTTCTACAGTCTGTGCACCATGGTGCCGCGACTCGACCAGCTGCGCAACTCGATCCGGCAGATCAACCAGCTGATGGACATGGGCACCGAAGAGCAGAGCAGCAAAACACTGGCCCAGCCGGGGCCATTGCAGGGGAACCTGTCCTTTAACAATGTCGCCATGCGCTATGGTCTGGGAGATCTCGTGTTTTCCGGCCTGAATTTTCAGGCCCAGGCGGGGCAGATCGTTGCGATCACGGGCGAAAACGGCGCAGGAAAATCATCCCTGCTGAAGCTTGCCAAGGGGTTGTACCAGGCGCCTGTCGGCAGCGTTCGGCTGGACGGGTTCGACGTCCGTCAGCTCGATCCGATGGCCTTGCGCCGCCGGATCGCCTATATCCCGCAAAATCCGTCGTTTTTTCACGGCACGATCGAAGAGAACCTGCGTTTTGCCAACCCGCTGACGACACGCAAGGAAATGGAAATGGCTTTGGCCCAGGCCGATGCTTTGAAAGCTGTCAAAAGGCTCCCCAAAGGCCTTGATACGAAGATCGGCGGCGACGATGGCATTCAGCTGTCATCAAGCCTTGCGCTGCGTCTGTCCCTGGTGCGCGCCTATCTGCATGACGCCCAAATCCTGCTGATCGACGAACTGCCGAATTCGCTGTTGTCCGAAGCTGCGGGGAAATTCCTGATGGACGGGCTGATCCGCAACCGTAAGGACAGGACGGTCGTCATGGTGACGTACCGGGTCGATATGCTGCGTATCGCCGACCAGATCGTCTGGCTGCGCGTCGGGGAACCGCCGCTGGCTGGCGAGCGCGATCTTATGCTGCGTCATCTGAAACAAGGCAACTGGTAAACAGAACAGTCAAGGAAAGGGGCATCATCATGTTAAAATTTTCAACCCATAACGAACGCCAGATCAGGCACCTGACCCAGTCGGAAAAACTGGAAGAATCGGAAGATCCGGTTCTGGTAAGGATGACATTGCTGTCGATCAGCGCCTGCATCATCGGTTTCGTGTGCTGGGCATCGTTTACCAATGTCAACGAAGTAGCCCGGACGCCGGGCGAAATCGTGCCGCAAGGCTTTCAGCAAACCGTCCAGCACCTGGAAGGCGGCATCGTCAAACAGATTCTCGCACAGGAGGGGCAGGCGGTGGACGCCGGGCAGATACTGATGGTTCTGGACGGTAACGGCGCGCAGGAGGATATGAGGCGCGCGACGGCGCATCAGGCCGCTCTTGAACTGCAAAAGGAACGGTTACGCGCCTTTATTGAAAAGCGCGATCCTGATTTCAAACAGTTTTCCCGCACGGCTGAACCGAAAATGATCCAGGACCAGCAGAGCATGTTCAACGCCATGATGGACGCACGCGCACAGGACAAAGGAATCATCCGCGACCAGATCAGCCAGAAACGGGAAACCCTTCGCGTGCTTGAGGCGCGTCAGGAAACGGTGGCCCGCAACCTTGTCGTGGCCCAGGATATATATGAGCGCCGACGCAGCCTGCATGCGGACGGCTATATGTCGCAGACGAGTTTTCTGCAAAGCCAGAAGGACGTAAACGAGCTGCGGGGCGAAAGCGCGGAACTGGACGCGCAGAAAGCGGAAGCGCGCTCGGCGCTTGCGGAATATTCACGCCGGCTGTCGTCGCTCGGCGCGGATGGACAGGACGATGCCTATCGTCAGCTGGAGGCCGCCGAAAACGAGCTGGCCCTGAACAGCGAGATTGTTGCCAAGGCGCGAGAGCGCGTGGCGCGTCTGGAGGTGCGGGCGCCGGTGCGCGGCCTGGTCAAGGGGCTGGCGGTCAACACGGTGGGCGCCGTGGTGCAGCCAGGACAGGTGCTCGCGGAAATCGTCCCCCTGGACAAGCCGCTGATGGCCGAGGTGCGGATTCCGCCGCGTCATATCGGACATATCCATCCCGGCCAGTCTGTCCAGCTGAAAGTCAGCGCCTATGATTTTTCGCGCTATGGCGCATTGCCAGGCACGTTGGAGGCGGTTTCGCCTTCGACGTTCGAAGGGCCTGGCGGAGAGCGTTTTTATAAAGGCCGCGTCCTGCTCGACCATGCATATGTCGGTAAAGTATCTGGCCAGTCACCGCTGATGCCCGGCATGACGGTCATGGCCGACATCGTTACCGGCGACAAGACGATTATGGATTACCTGCTGAAGCCAATAGCGGTCAATTTGAAGACGGCGTTTACGGAGCGATGAATAAATATTGCCTGTTACGCCAAGCTTAAAGCGCGGACATTTGTGTCAGAATCTTCGCGTTCTTCTATACTGCTTGAGCAGGGATAATCGAAATAAGTCTTTAATGTTTTAAAATTTCTCACATAGTAGCTGGGGCCGGAACTATGGATCAACTTTTTATCAAACAGCGGTCCGATTCCTTTACTAACAGATTCTCGTGTTATGTTAAGAAAATCGGCAATTTCCTGTTGGCTGATTCTTGGCAGAATTAAACCGTCCTTGTATATTTTTCCATAATTATTAAAAAGAAAGATCATGAAATGAGGAACGGCGTCTAATGCCTTTGAAGCGCGTATCTCCACCAGTTCCCTGGCCGTTCTTAGTTTTCTCCTCATTTCGGAATCGATTTTTTCACGTAGTAAAACTTTGAATTCCGAATTTTCAACATCATACAGAGAAATTCTACGCATTATGCCTGGTGTTACTGTGCAAGCCATATAGTTATGTCTGGTGCATCCAGATTCCGTTCCGTCGACAAGACCAAAGAACTCGCCCGGGCCTGACATGTTATGAGCGACGAACTTTCCGCTTTTTGTAGGCGTGCATGTTTTTACAAGGCCTTCTTTTACGAGATAAATGTTCTCTACCGCGTCTCCTGGATTGAAAATCTGTTGTCCGGCTTTACTTTCGAAAGAAGGTCTTGTTACAAGCCATCTGGAAAAAGCATCGCACTGCGCGGCGCTTACGGGGCCCCGGGAAGGGGAAATAAACGCTTTTGCAGCCGTAGCCTGTAATGAAGACATAAATAATTCTTCCCTGTTTTTATATATTTTGGAAAATTGATAACATTGGAAAACTTCTCTAAGCAATATTTTAAATTTCCTGCGACCATTTCCATCAACTGGTTTCGGCATAAGTCAGCAAATCCCTTGATGCCTTTAGACAAAGCAGATAAAACAGCTGGGCGTAACGCGGAATAAACACATGGCCTCTGAAAGCTTCCTTTTACACTATCTGCCGATCTTGCTGTTCCTTGGCGTGGCCGCGGGGCTGTCGGTCATGATGATCGTGGCGTCGCTGATCGTGGCGAAGCAGAAGCCGGATTCGGACAAGCTGTCCGCCTATGAATGCGGATTCGACCCGTTCAGCGACGCGCGCAGCAAGTTCGATGTGCGGTTTTATCTGGTGGCCATCCTGTTTATCATTTTCGACCTGGAAATCGCGTTCCTGTTTCCCTGGGCGATATCGCTGGGCGCGATCGGGGCGTTCGGGTTCTGGTCGATGACCACGTTCCTGGCCGTCCTGACCGTCGGATTTATTTATGAATGGAAAAAAGGCGCGCTGGAGTGGGAGTAACCTGTAATGTCGCATGACCGCAAAGTCATCCTGGGGCCGGAAGCGCCACCTGTCGCGGGCGTGCCGATGCCGCCCGCGTCGGAACAGGATTTCATGGCTGCCGCGCTGTCGAAACAGGTGACGGAGAAGGGCTTCGTGCTGACCCAGGCCGACAAGCTGTTCGACTGGGCGCGGACCGGGTCGATGTGGCCGATGACGTTTGGCCTGGCCTGCTGCGCCGTCGAAATGATCCATTCCTATATGAGCCGGTACGATCTCGACCGGTTCGGCATGATCCCGCGCCCCAGTCCGCGCCAGTCCGACGTCATGATCGTGGCAGGCACATTATGCAACAAGATGGCACCGGCCCTGCGCCGTGTTTACGACCAGATGCCGGAACCGCGCTGGGTGATCTCCATGGGGTCCTGCGCCAATGGCGGCGGGTATTACCACTATTCTTATTCCGTCGTGCGCGGCTGCGACCGCATCGTACCGGTGGACATCTACGTGCCTGGCTGCCCGCCGACTGCAGAAGCGCTTGTATACGGCCTTTTGCAGTTGCAGAAAAAGATCCAGCGGGAAGACACGCGGATCGCCCGGTAATTGACAAAAGAGACTGGTTTTTGCTACCATTATTTTCATAAATATTTGAAAGAAATGGTGCATGGCATCGTCAAATCCAGACAGAAGAGGTTTTTTGCAGGGCGCCGCGGCTTTTCTGGCGGGGACTCGCTTTCTCGCAGAGTCCAGTGAAGCCCAAGCAGGCCCTAAAATAAAGCCTGCCGAAACGGCAAAGTATCTTATTTATACCCCTAAATTAGAGTGGGACCGGGAAAAGCTGGCCCAGATCCAGGGCGATCCGGAAGCCTCACGGCAGGTCGCTGCCTCTTTGAACGGCGCGACCAAGGAGGCGAGACGATATCTCGCCGTGCAACTGGATTTCGCGTTACGTCAGGAACAAAAGTTTTTTGACAATACGGATGAAAGGTTCGCCAAACACTCGGCGCGCGTCAACGAAATCAGGGCTGGGCAGGAGCATGATCCCCGCGATCGCTCGAACAAGGACGTCATTGCTGCCGATTCACAAAATCCGGCACTTAAACTGTCGCAATGGCTGGGCGAAAGGAATGACGAAAGAAATAAATTGCTTCAGCAGCATGACGGATTACCGATCATAGGGCCCCTGATCGCTCGTGTCAGGGACGGCGAACTCTCAAAAGAACAAGCCCTGGACGCCATGAACCAAATCATTACCGTTCGTGACCGCGACGCGCACGAACTTCTGGCGACCGTAAGGCCCGGCACCGCCCCTGCGCCTGGAACCCTTAAAATGGGCTGACCGCTTCTAATTGCCTGCTTTTTTGCAAAATCCTTTTGAACAGCCAGCGACGAGTGGCTATAGTGGCGCATCGTAACTGGATGCCCTTTAGATATGTCCCTGGAAAACCTCCAAGACCTTGCCGCCCATATACAGGCCAGCCGTGCCGACGACGTCCTGGGGACGGTGTTCGATCATGGGCAGCTTATCGTTTCGGCGCGGCGGGACAATATTCTGGCGTTGCTGGAATTTCTGCGCGACGATCCCAAATGCCGGTTCGAAATGCTGATCGATATCTGCGGCGCTGACTGGCCCGAGCGGCCCGAGCGTTTCGACGTTGTCTACCAGCTGCTGTCTCTGAGCCATAACCATCGTGTCCGCGTGAAGATCCAGGCGACCGATGATCTGTCCGTGCCGTCCTGCGCCGGGATTTATAAAACCGCCGGATGGCTGGAGCGCGAAATCTGGGATATGTACGGCGTCTATTTCAGCGGCCATCCCGACCTTCGCCGGATCCTGACCGATTACGGCTTCGAGGGCCATCCGCAGCGGAAAGACTTCCCGCTGACCGGCTATGTCGAACTTCGATACGATAATGAACTGAAAAGAACCGTATACAGCCCGGTTCAGCTGGTCCAGGATTTCCGCCGCTTCGATTTCATGTCGCCGTGGGAAGCGATGACGGATGTCCAGCTGCCGGGCGACGAGAAGGCCGTGAAGCCGGCGTTCGGATGGAAAAAGGAAGCTGCGACGTGAGTAATTCCGAAGTCCAGATCAAGCCCTATCTGATGAATTTCGGGCCGCAGCATCCGGCAGCGCACGGCGTTCTGCGCCTGGTGCTGGAGATGGACGGCGAGGTCGTCGAGCGGGCGGACCCGCATATAGGGCTTCTGCACCGTGGCACGGAAAAGCTGATCGAATACAAGACCTATACGCAGGCCCTGCCGTATTTCGACCGGCTTGACTACGTGTCGCCCATGAACCAGGAGCACGCCTTCGCCATGGCGGTGGAGAAGCTGCTGGGCATTACGCCGCCGTTGCGCGCGCAATACATCCGCGTGCTGTTTTCGGAGCTGACGCGCGTCCTGAACCATCTTCTGAACATCACGACCTTCGCTCTCGACGTCGGCGCCATCACTCCAGCCCTCTGGGGGTTCGAGGAGCGCGAGAAGGGGATGGAATTTTACGACCGCGTCTGCGGCGCCCGCCTTCATGCCAACTATATCCGTCCGGGCGGTGTGCGCTACGACATGCCGACCGGCCTGACCGACGACATGATGGACTGGGCCGACCGGTCCGCCCCGAAAGCCATCGACGACCTGGACAACCTTCTGTCCGACAACCGCATCTTTAAGCAGCGCACAGTGGATATCGGCGTCGCGACCAAAGAGCAGGCGCTGGACTGGGGGTTCACGGGGCCGATGCTACGTGCCTCGAACGTCGCCTGGGATCTGCGCAAATCCCAGCCGTATGAAGTCTATGACCGGATGGAGTTCGATATTCCCGTCGGCAAGACGGGCGATTGCTATGCGCGCTACCTGATCCGCATGGAAGAAATGCGCCAATCGCTGAAGATCATGAAACAGTGTCTGAAGGAGTTGCCTTCAGGGTCGGTGATGGTTGACGACCATAAGGTCGCGCCGCCGTCGCGCGCCGAGATGAAACGGTCGATGGAAGCGCTGATCCACCACTTCAAGCTCTATACCGAAGGTTATCACGTCCCGGCCGGGGAGACTTATACTGCCGTAGAAGCTCCGAAAGGCGAGTTCGGGGTTTACCTGATCGCCGACGGCACCAACAAACCTTACCGCTGCCGCATACGCGCTCCGGGCTTCGCCCACCTCCAGGCCATGGATTTCTGCAGCAAAGGACATATGCTGGCGGACGCGGTTAGCATTATCGGATCCATGGATATCGTATTCGGGGAGATCGACCGCTAAGCGGCGACAGGTCACATATGCAAAAACCCCGAATAGGCGCATTGTTTTCAGACTCCAAAGCGTTCGTGATCGAGAACAAAAGCTACGCCATGGATTATCTCAGGCCTTTGCTGCCCGGGATTATCGTCTGTGAAGCGATAAGCCAGATCGGCGGATCGCATTTCAAATGGCTGGCGCTTCTGGCGATCGTGACGGCCTATCTCTATGCCTGTTTCGCGCTGGCCTGGCATCGCGCCGTCCTGCTGGGGCCAAAGGCCGAGCATGCGGTCAACCCGTTCGCGCTGAAAAAGGGCGAGGGGCGGTTTATACTCGCTTTCTTCGGTATCAGCATGATACCGGCGCTGTTCGCTCTGGTCGCCGCCATACCGCTGGCGATAAGCACGTCGATGCACGCCAGCTTCCTTACGGCTATTTTTGCGTGCCTACTGATCGCCGGTGTGATTTATGCGGTTATTATTTCGCTTCGGTATGTGTTCATTCTTCCCGCGCGTTCGGTCAATGTGAACATCCCCCTGAGCGAAGCCAAGCAGATTTCGCGCGGGCTGATCCTGACGCTGTTGAGCGCAGGCATGCTGTGGTTTTTCCTGGCCGGCGTCGCGATCGCCTTATGGACGTTCGTCACGGCTTTTATCATCCACGGCATTATCGGCTTGCCGCCCGGAAGCATGGCCGGGGCGACTGCCATGTTCATCTTCAGCGGACTTCCCGCCATCTTCGTCAACGTGGCGATCATGGCCATGAATGTGACTATTCTTTCGCGGCTGTATCAATGGTCGGTCCAGAACCGGCCGCTTAACGCCGCTCCCGGCAACACAGTCAATGCAGTATGAGGTCTACAATGTTTAAGTCGTTCGCACTCTTTATGCTTTTCCTTATAGTAGGCGGTTCTGCCGCCCGCGCCTTCGATCAGGCGGCCGTCACGACTTTCTGCGCGGAGCCCGACCGCAAAATCGCAGCCGAAGGGAAACAGCCGGATGGCAAGCCGGCCGATGCCGCCCTTATGGAACTGAAACCAGGCAAATATACCGTTGCGGATACCGGCAGCATCGAGATTTTCGAAGGTGGAGGCTTTATCCTTAACAAACCGAAAAACGCCATCACTTTCAGAGGCACGGATGGCGACGATATGATGTCGCCGACGGCTCTCGGGGGCTGCAGCCTTGGCCAGCTTTCGGAAGCCATGAGACGAAACAACCTTACGATCCCGTCGGCGGCGGACCTTGTGAAATGAAAAAGCATTACGACCTGAATGCGTCCTATCAGCCCGAGCACTTTGCTTTTCGCGATACCGCGATGATGCAGGACATACTGTCCCGTTATCCAGAGGCGGGAAAGCGAAGCGCCATCATGCCGCTGCTATATCTCGCGCAACAGCAATTGGCAGAAGACGGGCTGAAAGCCAACCCGCCGCACGGAGGCTGGATCCCCCGCGCGGCGATGGACGAGATCGCCAGTATCGTCGGCGTGGCCCCCATCAAGGTTTATGAAGTGGCGACGTTCTATTCGATGTATTATCTCGAACCGGTCGGAAAGCATCTGATCCAGTGCTGCACCACCACGCCCTGCTGGCTTCGCGGTTCGGACGCGATCGCCAAGGCTTGTAAAGACTCTCTCGGTATCGGCATGGGCGAAAGCACCAAAGACGGACTTTTTACCCTTGTCGAAGTTGAATGCCTTGGCGCGTGCGTCAACGCGCCGATGGTCCAGATCAACGACGATTACTATGAAGACCTGACGCCCGAACGGATGAAAGAGATGATCGGCCAGCTTAAGCAGGGTCATGACCTGCCAACTGGATCTCAAACGGGCCGTAAATGCTCCATGGCTGCAACGGGGCCGACTTCCCTGACCGGTCAGGCGCGGAAGGCGGGAGTGGTCTGATGCTCGACGATAAGGATCGTATTTTCACCAATCTGTATGGCTGGGAACCTTTCGTGCTGGATTCAGCGCAGCGGAGAGGCGACTGGGACAGGACGGCGGCGCTGATCCAGCGCGGCAAAGACTGGATTATCGCGGAAATGAAAGCGTCAGGCTTGCGCGGGCGAGGCGGAGCCGGTTTTCCAACGGGCATGAAATGGTCGTTCATGCCCGACCCGGCAAAAAGCGGGAAGCCGCATTACCTGGTCATCAATGCCGATGAATCCGAGCCCGGGACCTGCAAGGACCGTGAAATCCTTCGGAACGAACCCCATAAGCTGATCGAGGGCGCACTGATCGCAGGGTTCGCGATGGGCGCGCATGCCTGTTACATTTATGTGCGCGGCGAGTTTTATCATGAAGGGTCGGCGGTCGTTCAGGCGATCCGCGAGGCTTATGCCGCGGGATTGCTCGGCAAGAACGCCGCCGGGTCTGGATGGGATTTCGACGTCTATCTTCATCGCGGGGCAGGGGCCTATATATGCGGTGAGGAAACGGCTTTGCTGAACAGCCTCGAAGGCCGCAAGGGAGAACCGCGCAATAAGCCGCCTTTCCCGGCGGCGGCGGGGCTTTACGCCTGTCCCACGACGATTAATAACGTGGAAACGATCGCAGTCGTGCCGACCATCCTGCGCAGGGGCGGCGCATGGTTCGCGGGCATAGGACGGAACGAGAAAAATACAGGGACCAAGCTGTTCTGCATCGGCGGGCATGTCAACAACCCTTGCAACGTCGAGGAAGCGATGGGCATTCCCATGCGCGAATTGATCGAAAAGCATGCGGGCGGCGTGCGCGGCGGATGGGACAATCTTCTGGCCGTTATCCCCGGCGGGTCGTCCTGCCCCGTTCTGCCGAAATCGGTATGCGATACCGTGATCATGGATTTCGATTCGCTGCGCGAAGCGCAGAGCGGCCTGGGCACGGCGGCGATGATCGTCATGGATAAATCCACCGACATCGTTTATGCCATCGCGCGCCTGTCCTTTTTCTATATGCATGAAAGCTGCGGCCAGTGCACGCCGTGCCGCGAAGGCACCGGCTGGCTGTGGCGCGTGATGCAGCGGATGGTGCGCGGCAACGCCACCATTGAGGAAATAGACATGCTGTGGGACGTGACGAAAGAAATCGAAGGCCATACGATCTGCGCCCACGGTGACGCTTCCGCCTGGCCGATACAGGGCCTGATCCGCCATTTCCGTCCGGAAATGGAAAAAAGGATCATGGAATATAGAAAAATGGCGGCCTGATGCAGCGGGTGGCGGCGTTCGCTGCGCTGAGCCTGTTATCGGCCTGTGCCTCCAACGGATCCGGCGGCATGGGGTATCTGTTCGAGCGTTATCTTTTGCAGAACCGGTCGGCCGAAACGACATCGACCATCATGAACCGCGTAGAGCAGCAGGAAAAAAAAGCGAGCCAAGGTCAATTGCCAAAACCTATAGAAGAGCCGCACAGATTTGAGGATTTCAGGGCGTGACGCCGATAATACAGAGCTTTCCGATTAAATTAATTTAGATCGAGTCTCCGTTCATTCATTGCCAGGGCAGGGCGCATTTCTGCAGGACCCAAGTCCAGGGCATGGACGTCGGGCCGTTTTAAAAAGTCATGAATGCCCTTCAGCAACTCATCCGGACGAATTTGCCGTTGATTTTGAAGGCCTAAGACAATGTCATGCACGGCTTGCCGCGGATCGTAAGGAATAGAGTCAGAACAATCGGGTGGAATAACGATATCTTTGTCCTTAGATGCTTGGCGCAAAATCCTTCTAAAAGTTTTTAGCCCTTCATCCACCTTCGGGTCGCTTTCGGACGGCAAGCAGACCGTTTGCATGTCTATGAGGTTTTCCGGCTGAAGCATGTTTTGCGAAAAGCGCGTCCGTTCATCAGGCGCCATGAGTCCGTAATCGTCCATACCCTTTAAAAGCCCGATGGCTTTATCATGCAGGTCTTCATTTGATGCGCCGGGACTCTGTTCTTTTAGTGTTTTGAATGCCTCGGCATAAACGATCGCCAAGTATTGATCTCGCAAAAAAGCCTGAAGATTGTAGCCTTTCAATAAATCCCTCTGGCCGGCTGAGAGAGCGTTTTTAGCGGATTCCGAAGCCTCAAAGTGGTTTTGAGGGGCATTGCGATCCAGCCGCAAGGCGAAATATTCGAGCCGCAAGGCATTCAGAGTTTCCTGCTGCAGCGAAGTCAAAGACGCCATGAATAACCTCTTATAAATTATTGAAAATTATAACGCTATCAGCATGGTTTTGCAAATTTCGATATTCGATACGTTTTATGAGCTGGATTGAGCCGCTAGTAATCTGCTTGCATATGGTTCGGATTTGGTAGAAAAACAGATGGTTCTAGAGTAAGTGGTATTGTCTGAATATGCCCAAGCTTAAAATCAATAATACGGAACTGGAAGTGCCCGCCGGGACGTCGATCCTGCAGGCGGCGGAAACGCTGGGCATAGAAGTGCCGCGGTTCTGTTACCATGACCGGCTGAGCGTTCCCGCCAATTGCCGCATGTGCCTCGTGGAGGTGAAGGGCGGACCGCCGAAGCCGGTCGCGTCCTGCGCCATGGCATGCGCCGACAATATGGAAGTCTTCACCGAATCCGACATGGTGAAAAAGGCGCGCAAGGGCGTGATGGAATTCCTGCTGATCAACCATCCGCTCGACTGCCCCATCTGTGATCAGGGCGGAGAGTGCGACCTTCAGGACCAGGCGATGGGCTACGGATTCGACCGTTCCCGTTATCACGAGAACAAGCGCGCCGTGCCGGATAAAAATCTCGGCCCGCTGGTGCGCACGTCCATGAACCGCTGTATCCAGTGCACGCGCTGCATCCGTTTCGCGGAAGAGATCGCGGGTGTTCCCGAATTGGGGCTGTTGAACCGCGGAGAAGATGTCGAGATCAGCACGTTCATCGAAAAGGCCGTGTCGTCCGAACTGTCGGGCAATCTGGTCGATGTGTGCCCTGTCGGCGCGCTGACAAGCAAGCCCTATACGTTCAAGGCGCGTCCGTGGGAACTGACCAAGACAGAGACGATCGACGTGCATGACGCCGTTGGTTCGAACATCCGGGTCGACTCGCGCGGCGGTGAAGTCATGCGCGTTTTGCCACGCCTGCACGAAGACGTGAACGAGGAATGGATCGGCGACAAAACGCGTCATGCCTGCGACGGCTTGAAACGCCAGAGACTCGACAGGCCATATGTCCGTAAAGACGGCAAGCTGCGCCCTGTCGACTGGAGCGAGGCGCTGGCCGTCGTCGCGGAACGACTGGCGGCGTCGAAGCCTCGGAAGATCGCAGCGCTAGCGGGGGATCTGTGCGACCTGGAGTCTATGGTTGCGCTGAAAGACCTGATGGCGGCGGGCGGAATCACCAATCTGGAATGCCGGCTTGACGGAGCGACGTTCGACGCGTCGGCACGGGCGGGCTATCTGTTTAACACGACGATTGCCGGGATCGAGAAAGCGGATGCGATTCTGCTGATCGGCACCAACCCGCGCTGGGAAGCGCCGATGGTTAACGCCCGTATCCGCAAAACCTGGATGAACAAGCGGGTCAAGGTCGCCTCGATCAGCGGGGAAATACGCGATCTGGGATATCCCGTCCGCCATATCGGTTCAGGGACGGCGGACCTGCAGAGCCTGCTTGACGGGAAAAACGAATTTGCTGCCGTTCTCGATAAAGCCGAACGTCCGATGCTGATCCTCGGCATGGGCGCCCTGCAGACCGGCGGCGAGTCGGTTCAGGCCCTTGCCCGCGCTGTCGCCGAAAAATTCGGCATGGTGACGGATGGCTGGAACGGCTTTAACGTTCTCCATACGGCGGCCGCGCGCGTCGGCGCACTCGATATCGGCTTCGTGCCGGACAGGGCGCTGGAATTGAAGACGATGGAATTTGTCTGGCTGCTGGGCGCCGATGATTTCGATATGCGCGCCATCGACTCCCGTGCCTTCGTCGTTTACCAGGGCCATCACGGCGACGCCGGCGCGGCCCGTGCCGACGTCGTCCTGCCGGGCGCTGCTTATACCGAAAAGGACGGCTTGTATGTCAATACCGAGGGCCGGGTTCAGCAAGCGCGCCGTGCCGTCTATCCGCCGGGCGACGCGCGAGAGGATTGGACGATCATTCGCGCTCTATCGGCTATTGTGGGCCATACACTGCCTTATGACGACATACAGGGTTTGCGCCGCCGTATAGCGTCAGAATGGGCTCATCTGGGTGTCATGGACGCACCAGAAGCCGCTCCATGGGCCTCTTTCGGTCAATTGGATAAAGTCCCGGTAACGGACTTACATACGGTCTTCGATAATTTCTATATGACCAACGCAATCTGCCGTGCGTCCGTTACAATGGCACAATGTGTCGAGACGTTCGGAGGCAATTCCATGGCGTTGGCGGCGGAATAGTTTCATGAAAAGAAGCACGATCAACGATGTCCGCGAATTTCATGAAGCTTACGGCCTCCCTGTTTTGGCCAGGCCAGGTATTGCCGACCCCCAAACCATCAAATTACGCATCAATCTGCTTCAGGAGGAACTGGACGAATTGCGCGAGGCGCTGGAGCAGGGCGACATTGTCGAAACGCTCGACGCGCTGACGGATCTGCAATATGTGCTGGACGGTGCTTACCTGTCTTTCGGCCTGCATCCGATCAAGCAGCACGCTTTCGATGAAGTGCATCGCTCGAACATGAGCAAGCTGGGCGCCGACGGCAAGCCGATCCGCAGACCAGAGGACGGGAAAGTCATGAAGGGCCCGAACTATTCTCCCCCCGATCTTAAGGCTGTTTATGAAAATTTCGTGGCCGAAGAAGAGCAAGCGGCCTGATTATTTTCACGCACTGAAAATTTTGCGTACAGCCTCCGTTCCGTGTCACAATGATTTCCCGGTGAGGACATTGGAGCGGAGGATGCAATGGATAATGCGAGCAAGTTGCTGGACCTGTGTACCTGTTACACGAAACTGATGGTTCGCTTTCCCCAAAGCCATAAGGAATTGCAGAAAAAGGAAAAGGAATTCCTTGATACCGTCGCAGACTTCGAGGAGGCCGCGCTGCCGCCTGCCGCCAAATTCCTTTATGCCTATGTCGGCCTTCAAAAAATGGAAGAGCCCGAAAATACAGCAAAATATCTTATGCTGCTCGATGATGCCTGGAATGAGGGTTCCGTCGACGCGGGCCTGTTCCTGATAGAGATTCACGGGAGGGAGTCCCGGGTTCTGCCAGAGGAATTGAAAAACGCCGAGCGCTCTGCCGATCTACGCAATAAACTCACGGCCAGACGAAATCCTCATGCCATCTATATAGCAGCCAGGCTTGAAGCCACGCGTTTTAATGAGGAGAAGCCCGGCACGCCGGAGCGCGCCCGCGCGGCTGTAGAGGCTCTGACGTTGCTTTACGACCTCGGAAAAGCCGGCTATTGCGGTTTTCCTTATCTTTCGGCGCTTTGGGCCTGTGAGGAAGGACCTGGAGCGGCAGACACGAAAGATGCCTATGAAAAAATGAGGCAGGCGTCCGTGCAGGCACCGTATCAGGGGCTGTTCGCCAAAGACATCGCCCGCGACGCGCTGTTTCGTCTCGGTAAGATGGATTATGAAGGTATCCTCACCGAAAAACGTCCGGACGAGGGGATACAACGGATACGGGATGCCTCGGATCTCGGCCATGCTGAGGCCCTTCAATGGCTTAAGGACAATGGCCTGGACGAGAGAGGAGATGGGAGTGATTCTGGTAAATCGCCATTTTCCTTTTATGTCGGACGGAAAGACAAGGTCGAAATCAAATACAGCGATGAAAAAAGCAGCGAAAAACCGATCAAAGAGCCGCTTGAAAGCGACCGGAAAAATAACAGGGATTCGTCCTCTTCGGATGCTCCCAGCAAAGACGATCTGTACTGGGATTCCATCCCAGCCCCGTCTCTGAAAATCACCTATCCGGAAAAAATAGCGCGCGATCTCAAAAGTAAGACCGATATAGAGGCCCTGCTGCGCCCGCTGGACGATCTGCCGGGATTGCGAGACATCAAGAAACAGGTGAGACAGACCGTAATTTACGGATCCGCAATCCGTCGGCGCCGGGAAGCGGGACTGAACGTCAGAAACCTCAACCTTCATATCGTTTTTTCAGGCAATCCGGGAACGGGGAAAACGACGATCGCCCGGATGCTCGGGCAGATCCTTTACCGCAGCGGCATCCTGGAATCGGGGCATGTCGTGGAGACGGACCGGTCCGACCTGATCGGGCATTATGTCGGACAGACAACCAACTGGACGAAGCGTGCCTGCCGGGAGGCGCTGGGCGGCATTCTGTTCATCGATGAGGCCTACAGTATCGCTGAAACGCCGTGGTATTCGGATGAATGCATCGATACCTTGGTCAAGTTCATGGAGGATCACGCGGACGAATTCATGGTGATTACCGCCGGCTATCCGTCCAAAATGGACTCCTTTATCCGGTCCAACCCCGGACTGCGGTCCCGGTTCCAGCAAAAAATCGCTTTCAGGGATTATACGTTTGAGGAAATGGCCGCCATCTTCAAGGCATTTTGCCAGCAGTATGAATACACTCTAGATGCGTTCGCCGAACAGAAGCTGATTCTGGTACTGAAAGCGTTAAAGCATAAGGAGAAATCCCATTTCGCGAACGGGCGCAGCGTCCGGAACTTTTTCGACGGATGCATCAGGCGTCAGGCTTTACGAATCGAGCGGGACGATCTTACCGGGAGAGAGGATCTGATGCGTCTTTTATCTCAGGATATCGACGAGAGCGAGGGAGGCGATTCCGGCGGTGAGATCGTTTATCTGAAAGCATAAAATGATTTGCAATCCGCCTTTTGAGGCACGATAATCCCGCTCGGATTAATACGAGGCGCTTATTCATTGACTGAATTCTGGACAAACTACGGATGGCCCGGGCTTATCATGCTGGGGCAGATCGGCGCGATGATCGGCGCGGTCATTTTCGGCGTCGCTTATCTGACGTATTTCGAGCGCAAGGTGCTGGGCGCCATGCAGCAGCGGCAGGGGCCGATGACGGTCGGGCCTTTCGGGCTGCTGCAGCCGATCGCGGACGGCATCAAGCTGCTGTCCAAGGAAACGATCGTCCCCAGCCAGGCCAACCGGCCCGTCTTCCTGCTTGCGCCCGTTTTGCTGTTTACACTGGCCCTGGCAGCCTGGGCGGTCATCCCGGTGAGCGACCGCATGGTGATCGCCAATATCAACGTCGGCATGCTGTACCTGTTCGCCGTATCGTCGATGGGCGTCTATGGCATCATCATGGCCGGCTGGGCGTCGAACTCCCGCTATGCCTTTCTGGGAGCCATGCGCTCGGCGTCACAGATGGTGTCTTACGAAGTGTCGATGGGCCTTGTCATCGTAACCGTCCTGTTGTGCACGGGCACGCTGAACCTGCATGATATCGTGACGGCTTCGCGGCCGCTGTGGATGCAGGTTCTGCTCTTTCCGATGCTGATCGTTTTCATGGTCTCGATCCTGGCCGAAACCAACCGCGCGCCGTTCGACCTGCCGGAAGGCGAATCGGAACTTTCAGGCGGGTTCATGGTCGAATATTCCTCGATGGCCTTTGCGCTGTTTTTCCTCGGGGAATACGCCAACATGATCCTGATGAGCGCAATGGCGACCGTGCTCTTCCTCGGCGGCTGGTTGCCGCCGTTCGGGATGACATTCCTCACTTTCGTGCCGGGCGTCCTGTGGTTTATCCTGAAGACATGTTTCGTCCTGTTCGTTTTCCTGTGGGCACGGGCAACCCTGCCGCGCTACAGGTACGATCAGCTGATGCGCCTCGGCTGGAAAGTATTCCTGCCGTTCACGCTGTTCTGGGTTTTGCTGATGGCGGGAACGCTGCTGGCTTTCGACGCGTTACCGTAACTTTTACAAGGATCGTTTATCATGACTTCACCCCTGTCTCAGGGCCCGGAAAAAGAATATGTCGTCTTGTTCAATGCGGGGGCATCCGAAGATGCCAAAAATGCAATAGCGCTTACCAATGAGGAGGTCGACTTTAAAGTGGCCAGCCTTATAAGAAAAGACGGTCTGGAGGCTGTCATAAGCGGCGACGCTGCCTTGTCAGTATTTTTCGATTCGTTAGGCCCAAGTTTTCAGAGTACCAATCCTCGTACGTTTCATAGTCCATCTGCCCCTAAAATAGTTGTTTTGGATCATGCTGGCGCCATTCAGAATAACCTCGTGAAATTATAAGGATGCCGATGAATTCTCTTGCGCGCAGTTTTCTTCTCATTGAGATCGTCAAAGGCTTTGCCCTGACGCTGAAATATTTTTTCGCGCCGAAAGTGACGATCAACTATCCGTTCGAGAAGGCCCCGATCAGTCCCCGGTTTCGGGGGGAACATGCGCTGCGCCGGTATCCGAACGGCGAGGAACGCTGCATCGCCTGTAAACTATGCGAGGCGATCTGCCCGGCGCTTGCCATCACCATCGAAGCCGAGCCGCGCGACGACGGCAGCCGCCGCACCACACGGTATGACATAGACATGACCAAATGCATCTATTGCGGCCTGTGCCAGGAAGCGTGCCCTGTGGACGCCATCGTCGAAGGGCCGAATTTCGAATTCGCCACCGAAACCCGCGAAGAACTTTTTTACAATAAAGAAAAGCTGCTGGCCAACGGCGACCGTTGGGAAGCGCAGCTTGCCTCGAACCTGGCTGTGGACGCGCCTTACAGGTAAAAACCTCTCTTTTCTAAAAAACAGCAGGATTTCCGGTATGCACGACAAAATATGGCGGTGGGCGCTTGCGGAAGCCCTGCGAACGTATTAGAAAAGTCCATCCCTTTCCAGAAGGGAAGTGTTTGCTGACGGAAATCGATATCGAAGCGCATCATGCTCCAGGCCATAGCATTTTATCTATTCGCAGCCGTCCTCGTCTTCAGCGCCCTGATGGTGATCACGGCGCGCAATCCTGTTTATTCCGTACTGTTCCTTATCCTGGGCTTTTTCAATGCCGCCGGACTGTTCGTGCTCGTGGGGGCCGAATTCATCGGCATGCTGCTGGTAATCGTCTATGTGGGCGCAGTGGCGGTCCTGTTCCTGTTCGTCGTCATGATGCTGGACATCAATTTCGCAGAGTTACGCAAGGGCGCCATGCAGTATGTTCCCGTGGGATTGATGGCGGGCGCTCTTCTCCTGCTTGAATTCTTTACGCTTTTTTCCCATTGGCGGTCTGTTGCCACGGCCGAAAACCTTGCGGCGCCAGCGCCGGACGATGTAACGAACGCTCATGCTCTGGGCGCGCTGATTTATACGGATTATATTCTGGCGTTCCAGATGGCGGGGCTGGTGCTTCTGGTCGCCATGATCGGGGCCATCGTCCTGACCCACCGCGTCAGGCCTGACACGAAGCGGCAGAAGGTCGGCGACCAGGTCAACCGCGCACGCGCGGATGTCATGGACGTGCGTAAGGTCACGATCGGGGTGGGGATCGACGGATGACGATCGGGCTTTTCCATTATCTGTTCCTGGCCGGGATCGTGTTCACCATCGGCGTGTTCGGGATTTTCCTGAACCGCAAAAACGTCATCATCATCCTTATGTCCATCGAACTGATGCTGCTGGCCGTCAATATTAATTTCGTCGCCTTTTCGCATTTCATGGGCGACCTGGCCGGGCAGGTGTTCGCCATGTTCGTCCTGACCGTCGCGGCGGCGGAAGCCGCCATCGGTCTGGCCATCCTGGTCGTCTATTTCCGCAACCGCGGCACCATCGCGGTTGAGGATATCTCGGCGCTGAAGGGATAACGGACACCATGGAACTGCTCGCTGTCTTTCCGCCGCTTGCTGGCTTTCTCGCCGCCTTCCTATTCGGCAGGCAGATAGACGACCGCGGCGCTCAGTTCGTGACATGCGCCGGAATGCTGGTTGCGGCCCTGGCTTCCTGCTTCCTGTTTTATGAGATCCCGCTGTCGGATAAAGCGCATACGATGCCGCTGATCACCTGGATCACGTCGGGCGACTTCCAGGTCTATTGGGCCCTGCGCGTCGATACGCTGTCGGTCGTGATGATGTGCGTCATCAACATCGTTTCCACATGCGTGCATGTCTATTCCATCGGCTATATGAGCCACGACCCGAACCGTGCGCGGTTCATGTCGTACCTTTCCCTGTTCACCTTCGCCATGCTGATGCTTGTGACGGCGGATAATATGCTTCAGCTGTTTTTCGGCTGGGAAGGGGTCGGTCTTGCTTCCTATCTGCTGATCGGGTTCTGGAACCATAAGGACAGCGCCAATGGCGCGGCGGTCAAAGCGTTCATCGTCAACCGCGTCGGCGATTTCGGTCTGGCGCTCGGGATTATGGCTTGTTTCGTGATTTTCGGCACCGTCCAGTTCGACAGCATGTTCCAGCAGGCGCCGGACAAGGCTGCGATGACCCTGGACTTTCTCGGCATGTCCCTTCCGGCGCTCAATACGGCGTGTATCCTTTTGTTCATCGGCGCATGCGGCAAGTCGGCGCAACTCGGCCTGCATACGTGGTTGCCGGACGCTATGGAGGGGCCGACGCCCGTATCCGCCCTCATCCATGCGGCGACGATGGTCACGGCCGGCGTCTTTCTGGTGGCGCGGTTCTCCCCTGTGTTCGAATATGCACCGCTGGCGCGCGAAATCGTCTGTATCGTCGGCGCGCTGACCTGTTTCGTGGCGGCGACCATCGGCCTGACTCAGTTCGATATCAAACGCGTGATCGCCTATTCGACGATGAGCCAGCTGGGATACATGTTCTTCGCCCTCGGCGTCTCGGGTTATTCGGCGGCGATCTTTCACCTGATGACGCACGCGTTCTTCAAGGCTTTGCTGTTTCTCGGCGCCGGATCGGTGATCCATGCGATGTCGGGGGAGCAGGACATGCGCAAGATGGGCGGCATATGGAAGTTGATCCCGACCACATATGTCATGATGTGGATCGGGTCACTGGCCTTGGCCGGCATCCCGCTTTTCGCGGGCTATTACTCGAAAGACACGATTCTGGAGTCTGCATTCGCGGCTCATACCTGGTTCGGCACGTTCGCTTACTGGATGGGTATTGGAGCCGCTTTGATGACGGCGTTTTACAGCTGGCGGTTGATTTTGATGACGTTCCACGGAGAACCGCGCGCCGACCACGAGACGATGCATCACGTGCATGAATCGCCGTCTGTCATGATCGGGCCGCTGATCGTCCTGGCGGCAGGGGCGCTGTTCGCAGGGATCCTGTTCCATGGCGGCTTCGTAGGCTCGGCCAATGAAGCGGGCCATGTCGGCGATATCGCGTCGCAAAGCCGGACGATCAATGTCTGGGATAAGGAGCATTTCTGGGGCGATGCCTTATTCGTCCTGCCCGAGAACGATACGGTGGAACGGGCGCATCATGTTCCGGAATGGGCGAAACTGCTGCCGACCGTTATGGGCGTTATCGGCATCGCTTTCGCTTATTTTGTTTATCTGTTCAGGCCGGGGACCGCCACGAAGATCGCTGCGACGTTTGCGCCTCTTCATCGCCTGTTTTTCCGCAAATGGTATTTTGACGAATTATACGACCGTGTCTTCGTGCGCAATGCCTGGTGCCTGGGCCGCCTCTTTTCGGAAAAGGGCGATCGCGGCCTGATCGACCGGCTGGGGCCGGATGGGCTTTCTTCGGTTTCAAAGCGTTTCGGCGCGCGGCTGAGCAGGGCCCAGACCGGTTACCTCTATCACTACGCCTTTGTCATGATGATCGGCCTGATCGGCATCGTTACCTGGCTGCTGTATAAAACCGTGCAGGGATATTGACCGTCCATGGAATTCCCTCTTCTCTCGTTAATGACCTTCCTGCCCACGCTGGGCGCTGCGCTGTTGCTGGCGATACGCGGGGAACAGGCCCATGTGGACCGTAATTGCCGCTATGGCGCGCTCTACACGTCACTGGCCGTTTTCGCGCTGTCGCTGTTCATGCTGGTGAAATTCGACGGATCCTCGGCGGATTTTCAGTTTGAGGAGAAGGCGGGGTGGCTGTCGTCGCTCGCCATCAACTATCACATGGGCGTCGACGGCATTTCGATGTTCTTCGTCTTGCTTTCGGCGTTCCTGACTCCCGTGTGCATCCTTGCAAGCTGGACCAGCATCACCAAACGGGTGCGTGAATACATGATCGCGTTCCTGCTCCTGGAAACGCTGATGATCGGCACGTTCTGCGCCCTCGATGCCGTGCTTTTCTACGTTTTCTTCGAGGGCGTGCTGATCCCGATGTTCGTCATCATTGGCGTGTGGGGCGGCACGCGCCGCATTTATTCGGCGTTCAAGCTGTTCCTGTATACGCTGCTGGGATCCGTCCTGATGCTGATCGCCCTGCTGGTTCTGTACAGCCAGACGGGGACAACGGATATTGCCGCGTGGGCGGACCATCCCGTAGCCCGCGATCTGCAGATGTGGTTATGGCTGGCGTTTTTCGCAAGCTTTGCGGTCAAGATGCCGATGTGGCCTGTCCATACCTGGCTTCCCGACGCGCATGTGGAAGCGCCGACGGCTGGGTCGGTCATTCTTGCCGGCGTCCTGCTGAAGATGGGCGGGTACGGCTTCCTGCGCTTTTCGCTGCCCATCTTTCCCGAGGCGAGCGCCTATTTCGCCGATATGGTGTTCTGGCTGTCGGTGGTGGCTATTATTTACACCTCTCTTGTGGCGCTGGTGCAGGAGGATATGAAGAAGCTGATCGCTTATTCCTCCGTCGCGCACATGGGATTCGTGACGCTTGGTATTTTCACCGGGACGGTTCAGGGCGTCGAAGGCGCAATGTTCCAGATGTTGAGCCATGGCCTGATTTCAGGCGCGCTTTTCTTGTGCGTCGGCGTCGTCTACGACCGGCTTCATACGCGCGAAATCAGCCGGTATGGAGGCATCGTCAAAAACATGCCGCGATACGCGACCCTGTTCATGGTTTTCATGCTCGGGTCCGTCGGTTTGCCCGGGACGTCCGGTTTCGCGGGTGAGTTTCTGACGCCAGCAGACAAATCCCGATGCGGCGGCAATGGACGATATCAACAGGATCGAGACCGCATTGCTGGCGCCCATCGCCCTTATGGTGATCATTCTCGGCGTATTTCCTGGCATGGTGCTCGATCGCATCGCCCCCTCAGTCGAAAAAGTGATCGCCCAATATCAGGCCGCGCAGCCCGCCGCAGCGCCTGCCGTCAGTCAGCCCGAAGGTGCCGCCCCATGAACATGGTCTGGAATTGGAACTGGAACGACCTGGCCGTCCTCGCGCCTGAAATTTTCCTGGCGCTGGCGGGGATGGGGCTTCTGATCAAGGGCGCATTCTGCGGCGACAAAGCGACCCTTATGATCGGACGTGCCTCTGTTGCTGTCTTCATACTGGCGGCCCTGCTGCTGGTCCAGCTGGACTGGAGAGGCGGCCCGGTCCTGAACGGCATGTTCACGCTCGACAGTTTCGCCGGATTTATGAAATGCCTGATTTTAACCGGGCTTGCGGCCAGCACGCTTCTTTCGCTGCGCTCGCTTGAGCGCGACGATATCGCCAGACCTGAATATTACGTCCTCACGATTTTTGCCGGGCTCGGCATGATGATGATGGTTTCGGCCAGCAGCATGCTCTCCCTGTATGTCGCGCTCGAACTGCAATCCCTGAGCATTTACGTCCTCGCTGCCATACGGCGCGACCATGCCGCCTCGTCCGAGGCCGGGCTTAAATACTTCGTTCTCGGGGCGCTGGCGTCCGGGATGCTGCTGTTCGGAATTTCGCTGTTATACGGTTTTACCGGATCGCTTGATTTCACCGCAATCGCCGCGGCGATGAAAAACGCCGGATCGCACACGATGCCGATGATCGTAGGGCTGGTGTTTATCCTGTCTGGAATCGCCTTCAAACTTTCCGCAGTGCCGTTTCATATGTGGACGCCCGATGTTTACGAAGGGGCGCCCACCCCCGTGACGGCGCTGATGGCCATCGTTCCGAAAGTCGCTGCCATCGCCATGCTGATCCGGGTGCTTTATCAACCGTTCGGCGCTATTGCGTCGGAATGGCAGCAGATCGTCTGGTTTCTGGCGGCGGCTTCGATGCTCTGGAGCGCGTTTGCCGCCCTGGCGCAGACGAATATCAAGCGCCTGATGGCCTACAGCTCCATCGGCAATGTCGGCTATGCGCTTCTGGGTGTGGCAGCGGGCACGGCCGCCGGGGTCGGGTCGGTTGCAGTCTACATGGCGATTTATCTGGCGATGACCGCGGGTGTTTTCGCCGTGATCCTCTCGATGCGGCGCAACGGAGTCGAGGTCGTGGGGATTTCAGATCTGGCCGGCCTGTCGCGCACGCGCCCCTGGCTGGCCTATCCCCTGGCTATCATGATGTTTTCGATGAGCGGCATTCCGCCCCTGGCCGGTTTTTTCGGCAAGCTTGTGGTTTTTCAGGCGGCCCTGGCGTCGGGTCTGTATGTGCTGGCTGTAATCGGGGTCCTGTCTTCGGTCGTTGCGGCGTATTATTATCTTAAAATCGTGAAAGTCATGCTTTTCGATGAAGCCACGGCCTCGTTCGACCTCGACACGTCCTGGGGACGCAGGATCGTCCTGGGGGCAAGCGTCGCCTTCGTGCTTGTCTTCATCGGCTGCGGAGACACGCTGATCGAAGCCGGACGCAACACGGCATTGTCCTTCTTCCCCTCATGAGCATCATCTGGCGGGTCCAGACCTTTTCCCATCTGCCGTCTACCCAGGATTCGATACGCGATCTCGCCGCCCGGGGCGAAGCCGAAGGTGCTGTCGTGCAGACCCTGATGCAGACGCAGGGCAGGGGGAGGCTCGGCAATGAGTGGGTTTCACCCATGGGTAATCTTTACATGTCGATGCTGTTGCGCCCCCGCTGCCCGGCCAGCCAGGCCGGGCAGATATCGTTTGTCGCCGCCGTCGCCCTGTCGGCAGCCATTGACGATGTCATCGCGGACGGGCATGTCAAAACCCTGAAATGGCCGAACGACGTCCTGATCGACGCCAGAAAATGCGCGGGAATATTGCTTGAAAGCGACCTCGACAAAGATGGCCTTGTCGACAGCCTCGTCCTTGGCATGGGCGTCAACATCATGGCGCCGCCGGAAGGGCGGATCGGGCTCAACCAGGTCAGCAGGGGCCCGGTGCCGATCCATCCTTTCCGGGACATGGTCCTTAGTCATTTTTCGGCATTCTACGAACACTGGCGCAAAGAAGGATTCACGGATATTCGCAGTCACTGGCTGGGCCAAGCCCACGGGCTGGGCCAGGCCGCTACTGTCAGGCTGCCCGGTCGCGTGCTCGAAGGCATTTTTTCAGGCGTGGACGAAGAAGGAACGATGCAGCTTCAGGCCGCCGACGGACAAAAGACGGGCATATCGTCAGGAGACGTTTATTTTTCCAGTTAACGAAAATTAGGCCGCCAACGGGCATCTTTTTTATATGTTGCAAGCCTGTTTGACATAGGAGGATGACCCGGCAAGCTTACAAACATTGTATCTTTTTATCAGAAATGATACATACCCGGCATGCTCCTCGCCATAGACGCCGGCAACACGAATTTTACCTTTGCCGTTTACGAGCAGGACGGTCGGATGGCGCAATCCTGGCGCTGCCGCACGGATGCCGGACGGACAGCGGACGAATATGCTGCCTGGATCTTCCAGCTTCTGTCCATGCATGGTCTTCAATTGGGTCAGATAAAGGATGCGATCATCAGTTCGGTGGTGCCGGACGCCAACTTTCATCTGAAACAATTCTGCCGCAAGACATTGGGAATCGAGGCGTCTATGGTCGGCGACCCTGACGTCGATCTGGGCCTGGTTATCAATCTCGAAAAGCCGGGCGAAGTCGGGGCGGACCGGCTGGTCAATGCCGTCGCAGTTCTGCGCGACTACAAAACCCCCGCCATCGTGATCGATTTCGGCACGGCGACGACTTTCGATGTGATCAACGGCAGGGGCGAATATGCCGGGGGCGTGATCGTACCCGGCATCCATTTATCGATGAGCGCGCTGCAGGCCGCTGCCGCCAAGCTGCCTAAAGTGCAGGTCGGCAAGACCAGGAGCGTTATCGGCCGGAATACGGTCGAGGCCATGCAGTCCGGCGTTTACTGGGGTTATGCGGGGCTGATTGAAGGCCTGGTCCGGCGAATAACCGAAGAACTTGGCGAAACGCCTTTTGTTATCGCCACGGGCGGGCTGGCGGGCCTGTTTGCCGAAGAGGTGCCCTGCATCGACAAAACCGATGAGGATTTGACTTTGCGCGGGCTTCTGTACATATACGACAGGAACAAGCACGGAAGAAACCCGCATAACGCGCTTTCCCGTTGATCCGCGCCTTTGAGATTTCCCTTTTACCAGCCTTTCCGGCATGAGCCGGCATGGCGCTGTATATCTGAACATAGAAAGTTAAAATGAAGAACAAAACCAAAGACTCCCAATTCGATCCAGAACAGCTTTACTTCGTGCCGCTGGGCGGTGCCGAACAGTTTGGAGTCAATTTCAACCTTTACACGATCGGTGGCCGTTGGCTGGCCGTCGACCTTGGCATGGGGTTCGCTGACGAAAAATTCCCCGGTGTCGATATCATGCTGCCCGACCCGGCCTTTATCGAGGAGCGGAAAGACAGGCTCGAAGCCCTTGTCGTCACGCATGCGCATGAAGACCATATCGGCGCCATATCCCGCCTGTGGCCGCGGCTGCGCTGCCCCATCTATTGCTCGGCATTCACGGCAGCGGTGCTGAAACTTAAATTCCAGGAATTCCCGGAATGCCGTAACGCGAAGGTTACCGTCGTCAAGCAGGGCGATACCATCGAAACCGGGCCTTTCAGGGTCAAATTCATCCATGTGGCGCATTCCATCCCCGAAGCGTGTTCGTTGCTGATCGGCACGAGCGCCGGTAACGTCCTGCACAGCGGCGACTGGAACCTGGATCCCGCCCCGGTCATCAACGGGCCGTCGGATGAAGCGTCGTTCCGTCAGGCGGGAGAGGACGGTGTCCTGGCTTATATCGGTGATTCCACCAACGCGCCCTCTGCCGGGCGGTCCGCATCCGAAGGGGAAGTCGAAAAGGGGCTGGAGCAACTGTTCCGCGAATGCAAGGGACGGATCGCCGTCACGATATTCGCGTCCAATATCGGTCGGGTGCTAAGCATCGCCAAAGCTGCGCGTGCATCGGGCAGGCGGATCGCGTTGATCGGCCGGTCGCTTTATACCATGAGCAGTGCGGCCCGAAGCTGCGGGTACATGAAAGAATTTCAGGATTTCCTGCGGGAAGACGAAATCGAAGGTATGCCGGATTCCAAGATTATCATGATCGTAACCGGATCGCAGGGCGAAGCACGGGCCGCGCTGGCCCGCATGGCGCGCGGCGAACACCAGAACGTCATGTTGAAGCGGGGCGATACGGTTATCTTTTCCGCCCGTCCCATTCCCGGCAACGAGAAAGAGATCGACGCGGTGAAAAACGATCTGGTCGCCTCCGGCGTACGGGTCGTCGGAGAGCGCGACACGGATCACCTGATCCACGCATCGGGTCACCCGCGTGCCGATGAGATCAGGGATATGCTGAGCTGGGTAAAACCGAAAATCGTCGTGCCGGTGCACGGAGAACGCCAGCAGCTTGAGGCGCATGCCCAGCTGGCCCGTGAACTCGGCGTGCCGAACGTTATCGTGCCGGTGAACGGTGCAGTGATCCGGCTTGGTCCGGGCAAGCCGTCTATTATCGATCATGTGCGGACCGGCCTTCTGGCCGTCGAGCCGAACCGCCTTATCCCGTCCGACCATACGGCGATCACGTCCCGCCGAAAACTGCAGTTCAGCGGTACGGTGATGGTGACGCTGGTCATGGACGAGCGGGGCGATCTGATCGCCGACCCCAAAATATCGACCGTCGGCCTGATCGACCCTGAAAACGCGCAGGAAGTGAAAATCGAGACGAACCTTCTGCAGGAAATAGAGGACATTCTTGTCGATATGAGCCGCGAGGATCTTAAAGTCGATCATATGGTACAGGAAGAGATACGGATTGGTATCCGTCGCTTCGTGCAACATCTTCTGGGCATGAAGCCGAATACCACGGTTCACGTTATCAGGCTGGACGATATCGAGGATTAATCGTTAATGAACCTTATCTCGGGCATATTCGTTTACTTCCTGATCTGGTGGACAGCTTTGTTTGCCGTCCTGCCGTGGGGTAATGCACCGGCCAAGGTGCCAGTTAACGGGCATTCGACGGGCGCGCCCGCCAATCCCCGCCTGAAAATGAAATTTATTGCCACGACGATTGTGTCCGCCATACTATGGCTTCTGGTTTTTTGCCTGATAAAACTGGACATTATCGATTTTCACGGTATAGCCAGCACAATGATGAAAGAGGACGGATTTCAATGAAGAAAACAATTATGACGGTTTTGATGACCGGGGCATTCGCTATGCCTGCTCAAGCCCAGGATGCGGCAGCCCTCTGCAAGCTTCTTAAAGTTAAGACAGGGGTCGAGGCTGCGTATACGCCTGGCGTGGATGCACACGGCAAGCCTGTCGCTCCTGCCGATGCCGGCGCTTCGATGGTTATTCCTACCGATATTGTCCAGATCCCGCTGACTTATGACCTGGCGCAGAAGCTGAACGTTGCGCAGGGCACGAAAATGGAGGCTGGTCTTGGCTCTCTGGAAATCCGCGATAACAACGTGCGTTATAATGGCCAGGATCTAACGCCGCAGGCTCAAGCTGTCTGTGGTCTGCCTGTCACGGCCTCCGCCGCGCCGGTTGAAACCGCGCCCGCCGTTGCCGCGCCAAAAGCACCGTCTATGCAGGTGCCTGCCGCGCCTGCCGTTCCGGTTGTTGCTATGCCGGTCGTGCCGGTTCCATCTTCTGTCCGTTCTGAAAACTCTCTGTCCCAGGCGGCCAGGACGCCTGCAGGCGCCGTCTCGCGTGAAGAAGGCACGTCGCTTTCCCCCGAAGTGGCGGCCTCTATCCGCGACAATGGATCGAAAAAGGGCGATATTATCTGGGGGCAGTCCAACTGATGAATCAGCCGCAGAAGGCCGCCCAGGGCGGCAAACCAAAGACCGCCATTACGCCGACGCGCGAAGAAAATTTCCCGGAATGGTATCAGTCCGTAATCAAGGCGGGCGATATGGCCGAGAACTCGCCCGTCCGCGGATGCATGGTCATAAAGCCGCACGGTTACGCGCTATGGGAGAATATCCAGCGTGGCCTGGATGAGATGATCAAGGATGAAAATGTGCAGAATGCGTATTTTCCTCTGCTTATTCCTTTAAGTTTCATCAGTCGCGAAGCCGACCATGTCGAGGGTTTTGCCAAGGAATGTGCTGTCGTTACACATCACCGGCTTGAAAAGGCGCCAGGCGGCGGTTTGATACCGGCCCCGTCCTCTAAACTTGAAGAGCCGTTCGTGATCCGCCCGACATCGGAAACCATTATCGGGGAGTCGATGTCTAAATGGGTGCAGTCTTATCGCGACCTGCCGCTGAAGTTGAACCAGTGGTGCAATATCATGCGCTGGGAAATGCGCACGCGGCTTTTCCTGCGTACGTCCGAGTTTTTATGGCAGGAAGGGCATAACGCATTTGCCACCGCCAGGGAGGCAAACGACGATGCCATGCGAATGCTGGAGGTCTACCGCCAGTTTTACCAGGACTATATGGCCATGTATGTCATTCCCGGCGAAAAGACGGCGGATGAGAGATTTCCCGGCGCCGTTCAGACGTTTACCGTCGAAGCCATGATGCAGGATGGAAAAGCCCTGCAGGCAGGCACATCTCATGACCTCGGCCAGAATTTCGCCAGATCGTGCGGAATCGAATTCCAGGGCGAAGACGGGCAGCAGCATCTGGCCCATACGACGTCCTGGGGCTTTTCTACGCGGTCCATCGGCGGGTTGATCATGACCCATGCCGATGACGACGGGCTGATCCTGCCGCCGAAAATCGCGCCACACCAGGTCGCGATCATTCCGGTGGTGCGGGACGAGACCAGCAAAGCAGCCGTGTTCGGATATTGCGAGACGCTGAAAAAGCAGCTTAAGGATTTGGGGATACGCGTTCATTTGGATCTCTCGGACAACCGCGCGCCGGATAAGATGTGGGCCTGTATCAAAAAAGGCGTGCCGGTGCGGGTTGAGATCGGGCAACGGGAAATGGACGAAGGCCAGTTGACCTTTGTCCGCCGCGACCTGGGCAAGGACTCGAAAAAAACCGTGGCCGTACAGGAATTCACCTGCACGATTAAGTCCATCCTGGACGCCCTCCAGGCGGACTTGTTGAAAAAATCCAAAGATTTTACAGATGCGCGCATTCATAAGGTCAAGGATATGAACGCCCTGCGTGATTTCCTGTCTTCCGAAACCACCGGGTTCGCCATGGCGGGCGCAGACATCCTGGACCACGAAGGCTTTGAATCCGTCCGTAAGGAATTCTCCGTCACGCCACGGTGTCTCCCGTTTTCCGAAAACGGCAGGATGGTGCTTATCGGGCGCTCATACTAAACTCGGTACGTCCGATACAGAGGAATGACGTGTTACCACGTCATTCCGATCTTATCGACAGGTTGCGCAGGTCCCAGATGGCGTTTTAAATGAGAGCCGTCTTCGCGTGCCGCTTCGCCGATAGTGTAGCAGTCAATTTGGATAATTTCGCCCAGAGGTTTCGGAGACGATAAGAGCGCCTCTTAAACACTGCGAAGCGAAGGGGCAACATCTTCACTGCGTCTGACCGGTTTTACGGCAACAGGTGGATTATGTGTGCCGATTTCCGTAAGGAGAAGGCCCTTAGCGGTCAATTCAAATACGGTCAATTTCTTTTCCTGCATGGTTTCATCTTTCTCGTCATAAGCGGCTTTCTTTGAAATCCGCTGACGAGAGGGGTGAAAGCCACAGACCGCACTTCCGTCAGGGAAGAGGAACCGGGTTCTGATGTTTTGGACAGAAAGAACGCTGGTTAACCCCTTGATCAGGAAAACCAATAGTAAAATCGTGCGGTGTTGCGCAGTGCGTTCATAGGATAAATGTAACCTGTATCAGGCGAAGCGGGCAAGAAATTTTGCCATAAACTGCGCGCATGTCTGCCAATCGTCTGATTCAACCTTGTTTTCGTCTTGTGAATTGCCTAACTATAGGCGCTGTATAACGGGCCGGTTTTAATGTTTTCACCTTTCGAACGTATGGTCGCCGGGCGGTATCTGAGGGCGCGCAAGGCCGAAGGCTTCGTGTCCGTCATCGCCGGATTTTCCTTCCTCGGCATCATGCTGGGCGTGGCGACGCTGATCATCGTCATGTCGGTCATGAACGGTTTCCGGGCCGAACTGGTCGGCCGGATCCTGGGGTTGAACGGTCATATCAATGTTTTTGCTCCCGGGGCCCCGATGATGGATTACAAGGATATCGAGCGTCTGGTGGCTGAAGTAGACGGGGTGACGAATGTCGGCGCCTCCATCGAAGGCCAGGCGCTGATGTCCCAGAACGGCGCGGCGTCCGGGGTGATCGTGCGCGGAATTTCACCCGAGGATTTCGCCAGGAAACCGATCGTCTCCAACTCTCTGGTGGCCGGAGATATCAGAAAATTCAAGGCTGGCGGCGTCGCCATCGGAACCGAACTCGCAAAAAAATACCAGCTGCGGGTCGGTGACGCCATTACCTTGATCGCGCCAAAGGGGCGGTCAGGGCCGTTCGGCACCATACCCCGATCGGCATCCTACGAAATTGCCGCCATATTCGATGTCGGCATGTTCGAATACAATACAGGCTTCGTGTTCATGCCTCTGGATGCCGCGCAGAATTTTTTCCAGTTGCCGGGCGCGGTGACGTCGCTGGAAGTGTTCACGTCCGACCCCACACGACTGAACATGGTGCGCAAAGCGCTGGAACTGAAACTGGGCGACCGGGTTGGCGTCATGGACTGGCGCGACCAGAACGGCAGTTTTTTCAACGCATTGCAGGTCGAGCGCAACGTGATGTTCATGATCCTGACCATGATCATCATCGTGGCGGCGTTCAATATCATTTCGTCGATGATCATGCTGGTGAAAGACAAGGGGCGGGATATCGCGATCATGCGCACGATGGGGGCGTCGCGCCGTTCGATGATGAAGATTTTCATGCTGACAGGCGCCAGCATCGGGTTTATCGGCACGGCCAGCGGCGCGCTGCTGGGGATTCTGTTCGCGTTGAACATTGAATCGATCCGCCAGTTCCTGCAGACCCTCACCAATACGGAATTGTTTTCGGCGGAAATCTATTTCCTGTCCAAATTGCCGGCGCAGGTCGAATGGCATGAGGTGGCGCTGGTCGTCCTGATGGCGTTTGCCATTTCCATCATGGCGACGCTGTATCCGGCCTGGCGCGCCGCGCGGCTCGATCCGGTCGAGGCGCTGCGGTATGAATAAGGCGGAGTTCCAGAAAGCCGTGACGACGTCGAAAGCGCAAAAACGCAAAGAAACAGGTGAAGTCCTGCTCAACGTCGAAAATCTTGGCCGTTCGTTCCAGCAGGGCGGCGAGACGCTGAACGTTCTTCAAGGGCTGAACCTGTCGCTGGAAAAAGGGGAGATGGTGGCTCTGGTCGGCCCCAGTGGCGCGGGAAAGTCGACGCTGCTGCAACTGATCGGCCTGCTCGACAGCCCGACAGATGGGCGGATCACCATCGCCGGGCGTGACGTCACAGGGATGAAGGACGAAGAACGGACGCGGCTGCGCCGTGGATTTATCGGCTTCGTCTACCAGTTTCATTATCTGCAACCGGAATTCTCGGCACTTGAAAACGTGGTGCTGCCCCAGCTGATCGCCGGATGGGACCGGGAAATCGCCGAGGTGCGCGCGCATCATCTGCTTAAATCCCTCGGCCTCGAACATCGCACAAGCCATCGTCCGGCGAGGCTCTCTGGCGGGGAGCAGCAACGTGTGGCCATGGCGCGGGCGCTTGCGAACAAGCCGAAAATCCTGCTGGCGGACGAGCCGACAGGCAATCTCGATCCCAAAACGTCCTCGGACGTTTTCAAAATTCTGATTGAACTGGTGCACAATGCCGGGATCGGCGCTCTCATCGCCACGCATAATATGGATCTGGCCGAGCAGATGGACCGGATACTGGAACTGAAGGATGGCCGGCTGATCGATTATTGACATAATATAAAAACATGTTTATATCTCTATCATGAATTTGTCAGCCAGAATAGAAGCTGCAGAGCGCAGCCTGCATGACGCTCTGCTCTATCTGTCTCTGAGGGATATGAGTTCTGTGCCGGTCATACCCCGATTGCCGGCCGATGATCAAAGGCGTCTGGCGGAGAAGCTGCGCGGGTTCTCTGATGAGCGTTCAAAAAGCATCTACCATGAAATCGAAATCATGGGCGAAGCTGCGGGGCATCATCAGCGCCGTGTGTCACTAGGATTGCGTTATCGTCAGGAAATATGGGGAGAAGCCGCTCAAGACGGCGCCAATGTCATTACCCAGGATCTAAACGATTCCGTGGAACTGTGCCAACTTGCCGAAAGCTTTTCGCATGCCGCGCTATCGTATGACCCGGCGCAGGATCGGGACAAATTCGAAAGCACAAGATCTGGCATATCAAGGTTGTTGAACGAAGCCAGCCGTTTCATATCCGGCATTGTTGCAAGCCCGTTGACGGAAGAGCAACTGCGCAGCCTGCATGAGCATTATGCGAATCCGGCAGATCCGGCTCAGGCCTACAGGGATGAAACTCTCAGGCTTGGTGAAGGCTATGTTGCCATGGCCGAACATGTGACCGCGCGCATCAAGCAATCAGGTGATTATGCTTCATTCATTTTGAAATCCATCGTTCCGATTTTTGCGGATCATGCAGCCGGAATGCAGGCCCAAGCCGAAGAAATCCTGACCGAAGCCATGCACAGCGAAGTGCGAATTTTTGGATTGCTGAATAAGTCCCGCCAATTTTCCTGATAGAGAATATTGTCGAATTTTTTTAAAAATCTTTTCAGCAGCTTTTATAAATTAACTGTAAGCTTGCCTTATGCCCGAACCGTCGTTCATTCATCTTCATGTCCATTCCGCCTATTCGCTGGCGGAAAGCGCCATACGCAGCAAGGACCTTGTCAAGCTCTGCCAGAAATACCAGATGCCGGCCGCGGCGGTCACCGATACAGGCAATCTGTTCGGGGCGATGGAGTTTGCGTCCGAAGCGGCCAAGGGCGGTATCCAGCCCATCATCGGCTGTCAGCTGTCGATGGGCATAGAGGCGCATCAGCTGGTTCTATTGGTCCAGAGCGAGCAGGGTTACCGGAACTTAAGCAAGATCGTCAGTGAATCGTTTCTGTCCAGCGATCCCGGCGGAGCCGTCTTTGCCGAATGGGAGGATCTGGAGCGCTACGGCGAGGGGCTGATCTGTCTCACGGGCGGGTTGAAGGGGCCGTTATGCCAGTATCTCCTGCATAACCAGTCAAAAGCAGCCGAGGATATGCTGAAGCGGCTTGCGCGATATTTTCCCGACAGGCTTTATATCGAATTGCAGCGGCATGGCCTGCCAGAGCAGGAGCGGATCGAGGAAGGGCTGATCGATCTGGCCTATAAGCACGATATCCCGCTCGTCGCGACGAATGACTGCTACTTTCCCAAACGGGAGATGCATGAGGCTCATGACGCGCTGCTATGTATCGCCGAAGGCCGTTATGTGACGGAATCGGACCGCCGTAAGGTCACGCCAGATCATTATTTCAAATCTGTAAAAGAGATGCGGGCGTTGTTCGCCGACCTGCCGGAGGCTGTCGACAATACGGTCGTGATCGCACAGCGCTGTCATTTCCTGCTGAAATCGATTCAGCCGATTCTGCCCCCCTTTGCGACCGAAGGCGGAAGGGCGGAAGTCGATGAGCTGCGTGAGCAGGCGTTGGAAGGGCTTGAATGGCGGCTTGAAAATTTCGTGTATCCGCTCCACGCAACAACGTCTGAAGCTGCAGACCCGGAGGCAATCGGCAAGCCCTATCGCGACCGGCTGACATACGAGCTGGACGTCATTATCCAGATGGGGTTTGCGGGATATTTCCTGATCGTGTCAGATTTCATCAAATGGGCCAAGGATCATAACATTCCCGTCGGTCCGGGGCGGGGGTCGGGCGCGGGCTCGGTCGTCGCCTGGTCCCTGAAAATCACAGATCTGGACCCCTTGCGGTTCGGCTTGCTGTTCGAGCGGATGCTCAATCCCGAGCGTGTATCCATGCCGGACTTCGACGTCGACTTCTGTCAGGACAGGCGGGACGAGGTCATAAAATACGTTCAGGGCAAATACGGCTACGATCGGGTCGCGCAGATCATTACGTTCGGCAAGCTGCAGGCCCGCGCCGTGGTGCGGGACGTGGGGCGCGTCCTGCAGATGCCGTATGGCCAGGTCGACCGCATCGCCAAGATGATCCCGAACAATCCCGCGAACCCGGTCACGCTGGAAGAAGCGTTGGAGCAGGACGCCGATCTGCGGGCGGAGCGCGGGAAGGACGAAACGGCGGACAAGCTGATCTCCATCGCGCTTCAGCTCGAAGGATTATACCGCCACGCCTCGACCCATGCGGCCGGTCTGGTGATCGCCGACAGGCCTTTGCACGAGCTTGTGCCGCTGTATCGCGATCCGAGGTCCGACATGCCGGTGACCCAGTTCAACATGAAATATGTGGAACAGGCCGGATTGGTGAAGTTTGACTTTCTCGGCCTGAAGACCATGACGGTAATCCAGAAGGCGGTCGAACTTGTCAATGCGCGGGCCGCTGAAGACGAGCGGATCGATATTCTCAAAGTGCCGCTGGAAGACGAAAAAACCTATCAGATGCTGGCGGAGGGGCGGACGGTCGGCGTGTTCCAGTTGGAAAGTTCCGGCATGCGGTCGACGCTGACCGGTATGAAGCCGAACCGGTTTGAGGATATTATCGCGCTGGTATCCCTTTACCGTCCAGGCCCTATGGATAACATTCCGCGCTACAACCGTATCAAGGAAGGGCTTGAAAAGCCTGATTACATGCATCCGCTGCTGCAGCCGTATCTGGAAGAAACATACGGCATCATGATCTATCAGGAACAGGTGATGCAGGCGGCACAGGCGTTGTCCGGCTATACGCTCGGGGGTGCAGATCTGCTGCGCCGCGCGATGGGGAAGAAGATCAAGTCCGAGATGGACGCGCAACGCGAGATGTTCGTGCAGGGCGCGGCCAATACCAATCAGGTGCCGGAAGAGCAGGCCAGCTATATCTTCGACCAGATCGCAAAATTCGCCGGTTATGGTTTCAACAAATCGCACGCGGCGGCCTATGCGCTGATCGCCTACTGGACAGGATGGCTGAAGGCGAACCATCCGGTTGAATTCATGGCGGCGTCAATGACGCTGGATTTGCAGAACACCGACAAGCTGGCCGTGTTCAAGCAGGAACTGGACCGGATGAAAATTCCGCTGTTGCCCCCTGATGTTAATGAATCGAACCCGGATTTCAAGGTGGAATACCGGGAAGATAAAGGCTGCATACGTTACGCCCTTGCCGGGCTTAAGGGCGTGGGCGAGCAGGCCATGGTGCGTCTGGTGGCCGAACGGCTGAAAGGGCCTTATCAAAGCCTCTACGATCTTGCCACGCGGGTCGAACCGGGAAGCATGAATAAGCGGCAGTTCGAGCATCTGGCGGCGGCGGGCGCGTTCGACGGCCTGAACCCTAATCGCGCGCAATGCCACGATTCAGCGGAAATCCTGCTGCGGTATGCCCAGGCAGAGGCGGAGGAACGGAACAGCGGGCAGAACAGCCTGTTCGGCGGGCTCGGCACGCCAGGCCTGGCCAAGCCGCCGCTGGTGGCGGCGCAGGAATGGGACATGCTGGAACGCCTACAGAAGGAATTCGAAGCGGTAGGATTTTATCTCTCCGCGCATCCACTGGACGCCAGGGCGGCGCAGCTTGAGCGCATGAAAGTGTTGTCCGCCGCGCAGGTCGAGGCGATGCTGGCCCATCAATCGACGGTGATCGCCGACATGGCGGGCGTGCTGCTGAAAAAGCAGATCAAGGTTTCACCGAAAAACGGCAATAAATATGCTTTTCTGCAGATGTCGGATTCAAGCGGCGTCTATGAAGTGATGCTGTTTTCCGAAGTCCTGCATAAGGCCAAAGACTACCTGGAGCCTGGTGAAAGCCTGCTGCTTAAAGCGATCGCCGAACAGAAAAACGAACAGACGCGCTATAGTATCCAGGATATACAGCCGCTGGAAAAGGCGCTGGCCGGGAAAGTGCGCGAGATCCGGCTGGTGATGGCAAAGTCCGACGGACTCCCGCAACTCAAGACCCTGCTCGATACCGAAGGGGCAGGGCCAGCCAGGATTTATGTCGAGATCGAGGTCGAGAAAGGCTCGGTCGCCGAGATCGAACTGCCCGGTCGCTGGAATCTATCGCCTCAGGCGCGGACGGCGCTGATGAAATCTGGGGCGGTGACGGCTGTAAGAGATCTATAGGCTTGTATAGGCGGTAAATTGTCTTATTTTGGTTAGTTTAGGGATTAACGCATGTCCAAATTTTTCGACGTCTGGAAAGTCAGTGAGAAAGATTTCCCTGATAAGGGAACGCCCGCAGACAAGCTGGCGTTCTGCGTCCGCTATGCCATTCTGGCGCCGTCCGTCTATAACACCCAGCCATGGTATTTCCGCATTGCGAATGACGTATGCGCGCTGTATGCCGACCGCAGATATGCGCTGCCTGTGATCGATCCGGACGACCGGACGCTGAGCATGGCCTGTGCGGCAGCGTTGTATAACCTTAAGCTTGCGATCCGTCATTTTGGGTATAAGGAAACTACGGATCTTCTGCCTGATCCGTCGGACGAAAACCTGCTGGCCCGCGTCAGGCTCGGCGCATCGGGCGGCGGGGCGGATGCGGATACAGAAACCTTGTTCAAAGCGATAGTGAAGCGCCACACCAATCGCGGCGTGTTTCAGGAAAAAAGTGTTCCTGAAGACCTGCTACGGCAACTGCAGAGCGCGGCAGCGCGGGAGAACGGCTGGCTGCATGTCTGTGCTCCTGCCGAACGGCGTGCTGTTTTGCGTCTGGTATCGGAAGCCGATCACATGCAGACGGGCGACAAGCATTTCCGGCGCGAACTGGCCGCATGGACGGATCCGCGGCGCGACATGGCAGGCGAAGGCCTGGCCTATCTCGGCCTGAAATATTCCGATGTCATCAATAAGCTCTCGCCGACAGTCGCCAGGCGTTTTGCTGGTGTAAACGGTAACGTGGCGAACGAGGACGAACTGGATCGCGGTTCGCCGATAATTGCCGTACTCGGCAGTACAAAGGGCGGCTCGCAGCAACGGATGATCGCCGGGCAGGCGATGATGCGTGTGCTGCTGCAGGCCGAGGCGCTGGGCCTGTCCGTTTCATCGCTGAGCCAGCCCTGCGAGGTGCCGTCTCTCCGGCTGATGCTGCATGACGAACTTGAAATCCAGGGCAGGGTGCAGATGATCTTCCGCATCGGTTATGGCGGCAAGCCCGTTTATTCGCCTAGGCGACCCGTATCGGACGTGATCGAATATGAAGGCGGGCTGGCCGGGATCAGGAAAGCTGCCAATGACACGATCAAAAAAGGTCTGTTAAGCGGGTTCGGACTGTTTCGTAAAAAATGACGTTAGCTTCTGTCGTATGTATGATAGGCGGCTAATCCAGCCCAGAATAAGCTTGAAAAATCCTCAAAATCCCTGTATATCCGGCGCACTTAGTAAATTCACATGCGGGAACTGGCACTAACCCTGCCTTCCGGTGTTTCGATAAGAAACCCCATATCCCGCAGAGGCAACAACCGGAAAAAGGAACGATATCATATGCCTATGCCAGAATTTTCCATGCGCCAGCTGCTTGAGGCCGGTGTCCACTTCGGCCACCATACCCGCCGCTGGAACCCCAAGATGAAGCCTTACATCTTTGGCGTCCGTAACCGCGTCCACATCATCGATCTTCAGCAGACCGTCCCGATGCTCGACCGCGCCCTGAAAGGCCTGCGCGATATCGCCGCCAACAACGGCCGCGTGCTGTTCGTCGGCACCAAGCGCCAGGCGCAGGATCAGGTTCGCGAAGCCGCCAAACGATGCGGCCAGTACTACGTAAACCACCGCTGGCTCGGCGGCATGATGACCAACTGGAAGACCGTCTCCGGCTCCATCGCCCGTCTGCGCGAACTCGAAACGCTTCTGGACGGCGGTTCGTCCAACTATACCAAGAAAGAAGCCCTCATGCTGACCCGCGAGCGGGAAAAGCTTGAACTGTCTATCGGCGGGATCAAGGAAATGGGCGGCCTGCCTGATGCGCTGTTCATCATCGATACCAACAAGGAAAACATCGCGGTGCATGAGGCCAACAACCTTGGCATTCCTGTCTTCGCGATCATCGACACCAATTCCGATCCCAAAGGCATCGACTTCCCGATCCCGGGCAATGACGACGCGCTGCGCGCTATCGAACTTTACTGCGAACTGGTTTCCGGCGCGGTACTTGACGGTCTGCAGACCAGCATGACCCGTTCGGGCGCGGATATCGGCGCTTCGGAAAACCCGGTCGAAAAACTGCCGGGCGGCAAGCGCCGTGGCGGTCGCGGCGGCAAGGGCAATGCAGGCGATGGCCAGGCTGAAGCGAAAGCCGACGATGCTGCAGGCGATGTCGCCGAAGAGCCGAAAATCGCCGCACAGGCCTGATCTGAACTTTTACATAGAACGAGGATAAAATGGCTGAGATTACAGCATCCATGGTCAAGGACCTGCGCGAAAAAACCGGCGCAGGCATGATGGACGCCAAAAACGCGCTTGTCGAGAACAAGGGCGATATGGAAGCGTCCGTCGACTGGCTGCGCAAAAAAGGCCTGGCCAAAGCGTCGAAGAAATCCAGCCGCACGGCGGCGGAAGGCTTGGTCGCTCTTGCGCTGGGGGGTAATAAAGGCGTGGTGGTCGAGGTAAATGCCGAGACCGATTTCGTCGCCCGCAACGAACTGTTTCAGGGCTTTGTCCGCAAGACGGCGGATATCGCGCTGGCGAAGGCGGCATCGACCGAAGAGCTGGCAGCCGCTTCTTACGAAGGCGGCAAGACGGTTCAGGAAACGCTGACCGAACTGATTGCCAAGATCGGTGAAAACATGGCCGTGCGCCGCATGGAGCGCCTTGAAGTCTCGGAAGGCGTCGTCTGTGGTTATATCCACAACGCGGTCGCGCCGAATCTGGGTAAGATCGGCGTCCTGGTCGCCCTGGAATCCAAGGGCGGAGACAAAACGAAACTGGAATCGCTGGGACGTCAGCTGGCCATGCATGTGGCTGCCGCGTTTCCGCAATACCTGACATCCGAAGACGTCGAGGCCCATGCCATCGAGCGTGAAAAAGACGTCATCCGCGCCCAGGCGAAAACCGAAGGCAAGAAAGACGATATCATCGAGAAAATGCTGGATGGCCGCATCCGCAAGTTTTTTGAGGAAGTCTGCCTTCTGGAACAGAAGTTTATCATGGATAACGAAACGAAAATTTCGAAACTCCTGGAAAACTCGGCCAAGGATGTCGGAGCGCCCGTCAAGCTGACCGGTTACTGCCGCGTCCAATTGGGTGAAGGCATTGAAAAGGAAGAAAAAGATTTCGCGGCGGAAGTGGCTGCGGCGGTGAACGGCTGATACCGCATGCCGCCCTGGCGCTAACGACTTTCTGTCGTAAATTCCAACAGCCGCGTTGCTTTGCTTCGCGGCTGTCAGTACATTAGGACGGTTTGCTAACCTGAGAGAGTTTTTATGCCCAGCGTCGCCGCAAAGAAAGCCGATATACCCATGACCAAAGCCTTGAGCTACAAGCGCGTTCTCCTGAAAATGTCCGGCGAGGTGTTGATGGGCACGCGGGAGTTCGGCCTCGACCCTGTCACGGTCGCGCGGGTGGCTTCGGACATCAAGGAAGTGGTCGATATGGGTGTCGAAGTCTGCGTCGTCGTCGGTGCGGGCAATATCTTTCGCGGGGTATCGGGCGCTTCCCAGGGCATGGACCGGACGACGGCGGATTATATGGGGATGCTTGGCATCGTCATCAATGCGCTGGCGTTACAGAATGCATTGGAACAATGCAACGTGCCGACGCGGGTGCAGTCGGCCATCCGTATGGATGCGATCTGCGAGGCTTATATCCGCCGCCGCGCCATGCGCCATATGGAGAAAGGGCGGGTCGTAATCTTCGCTGCAGGAACCGGCAATCCTTACTTCACGACCGATACGGCCGCAGCCTTGCGCGCTTCTGAAATGGAATGCGACGCGTTCCTGAAAGGGACGAAGGTTGACGGAGTCTATACTGCGGATCCGGTCAAAAACGCGGACGCCAAACATTATGACACGCTGACCTATCTCGACGTTTTGACCAAAGACCTTAAAGTCATGGATGCGACGGCGATTTCCCTGGCGCGGGAAAACAGCATACCGATCCTGGTTTTCAACGTGCGCGAAACCGGCAACTTTGCAAATGTCATGCGGGGTACGGGTAAATATACCATTATTACGGACAAGAAAGAGTCGTGAGATGAGCTATAAAAAGGAAGACCTGAAGCGCCGCATGGATGGCGCCTTCGACGCCGCGAAAAACGAGTTTACCGGCCTGAGGACGGGACGCGCATCGTCCCATATGCTGGAACACGTCACGGTCGAGGCTTACGGCAGCCGCATGCCGATCAACCAGTGCGGATCCGTCACCGTGCCGGAGCCGCGCATGATTAACGTCCAGGTCTGGGACACCAATCTGTCGAAAGCCGTCGAAAAAGCGATCCGTGACGCGGGGCTGGGGCTGAATCCGATGCAGGACGGCGCGGTTATCCGCGTGCCGGTGCCGGAACTGACCGAGGACCGTCGCCGCGAATTGACGAAAGTGGCAGGAAAATATGCGGAAAACGCCCGTGTCGCCATTCGTAACATTCGCCGCGACGGCATGGACGGCATCAAGAAAATGCAGAAAGACGGCGGCATCTCCGAAGACGAGCAGAAAAAACTTTCTGACGAAATCCAGAAGCTGACGGATGAGTACATCAAAAAAGTCGATACATTGCAGGCGGAAAAAGAAAAAGACATCATGACGGTTTGATCGTCCGGTTCCTTTATGAAAGGTTGAGCCGGATTTCTTGGGAATTATCTGTATGACTGTTGATTTTCTTCATCAAGCCGACGCACCCCGTCATATCGCGATTATCATGGATGGCAACGGACGCTGGGCGCAGGCGCGCGGTCTGCCGCGCACGTTCGGGCACAAGCAGGGCGCCGAAGCCGTCAAGCGTACTGTGAAAGCCGCTGCCGAACTCAAAATTCCCTATCTTACATTGTTCGGATTTTCCGCTGAAAACTGGAACCGTCCCGTCGACGAAGTACAGGAACTGATGCGCCTGCTGCGCATATACCTGCGTTCCGAAATGGCGGAACTCCACCGCAACAACATAAAGCTTCAGGTGATCGGCAGCCGCGCCGAACTTGAAAAAGACATCGTGGAACTGATTGAGCATGCCGAAAGTTTGACGGGCGGCAATACTGCCATAACGGTAACGATGGCGCTGAATTATGGTGGACGACAGGAACTTCTTACGGCAGCCAGCACCTGGGCTGGCCTGTGCCGGGATAAAAATATTGATCCAAGCCCCGAAGCGGCTGAGGAATTTTTCTCTGGCTGCCTGATGACGGCGGGCATGCCCGATCCTGACGTGTTGATCCGCACCAGCGGAGAGCAGAGGGTCAGCAATTTCCTGTTGTGGCAATGCGCTTATGCTGAACTGATGTTCACGCCTGTTCTATGGCCCGATTTTGGTAAGGCGGACCTTGAGTCTATTCTTCAGGAATTCAGAAAACGCGATCGCCGATTCGGCGCTATCAACAGTGCGAGATGATTTTGGCTGATGCGAAAGCAGAATGTTCCGGCCTTCTTTTGCGCACCATATCAGCGCTGGTTCTTGCGCCTCTGACCCTGGTCGCTATCGTTTTCGGCAATATTCCTTTCCTCATCCTGATCATCGCCGCTTTTTTGATTTCCGTGCGTGAATGGCGCTCCATGACAGTGCATACGCGGAATCCTTTTCTGCATATGATCGCGGGAAGCCTGTATCTGGCCTGTTGTTTCCTTTCTTTTTATCTGCTGCGCATGGACGTGCCGGCTGGAATATTGTGGACAGTGGGGCTGATCGTAACGGTCTGGGCGAGCGACAGCGGCGCCTATTTCAGCGGCAAGATAATCGGCGGACCCAAGCTGGCTCCTATGATCAGCCCTAAAAAGACATGGGCTGGTTTTGCGGGATCGGTATTTTTTGGCGGCCTTACCCTGTTTCTCTTTTTTCTGGTTTTTTTCACCGGCGACTCTCCTTTATGGACCAGTGAAGGAGAGGAAAGCCTGAATCCCTTTCCGTATTTTATAGCGGGGGCGATCGTTGGCGCGGTAGGGCAGGCGGGCGATCTCCTGGTGTCTGTTTTCAAACGGCGTTCGGGGCTCAAAGATACAGGCAATCTGATTCCCGGCCACGGCGGGCTTCTTGACCGGATCGATTCCCTTTTGCTGGCCGCGCCCGTTTTCCTGGCTATCGTGTGGGTCTGGCTGGCATGAAAACGGTCAGCATCCTCGGCGCGACCGGGTCGGTCGGGCGCAGCACGGCCGACGTCATCCTGTCCGATCCCGATTCTTATGATGTTCAAGCCGTAACCGCGCATTCAAAAGTTCACGAACTGGCCGCCCTGGCCGTCCGCCTGAAGGCCAGAATGGCGGTGGTCGCCGATGAAAGCGCATACAACGCCTTGAAAAGCGCCTTGGCGGGCACCGGTATTCAGGCCGCCGCGGGACAGACGGCCCTGATCGAAGCGGCGCAGCTTCCCGCGGATTACATCATGGCTGCTATTGTCGGCATGGCAGGGCTTCTGCCAACGATCAGGGCGATAGAGCAGGGGCGGTGCGTCGCCATCGCGAACAAAGAGCCGCTGGTCGCGGCGGGCCCGCTGATGATGGCATCGGCTCGCAAATCGGGTGCGACCATTCTTCCGGTCGACAGCGAACACAACGCCGTATTTCAGGTATTCGAGGCGGACAACAAACAGGCGGTGGAGCGTATCATCCTCACGGCCTCCGGCGGGCCGTTTCGGACCTGGACGGAGGAACGCATCCGAACTGCCACGCCCGCGCAGGCCGTGGCGCATCCTAACTGGTCGATGGGGGCAAAAATCTCCGTGGACAGTGCCAGCATGATGAACAAGGCGCTGGAAGTAATCGAAGCGCATGTCCTGTTCGGTTTGCCGCCTGAGCGGATCGAGGTCATTATTCATCCGCAATCTTTAGTTCATTCGATGGTGGAATATGCCGATGGCTCGGTGCTGGCGCAAATGGGTGCTCCGGATATGCGGACGCCGGTTGCCTATACTTTAGGATGGCCGGCGCGTATCCGTACGCCCGGCAGGACGCTAGATTTTGCAGCCCTGTCCCTGCTTGAGTTTTTCCCCGCGGATCGCCAGCGCTGGCGCGCTCTCGGCCTTGCCTATGAATGCCTGAAATCCCACGAGTCCATGCGCATTGCCATGAATGCCGCCAATGAAGTGGCAGTGCGGGCTTTTCTGGAAAATCGTCTTGAATTTTCGGGAATCGTCGGCACAGTTGAGGCTATAATGAATGCGCATGTTGCCGTAACGCCACAAACGCTTGAAGAAATTCTCATAATAGACCAGACTGTGCGCGCACATGCGGAAACCTATATAAACACTTCACCGTCAAGGAAGGCTTGCTGAATGGTTCTGGTCGATTTTATTAGGCTGATTGCTGAAAACATCTGGCTTTACGGCGGCGCTTTCATCCTTGTTTTAAGCATTCTCGTGTTCGTGCACGAATTCGGCCACTACTATGTCGCGCGCCGCTGTGGGGTGAAGATCGATAGCTTTTCCATAGGGTTTGGCCGCGAGTTATTCGGAATCACCGACAAGCACGGTACGCGCTGGAAATTCTCTCTGGTTCCCTTGGGCGGCTACGTGAAAATGTTCGGCGATACCGATCCGGCCAGCGCAGGCCATGCCAAGGAAGGCGGGGACGGCCGCCCGTTCAGCCAGGACGAAAAGAAAGTCGCTTTTTACACGCAGCCTGTCGGCAAGCGCGCCGCGATCGTTATTGCCGGCCCCGCCATCAATTTCATATTCGCGCTTGTCGTCTTGACGATCCTCTACAGCACGTATGGCCAGCCTGTCACACCAGCTATCAGTTCGGGCGTGATCGTGGGGAGCGCCGCCGATAAAGCCGGGTTCAAGCCGCATGACATCATCCTTGAAATAGACGGAAAAAAGATCCGCCGGTTTGAAGACATCAAACGCGAAATTATGGTCGGACTCGATACGCCCCGCACATTCACCATCAAACGCGACCAGGACATTCTCGATATCAAGGCCGTGCCGGAGTTGAAAGAAGAGAAAGACCGTTTCGGTTTCAGGCATTCCACCGGCCTGCTGGGCCTGATCAGTCCCGGCAATGCGATCGATATCAAAAGCGTCAAGGGCATCGATGGTCAGAAATATGACAATGTTGATGAATTGAGAGAGAAGATCAAGGCTAAAATGGGCCAGACATTTCTGCTGCAGCTGGACAAGGGTACAGGTCTTGGCAGTTTGCTTGTCCATCCTCTCCCGGAAGAAAACGAAGGGCTCAACGATTCAACCAGCGTGGACTATAACGTCCTCGTGATCGCCAATACACGGGAGGACACATTCATCCGCCACGGACTGCTGGATGCCATGTTCGCCGCCGTCGATGAAACGGTCAATCTTACAACTGGCACGCTCCGGGCTATCGGACAGATCGTCACTGGGACGCGCAGTGCGACCGAACTGGGAGGTATCATCAGAATCGGCGCCATCGCAGGCGATATGGCGCGGGCGGGAATCATCGCGCTCATCACTTTTACGGCGCTTTTGTCCATCAATCTCGGCCTGATCAACCTTTTCCCCATCCCTATGCTGGACGGAGGACATCTGTTGTTTTATGCGGTGGAAACGCTCAAAGGATCGCCTATTCCGGAGCAAATCCAGGAATACGCGTTCAGGGCAGGGCTGGTCATCCTGATGGGAATCATGGTATTTGCTAACCTGAATGACATCATGCAGTTGATTCTGTAGGTCTTTCAAGGTTATAACTGCATTCAGGACGTTTCACTCCAGACGGGCAATTATCCATGACTCCATTTCGTACCTTGATGTTCCTTTGCCTGACCGCGCTTGCGGCCTTTGGGATCCATTCCGCATCGGCCCAGGACGTTTTCGGCGCCTCGGGGCAGGAAATCAGGGAGATCAGCATAACGGGAACGCAGCGCATCGAACCTGCGACCGTGATGACCTATCTCGACGCCCATGTTGGCGATCATATGGACCAGGGCACGCTTGATCGCGCCCTCAAAAGCCTGTTCTCCACGGGGCTGTTCGCCGATGTCGTCCTGAAGCAGAAGGGCAACACGCTGGAAGTGAACGTCAAGGAAAACCCGGTCATCAATCAAATCGCTTTCGAGGGCAACGATAAAATCGACGACGACCAGCTGAAAGCGGAAATCCAGCTGCGGGAGCGTCAAGTCTTCACGCGCAGCAAAGTTCAGGCCGATGTCAGCCGCCTGTACCAGCTGTACCAGCGTCAGGGAAGGTTTTCGGTTACGATCGACCCAAAAGTGATCAACCTGGACCAGAACCGGGTCAACCTGGTGTTTGAAATCAATGAAGGCAGCGTCACGCAGGTGCAGACGGTCCGGTTCATCGGAAACACCCATTATGATGACGACAAGCTGCGCAGCGTGATCAGCACGAAGGAATCGCGCTGGTATCGTTTCCTGACAACGGACGACCGCTACGACCCTGATCGTCTTGCCTATGACCAGGAGCTGCTCCGTCGCTTTTATCTGTCCCAGGGCTATGCGGATTTCAATATTGTCTCCGCCAACGCCGAGCTGTCGCGCGACCATGACGGTTTTTATGTCACCGTTACCGTCGACGAAGGCGAACGGTACAAAGTCGGTAAAATAGCTATCTCGTCCGGGCTGCGCGATTTTGACGCAACCAAGCTGAACCAGTATGTCGGCTTTAAAACCGGGGAATGGTACGACGCTGATGAAATTCAGACGTCGGTCGACAAAATGACCAGCGCGCTTGGTGATATGCAGTATGCGTTCGTGACCGTGACGCCCGACGTCGCCCGCAACGCTGGGACGCATACGGTCGACATTACGTTCTCCATCGGCGAGGCGCCGAAAGTTTATGTCGAGCGCATTGACGTCAACGGTAACGTCCGTACTCTCGATAAGGTTATCCGCCGCGAAATGACGGTCGTCGAAGGCGACCCGTTCAATAAATCAAAAATCGCCAAATCGGAACAGAACATCAAGGATCTCGGATATTTCGACAAGGTCGAAGTAACTCCCCAGCAGGGCAGCGCGCCCGACAAAACCGTCCTCGATGTCAATGTCTCCGAACAGTCGACAGGTGAATTGTCCATTGGCGCGGGTTTTTCAACCGCCGATGGCCCCCTCGCCGATCTGCGGTTGCGTGAACGAAACTTCCTGGGCAAAGGCCAGGACGTCCTGTTCGCGACAACGATCGCCGGCAAACGTACGGAATTCGATTTTTCCTTCACCGAACCGTATTTCCTCGACCGCGACCTGTCGGCAGGCGTCGACCTGTTCCATATTACGCGAGACCTGCAGGATCAAAGTTCGTTCGACCAGCGGCAGACAGGTGGCGGTTTCCATCTCGGATATCCGCTGTCGGACAAATGGCGCCAGACACTTAAATACCGCCTGGAAGACAATGAGATCAGGAACGTGGATTCCGACGCTTCACGGTTTATCCGCGACCAGGAAGGTGACCGCATTACATCCGCCGTGTCACAGGAAATCACCTATGATAACCGCGACAGCGTATTGTTTCCGACCTCCGGATATAATGCATGGTTCGACACAGAAGTGGCAGGCCTCGGTGGCGACGCCAAATACATCCAGGGCAAGGTTGGCGGAAGCTATTACTATCCTATTGCCGATAACTGGGTGTTTAACATTCTTGGCGAAACAGGCGCGATTGGTGGCTATGGCGACGAAAACGTTCGTATCAACGAGCGGTTTTTCATTGGCGGAAACTCTCTGCGCGGCTTTGAAAAATCGGGTATCGGTCCGCGGGACCGCTCCACGGATGATGCGCTGGGCGGTAACTACTTCTATCGCGGCTCGGCGGAAATATCTTTCCCGCTCGGCTTGCCTGAAGAAATGGGCGTGCAAGGGCACACATTCACTGATTTCGGCTCGCTATGGGGGCTTGACGATATCTCCGGCAGCGATGTTGTTGACGAAGCGGGCGTGCTCCGCGCTACCGCGGGCGTGGGGGTCTCCTGGCGTTCGCCCCTGGGGCCAATCCGGGTCGACCTTGCGTTCCCGTATATCAAAAAGGATTACGACGCGACGGAGCCATTCAGATTTAGCTTTGGCACTCGCTTCTGATCTGTTAGAAAATGCGAAATCACTCCACACTGTTTCCTGTAGGAATATGACATGCGTTTACACCGTCTCTTCGTCTCTACCCTGCTGGCGCTCTCTACATTGATCCTGCTCCAGTCCGCTGCTATCGCAGCCGATTTCAAAATTGCCGTTATTGACGATCAAAAGCTCCTGACATCTTCAAAGGCCGCGCAAAGCATAGGCCGTCAGATCGATGCGAAGCGTGAAGCCTTCCAGAAAGAGTTCGCAGGGCTCGAACAGCAGCTTCGCGACAAGGAAAAGACGCTTCTGGCCTCCAAGGATAAAATGAAGCCTGAAGAATTCAACAAACAGCGCTCCGCTTTCCAGGATCAGGTCATGGAAGGCCAGAAAAAGGCCCAGGCTGGGCGTCACGACCTTGAAGAAGCCATCGCAGGTGCCCGCACCCAGCTGATGGGAAAGATTGCTGAAATATGCAAGGGAATGTCGCAGAAGAACGGCTACAATATGGTCATAACCCGTCAGACCGTCGTGCTCGCCGACCAGAGCCTGGATATTACCGACCAGGTTCTTGCGCAGTTGGATAAATCTCTTACCGATGTACCGTTAAACTTCGGTAAAAAGTGATCCGTTAATGGCCGACAACCGTTTTTTCAGCCGCCAGGGACCCTTTTCTTTAGGGACCCTGGCCGACAGAACGGGATGCCAGATCTCCCGTTCCGACGCGGCTGATCGTACAGTCGACGATGTCGCGCCGCTCATCACGGCCACAGCGCGGGATCTTTCATTTCTCGATAACCGCAAATATCGCACAGCGTTCGGAGCCACAAAAGCCGGCGCCTGTTTCGTCAGCCCGGATCTGGTTAATCTCGCGCCTGCCGACACGATCCTTCTGGTGACACGCCAGCCTTATAAGGCCTATGCTCGGGCCGCTCAGATTTTTTATCCGGAAATCATGCCCCTTTCTTCCATCGCCCGTTCGGCTGTGATTGCCGATGGCTGTGTGATCGAAGAAGGATCGGTGATTGAAGAAGGCGCCGTTATAGGGGCGGGCGCTACCATCGGCAGGGAATGCTGGATCGAGGCCAATGCGGTCATCGGGCCAAATGTCGTGCTGGGCGACCACTGTCGGGTCGGGGCCGGAGCCTCCGTTACCCATGCATTGATCGGCAATCGTGTGCGCCTTTATCCCGGGTGCCGTATCGGGCAGGACGGCTTTGGATTTGCCATCGATCCCGCTGGACATGTCAAGGTGCCGCAGCTCGGGCGGGTCATCATCGAGGACGATGTCGAGATCGGCGCCAATACCTGCGTTGACCGTGGGGCCGGCCCAGATACCGTCATCGGGCGGGGCACCTGGATAGACAACCTTGTTCAGATAGCCCATAACGTGCGGATCGGACGGGGCTGCATCATTGCCGCTCAGACCGGCATATCAGGCAGTACGGTTCTAGAAGACTACGTGGCGCTCGGCGGACAGGTCGGGTTGGCGGGGCATATCACTATCGGCAAGGGAACGCGGATCGCCGCGCAGTCCGGCATTATAAGCAATGTCCCGCCGGGTCAGGAATATATGGGATATCCGGGTTTGCCCATAAAACAGTTCTTACGGCAAAGTGCGCACTTGAAACGATTGATAAAAAAAGATAAACCGAACGGACAATGACGCTAGAACAACATATAGACGTCAACCGGATCATGCAGATGATCCCGCATCGCTATCCGATCCTGATGGTGGACCGGATCCTTGAATTCGTGCCTGGCGAACGGGTTGTCGGCCTGAAGAACGTGACCATAAACGAACCGCATTTCCAGGGGCATTTTCCCGGCTTTCCAGTCATGCCGGGGGTGCTGATCATAGAGGCGATGGCTCAGACGGCGGCCTGTCTTGTCGTTGAAACCCTGGGTGAGGAGGCGGAAGGCAAACTGGTTTATTTCATGACGATCGACCAGGCGCGGTTCCGCAAGCCGGTTGTGCCGGGCGATTCAGTCCATATCCATGCCACGAAGCTGCAGACCCGCCGCAATGTCTGGAAATTTCTTGGTGAGGCCAAGGTCGGCGACGCTCTGTGTGCCGAAGCGACCTTCAGCGCCATGATCATGGACAATTGATCTGTAATGTCCCGCAATAAACCGTGACTTGAGCGAACCCGCCGAATTTTCTAGGATGGCACGATGTTACGGATATTCATGCTATGACGAACGCCATTCACCCCACGGCCATCATCGAAAAGGGCGCGCAGATTCCGCCGTCCGTGCGCATAGGCCCTTATTGTGTCGTCGGGCCCGATGTGACGCTGGGTGACAATGTTGTCCTTCATTCACACGTCGTTCTTGGCGGAGATACAATCATTGGCGATGAATGCGAGATTTTCCCTTTCGCATCGATTGGCCAGCCGACACCTGATTTGAAGTACAAAGGCGAGAAATCCGAGCTGAAGATTGGCAGGCGAACGAAGATACGCGAATACGTGACAATTAATCCCGGCACGGAAGTCGGGGGTATGCTCACGCAAGTCGGAGACGACTGTCTCCTGATGCCCAACTGTCACGTTGCTCACGATTGCAAGGTCGGCAACCGGGTGATCATGGCCAACAGCGCAGCGCTGGGCGGGCACGTCACTATAGGAGACTTTGTGGTCATTGGAGGGTTGGCTGCGATCCACCAATTTGTCCGGATCGGTTCCTATGCCGTTATTGGCGGCATGTCAGGCGTTGAAAGCGACGTCATTCCCTATGGGCGCGTAAAAGGCGAAAGAGCTTTTCTCGCAGGTCTCAACCTGATCGGCCTTGAACGTAATGGTTTTACAAAAGACCAGGTCAAGACCCTCCAACGAGCCTTTTATGACCTCTTCGGCGACGACGGTACCATGGAACAAAGGCTTGAGCGTATCGAACAAGAATATTCAGGCGACGATCTTGTGATGTCAATCCTCCGCTTCGCCCGCGAAAAAACGAGATTTCCCCTGTGTCAGCCTCCCCGCAAAGCGGCGTGAGGAATGCGATGCCAGCCCGCCTGGCCCTTATCGCGGGCGGGGGCGGATTGCCTTCGCGGCTTATTAAAGCTTGCGACGATACCGGTATCGAAACATTTGTCGTAGGCCTCGTGGGTCAAACGGATGCGGACATCCTGAAAGGCCGGGCGTCGATGATGTCGCGGATAGGGGCCGCGGGATCGATCATTGAGACATTGCGCAAGCGCGGCTTCATGGACATGGTTTTCATTGGATCCGTGAAGCGGCCCGCTATAGCCGAACTTCGGCCCGATCTGCGCACGGCGGCGTTCTTTTTAAAGCTGGGCATCAGGGCGCTGGGCGATGACGGGCTGTTAAAGGCCATGCGGGCGGAGCTTGAAAAGGAAGGGTTTCGCATCCACGGCATCCAGAAATTCATGCCGGAATGCCTGGCGCCGAAAGGGATGATGGGGCGTACCGAACCGGACGAGGCAGGCTGGACGGATATTATGCATGGCGCCGACGTGGCAAAAACGCTGGGGCGCCTGGATATCGGCCAGGCGGTGATCGTCCAGCAGGGCGTCGTGCTGGGGGTCGAAGCCAGCGAAGGCACCGATGAACTGATCCGCCGCTGCGCGAGCTATATGCGCAAAGGGCGTGGAGCCGTGCTTGTTAAAACGTCGAAACCGCAGCAGGACCGGGATCTGGATTTACCGACCCTGGGCCCCGAAACAGTGAGATTATGCGCCGGGGCAGGCATGGCGGGGATAGCCGTTGAAGCCGGACGAAGCCTTGTGCTGGAGCCCGAAACCGTGGCAAAACTGGCGGATGACAGCGGCCTGTTCGTGACAGGCGCGGATTTCGGCCGGTATGACAGCGATGCAGGATAGCCTTTCCAGGCCTTTGAAGGTCGTGATAACTGCAGGCGAAGCGTCAGGGGATACGCTTGGCGCGAGGCTGATGGCGTCGATCAGGGCGGCATGGGACGGTCCGGTTACGTTCCTTGGCATCGGCGGTCCTCTGATGCAGGCGGAAGGGCTGAGATCGCTCTTCCCCATGGACGAACTGTCGCTGATGGGCGTGTTCGAGATCGCGCCTCGCGCGTTGAATATCCTCAAAAGAATTCGGCAGACGGCAGAGCTTATCGTCAAGGAAGCGCCTGACATCGTCGTGACGGTGGATGCGCCGGATTTTTCTTTTCGCGTGGCGGAAAAGGTGCGTGCGCGTGTCAAAAGCAAGTCGCTTATGGTTCATTGCGTCGCGCCGACAGTCTGGGCATGGCGGCCGGAACGGGCGGCCAAGGTCGCGCGGCTGTATGACGGACTGATCTGCCTGTTCCCGTTCGAGCCGGACTATTTCATCAAGGAAGGCATGGCGGCGGCATTTACCGGGCATCCGATGATGGAGTCGGTTGGAAGCCTGGAGCAGGGCATGCGCTTCCGGAAAAGGCGCGGCATCCCGGAAGACGCGTTCGTGCTCGGGATCCTGTGCGGCAGCCGTAAAGGCGAACTGAAACGGACGGGGCCGATCCTGCGGGACGCCGTGGAGCTGGCGGCCAGGGAAGCGACGTCCGGCGGGCTGCTGCATATCGTGGCGCCGACCCTGCATCATTTGCGCGGAGAGGTCGGCGCGATGCTGAAGAGCCTGCCCTATCCGGTGCATGTCGGGTCGGCGGACAAGGGGGGCGCGTTCGCGTCGATGGACGCGGCGGTCGCCGTGTCGGGGACCGTGGCCCTGGAGCTGGCGGTCGCCGGGGTGCCGCATGTGATCGGATACAGGATGAACCCCCTGACCTGGGAGATCGTCCGGCGGAAGGTCAAGGTGAAGTACGCGCACCTGGCCAACCTGCTGCTGGACAACGACGTGGTGCCGGAACGCCTGCAGGACCGGTGCACGGCCGGGGCCCTGGCCGAGGAGCTGGCGCCGCTGTTCAGCACGAACGGCGCGGCGTCGACGGCGCAGCGGACGGCGTTCGCGCGCCTGAGAGGCCTGCTGTCCGGCAGCGGCCAGGGAACGCCATCGGACCAGGCGGGGCGCTATATCCTGGATCTGTGGAAAGCCAAAACCCAGCCAAAGAGTCAATAGGCCCGGGGAGGCATCCGCCCGCCCAGGCCCGATTGACGGTCTTATTTCCGCTCTTTCATATCGATATACGGGCGTTCGGTCGGGCCGGTGTAGAGCTGGCGCGGGCGGCCGATGCGCAGGGTCGGTTCCTCGATCATTTCCTTCCACTGGCTGATCCAGCCGATGGTGCGGGCGAGGGCGAACAGCACGGTGAACATGCTGGTCGGGAAGCCGAGCGCGCGCAGGATGATGCCGGAATAGAAATCGACGTTCGGGAACAGCTTGCGGCTGACGAAATATTCGTCCTCCAGCGCGATGCGTTCCAGCTCCATCGCCAGGTCGAGCAGCGGATCCTTGATCCCGAGGTCGTTCAGGACCTCGTGGCAGGTCTCGCGCAGCACGGTGGCGCGGGGGTCGAAGTTCTTGTAGACGCGGTGGCCGAAGCCCATCAGGCGGAACGGATCGTCCTTGTCCTTGGCTTTCTTGATAAATTCCGGGATGCGGTCCTTCGAACCGATCTGTTCCAGCATTTCCAGCACTTCCTGGTTGGCGCCGCCATGGGCGGGACCCCACAGGGAGGCGATGCCGGCGGCGATACAGGCGAACGGGTTGGCCTGGGACGAACCGGCCATGCGGACAGTCGAGGTCGAAGCGTTCTGTTCGTGGTCGGCGTGCAGGATGAAGATCTTGTCCATCGCGCGGGCGTGGATCGGGTTGACCTTATAGGGTTCGGCGGGCACGCCGAAGGTCATGTAGAGGAAGTTCTCCGCGAAGCTGAGATCGTTGCGCGGATACATGAAGGGCTGGCCGATGGAGTATTTATAGGACATGGCGGCCAGGGTCGGCATCTTCGCCACCAGGCGGTGCGCCGAAATCTCGCGCTGCGCCGGGTCCCAGATATCGAGCGAGTCGTGATAGAAGGCCGACAGCGCGCCGACCGTGCCGCACATGATGGCCATCGGGTGGGCGTCGCGGCGGTAGCCACGCAGGAAATAATGGATCTGCTCATGCACCATGGTGTGATAGGTGATGTGCTTGTTGAAATCCTTAAGCTGTTCCGCGCTCGGCAAATCCCCGTACAGCAGGAGATAGGCAACCTCGATAAAGCTGCTCTTCTCCGCCAGTTCCTGGATGCTGTAACCGCGGTGCAGGAGAACGCCCTTCTCGCCGTCGATAAAGGTGATGCGCGATTTGCAGCTGCCGGTCGAGGTGAAGCTGGGGTCGAAGGTGAAGTGGTCCGTTTCCTCATAAAGCTTGCGCACGTCGATCACGGACGGGCCGGCGGCGCCGTCGATCACGGGCAGTTTCCAGCTGTCGCCCGTCTGGTCGTTGGTCAGGGTAAAGGTCTTCTGGGACGCGTTGGCGGCGGGGGCCTTTTTTTCGGTGCTCATTGCGAGGGTGCCTTTTTCGAGAGGAGAGAATCCGGAGACGGACGAGTCAGGATATGCCTATTGCGGCGCAAGATCAATTTACCCTTGAAAGGGTTAAGAAAGATTTGACGCGGCGCGTGATTATCGAAACTCTGCAAGGCGCGCGCGTTCTTTTCCATCTTCGGAAGGGGCGGAAGGATGCAGGAGGTGATGAACGCCCGCTGCATTTTCATCACGCGGCGCAGGCGGCGCATGGCGGCGGAACGGTGGCAGTGCCGGAGGGCGTTCAAGCGGGAACGGGCCTTGCCCGCCGCGGTGCGCGGGCCGGTGGAGCGCAGCCAGGGCTTCGCGGCGCGGATGCGTTCGGCCTGCGCCTTGCGGCGGGCCGGGGGCCAGCCTTTGGCAGGTTTCGGGGAGAGGGATGTCATGCGGCCTGTCCCTCCTTATCCGTTATCGGGGCGGGGGCCGGATTGCGACCGTGAATCCTTTCCGGCGGGCGGCGAAGGGCGGTTACGGGCCGTTTGCGAGCCGGGAACAGGGCATGGGCCCCGGCGGCCGCCGGGATGACGGACGGTCCGTAAAATACGGATGGGTTGTAAGATAATGATTTCATTCCCATTTTTCCGGTCCTTTAGTTCGGTCGCCGGTTTTCGCGATTTTTTTCATGCGGGCTTCGTGGCGCTTGAGTTTGTCGATGGTATGCGCGCTCTGGCGCTGGGCGAGGAGGGCCATCTGAAGATCGTCGAACACGCCGCACTGCTTGCCGTCGAAGGCCCGCATGATATAGCGGTTGAACACGGCGTCGAGGATCCGCGCCTGGCTGAGCAGCACGGCGCTGCTGTCATCCGGGCAGATATCCTCGACGGTCAGCGCGGCGGTCAGTTCATCGGCCAGCCGGTCCAGATCCGCATGAAGCGTCTGGGGCTGATGGCACCGTTGCAAGGCCATGACGGCCCGCCCGAGCGGGTGGCTCATGATCAGGTGGCCGCATTCAGGGGCGCCTGGGGTTTCTGGGGATTGTGGATCGTGTGTTTGCGTATCGTTTGTCATGGAGACATGATAGGCTTATGTTCCTAAGTCGTCAATCCAACCATTCAGATGTATGCATATGGTTTATAAAAAACGGTAATATATCAGTTGAATGTTATATACTTATAAAAAACTAAAGCTGTGATTCCATCTAAATGATCGCTTAATTTAGCGCATTTCGCGCTCAGGTTTAATGCCTCGCACTACTGCTATAGAGAACGCCTTTTCTTCGATTTCATTCATACCGCGTAAAAAATGAATACCAGAATGTGAATAGCTTACTCTCTCGACCGGTTCATGCGTGTAAGCTGCATTGCCGAGGAATGTAAAACATTTTTCTGAACGATTATATTGAACCATATCCGCGCAAACTCCGTTTGCGGCGTTATTCAATTTACTAATTTTTTGCCGTATATAAAATACAGTGTTATCGTTCTCATCAACTTTGCTCCAATAAAGCCTAATAATTTCTGATAAACTTTCCAAATCCTGGCAATTGACCGACAAAAATGCTTCCTTTTTACCTTTATAAAAGTTCCTTTCAAAGGCTGCCGATGAGATGCGAGGCTTTTTCCCTTCTGTGTGCTGTTTTTCAATCCATCTAACTAGCACTTTAGTTCCAGTAAAGTAGTTTGGATCCTTCTTAGAGCGCGCTCTTATTGCCATTTGAGTGGCCTTGACGAATGTATATTAAGAATACCTGCCAAATTTAAAAGTCTTTCTTTACCTTTCCAAATAACGTCTCTATCTATTAAGACACATATGGCAAAGATTGGCCCGAACTCAATCACCAAATGCCGTTTTGAGTTCTTATACCATTCCGCCTGAATATTACCATTGTTGCAGAGAAAGACATCAGGTTCACAAGCTTCATTTTTGATACTTATCCAAAAAGACAGGAAGTTGTGAAGCGAAATTGGATTAAGCGATTGTCCAGATGATCGGACTTTATACGCAAAACCTTTTATTCGTTCAGCTAATTCATCACTAAAGTTGGCATGCTCTAGGCTTTGTTGGTTTTGCGCTAATGAAGCGGGCAAAGACTCAGAAGAACTTATAGGGGGAGAAATCGCAGGTTTTTGTATTCCGGATATCTGGGAAGATTCGATGATAGAATCTTGCCCCGCATCCGCCTGGCGAGGTCTAGGCCTTGATACCAAATTGCCAGCGCAACCGATCAAGCGCGGCTTGGCGACCATATCTGTTTCATCAATTTCGTTAAAATCAATGAACGGGGTGCGTAGTAAGTTGCTTGCGTTTGAAAATTCGATAACCCGTTATTCATCAATAGCTCCTGCTAATTTGCTGTGCAATTCGGGCTTAATAAATTCTCTAAAAAAATGGGCTCAATATTCCACGAATTGTCTAACCACGCAGATAAAAATTTATCTAATTTACCTTTGTAAGAAAGCGCATTCCCCGAGTTACTTGTAAAGACTTTACTCTCAAGACGAATTGTATCGACTGAGTCATCTTTCCGCGCAGAACCGATGTCGATTATGAACTGCGTCTTTGAAGGCATGTCGATAACTTCTTGTTGAATTATTAATCGCCCATCCGTGCGCTTATTCAAACGTTCTGAAAAACTAAAATTTGGCAGGCTAAAAGAACTAGAGCTCTCATTAGAAAGGAAGTTTGAAAAAGAAGCATTTCCCTCATTGCTAAGATAGAGAGGTTCAAACATGTTAACGTATCGAAGCTGTAATTCTAATGGGACCATTTTCACTTGCGAAAATGTTGATAGCGCATCGAGGATTGTTTGTTTGAAGTTTGACCATTCATATGTTTCAGCATTGGCGTTGGCAGCAAATATACCTTGGCCTAATTGTATAAGCGGGAACGGTTGTGCTTCTGCTTGTGCATAACGGTGCAAAACAACATGAGGAATTAGCGGATTAATATCTTTGCGGTACACATAACCTAATTGCTTAATTTGTTTTTCAAAGTTTGATCTTTCTTTGAAATAGATTGGATCATATAGATTAGCTTGCTGACCTGTTTGCTGCGGGCTAGATAATTCCTCTAGCTTCCATTTCATCTCGAAAATAACTTCTACCAGACAGGGAAATTTGACTGTCTTAATTTTCGATACCTTATTCTTTTTTTGTACTTTTTTGGACGTACTCAAGCCGGGGTTATCCTTCTCATAAGCCTTATTGATTCTAACTCAATTCCTAGAAAAAATCATTTAACGTTTATCAAACTGAATGTCTATATTAGAGCATGGAAAGCTGCGACGTCTGCTCAAAACGTCATGGCTGCCATGAAAGAATAATTCTCTTCGGCATTCAGTCAGAATTCAAAATCAGTGCAAGCCCTTGGCGTTCGATTGGCTCGCAGCAGTTGCAAAAAAGGGGATGGAAGGTGCTTGCATAGAAAGCCAGGCGGTATGTAGCCTAAAAGGATGCAACCCTTCAATCATTAATCTTGTGCGCAGCGTTTTTTCAGAAGCGGGCCATATTCACCCTAGCGCGCGGAGAAATGAAATTATTCTGACTGCGGAATACCGGCGCCCTGAGAGATATGACAATACTGTCCCGGTGGGCGAAGCAACCCGATGAAAGTTTCCAGTACCTGTCGTCACAGCTTCTTGTTCTGAGATAGGCTAATTACCTCAAACGCAATACTGATCATTGTGCCGATGCTGAGCACGATTCCAGGCGACTAATCGTTTCTTCCCGGCCCAAAATTTCAGCAGCATGAAAAACAGAAGGCGAAACGATAGTCCCAGTTAAGGCAGCTCTGAGCGGCATACCGATTTTTCCAAGCTTGCCCCCGGCCTTTTCGTCGGCAATGTCCTTGCAGGCTTGTTGAATGGTGTCTGCAGTGAAGGGATTCAGCGCTTTGAACCGCTCAAGGGCCGCACTCAATATCATTTTCGTGTCAGGTTGGCTTATAATTTCGAGTGATTTCGTATCGAAATTCAGAGGGGCGGATTTCGCAAAGAAAGCAGAGTCCTGGGCCAGTGCCATCAGGGTTTTCGAGCGGGTTTTCAGTTCGTCCATGGCGGCGAGGATGCGGCGCTCCGCCGTGGCATCGAGAGTCAGGGCGAGTTTTTCATAGAAGGGGCGGGCAAGATTCAGGAGGCGGGCATTGTCGGCCAGTTTCATGTAATGGGCGTTCAGATTGTCCAGCTTCGCAACGTCGAAGCGCGCGGGGGACCGGACGACGTGGTCGAGGTCGAACCATTGCTTCGCCTGATCCATCGAAATGATCTCGTCATTGCCGTGGCTCCAGCCGAGGCGCAGCAGGTAATTGCACATGGCTTCGGGCAGGTAGCCCAGATCCGCGTAATCCTCGACCGAGGCGGCGCCGTGCCTTTTGGAGAGTTTGGCGCCGTCAGGCCCCAGGATGAGCGGCAGATGGGCGAACACGGGCAGATCCCAGCCCATGCCATAATAGATCAGGTTCTGGCGGAAGGTATTGTTCAGGTGATCGTCGCCCCGGATGACATGGGTGACGCCCATATCGTGATCGTCCACGACGACGGCCAGCATGTAGGTCGGCACGCCGTCGGAGCGCAGAAGGATGAAATCGTCCAGTTGTTCGTTGTTCACGGTGACATCACCCTGAACCCTGTCATGAACCGTGGATGACCCGTCTATGGGGGCCTTGATCCGGATAACGGGTTTTATGTCTTTCGGAGCGTCGCCCGGATCGCGGTCGCGCCAGCGGCGGTCGTAAAAGGTCGGGCGGCCTTCCGCCTTCGCCTTTTCGCGCATGGCTTCCAGCTCTTCGGGGCTGCAATAGCAATAATAGGCTTTTCCGGACTTAAGCAGTGCGTGCGCGATTTCGGCATGGCGCGCCCGGCGTTCGTACTGGGAGACGATTTCGCCATCGTAATCGAGGCCGAGCCATTTGATGCCGTCGACGATGACATCGACGAATTCGGGCTTGAAGCGTTCGCGGTCCGTATCCTCGATCCGGAACAGCATCTTTCCGCCCGTATGACGGGCATAGAGCCAGTTATACAAAGCCGTCCGGGCATTGCCGATATGCATGCGGCCCGTGGGGGAGGGGGGAAAGCGGGTGACGACGGTCATGGGTTTTATGCCTTTTCTTTCAATGACAAGAACGTTTATCCGCTTGATGACCCGGAAGCGTACCGATAGCATACCTTTTTTCACTTTGCACATGGTTCCATGCAGGCGGCGGGGGAGATCGTTCCGGGGCTTTTCGGGGGGCAGGCGCCGCGGCGCCTGGAGGAAGCAGCCGGGCTGTGGATGATGCGGCAGCACGGGCTGTTCCTTTTGTGGCTGCCGGTGTTCATGGGGATCGGGATCGGGGTGTATTTCAGCCTCGATTTCGAGCCGCCGGGACTGCTGGCGGCGCTTGCCTTCGCCGTGACGCTGGCGGCGGCGGCCCTGGCGGCGCCCGGGCGGCGTCTCAGCGGGCTGCGCGGGGCCGGGTTCGGATGCATCGCCGCCCTGTGCATCGGCATGGCCGGATTCTGCCTGGCGCAATGGCGCACCCATGCCGTGGCGTCGCCCATCCTTTCCAGGGCCATCGGGCCGGCAGGCCTGACGGGGACCGTGCGGTCGGTCGAGATGCTGGAGACGGGGAAGGGCGTGCGGCTGATCCTCGGGGGTTTGAGCATCGAGCGCCTGGATCCCGAACGCACGCCGCGTTATGTCCGCGTGAAAGTGAAGGACGCGGACGGCATCCGGGTGGGGCAGCGGCTGGGCATGACGGCGCGGCTGAACCCGCCGTCGGGGCCGGTCGCGCCCCGGGCGTTCGATTTCCAGTTCTATGCCTGGTTCCGCCAGATCGGCGCGTTCGGCTTCGCCTATGGGGCGCCGCGCATCCTGGAAGACGACGACGGGCGGGGGCAAAGGGCGGAGCGATTCCGCCAGGCGATCACGGCGCGAGTCAACGCCCATCTGCGCGGGCCGGAGGCGGCGATGTCGGTGGCGATGATGAACGGCGAGGTCTCGGCGGTGCCGGAAGGCGCGCGCGACGACATGCGCGATTCCGGGCTGGCCCATATCCTGGCGATTTCGGGGAGCCATGTAGGGGTGCTGGCCGGGTTCGTGTTTTTCGTGCTGCGGGCGTTTCTGTGCCTGTTCCCGCGCATCGCGCTGTACTGGCCGGTGAAGAAGATCGCGGCGGTGGCGGCGATGGCGGCGGCGACGGCCTATGTCGGCATGGTCGGGCCGCTGATCCCCGTGGTGCGGGCGTGGCTGATGACGCTGATCGTCCTGACCGGCGTCGTGGCGGACCGGGTGTCGATTTCGCTGCGGCTGCTGGCGGTGTCGGCGCTGGCCATCATGGTTTTCATGCCGGAGGCGATGCTGGGGGCGAGCTTCCAGATGTCGTTCGCCGCCGTCGGGGCGCTGATCCTGTTCTATGAAACGACGCGCGGATGGTGGCGGCGCGTTTACCGCGACGCGGGACCGGTCCGTAAGGCTGCGCTGTACATCCTGGCGATGTGCGGGACGTCGCTGGCGGCGGGGCTGGCCACCGCGCCGTTCTCGCTGTTCCATTTCCAGCAGTTTCCGGTGTACGGGCTGCTGGCCAACCTGCTGGCGCTGCCCGTGCTGTCCTTCGTGGTGATGCCGGCGGTGGTGATGACGTTCCTTGCCATGCCGTTCGGGCTGGAGGCGTGGCCGGTGCGGATGCTGGGGTACGGGGACGCGGCGATCCTGAAAATCGCGCACGACATGGCCGGGCTGCCGCACGCGGTGGCGCACGGGACGGCATGGCCCGCGGCGGCGCTGGCGACGATGGTGCTGGGGGCGCTGTGCCTTGCGCTGTTGCGCGGGCGGGCGCGCGTCATCACCGGGGCGCCGCTGGCGTTCTGCGCGCTGCTGATCATCGGGACGCACAGGCCGCCGGACGTTCTGGTTGCGGCGTCGGGGAAACTGATGGCGGTGCGGACGGAAGACGGGCTGACGCTTTCCAGCCTGAGCATGGACAAATTCGCGGCGGAAAACTGGATGCGGATGGCGGGCAATGAGGGCGAACAGCCCGGTCGGTGGCCGGCGGAAGGGAAAGCCGGCGGCCTGTCCTGCGACGAATGGGGATGCCGGATGGAACGGGACGGCCGGAAGATCGCGTTTTCGCTGGACGTCGCGGGGCAGAAGGCGGATTGCGATTGGGCCGATATCATGGTGTCGGCGGCGCCGATCAAGGCGCGTCCGTGCATGGCGGCGGTGAAGATCGATTATTTCGACCTGAAGCGCGACGGCGCGATTGCGCTGTGGAGCGACGGGACGGTGGAAAGCGTGGGCGGCACGCGCGGCGCAAGGCCCTGGGCGGTCTCGAACGGGCGATAAGCGCTCAGACGTTCGGCTCGGGCGGCTCCTCGACCACAGGCGGGCGTCTGCCGAGGGAGATCCAGGCGACCAGCTTGAAGAACATCGGGATGAACAGGGTCGCGACGAAGGTCGCGGCCAGCATGCCGCCGATGACGCCGGTGCCGATGGCGTGACGGCTGCCGGCGCCCGCGCCGCTGCTGATCGCGAGCGGGATACAGCCCATCATGAAGGACAGCGACGTCATGATGATCGGGCGGAAACGGAGGCGCGCGGCCTCGACGGCGGCGTCGGCCAGCGTGGCGCCCTCGCGCACCTTGATCATCGCGAACTCGACGATCAGGATCGCGTTCTTGGCGGACAGGCCGATCAGGGTGATGAGGCCGATCTGGAAATACAGGTCGTTGTTCAGGCCGCGCAGCCAGATGGCGAGGATGCCGCCGAACAAGGCGAACGGCACGGCGGTGATGACGGCGATCGGCAGCGTCCAGCGTTCGTACTGCGCCGCCAGGATCAGCATGATCATGACGATCCCGAAGACGAAGCCCATGGTGCCGGAGCCCTGCGAGGCTTTTTCCTGATAGGACGAGCCCGTCCATTCCAGGGTAAAGCCGTCGCCCAAGGCCTTTTTCGCCACGTCCTCCATCGCGGCCAGCGCCTGGCCGGAACTGTAGCCGGGGCCGGGCTCGCCCGTGATCTTGGCGGAGGGGAAGCTGTTGAAACGGTCGACCTGATCGGGGCCGGTCACCGTTCTTATAGAGATGAACGAGGCGAGCGGGATCAGGCCGCCGCTGCCGGAACGGACGTAAACGGAGCGCAGGTTTTCCGGCGATTCACGAAACGGCGCATCCGACTGCAAAGTGACGCGGAAACTGCGGCCGTACAGATTGAAGTCGTTGATGTAGGAACTGCCGAAGGTCGCCTGCATGGTCTCGTAAATCTCTTCGATCGGAACGCCCAGGGACAGGGCCTTTTCCTTGTCGAGGTCGATGAAATATTGCGGCGTGTTGTTGGCGAAGGTGGACCGCACCCCGCGCAGTTCCGGCCGCTGGTTGGCCGCGGCCATCAGCTTGCCGAGCTGCGCCGCCAGATCGTCATAGGACGAGCCGTTGCGGTTCTGGATATAGCCTTCGAAGCCGCCCGTTATGCTCATGCCCATGATCGGCGGCGGGTTGAAGGCGAACGACATGCCGTCCTTCATATCCATGCCGAGGCCGAAAAACTTGCCGGCCAGGGCGCGGGAATCCTCTTCCGGTTTTTTGCGCTGGTCCCAGTCCTTGAGAACGACGAAAGAAACCCCGCCATTGGTCTTCGGCCCGCCTGACATGATATCGAAGCCGGCGAAGGTCACGATGGAGTCGACTTCCGGCTGCTGCGCCACGCGCTGGGAAATGACGGAGGTGATGGCTTCCGTCCGCGAAACCGACGCGGCGGGGGGCAGCTGGTACGCCATGACGAGATAGCCCTGGTCTTCCTCGGGCACCAGGCCGCCGGGAACGAGGCGGAACAGCAGGACGGTCACGCCGACCATGAGGGCGCACAGCACGACGCCGATGAAAGAATGATTCAGGAAAAAGCGTATTCCATGGGTATAGGCATTCGTCATGCCCGTGAAAAGCCGGTTGAAGAGACGGAAGAAGCCGGATTCCTTTTTATGCTCGTCGCGCAGGATGACCGCGCAGAGGGCGGGGGTCAGCGTCAGGGCGACGAAGCCCGAGACGACTACGGCGATGGAGATCGTGACGGCGAACTGGCGGTACATTTCGCCGGTCATGCCGCCCAGGAAGGCGACCGGCAGAAACACGGCGGAGAGGACGAGCACGATGGCAACGATCGGGCTCGTCACCTCCTTCATCGCCTTGAACGCGGCTTCCTTCGGCGTCAGACGCTCCTGACTCATCAGGCGCTCGACGTTTTCGATGACAATGATGGCGTCGTCGACCACGATGCCGATGGCAAGCACCAGCGCGAACAGGGTCAGAAGATTGATCGAAAACCCAAGCAGATAAAGGCCCGCCAGCGTGCCGACGATCGACACCGGCACAGCCAGGACCGGGATGATGGTGGCGCGGGCGTTCTGCAGGAACATATACATGACCAGCGTCACCAGGAGGATGGCCTCGACGAAGGTCTTGACCACTTCATGGATGGAAATCTCGACGAATTTCGTCGTATTGAACGGCAGGGCGTAAGTGATGCCCTCGGGGAAGCGTTTAGACAGCTCCTCCATCTTGGCGGCGACGGCCTTCGACGTCTCGACGGCATTGGCGCCGGGCTGGAGATAAAGACCGATCGGCACGGCGGGCTTGGCGTTGTAGGTCGCCTGGAAACTGTAATCCTGGGCGCCCAGTTCGATGCGGGCGACATCTTTCAGGCGCAGCGCGGCGCCGTCGGGCGACGAGCGCAGGATGATGTTCCCGAACTCCTCGGGCGTGGTCAGGCGGCCTGTCGTCATGACGTTGTAGGTATAGGCCTGTTTCTTGACCATCGGCTCCTGGCCGAACTGGCCGCCCGCGAACGCCGCGTTCTGGACCTGGACGGCGGATTCGACATCCGTGACCGTCAGGTTGTGCTGGGACAGCTTGTCCGGATACAGCCAGATCCGCATCGAATAGTCCTTGGCCCCGAACAGTTCCGCGTTGCCGATCCCCGGCACGCGCTTCAGGTCGTCGATGACGTTCAGGAGGGCGTAGTTGCTGACGAAAATGGAGTCGTAGCGGTCGGTGGTCGACGACATGGTCGCGACTTCGAGGATGCTGCTGGAGCTCTTGACGACGTTGACGCCCAGCTGGCGCACGACGGAAGGCAGGCGGATCTCGGCGGCCTTGACGCGGTTGTTGACGTCGATCGCGGCCTGGTCGGGATCCGTGCCGACATCGAAGGTGACGCTGATATTGGCGCTGCCGGTCGCCGAACTGGTCGAGACCATGTACAGCATATGCTCGACGCCGTTGATCTGCTGCTCCAGCGGGGCGATGACGGTGTTTGCAACGGTTTCGGCGCTGGCGCCCGGGTAGGTGGCCGTGACCTGGATCTGCGGCGGCACGATGTTCGGATATTGCTCGACCGGAAGGCCGGTGATGGACGCCAGCCCCGCCAGGACGATCACCAGCGAGACCACGGTCGCGAAGATCGGGCGGTCGATAAAAAAGCCTGAAATCATTGAGCCGCGCCTTTTTGGGCCGGCGCTTTCAGGGCGGCGGCGGGCGGGGGCCCTCCCGCAGGCTGACCCGGTTTTTCAGGATTGACCACCGCGCCGGGCATAACCTTGATCAAACCCTTGGTAATGACGGTGTCGCCGGGCCGGAGCCCGCTTTCGACGATCCAGTTGCCGCTGACCGACAGGCCGGTCCTGACGGGCGCGACCTGCGCCGCGTTTTTCTGGTCGAGTTTATAAACGAACGCGCCCTGAGGCCCCTGCATGACGGCGTCGGCGGGGACAAGAAGGGCGTTGCGGCAGACCAGGCCATCCAGCACAATCCGGACGAACTGCCCCGGCAGCACGGTGTGATTGGGATTCGGGAACACGGCGCGCGCCTGGATGCTGCCCGTGTCGCGGTCGACCGTGGTGCCCGTGAAATCGATCGTGCCTTTTTCGGCGTAAGCCGTGCCGTCGCTGAACGTCATCGTCGCCGACAGTTTGGTATTGTCGGTGTTGATGCCGCAATGGGCGAACAGTTCCTTCTGGCGCATGAATTCAGCGTCCGGATAGGAAAAATTGACGTAGAGCGGATCGAGCTGGGAAATGCGGGTCAGCAGGCTGTCGCTCGCGCCCGTGCCGATCAGGGTCCCTTCGGAGACAAGCTTCTGGCTGGTGACGCCGGAGATCGGCGCCTTCACTGACGTATAGTCGAGATCCAGCTGGGCCGCCCTGACCTGGGCCTGACCCAAGGCGACACTGGCCTTCGCGGCGTCTTCGGCGGAGAGGGCGTCGTCGCGGTCTTTTTCGCTGATTGCCTGGTTTTTGAACAGTTCCTCGGCCCGTTTCCAGTTACGGTCGGCGGCCAGAAGCTGGGCCTGGGCCTGACCCAGCTGGGCCTTCGCCTGATCCAACCTGACCTGGTATGGTTTGGGGTCGATCTGGAACAGGATCTGGCCTTCCTGGACAGGCGCGCCGTCATCATACGACTGCTTCAGGAGAATGCCGCCGACCTGGGCGCGCACTTCCACTTCACGGGAACCGCTTGTGTTGGCGGCATATTCCGGCTGGAGCGGCACGTTGGCGGGCTGAACCTGCATGACTTCGACGGACGCCGGCGGCATGCCCCCCATGCCGCCCCCTTCGGCGGCGCCTTCTTTTTTGCCGCATCCGGACAGCACGATCAGGCATCCGGTCAGGATAAGGGCGGTCGAGGGAAGGCGCATGTCTACTCTCCGATTGACGTAAGCGGCTGGCAATAACATACGGATTTAATTGATTTTGTAAAGTGTTGTGAGGGTTCAGATGTCGGGCGCCAGCACTTTATGATCCAAGACAAGTTGGTCGCTGTTCTGGAGATCGGCGGCGGTGACGCCCAGCAGGTTCGCATGGACGGCGAGGAGTTCAGTGTGTTCTGGTTAGATGTTTTTCACTGAGCATTAAAAGCAGCAATGCTAGCTAATGTGGGTATGGGGCGTCGAAAAACAAAGTCTCTGAGATGAAGATTTTTTTATGGGGCACATGGCTATTAATTAGTAATGTGTATAGTTATTGCTGTGAACAGCTATATTGCCAATTGCAGTTGACGGGAATTATGATGTGCTTCTCGTCGCCACACCCAAGCGTCAAAATCTCGCCTAGAAACGGATAAAAGATCAGCGGCAACACAAAATACACGTTTCAAAAATTGATAATCTGATGTTTCGATACCCACCCGCTTAGCAAAATTTCGTATATGACGATCAACTGCTATTGATTCGATCCCTACTAAACAGGCCATATAGTCTACTGTTTTGGGTCCTATACCATGGATGTTTTGAAGCCTTGAGCAAAAGATATCATCATGTAAATAACGCCGTAAACAGCCAATTTCATTAATTCCAACGTCATGCATAAAGCGCACTACAAGGTTAAATCGACTTTTTTTCGCAATATGATTCCAGTTTAAAAAATGGCCTGTTTGATCATTGTCTACAAGCTGCAAAAGCTTGTCTATTGTTGTGGTATATGGATATGCATTCAGAATACGAGCCACGCGAGGCCGTACGACGGACGTATAGTTCAAACCAGCTTGAAGTACGGAATCTGCTATAACTGCTCCTAAATGATTGTATTGAAAACGATAAGTTACTGGGCTATCGTTGACACCTAATATATTTGCAAAATCAGCTATTTGTCTGGCGGCTAAAAGAACTTCAAGCGTTTCATTTTTTTTGGCACAGTTCGTCATTTTAAAAGCCCAGTTTCACGAAGAGCATTTAATCTTTCTACGCAGTTTGGACATGCCCCACAAGGAATCTTGCTCGCAGCTTGGCAAGAAAAGGTTAGGCCTATGGGAACACCAAGTCTTAAGGCTTCTTGGATTACATCAGACTTAGAAAAGTATCTAAAGGGTGAAAAAAATCTTACAGGCCCAATCTCTTCAGATAGCCCATCAAGTTTATTCATGAATTCTGAAGTGCAATCGATTTCTTTTGCATGATTACTGTTAATAAACCCTGTGTACACTTCTAGTATACCAAGAGTCTGTGCCCGTGCTGCAGCAGCCGCATAAAACAAAAATGTTCTGTAAGGAATATAAAGTTGTTCATCTCGAACATTATCTAACCAAAGATCGGCCTCTTTTATTAATAAAGATTGGGACTCTCTGAATAAATCAGAAATATCATTTCTGTCAGGATCATGAAAATCTTTTGGAAGAACTTCTTTTAGCTTCCTCCATTCGGTATCAACGCAATGCTGCCCGTAATCAAAAAACAATGGAAAGACTTCTTTTCCTTTTTCCTTTAAAAGGTATGCGACAGTTGTAGAATCAAGTCCTCCTGATGCAAGAAGAATTACTTTTTTCATTTTTTTCTCTTACGCATTACCGATATGCATTCAAATAGCCCATTCAAACAAATGTCGAGATCGGTTGAGTAGGTTTGGCTACCGCATATTATCATCGTGTTGTTATTCTGACACCTCGGATCATAAGTTATAACTGGTTTATTCAGCATAATTGCCATTCCAGTTTCAACTAATGTGCCTGGATCTCTTTCTAGAGGTATCGCAAAGACAACTAAACATTCTTTTAATAAAGATAGATCTTTTTCATAGTAGCGTCTCAGGTCTTGTGAAGGTGATAATTGGCTGGCTTCTCCATTTTCCAAGACTGGGCGGCGTATCAGAAAGTTGTGATATTCCAAAGCTGCTATTGCAGCATCTATTTCAGGCTTTTGCATGTAAGAAAAATCAGGTGCAGCAAGATATATTGGAAATTGTTTTCTTTCATGCCAAGGCAAGCTCACGCCGCCAAGCTGGCGCACTTCATCTATTTGTAGGGCTAGATCTCTTCTTACATCTCGTCGAAGATCATCAGGAAAAGTTGTCTGAGCATATCTGGTGGCTACTTGTGCGCCACGCCAAGCTGCTTCTTGTATTTCGGTGGGATAAGCGGCTAATACAGCAGTAAAAGCATCGCCAACCCCTACTGAATTGATTGTAATGTCTAACTGTGCTGTTATTTCTTCGGCTTGATTAGAAGTAAGCATAAATAGACGGCTTCCTCCTCTGTTCTCTTTCAGCAGTATTGACTCAACCCCTATGGACTTAGCGGCGCTAATGAGCGGGTCTACAGAATCATGCGCAATTGACAAAAATAAATCAGAAGATGTGGAAATAGCTAAATTTGTTATTTTTTTTGATAAAACACTTAGGTCGTTAATGCTTTTAATGTCATAAGCGATGTCTATAGTAATTCGAGTGTTGTCCTGTAGCTTAGATATCACTTCATTTAAGGCATAAGAACCAGGAAAAATAATCGCATTATCATATAGACTGATTTTATCAATCTCTCTTAGAAAACCAGTTTCTTTACTGTCACGTAAAAGGCTTTCATAGCCTTGATTAGCTGTCTCTCTAACGTCATTGATTAAAATTATATTTGGTGCTCCAATAACTTCTCCAATATGGATAAATTCTACACATCCATGCGCCTTAAGATAAGCTTCTGCCTCATTTCGAAGATAAGCTGGACAAATGGCAGCGACCGCATAAGGGATATTGGAAGCCCACAAACCGCGAGCCGCATGAGCAATGCCACCAAGTCGCATTTTAAGCGGGGCATTGTTATGAGCTAGTGTTACATCGACTATAAGTTCGCCGATAATGAGGGTAGGTGAATTTTTCATCCTTAGCTTGGTGCAAAATCTACAACAATGCTTGGCATTGAACCAGATGATGAACTTTGCACAATGCCAACATAGCTAAAGCCATCTTTTATACATGATGCTATATAATTCAATTTTGTGGGCAGCGCTCCTACGGTTAGGCCATTATCATCTACTGCAACAATACGCCCTTTGATTTCTAAAGATAAGCGGGTTCCATAAGGCGGAACGTTTTGGTTAATCCTATAATAATCAAAAAAGTTTATCTCCTCTAAGCTCACTGAAAATGCTTGTGCACAACGATCAGAGCCGCTGCTACCTCCTGACGAACCTCCATTCTGAGACGGATTGCTTATAGATCCCGAATAATCAGAAAAATTTCCAGAGCCGCTGCTCCCCATAATCAAAGCCTCTAAATATTGTTCAGCTTCATCCTAAGATTGTAACAAGGTATCTTAAAGTACCTACTTTGAAAATAGGATTTTATAGAATTTTAGTAATAAACATTTCATTAAATTGGCGGAGACGGAGGGATTCGAACCCTCGGTACAGCTTTACAACCGTACAACGGTTTAGCAAACCGCCGCCTTCAGCCGCTCGGCCACGTCTCCGGTAGGCAACCAGTTATCAGAAACCGGGGGCGTTATCAACTGTTATGGGAGCGGGGCGGTCAGGAATAAGACGTTTCGCGCGGCTTTAGACGTCCCCCTCTCCCTGGCATCTTCCCCATGAAGAATGGGGAGAGGGAAGGAATCGGTTTATTTCAGATACGGCTTGCAGGTCTCGGTCCAGTCCGCCACCTGGCGGCCGTTGAAATATTCGCCGATATAATGGACGGCCCAGCCGTCGCCGTCGCGGTGCATGCGGGCGAAGACGAAGGCGGTCTTGTCCATGCCGTCGGGCTGCTGGAGCGGGGCGTG
>JBGAPF010000029.1:0-22835 GCA_044221445.1 Alphaproteobacteria bacterium
CTGGTGCGATTGACCGCTCCGCCATCCCTCCACGGGTTGGTGCCCGTCACCAAAAGGGATTTTGCTTTTCCTGTCAAGTATGCGATTGATAAAAGCATGAAAAACGACAAATCCCTCTATCCCCGCAAGCGTTCCGATGGCGATCGGGGCCCGCGCGAACCCCATAATATCGACAGGCAGGGTAAGGCATGGCGGATTCAGGAAAAAAAAGGCCCTATGCTGCAGGCGACGCTGTGGGGCATCCATGCGGTGCAGGAAGCCTGGGGCAACCCGGACCGCACGATCCGGGCGCTCTATATCACCGAGCCGATGCTGAAAAGCTTCGAGTCCGTCTTCGAAAAAGCCCGCGATGCCGGGCTGAAACGCCCTGAGCCGCAAATCATCGATAAAAAAGACCTCGACCGCCGCCTGCCCGAAGGGGCGGTGCACCAGGGCATCGCCGTGGACGCGGAGCCGCTGGAAGAAGCCTTCGTCCAGGACATCGTGGCCGCCACGGCTGGGCAGGATCGCGCGGTCGTGCTGATCCTTGACCAAGTCACCGATCCGCATAACGTCGGCGCGATCCTGCGCTCGGCCTCGGCGTTCGGCGCGGCGGGCGTGGTGATGCAGCGGCGCCATTCGCCGGAAATGACCGGCGTGCTGGTCAAGGCGGCCTGCGGCGCGGTCGAGCACCTGCCCGTCTGTTACGAAACCAACCTGTCCCGGGCGCTGGAAGTGCTGCAGCAAGCCGGATTTTTCGCCATCGGCCTTGACGAACGCGGCGAGGGGACGCTGGCCGCCTTGCCGAAAAAGGACAAATGCGTGCTAATTCTCGGCGCGGAAGGGGCAGGCCTGCGCCAGAAGATACGCGAGCAGTGCAATGCGCTGGCCCGCCTGCCGACGCAGGGGGCGATCCAGAGCCTGAACGTGTCGAACGCGGCGGCGGTGGCGCTTTATGCCGTAACGGCATAAAAAATAGAGGCCTAAGGCATTGTTTATGAACAAATTTGCATTATCAACCTGAATGAACTATACTATGCGTATGAATCCGGCACTGAGTCAAAAGATAGGCACTTTCCTGCGCAAGAACCCTTTGACGGGCACCGCGCAGCCCAGTCAGCGCTCGTTCCGGGGAATCGATCCCAACAAAGGCGCCATGATCCATTTCGAAGGCCGTGGCAATTCTTCGGGGGGCACCCGCATGAGCGCTTTTTTCGATGGCGAGATTAAGGGCTATCATATCTAGTTGCCGCTGGACTAAGCGTGTTGCTTAAGCCATTTTATCCCTATGTCTCTTCCCGATAAAATTCCTGAGGCGCAGGCCGGACACGACGAACTTTTCCTCGTCGACGCGTCCGGCTACATCTTCCGCGCCTATTTCGCCCTGCCGCAGAACCTGACAAATCCCGAAGGCGTGCCCGTCGGTGCGGTGATGGGGTTCAGCAACATGATCCACAAGCTGCTGGCCGATCTGCACGCGCCCTATATCGCCGTCATTTTCGACGCCGCCCGCCGGAATTTCCGCAATGAAATCTACGACCAGTACAAGGCCAACCGCGAGGCCGCGCCCGAAGACCTTGTCCCGCAATTCCCTTTGATCCGCGAAGCTACGGAGGCGTTCGGCCTGCCGGGGATCGAACTGGACGGGTACGAGGCGGACGATCTGATCGCCACCTATGCCCGGATCGCGGTCGAACAGGGCAAGCGCGTTACCATCGTCGGGTCGGACAAGGATCTGATGCAGCTGGTGAACGATAAGGTGCGGATGTACGACCCGATCAAGGGCAAGTATCTCGGCATCGAAGACGTGCACGAAAAATTCGGCGTGACGCCGGACAGGGTGGTCGACGTCCAGGCTTTGGCCGGGGATTCGGTCGACAACGTGCCGGGCGTGCCGGGTATTGGCGTCAAGACGGCGGCGCAGCTGATCACAGAGTATGGGTCGCTGGAGGCGTTGCTTGACCGCGCGCATGAAATCAAACAGCCGAAACGCCGCGAATTGCTGACTACCCACGCCGAGAACGCCCGCATGTCGAAACGCCTGGCGACGCTGGATGCGAACGTGGCCGTCCCATTCGCGCTGGAGGATCTGCGCGCCCGCGATCCCGAAACGCCGAAGCTCTCCGCCTTCCTGCAGAAGCACGGGTTCAAGGCGCTGCTGAACCGTCTGGAGCAGGGCAGGGGCGCGCCGCCGCCGTCACCGTTAGCGCAACGCCCTGCCGCGCCGCCGCAGCCGGTCGTTCATCACCTCGCCGACCTGCTGCCGGCCATTCCGCACCCGTCGCAGAACAGATACACGCTGATCACCGACGAAGCCACGCTCAAGGCCTGGATCGCGCGCGCCTATCAGACCGGTATCATGGCCATCGACACCGAAACCACCGACCTGACGCCCGCGCGGGCGAAGCTGGTGGGCATTTCGATGAGCGTCGAACTGGGGGAAGCCGCATACATTCCTCTGGGGCATGTAAACGCGCCGACGGATTTATTCTCCGGCAACGCTGCCACCCCTTCGGAACAGGAAAACGATGTGGTGCGCCAGCTGCCTTTACAGCTGGCCGTCGATTTGCTGAAACCCGTCCTCGAAGACCCCGCCGTCCTGAAGATCGGCCATAATATTAAATACGACTGGCAAATCTTCCGGAAGCACGGTGTCTCGCTTGCGCCCGTGGACGACACCATGCTGATCTCCTACGTCCTTCACGGCACGTCGCACGGCCACGGCATGGACGAACTGGTGGGGAAATACTGCGACCACACCACCATCACCTTCGAGGAAGTTGCCGGAAAGGGCAAGCAGCAGGTGACCTTCGACCGCGTGCCGATCGACAAGGCCCTGACCTATGCCGCAGAGGACGCCGAATGCACCCTGCGCATGCATCACAAATTCAAGCCGCGCCTGGCGCGGGAACAGGTGGCCTCTGTCTATGAAGACATCGAGCGCCCCGTCATTCCCGTGCTGGCGCAGATGGAGCTGACCGGCGTGCGCGTCGATCCCGCCGTGCTGAAAGGCATGAGCCATGATTTCGGCGTGAAGCTGGTCGAACTGGAGGCACGCATCCATGAACTGGCGGGCCACGCCTTCAACGTCGCTTCGCCGAAACAGCTGGGACAGGTGCTGTTCGAGGAGATGGGTATTCCCGGGGGCCGCAAGACCAAAACCGGCGACTGGTCGACGGCGGTCGACGTGCTGGAGGATCTGGGCGCGGAGGGCGGGCACGAGATCGTCAGCCGCGTGCTGGAACACCGCCAGCTCTCCAAGCTGAAATCCACCTATACCGACGCGCTGCAGACCCAGATCGTGCCGGAGACAGGCCGTGTGCATACGTCGTTCCAGATGGCGGGCACCAGTACGGGACGCCTGTCTTCCACCGACCCCAACCTCCAGAATATCCCGATCAGGACGGAAGAGGGCCGCCGCATCCGCACCGCCTTCGTGGCGGAACCGGGCTGGCAGATATTGTCCGTCGATTACAGCCAGGTCGAACTGCGACTCGCCGCCGAGATGGCGGGGGTGGAGGCGCTGAAACAGGCATTCCGGGACAAGGTGGATATCCATACGCTGACCGCGAGCCAGGTCTTCGACGTACCGCTCGATCAGGTCACTTCCGACATCCGTCGCGCGGCCAAAGCGGTGAACTTCGGTATCATCTACGGCATTTCCGGCTGGGGCCTGTCGAAACAGCTGGGCATTCCGCAGGGCGACGCCAACGCCTACATCCGTAAATATCTCGCCCGTTTTTCCGAGATCCAGACCTTCATGGAGGCCTGTAAGGCGGAGGCGCGCGCCCATGGCTACGTCAAGACGCTCTATGGCCGCAAATGCTTCATCGCCAATATCGACAGCAAACTGCCAGGCGCCCGCGCCGGCGCCGAACGCCAGGCGATCAACGCGCCGCTCCAGGGGACGGCGGCGGATATCATGAAACTGGCGATGGCAAGGATCCCCTCCGCGTTGCAGGCGGCAAACCTTCAGGCGCGCATGATGCTCCAGGTCCATGACGAACTGGTGTTCGAAGCGCCTATGCCGGAAATCGAACGGACGGCGGCGCTTGTCAAATCGGTGATGGAAAATGTCGCCGCGCTCAACGTCCCGCTGGAAGCCGAAGCCCGCTGGGGCGACAGCTGGGCCGCTGCGCATTAAAAGAATTGTCGTCTTTTTAGGGCGTTTCTTGTGCAGGTGTCTTCAAAAACTGCCCCGCCCCCGCGATCATGCCCGTGTCCTGGCGCTGCAGCAGGACGGCAAAGCCCTCCTGTTCGTCTGTCAGCGGCACGGTCAGCTGGAACCCGGCGCCTTTATACGTATCGAGCGGCAGAATCTGTAGCGCGCTGGCGGCCCGGACAATAGGCGTGCTGTCTTTGGCATTGATCGCGGTCTGCATCGGTCTCCGGAACGCGGCCACGACCAGCATCCAGCCTTTCAGCGGCGTCTTGGCGAATGACTCCGGCAGATGGATTTCATAGGCGTTGGCCTTTGCAGGGGCGATGCGGATCGTCTGGACGTCCTGCTGCATGCCGTTTTTGATCAGCTGCTCCAGCCGGTCCGCATTCCGTCCGGCCGTGTCTCGGCTGCCGTTGATGACGTATTGCGGCGTATAGGCGGGCCCGGCGCGCAGGCGGTCCATGTACCAGGCCTGTCGGGAAATGCAGAATTTCTGCGCCAGGGGATCGGTGCTACGGAAATAATCGACATGGCAGGCGATGGCGATCACCCCCTGGCGTTGCGCGAGTTCCGCGAACTTTTTATCCGCAGGGGGGCAGAAGACGCAGGATTTCGCGGTGAACAGTTCGACCACCACCGGGCGCGACGGGTCGGCGAGCGTCTCCGCCTGCACGGACGCGACCGGCATCGCGGGCGGGGCGGGCTGCGCCGATGCAGTCGCGGCCAAAGTTAGTAATGCAAGGGAAAGGATGATGAGAATGCGCATGGTGTTGTCGACAGTGACGTATCCTTGATATGCTTGCAAGCGGTCAGCACGAAAGCAAGGATATATAGGTTTAAATCATGAGTTCTCCAGCATCCCGCAACTTCCCCGTCTCCTGGGACGAAATGCATCGCAACGGCAAGGCGCTGGCTTGGCGGCTTCTCGACAAGGGGCCGTGGAAAGGCATTATCGGCATAACGCGCGGCGGCCTCGTCCCCGCCTGCATCGTCGCCCGCGAACTGGATGTCCGGCTGGTGGATACGTTGTGCATCTCAAGCTACGACCATCAGAACCAGCGGGACGCGCAGGTTTTAAAAAAGCCTGACCAGGCCGGAGACGGCGCGGGATGGCTGGTCATCGACGATCTGGCCGATACTGGCAAGACCTTCCGCTTGGCCCGCACATTGTACCCCAGGGCGCATTACGCCTGCATCTACGCCAAACCCATGGGCGCGCCCACCTGCGACACTTTCGTGACCGAAGTCAGCCAGGACACATGGATCCATTTCCCATGGGATCTCGAGGCGCAATACGCGAAGCCGATCGCCGGAGGTTAATGAAGCCTGGGTGATTCCGGAACGGGCGCTGGCCGAGTCTGCTGTGCATTATTCCCGGCGGAAACAACAGGGCCGTTTTTAATCCGGTCTTCCGGCACATGATAGAAATTAGGGAAGTAGCGTTCGGCGGCATCGACGAAGCGTTCGATGAAAGCTTTCTGAACAGGATCACTGTTAAAATCGCCGCGTAAAAGCTGGCGCCGCGCGTATTCATAAAAAACTTCCGGATGAGTTGCGGCAATCGAGCGGCCATCAGTTATATAAACGGCTTCTATTTTTCTCTGTCTTTCCTTCTCAAGCGCCGCCGGTACAGGGTATTGCCGCAGAAGAGCCTCGACTAGCGCGGGATCGCCGTCTCGATCATAGGCGACTTTTCTCAATCTTTCGTTTTCTTCTTTGCTTATTCCCGTTTGCAGGCTTTCATCGTCATTCAAAAGCACAAGCGCCTGCAGCTGCGTACGCGCGTTAGCGGTGTCTTTGCCCATTTCAGCAAAAATGCTGTCTTTGGCTTTGTCCATTTGCCTGTTCACATTGTCAAAGGCTTGAGAAGAATCGGGGATGACGCTTTCCTCTCCTGGCAAAAGAGGAAGAAGCACGGACACGCTATGCTTGGAATCAGTGCTGGTCATCGCGTAAACGGCACGAATGGCGCGCAAGGCGTATGGAACGTCTGGATTGCTTACGATTCCATCCCTGTATGCTTGGCTGTAACGCAGCGCGGCATCCTTATCCGCAAGATACTCAGCCTGGCTGGCAAGATATGTATTTTCCGAAGCGTTGAGAATGACCGCAAGGCGTTCCGGCCTGCAATGGTCGCTTTCATGGAACATGGTAAAAAATCGCCAGTCTTCGCTCGTGCCCGGTAATCTTGCTTTATCAGCGTCGGAAAACTTTTTATTCTTTGACAACAATTCGAACATATAGCCGCCGGCGAAATCGCGTGTTTCGGCACTGACCACACAGACTTTGTCGTTTGTGTCTCTTCTTTTTGTAATGAATGCCGCCGGAATGGAGGAATAGATAGTGCCTTCCATTTCTTGAAAAGAGCCTATGCCAGGGCGCCTTTCGATGCCCGCGCCGACATAAAGGCCGTTCAATGCGATCTGCCGTTTAAACCAGTCAAAAACGCCCGAAGAACGGACATCGGCGGGACCTAAAATCAAGTCAGGAGCCTGGCCGCTTCGCTCTATGTAATCGACCAGGCGCTGGCCCAGTTGATTGGCTGTTTCCTCGGAAACGATCATGTTGCTGTCTGCTCCCGTTGCTTACTCAGTATAACGAAGGGGAAAATAATATGAAAATATTATTTAATGTTCCATGACGATCATATATTAAAATCTTGATTTCCTGCCCTTTTCCCCCTATAAAACCCCGTTCCTTACAGGAAAACGGCGGTCTGGCCTTGTATCGGCATGCCTCGATCGCCTTGATATGCAACCCTTTTTTAAAGGAGATGGAAATGCCGAAGATGAAGACCAAGAGCGGGGCCAAGAAGCGATTCAAGGTGACCGCGGCGGGCCGGATCAAGTTCAAGCCCTCCAAAATGCGCCACATGCAGATGCGCAAGCCCAAATCGATGAAGCGCAAGGCCCGCAAGACGCAAGTGCTAAACGAGATGGACACCGAAGTGATCCTCGTGAACTTCCTGCCCTACAGCCTCGGCAAGCGCAAGCGCGCCCTTAAAAAGGCTGCGAAAAAACTCGTCAGCAAGAAGGAAGGTGCATAATGGCACGCGTCAAAGGCGGACCCCGCGAGCGTAAGCGCCACGCGAAAATCCTGAAACTTGCGAAAGGCTTCAACGGCCGCCGCAAAAACACGTTCCGTATCGGCAACCAGGCGGTTGAAAAATCGCTGCAGTATGCCTATCGCGACCGCCGTAACAAGAAACGCGACTTCCGCAAACTGTGGATCCAGCGTATCAACGCCGGCGCGCGCCTGAACGGGCTGACCTATTCCCAGCTGATGCACGGTCTCAAACTGGCCGGGATCGAACTGGACCGCAAAATCCTCTCGGATATCGCGATCCATTCCGAAGCCGATTTCGCCGCCATCGCCAAACAGGCGGCCGACGCGCTGGAAAAAGACAAGAAAGCCGCGTAACAATTATCTGTATCCGGTTTCAATAAAGGCAGTCTTTTGACTGCCTTTATTGCTTTGCAGGGTTTTTGACAGTTTTTATCATTTTATGTTAATTTTTGCGTGTTTAAGGGAAGTTTTCTCATGCCCCCGATAGCATTGCCACCTCGTCAGCAGGAGATCGTCGCCGAATACGATGACATGGCCCCGGGCTATGACACCGCGGCGGAAAATTGCGGCTGGCAGGCTCCGAAAAAGCTGGTCGGAACCCTGGAAGAACAGGGTCTGATCGGGGCCGGCATGCGGGTCGTTGATTTCGCTGCCGGAACGGGCGCGCTTGCAAGCGCCTTTCGCGCCTCCGGAAAGGGACTCTCTCTGCGCATTACGGCAAAAGACCTTTCTCCCGCCATGCTGGAGCAATGCCGCGCCAAGGGCGTGGCCGATGTGCTGATACGTCAGGATATAACGCAACCCTGGCCGCTGCCTCCGGCCAGCCAGGATATTGCCGCCGCCACGGGTGTCGGGGAATATCTTACGGACAGGGAACTGGGCGCGGTGATTGGGGAAGCCGCCCGGGCCCTGAAACCAGGCGGCGCCTTCGCCTTCACTTTTCTGCCGGTGGAGGCAGAGGGCAGGGCTTCTCCGGATGCACAGAAACGGCATTCAGTTTCATATGTTGCCGACCAATGCCGCCAGCATGGGATTGCGTTGCGCTCTGCCGAGCCCTTTGACGCCTATCGCGCGAATGACGGGACGACGGTCAGGCAAGTCCTTGCCCTGGGCATGAAGCTTTAAAATCCTTTCCAGCACAGCGCCGTGCTTTAAAATTCTGTTGGCGTTCCGGATCCTGAAACGCTAAGACTTGAGGCGCACAAGGGCTTGAAAGACATGGCGGATATGACGAATACAATCGCGCAGCTGAAACACGAACTGACAGGAATGATCGCGGCGGCGAACGATCTCGGCGCGCTGGAGGAGGCGCGGGTGGTCGCGCTCGGCAAGAAGGGCCGCATCACCGACCTGATGAAGACGCTGGGGGCCCTGGATCCGGAAGAACGCAAAAGCACCGGCGCCGCGCTGAACGTGCTGAAGGACGAGATCGCCGCGCTCATCGAAAAGCAGGAAGCGGCGCTCAAAAAACAGGCGCTCGACGCGCGCCTTGCCTCCGAACGCGCCGACATCACGCTTTCTATCCGCCCGGAACGCAAGGGCCATATCCACCCGATCAGCCAGACGATGGACGAACTGACCGTTATCTTCGCCGATATGGGCTTCGTCGTGGCCGAAGGGCCGGACATCGAGGACGACTGGCACAATTTCACCGCGCTGAACTTCCCCCCCGGCCATCCGGCGCGGGAGATGCACGACACCTTCTACCTGCCCGACGACCCGGACGAAAAAGGCGAGGCGGCGAAGAAGCTGCTGCGCACCCATACCTCGACCGTGCAGATCCGCTATATGACGGAGCACAAGCCGCCGATCCGCATCGTCACCATGGGCCGCACCTACCGTTCCGATTACGACATGACGCACACGCCGATGTTCCACCAGATCGAAGGCCTGGTCATCGACCGCGACATCCATATGGGCCATCTGAAGGGCTGCCTGATGGATTTCGCGCGCGCGTATTTTCAAGTAAACAATCTGCCCGTGCGCTTCCGCCCTAGCTTCTTCCCCTTCACGGAACCGAGCGCGGAGATGGATATAGGCTGCTCCCGCAAGGATGGGGGCCTGAAGATCGGCGCGGGCGACGACTGGCTGGAAATCCTCGGCTGCGGCATGGTGCATCCGAACGTTTTGAAAAACTGCGGCCTGGATCCCGACGAATACCAAGGCTTCGCCTTCGGCATGGGGATCGAGCGCATCGCGATGCTGAAATACGGCATCCCGGACTTGCGCACCTTCTTCGAAAGCGACGTCCGCTGGCTGCGCCATTACGGCTTCGACCCGCTGGACCGCCCGAATCGCGCCACGCAATCGTAACGGCTTGCCGCCTTTCGCCGGATTTTGTATAAAAGCCTGTCGCCCAAGCGCAAAGGGCCTGTAGCTCAGTTGGGAGAGCGCGTCGTTCGCAATGACGAGGTCGTCGGTTCGATCCCGATCAGGTCCACCATTCTCAGTCAAGAAATAAACCCGTAATAATTTTATCGATTAAACATATGAAAATATTATAATGGATAGAGAAATCCCAGAACGTTTCTTTTATCACAGTTTTCCTCGTCGGGGTCGTAGCACAGCAGTAGAAATAGACAAAGGCTGTAAAATATTATCGCTTATGTGCGATGGTCTTTTACTGACACCGGAAACTATAAAATGGGAGTATCCTCATGCTGATGGGTCACAGCCGCGTGAACAAACTGTCTTGCAAAAACGGGTTTGCTTTACTGAGTTGACGCCTGTCGAACTTCCGCGACACGCACAAGAATTTGGGCATTTTTCTTTGGAATTTTCAGTTGATGTACTTAAGGGATTAGGCGCACTACCCGTTTTCTATATCCCTATGGCTTCCGAAAAAACCGGGGAAGTGGCGACACTTGGCTCAACGCTTGTGCTCCAGATTATAGATGCCATGAACCTCGCTCAGCGAATATCAGACGTAAAACCTATTCTAGATGGCGGGCAAGTGGCTGCTCAGATTGAATGCACTTTCGGATTTGAAAAACGAAAAACTTTTAATTTGAATACGTCTCAAGCGGCCCAAACTTTAGAAGCCTTTACGTATGCGCTGACTCCGCCGAAAATGATGGAACAAGCTCTGAATGGATTGCTCCAATATTTTTATCCTGCTGATGATATTCCACGTAACAAGGCACTCGCATATTACCGGCAGCGTGAATGGCGGATTGGCGGTAATTTTTCTATACGTGGGGAAGAAGTCATGCGGCTTCCATCCTCTGAGTTGATTGATAAACTAGTGGAAATTGATAAGGAATTTTTTGAAAGAACTTTACCGTGGTCTGGAAAGCGTTTAGCGGAAGAAACCTATATGTTTCCTGGCATAGGCGAAAAACGCATCATAGAAATGGCTAATAGAATTATTGTGCCAAGCGATGCTATTAAAAAAGTAAAAATAGCTATTAAGGATCTTGAAAATCCTCCACCAATTGTTGCTCTTGAAACGTGCCATGAATTTTGCAAAGAGAGTGCCTTAATCTAAACTATAATATGCTTACAAAAATCGTTTGTCTTTTAAACTATGAGTTCAATATAGTTAACTTAACAAGGAGATAAATAATGCGTGTCATGGTGCTGGTCAAGGCGACCGAAGACAGCGAAAAGGGGTTTGATCCCACGCCCGAAATGATGGACATGATGGAGGCCATGGGCCGGTTTAATGATGAACTGGTCAAGGCGGGCATCCTGAAAGAGGGTGACTGCGACGGCCTTAAACCCTCTTCGGAAGCCAAGCGTATCGCGTTCGACGGCGCCGGCCGCACGGTCATCGACGGGCCCTTCAAGAATCCCCGCGAACTGGTCGCCGGCTTCTGGCTCTGGGAGGTCAAGGATATGGACGAGGCGGTCGCCTGGGTGAAACGCTGCCCCAACCCCATGATGGGGCCGAGCGAAATCGAAATCAGGCCGATCTACGAAATGTCCGATTTTCCGGATCGGAAGGAATAAGCCCAAGCCTGCCGAACCATAACATCATGCCGAACGAAAAAAAGCCCGCGTAAGCGGGCTTTTTAAATGCGTTGAAGATATTTTATTCTTCGTCTTCCGCGTCTTCCTGGCTCGCGTCGTAGTTCACGCTGTTCTCGGCGATTTCGGTCAGGGCGACGTCGGTTTCTTTTTCCTCGTTGAGGGTTTCCTGCAGCAGGTCTGCGCATTCTTCCTCGCCCAGCGTGCGGGCCAGTTGCACCAGGCCGCCATAGGTGGCGATTTCATAGTGCTCGACCTTCTGCGCCGCCATGATCAGGCCGACGTCGCGGGTGGCTGTGCCTTCCTCGGTGTCGGAGATGATCTCTTCGCCTTCCTTGATGATGCCGGCCATCGCCTCGCATTTCTTGCCTTCCGCTTTTTCATCCAGCAGGCCGAACACTTCGTCCAGGCGCGCGACCTGGCCTTGGGTGACGGTGATGTGCTCCTGGAACGCGTCCTGCAGTTCTTCGGTCGTCGCGGCTTTCTTCATTTTCGGCAGCGCCTTCAGGATAGCGTTCTCGGCCCAGTAAACATCCTTCAGGCAATCGAGGAAGAATTCGCGCAGCATCGAGTCGCCCTCTTCCTGGGGTTCCTGTTTCGCTGTCGTCTTTTGTGCGGTTGCTGGCTTGGCCATGGGTCATCGTCCTTTTAAATCGTGTTGTACAGAGGCGGTAGGCTAATGAACGAAACGGTTTTTCGTTCCTTCGAAGAAAAGATTCAGGCGGCTTTGCTGAGGGAGGTGTCGATCACCACCTTGATGCAGCCGTCCTTTTTTTCCTTGAAGGTCTTGTACATCTCCGGCCCGTCTTCCAGCGCGACGCGATGTGTGATGACGAAGGAGGGATCGATCTTTCCGTCCACCACCATGGCCATCAGTTCGTCCATGTATTTCTGCACGTGGGTCTGGCCGGAACGGAGGGTCAGGCCCTTGTTGACGATCGTGCCGAGCGGGATTTTGTCGGCATAGCCGAAATACACGCCGGGCACGGAAACGTTGCCGCCCGGCCGCACGCATTTGATCATGTCCCGCCAGACATGGGGGCGGTCCGTGGCGAGGCCGACGGCGGCCTTGGCGCGGTCCACCACGGCGTCGACGCTGCCCAGCCCGTGCGCCTCCGCGCCCACAGCGTCGACAACGGAATCCGGGCCGCGACCGCCTGTCATCTGGTTCAGGCGTTCATACGTATCTTCTTCCATGAAGTTGATCGTGTCGGCCTTCCCAAGCGTGCGGGCCATCTCCAGGCGTTCCGGCACATGGTCGATGGCGATCACCTTACCGGCGCCCTGCATCCATGCGCTCTGGATCGTCATCTGGCCGACGGGGCCGCAGCCCCAGATCGCGACAGTGTCGCCGGGATTGATCTCGCAGTTCTTGGCGGCCATCCATCCTGTCGGAAAGATATCGGTGAGAAACAGGACTTTTTCGTCGTCGATGCCGTCGGGCACTTTCGTCGGTCCGTTATCCGCCTGGATCACGCGGACATATTCGGCCTGGCCGCCGGAAAAGCCGCCGAGCATGTGCGTATAGCCGTAGAGCCCCGACGTCTGGTGGCCCATGACTTTGGCCTGCTTTTCGCCGTCCGGGTTGGTGTTTTCGCAGAAGGAGGTCAGTTTCTGCTCGCAGAAAAAGCAATGGCCGCAGGAAATGACGAAGGGCACGACCACCCTGTCGCCGATCTTGTGTTTTTGGACGCCTGACCCTGTCTCGACCACCTCGCCCATGAACTCATGTCCCAGAATATCGCCTTTTTCCATCATCGGGGCATAGCTGTCGTAAAGGTGGAGATCGGAACCGCAGATCGCCGTGCGCGTTACTTTCACGATCATGTCGGTAGGGGCCTCGATCCCGGGATCGGGGACGGTGTCGCATTGCATGTGATACCGTCCGTGCCAGACCAAAGCCTTCATTTTTTCTTTCCTTTTCAAAATCTTGTGCCAGCCCCCAACAGGACTGGCCTGTGTATGGTTCCAGAAAAGAAAGAGAAAGTGGGTCAAAAGGTTATGGCCGCGACGGGGGACGGGCATGCTTGCCGGCTCCCTTTCCGCGAAGGAGAGGGAGCCGGCAGGAAGTTATTCAGCCGCGTCCTGGACCGGCGCTTCCTCTTTCAGGAATCCGCCGGACTGCATCTGCCACAGCCGCGCGTAATGGCCGCCGCGCAGGGCGATCAGCTCGTCATGCGTGCCGTCCTCGACGATCTTTCCCGCCTCCATCACCAGGATGCGGTCCATCTGACGCAGGGTCGAGAGGCGGTGGGCGATGGCGATCACCGTCCGGCCCTGCATGATGCCTTCCAGCGCCGCCTGGATCGCGTGTTCGCTTTCGCTGTCCAGCGCCGACGTCGCCTCGTCCAACAGAAGGATCGGCGCGTCCTTCAGGATGGCGCGGGCGATGCCGATGCGCTGCTTCTGGCCGCCCGACAGCTTCACGCCGCGCTCGCCCACATGCGCGTCATAGGCGCGGCGGCCCTTGTTGTCGCTCAGGGTCTGGATGAAGTCGTGTGCGTTGGCGCGCTTCGCCGCCTGGATGACCTCCTCCATGTCGGCCTCAGGCCTGCCGTAGCGGATGTTTTCCAGCACCGAGCGGTGGAACAGGTAGCTGTCCTGCGTCACCACCGTGATATGGCGGCGAAGGGAGTCCTGCGTCACCCGCGCGATGTCGTGGCCGCCGATGCGGATCTCGCCGCTCTCGACGTCATAGGCGCGCACCAACAGGCTGGTCACGGTCGATTTGCCGGCGCCGCTGCGCCCGACCAGGCCGACCTTCTGACCGGCGGGGATGGACAGGCTGAAACCTTCCATCACGCGCCGGTCCGACGTCTCCGCCGTATGGCCGTAGTTGAAGGCGACGTCCGTGAAGCGGATATCGGCCCGACCATGCGGGATCGTCATCGGCTCCGCGTTCCGCTCGTCGCGCACCGCGTGCGGGCGGGACAGGGTTTCCATGATCTCCTGGACGTTGCCCAGGTTCTCGAACACCGCCGCCACCTCGAACATGATCCAGCCCGACTGGAACGTCGCCTGCAGCGCCATCGGCAGCGCCATCGCCATCGCGGCCACGCCCGGCTGGCCCTGAGTCTGCACCAGCCAGAAGCCGATGCCCGCCGTCGAGACGAGCAGCAGCGTGTTGAGCATGTCGATGACCAGGCTCATCCGCCAGATCGTGCCCGTGGTCGCGCGGAAAGTGCGGCTGTGCGTGTGCAGCAGCCCGATCACGCGCGCATCCTCATGCGCCGTCTGTGCGAAATATTTGGTGGGCAGGAAATTGGTCAGGCTGTCCACCACCTGGCCGGTCAGCGTGCTCATGCTGTCCGCATGCAGTTTCGAGCGCTTCTGCACGCGCGGTACGAAATAGAACAGCGTGAACGCGTAACAGACCAGCCACAGGCTTAAGGGAATCGCCAGGCGCAGATCGACGCTTGCCATCAGCATCAGGTTGCTGACCGTGAAGATCGTCGCGAACCACACGGCCCCCACGACGGATTTGACGGCATCGCGCAGCGACGGCGCCTGCAGCATTTTGTTGGCGATGCGGCCCGCGAAGTCGTTCTGGAAGAAGGCAAGGGACTGCCGCGCCGTGTACCAGTACAGCTGGCGCCGGACGAGGTTGCCGAAATGCGGTGTATAGACCAGATCGTACAGCGCATGGATGAACCCGCCGCTGACCTGCCGCAGGATCAACAGGGCAAGGCCAGCCCACAGGATCGCGCCCGTGTAATCGGCATGCTTCACCAGCTGGCCGACATACCAGAACATCAGGCTGACGCCCGACGCGACCACCAGTTCCATGATCAGGAGCGCGATCAACAGCCCCTTGATCTGGCGCAGGAAAAACCAGATGAACGGCCACAGCCTGTCCGGTAGCGCTTCCAGACCTTCGGGCGGCAGCCTGCCGATCTCAAAATACAGCAGCTTTGCGATTTTCGCTTTTATCGTCTTTATAAACATCGTTCCGTCTTTCGGTTGAAAGGCGGACAAATCGTTTTCTATCGGGGAAATGATCTGCCAGCCTTCGTGAAGAGAGGCTGGCAAGAGAGGTTCTAGGAACGTCCGGTTGACAGCCTGTCATATGAATTTCCTGCGCCCGCGGAAATTCCCGCGGAAATCGGAGTCCGGGCGCTGGCATTCAATAGGCCTTCAAACAGACGGCGAAGAATACCAGCGCACCGCGCCACGGCATGCGCTGCCGCGGTCATGGGTCTATATGTGCGTTTGATATCCATCGTCTTTCTGTACCGTAATCCTTCACTAAAGCGTAACGGCTGGCTTTTGGCAATCTTTTTTTGCGGTGCGGCATAAAAAAGCGCCTCCCCGCCGCATCACGGGGAGGCGCCTGACGTTTACAGCGGTTACCGTTTCCGGAAAGAAACGAAATGGCTGTAATCGACCGACTTGTCGCGGTGGTCCCCGCCCATCGTCGCGGCCCACCAGGCGGCGACGCCGGAAACCAGGGAGACGGACGCCGCGATAAAGGCGAAGATGATGATCGCGTTCTGCTCGCTGACGGTCGGCGTGATGCCGGTATCCGCAGCGTCGTCGCGGACCAAGGCGGCAAGAGCGCCCGCAGCCGATACGGCGGCGAAAACGGCAACCGTGCCGGTCGCCCAGACCAGCAGCCCGTGCGCGCCGTCGCGGATTTCACGCTCATGCTCGGACGAATTGCCGACGGGCGCGCGCAGGCGTCCGGCCAGATATCCGCCGGCGATGGAGGCGGTCACCTGCGTCCACAGGACCCATAGGCCGGTAGCGACGATGCCCGCGGATCCTCTCCAGTCCTCGCCGCGCAGGGGCGTCGTGACGGCCAGCCCGACCGCGCTGCCGAACTGGAGGAGAACAATGGAAATGGAGGCGGCCAGTACCGTTCCTGCCAGCACCGCGCTCCATTCGACATACGAAGCGCCGGTCGCGCCTGGTGTCTTGACCGCAACGGGGTCGTTGATCATGCGGGCCTCCATCTCAGTGAATGCCCAGATAGGACAGGATCGCCATGACGATCACGACCAGTCCCACTAAATAGATAATTGAGTTCATGTATGTTCTCCTCGTTTTAAAACCGCTCGGTGCAAGCGTGACGGTGCTAACGCGGGACAGGCAGGAAGGTTCCTTAAGCCGCGAAGGGGCTCAGTGCGGCAGCCATTTGGTCAGCGCTTCGAGGATCTGCTGCCACGGCTCCGGAAGTTCGAAGAAATAAGGGAGCAGGGGAATCATCGGCCCGACAGCGGATCCCGTCAGCTGCGCGGCGGAGCGCAGATCGAACGGGATGACGCGCATCCCGTGGATCTTTTCGTAAAAACCGCTGAGCAGGTTAAGCTGCGACAGTTCGTTCCGGGCGGCGGCTTCCCGTTCGTCCTCCGGTCGGGACAGGTCGAGCCATTGCCGTTCGACGTTCAGCGCGCTCTGCATCGCTTTTTCCCGGAACTGGGCCAGGGCGCGCTTCTTGGTGCGGCCCAGCTGCTTCGTGAACAACAGCAGCGGCGACAGGAACAGCAGGGGCGCCCCGATCACGAAACCCAGCACGGGCCCCCAGACCGGCGGCAGGTTGATGGGGGCGTGCTCGATCGCCAGCTTATAGGCGATGGTGGAGACGATATTGCTGATCGCGAAGGCCAGGATGACGATGGCGAACTTGGCCTGCACCTCGCTCAGGAATCCGATGCCGCCGGTGCGGTCCGGATGCGAAGCCACCAGCACGAGGCGGAACTGGGACACTTTCGAGAGATACCAGTACCAAAGCCCGATCTTCCAGATCCACCGCACCCACCAGTAAATCTGGATCGGCAGGGCCACCAGCATTTCCCACGCACCGGCGGGCGTCAGGCGGCGCATGTCGCCGATCTTGTCGACATGCCATGTGGCCATCGCGTCCGCGTGCCAGAACAGTTCCGGCCCGATGGTCATCAGGGCCAGGACGAACGCGATAGCAAAGCAGATGATGTCGGGCAGGACTCTGCGCCGCTTGACGGCGACTTCCTGTTCGATGGCCGCAAGCCTCGGCCTGTCCCCGGCGGAGACGACGCCGCTGTCGGCGAAGTCGCGCGCGGCGGCCAGCATGTTTTCGGCGATAATGCGCTCGGCGATGATAAATAACGGAATCCCGAGGAAGAACTGGGTATACGCCGCGAAATCGAAGAAAAAGATCTGTGCAGTCGTCACGGGGCCGGGCGGCGGGTCGGTAAACAGCGACATGACCGCCATCGGCACCCAGGTGATGCAGATCAGGATCAGAATGCGGTCCAGAAGATGCCGTGGCCTGCGCCCGCCGATGCCGATGCGGGCAAAGGCGCGGTTGATGATATCGCCCTCGAAGACCGAGAACTGGCTCAGAGTCCCGTCATCGTCCTGCGTATCCGGATCCTTTGTTTTTGCCACTGCCACCTGCCGTTACGCTTCTCGTTAGCACGAAAAGAGCCATTGCGGCAACGGAAGCGCCGTTTTCAAAGGTTTCGGGCTGGTCAGTGCAGTTTTTTCAGGAAATCTTTCAGCCTGGCCGGTTCGAGCGCAGGGGCCTGTTTTTTCTTACGGGCTGCGGCCATCAGCCGGGCTTCGGTCAGGGCGGCGGTCTTTGCTTTCAGGGACTCTTCGCCTGAATCGTAATGAATGCGGTCGTTGACCCACATAACGGTCTCTCCGTTCGTTGCAGTGGCAGCCAGTCTACGCGCAGTGTTTTACCGATGGTTATTTATAGCCCGGATGGCGGATAAAAGAAAGCCAGTCCGGATATTTAAGACATTAAACGATCAAACAAGAAAAACTTAAAGTTATACTTATTTTTTATACGCGCTTCAGGGGAACTTTCCGATACGAGAAAACGCACCGCCTGCGTTTCAATCGTCTTGGCCCGGCTTCCCATCCCATGTAAGCTGCGGGCATGGAACAGGCGCCCGAAAACGAACTCCAGGCTTACCGCCCGCATATGGCGCTGGTGGCTGGCGCCGCGTCGCTTGCGACTGTCCTTGTGCTGATCGGCATCAAAACGTTCGCTTATTTCGAAAGCGGGTCTTCGAGCGTGTTCGCGTCGCTGATGGATTCGCTGGCCGACATCACCGCATCGGCCATGAGTTTTCTCGCCATCCACCTCTCCCTGAAGCCCGCCGATAAAAACCACCGCTCCGGCCATGGCAAGATCGAGGGCATCGCGGCGTTGGTCCAGGCGATGCTGATCTTCGCGACGGGGATTTCCCTGCTGGTCGAATCCGTCGCGCGATTCCTGGAAAGCCGCGTCATCGAGCATTACGGCCTTGCCGTGGGCATCATGGCGATATCGATCGTGCTGTCGATCGTGCTTGTGACGGTCCAGCGGCGTATCCTGAGGGAGGCGCCGTCGCTCGCGGTCGAGTCGGACCAGGCGCATTATTCGATGGATATCCTCATCAACGCCGGCGTCATCGTCATCCTGTTGCTGATGCGGGCCGGGGCGCCGCCCTGGCTCGACCCGGCTTTTGCGGTCGTGGTGGCTGGCTGGCTGGGCTATACGGCCAAAACGATCGCCAAAAAGGGCGTCGACATGCTGCTGGACCGCGAACTGCCGAAAGACAGGCGCCAGCAGATCCTTGGCATCATCCGCGCCCAGGACGGCGTACTGGGCGTCCACGATTTGCGCACCAGCCAGTCGGGCATGCGTATTTTCATCTCTTTCGATATCGAGGCCGACCACAACTTGTCCCTGCTCGATGCGCACGAGATCGCGCGCAAGACGGAACTGGCCCTGCTGGAGGCGTTTCCCCATGCGGATATCATGATCCATGTCGACCCGCACGGCGACACGGAAGACAGCCGCCATCACATACCGGAGGTGCATGCGTGAGCCGGAGCGCCTATCTCACCATCGACGATTCGCCGACGGACGATACGGACAGGCTGACCGATTTTCTCGCGGCGCGCGGGATTCCCGCCGTGCTGTTCTGCATCGGGTCGTCCTATTCCGATCTTGAAATCCCCTGTTCGGGCATGGACGAAAACCCCGGCCCCGTCGAGCGGGCGATCGGCAAAGGCTTCGTGATCGGCAACCACCTCCATACGCACCGCCGTTCCAGCATGGTTTCCTATGAGGAGGTGGTCGGGGAAATAGAAAAGACCGAACGCCTGATCGACGGGCTTTACAAAAAGGCCGGAAAAACCCGGCCCGCCAGGTTGCTGCGTTTTCCCCATATCGACCGCGGGACGGGCGGCTGGATCGTCGATTACGACGCAACAGGGGAATACGGCTCCCTGCTTAAGAGATTATTCTCCGAAGGCCTGAACATCACCCTGGTCAGACCGACCGCGGAACAGGAGGAGACGAAGGCGCGGCTGCAGGAATATCTGGGCCGGGAAGGGTTCACGGCGGATCTTTATAAAGGAGTCACCCATCCCTGGTATACGGGGACGGAAATGCGGGCGGCGCGGGACTCCCTTTATACCTTTTCGACCTCCGACTGGATGCTGAACCCGGATTTTGCGGCGCATGCCCATAATTGGCCTTATCGCACGCTCGATGCCCTGACAGGCAGGATCGACGCCGATCCGTGGCTGAACAGCCCGGATAGCGCCAACATTGTCCTGGCCCACGACCATAACCGCCTGTTCGAGACGACATCGGCCCTGGTCGCCCATATGCAGGACAGGGGGATCGCCTTCCTGCCCGTCCGGCCCTGATTTAAAGTTCGAAACCGCGCCTTTTATGATAAGATAGAGGGGATTGGCTTCTTGCATTTCCGGCCTGGGCCGGGTATGAGAAGGCATCACGCGGGTGTAGCTTAGTGGTAAAGTTCCAGCCTTCCAAGCTGGCCATGCGGGTTCGATTCCCGTCACCCGCTCCAAATTTTCCTCATTATTAAAATAATTTGCGTAACTACTAGCTTTTTTCAAAACGAAGCGGTAAGTTGCACCGCATCATGAGCAATTATATTACATATAACGCCAGCACGCTGACCTATACGGTGGAGCCAGGCGCCGCGACGGCGGATATCAGGGCGGTCATCAAATCGGCGCCTCTCGGGGCCACGGTCTTCTTTACCGAGGGCGAACATCATTTTACGCAACGGGTCGACGTCAACCGCGGCGACATCACCATCCGGGGCGCCAGCCGCGACCTGACTACGATCGTGATCGATTACAGCACGGATACCGAAGGCATCAAGATCAACGGCGGCAGCATTCCCTGGAAGGGCACGCTGCCCGACGACATCACCGCCGGGTCGCACACACTGACCCTGCCGGTCGGCCACAAGATCGTGGCGGGCGATTACCTTGAACTGCAGCAGCCGAACGATGCCTCGCTGATGTCATACGGGCCGTATGAAAACGTCATGCACGATTCTTACTGGACGACCAGCCCGTTACGCGAAAGCATCGTGCGCGTGGCGTCCGTTGTCGGCAACGTCGCGACGCTGGAGCATGAGATCGCCTATGACATGGAGGGCGGAGTCGCCACCGTGTCGAAACTGAACATGCTGAAGAACGTCACCGTATCGGATCTGACGATCACCTATCCGGATTCGCTCGGGGAACCGGACGACGACTATATTTATAACGCTTTGCCCGGGCGCACGAAGGACGTCGCGCTGATGGCCGTCGGCACGGTCGGTCTCGACATTCACAATGTCGCGGTGCTGGACGCGACCTCGTCCTCCACCATCATCCGCCGTTCCATCGAACCGACCGTCGACAACTACTTGGCCGACGGCGCGTTCAACAAGGGCGGCAGCAAGAACGGCTACGCCCTCACCATTGAGGAAGTGTTCTACGGCCACTTCACAAATCTCGACCTTTTGAACACCCGCCATTCCTTCCTGTTCGGCGGCTGGAACGCGGAAGCGTTCAACTACGTCCATATCCGCACCGCCAACCGCGACATCAACTATCACGGTGGGCCGGACCATTCGAACACGGTGATCGTGGACGACCTGGTCTATCGCGACGGCAGTAAATCCTGGGTCCTCGTGGGCGGCGGCGGCGCCGACCTGCCCTACACCGACATTTCGAAGAACGTGAATCTGTTCGTGCATGCCGTCGGCGGCATCCGCGACGACATCATCTTCGGCGTCGATACGGGCGCGGACCTCGACGGCGGCATCGGCAACGACACGTTGATCGGCGGCGCGGGCAACGACACGCTGACCGGCAACAAGGGCAACGACACGATCACAGGCGGCGCAGGTGCGGATACCTTCGTCATCCGTCCCGGCGACGGCTATGTCGAAATCATGGATTTCAATCCTGCGGAGGGCGACCGGCTCCTGCTGGAAGGGTTCGGCTATTACAACGTGTTCAAGGACCTGAAATTCAAAGTTCAGGACGGCACGGACACCAAACTGTCGCTCTACGGCCCGGCCTCGATTGTGCTGCACGATATCCTGCCCGGCCAGATCACGGCGTCCAGCGTCGTGATCGACCACGACTTGCACGGCCTGTCGCCGGGCCAGGTCATCCTGGGGACGAAGAGCGACGACACGCTAAACGGCGGCGACGGATACGACGATCTGCGCGGCGGCATGGGCAACGACCATCTGAACGGCGGCGGCGGCAACGATTACATCGAAGCCGACGAAGGCGACGACACGGTCCACGGTGATTCGGGCGACGACGAACTGCGCGGCGAATACGGCGACGATACGCTCTATGGCGATGACGGCATCGACGTGCTGAGCGGCTCGCGCGGGCATGACATCCTGTATGGCGGCGAAGGCAACGACAATATAAGTGGCGGCGAGGATTCCGACATCCTGCATGGCGACGGCGGCAGCGATTACATGTACGGCGACGGCGGCAACGACACGATCTACGGCGAGTCCGGCGAAAACCGCATGTGGGGCGGCGACGGCGACGACACGATCTACGGCGCCGAAGGCAATGACGGCCTGTGGGGCGATGACGGCAACGACACGCTTTACGCCTATGACGGCGCGGACTCCTTATATGCCGGCGCGGGCAACGACATAATCTACGGCGGCGATGGGGTGGACAAGATCACCGGCGGCATGGGTTTTGACGACATCACGACCGGCGGCGGCAGCGACCGCATCGTGCTGGATGCGTTGCCGGATGTCGCGGACATCGTGCGCGACTTCGACGTTTTCGGCAACCCGGCCATCGACGAGGACCCGGACCGTATCGATCTGGCCCCGCTGTTCGAGGACGTCCTGGGTCTGCACGGCCTCACCGTGCAGCAGGCGCTGGACAATTTGTATGTGGTTTTCGGCCAGGACGGCGCGAACATGACCATCGCCGTCGATGCTGATGGGGCTTCAGGCCCGGCGGCACCGATGGCCGCCTATATCCTGGAAAACGTCGCCCAGGCCGATTTCGACCCGGCGCAGTCTTTGCTGGTATAGTCTGATCCCTTAATACAGGGTGTTCGTTATGGTTTTGGGCTGTTTCCAGCTCTTGCATTCAGGTGGGCTCATTCTACCTTTGTTGTCTCCACCAAAATCTCATTGACACAACGCCAGAACTTTCTTAAATGGGCTGGATTTCGCGGGAAAGCGGCTTTATAGTGCGTGGCCCGGACGATGGGACGAGATTTTCACATGAGGAACGTAAAACATGGCTAAGGAAAAGTTTGCGCGGACGAAGCCGCACTGCAACATTGGGACGATTGGTCACGTTGACCATGGGAAGACGACGCTGACGGCGGCGATCACGAAGTATTTTTCGAAAGAATTCAAGGCGTACGACATGATCG
>JBGAPF010000030.1:0-22665 GCA_044221445.1 Alphaproteobacteria bacterium
AGGACGCTTTTATGCACTGAACCCTGATGATTATAAGCTTTCCGTGTCTTTTTTATAAAGACGCGAAATGACGTCGAAAATGAAGGCGGTTGTCCAGCCGAACAGTATAAATCCGTTTGCGCCTTCTATTGCCCCAAGCATCCTGAAGCGATGCTCAAGCACAATATCGCCATAACCCAGCGTTGTGTATGTGACAGTTGCAAAATAAAGAGCATCAGAAATGTTTTGCAAGGGCGCGCAATTCAACAGCAGATAGAGCGTGGCCCAGAGCCATATATGAACGATTTGCACGACAAAAACGGATACGACGATTGTTCCTGCCATTAGCGGACGCCAGAAATAAAAGGTAAATTTACGCAAGATAAATTCAGCGATATAGGCACGAGCAATAATAAAATCGAGCGCCAGGGCGTTAATGGCGACAGTCAGTCCAATCATGAGGCCGCCTATGAAAAGCATTAATATTAAATTCATAATATGCTCATCGGGATTTTGTCATCGATTTGTAACAAATGCGTCATTCGTGTGCAATTCATAAAGCATACCATAAATATAAAGAGATATTGTTGATGGAGCAATGATCATGGATGCAGCGAGTGGCGGCAAGATTTTTGTTACGGGGCATGAGCGCATTTTTGATAAAAGCGATATTATTGTCAGTAAGACGAATCTGAAAGGTCATCTGGTTTATGCCAACCGTCTTTTCATGAAGCTCGCAGACATGAACGAAAAGCAATTACTGGGCTCGCCCCACAGCATCATTCGTCATCCGGAAATGCCGCGGTGCATTTTTAAGCTTTTGTGGGAAACCATACAGGATAAAAAAGAAATCTTTGCCTATGTGGTTAATCGTTCTGCCAATGGGGACCATTATTGGGTGATCGCGCATGTTACACCATCCTTTGACGGCTCTGGCAACGTAAACGGATATCATTCCAGCCGCCGTGTTCCGGACCGGAGGATAGTTAATGAAACAATTGTTCCTCTCTATAAGCAATTGCTTCTGGAAGAAAACAAGCATAGCAACCGCAAAGATGGAATGAACAGCGCATTTTCTATCCTGCAAAAAACATTGAAAGAGAAAGGCCTGAGTTATGATGAATTTATCTTCTCTCTCTAAGGGAAAAATTTTAGTCATTCTGGCGCTGTTTACTTCGCTAGGTTCTCTGGCCATTACTGTGTTTTCCAGTAATTTGAATCTTGGAATTTTATCTTTATGTTCGTTTTTATGCTGTGCGGCGGCCTTGTTTCTTATTTTTAAAATTCACCGCGAACTGGTCGATGCAACGGATATTTGCAATCGGCTGGCGAGGGGTGAATTTGAAGCGCGCCTGAATCATGTCAGGGAAAAGGGCGATGTAGGTGCTCTTCTCTGGTCGATCAATGATATGGCCGACCGCATGGATGCCTTTGTCCGTGAATCCTCTGCGGCCATGGAATATGTAGGGAGAAACCAGTATTTCCGACGGATTCTAGAAGATGGGATGAGCGGCCTTCTTTTGAACGGCAGCCGGGTCATTAACAGGGCCACTGAAACCGTGAAAGAAAAAATGACAGGGTTTACTAATGTTGCGAATGATTTCGACCACTCCCTGAAGATTGTTGTCGATGACATTAATGATACTGTGAGAAATCTTGGGGACATGGCGGACGTTATGGATTCAACAGCCTCTGTATCTCGTAAAGAGTCGAGGAATGCAGTGGAAACATCGACAGAAACGTCATCAAATGTTCAGATCATTTCCTCGGCAGCTGAAGAAATGTCAAGTTCCGTACAGGAAATCAGCCAGCAAATTACGCATACATCACGCATAAGCGAGCAGGCTGCGGTAGAATCCAAGCAGGTTGAAGAAATCATGAATCAGCTTGTCCAGACGTCGGACCGGATTAATTCGGTGGTGCAGCTGATTGAGGAAATCGCAGGGCAGACTAACCTTCTTGCACTGAACGCCACTATAGAGGCCGCGCGTGCCGGAGACGCTGGAAAGGGTTTTGCTGTGGTCGCCAACGAAGTAAAAGCCCTGGCGAATCAGACGGCTTCCGCTACCGAGGAAATCCGATCCCACATCGGCAACATGCAGAACGCCACGGGAAGCGCCGCAAAAGCGTTCAAAGGCATCGATAAGGTGATCAGCGAAATAAAGCTGTCAGCGACTGCTGTGGCGGCCGCGATTGAGGAGCAGGCGGCGGCGTCCAAGGAAATCGCGTCCAGCGCCTTGAAGGCTGCGGAAGGAACAACCGCCATGGCCAAAAATATCGGGGAGATCGATCAAAGCATCGGTCAGGTTGCCTTGTCGGCGAATGACGTTAAAGGCGTAACCAATCATCTGTCTAAAGATGTTACGGCTAATGTCCGGAGCCTGCTTGATAAGATGAATGTTTTCATGAATGAACTAAAGAAAATCGCATAGAAAATGAAGTTATCTCGGGGCAGGCCAAAATCCCCGAAGTCCTACCGCAAAAATCGTAAACAGAGAGAAAACAGCATCATTCGCGTACTTCTCTTATCAACGGCTTGTCTCCGGTCGGATATCAAATGAAAAGCGCCGGAAAAGCATGGTTCAGGGCATTAATGTGGGATCATCCCTGTAAAAGGGAAAATACTGGCGGTGTGTGTAGTCATCTGTGAACCGTTCTCTGCAATATTCCCTGATATCAGGGAAAAATACAGGGAATTTTGAAATTTCCGGATATGTCGAAGATTGCCTGCGGCATTATAAAATCCTTAGATCAGATCTTCCATATGCGAAGCCAGCATCCGGTCTTCGTCGGCGGGAATGACGAGCGTTTCGAATGGGCCGAGGAAGCGGAGGCGTTTCAGGACAGACTCCCGCACGGGCGCGGCGTTTTCGCCGATGCCGCCGGTGAAGACCAAAGCGTCGATGCCGCCGAGGGATACGGCCATGGCGGCGGCGAACTGGGCCGTTTTCAGCGCGAGGAAATCGAGTGCGAAGGCGGCGTGCGGGTCGGGCGAGGCGAGGAGCTTTTTGACGTCGTTGGTCGCGCCTGAAAGGCCCTTGAGGCCGGAATCGTTGTACAGCGCGTCCTCCACGTCCTCCGGCGCCATGCCAAGTGCGCGGATCATGTACAGCACCGCGCCGGGATCGAGCGCGCCGCAGCGCGTGCCCATGGGTAGGCCGTCGAGCGCTGTCATGCCCATGGTGGTGTCGATGCTCTGGCTGTTATGCATTGCGCACAGGCTGGCGCCGTTGCCGAGATGCGCGGCCACCACCTTGCCGCGCGCGAGAGCGGGATGGTCCTTCTTCAGGACCCTGGCGATCCATTCATAGGACAGGCCGTGAAAGCCGTAGCGCCGGATTCCCTGCCGCCGCAGATGCTCGGGCAGGGCGAAGCATTTGTGCAGACCGTCCTGATGCGCGTGGAAGGCGGTGTCGAACGCCGCGATTTGCGGCAGGTCCGGCTTCAGGCGGCTCAGGATTTCAATGGCGGCGAGGTTGTGCGGCTGGTGCAGCGGGGCGAGGGGGACGAACGCCTGGAGCCTTTGCAGCACGTCGGGGGTGACAAGGACAGGCTCGGTGAAATCCTGCCCGCCATGGACGACGCGGTGCGCCGCCGCGGTGAGCGTCCAGCCTTTCCCCTGTGCCGCGATCCAGCGCAGGATATGGGCCAGCGCATCCTCGTGCGTGCTGGCGGGAGGCAGGGCCTGTTCGTGTTCGGCGTTGTCGCAGGAAAGCGTGAAGACCGGGGATTCGCCGATATTTTTAATATGGCATTCGGCCAGCAGGGGCAGGCCGCTGCCGCGCGCGAACAGGCTGGCCTTGACGCTGGACGATCCGGCGTTGACGGTAAGAAGCGTATCGGTCATTTAATCACGCCGTTCCGCCGCGCCGCCGCCAGGCGGACCGCGAGAGCGCATGAAAAGATTTTTGTCCGCACGCTGTCGGCGCGGCTGGTGAGGATGACGGGGATGCGCGCGCCGAGCACGATGCCCGCGGCCTCCGCCCTGGCAAGGAACGTCAGCTCCTTCGCCATGATGTTGGCGCTTTCTATGTCCGGCAGGATCAGGATGTCGGCGTCGCCCGCCACGGGCGAGACGATGCCCTTTTCCCTCGCCGCGCCCTTGTCGATGGCGTTGTCCATGGCGAGCGGCCCGTCGAGAATCCCGCCTTCGATCTGGCCGCGGTCGGCCATCTTGCACAGGGCGGCGGCGTCGAGCGTCGCCTGCATATGCGGGTTGATCGTTTCGACGGCGGCAAGGATGGCGACCTTTGGCTTGGCCGCCGTGCCGTAGAGGGCGCGCCAGAGGTTGATCGCGTTGCGGCAGATGTCGGCCTTGACGTCGAGATCCGGCGCGATATTGATGGCGGCGTCGGTGACGATCAGCGGTTTTGGATAGGACGGCACGTCCATGACATAGGCGTGCGACATGCGCCATTCCGTGCGCAGGCCGGAGGACGGCACGACGACCGGAGACAGCAGTTCGTTCGTGTGCAGCGCGCCCTTCATGATGGCGTCGACATCGCCGCTTTTCGCCATCTGGGCAGCCTGCGCGGCGGCGGCATGGCTGTGTTCGGCGTCCGCCAGTTTCCATGCGTCGATGGAAACGCCCGCCTCCAGGGCCGCCTGCCTGATCCGCGCGGCGGGGCCGATCAGGACCGGCTCGATCAGCTTTTCAGCAGCCGCTTGCGCCACGGCCTCCAGCACATGCGCCTCCACGGGATGAACGATCGCGGTTTTCAGCGGCGGCAGATCGCGGCAGAATTCGATCAGCCGGGCCAGATGGCCGTTCGCGCTTTCAAGGGGTTTTTCAGGCATGAGGGTCCTATCGTTGATAGACATATGTGCCGGGAGCGTCGGCCAGGGATTTTGGCGCGGACGGCGGTGCAATTTTATCCTTCGCCGAATGTTTCGCAAGCCATTCGTGCCAAGCCGTCCACCAGGAGCCTTCGCGGAGCGGCGCGGATTCAAGCCACTGGTCGGGCGCGATATAGGGCGCGCCCGCTTTGTGCTCCAGGTAGCGATAGGAGGCATGGGGATGCCCCGGCTCGCTGACGATGCCCGCGTTGTGGCCGCCGCCGGCCAGGGCGAAGGCGACGTCGCCATGCGCCATCAGGTGGATTTTATGGACCGAGCGCCATGGTGCGACATGGTCTTTTTCCGTCCCCACGGCGAAGACGGGGATTTTGATGTTTTCAGCCGCGACCGGCTTGCCTTCGAGCATAAAGCGGCCTTCGGCGAAATCGTTGTTGAGGAACAGCTTCTCCAGATACTCGCCGTGCATCCGCGCGGGCATGCGGGTGGCGTCGGCATTCCACACCATCAGGTCGATCATGCCGCGCCGCTTGCCCTCCAAATAATCGTGGACGATCTTCGACCAGATCAGGTCGTAGGAGCGCAGCATCTGGAACGTGCCCGCCATCTGGCGCGTGTCGAGATAGCCTTGCGTCTCCATGATGTTTTTCAGGAAGGCGACTTCGCTGGGGCTGACGAACAGCATCAGTTCCCCCGCCTCGCTGAAATCGCCCTGCGCCGCGAACAGGCTCAAGGATTTTAACCGTTCGTCCCCGTCGCGCGCCATCGCCGCCGCCGTCAGCAGGGCGAGCGTGCCGCCGAGGCAATAGCCGGTCAGGTGGATTTTCGTGCGCGGCGATTCTGCCGCCACGGCGTCGAGCGCGTCCATGACGCCGTGCCTGTAATAATCGTCGAGGCTGAGATGGCGGTCGTCCGCGTCCGGGTTTTTCCATGAGACGATGTAGACCGTGTGCCCTTGTTCCGTGAGCCATTTCACCAGCGAATTGTGCGGCGACAGGTCGAGGATGTAATATTTCATGATCCAGGCCGGGATAATCAATACCGGCTCCTTGTAGACTTTCGCGGTCGACGGCCTGTAGCGGATCAGCTCGATCAGGCCGTTGCGGTAGACGACGTCGCCGGGGGTGACGGCCAGGTTGACGCCGACCTTAAGAGCGCTGTCTTCCGGTTCCCCGGTAAGGGCCCGGCGAAAATCCTCCATCGCATTCATCGCGCCCTGCATCAGGTTCGCGCCGCCGGTGTTGAAGGTGGTGAAGGCGAGATCCGGATTGGTCGCGGGAAAATTGGCCGGGCACAGCGCGTCGAGCGCCTGGCGCGCGGCGAAGGCAACGGCCTGGGCGGAATGTTTATCCAGCCCGGGCACTTCCGTCGTAGCGCCTTTCCACCATTCTTCAGTCCGCAGGAAGTTGTCGCGGCAGGCCGACCACGGCCACAGGTTCCAGCCATCGGCCTGAAAACGCGGATCGTTCGTGGCATTCGTTTCAGCATGGGTCAGCGGCCATGCGGCCAGTTCGGCAACCTTGCCCGGCGCCTGCGCCATGTGGTTGATCCAGGCGGTGAAGGAGTCCGCGACCGCCGCTGGACTGACTCCGAGCGTGAAACGCCCCAGCATCGCCTGCCACAGCGTGTTCAGTTCGCCGAAGGGCGGTTCATTTGAATGCTGCATAGTGTTGCTTCCAAATAGTTAACGAACAGGATGCCCCTGTTCGCCGGAATAAGATTTGATTTATATCAAGGAAAACGACCCCTCCTTTCAATAATATACAAGAAGAGGCGTATTTTTCATCGTGGAGAACGGCACGGCGCTGGGCAGGATCTTCACCAGTCCGCCGCGTTCCAGGGGCATGCGCCGGGGTGGGATTACAACACGTTCCTCGATTGCCTTTATTTTTCGGCATCGACCTATACGTCGCTGGGGTTCGGCGATCATGGAGCATCACGGAGACATGATCCATGAAAAAAGGCAGTGAAACCGACGAAGAAGACGGCAGCGAGCGTGGCCCGTGGACGTCTCTCTATTTTATCTTCCGCTTCTGGATATCCATGGCGGCATCCTTGTTCAGGGAAGCGGAGGATCATAAAAAGGGCAAAAAACGCGATCTTTGATTTTTGTCAAAGGCTCTTTCCCTGATATCGGCACAATGGGGGCAGACATCATCAAGGAGACAAGGCATGTCCTTCACCTGTTTTATGCCTTACCGGTTCGGTCTTGAAAGCCATTGCGCGTCTTCTTTACAGGAGAACGGCGGCGCGCCGCACGGGCCGCATCAGGCCCCGCGCGTGTGGATATTGACGATTGATTCCCATCATGCCCGCGTCTTTGAAAAGCATGGTGAGAAGCTGGCGCTGATCGCGGAAATGTCCAAAGGCGGGCGGCTGGAATTGACCGCGGAGGCGGGTAAACGGATTTTTCATGCCAATGAGAATCTGGCCGGACATCATGGTCATGATCTTCAGTTTAAAAACCTGGTAGATTGGCTCGGCCTGGTGACGAAAGACAATTCTTTCGACCGTCTTATCCTTGTCGCGCCCCCCAAGCTGCTGGGCGATATGCGCAAGGTCCTGCCGCACGCCGTCCAGACGCGGATCGTCGCCGAAATCAACAAAGATTTGGCGGGTTTCAACGCTGAAGCGCTGAGGAAGGAACTCGATAAGATCGTATGGTTCTAGTCTTTGCCGTGACTCGCCTTGCAGCAATCGGCAAGGCCGCAATACTCACGCGAGCCCCGGCATTCGCCGGGTTGGGCTGAGCAGTGGCCGCAGCTGAAATCAATCAGGCGGTTGAAGCTGTCGATACGGATTTCCGACCCCGCGACGATGACGCCGAACGGCTTGAGTTGCGCCAACGCTCTCGAAAACGTTTCCGGCTTCATCCCCAGCCGCGCGGCGGCCAGAGATTTATCGTAAGGGAAGGAGAACGTGCCTCCGCTGCCGATCATGCCGGACGAGAGTTGCAGCAACAGGCAGGCGACGCGCTGCGGCGCAGACATAATGGAGAGATGCTCGTTTTCCATCTGCAATTTATGCAGTTCGCGCGACATCGACGCCATGACACAGTCCATTAGCACAGGATAAGTCTTCGCCAGTTCGCGCAGCAGCGTTCCCGGTATTTCGATCAGTCGCACTTCCTCCGCCGCCTGCGCGGAAAAAGGGTAATCCGCCTGTTCGAAGATAGCGGCCTCGCCGAACGCGTCGCCGCGCGTGTAGAGCGCCACGACCGCTTCTTCGCCCTCGCTGGTGCCGCGGTAAAGCTTGATCCAGCCGTCCAGGATGATAAAAAAACGGTCCGCCTTGTCGCCCAGCAAAAACAAGGTCTTGTTTTTGGGATACGTCTTCACAGGTGCCGATTGCAGCAGCCGCGTCACGGCAGGATCGGCAAGACCTGAGAAAAAGGGCAGGCTTTTAAGAAAATTGCCGATAGGTTCGGTGATGGCGGCCATGCGTTCGATCCAGGTTGGAACCACTGCCTTTTTAACATGAAACGCGCCGGATTTTCAAAGATAACGAATGCCGTTCAGGATGGGGAAATAATATTTCTTTATTTGGAATGGATTGATTAAAGTCAATATATTCAATGGCTTTTTATGTTTTTAATGAAAAATGAAAGGAGGTATCCATGTCACATAATAAAGAGAAATCGTCCCGCCATGCCCTCATCCCGGTTTCGATCCCGGTGCATGATGCTGTACTGGAAGGCGAATTAAGCATTCCGGAGAACGCCAAGGCTTTGGTTGTCGTCCTGGATGAGGAACGGCATAAAGCCGGATGCCGGGACATCGCGCATGTGCTGAACACGCACGATTTCGCCACTCTGGTCGTCACGCTTGTGACAAGGGCGGAGCGCGAAAACGGAACGGCCCACGCGGTGAGCCGGGACATCCCGCGCCTGTCGCAACGCCTGCAGGATGTAACGGCATGGGCGAGGAACGCGCCGGAAACGCGGCGCTTCATGATCGGCTACATGGCGTTTTCCGAAGACGCCGCGCCCGCCCTGATCGATGTGGCGCGCCATCAGGATATTGTCGGCGCCGTCGTCGCCTGCGCGGGCCGCACCGATCTGGCGGAGCGTTTCCTGCCCTTCGTCAGAAGGCCGCTCCTGCTTGTCGCCTGCGGCCACGATCCGGATAATCTCGCCGTGAACCGCGAGGCGCTGGAGAAGATCAATTCGACCTGCGAACTGCATGTTCTTCCGGATGCGGACAGCGTGTTCGCAACGGTGCGCGCCCTGAACGAAACCGCGCAAAAGGCGGCTTCCTGGTTTGACGCTTATCTGCATTGATGTTTATGGATGCCGGGCGGGGATGGCAATGATCCGCATGCCGGGATATGAAACGGGCTTATGAGCGGCGATCAGGACGGTCTGGCCGCGCTTTGCCGCCAGGACAAGCACTGAACGCATCACTTCCGCCTCCCGCGCCGGGTCGAGTCCTTCGCCGGGTTCGTCGAGGATAAGGCAGGGGGCGGGTTTCAGCAGGGCGCGGGCGAGGGAGAGGCGGCGGATTTGTCCGCCCGACAGCTTCAGCCCGTTTTCGCCGATATAGGTATCGTAGCCTTCGGGCAGGTCGCGGATAACATCGGCCAGCCCGGCGGCTTCGCAGACCTCGTCGAGCATCGCTTCGGTCGCGTCCGGATCGGCAAGGCGGAGATTGGCGCGGATCGTGTCGGCGAAAATATAGGGTTTCTGCGGCGCGAAGGAGAAACGGGCGCGGACGGATTCCGGATCGCAATCGCCAATGTCCCGCCCGTTCAGCAACAGCATGCCGGGACCAGGCCGCCAGAACACGGCCAACAGGTTGAGCAGCGTGGTCTTGCCCGCGCCGCTGGGGCCGGTGACCGAAGCGATCTCTCCGGCGCGGATCTCGAAAGACAAATTTTTCAGCACGGGCCGGTCGCGATAGGCAAATGACAGGGAATCGGCTTTTAAGGAGAATGGTGTTTCCGGGACGGTGCGCGCAGGCGTTGCGTCCGGCGTGCGGTCGGTGATGTCAAAGACGCGCATGGCGGCGGCACGTGCGGCCCCCAGGGATTGCAGCGCAAGGGGCGCGGCGAGCACGGCGTCGAACCCGGCAAGGCACAAAAGTGCGATCAGTCCAGCCTGCGCGCCCGCGAACGCGCCCGAATCCGCTATCGGCGCGGCCAGCCACAGCCCGGCGGCGAGGGCGCATCCCATGGCGAGCAGCGCCGCCGAATGTGCCAGCGCGTCGCGCCGGGCCATGCGCAGCTGGAGGGCGGCGAGATTGCCCGAGATTTGATCGAACGATGCCGCGCGGGACTCCGCGCCGCCATAGACCAGCCATTCGCCCATGCCTTGAATCGTGTCTGCCATGTCCGCCCGGGCGCGGCGCAGCAGGGCGTCCATCTTCGCCTGGTCCGCGCGTCCGACACGTCCCAGCAACAGAGGAATGCCGAATCCGGCGGCGGCGAGCAGGCCGGCCTCGATGCAGCCCAGCGCGGGGCTGTAGACCGAGAGCGCCGCGAAAACGCCAGCGCCGCCGATCGCGGCGGTGCAGAGCGGTAGGAAGCCGTTCAGGTAAAAACGCTCCAGCGTGTCGATGTCGCCGCGCAGGCGGGCGAAGATCTCGCCGCTGTGCAAATCCTGTAAACGCGCCGGGGCCAGCGGTTCCAGCCGTTCGTAGAACCATTGCCGGAACGACGCCGTGACGCGCAGGGCGGCGTCGTGGTTGACCAGCCGGTCGGCGTAGCGCCCGCCGGTGCGGAGGATGGCGCAGGCCCGGATGATCGCGGCGGGCGTGAAATAATTGAGCGTCAGCCCCGCCGCGCCCGCAATACCCATCGCCGTTATGAACCAGCCGGAGAGGGCGAGCAGGCCGATACTGGCGGACAGCGAAACGGCGGACAGGGCGATGCCGAGAAAAACCTGGGCGCGGTAAGGTCGGTACAGCGCGAGGAAACGGGAAAGGTTTTTCATGCCGCCCTCCGTTTTGTTTCAAGGACGCCGCCGTTCGCGATGGTCAGGACGCGGTCCGCCAGCGCCAGGGAAGCTTCGCGGTGCGCGGCGAACAGGACGGTTGCATTACCCTTGTGCCTTTGCAGCGCCGCGTGGACGAGGCTTTCGGTTTCGGGGTCGAGATGCGCGGTCGGTTCATCGAGCAGGAGCAGAGGCGAGCCGCGCAGGAGCGCCCGCGCCAGCGCCACGCGCTGGATCTGGCCGCCCGACAGGCCCGCCCCGTTTTCGCCGACGGGGTTCGCCGCAAGGGGGCGGATGCCGCAATCGTCGATGAGCCGGTTGATGCGCGTGTTCGGCGAATCCGGCGCGGCTAGGCGGATATTGTTTTCCACCGTGCCGCCGAACAGGCGCGGCCTTTGCGGCAGCCACGACAGGCCGCGCCGCCAGCTTTCGGGGTTGAGCGCATCGAGTGGTATTTCATTGATGAAAATGCGCCCGGCCTGCGGCGCCAGGAACCCGAGCAGAAGCAGGATGATCGTGCTTTTCCCCGCGCCGGACAGCCCGGCCAGCGCCACTGTTTCGCCCGGTTGGATAGAGAAGGTGGTGTTGCGCAGGACAGGGGCACGCCCAGGATAGGCGAAGGTGACGGCCTCGAAACGGACCGACACGCCGTCCGCCGCGAACGGCGCTCCTGTTGCACCTGCGGGGTTTTCCATCAGTGGCGCGAGCGTCTCTGCGGCGGCGACGGCCTCCATCTTTGCGTGATAATGCGTACCCATGCGCCGCAGGGGCAGATAGAATTCGGGGGCGAGCAGCAGGACGAAAAAACCGGCGCGGAAATCGACCTCGTGCCACAGCAGGCGGAATCCGATCAGCACGGCGATCATGGCGATGCTGACCGTCGCGAAAAATTCCAGCGCCAGCGACGACAGGAAGGCGACGCGCAGGACCTCCATCGTATCCACACGGAAATCATCCGCGATTCTGCGGATCGCGGCGGCCTCGCGTTTTCCGGCGTTGAAGAGTTTCAGGGTTGAAAGGCCCTGGATCGCGTCGAGGAAATGGCCGCTCATGAAGGTCATGCGACGCCACTGTTTTTGATTCAAAGCCTCCGCCCCCCTGCCGATCCAGATCATGAAGACGGGAATCAGCGGCGCGGTGACGATCAGCACAAGTGCCGACATCCAGTCGGCGGGCAGGACGAAGAAAAAAATCGCCAGCGGGATCAGCGCGGCGGTGACGCGGGCGGGCAGGGTCAGGGCGTAATAGCCGTGCAACGCCTCCACCCCCTCGACATAGGCGTTGATAATGCCGCCGCTTGTATCCTCGGACAGCTTTGCCGGGCCTCGGGCCAGCAGGGTGCGGAGCATATCGCGCCGCACCGCGCTTTTGACGGCAAGCGCGCCGCGTGCCGCGTGGTCGTCGGCGAGAAAGGACAACAATGCCCGCGCGGCATAAAGCGCGGCCAGGAGGATAAGGCCCGGCGCGATCGCATTTTGCGCCGCATGATGAAAGGCCAGGTCGCGGACTAGGCCGGAAAAAACCCAGGCCGCCGCAATCATCGCCGCCGCGTTCAGGCAGGCGAAAAAAACAGAGGCGCGGACAAAACGCCGCGCCTCCGGCATTTTCGCTTTTAGGAAAGCCTGTCCGTTATCCGGCGTTATCCCGTTCGCCATCGGGCTTGTAGGCATCCTGCGCCTCATACCACATCACGTTGATGATCCCGGCGGCGAGCGCCGCGAAAACCCCGAGGATCCAGGTGAAATACCACATTGCTTTCTCTCCTCAATAAACCGAATGGCTCTGGCGCGCGATGCCGTCTGCCGTTACGCGTCCCCACATGCGGACATAGGCCCATATGGTATAGCCGAGGACGAAAGGCAGGAACATCGCCACCGCCCAGAACATCAGCATCAGCGTCGTTTGGCTGGAGGTCGCGTCCCACAACGTCAGGCTGGATGCAGGGTTGGTATAGGACGGCATGACGAACGGGAACATCGACAGGCCCGCCGTGCCGATCACGCCCGCGATGGCCAGCGAGTTGCAGATGAAGGCCAGGGCTGGCCGCCGCGCGCCCGACAGAGCGAAGGCGAGCGCCGCGCCGGCAAGGCCGAGGACCGGGCCGGCCAGGGCCGGCGGGAAGGTCTTGTAAATGTCGAGCCATGCGCCACGCGTCATCTCGACCGTCTTGCCCAGCGGATTGGAGGCCTCGCCGTGCGCCAGCGTCCCGACGACGCGAAAACCGTCGATGCCATAGGCGATCCATGCGCCGCCCAGCGCGAACAGGATAAGGGTCAGCGGCGCGAAGATTTTCACCACCGCCCGCGCCCGCTCGGCCACCGGCCCGTCGGTGCGCAGTTGCAGCCATAAGGCGCCCTGCGCCGTCAGCATGGCAAAGCTCAGGACGCCGCAGAGCAGGGCGAAGGGGTTCAGCAGTTCGAGCAGCGCGAAGATGAAATGCTTCTCATAATGTGGCATGAACATATTGTCGATATGGAAGGGCAGGCCCTGGAGCAGGTTGCCGAAGGCGACGCCGAAGACGAGGCTGGGCACGAAGCCGGAGGCGAAAATCGCCCAGTCCCAGGCGGACCGCCAGCGTTTATCCTCGATCTTGCTGCGGTAATCGAAGCCGACCGGACGGAAGAACAGCGCGAACAGCACCAGCAGCAGCCCCATGTACAGGCCGGAGAACGCCGCGGCGTAGACGAACGGCCAGGCGGCGAAGATGGCACCGCCCGCCGTGATCAGCCAGACCTGGTTGCCGTCCCAGTGCGGGCCGACCGCGTTGATGATCTGCCGCCGCTCCGTGTCGGACTTGCCGAGGAAGGGCAGCAGGCTGTTGACGCCGAGGTCGTGGCCGTCGAGGATCGCGAAGCCGATCAGCAATATGCCGATGAGCAGCCACCAGATGAGTCTCAGGGTTTCATAATCGAAGATCATTTTACACTCCTTGTCCGGCTTCATGATGATAGCGGCCGAGATGCAGCGAACTGGGGCCGCGCCGCGCGAATTTCACCATCAGGTACATTTCCGCCGCCAGCAGCACGCCGTAGAGGGTGAAGAAGGACAGCATGCTGAATATGAGATCCGCGTGGCTCAGGTCCGACACCGCCAGGAAGGTCGGCAGCACGTTGTTGATCGACCAGGGCTGGCGGCCGAATTCCGCCACGAACCAGCCGATCTCCGCCGCGATCCACGGCACGGGTATGCTGATAACGAACAGTTTCAGAAGCCAGCGTTTTTGCTCGATCACGCGCCGCGCGTTGAACCAGAAGGCGAGGATCATCAGGCCCAGCATATAAAATCCAAGGCCGACCATGACGCGGAAGCTCCAGAACATGGGCGCGACGGCGGGAATCGCCGCCCGCGCCGCCTGCTCGATCTGCGCGTCCGTGGCCATCGCCGGGTTCTCGACATAGCGTTTCAGCAGCAGGCCGTAGCCGAGATCGCCCTTCACCTTGTCGAAGGCGTCGCGCGTGTCCTGCGACTTGTCGCCGCCGCGCAGTTTTTCGAGATAGCCGTAGGCGACGACGCCGTTGCGGATGCGCCGCTCGTTATCGGTAATGATGTCCTTGATACCCATGACTTTCGTGTCGGTGGAACGCGTGGCGATCAGGCCGAGCAGCCACGGGATTTTCACCGCGTGGTCGACGCTCAAGGTCTGGTCGTTCGGGACGCCGATGGCCGTGAAGGCGGCGGGCGCGGGCAGGGTTTCATATTCCGCCTCGATCACCGCGAGCTTGGTCTGCTGCGCCTTGCCGACGGAATAACCGCTTTCATCGCCCAGCACCAGGACGCAGAGGACGGAGGCAAGGCCGAAGCCGCACGCCACCGCGAAGGACCTCTTGGCAAAGGCCAGGTCGCGGCCTTTCAGGATGTACCAGCTGCTGATCCCCAGTACGAACATGCAGGCGGTGGTGTAACCCGCCGAGACGGTATGGATAAATTTCGCCTGCGCGACAGGGTTCAACAATACGTCGGCGAAATTCACCATTTCCATCCGCATCGTGTCGGGGGAGAAGGCCGCGCCGACCGGGTTCTGCATCCAGCCGTTGGCGATCAGAATCCACAGCGCCGACAGGTTGGAGCCGAGCGCCACGAGGAAGGTGCATCCCAGATGCTGCACCTTGTTCAACCTGTCCCAGCCGAGGAAGAACAGGCCGACGAAGGTCGATTCGAGGAAGAAAGCCATCAGCCCTTCGATGGCGAGCGGCGCGCCGAAAATGTCGCCGACATAATGCGAGTAATAGGCCCAGTTGGTGCCGAACTGGAATTCCATGGTCAGGCCGGTGGTAACGCCGAGGGCGAAATTGATGCCGAACAGCTTGCCCCAGAATTTCGTCATGTCGCGGTAGATTTCCTTACCCGTCATGACGAAGACCGATTCCATGATGACCAGGAGCCAACTCAGCCCCAGCGTCAAAGGCACGAAAAGGAAATGGTACATGGCGGTGAGGGCGAATTGCCACCGGGACATATTGACCAGAAGTTCGTCGATCATGGGAACTCTCGCAGGTTACTATTGACTTGGGCCCGATGATATAAAATTTTCCGCCAACTTTCTTGATAAATATCAAAGCATGGAAAATTCGCGCGTGAATAAGTTTGTAATATGAGAAGGCATTCCGGTTTTGATATAGCAATCGTCGGGGGCGGCCCGGTGGGTTTGGCGCTCTCGGTGCTGTTGGCGCGGCAAGGATTGTCGGTTGCCGTGGTCGACCGGCAGGCACGGGAAACTCTGGAAAATCCCGCTTATGACGGACGCGAGATCGCCCTGACCCATGCGTCCTGGGCGGTATTGGAGCGGTGCGGCGCGGTCGAGAATATGCATGCGCATGAAATCTCATTGATCCGCGACGCGAAAGTGATCGACGGGGAATCGCTTTATTCAATGAATTTTTCCGCCCGCGAAGCTGGTGAAGGCCATCTTGGACACATGGTCGCTAATAACGTCATACGCCGCGCTCTTTACGAAGCCGCGGCGGCCATGCCGAACATATCCTTGATATGCAATTCCGAAATCAGCGGCGCGGAGACGAACGGGAATTTTGCCAGATTGAGTCTGGAAAACGGCGAAAACCTCGCCGCCCGCCTGCTGGTCGCCGCCGACAGCCGATTTTCGGCCATGCGCGGTTTCATGGGTGTCGGCGACGACCGCTTGGATTTCAGGCGCGTCTGCATCGTCTGCCGCATGACGCATAAAAAGGATTTGCGTCTTACCGCCTATGAATGCTTCGGCTATGACAGGACGCTGGCGGTCCTGCCGCTTCGGGACGGCGCGTGTTCGGTGGTGCTGACCTTGCCGGAAAGCAAGGCCGCCGTCGTCATGGCGATGAACGTGGAAGACTTCGCCGCCGATCTTTCACGCGACCTGGGGCGGTATTGCGGGGCCTTGCGCCTCGATTCGCCGCGCTTCGCCTATCCGCTGGACGCCGTCTATGCCCGAAAGTTCCAGGCAAACCGGTTCACCCTGGCCGGCGACGCCGCCGTCGGCATGCATCCCGTCACCGCGCACGGCTTCAATCTCGGCCTGCGCGGCGCGGATACCTTAAGCGCCCTGGTCGCGGACGGAACGGCGAGGGGATGGGATATCGCCGACCGGCGCATCCTGGAACGGTACGAGGTCGTGCACCGCCGCGCGACGCTGCCGCTGTACCATGCCACCAACGCGCTGGTGCGGCTTTATACCAGGACCGGTCCCATCTCCCGGCTGGCGCGGCAGGCGCTGTTGCGCGCCGGTAATCATATTCCCCCCGCCAGGCGCGCCATCCTGCGCGGTTTGACGGACAGAAGGGCCATATCATGAAAATAGGAATCGTCGGCTGCGGCCATGTCGGATCGGCCAGCGCATACGCCTGCGTGATGGGCGGCGTGGGGACGGAGCTGATGCTGGTCGACAGCAACGCTGCCCTGGCGCGGGCGCAGGCGGAGGATATCCTGCACGCCACGCCTTTCGCCAAGCCGATGCCGGTCCTGTCGGGCGATTACAGCCGGCTGGCAGGTGCGGGCATCGTCATGATCGCGGCGGGGGTCAGCTCGAAGCCCGGCGAGACGCGGCTGGATCTGCTGAAGCGCAACGCGGATATTTTCGGCGCGGTCATTCCCGCCATTTTGAAAGCCGCCCCGGACGCCCTTCTCCTGATCGCCAGCAACCCGGTCGACATCATGACGGGCATGGCGGCGCGTTTCGCGGCGGAAGCCGGGCACGCGCCGGGCAAGGTCATCGGGTCCGGCACCATCCTCGACACGGCGCGTTTCCGCACGCTGCTGGCGCAGCATCTGGGCGTATCGTCCCATTCCGTGCACGCCCATGTGCTGGGCGAGCACGGCGATTCCGAGGTGCTGCACTGGTCGGGCGCGAATGTCAGCAACCTGGACGTCCATGAATTCGGCCTGCAAGCGGGAAGACCTCTCACCGCCGATATAAAGGCAACGATCGACGACGCGGTGCGCAAGGCCGCGTACCGCATCATCGAGGGCAAGGGCGCGACCTGGTACGGCATCGGCGCGGGCATGGCGCGGCTGGCCCGGGCGATTATCGAGGATGAGCATGCCGTCCTGACCTGTTCGGCCCCGACGACGGGGGTGATGGAAGGCCTGTCTCTGTCTCTCCCGCGCGTCATCTCGGCGCGGGGGATCGAGCGCATCCTTTATCCACGGCTGTCAGAGGCGGAGGAGGTGGGTTTGCGCCGCAGCGCGGAGATCCTGCGCCGGGCCATGGACTCCCTGACAGGCGCGTGACAATGAACATGAAAGAACAAATCCTGAAACTCGACGCCGCCGTGCCGCGCTACACCAGCTATCCGGCGGCGCCGTCCTTCCAGCCCGGCTTTCCCGAAAGCGCCTGTCGCGGCTGGCTGTCTGCCGCCGGTGACGGGCCTTTGTCGCTCTACGTCCATATCCCGTTCTGTTCGCGGCTTTGCTATTACTGCGGCTGCAACACCCATATCGCCAACGATTATGGCCGCGTCGAATCCTATGTGGATACGCTGGGGCGCGAGATCGGCATGGTCGCGGATTTTCTGAAGTCCCGGCGCGTTTCGCACCTGCATTTCGGCGGCGGCTCGCCGACCCTGCTGCGGCCCCCGGCGTTCGCGCGCCTTATGAACGACATCCGGGGGCGTTTCGAGATGCCGCCCGGCGCGGAAATCGCCGTCGAGGCGGATCCGCGACAGATGAGCGAGGCGCGGATCGCCGCCTTCGCCGCGAACGGCGTGACGCGGATCAGCCTGGGCGTGCAGGATTTCGACGAAGCCATTCTGCGCCGGGTCAATCGCCCGCAAACGCCTTCGCAAAGCTGGGAGGCCGCGCGGCTGTGCCGCGCCTATGGCATCCACGGCATCAATTTCGACCTGATGTACGGCCTGCCCGGCCAGTCGGTGCAAAGCATCGCCAGGACGATTGAGATCGCGCTGACCATGAAGCCGGACCGCGTTTCCTTTTTCGGCTACGCCCATGTGCCTTGGATGAAAAAACACATGGATTTGATGGACGATTTACCCGGTCCCGCGCTGCGTTACGATCTGTACGAAGCGGGGAGCGGGCTGTTGAAAGACGCCGGTTACGTCCCCGTCGGCATCGACCATTTCGCTTTGCCGTCCGATTCAATGGCGATCGCTTTGCGCGAGCTTACTTTGCGCCGGAATTTCCAGGGTTATACGACTGACACCGCCACGACGCTGATCGGCTTCGGCGCGTCCGCCATCGGCCGGTTCGCGGAGGGATACAGTCAGAATATCGCCGACCTGCGCCTGTACACCCAGGCGGTCGGGGAGAGGCGGCTGCCGGTGAACAAGGGCTTCGTCATCGACCCGGCCGACCGGATTCACGGTGAGGTGATCGGCGCGCTGATGTGCTTCATGGAAGCAGATCTCGACGCCGCGCGGGCGCGTTACGATATGCCCCGCGATTATTTCGCGCCTTACGCGGCGCGGCTGGAGCCCTTGATAGCGGCGGGCCTCGTGGCGCTGGAGAACGGTGTCGTCCGAATCCTGCATCCGCACGCAGCTCGTCTGGCCGCCCACGCTTTCGACCGCGCCGCGTCCCCGGGCCCCCCGCAAAAACGGCATTCACAGGCGGTATGAAAAAGCCCGGGCAAACCCGGGCTTTTATATTTTTTAAACAACGCCGCTTAGAAGCGGTAGGCGACGCCCGCGCCGATCAGCCAGGGATCGACGTCCAGCTTGCCGTGGACCGCGCCGTTGACGGCGGTCACGTCCACGTCCTTCAGGAAGATCTTCTTGACGTCGAAGTTGAGGCCCCAATGGTCGTCGATCCAGTAATCCGCCCCGGCCTGGAAGGCATAGCCGATATGGTTGCCGACATCGACGTCCGGCAGGGCCTTGCTGTTCTCGCCGTAGAAAATCGAATAGTTCAGGCCCGCGCCGACATAGGGGCTGAAGGCCTGGTCGGGCGTGAAATGATACTGCGCCGTGACGGTCGGCGGCAGGATCCAGGTCTGCGCCGCCACCGATCCGCCGTACCGCACCGTGTGCCGCGCCGTCCCGGCGATCACTTCCGCCGCGATATTGTTGGTGAAGTAATAAGTCAGGTCCAGCTCCGGCGTCATCGTGTTGCTGACCTTCAGCTTGCCGGGCACGTTCAGGCTGGAATTCTCCTGCGGCACGACCCCGAGGGCGCGGGCGCGCAGTTCGAAACGGTTCGGCGACAGCCAGTCCGATCCGTCGACGTTCCAGGTGGACGTCTGCGGCGCGGCATAGGCCGGATGCACAAGCGCGAGGATCGAAACGGCGGCGGCAAGGGCAGATTTGAAATTCTTCATGTTACTCTCCGGAACCAGTTTGCGTTCTTAATCGGAGAGTGGATCAAAACGGCGCGCGAAGACTTGATTTTCGTCAAGCGAGGTTTGTTTTATTGACGCAGAAATTTGAAACCTGCTTTCAGATTACAGCGACTTGAATATCTAAAATTTCATACAGGACCTTATCGCATTCGCTACGGAAAATAAGGTCAGTAATTTGACTTTTGAACCCGAAATCTGCTTCTATTTTTATAGCCGGATTGTTATCCGATGATGAGAAACGAAGACACTAAGATACTTAGAGACAAAGCCCCCTAAGATTGATGAGACACGGAGAAACCGTCGGGTCGGCAGGCCCATCTCGCGGCAGCTTTGGTTCTTTTTTGCCAAATGCGTAGGAGGGCCAGCTTCCGCACAACTCTTACCAAGGCCGAAGATAGGATCAGGATTTCAACTCTCTCGATGCGCAGCGCGAATCCTGCCTCGCCTATATCGCTAGCCAGAAATCCGAAGGCTATGTTGGGCATGTTATCCCTCTGGCCTTCCTAGCTCTCGACATTGTGGAAGCCATTGTTGCTGGGCAACAACCAACTGGCTTGACAGCAGATGCACTCATCAAGCGTATGAACCTTCCGGCGGACTGGTCAGAACAGCGCCGCGTCCTTGGCTTCAACTATATCAAATGAAAGGCGCCGGAAAAGCGCGGTTCAGGGCATTAATGTGGGATCATCCCAGTAAAGGGGAAAATACTGGCGGAGACGGAGGGATTCGAACCCTCGATACAGTTTAACCCGTATGACGATTTAGCAAACCGTTGCCTTCAGCCACTCGGCCACGTCTCCGCATTGCCTTTGAAAAGGCGATTGCATATTTAGCAGGCCTTGGCAGGGTGTGCAACAGATATAGGGCAATCCGTCATCTCATTACTTCCGTCATCCCGGCGAAAGCCGGGATCCATGGGATCGTGCAACATATTGAAAGGCAAGGGGTATGGGCTGCGAGGTCCCGGCCATTATGCTTGTTTGCATCCCTTTGTGGTTGCTTCGCCATCGTATGGATCCCGGCCTACGCCGGGATGACGATGAAGGGTTGACAAAATATGATTATTTTCCTATTATAATGGCGGAAAAACGAGGAGGCGAAAGGCACAGGCGGAAATGGTCCGCTCAAAATCTTCCTCAAACGAACTGAAAGAATTGTTTAATAAAATGAATGGTTTGAAGAAAGAAAAAACGTTTTTGAAAAACAAACTGAAGGACCAGCCTCAATTGACAGCTCCACATATTTATGTGGGAATTACGGGCCAAAGCGCAGGGAATATAAGTGAATGAAATTTTTTAAGAATATGACAGGCGGGAAAACGGTCGAAAAGGCGGTGCTGTTCACCGTTCTGGTCGCGGCTCTGGGGTATTTCGTCGATATTTTCGACCTGCTGCTGTTCAGCATCGTGCGAGTGCAGAGCCTGAAGGATCTGGGCGTGGCGGAAGGTGATTTGCTGGATACCGGCATCAGGCTGATCAACTGCCAGATGGCCGGGCTGTTGATCGGCGGCGTGGTCTGGGGCGCGGTGGGGGACAGGCTGGGGCGCATCTCCGTGCTGTTCGGGTCCATCCTGCTGTATTCCGTCGCCAATATCGCCAACGGGTTCGTGACCAGTGTCGATCAATATGCGGCTCTGCGTTTTATCGCGGGCATCGGCCTTGCGGGTGAACTGGGGGCAGGGGTGACGCTCGCCTCCGAATTGCTGCCGGGGCGGTGGCGCGGCCTGGGCACCACCTTTATCGCCTCGATCGGCGTCGCGGGCGCGATGATGGCGGCAACGATTTCGGATCTCACCGGCTGGCGCACATCCTATATGGTCGGCGGCGGCATGGGGCTGTGCCTGCTGCTGATGCGGTTGAAGGTGCATGAATCCGGCATGTTTAAACGGATTGAGGACAAACAGGACGCGCAGGTCAGCCGCGGCAATATCCTGATGCTGTTGAAACCGCGTTTACTCAAACGCTATCTGGCGGTAATCCTGGTCGGTGCGCCGCTCTGGGGCATGATCGGCTTGTTCATTACCTTCACGCCGGAATTTGCAAAGGATATGGGCATGGCCGACCCATTGCCGACAGCAGGCAAGGCCGTGTTCTATTCCTATCTCGGTCTGGTGTTCGGCGATGCGTTTATCGGGCTGCTCAGCCAGAAATTGAAAAGCCGGAAGAAGGCGGTCGGGTTTTCCCTCGCCATGATGACGGCGTCACTCGCGGTATATGTGCTGTTGCCGGGCAAAACACTGGAAATCTATTACGCGCTGTGCCTGTTGCTGGGGTTCAGTGTCGGATACTGGTGCATGTTCGTGCAGATGGCCGCGGAGCAGTTCGGCACCAATATCCGCGCCACGGCCACGACCACCGTTCCCAATCTTGTGCGCGCCATCACCATTCCGGCAACGGCGGCGTTCGGCGCGCTGAAGCCTGAACTGGGCGTCGTGGAAAGCGGAGTCGTGGTAATGGCGGTGCTGACGGTTCTTGCGGCCATATCGCTGTATAGTTTGGATGAGACATTCGGTAAGGATCTGGATTATATAGAAAAATAGGTAATATAAAAATGTTGTTTTTCATAATTTATAAGCTTAAAATATTAGAAGCTAAAGAAGGAGGCAATTTTGCAGGCAAAATTAAAAGACGGAACAATCGTAACGATACGCGATGCACAGTCATCCGATTATCCGGCCATTGCCCATCTGTACGCCCTTCCAACCTATGCCTCAGCCAGGACATTTACCGGCGCCGATAAATTTAGAATTCGTTTTAATGAAGAAAAATCGTTCACCAGAGAAGATCTGCAGCATGAATATCTGACCGGGCGTGAAAACGATGGCATGCTTCTGGCAGAGATCGACGGGCGCCCGATCGGCATGCTGGCCTATGGGGCAAAGGCTATTGTCGACAAGCCGGACGGCACAACCGATCCGGTTCCTTATATCGGCCAGTTTTCAGTGGAAGAGTCCTGGCGCGGCAAAGGCGTTGGCGCGATTCTTAAGAATGAATTCTATGCGCGTATGAAGGAAGCCGGCTTTGATAAAGTCACGCTGGATGTTTTCACGGAAAATAAAAATGCGTTGCGCATGTATGAAGAAGAAGGATTCCAGGTTGTCAACGCGGCCTATGACTTTGTGGATCTGAGGGATTTACCTTCAATAGAAACGCCCGGCATCAAAATTAAATTTGCCAAAGCC
>JBGAPF010000006.1:0-109333 GCA_044221445.1 Alphaproteobacteria bacterium
GTCTGCCATGGGCATCCACTGTTCAGGGACGGCACCCTCGGCCATTGCGCCGATGATCGAAGTGATGAAGCTGGTCCCATGGCAGAGGCCGTCCAGCCCTTTCATGCATGGAGCCATTCTTTTGCGGACGGCGGACGGGAAAGTCTGGCCTTACCAGACGGGCACGAACGTTACCACGACATGGTTCGACCTTTTATTCGCCCAACCAGGCGCCGGTAAATCTGTCCTTCTGAATACATTAAATCTTGGCACGATTCTGTCGCCAGGTCTGTCAAAAATTCCGTATGTGGCCATCATCGACATCGGTCCCTCGTCCTCCGGGCTGGTCTCGCTGATCAAGGAAGCGTTGCCGCCTGGCCGCCAGCATGAAGTGGCCTATTACAGGCTGCAGATGACACATAAATTCGCCGTCAACCCGTTCGATACCCAACTTGGATGCCGCTATCCGCTTATAGACGAGCGGAGTTATCTGGTGGAACTGCTAACGCTTTTCTGTACCCCGCCCGGCCATGACAGGCCCTATGATGGGATTCAGCAACTCGCAGGCCTAGTCGTCGACGAAATGTTTCGCTGGCGTGATGACAGTGCCGCCAACGCCGAACCGCGCCCCTATCTGCCGCGCCTGGATCCGGAAGTCGACGAGGTTTTGCAAAAGTTTAATATTCACTTGCCGACGGATCCTTACTGGTGGGACGTCGTCGACAAGATGTTCGACCTGGGCCAGTTCCATGCGGCCGCCCAGGCCCAGCGCCATGCCGTCCCGACCCTGACGGATGCCATAACGGCGGCCAGAAGGCCGCAGATCCGAAGCCTGCTGGAGGAAACGACGATTGGATTCAGTTCGGAAAGCGTGATCAACGCTTTCGAGCGTATGGTGACATCGGCTATTCGAGAACTTCCAATTCTGTCTTCTATCACTCAGTTTGACATCAGCGATGCGCGAGTCTGTTCGCTCGACCTTATGGATGTGGCGCCTCAGGGCGACGAAGTCGCTGACCGTCAGACATCGATCATGTACATGCTGGCAAGGCACACACTGGTCAGGGCCTGGTGGATGGGTATGGATTCTCTGCAGTTTATCCCTGAAAAATATCGCGAATATCATGAAGCACGGCTTCAGGACGTCGCCGAGACGCCGAAACGTCTTTGCTATGACGAGTTTCACCGCACCTCAAGATCCGGCTCTGTCCGCAATCAGCTCATTCGCGACGTGCGCGAAGGCCGTAAACGTGGTGTGCAGATTCTCTTATCCTCCCAGCTTCTCGACGATTTCGACAAGGATATGATCGATCTGGCGACAGGCGTCTGGGTGTTGGGCAGCGCCATCTCCGATTCGGCGATTGAAAATATCCGCGAACGTTTCGGTCTCTCGGAAACGGCACGCGATATCATCCGCTTCAAGTTGACAGGCCCGAAATCGGGAGGAGCGCCTGCCTTGTTCGTGCTGGCCACGACCGAGGGGCGGTATGAGCAGTTCCTGATCAACACGCTCGGACCAATCGAATTATGGGCACTGTCCACGTCTGCGGAAGACGTGGCTATTCGGAACAGGCTGTATCTGCGCCTCGGAGCCGGTCGTTCGCGGCATATGCTTGCCGCCGCGTTTCCAGGAGGCAGCGCTCGCAGCGAGATCAAACGCCGCGTTATGCTTAAATCTGATAAGGAAGGCGGGGAATCCCGCTCCGCCCTGACCAGCCATGTGATTGATGAGATCGTCGAAGAATTGGTGTCGCGTTCTGAGGAACTCTTGGAAGAACTTGAGAAGCGTAAGGTCAAGGCTTTGTCCTGATTGTGACAGGTATGTCTAATGGCAAGAAATAAAATGCAAAGTCTGGGAGGTGGGAGCTTATCCGACTCAGAGCCAGAAAAAGAAGGTATTGCGGGCTTATTCAGGCGGCGTGGAAAAACAATTCTAATTTCGACTATTGTTATACTTGTGATTCTTATCTGGCTCGGGCTTCAACCGATAAAAGGAACAGTGCATCTGGGAATATGCCGTACGTTTATTGAACTCCAACTTCCTTACCCAAAAACACTTCAGCTAACCGCCATTGAAAGTCTCATATCAAAAAATTATGGCGATGTTAATTTGAGGCTCTATTTTACCCACATCGATGCGTTCGGCCAAAATCGCTCGGAAACGTTCGAATGCTTTTTTGGACCCAATCTTGAGGTTCTTGATCTTAAGAGAAATAGAAAGTCGCTACCTGCGGACCAGATCAAAAAACTGGGATATACAGTGCCTTTTATTGCTTCAGCAAATCCTGACCGTATTCTGCCTGCGCGTCCTACAAGCGATCTGATGAGCCTGAAAAGAGACTAAAAGCTTTCACTGCGTTTGCATCGGTAAATTTGATTTCTTGCCTGCCGATATTGTATAATGGATCATTACAAGACAGGCGGGATATGGATAGGAAAAAACCGATCAAAGTTGAAAAGCACCCTTTATCGGAGCTGGATACGCCTGTTCTGCCGCCCGCATCGTCCCGCATGACCGTCGATCTGCTTGTGAATGAGAAGTCCGAAATCTGGTTGCTTTACGATAAACCGTTTAAAGAGACCATAAAATGGGCGGAATACGACCTGGACCTTAACAAAATCAACCTGGTAATGGTATCCGGACGCCAGCAAGAACTAGGCTTTGTCGTCCCGGACGATATGCAGGGGGATTTGCAATATGGCCGGGAAATCTATCTTATACAGATGAATGATAAGAAAGTGACCGATTGCGGCACGGTGCCGCTTATGGTTAGGGGCACTATACATTAAAGGAAAATCCTATGGCAGAGACCTACCAGTTATCAGCCGAAGCAACCGACAAACTAACGAAATTTGCCGGTACTGCCGTATTGCCGAAATGGCTGGGAGGACTTGACGCGAAGATGGCCGATCTTATGGCATTGAAAAATGTCATTGATGCTGGCGACAAGCTGAACGCTGATCAAAAATCACGGCTTCAACAGGCCATTAACCGGGATCCGGATGCCTTTATTGCGTCCTTAAGCGCCGGAATTGATAAAAATCCTGCCTTGCTTAGCGAGGCAATAGCCAAACCCTCTCTATTGATGCCTTTTACCGGGGCTGCGCCCGTGGCATCAGTGGCCAAGCCTGATTTTTTAACCAATCCCCTTAATGCGCTTATCGGCAGCGCTGCGGCTGGCGACCTCCCCAATCCGCCCGTCCCGCAAATACGCAAAGAAGAAACAGACAAGGAATTGCGCGCAAGGCTGGCTGGCGATGCCGGCACTGTGCGCGTCCCGGCTGCAATGACACCGGAAGGCGCCAAAGGATGGTTTGCCGACCGGGAGCTGGAACTTTACCCTCCTGAAAAACAAGCCTCTATGCGTCCCCGGATCGTGGCCGCCATCGCCGATCCTGCGGTATCGGGCCCGCTTTTAAACCAGCTTCAACCCGCTACGCCTGCATCATCTGCGTCCGCTCCGGCAGCTACTGCCGTTCCTGGCGATGAAACTGCTGTAAAAAGAGATCTCGTTACGGGCATTTTGAAGAAATATAGCGATTTGGGTGCAGACCCAAACATTAATGAAATCCTGAAAAGAGGCAAAGGGAGTCAAGGGGATCCTGAAATTGCCCAGATGATCAAAAATGTTGCCGGTATTGACGTGAATGAAGACCCGGATGCTTATATAGCCCGGCTTTCAAAAATGTCGGTCGAGGAATTAAGGCTGGAAGACCAAAAGGCAGATGAGGCCATGACATGGAAAGATAGCCCTTTGCTTTCCGTTGCCGCCAGCGCCCCTCAGGGTATGATGAGTTTGGCCTCCAAAGGTATTAATAGTCTTTATGGCATTTTTGGCGGCCTTATGGATAAAAACGGCAGCTTCAACATTGCAAACCTTGCCAATGTGAACATTGGCGCCATGTTCAGCCAGCTTTCCAGCTTCATGGACCAGTTTCTTGGCCAGACATTTCGGCAGATTGCCGGTTCTGAGTCCTTAAAGGGGGCAAATGGTACCCAAATGGCTCAGGATTTCGCCGGGAGTATGACACGAGCCGCGACAGGGGCGGAAGGCCCTGCGGTACAGGCCTATGACGGTAAGGGAAACAAACTGTCACCGGATACACGTACGCCGGTGGGCCCGCGTGCCCTGGTTCCTGGTCTCGTTGCCAACGGCCCTGCCGGGCCGGAAGCCGCCTGAAATTTCAGGTCTCAGGAGTTCGGCAGACCACCTGTCATGCCCATCGCCTGGCGCATGAAAAAATGTTTGGCGAAAGGCAGTCGGGATACGGCATGCAGCCCGCTGCGTCGTAACGTCCCTATATATGGCAGATCGTTAGAAAAAAGGCGATTAAGTAAATCGGTGGCACCAGCCATGGCCGTATTGTCGAATCGCCGGTCGCGCTGATAAGCTTCCAGAAGTTCCGCCGATCCCGGATCTTTACCACCATTTACGGCATCTGTAACACGTACGCCTAGGGCGGCGACATCGCGCAGGCTTATGTTTAGGCCCTGACCGGCGATCGGATGAATGCCATGGCCAGCCTCCGCAACTAAAGCCATGCGCGGCGCCGTATAGCGATGCGCATGGATCAGGCTTAACGGATAGGCGAACCGCCGTCCCAGTTGACGTACGCTTCCGTAACGCGCCGGAAAGCGCGCCGCCAGTCCGGCATCGAATGACTCCTGATGCCAGTCCAGCGGCGAAGATCCGTTCTCATGGATAGTCCAGACGACTGATGAGCGGTGCCGTCCTTCGGCATCGTCGCTCATCGGCAGGATGGCAAAAGGTCCTTCATGACGGAAATGTTCGACGGCTTTGTGGTTATGAGAATTCTGGTGACCCACGGTGCAGACGATGGCCTGCTGGCCGTACGCCCATTGTCGTGCCTTGATGCCCATCCATTCTCGTGTAAAAGATTGCCTGCCATCCGCTCCGACGACCAATGGGGCTCCTGCCTGTCGGCCGTCACTGGTCGCTACCTTTATTATCTCTGAATCATTGCGGTCATAGGCTGCAACCGCTGTTCCTGCCCAGTGACGTACAGAAGGCAGGACTTTGACACGATCGAACAGGCAGCTTCGAAAATCGCGATTTTCGACGATCCAGCCAAAAGCCCTGTCTCCTGCCTCCTTGCTGTCGAAAACCAGCGGGACGGACGATGAAGGACCTTCAAGGATATCGATGGATGTGATGGCGCACGCTCCTGTCCCTGCGGACGCCAAAGAATCCCAGACCCCGGCGGCTTCCAGAATCTGCCGGGATCCATATGAAATGGCCGTCGTACGTCCGTCGAAAACTTCCTGAAGCTGGCTCTGCGGGGTGTCGCGATCGATACATAATGTATCGACGCCCTGGGTACCCAAAAATGCAGCAAGGGTCAGGCCTGCAAGCCCGCCCCCTGCGATAATGACATCCACATTTTCCATTTTGCGGCCTTTCGAAAGAAAGGTTGCGGCACGCCTTAAGAGATCGGGGAATCGACCCGTACAGGCAGGTCGGCCGCAATCGGGTCGTCGTCCAGCATTTCGATCATCCCCGAAGGCTGAATGGCGAAATGCGCGATAAACAGTGCGTTGGAATAAAACACCACGCCTTCGCACAGGAAATGGCCCTGTTCGTTGCGGCCTTCATAGGAGGCTGGGCGGACTGTCCCTTCCATGACGGCGCGCGTCTGGGCGTCCATGTTCTTCGGTATATCGGGATCGTTCAGGTTTTCCGCGATCAGAAACGGGCCTTCCTCGCCACGGACGAAATAGCAGAAGAAACGCAGGTAATCGAGGACGTTTTCCTCCGTAACCTTGACCGGTGCGATGCCGTTCACTTCATGAATCGGCGGGGATGTGCCCATAAGGCGGTACAGGTTGCCTTCGGCCGTCAGGTAGTAAACCGTCAGCTTTTTCGGTGTCCATGCGGCATCGCGCACCCGGACCAGGACAACCTGCTCGTAAAAGGGCAGGGAACGCCAGGCGACCTGCGTGGTTTCAGAGGCGACGCGGTATTTGCCGTCTATGGGATTGATCTGTTCAAGAAAACCCTGGAGTTCTTCACCCGTGACCGGGTTCCATTGATCGTCGTCGTACATGACGTGTCCTGTTTTTGCAGTGGTATCGATAAAAACGGCAGGTCTGCCGCCTGTTTTTCCTTCTTTCCGACATAATTAGGGGTTCGGCGGGCTCCCGTCAAAGGAAATCTCCCGCAAATGTTTGACAGGGCGTTTTTCATCCGTTATAACCCCGCTCTGTAAAGATCATAAGCCATTGGAAAACCGGAGCGCGTATTATGAAACGCACCTATCAGCCTAGCCGTCTTGTCCGCAAACGCCGTCACGGGTTCCGTTCCCGCATGGCCACGAAACAGGGCCGTCTGGTGCTGTCACGCCGCCGTTCCAAGGGCCGCAAAGTTCTGACTGCCTAAGGCAGTCCGCCCGGGCCTGCCTGGCAGATAAAGGCTTCGGCATGCATAGCAGTAAAGAACAGATGAAAACCATCGACCGCCTGCGAAGGCGGTCGGAGTTTTTAAGCGTCTCGCAAAAAGGCAAGAAATGGGTATCCCGCAGCCTGATCCTCCAGGCGTCGGTGAGTGCGCATTCCCAGCTTCGTTTTGGCCTGACCGTCACGAAAAAAATCAGCGGATCTGCCGTACACCGCAACCGGATCCGTCGCCGTCTGCGCGCGGCCGCTTATGATGTGATGCCTTTTCATGCTGCATCAGGTTTTGACTATGTTCTGATCGGGCGGGCCGACACGGCGACACGCTCCTATGCAGAACTGACGGCAGACCTGACCTGGTGCCTGAAACGCCTCGATTGCCTGAAAATGCCATGCGACGCGCCCTGAAAGTCCTGGCGCAATTTCCGATAAGGGTTTATCGCGTGACGATTTCGCCGCTTATCGGCCCGTGCTGCCGTTACCAGCCCAGCTGTTCCGCCTATGCGTTGCAGGCTGTCGAGCGCCACGGTGTTTTAAAGGGAATAGGCCTGACTTTTCATCGTATCCTGCGTTGCCATCCGTTCACGCGCGGTCACCGCCATGATCCCGTGCCCGAAGCGTTTGCGTGGGGGGACATGTTCGGGTATAAACGCACTTCCTCCACGACAGGCGGCATAGGAACGGGACAGGACGGCGTTTCATGATGATGAACCAGAAAGACGAAATGCACCCGGAAGACAAGCGTAATATGGTCATATTCGCGGTCATGGCGCTTGCGGTCTGGCTGGCCTATGACCATTTCCTGATCAGGCCGAAAATGGAGGCCGCCCGTCAGGCCCAGGAAGAAGCCGCCGCCCGGAAAAGCTCCGGCTTTGTAGATACGACCACTCTTAAGCGTCCGCGGGAAGAGGTGCTGGCCGCCAGCGCGCGGCTTCCTTTTCAAAACAGGGATGTGGCCGGGTCGATCGCCCTGACAGGCGGACGGCTCGACGATTTGCGTCTGCTGAAATATAATAAGACGCTGAACGGCACTGAAAAGGTCGACCTGCTCTCGCCTTCGGAATCCGATTACCCCATGTATGTCGAGTTCGGCTGGCTGTCTTCGGATACCGGTATGAAATTGCCCGACGCCTCGTCGCAATGGCAGGCGCCGCAGGGGGTAAGCACCCTTGCGCCCGGTCAGCCGGTCACTCTGTTCTGGGACAATGGTCAGGGCCTTCGCTTCGAGCGCGTTTTCGCGCTGGACGACCATTACATGTTCACGGTGACGCAGCGCGTCGCCAATACGTCTGCTAAAGCGGTGACGCTGTACCCTTATGCGCTGATTTCGGAGCAGGGACTGCCTGAGGAATTCATGGGTCGTCGCATCCAGGAGGGGCCTCTGGCCTATCTCGATGGGCAGCTCACGGAAATCCCGTATGGAAAAATGAAAAAAGAAACGGTGAAACGCGAGCTTTCAGGCTCCGACGGATGGATCGGCATCACGGAGGAATACTGGTTTACCGGGCTGATCCCGGCAAAAGGCGAGCAGACGAAATACGGTTTCCTGCATGTCGCGCCGCCGTCGCCCGAAGGCAGGGATCGTTTCCAGGTCGATGCCGTCGGCACGGCCCGCACGGTTCAGCCGGGCCAGAACGCGGAATCAACCTCGAAGGTCTTTGCCGGCGCCAAGGAAGTACGCAGGCTCGAAGCCTATGAGCGCCAGTACCAGATTCCCCATCTCGACCTCGCGGTCGATTTCGGCAAACTTTATTTCATGACGAAGCCCCTGTTTCACGCGCTGCATTTCTTTTACCGCACGGTCGGCAACATGGGCATCGCGATCATCATGCTGACGGTCATGGTGCGGTTGTTCGTATTCCCCCTGGCGAATATTTCCTATCGTTCGTTTGCCCAGCTGCGCAAGGTGACGCCGCAGATGAAAGAGATCCGCGACAAATACAAGGGCGGAGACCAGCAGCAGCTTCAGGCCGAACTGGTAAAACTGTATGAGCGTGAAAAGGTAAACCCGATGGCGGGCTGCCTGCCGATGGTGATACAGATCCCGATCTTCCTGGCGCTTTATAAGGTGATGGTCATCACGATCGAATTGCGTCACGCGCCGTTCTTTGGCTGGATCCACGATCTGTCAGCCCCTGATCCGACCACGATTTTCAACCTGTTCGGGCTTATTCCCTGGACGCCGCCGCACCAGCTGATGATCGGCGGCTGGGCCTGCATGATGCTGGCGGTGCAGTTGCTGCAACGAAACATGAACCCGCCCGCGCAGGATAAGACACAGGCGTTTATGATCAATGTCATGCCGTTTTTCTTCTGCTACATCATGGCAGGATTCGCGTCCGGCCTCGTCATTTACTGGACGTTCTCCGGCGCGCTTGCGATGCTGCAGCAATATGTGATCATGCGGTCTATGGGCGTCGAAGTATATTTCTTCAAACGGCCAAAGGTGGAACAGGAACTGGAGAAAAAAGTCCAGGAACAGCCCGCCGTGCATCCCGAACTGGAGATGGTCGAGGAAAAGATCGAACACGCCCTGCTCGAAAACGACGGAACCGCCAGTGAGCCTGAAAAGAAATTTTCACCGAAGAAAAAGAAGAAGAAAAAATAATGACTTTCACCCCCGCGCAAATCGAGGCAGGACGGGTCCTTTTTGCCGGTTCCTGCGATTTCGCGGCCGGGGTTGATACGCTGGACCGCCTGCCCGAGGCGAGTCTGACAGAAGTAGCGTTTGCGGGCCGGTCGAATGTCGGCAAGTCCTCGCTGATCAACGCCGTTACCGGTCGCAATGCCCTGGCGCGCATATCGCATACGCCGGGGCGGACGCAGCAACTGAATTTTTTCGATGTCGGCGGCCGCCTGTTCCTGGTCGATATGCCAGGGTATGGTTTTGCCAAGGTCTCCAAAACGATGCGGTCGTCCTGGGAAGAACTCATTCGGAATTACCTGCGCGGGCGCCCGACATTGCGCACCGTCTTCGTCCTGGTCGATTCCCGGCACGGGCTGAAAGAGTCGGATCATGACATCATGACGATGATGGATGAAGCGGCCGTTTCCTATCGCGTGGTCCTGACTAAGGTCGACAAGACAAAGCCAGGCGAACTCATAGCCCAGGAAGGCAAGCTGCAGGCCGAATTGAAAAAGCATACCGCGGCCTTTCCCCAGATCCATCTGACCAGCGCCCATGATAACGAGGGAATTGCCGAACTGCGGGCCCTGATCCGCCAGATGGCGGAAAGCTGACGCGAAAAAACCGAAGGCGGGCTTTCTTATCGCACCCGGTTTTGATAAAAGAAATTATGACATTCCCCACGCGGTTTCTTTTCCGTCTTTCCTTTGTGTCTTTCATTCTGACCGTGCTGCCGTTGCTGGCGGCGCGTGCGGCCAGTGTCGAAAACGTGCGGCTTGGCGTCCATCCGGGCGAAACGCGGATGGTGCTGGAAATCCGCGATATAACCAGCTTTCGCGCTTTTACGATGGACAATCCCTACCGCATCGCCATCGACATGCCGTCTTTTACCTGGAAGGTCGGTTTGGTTGACAGGGTGCCGCATAGCGGTGTGACCGGCATACGCCAGGGGACGCTGACAGCGTCCGTTTCCCGCGTCATCGCCGACCTCGACGGTCCGGCTGTCATCAAATCGGCTTTTATTCTGCCGCCCAAGCGCGGCCAGCCGGGACGGCTGGTTGTCGATTTCATGAAAACATCCGCCGGAGAGTTCGCTTCCAGGCATACGGCCACTTTCGGCGCGCTCAAGACAGGACAGGCCATTCCCCCCACTCCGCAAACGTTTCCGATAACGTCCGCTAAGCGGTCGGTACGAACGCCCGACCGGAAACCGGAGGCTCTGCCAGATACGCCCGTGCCTGCGCCAGTGTCCCTCAAAGGAGTGCCAGGCGGCAAGCCGCTGATTGTGATCGATCCTGGGCATGGTGGCATCGACCCAGGCGCACTGGGCGCCAATGGCGTGTTTGAAAAGAACGTATCGCTCGGCATGGCGAAGGCGCTGAAATCCCAACTGGAAAGCGGCGGGCGCTATCGGGTTATGCTGACACGTTCTAACGACACCTATCTGAAACTGCATGAACGGGTAGATTTCGCCCGTCGTAACAAGGCGGATCTGTTCATCTCTCTTCACGCTGACTCGGTAAATCGCGCCGGTGTTCAGGGCGCCTCCATTTACAGCCTTTCGGAAAAGGCTTCGGATGCCCAGACGGCGAAACTGGCGGCCCGGGAAAACCGCGCCGACTCCATCGGCGGCATCGACGTTGGGGCGGAAGACGAACAGGTGGCGGGCATCCTGGTCGATCTTGTGATGCGCGATAATATGAACCAGTCGAACTTTTTCGCCAACACGGTCGTGGCCGGCATGAAGAAAAGCGGGATACGGATGCTGGAAAACCCTCACCGTTCAGCAGGTTTCGCCGTCTTGAAAGCGCCTGACATACCATCTGTTCTGATCGAGATGGGGTTCATGACGAATGCAGGGGAATCGGCGATGCTTTCCAGCGATTCATACAGGCGGAAAGTGGCGCAGACTCTGGCCTCCGGTATCGACAGCTATTTCCAGCGCGCCGGGGCCCGGCCCTGAAAAAACAGCCTGTTTCACCGAAGATTACGCACAGCTTTATGCAAAGCATAAAAAACGCTTGAAAAGCTATATGAATTCTATAATTAGTCGTGTATATAAGGAGAGAAGGTTTGACCCCGCCCGGGGCAAAAAACTGGTCCCTGTCAACAACCTAAACCTAAATGAGGTCACTACAATGAAGAATTTCTCGAAACTTTGCATGGCTGCTTCCCTTCTGGTTCTGGCCGCTTGCGGCACGACCGGCAACGGCGGCGCGAAAATGGAAAACTATGACGAGCAGGCTCCTTATGCGCATGAGCGCACCGTAGGCAGCGAACAGGCCGTCAAAGCCGACACGATGTACAACACGCACCAGAACAAGTAAGTTCTGACGCGTTTTGCAACGCTCTTAGGAAAGCTGCCCTTCGCGGGCAGCTTTTTTTTATATCCGGAAGCGTTCTGAAGATTTCGCTTTTCGGCAAAATTTTCCTTTTCCTTCAATGCCTTTTGCTTGACGAAGCGGCAGGGATTGAGTCATGGTGGAAAAATAAGTATTGATTTCTAAATGATATACGGCGGCTTCCTTACGGAACGGAAAGCGATGCCGGGCTTTACGAAAAGCCTTTCTCTTCAAGGAGTGGACATGACGAAATCCGAACTGATCCAGAGGCTGGCCGAGCGCAATCCGCACCTCTATATGCGCGACGTCGAAAAGATCGTCGATACTGTCTTTGATGAGATCACGGCGGCGCTGGCGCAGGGCGACCGTGTCGAACTGCGCGGTTTCGGCGCTTTTTCCGTGAAGGAACGCGGCGAACGTCAGGGCCGCAACCCCCGTACCGGCGAAAACGTCAAGGTGGAGGCCAAGCGCCTGCCGTTCTTTAAAACCGGCAAGGGCCTGCGCGAACGGCTCAATGGCGGCGTCGACGACGGTGAAGACGACTGATAGACAGTCTTCTTCCTTCCTGCCTTAACCAGAGGATTTTCCGTCCATGATATCCCTGATTCGCGGCCTCGTTTCTCTGGTCATCGCTTCGGCGGCCATTCTGTTCGCCATCGGCAACATGGAAACCGTTTCCCTCGCGCTAATCCCTTTTTATGAACCGTTCAGCGTCCCGCTGTTTCTGGTGGGGCTGGGCGGCGCGCTTTTAGGGTTCGTCGCCGGGGCGTTCATCATGTGGCTTCGGTCACTGAACGGCAGGTTTTCCGCGCGCCGGCAGAGAAAGCGGCTGGAAGCGCTTGAAAAAGACCTCCTGAAAACCGACGATCAGGCTGTTTCCGTCATGCAGAACGCCCCTGAGAAAAAAAGAGCGATACTGTGACAGGCACCCCCCGGATATTCTGCGCCATCGATACGAGTGATCTTGACCGGGCCCTGTCGCTTGCGCGGTCCATATCGACGGTGACGGGCAGCATCAAACTGGGACTGGAATTTTTCAACGCGCAGGGGCCCCAAGGCATCAAAACCGTTATGGAAGCCTGTCCCGACGTGCCATTGTTCCTGGACCTGAAATTTCATGACATTCCCAATACGGTGGCCCGGTCGGTTCGGGCGGCGGTCCGCCTTGAACCGTCTTTCCTGAACGTCCACGCGTCCGGCGGCTTTGAAATGATGAAGGCGGCGGTCGAAGCGGCACAAGACGAAGCGGCGAATTTCGGAGTCGCGGTGCCTAAGCTGCTGGCTGTGACCGTTCTGACCAGCCTTGACGAACGTACACTCGATGAGGTCGGGCAGGGATCGAAGGTTCGGGACCAGGTTATTCGCCTGGCGCTTCTGGCCAAAAAAGCAGGGATGGCAGGTGTTGTCTGTTCAAGTCATGAGATTTCCGTATTGCGTAAAGAATGCGGGCCCAATTTTATCCTGATGGTGCCGGGTATCCGTCCGGCCGGAAGCGACATCGGCGACCAGAAGCGGGTAATGACTCCCGCCGACGCGATCAAGAAAGGGGCGACGTATCTTGTCATTGGTCGTCCCATTACAGAGGCTGCGAATCCTGGAGCCGCCGCCAAGGCGATTATGGCCTCTATCGATACATAAAGTGTCGAAATAATATGGCTATATTTTTGCACCTGAAAATGAACCGAAAATGAAAATATGAGCGGCAAAACGCGGGTTAAAATATGCGGTATAAAAACCCCGGAGGCCTTGTCTGCTGCCATTCAGGGCGGCGCATATTGGTATGGTCTTGTTTTTCATCCTTCCAGTCCCCGTTTCGTGTCAGATGACCTTGCCGCGTCACTTTCCGCCTTCGGTGCCGGACGCATCCAAAAAGTGGGTCTGTTCGTGGATCCCGATAATGAAACACTCAGTCGCATTACCCGCAAAATCAAACTGGATGTTATCCAGTTGCATGGCAACGAAGACCCTGACCGCTTGCTTTATATACGTAATGTCTTCCAACTGCCTGTAATGAAAGCGATCAAAATTGCCGATAAAGAGGATCTCGCCATAATATCTGTTTTCGATAAGGTGGCGGATTGGCTGTTGTTCGATGCGAAAGTGCCTGGCCAGGCCGGAGGGACCGGCACAGCTTTCGACTGGGCTCTTTTGAAAAATATGTCAATAAGACGTCCCTGGATGTTGTCGGGTGGCTTGCATACAGGAAACGTACGCGCGGCTTTGGACATATTAAATCCGGATGCTGTCGATGTATCAAGCGGGGTTGAAGACAGCCCCGGCATAAAATCGCCTGCAAAGATCGGCGATTTTCTTAAAATGACTTCCGGCAAATAATTTATATCTGCTTAGCCATTGTGACAAAAGCCTTGTGGAACGGCGAAGGATAGCGCGCGGTCAGTTCGGCGTGAAAAGCGGTGGCGACATATGGCCCCTGCCGAACCCAAATCGGCTTGCCGTCGCGCTCGGCCAGAATTTCGACCTCAGCCCCGGTCCGCTCGATGACCGGCGCGCGGATATACGAAACGGGGTAGCCATCCACCTCGATCACCGTGCTGTCCAGCTGGCGTCCATAGCCGTTGCGGGTGATATCCATATCGATCAGGCCGAATGAAAACTGACCGGGGTTACTGACGGTTTTCGCCATCAAAATTGCCCCTGCGCAAATGCCCCAGACAGGCTTTTTAGCGAATTCCCTTTCGAGCACAGGGGCAAGCTTGAAGATATCGATCAGCTTCAGCATCGTCGTGCTTTCCCCCCCAGGCAGGATAAATGAATCGGCCTGCGCGAAATCCTCGGGTGTTTTGATGGGCAGAAACGTCCCGCCCGCCGCCTCTATATGCGGCTTATGAGGCAAAACCGCGCCTTGAAGTGCTAAAACGCCGATAATACGCTTAGCTGACACAGGGGCGAGATCCCATGTCTTGGTAAAAGCGCAACAAATATCCGTCCGGATCGCAGACAAGGAATTGCTTGTTGCCAAGTTCTTCGTTTCCAGCACGATACCAGACCGTTTCTAGGTCGCGGAACAGATCGACCTCGGCCCGTTTTACGTCGTCGTACAGAGCCTGCACGTCGCGAGCCTCGATCTGGAAATTGACTCCGCGGCCTAAAGGACGTTCGAGCGGTCCCGTTCTCCATCCATTGCCTAGATAACCGGTTTCCGGCGCCGCATCGAGCATGAGCTGTGCACCTTCGCGATCAATATAATAGAAACCGTTTTCAGGACGCTCAAACAAAATTTTAAACCCAAGGACGGCTATATAAAAGTGTAGGCTGAGCTTGATGTCTAAGCATGTCAGTTCCGGCGTCAGTTTCGTAATCGCAACTTTTGCCATCGCCTTACCATCCGCGCCCAGCCAGCCGTAGCCCAGGCTCAATTGTGCTCATTTCCAGTCCCGGCATGGCGGGGGCGAGCCCGCGTGACGCTTCCAGCACCATTTTGGGATCATCGAAATGCGCGGTCGCTTTAACGACTGCTTTCGCATAGGAAATCGGGTCTTCAGATTTGAATATCCCTGATCCTACGAACACAGTTTCCGCGCCCAGCTGCATGACCAAGGCCGCATCCGCAGGCGTCGCCACACCGCCTGCCGAGAAGTTCGGCACGGGTAGGCGGCCCGCTTCGCGCACGGCGAGCAGCAACTCGTAGGGTGCGCCCATGTTTTTCGATTCACGCATAAGTTCGGCCTCGTCGAGGGCCAGGACGCGGCGGATGTCCTGGTTGATCTGGCGCATATGCCGCACGGCCTCGACGATGTTGCCGGTGCCGGCCTCGCCCTTGGTGCGGATCAGGGCCGCGCCCTCGCCGATCCGGCGCAGGGCCTCGGCCAGATCGGTCGCCCCGCAGACGAACGGCACTTTGAAAGCGTGCTTGTTGACATGGTTGATGTCGTCGGCGGGGGTCAGGACCTCGCTTTCGTCGATATAATCGACGCCGATGGCTTCCAGAATCTGCGCCTCCGCGAAATGCCCGATCCGGCATTTGGCCATGACCGGGATCGAGACCGATTTCATGATGGCCTCGATCAGGTCGGGCGACGACATCCGCGCCACCCCGCCCTGCTTGCGGATATCGGATGGCACGCGTTCCAGCGCCATGACGGCGACCGCGCCCGCGTCCTCGGCGATCTTCGCCTGGTCCGCGTCGATCACATCCATGATCACTCCGCCCTTCAGCATCTCGGCAAGACCGGTTTTCAGGTTAATGGTGCCCTTCGCGGACGGACGCTCTGGCGCGGTCATATCGGCTCCTTCCATTATAATGAATGCGGCTACATTAACCCGACCGGGGGTCGGGATGTCAAATATATACATGAACTATAATGCGGCGCCGGCGTTTAAAGGCTGCAAAGATTTCTCTTAAAAAACTCGGCAATCGGTGGCATAACGCTTTGATGACACAGGCAGCACGACCCAACTCTTATCGCACCGGCCCCGACGAGCGGGGGCATTTCGGCCTGTATGGCGGACGGTACGTCGCCGAAACATTGATGCCTCTGATCCAGTCCGTCGAACAGGCCTGGGAAGAGGCCAAAAGCGATCCGGGCTTCTGGAATGAATTCGACATGCTGTGCCGGGACTATACCGGGCGGCCCAGCCCGCTTTATTTCGCGGAAAGCAGCACGAAGCATTTCGCCAGGGGCGATAAGGGCGCCCAGATCTGGTTCAAGCGGGACGAGCTGAACCATACGGGGTCCCACAAGATCAATAACTGCCTCGGCCAGATCCTGCTGGCGCGGCGCATGGGCAAGACGCGGATCATTGCGGAGACCGGCGCGGGCCAGCATGGCGTCGCCACCGCGACGGTCTGCGCTTTGTTCAAACTGCCCTGCACCATCTACATGGGCGCGACCGATATCGAGCGGCAGAAACCTAACGTCTTCCGAATGAAACTTCTGGGGGCGGAGGTGCGGCCCGTGACGTCCGGCGCGGGGACTCTCAAGGACGCGATGAACGAGGGGCTGCGCGACTGGGTCGCCAATGTCTGCGATACGTTTTACATCATCGGCACCGTGGCGGGACCGCATCCTTATCCCGCCATGGTGCGGGATTTCCAGTCGGTGATCGGCAAGGAGGCAAGGGCGCAGATGCTGGAGCGCACCGGGCGCCTGCCCGATACGCTGGTCGCCGCGATCGGCGGCGGCTCGAACGCGATGGGCCTGTTCCATCCTTTCCTCGACGACCCGTCGGTCAAGATGATCGGCGTCGAGGCGGGCGGGCATGGCATCGAAACAGGGCAGCATGCGGCGTCGCTCAATGGCGGGCGGCCCGGCATCCTGCACGGCAACCGCACTTATCTGCTCCAGAACGCGGACGGCCAGATCACCGAGGCGCATTCGATTTCTGCCGGGCTCGACTATCCCGGCATCGGCCCGGAACATGCGTGGCTGAAGGATATGGGCCGCGCCGATTATGTCTCCATCACGGATAACGAAGCGCTGGACGCGTTCCAGCTGTGCACGCGGATGGAAGGTATAATCCCCGCGCTGGAACCCGCCCATGCCTTCGCGCATGTCGCGAAAATCGCCGCTTCTTTGCCGAAGGAGCATATCATCCTCATGAATTTGTGCGGCCGGGGCGACAAGGATATTTTTTCCGTCGCCGACCGGCTGGGCGTGACGTTGTGACGGCGCTTCGCAAAACGGAGGATCTGACCGCCGTCGAAAACCATTTCGCGTTCGGCCAGAACTGGTCTTCCTATGCCGAGGGCATCGCGAAGGCTGATATTGAAAAGGCGGTCGAAAGCCTGTCGCGTCTGATACCTCCCCAGGATATGAATGGCAAAAATTTTCTCGACATCGGCTGCGGTTCCGGCCTGTCGATGCTGGCGGCCCTCCATCTGGACGCGGCAACGGTGAGCGGCGTCGATATCGATACGGATTCGGCCAAAACGGCGGCGCGCGTTTTGAACCGGGCCGGGGCGGTGTCATGGACCGTGGACTGCAAAAGCGTTTTCGATCTCGACCCCGCCCATGAGGGTGTGTTCGACATCGTCCATAGCTGGGGCGTGTTGCACCATACCGGGGATATGGAACGCGCCGTCCGTAAAGCCGCGGCACTGGTCGCGCCGGGCGGGCTGTTCGTCCTGGCGCTTTACAGCCGGACGCCGCTCTGCGGTTTCTGGCGGCAGGAAAAACGTATTTATTCAAAAGCTTCCAAAGGCTTGCAGAAATCGATACGCGCTGTTTACAAGGTCGCTTATCTGGGCGGCATCATGGCTACGGGCCGTCATCCGGCTTCCTATTTGAAGACCTATAACAGCAACCGTGGCATGGACTGGCATCACGATGTGCATGATTGGCTGGGGGGATATCCTTATGAATCGGTGACGCCTGACGCCGCGCGGTCCCTGATGGCTGGCGCCGGTTTTGAACCGGTGCGCGCGTTCACGAAACAGGCCCGGGCTTTCGGCCTGTTCGGCAGCCATTGCGATGAATATGTTTTCCGGAAAGTATCATGAACAACCGTATCGACCAGAAATTCCAGTCGTTAAAAGCCGAAGGGCGCAGTGGCCTGGTGACGTTTACCATGGCCGGCGACCCGGATGAATCCCTGAGCCAGGCCATTCTGGAATCATTGCCGGACGCTGGCGCCGATCTGATCGAAATAGGCATGCCGTTTACCGATCCCATGGCCGACGGTCCGGCGATCCAGGAGGCGGCATTGCGGGCCCTGGCCGGGGGGGCTGACATGAAAATGACCCTCCGCATGGTTCGGAAATTCCGGGTCAGAAATACCCAGACTCCCATCGTTCTTATGGGGTATTTCAACCCGATTTACAGTTACGGCACCGAACGTTTCGCGGCGGACGCGGCCAAGGCCGGGGTGGACGGGCTGATCGTGGTCGACCTACCGCCCGAGGAAGACGCCGAACTGTACGGCCCGGCGCGTAACGCCGGAATGCACCTGATCCGTCTGATCACGCCAGTGACGACGGAGGCGCGTCTTGAGACAATTCTGGAGCGCGCCGGAGGCTTTCTTTATTATGTATCCATTACCGGCGTCACCGGCACGGCGCAGGCCAGCCATGCAGACGTGGTGCAGCATATAGAATCGATACGCCGCCGTTCCAGCCTGCCCATCGCCGCCGGTTTCGGCATCCGCACCCCCGAAGACGCCGCGTCCATGGCCCGTACCGCGGACGCCGTCGTGGTCGGCAGCGCTATCGTCCAGACCGCGGGAGGCCTGAAAACAGGGGGTAAGACCTTGGAAAATATTAAAGACCAGGTCTCCGGTCTGGCGGCAGCCCTTCATAATAATTATGTCAATAAGTCGTTTGCTTGACATGCGGCAACGCAATACGGGATAAAGTGCTGTCCCGCGTTCTCACGGCTTAACCCCGCGGCAGGAGCGTCCATGAACTGGCTGACCAATTTCATCCGCCCGAAAATCCGTTCGATCGTCGAACAAAAAGACGTCCCCGACAATCTGTGGCAGAAATGTCCCGCCTGCGAGGGCATGCTGTTCCACCGCGACCTTGAGGCCAACCTCAATGTCTGCACTCATTGCGCCTATCACTTGAAATTCCCGGCCCTCAAGCGTCTCGAACACTTGTTCGACGGTGGCCAGTTCAAGGAGCTGACGCTGCCGAAGGTTCCGCACGACCCCCTGAAATTCAAGGACCGGAAAAAATACGCCGACCGATTGAAAGACGCGCGGACCGAAACGGGCCGCCAGGATGCGATCATCGTTGCCAAGGGCACGATGGGCGGCGTCCCTGTCGTCATTGCGGCGCTCGATTTCGACTTCATGGGCGGCTCGATGGGCGCGGCGGTGGGCGAGGGCCTGCTCCTGGGCGCGAAGGAAGCGGTGCGGGAGGGCGCGGCGCTGATCGCCATTCCCGCCTCCGGCGGCGCGCGGATGCAGGAAGGCGCCATCTCCCTGATGCAGATGCCGCGCACCATCGTCGCGGTGGAAATGGTGAAGCGGGCCGGCCTGCCTTATATCGTGCTGCTGACCGACCCTACCACCGGCGGCGTCAGCGCGTCCTTCGCCATGGTCGGCGATATTCATATTGCGGAACCGGGGTGCATGATCGGCTTCGCCGGCAAGCGGGTGATTCAGGAAACGATCCGCGAGGATCTGCCGCCCGGCTTCCAGACAGCGGAATACCTGCTCGCTCATGGCATGGTCGACATGGTCACGCCGCGCAAGGACCTGCCCGCCACCATCGGAAGAATCCTCAGCATGCTGATGCGGCAGGTGGCCGATGTGAAGAAAGCTCCCGTAAGCGGCCAGGACAATTCCCCGGCGGCGGGCGGCAAGGGCAAGGGCGGCGGCGGTAAATCGGCCCGGCCCAAGGCGAAAGTCGTGGCCCTGCCGGTCAAGGCCCGCCCCGCCGCTTCTGTCCAGGGCAACGCCAAACCCCGTGCCCGCAAGGCGGCCTCGGGCCGGTAGGAACCCATGTACCGGGCCGATGCGCTGCACCCCAATGCCGGCCTGGAACGAAAGCTTCAGCACCTTTATACCCTGAACCGGGACCGGACGGTCGACCTGTCCTTCCGCCTGCCGTACATCCAGCTGCTGGAACGGCTCGGCAACCCGCATCTCCGTCTCCCGCCCGCGATCCATGTGGCGGGGACCAACGGCAAGGGTTCGACCATCGCCTTCATGCGAGCGATGCTGGAGGCCGCGGGGTACACCGTGCATGTCTACACCTCGCCCCATCTGGTCCGTTTCAACGAACGCATCGTCCTGGCGGGCCGGGACATCGGGGACGACGCGCTGGAGGCGCTGCTGGACGAGACGGTGGTCCTCAACGACGGCGGCGCCCTGACATTTTTCGAGGTTACGACCGCTTTGGCCTTCGCCGCGTTCTCGCGCACCCCCGCCGATATCCTGCTGCTGGAGACCGGGCTCGGCGGGCGGCTCGACTGCACGAACGTGATCCGCGACCCGGCGGTCACGGTCATCACGCCCATCGGCTACGACCATATGGAATTCCTCGGCGACACGATCGACTCGATCGCGCGGGAAAAGGCCGGGATTATGAAGCTGGGCGCGCCTTGCGTCATCGGGCTGCAGGAGCACGCGGCAGCCACCGAAACGCTGCGCCGCGCGGCGGCGGAAAAGGATGCGCCGTTTCTATGCCACGGCGAAGGCTGGCGCACCGAACCGGGCGAGGACGGACGCAACAGGGTCTGGATCGACGATGCGGCAATCCCCTTTCCCGATCCGTCGCTCGTAGGCAGGCACCAGGTTCATAACGCCGGAACGGCGATCCGCGCCCTGAAAACGCTCCATGATTTTTCGATCACGGATGACGCCATAAGGCACGGAGTCGCGAATGCCGTCTGGCCCGGACGGCTGCAGCGGCTTTACACATTCGATGGAAAACCTCTTCCGGACGGCGTCGAACTCTGGTTCGATGGAGCGCATAATGAAGATGGGGCAAAGGCAATTGCTAAACAGATTAAAAAGTGGAAAGAGATAAAAAATAAGCCTGTATGCCTTGTCGCAGGTATGTTGAATAAAAGATCTCCTGATGTCATATTGAAGCCTTTATTGCCGGTTACCAATTTCTTAATTACCACATCGATTGCAGGGGAAGTTTTAAGCCACGATAAATCTGCTTTGGCTCAATCTGCCGCCCTTTTGTCATATGATGAAGATAAAATTTTTGAAATTACAGATCCTTATGATGCTGTAAAGAAAGCAATTAATGACGTTGTTAAAGAAGGAATCGTAATTATTGTAGGAAGCTTATATTTACGAAAGTTTTTTTAAATGTAATAGATTTTTATTGATTTATGTCAATAATATAGTTTTAATAAGGAGCCATGGATTCTATGCTTACTGAACAATTTAATAGAGATTTTCCTAGTTCGGATAGGAGGAATGTTTATTCCTATGGAGAACTTGCAGGACAGTTAATATTAGATGGTAATGGCTTTTCCCGTTATGATTGGAAATGGCTAAGCGCGAATACGCCCGCTTCTAAATTGTTAGAAGACGGCAACCCTAGCAGGGTTCCCTTTTTCCTAAAAGTTCTGCAGCCGGAAGGCTGGCTGGCAGATGAATTGCTGCATGGAAATCCAAAAGATCCAGCTTACCTGAAAGAGGGCCTTCGTTATTTATCCAATATTACGATTGTCGATGGAAACAGCCATCTGATGGATGGCGTAGCTATAGATCGTCATGAAGTGCATTTAACAGAATATACTGGAGCCGACGGAGTCTTCAATGGTTGTTACAGCGGCCCTGCCGCCGATAAGATTTCCGGCGCTATGGAACAGCAGGTAGCGGCACTCTGGAAAAGTCCCGTCATGCCCAAATTTTCGGGGGCTCAGATTAAGATCCCCATGTCTCTCCATTATGACGGCGTTCTTTCTGTAGCTAATCCCACAGCCTTTACCCATATTTTAAAATTGCCTGGCGACGGTCATTTCCAGTCTCTAGGCGCAGTGGAGTGGATGGCGCTCGAACTTTCCGATGCAGCAGGATTGCAAACTTCTAAACACGCTTTGGTCGATATGCCATGCGATATGCCGCCAGCTTTGGTGGTGGAACGATTTGATATACCGGAAAAGGATGACGAACATAGCCGGTACTTGATTTCAGATTTCTGTAGTCTGGGAAATCTTGATCCTGAAACCTATAAACGTAGTCTTTCGGATAAAAAATGTATTGATGTATTGAAAAAGGCGTCTACTGATCCTGATAATATGGAAGCCTTATTCAAAAGGCTGGCTTTCGCCTATATTATAGGAGATTACGATGCTCATTTAAAAAATCTGTCTGTTATTAAACAGATGGATGTTCGTAATCCAAATAAAATTTCTATTAAGTTCAGCCCAACTTATGATGCTGTTACGACGACTGTTTTTATGCCGAAGCTTAGGAAGCTTTCAGTAAGCATTGGGGGGGCATATGACAATGTTTCCTTGGATCAGCTTACAAGCCTTGGTAAAAAGTGCGGACTAAACCCTGAAATTGCTCGCGCAATGATTTTGGATATGGCTGAAGCGATTGCATTTAGAGCGGCCGATATCGCAAACAAGCCTCCTGAAATTGCTAAAAAATATCCTGAATGCGCTCTTGCCCTAAAGCTTGCCGCGACTGATATTATTGATCGCGTCAGCACTTTAGGTGCTAATGTACCTGACTGGTGTCCTATAAGGCCAACAAGTGAAAGGCTTGCTGCAATACAGACTTATTTTGATAAAAAGGAAGGTAAGATATATCGCCCCATCCGTCCAGCAACCGAAAGTCAGCCAGCTCCAGTTCAAGCTTAAAATTAAAGTGATTAATTTATGCCCCAAACCATCATCCTCGTCGACGACGACCGCAACATCCTCACTTCCGTTTCCATGGCGCTGGAGGCGGAAGGCTATGCCGTCAAGACCTTTAACGACGGCGAAGAAGGCCTGAAGGGCATTCTCGAATCCACGCCCGACCTCGTGGTGCTCGATATCAAGATGCCCCGGATGGACGGGATGGAAGTCCTGACGCGCCTGCGCGAGAAATCGCAGATCCCCGTGATCTTCCTGACCTCCAAGGATGACGAGGTGGACGAGGTGATCGGCCTGCGCATGGGCGCGGACGATTACATCACCAAACCGTTTTCCCAGCGCCTGCTGATCGAACGCATCCGGGCGCTGCTGCGCCGCGAGACGCTGCGCCATGCGCCGCCGCAGACGGAACAGGTGGCGGACAAGACGGTGCGCGGCGACCTGACCCTCGACGACGCGCGGCATGTCTGTACCTGGAAGGGCGGTCCCGTCAACCTGACCGTCACCGAATACCTGTTGCTCAAATCCCTGGCCCAGCGTCCCGGCCACGTCAAGAACAGGGATCAGTTGATTGACATGGCATATGGTGAGAATATCTATGTCGATGACCGGACCATCGATTCCCACATCAAACGCATCCGCAAGAAATTCCGTGCGGTCGATCCTCAGTTCGAGCAGATCGAGACGCTCTACGGCGTCGGATACAAATACCGCGACGCCGCTGCCTGACCGCGGGCGCGGGCTGTATGAGAATATGCGCCGCAGCAGCCTGACCCTGCGCATCCTCGCCGTCAACGTCATCGCCCCGATGGTGCTGATGACCGGCCTCCTGTACATGAGCCAGTACCGGGACAATCTGATCCGGGCCGAACTTGAAACCTTGAAGGCCCAGGCCCAGCTTTTCGCGGGCGCCATTGCCGAGGGCGCGATCAAGCCGGTCGAGAAGGGCCGGCCCTTCCTGTTCGCCAGGCCCGAGGAAATCGAGGTCCTGATCCCGGAACTGTCCCGCCGGATGGTGCGCCGCCTGGGGGAAACCACCGACAGCCGCACCCGCGTGTTCGACGAACACGGCCTGCTGATCAGCGATTCGCGCCTGCTGGTGGGACCTAAATCCGGCATCGAGGGCGCGCTGCCGACCCAGATGGACGAAGGGTCGTTCCTGACGCGGGCGCTCCGCTGGCTGGGGCGGAAGGCGATCGACATGAACCCCCGCAAGACTGCCCTGGAACCTTATCAGGACATTGCCACAAAACGCATCGAGGATTATCCCGACGCCCTTGCCGGCCTCGACGGCAGGGTCAGCGCGACGGCCTGGCAGGACAAGGGCCGGATCATGCTGACCGCCGCCGCGCCAATCCGTAAAATCCAGGAACCGCTCGGCGCCGTCCTTCTGACCCGCGAGGGCCGGGACATCGAGGAGGCGATGAACCAGGTGCGTCTGGATGTGCTGACCGTGTTCCTGGGCGCGCTGAGCATCACCATCTTCCTGTCGATCTATCTGGCGGGCGTTATCGGACGCCCCCTGAAAAAACTGGCGCGCGCCGCCGAGGCGGTGCGGCTCGAACAGGGGCGGAAGATCGATATTCCCGACCTGACCTGGCGTAAGGACGAAATCGGCGAACTCTCCGAAGCGTTGCGCGGCATGACGTCCGCCCTGTGGGACCGCATGGACACGATCGAGCGTTTTGCCGCCGATGTCAGCCACGAAATCAAAAATCCCCTGACCTCGCTGCGCAGCGCGGTCGAGACGGTGGCGGTGGTGAAAAGCCGCAAGGACCGCGACCGGCTGATGGAGATCATCAAGCACGACATCCGCCGCATGGACCGGCTGATCAGCGACATATCCAGCGCTTCGCGCCTGGACGCGGAATTGCTGCGCGATGAAATGGGTCCGGTCGACCTGAATATGATGCTGGCGAAACTGGCCGACGCCCGCCAGATGCCCCTGGCCCGCGCGACCGGCGCGGATGGCGGCGAAAGCGCGATCCGTCTGGTGCTGCCGCCCGCGGGCGAGGCGGTCGCCCGCGGCAATGAAGGGCGGCTGGCCCAGGTGTTCGACAACCTGATCACCAACGCCCTGTCTTTCGCGCCGGAAGGACAGTCTCCCGTCGTCGCCGTCGTCCCTGAAAAAAACCAGTTGCGGGTCACGGTCGAGGACGCGGGGCCGGGCATCCCTGAAAACAAGCTGGAAGCGATTTTCGAGCGGTTTTACACGGAACGCCCCCGGCACGAGGATTATGGCAGCCATTCAGGCCTCGGGCTATCCATCGCGCGCCAGATCGTCCGCGCCCATAACGGCAAGATCTGGGCCGAAAATATCAAGAATGAAAACGGCGTCGTACGCGGCGCCCGCTTCACCGTTTTGATCGGTCGGTTTAAATGACGGCTGTGCAGCATTTTTCCCGCTCGGAACAGGAAACGGCAAACATCGCCGCAGCAATGGCCATATTGCTGAAGGAAGGCGACGTCCTGTGCCTTGAAGGCGATCTGGGAACCGGAAAATCGGTTTTCGCGCGCGCCCTTGTCCGCGCCTTGGCAGGCGACGCCGGGCTGGAAGTGCCAAGCCCCACTTTTACCCTGGTGCAGACATATGAGACGCCGGGCGGTATTGTGTGGCATTTCGACCTTTACCGTCTCAGGCATCCCGATGAAATTATCGAGATCGGCTGGGAAGATGCCAGAGGCGGCGGCATTGTCCTCGTCGAATGGCCGGAACGGCTCGGCCCCTATCTCCCGAAACGGCGCTGGGTCGTCTCCCTTAAAGACCATGAAGGCGGGCGCAGCATCGATATAATGTCGCCTGGGGATGCAGGAGATTCACGATGACACGCCCGGACACCGCCTTCATTCTCGCCGCAGGCATGGGGTCGCGCCTGCGTCCGTATACCGACCATTGTCCGAAACCGCTGGTCAGCGTGGCGGGCCTCCCGATCATCGGCCATGTGCTGGACCGGCTGAAACAGGCCGGCGTGCGGCGGGTGACGGTCAATCTGCATTACCGGGCGGACCAGCTGGCCGCCTGGCTCAAAAATTACGAAGATATCGAGATTGCAACGTCCTTTGAACCTGAACTCCTGGACACGGGCGGCGGCATCAAAAAAGCCCTCCCTGATACGGCCAATGACGAACCTTTTTATATCGTCAGCGGCGATTCGTTCTGGACGGACGGCGCCGCGCCCGCGCTGCAAAATCTGGCGCAAGCCTGGGATGCGCGGGCAATGGATATGCTGCTTTTGCTGCAGCCTGTCGGGCGTATGACGCTGACGCCCGGGCTCGGCGATTACGACGTGCGGAATGACGGTCGGGCTGTCCGTTCGCATGACAAGACAGGCGCTTATATGTGGACGAGCGTCCGTTTATGCACGCGGTCCTTGTTCCTCGAAACGCCGGACGGCGCTTTTTCCTTTCTCGGGCTTCTGGACCGCGCCGAACAGGCGGGACGGCTTCATGCCCGGGTTCATGACGGCGACTGGTATCACATCACGACTCCGGATGACCTGGAACGGGTCGATGCCGCCTTGTCGAAAGGGTGATGTCTATGGCGTACGGCAATCTGTTCACCATTCCTTCCAGCGTGCCGTTCGCCCGCGCGCTGGCCAAAGGCATTCTGGAAGAAGCCGGAGGCGACCCGTCGGCCCTGCCGCGCCTGCGCATCCTGCTGCCGACCCGCCGCGCCTGCCGCGCCGTGCGGGAGGCGTTTCTCCAGGAATCCGGCGGCGCGCCGCTTCTGTTGCCCCGGCTTCAGCCGCTCGGGGACGTTGAGGAGGAGGAGCTGGCGCTTACTACCCTGGCGACGGCTTCGCCGGACCAGGAACTTCTCTCCCTTCCGCCCGCCGTGCCGCCGTTGCTGCGCCGGATCCTGCTGGCGCGGGCGATTATGAAACTGCCGGATTTCAGCCGGGGCATGGATCAGGCGCTGGCGTTGGCGGACGAACTGGCGCGGCTTATGGACCAGATCCACACGGAAGGTCTCGACCTTGGGGCGCTGCCTGGCCTGGTGACGGGCGATATGGCGCGTCACTGGGAGGTGACGACCGATTTTCTGAAGATTTTAGGCCTTACCTGGCCTGCCATCCTGGCTTCTCAGGGAATGATAGATCCCGCCGACCGCCGCAACCGCCTGCTGCGGGCGCTGGCCCGGCACTGGCGCGACAACCCGCCGCCCCATCCCGTCATTGCCGCAGGCAGCACCGGTTCGATCCCGGCGACTGCCGATCTCCTGACTGCGATTGCAGGCCTGCCGCAGGGGCGGATCGTCCTGCCGGGGCTGGACCAGTCGATGGACCAGGGCAGTTGGAACGAGGTCGGGGATACCCATCCGCAGAACGCCTTCAAAAACCTTCTCGCCCGGCTGGGGGCACAACGCGAAAATATCCGGATCTGGCCTGCGTCACAGGAGATTTCAAGGACCGAACGCCGCTATCTGGCGACGGAAATGATGCGCCCCGCCGAAACCACAGACAGGTGGAACGAGTTTCCGGAAGACAGTCTGAAAATGCTGCGCCTGTCGACCGCAGGTCTTGAGCGTCATGACTGCGAAACGCCTGAAGAAGAGGCACGCCTGATCGCGCTTATTTTCCGGCGCACGCTGGAAGAGGACGGTCGCACGGCCGCGCTGGTCACGCCGGACCGCGCACTGGCGCGTCGGGTAGCCATGGCCTGCCGCCGCTGGGGCCTGACGGTTGACGATTCCGCGGGGCAGGACCTGCAAGAGACGGCTATCGGCGTTTATCTGCGCCTGGTTATCCATGCCGTGGTGGAAAACCTGTCGCCAGGTGTTTTCCTGGCTTTGCTGCGGCACCGGTTTTGCCGATCGGGGACGGAAATCGCAATTCTTGAAAAAACCCTGCTGCGCGGCCCGAAGCCGCCGCGCGGTTTTACGGGGCTTCGCAGCAGGGCAGCCGCGCTCGACCGCAAACCGGCCAGGCTGGAGGAAGCGCTCGCCCTGATCGACCGCCTTGAACCTTTGTTAAACCCGCTGCTGGCGCTTATGGATCGGCAAAACCATCCGGCAGGGCTGTGGATCGAAACGCATATAAAAGCGGCTGAAAGCCTTGCCGGTGGCGCGGACGCGCTATGGCAGGGCGAAGCCGGCGAGGCGGCCGCCTCGTTCCTGGCGTCGTTGCAGGATGCCGCAGCTTTTTTACCGCCCATGGACGGTAAAACCTATTTTGCCACGCTGGAACGGCTGATGAAAACCGTGGCAGTGCGCCCGCGCTACGGCACCCATCCGCGCCTTGCCATACTGGGGCAACTGGAGGCCCGCCTCTTGCAGGCCGATACGGTTGTCCTGTCAGGACTGAACGAAAAATCCTGGCCGCCCGACCCCGGCCACGACCCCTGGATGTCCCGTCCCATGCGCGCCGCTTTCGGGCTTCCGTCCCCGGAACAGGGGATCGGGCTGGCAGCGCATGATTTTGTGCAGTCTTTTTGCGCGTCTCATGTCGTGCTCACGCGATCTTTGCGCCAGGATAACGCCCCTACCGTCCCTTCCCGCTGGCTGCAGCGGCTCGACACCGTGCTGCAGGCTGCAGGCCTGGATCCCGGCATATTATCGCGATCCCGGACTCCATGGATGGATATTGTGCGCTCCCTGGACCGCAGCATAACAACGAATCCTTGCCCCCGGCCCATGCCCTGTCCTCCCGTCGAGCGCAGGCCGAAGGAACTTCCGGTCACCCAGGTGGAAAAATGGCTGCAGGATCCCTACAGCATTTATGCCCGGTATATTCTCCGCCTGCGCAAACTAGAGCCTTTGGAGCGGCCACCGGACGAGGCGGCGCGCGGGTCGTTCCTGCATGCCGTCCTCAACGACTTCGCGACCCTTTATGGGGACAGGCTGCCGCCCGATGCCGAGGAAAAGCTTGTCGATCTGGGCGTCAGGCGTCTTGGCGCGCTCGCCGACGATTCCAGCTTCTGGCAATACTGGATGCCGCGCTTCCGCCGCATTGCCCGATGGATCTGCCTTCATGAGGAAGAATGGCGCACAAAAGCCGCTCCCCTGTTGCTGGAGGCCGAAGGACGCATGGTCATTAACGGCTTTACGCTGACGGCGCGGGCCGACCGGATCGACCGTTTCCGGGATGGTCATGCCGCGATCATCGATTACAAGACCGGCGGCACGCTTTCAGCCAAAGCTGTCGTCAGCGGACGTCAGCCGCAGCTGGCGCTTGAAGCCTTGATTCTGCAGCGCGGCGGTTTCGAAAAAGCCGGCCCGCTCGGGACGGATTATCTCGGTTACTGGAAACTGACCGGCGGCGCGCGCGAAAGCGACATTGTCCAGGTGAAGCCCGCGGAAATCCCCGTCGCCATCGCAAATGCGGAAAACGGCCTGGCAGGGCTGATCGCCGCCTATGCAGACCCTGCCATGCCGTATTTTTCCCTGCCCGATCCTGATCGCGTGCCCCGTTTCCAGGATTATGCCCATCTGGCGCGTGTACAGGAATGGTCGGTGGCCGACGAGCAGGAGGGCGGGGAATGAGCGAAGGATTCCCGCGCAAGCGCCATGACCTGCTGGTAGCGGCTGAAAATCCATCGGCCCGCCAGCGCGAGGCGGCGGAGCCGTCGGTCACGGCCTGGGTGTCCGCTTCGGCGGGGACAGGCAAGACCAAGGTCCTGACCGATCGTGTGCTGCGCCTGTTGCTGCCACAGGGTGAAGGCATTCCAGGCTCGCCGCCGCACCGGATTCTGTGCCTGACCTATACCAAGGCGGCCGCCAGCGAAATGGCGCTGCGTATCAACCGGACCCTGAGCCTCTGGGCAACGATCGGCAACCAGGATCTGGACGATGCCCTGCATTCCCTGTTGGGAAGACCTGCCTTGCTGCCGGAATCCGAAGCGGCCCGGCGGCTGTTCGCCCGTGTCGTCGACGCGCCTGGCGGGTTGAAAATCCAGACGATCCATTCCTTCTGCCAGTCCGTCCTGGCGCGGTTCCCGCTGGAGGCAGACCTTCCGCCCCATTTCATCGCTCTGGAAGAAGCAAGGGCGCAGTCTTTGCTGCGCGAGGCGCGTGATTCTGTGCTGGCCCGCGCCCATGCCCGAGAGGACTCGGAAGAAGGCCAGGCGCTGGTCCTTTTGGCGGCGGAACAGAACGAGGACCAGTTCGACAGATTGCTGCGCGGCATGATGGCGGAACGCCATCAGCTGACCTCGATGCTGAAGGCTTTTGAAAGCGATACCAAGGTCCTCGCCGAACTTTGCCGCGTCCTTGGGATCGAGCCCGGGGACACGCCGGAAAACCTGAGAAGGGCGGGCTGTCGCGACGATGCCATGGCTGTCGAAGCTTTGCGCCTTGCCTGCCGTGCCCTGTTCGACTCCGGCATGAAGACGGACGCCGATCTGGCTAAAACGCTGCGGTCTTTTCTGGAGGCAGGGGAAAACGACCGCGACTTCGACAGCGTGCTGAAAATCCTGACCACCAAAGAGGATGGCCATACGCTTCGGCCAAAGAAAAAACTCGGCACCAACGGGGCCAATGCCCTTTATCCCGGCTGTTCCGACGTTCTGCAGACCGAGGCGTTCCGGCTGCTTGCGGTCAACGAACAAATCAACGCGGCGCTGAACGCCCGGCTGACAATGGCGCTGATTGTACTGGGCCGCGCCATCGCCAGCGAATATCGGACTCTGAAGGAACGGCATGCCGCGCTGGATTTCGACGACCTGATCCACCGCACCCTCGATTTGCTGCGCCGTCAGGACATGGCAGGCTGGGTATTGTACAAACTTGACGGCGGTCTCGACCACCTGCTGATCGATGAGGCCCAAGACACCAACCCCGCGCAATGGGATATCGTCGACGCGCTGGTGGGTGAATTTTTCGCGGGCCAGGGCGCCCGCGCGCAGGCGCGCACCCTGTTCACGGTGGGGGATGAAAAACAGTCCATCTACAGTTTCCAGGGCGCCGCCCCCGACAAATTCGTTTCGCGGCGTGACGAATTCAAGACGCGGGTTAAAAATGGCGGCGGCCAGTGGCGCGATGTCGCGCTCGAAACATCTTTCCGCTCCACGCCCACGGTGCTCGATTTCGTCGACGCCGTCTTTCACGGCGCCGACCGGGCGCAGGGCCTCGGCGACACCCCTCTGCGACATATCAGCTGGAAACATCACGACGCTGGGCGGGTCGAGCTCTGGCCGCTTTTCACGACTCCTGCGCCTGACAAGGGCGACCACTGGGAACCCGCGCGCGGTGTCCGGTCCAACCGCAAGGCGCCCGCGATCCTGGCGGGCCATATGGCCCAGACGATCCGGGACTGGCTGGATCAGGGAGAATTCCTGCCCTCGAAAAACCGTGCGGTGCGGCCCGGCGACATCCTGGTGCTGGTGCGCCGCCGTTCGGCGTTCGTGACCCATCTGATCCGCGCGCTCAAGGAACGGGGCGTACCCGTGGGCGGGGTCGACCGTATGGTTCTGAACGACCAGCTTGCGGTGCAGGATCTTCTGGCGGCGGCGCAGGTGGCCCTGCTGCCCGAGGATGACCTGACACTGGCCTGCCTGCTGAAATCGCCGTTTACAGGCTGGAGCGACCAGGATCTGGAAGACCTGGCGCTGGGCCGGAAACCCTCGCAGGGCCTGTGGGACGCGTTGCGGGAAGCGCAAGCCGGTTCGTCTACGGTACAATGGCTGCGCCGCCTGATTCAGGACGCGGCGTCCGCTCATCCTTATGAATTCTTCAGCAGCCTGTTGCACAGCCCGTGTCCCGCCGACCCTGTCAGCGGCCTTCATGCCATTTCGTCGCGGCTCGGCGACGAAGCGCTCGACCCCGTAACGGAATTTCTGAATCAGGCGCTCGCCTTTGAAAAGGACAATATCGCGGCCCTTCAGTCGTTCCTGTTGTGGCAGCAGCAGGGCGAACAGGAAATCAAGCGCGAACAGGAAGAAGCCGGATCCAAAGTCCGCATCATGACCATCCATGCCGCCAAGGGCCTGCAGGCGCCGATCGTGTTTCTCCCCGACACCGTCCTCGATAAAAAAGGCGGGCAGGGCGGCAGCGCCGCGCGGCTGCTCTGGCCGGACAAGACGATGCTCGGCGTCCCGCTCTGGTCGCCGCGCAGGGCCGCCGACAGCCCGCTGTTCCGCGACGTCCTGACGCATGTCGAGGGCAGGGAGATGGATGAATACAGGCGTCTGCTTTATGTTGCGCTGACCCGGGCCGAGGACAGGCTGTACATCGCTGGCTGGCAGGGCCGCAATCCACCCCAGCCCGAAAGCTGGTACGCGCAGCTTGAAACCGCTTTCTCCCATTTTCATGACTGCCTGTCCCTCGACTTTCACGGTCATCCGGACCTCGTTTTTGAAAACGGACCGCCGGTTATGCTGCGCCTTGAGAACGCACAAACCCGCCAAGCTTTCATTAAAGGTGAGGTTAAGGCGGCGGAGGCCCCATTCCCCGGCATGCAGGATTTCCCCTGGGCGTATGCCGTCCCTCCTGCAGAACCCTCGCCGCCTAGGCCTCTTGTGCCGTCGCGGCCGTCAGGCACTGAACCGGCTGCCCGCTCGCCTCTCTCGGCCGGGGACGCCCATCGTTTCCGGCGCGGGCTGGTTACGCATCGTTTGCTGCAGGTTCTGCCTGATCTGCCATCCGGTGCCCACGAACAGGCGGCAAGCCTGTTCGTGGGGCAGGAAGCGCACGGTTTGCCTCAGTACGTGCAGGGGGACATCGTCCGCGAAACTCTTTCCATCCTGCGCCATCCTGATTTTTCCCCCTTGTTCGGTCCCGGCTCGCAGGCCGAAGTGCCAATAACCGGCCTGCTCCATGGGCAATTGGTCAGCGGCCAGATCGACCGGCTTCTGGTAACGGACGATGCGATATGGATCGTCGATTACAAGACCAACCGCCCGCCGCCCGCCATACCGGACGATGTGCCCGACTCCTACCGGCGCCAGATGGGCGCCTACGCCGCAACTCTTTCCGCGATATGGCCCGGGCGGCCGGTGCGCACATTCCTGCTCTGGACGGACGGGCCGGTCCTGATGGAAATAAAGGCATCCGGCTAGACCGCCGCGCTTGACGCCGAGCGTGTCCGGCCCCATATTTTGACTTATGCGTTCAACTGAATGATGGATAGATTCAAATGGCCGGCCATAATGTGAAAGACAGTGACTTCGAAACCCAGGTTCTCCAGGCCGACGGCCCCGTGATGGTCGATTTCTGGGCGGAATGGTGCGGACCATGCAAAGCGATGACACCCCTGATCGACGAACTGGCCGGCGAGATGGACGGCAAGCTGAAGGTCGTTAAAGTGAATATCGATGAAAGTCCGAACGCCCCCACCAAATATAATGTCAGGGGTATTCCGACCTTCATGATCTTCAAGGGCGGGCAGGTGGTCGACACCCGCGTCGGCGGCATGTCCAAAAGCCAGCTGTCGGACTGGGTCAAGGGTCAGATCTGATCCAGGTCATTGCCTTTTCCAGATCGTCTTCCGGAAAAATCTTCACATCGCTGCCCAGGATGGGCCGCTGAAGCTGGGTCTGAAATATCTTGCGTTCCGGCGGGTTGACATAAGCGATCCGGCGGGCTTTAGGCCCATACTCTATAATGATTTTCAAGTTCATGTCGGCGGCTTCCGGCGCCCAGCCTTTGAAATCCGTCTGGTAATGGACGAGCAGGCGGTAATGGCCGAAGCGCCCGACTATGTCCAGGAATTGCTTCTGGAAGTATTTGAAATCGTTTTCGCTGACAATACCTTTCATCGCTATGCAGATAAGGTCGCCCTGCGATTCCGGCAGGAACCTGACACTTGATGGATCGGTTTTTCTCAGGTCAGTTTCCCCCAGGTCATTTGTGGCCATAAAATTTTCCTCTCCGAACGTCTGTAAAGCCTTATGTATTTTTGGATATACCTGATTTTGAAAAGTAATATATACATATCAAGAATAGACTGTTGACATACGTTGTAAAGACATCTGCTTCGGCAGGAAATATTAGGAATATAAAATGAAACAGGCGCAAATGGCGGAAAAAGACGTGAACGCGCGGGAAATCGCCCTGGTTTTCCCGGATGGCAATAAGCGTACCTATCCTGCCGGCACCACCGGGCTGCAGGTCGCGGAATCCATCGCCAAGTCGCTGGCCAAGGCGGCTGTCGCGATTGAAGTCGATGGCGAAACCTATGACCTGTCGCGGCCTCTGCCGAAGGGTGGCGCGATGATGATCATCCGCCGCGAGGACGAGGCATCGCTGCCGCTGATCCGCCATGACGCGGCGCATGTCCTGGCCGAGGCGGTGCAGGCGCTCTATCCGGGGACTCAAGTCACCATCGGCCCGTCGATCGAAAACGGCTTCTATTACGATTTCGCCCGCAACGAACCTTTTACGCTCGACGACCTGCCGAAAATCGAAGCGAAAATGAAAGAGATCGTGGCGAAGGGCCAGTCCTTTACGCGTGAGGAATGGGACCGGGACGAAGCCATCGATTATTTCACAAAAAAAGGTGAAATGTATAAGGCCGAACTGATCCGCGACCTGCCCCAGACGGAAACGATCAGCATCTACCGCCAGGGCGACTGGCTCGATCTCTGCCGCGGCCCGCATATGCCGACGACGAAACAGGTCGGGACTGCGTTCAAGCTGACCAAGGTGGCGGGCGCCTACTGGCGCGGCGATTCGAACCGGGCCATGCTGACCCGCATCTACGGCACGGCCTGGCGCACGCAGGAGGAACTGGACGCCTATATCCTGCAGCAGGAGGAAGCAGAAAAGCGCGACCACCGCAAGCTGGGCCGGGAGATGGATCTGTTCCATATCCAGGAGGAGGCTCAAGGGTCGGTATTCTGGCATCCGAAAGGTTACACGGTCTGGCTGGAACTGGAGGCTTATCTGCGCCGCCGGTTGCGGCAGGGCGGTTATGTCGAAGTCAAAACGCCGCAGTTGATCGACAACCGGTTATGGGTCGAATCCGGTCACTGGGGCAAATACCGTGAAAACATGTTCGTGGTGCCGGACGAGGTGCCGGGTACGGATGACGACAAACCGGTGCTCTCCGGGAAGGGGCGCTTGATGGCGCTCAAACCAATGAATTGCCCGGCGCATGTGCAGATTTTCAACCAAGGCATCAAATCCTATCGCGATTTGCCGATCCGTATGGCGGAATTCGGATGCTGCCACCGGAACGAGGCCCATGGTGCCCTGCACGGATTGATGCGTGTGCGGCAGATGACGCAGGACGACGCGCATATTTTCTGCCGCGAAGATCAGATCGAAAGCGAGGCAGTGGCGTTTTGCACATTGCTGCAGGCGGTTTACAATGATGTCGGGTTTACGGATGTGCGGGTGCGTCTGGCTTTACGGCCAGATCAGCGCGCGGGAACGGACGAAACCTGGGACAAGGCCGAGGAAGGCTTGCGGCAGGCGATGCGCGCGGCAAAACTTGAATTTACCGAAGCACCGGGCGATGGCGCGTTTTATGGCCCCAAGCTGGAATTCCACTTGAAAGACGCGATCGGGCGTTCGTGGCAGCTCGGCACGCTGCAGCTCGATTTCGTGCTGCCTGAACGTTTAGGCGCAAGTTATATCGGCGAGGACGGGCAGAAGCACCGGCCCGTCATGCTGCATCGGGCGTTGTTTGGATCGATGGAACGCTTTATCGGCGTAATGATCGAACATTATGCAGGCAAGCTGCCTTTATGGATGGCCCCCGTCCAATGCGTTGTGGCGACGATTACGTCGGAGGCCGACGACTACGCGAACGATGTCGTGGCAAAACTGAAACAGGCCGGCATCCGCGCCGAACTCGACCTGCGCAACGAAAAGATCAATTATAAGGTGCGGGAACATTCCCTCGCCAAAGTGCCGGTCATGTTCGTCGTCGGCAAGCGCGAGGCGGAAGAGAATAAGGTCGCCATCCGCACGCTGGGCCATAACGACCAGCAAAAAGTGGAAATCCTGCCGGATGCCATCGATACCCTCACGGCGGAATGCCGGCCCCCTTACTGAAGGCATAAATGAGCAAAGAGAAAACGGAAATGCAGGATAATGTGACGGCGGCGATTGAAACGCTGTTCGACGAAGTCTTGCCCGGGTTCAATGCGGCGTACCGGCAAACCCGCGAATCCCGATCGCCTTCTTCCTTTCAATCGGACCTGATGCCCGGCCGGCGTGCCGGCATCATGGCCCTGGAAAGAGTCGCGGCGATCCAGCGCGATCATTGCGCTGCATTGCATCTGATCAGCGGCCCCGCCACGGATTCGGTCATGCTGTGTCCGACTCATGGCCTCTGGCTGCAGGAGGCCGCCGAGAGGGAGGCGCGGTATGGCGCTTTCTCGCTTATGAATTCCCTGTACGATATCGAGCCACGCTTTTTCAGGGATCTTGAGTCCGATCTGCCCTTCTGGGATGTGCGGAATGCCTTGCTGAAATGTGGTCTGATGCCTTCCGAATCGCAAAAACGCGACATCCAGGATGGAATCATGGCGTTCCCGCATACCTATCCCCTGGGGATCATGACTCCTTTAAGTTATCAGGTTCAGTCCAAAACGCTGGATAATTTCTGCGCGAGTCTGCTGGGCCGCAAATGGCATCCCGAATTTGTCCGTCTTGAACCTGAAGATTTCGAACAATTGCGCCGTTCCCTGGCTGCAGGAAATGTAAAGGGGGATGACAGGCCCTTCCCGCTGCATGAAAGGGTAAGAAGGAAACTGGATGTGCAGCATATCGTTTACGATATAAGTGAAGCAGGTTTGCCGTCATTGGGGCAGATTATGGCCGCGCTCGGCTCTTCCAGGGCTTCGTTTTTGCAAAAAATACGCCAAACGCCGCTTTCTCCGCCCGACACGGCGCCTTTGGCAACCGTAGAACACTTGCACGATCTTCGAATCCCCCGTATGTAATAGGTTTGAAAAACAGCCGAAAGGAGAATACCCATCCGTAAGCCAGATTTGCCGCCGCGCAGGCCCACGCCCGACGGACCCCGTATCAACGACCAGATCCGTGTGCGCCAGGTGCGCCTGATCGATGCCGACGGCGAACAGGTCGGTGTGGTCGATATTGCCGACGCCCTCAAGCGCGCGGAAGATTCAGGCCTCGACCTGGTCGAGATTTCTCCCAATGCCGAACCGCCGGTGTGCAAGATCCTCGATTACGGCAAGTTCAAATATGAACAGCAGAAAAAAGCCAACGAGGCCCGCAAGAAACAGAAAACAATCGATCTTAAAGAGCTGAAACTGCGCCCGACCATCGAAAAGCACGATTACGAGGTCAAGATGCGCAACGCCCGCCGTTTCCTTGAGGAAGGCGATAAGGTCAAGATCACCATGCGTTTCCGGGGCCGCGAGATGGCCCATACCGGCATAGCGATGGAAGTGCTGAACCGCGTCAAGGCCGAACTGGCCGATCTGAGCAAGATCGAGCAGGAACCAAAACTGGAAGGCCGCCAGATGATCATGGTCCTGGGGCCATCGGCCACCTGAACCGGTTTCGTTTTTAGTGGATGTGCTGAAGGACCTTGCCCATGCCGCCGCTGGCCAGGCAGTTGAAGACGTGCCGCACCAGGTCGGCGGGACAGCCATGGCTGAACATCATATAGACCGATGACCGGCCGGCCTGGGGGCCGCCATGGCGCACGAACAGGCGCAATCCCGTCGACTGCTGTTCCCACCCGGTTTCCATTGCCTGCATATCCACCTCGTTGACGGGTTCCTTGCCGTTCAGGACACTGGCGACATTCTTGATCATGGCATCGAGCGCCTCTTCCGGTAAAGCGGGGCCCTCGCCGCTGATGAAGTTCAGGACAGGAATGTCGTGTCCCTTGTCCTGGGCAAAAATCGTATGACTGTGCTGGGGGATGTTGAAAGCCGTATCACTGAAAAACATCGGTAAATCCTGTATGGTCTGGGACGCACGCCTTTAGAATTGTCGTATAAAAAAGTAAATTTTCCTTAAAAACAACTGCCGGTAAATCGGTTCTATGAATAATATCAAGGCTCCGAAGTCGTTATTTTTGATCAGAATTGGCTCCTGAACGGAAGGCAAACAGGCCGGCAGACATAGGATTTTGGCCTTGGCAGGCGCTTGACTCGGCAAACGGGCAATGCGATGACTTGGCTCCCTGATCATTAGTGTTGGAAAGCCGCCATGACCGCCTCGCCGAAAGCCGTGCCGAACGACTGTAAAGTCAAGGATATCGCCCTCGCCGACTGGGGCCGTAAGGAAATCAATATCGCCGAGACGGAAATGCCGGGCCTGATGGCCACCCGCGACGAATACGGGACGAAAAAGCCTTTGAAAGGCGCGCGGATCGTCGGCTGCCTGCACATGACGATCCAGACCGCCGTGCTGATCGAGACGCTGACCCATCTGGGCGCCGAAGTGCGCTGGTCCTCCTGCAACATTTTTTCGACTCAGGACCATGCCGCCGCCGCCGTGGCCGCGACCGGCACGCCTGTCTTCGCCTGGAAAGGCATGAGCGAGGAGGAATACTGGTGGTGCATCGACCAGACGATCACCGGTCCGGGCGGATGGAAACCCAACATGATCCTGGACGACGGCGGCGACCTGACCGTCCGCATCCATGAAAAACATCCTGACCTGCTTGACGGCATTCGCGGTGTGTCCGAGGAAACGACGACCGGCGTCCACCGCCTGTATGAGATGTCCAAAAAAGGCACGCTCAAACTCGCCGCGATCAACGTCAACGACTCGGTCACCAAGTCGAAATTCGACAACAAATACGGCTGCCGCGAAAGCCTGGTGGATTCGATCCGCCGCGGGACGGATGTCATGATGGCCGGCAAGGTCGCCGTCGTCGCCGGTTTCGGCGATGTCGGCAAGGGTTCCGCTGAATCCCTGCGCCATGGCGGTTGCCGCGTGCTTGTTACCGAGGCCGATCCCATCTGCGCGCTGCAGGCGGCGATGGAGGGTTTCGAGGTGGTGACGATGGAGGACGCCGCGCCGCGCGCCGATATCTTCGTGACCGCCACCGGCAACACCGATGTCATTACCATGGACCATATGCGCGCGATGAAGGACCGCGCCATCGTCTGCAACATTGGCCATTTCGACAACGAGATCCAAGTCGAGCCGCTGCGCAATCTCAAATGGCACAATGTGAAGCCCCAGGTCGACGAGATCGAATTCCCCGACGGCAAGCGCATCATCCTGCTGGCCGAAGGCCGTCTGGTCAATCTCGGCTGCGGCACCGGGCACCCCAGCTTCGTGATGTCCGCTTCCTTCACCAACCAGACGCTGGCGCAGATCGAACTCTGGACCAGTAAGGACAAATACCAGCGCGGCCAGGTTTATGTCCTGCCGAAACATCTGGATGAAAAAGTCGCCGCCCTGCATCTTGAAAAGCTTGGCGCAAAACTGACGAAACTGACCAAGGCCCAGGCCGACTATATCGGCGTTGGCGAATCCGGGCCGTTCAAGACGGACACTTATCGCTATTAAGATCTGAAGTTTAAACGCCGCTTTGTACGGTGCCTGGCGGAAACTGCCGCCCTGCACAATATAAAGCGGCGTATTTTATCGATTAATTTATTGACATAAATTGTTGTAAGGGCGTAACCAGAAAGAAAATACTAGAATAGAAAGAACAGGAAAAATGGAGCTAAAGGCTCATAAAAATCGCCGGGTTGAGTTTTTTAGTATAGCGGGTATTTTTGCTTTGGCGAGTGGGATGGGAGTAGCCGACCTTGCGCTTAACGACCAAAATCCTTTGCAAAATTTGTATAGTGACGTAACAGCGCCTGCTTCTACGGTTTCAAATGAAAATCAGACGCTTTTGAAATTGGCGCAAAAGCAGGCGACCATGCTGTTCTGGGAATGCGGGCATCCGGTCAGCGGCATGATCGGCGACCGCATACCCGTGGCGCAGCCTTCCGATGGCGTCTGTGGCGGCAACGTCAATGTCGTCACAGGTGCGACGGGCTTTGGCATTATGGCGCTTATCGGTGCCGTAAAAGAAGGTTGGCTCGATAGGACGCAAGTCCGCGACAGGATCGAGAAAATAGTTGAATTTCTCGGAAGGGCGGAAACCTGGCATGGCATGTTCCCGCACATGATGAATGGGGAGACGGGCCGGATTGTCCCGTTTGCAGGTCCTGAAGACAAAGGCGGTGACAGCTTTGAAACTGCCGCGATAGAGGCAGCGCTGATAATAGCCCGAGAATTTTTTTCCGGAGCGCATCCTGATGAATGGGCGCTGCGCTCGCGGATCAATAAGATTCTGGAGGATACTGACTGGAACTGGTATGTGCGCGAACAATATGGCGCACCCCGTTTGTTCTGGATTTTAAGCCCTGATTCGCTCAAGCGTTTGCAAGACCGCCCTTTGGAGATGCAGCCTCACGTGGGGGCTGCCGAAGGAGTGCTGGCTTTATTGATGGCTTCTATGGCGCCACGCCCTATATCGCCAGAGGTATATCGCCAGGTCGCAGACAATGCGCCTGATTTTGTGAATGGCGAAGTTTTGTACGGACATGAAATACCGACAGGCCCGCGCAATGGCGGCGGCCCCCTTTTTCCAGGGGCATATTTGACAGCCTTTATAGGGCCTGAAGGTATAAAAGGCCCGAAGGTCGACTTCAGCAAACAATGGCAGAACCAGGTGCTTGTCTTCGACGCCTATCGGAGAAGAAAAAATTATCCGCCTATCGGGACGTTCATTTCGGCTGGGGATGGTCCGGACGGATATCAGGTGCGTTCTATTTCTCTCAATGAAAACGGGACGTTCAGCGCGGACATGGCCATGGCATATTCAGGGGTTGTGCCTGACGTTGCGATTGCGGCCTTACAGGATCTTTATAATAGGAAAGATCCTGCTGTATGGGGGAAATTCGGCCCGACTAGTTCGGTAAATCTGGACAGGCTGACAGATTCCTCCGGCAAAAAAGGGTTTGCGGCAACAGACTATCTTTCCATGGATCACCTGGCGGCGGCCGCTGTCATGTCGGATGTAAGCGCCTATTTCCTGAAAAGCCCGGAGTTTCAAAAACTGTCGCCTCTTGGCCTGGAATCTCCGCATCTCCTGCCTCGGGAAGACGTCGTCGCAGATGCCAAGAGTCCAAAGCCGTAATCCCGCCAAAGCTGTTGCACTTATGGTGGAAAAAAGGCATCAAGAAATATGCCTTTAAAACCTCCCAATACCGTTCCTAATGTGAGCTTTGAATTTTTCCCGCCCAATTCCGACAAGGGTGAAGGGTCGTTCTGGCCACGGGTCGATCGGTTGGCTGGATACCGTCCCGCCTTTATGACTATGACTTACGGCGCAGGGGGATCGGCTCGCGACCGGACGGTCGATCTGGCGATCCAGCTTTATAAGCGTACGGGCATTCCCTCCGCCGCACATCTGACCTGTATTGCCACGCCGAAGAAAGAACTGCACCGGATCGCCGATAAATTGTGGGATAACGGCATCAGACATATCGTAGCATTGCGTGGGGATCTCTCGTCCGGCATGTTGCGTCCGGATTTATCGGACAATGATTACTTCCATTACACCAGCGATTTCGTGCAGGGCCTGAAAGCCTGGCATCCTTTTGAAATCAGCGTCGGCGCGTACCCCGAAAAACATCCGGACGCCCCCGACCTGTCGGCAGACATCGAAGCCTTAAGGAAAAAATGCGAGGCTGGTGCCGACCGCGCAATCACGCAGTTTTTCTTTGATAATAATCTTTTCTATAAGTTCAGGGATGAACTTGTCAGAGCGGGCATACATACGACCCTTATTCCAGGGATTCTGCCGATTGTCGATTACGATAAAATGCTTCGCTTCGCGCGTACGTGCCAGGCAACCGTACCGCCGGGGCTGATGGAAAAATTTGAAAAAGTGAAAGATAACCCCGAAGCCATGAAGGTCTTGTCTGCCGATATCGTGACGGCGCAGGTAATGGATCTTGCAAGCGAGGACGTACGCCACTTGCATTTTTATACATTAAACCAGAGCAGCCTAGTCATCAAAGCATGCGAAGCCTTGGGTCTACAGAAGCATTAAAAAGCCAGCGGCAAAACGTGAAAGCTGAAATCAAGGCGTAAACCAATACCGGCATACAGTTTTTGCGCCGCTTCGTTCCGCGCTTCTGCCAGCCAGTAGAGCCTGGCGTATCGCCCGGCTTTCGCGCGTTCCGCAAGGTCGATGACAAGTGCGCGCGCCAGACCCTTGCGCCGAAAAGCCGGATCGATAAATAGGTCCTGCATATAACAGGCGGGTTCGATATGCCCGGTGACCGGATGAAGAATATAATGAACGAACCCGGCCAGCCGCCCATCGTACCGCACCGTCAAGCCGCGTACGCCTGACCCTAGTTCGTTCAGACGGCGCCATGTTTCGATAGTGACGGCTTCGCTGCCATGACCCTGGTTGTTGGCCATCCATAACGGTAGCCATTCCTTATAATCATCCTGCTGTACTGGCTGGATAGTGAAATTCGGTGTCGTTTTGGTGGTCATAGGCGTCCATCATCGTCATGAAGACCGGAAGAGCAGGGTAAAGGAAAGTTTTTTGTTTGGCAAAAGGCAACGGACATCCTAAAAATTCAGGATGAGTCAAAGCTATCGCAGCGATATCGCCATAATCGGTGCAGGCCCCGCCGGGCTGTTCGCCGTGTTTCAGTGCGGCATGCTGGGTATGCGGTGCGATGTTATCGACTCGCTGGAGGCGATCGGGGGCCAGTGCACGGCGCTTTATCCGGAAAAACCCATATACGACATTCCCGGCTTTCCCATGGTGGAGGCAGGCGCGCTGATCGCCAGCCTTGAACGCCAGGCGGCGCCCTTTGTGCCGCGCTACCATCTGGCGCAAACTGTAATAACGCTGGAAAAAGACGCAGAGGGATGGCGGCTGGAGACCAGCCAGGGGAATATCTTGCATGTCAGGGCCGTTATTATCGCCGCCGGGGCCGGATCGTTCGGTCCTGTTCGCCCTCCTTTGGGCAGGCTGGAAACATACGAAGGCCGCTCGGTTTTCTATATGGTGAAACGTAAACAGGATTTCGCGGGTAAAAAAATCGTTATCGCGGGCGGGGGAGACAGCGCGGTGGATTGGGCGTTGTCGCTGGCAGATGTTGCTGAAAGCGTCTTTGTAGTTCACAGGCGACACACCTTTAGGGCACTTCCCGAAAGCGTTGCCCGTATGCATATGATGGCGGAAAAGGGAGATCTGACCATGGTGATCCCCTACCAGTTAAAAAGCTTGGAAGGTGATGATGGACAGCTTAAATCCGTATGTGTCGTCTCAACCGAAGGGGAAGAAAAACATATTGAAGCCGACATCCTTTTGCCGTTTTTTGGACTTAACGCCGCGCCGGGACCAATCCTGGAATGGGGGCTGACAATGGATAAGCACAGGCTTGTAGTCGATTTCCTGACCTGTGAAACCAATATTCCCGGTATTTATGCCATAGGCGATATTGCGGCGTACGAGCATAAGCTTAAACTGATCCTAACCGGCTTTGCAGAGGCCACCCAGGCTGTGCATGCGGCGTACGCCCGGCTTCATCCCGGCCAGGCCCTTCATTCGGAACATTCGACGACGCGCGGAATCCCACAATTTTCTATCGAAGCGGAAAAACGTTTATGAGATTTGCCCTTTTTACAGTCTTCGCCTGCATGGCTTTTGCGTCTTCCGCGCATGCCGCTGCGGACGGCAGCGGTCTTTCCGAAAAGCCAGTCTGTTTCACGATGAAAAATTTTGCCGCCTATACGGTCTTTGGTACGGTCATTACAGATACGTACACTGATCTTTCAGGTCGCGTCGTCAAGCATCAGGATAATTTTCGCCTGGAAAAAGGGCATTATGCCGAGTTTTGTTCAAGCGGGCCTTTTTTTCCGGGACAGAAGCTGATCATCCAGCTCCGCACACTTTTCCCGACCTTCGAATGCCGCACCAAATTGACAGGAACTCTTGCCGTACGCGGCACGAAAAAGCCTGAAGGTGGTTATAAAACCTGGATTGATTGTATAGACTGAAAATCGTTCAGCTTTTTAACGTTTTTCAGAGGCGGTCACTGGAAGGCGTATGGTCACCGATGTGCCGGCGCCCGGCTCGCTTTTCAAGGCAACCGTGCCGTCATGCAGTTCGACGATATTTTTTACCAGTGTGAGTCCCAGCCCGGCACCGCGCCCTGTCGACTGTCCCTGTACGCGCTCGAATGGTTCGAAGATCCTCGTCTGGTCTTCCGGAAGAATGCCGGCACCCGTATCTTCGACTGTAACATAAAGGAAACTATTATCAGACCAGGCTTTTAAGAGGATGCGGCCCTTGGGCGGCGTATGGGCGATGGCATTGCGTATCAGGTTCAGAAAAACCTGCTTCAGCCTGCGTTCATCGGCTAAAACAGATCCTGCATTCTTATCGACGTCCAGGCTTATATCGATCTCTTCCTTCATCGCCCAGTCCTTGGTCAGGACCAGAATGCTTTCCAGAGAGTCTCCAATAGAGACATATTCTTTTTTGAGCGACATGTATCCGGCCTCGATGGTCGAAAGGTCGAGAATGTCATTGATAAGGGAGACGAGACGCTCTCCGGCCTCCTGCATCCCTGCAGTATATTCCTTCTGGCGCGCGTTCATCGGTCCGAAATATTCGTTTCCCAGGATTTCGGCAAAGCCGACGATGGTGCTTAAAGGCGTTCGCAGCTGATAGGAAACATTGGCCAGGAAATCGAGCTTGAGGCGTTCAGCGGCCTCCAGCGCGGCGTTCTTTTCGCGCAGCGCGTTTTCCACCCGCGCGGTATCGGTCATGTCGACATGCGTGACGAGGACGCCGCCATCGGGCAGAGGCACGGTGGAACAGGCGACCAGCGACCCGTCGGCGCGCTCCAGCCGCCCCTTGCCCATCCGTCGCTCCAGGCACTGGGCGATGATGTTTCTCTGTGCTTCGGGCCAGGACTCAGGCCCGAAAGAGGATTTCAGCCTTTCTACAAGGCGGCTGACATGGGGCTCCCCCTGCAGATCTTCGGGATGAAGGTTCCAGAGGCGCGCAAAAGACGGATTCCATAATTTGACTCTGCCGTCGCCGCCGAACACCGCCACGCCCTCGCTTAAATTGTCGAGCGTCTCTTTCTGCACCGCGACAAGGGTATTATATGAGGATTCGAGGGCAAGCCGGCTGCTCACATCCTCGAACGTCATCATCAGCCCGCCTTGCGGCCGGGGCACGACAAGCATGCGCAACGCCGTGCTGTCGGGCAGATAAAGCATTTCCTCATGCGGCCCGATCACCCCCGTGAACATGTTGAGCCAGCCCTGCTTGAAGCGCCTGAAATCGGCCTGTTCGGGAAGCCGCCGGTTTTCGCGCAGTTTTTCCATCAGATCGGAAAGCTTGGGCCGGGTGTTGAGATAGGAATCTTCAAGGTCCCACAGATGCGCGAAGGCGGTATTGAAAAACTCAAGCCGCTGCGCTGAATCGAACAGACCGATGGCGGTACCCAGCTGCCCCAGCAATTCGTTATGCGCTGAAGCGTAGCGCCGATGTTCTGTCTCCAGTTCTTCTTCGCGGGTCAGATCGACGGCACTGCCGAGCGTGCCGTACGTATCAGGCAGCGGCTGCTCCGTGATCTGCATCAGCCTCCGGCGCCCTTCCATGACGATATGGGCTGTGGTTTGTTCGGCGCGACCACGCACACGGGCGTCCTCGGCCAGCAGGCGACCGGCCTGTTTAACGGGCGACGGCGCCTTCCGCAACGGTTTGGCGGGTAATTCCTTCTGGTCCGCGACGACCGTGGCCGGGGTAGCCTCGACCGCCTGCGCATAAGCCCGGTTGCACCAGACCAGCTGACCCTCTTCATCACGCATCCACAAAGGCGAGGGAACAAGGTCCAGAGCGGCCTGCAGGCGTTCCCGCTCCTGTGTCTCCGCTTCGCGCGCCGCCTGAATCGTGTCATTCTGGCGGTGCGTTTGGGTGTCATCTTCCAACCAGAGGATATCGAGACGGCTTGTTCCTGAAAGGTCCTGTCCGCGGCGGCCGGATAGTCGGAACACCCTGGTGCCGGATGCATTGCGGGCGGCAAGGGTAAATGTCTGGCCGGGGGCTTTCAGGCCGGCGAACAACCCTTCCAGCGCGGCGCCGTCGTCCGGTGAAAGGGCATGCTGGACATCCTGTAGATTACGCACGGAAGGCAGGCCGAGTAAAGCGCAAAATCCCTGGCTGTACGCGACCGTACCGTCTTCGGCGAAGCCGCAATATTCCCCCGGCACGGCATCGAGAAATGCCTCCAGCCTGGATTGCCCGGGCGACGGGGCGGCGGATTTTCGTCCGCCGAGCCAGCCGGTCAGCCCCCTTTTTTCATTTTTTGCGATCCCGTCCACGACAGGAGTCTAAAGCCAGCCTCGGCAAAGGACAAGATTGGAAAACCGGCGCAGGCGACTTGCCACCAGCCTTGAAGAAATTATTTCAGCTTCGCCGGTTCCGGCTCCGCGCCGCCCCAGGGCATGGGCGTGACGACCGCGACCGCGTTTTTGGGCGATCCCTCGACCACGCGGTCGCTCCAGGTCAGGTAGACCAGGGACCCGTTGGCGTCGTCGTAAAACCGCGTGACGTGCAGACGCTTGAAAATCAGCGACCGGCGTTCGTTGAACACCTCTTCGCCCTTCACCCCTTTGCGGATCGGCGCTGTGTAGGCGACCGGACCGGTCTGGCGGCAGGCGATGCTGGCGTCCGACAGATCTTCCGCCACGCCGAACGCGCCCGAGATGCCGCCGGTCACCGGGCGGCTGACGTAACAGGTAACACCCCGGATGGCAGGGTCTTCGAACGCCGCGATCTTGATCTTGTGGTTGGGCCCGATCAGCTTGAAGACGGTGCTGACCTCCCCGACCGGCCGGCCGTCATTGGCGAAGGCCGCGCCGGGCATCAGCATGGCCAGAACGGCGAACACAAAAAATCTCATCGTTCTTCCTTCACGATCTGCAGGCGGCTGCGCCCGGTATCCCAGGGCAGGTCTTCCATATGGATGCGCACGATTTCTTCCTTCTGATGCAGGCGGTTGCGGACCACGCGCCGCGCCTGCCGCGCGATGGTCTGTTCGAACAGGGTGCGGACGCCCCGGCCGTTGGCGTTGAACAGGCCGCCCTGTTTCGCGGCCTGCGCCATGTGCCTGTCGATCTCGCCTTCCACGCCGTCGCCGAAGACATACTGGTAATCCGCCGCGAACAGGCGGAACAGCTGCCCGGCCTCGGCGGGCCCCGTCGGCGGAAATTCGAAAGTATGGGTAAAGCGCGACCGGATGCCGGGGTTGGCGGCAAAAAACGTCTTCATCGGCCCCGGATAACCGGCGATGATGATCAGCAGGTCGTCGCGCCGGTCCTCCATGAATTTCAGGATGACCTCGATCGCGTGGCGGCCGTAATCGCGCGCCGAATCCGACACGCCGAGGGCATAGGCCTCGTCGATGAACAGCACGCCGCCGACCGCTTCCTCCAGTTTCGCGCGGGTCAGCTTCTCGGTCTGGCCGATATATTCGCCGACCAGCCCGCTGCGGTCGGTCTCGACCAGATGGCCTTTTTTCAGCAGCCCGGCGTCTTTCAGCACCTGGCCGATCAACCGCGCCGTCATCGTCTTGCCGGTGCCGGGGTCGCCCAGGAACGCCATGTGCAGGGACAGGGGAATGGGTTTCAGGCCGTTCAGAATGCGCAAATCCTGCAGCCGCCCCAGATTGACCAGGCGCGCCACGTCTTCCTTGATGGCGGGCAGGCCGACCAGCCCGTCGAGCGGCGCCAGGATATCTTCCTCGGATTTAACGATCTCGGGCCTGGCTTCGGATTGGGGGCTGAACAGCGCCGCCTCCGCGTCCCGGCCCGCCCGGGCCAGGCGCGGATAGGACGGCGAGAAAAACCGCAGCGGCGATCCCGGCGGCTGCGCGGGCAGCCTCGGCTTGGTTTTCAGGAATTCGCGCACATGCAGGTTCAGCCAGGTCTCGGCTTCGGGATACCCGTCGTTCATCGCCTCGACGACCAGCATCAGCCCGCCGTCCCGGTCCGGCGGAAGGCCGCCAAGCCCCAGATATTCGCAGACGCCGGTCAGGAACTTGACCTTCGCCTTCAGGCCGGGCTCGACGCTTTTGTTCGCGAGGCACAATATGCCGGCGTCCTGCAGCAGCGCGACCGCTTCCTTCTGGTCGCGCATGTCGCCGCTGCCGTGCAGGTGCGCGGCCAGGTCCGCCAGGGCCCAGACATGCCCGCGCCGTCCGGCGCGGCGCAGGACGGCCAGCATCATCGCCTCCTGCCCGTCCTTCATGAAGATGTCGCACATGGCGTGGAACGCGAACGATTCCTCGGCGAAGGCGTCCAGCGGTTTCGACGCGCCCGGTTTTGCCGATCCGGCGCGCTCGGCGTAAAGATAGCTCAGATAGGTCTTGGCGCTCTCGTCCCCCGCCAGGAAGGCGCGGCCCAGGTAATCGGACGCCCGGTCGAAACTGGCCGCCACGCGCGGCAGCCATTGTTTCGCCTGCGGCTGCCCGCTCTGGCTGCGCCGGCGGTATTTTTCATGCCGCATCAGCTCGATCTCGCCCAGCGTGCGCCAGACTTCGGGGTCGTCGGTATGGGACGCGGCGCATTTCATGGCAAGGGTCAGCGTCCGGCGCAACAGCCGGAAAGGCTTCGACCCGCTGACGGGCTGAAAGGATTCGAGCGCGGACAGGGCCGCCTTGAATTCCCGGAGATCGCTGTCGGACATGGCGGACCTCTTCACTGATATGCGCTTTGAGGTGAAGTATGCCGGAAGCGGTGCGCGTCAAACAAGAAAAAACGCAGCGGCATTTTCCGCAAAGCGCCTATGAAAACCTTGAACTTTCCCCGCCTTCGTTTAAGGTGGGCCATGTTCCACCGAAAGCCTCAAGGATTGCCCGATGCCGCAGACCGCGCAAACCCCGTCCCCTATCCCCCAGGCCCATGACCGCATTCTGATTCTGGATTTCGGCAGCCAGGTGACCCAGCTGATCGCGCGGCGGATCCGGGAATCGGGCGTGTACTGCGAGATCTGGCCCTTCAATCAGGCGGATGAGAAGCGTATCCGGGCCTACGCGCCGAAGGGCATCGTCCTCTCCGGCGGCCCGGCCAGCGTGACGGAGGAAGACAGCCCCCGCGCCCCGGACTGCGTGTTCACGATGAACGTTCCCGTGCTCGGCATCTGCTACGGCCAGCAGACGATGGTGGAACAGCTGGGCGGCAAGGTCGAACCCGGCGACGCGTCCGGCAACGGCCGCGAATTCGGCCGCGCCTATGTCGACATGGTGGAGGATACGGATTTCGACGGCGTCTGGACGAAAGGCGGCCGCGAACAGGTGTGGATGAGCCACGGCGACCGCGTGACGAAACTGCCCGAAGGCTTCCGCGTCATCGGCAAATCGCACGGCGCGCCCTACGCCTTCGTCGCGGATGAGAAGCGCCGCTTCTACGGCGTGCAGTTCCATCCGGAGGTGATGCACACCCCCCACGGCGCGCAGCTCTATAAAAACTTCACCCACGCCATCTGCGGCTGTTCGGGCGACTGGACCATGGCCGCCTTCCGCGCCGAGGCCATCGAGAAGATCCGCAAACAGGTGGGCAAGGGCCGCGTCATCTGCGGCCTGTCCGGCGGCGTGGATTCGAGCGTCACCGCCGTGCTGCTGCACGAGGCGATCGGCGACCAGCTGACCTGCATCTATGTCGATACCGGCCTGATGCGCACCGCTGAAAGCGAACAGGTGGTTGACCTGTTCCGCAACCATTACAACATCCCGCTGATCCATGAGGACGCGGGCGAAAAATTCCTCGGCGCGCTCCAGGGCGTTTCGGACCCGGAGATGAAGCGCAAGGCCATCGGCGCCCTGTTCATCGACGCGTTCGAGGACGTGGCCTCCCGCGTCGGCAAGGTGGAATTTCTCGCGCAGGGCACGCTCTACCCCGACGTGATCGAATCGGTCAGCTTCACCGGCGGCCCGTCGGTCACGATCAAGAGCCACCACAATGTCGGCGGCCTGCCGGAAAAGATGAAGCTGAAACTGGTCGAACCCCTGCGCGAACTGTTCAAGGACGAAGTGCGCGCGCTCGGCGTCGAACTTGGCATGCACCCCGATTTCGTGAAGCGCCACCCCTTCCCGGGGCCCGGCCTCGCCATCCGCATCCCGGGCGAGATCACGAAGGAAAAGCTCGATATCCTGCGCAAGGCCGACGCCGTGTATCTTGAGGAAATCCGCAACGCGGGTTTGTACGACGCGATCTGGCAAGCCTTCGCCGTGCTCCTCCCCGTCAAGACCGTCGGCGTGATGGGCGACGGCCGCAGCTACGACCATGTCTGCGCGCTGCGGGCGGTGACCTCGACCGACGGCATGACCGCCGACTACTACCATTTTGACCATGAATTCTTAAGCCGCGTCGCCACCCGCATCATCAACGAAGTGCGCGGGATCAACCGCGTGGTGTACGACATTACAAGCAAGCCGCCGGGGACGATTGAGTGGGAGTGATAAATGAAAAGGGGCGTAGTCCTAGCTGGCGTTGTAAACGCTTATAACTATAACCAAGGGCATAATGTAAAAAGTATTGCGATTAATGATGATATCGTTCGTTCCGCCTTGGTTTATTGGGATAAGATAGAAATTCCGGATACTGCTATAGCTAGCGTTATTCTGCCGGAACCTTATGAAACTCTTGCCAAAGAAAATATTTTATCGCGGCAATTTATTGATTGTGGACTGGGGGGCAGCATACTTGGTGAATTTTTTGGTGAAGGAGGTGAGTTGACCGCAGAAATATCTATAAATGGAGAGCCTCTTGATATAGTAACGATCATTAATCAAGCACCAGTTAATATTTTCTACGAGTTATCTAAAAGTAAGGAAACTCTTTGGTCATATTTGAAAAACAGCGAAACGGCGGCTGAGCCCCCATCTTCTATATTTAATGGAAGATCGCTTATGGTCGAAATAACTAATCGCTTACCAACGCCTGATGCTTCTGTAGCTTTTGATGCCATTTTAAATTTTAAAGAAAAGCGTAATGCGGAACTTATGGCACTGCGTACTGAGTTAGATGATATGTATCTAAAACTAGCGCAGCTTCCGGATCTGGATGCTGCCAGAGCGATTGCATTTAATAAAATTGATTCCACGATTTTAGACCTAAGAAAAGTATCGTCTGAGAGTTTCGTTGTCAGAAATATAAAAGCATTGAAATCTGAAATTAATTGGACTGGAGCTATTGGAGCCGCTGCTGCAGTCGGTTTAACAAGTTTGGCGCTAGGGACTGCAACGGAAGTTGCTGCAATTGCAGGAGGTTTCGCTGCTATAGGAAACGGGATTAAAATTTCTTCATCTACCGAAGTTTTTGGCAAGAAACTGCCCGAGAGATTATTGCCGTATAAATATGCCCTAGATGTAAGGAATGATCTTATAGGTACCTAAAACTTATGCGCTACCCCTGCGCCAGAACCCGCCGCCCTACAATGTAACAATGCAGACTCGCCGGGATGAATTTGAGCGTCAGATTTCGTCCCGCGGCCTTCGTTCCGGTGATCGTCTTGGTCGTCACCATCACCTGTTCCAGCTTGTTAGCCTGCGCGAAGCGGATCAGGCTTGAGAGTTTGCCCGGCTGCTCGAAATAATGGTCCGACCATTTGACCTCATAAGCCCAGGCGGGCCTCAGCGTGTCGCCGCGCAGCTTCACGATATCCACTTCGCCATTCTGCCAGCGCGCATAGCGAACCAGGGCGATGTCCGGCGAATGGAACCACTGGGAAAACACGGCGGTTTCCGTCATGTGGCCCATGGCCGGATCGTCTTCGCCGACAGGCGTGAACAGCGCGGCGCGGATAGATGGCGCTGTGAGATACACTTTAAAATAATGCTCGCGCTCGAAATGTTCCCCCGCCTTATTGATCTTCCGGACGCGGACGATCAGGAAAGCGGCTTCGAGATATTCGAGATATTTCTTCAGCGTCTCCTTGGCGACGCCAGAGGATTTCGACAGGCCGTCGAGGTTGACTTCGTTGCCGGTGTTATAGGACAGGACAGCGAACAGACGGTTCAGTTCCTGCACATCGCGGATGCCGTAAAGGCTCGGCAGATCGCGCAGCAGAACCTTGTCGATAATGTCCTGCCCGACATAACGGCGCATTTCCACCCGCGCATTGCCGTCGATGACGATTTCGGGATAGCCGCCGTAATTCAGGTAATCGATAAAGCATTTATTCAGCGAGTCGATGTCCCTGGCTTTATCTTCCCGTGGATCGGTCGGATGATGCTCGATCAGTTCCTCTTCCTTTTTCCTGAAATGAATGAATTCGCTGAAGGTCAAAGGCGGCAGCATGAATTCTGTGAATCGCCCAGCTCCCGATTCCCGGCTTTTCATTTTCAGCGCCGCCGCCGCCGAGCCGGAAGCGATCAGGCGAAAGGAGGGATAGGCGTCCACCATCGCCTTCAGATGAACCTCCCAGTCTTTCAGATACTGGATTTCATCGAAGAAGAGATAGAGTTCGTCGTCGCGCTTCAGCCCGTTATGCTGCATGAACAGGCCAGTCAGCTTTTCCAGTGAAAGGCCGAGATAGGTTGGCGCATCGATGGAGACATAGAATATTTTTTTGGGATCGATCCCATCCGCGATCAACCCTGCGATAGCTTGATACAGCATAACTGTTTTGCCGATCCGCCGTGGCCCCATCAGGATAACAGCGCGGCGCATTCTGGTCTGCGTAACCAGATCGTAAAATTTAGTAAAATAAGCCCGCTTTGGATCCGTCATGAATGGGACGAGGGAAAAATCCCGCCACCAGCGGTTATCTAGAACAAGACGGGCCAGAATTTCTTCTTTGGTGATGTCTAACATAAGAATTCTTTCAATAAGACTATTTATTTTCTCTTATTTGTAAAAAACTGTCAACCCACTGTCATAAAAGAGATAATCTGAAAAATTCTCTATAAGAGAAACGACAGAGTTTTAAATGATTTTAATTATATAACAATCTGATATTAAATAGAAAAAATCTTATAAATAGTGACAGAGTTTGATGAGAGTCATTAAATGCCTAGCACATTATGATACAACCAATCTCATGAAACTCTACATCGACGTCGATAGCTGCCCACGGGCCATCAAAAAAATCCTGTTCCGCGCGGCGGCGCGGGCACGGGTCGAACTTGCTGGTCGTTAATCAAGGGCGATTCTTCCCCTTTATAACAATGGCGCCCTAATCCTCCCCGCCAAAACGATACCGCACGCTCAAAAACAGCGTCGTCGCCACCACGCCGAAGGCGTTGTCGCCCGATCCGCTGTCGTCTTTCATGTAATAGGGCAGGGCGGCCATCGCCAGGCCCGCGTCCCATGCGCCCTGACGGAACAGCACCAGCCGCGCCTCCCCGGCCAGCAGCGGCACCGGGTAATCCTGATAGCCGGTGACGAGGCCGAGCGCCGCCGAGAGTTCCAGCGTGAACGGCCCGGCCGGTACGATATAGGGATCGGTCACGTACCCCGCGCCGATGGACGTATTGTCCACGCTGTTCGGGCTCAGCACGTAAAGCCCCCAGTTGCCGTAGCCCCGCGTATGCACCTTCACGATGCCGAGGCCGTGGCGTTCCCGGAAATCCTCGTCGCCGGACTGGAAATGCTTGCTGGCGATCGGCCCGCCCTCCAGCGTCACCGATTCGATAACGCCCTGCGCCTGCGCGGGCGCGGCGAACAACAGCGGCAGCAAAAACGCGGCGCGCGAAAGGCGTTTGCGAAACATGGTTCTTCCTTCTGCTGGTCTGTCCCGTTTCACACTAAACCGGAAAACGGATGCCGCCTATCCTTAAACCCGTTTCCATCGCGCCGCCGGGCCGCTGCCTTTCAGGCTCAGTTCGCCCTCGTCCCGCATCTGCCGCAACACCCGCCGCACCATTTCGCGGCTGATGCCCGGGCATTCGTCCTCGATCTCGGAAATCGTGAACGGGCCCATGCGCCGCCGCACGGCCTGCCGGATCAGTTCGGTCTTGCTGCCCTTGCCGCCCTTGATGGACCCGACGCGCTCCTCGTAATCCTTATACGCCTTGATCAGCGTCCCCCAGAAATACGTGATCCAGGGCATGGGGTCGTGCCGGCCCTGGTGCCAGCGTTTCGAACTGGCTTCCAGCGTCTCGTAATAGCTATCCTTCGAGTCCTCGATCACGCGTTCCAGGCTGATATAATGCCCGACCTCATACCCCGCGTGATACAGCATCAGCAGGCCCATCAGCCGCACCGTCCGCCCGTTGCCGTCGCGGAATGGGTGGATGCACAGGAAATCCAGCAGCACCAGCGGGATCAGGATCAGCGGGTCGACGTTGTCCCGCACCGCGCCTTTATATCCGGCCATTAAATCCCGCATGGCGATATCGGTCATATGCGCGGGCACGGTTTTGAACCGCACGCGCAGGATGCGCCCCTCCGAGTCCTTCTCGACGATGTCGTTATTCGTCGCCTTCCATTCGCCGCCGGGGTCGGGCAGGTAGCCATAGATCATGCTGTGCAGCTGCCGGATCGTGTTCAGCGTGAACGGCATGTCCGCCGCCGATTCATGGATCAGGTTCAGCGCGTCGCTGTACCCCGCCAGTTCCTGTTCGTCGCGGTTGCCCTCGGCGGGCGCGCGGTTTTTCAGGACGATCTGCTGGATGTCGTGGCGGGAGGCGACGATGCCCTCGATCCGGTTGGACGATTCCGTCGATTCGATGATCGCGCTGCGCTTCAGCCCGGCCAGGATCTGCGGCGCCTGGCGCGCGTGCAGTTCCTGCCGGCCCTTGTACTGGCCGATGGCCTGGAGGGTCCGGACATGCTCTATGCCCAGCTGGATACGGGTCAGGAACTCTGGCGTTAAGGAATGCATGGCGCCGGCACACGGTCATGAGTGATGGTAATATCCAACAGATAGTACCACTAATGATTCGGTATTACCATCACTTCCTCGTCCGTCTTTCGGGGCCCTTTCCCCGGTGATCGTTCCCTTGATATAAGGGGAGCCATGAAACTCTGGGTCGACGCCGATGCCTGCCCGAAGGCGATCAAGGAAATCCTGTTCCGCGCGGCGGAACGGGCGGGGGTGGAACTGACGCTGGTCGCCAACCAGTGGATGGCGGTGCCGTCCTCTCCCCTGATCACCATCATCCAGGTGGAGCAGGGGCCGGACGTGGCGGACGCGCGGATCGTCGAATTGTGCGCGCCCGGCGACCTGGTCGTCACCGCCGATATCCCGCTGGCGGCGCTGGTGGTGAAAAAGGGCGCGTTCGCGCTGAACCCGCGCGGCGAACTCTATGATTCCTCGAATATAGGCCAGGTGCTGGGCATGCGCGATTTCATGGATTCTTTGCGCGGCAGCGGCATGGAAACCGGCGGCCCCTCTGGCTTTGGCCCGAAAGACAGGCAGAAATTCGCGGACCAGCTCGACCGCTTCCTCGCCCGCGCCGCGAAGCGATAATGGTTAAAGGGGGCGTTATCGCTCCGCCGCACAGCGTTGTTTAAATCAGCCGATTCCGAAGATGATCTTTTCCAGGCAAAGAAAGAGGCGCGTTTAAACGCGCCTCTTTATTAAGTCCGGTGTTTTACGCGCTTAGGCTTTGAGAGCAAGCCGTTCTGCGAGGTTTTTCCAAAATGTTGCCAGATTATCGTCTTGTCTGGCAGCGACATCGTCGTTTGTACGCGCCGGGGGTACATATGGGAGGATCCCAGCTTGATTTTGATATGCTATAGTTAAGTTGAGTTCTTGTTTGTGTTTGCTCATGTGAAACTCCTGAATAAGGTTCAAACTGGGCAATCTCATAAGATTGTCTTATGAATAGTTCAATAAAAAAGCGGAAAACAAACGCCTCTTAAAATAAATATATGTTCAAACCCTCTGTTGTTCCCGATAAATTTAATATTATGGAAAAACAATGTTGATATGGGTAAGCGAATATATTTTTGCCTGAGAGGAACCCATTCGTTTCAGGTCTGTTGACGGTCTATAACTTTAACGAACGGCAAAGGAGAACTGTCATGGCGGACAACGCTCAAGTGGTCAGGCAATTGATGGATGCCTGCATGAACAAGGATTTCGACACCGTGCGCAAACTGGTGCATCCGCAATACACGCTGAAGGATCCGATGATGCAGCTGAACGGGCCGGAGGAGCTGATCGCGATGATGCGGAACTGCCCCGGCGACGGCAAGATGGAAGACCTGACCGTGATCGCCGACGGCGACCGGGTCGCGTCGACCTTCACCACGACCATGCCGGGCGGGGCGCCCATGCGCATGTGCAGCGTGGTCAGGCTGGAAAACGGCAAGGTCCGGTCGGAGGAGATGTTCTACGACTCGGCGAAAATCCCGCAGGAGATGAAGGACGCCGCGAATCAGGGCGGCAAAAAGGCGGCATAAGGCCACTACGCCTGTAACCGCCGGCACGGTTTTCCGCCTTTGGAGGCCGGAATTGTGCTATACTGAGGACAGACATACGGGCGCGATGCATTGCCATCCGCCCGTATGTTTTTCAGGGACAAAAAATCAAAAACCCACAAACAGACTATTGGATTCCGCGTACGGCGGGCGTACGCGGAGGCCGTGCCCGGCTGGCTTTGGCGTCTAGCGCTCGACCTGGTCGTAGATATAGCCGCCCGCGGCGCCTGCCACGCCGCCGATGGCGGCCCCGCACGAAACGCATCCGCCGGTCACGAGCGTGGTCGCAGTGCCGACGCCCGCGCCGATCGCGCCGCCCGACAGCGTGCGCTGCTGCGTCTGGGAAAGGTTGGAACATCCGGCCAGCGCCACCACGGCGATGCAGGCCAGGCCGAAACGGGAAACGGAACGTGTCATGAATATGTCCTTTCTTCTGCTCTCCCTGCCAACGAAGCGCAGCGGAAAAAGTTCACATGGAAAATCCCGAGAGAGCGGCCGCAAGGGGGCTTTACCCGCCGCCACGCTGCCCTACGTGGTTATGAGGTTAATCAGGAGAGCTCCGATGAGATTCCGTGTTTTCAGGCCCGCCGTTCTCGGCCTTGCTGTTCTCGCCTGTACGGGCCTGTCCGTGCCCGCTCAGGCCGACAAGGGCGGCCATGGCAAAAGCCATGAAAAAATTTATGAAGGCAGGGATCGCGGCGGTTGGGACCAGGACGACGAAGGCCGTCAGGGCCGCCATGACACGCAAAGCGTCATCGTCATAGGCCCGCGCGACCGCACCGTGATTCGCGAGTATGTCTCCGGCGACTATCGCCGCCACTGCCCGCCGGGCCTCGCCAAAAAACGCAATGGCTGCCTGCCGCCCGGCCAGGCGAAAAAATACCGCGTGGGTGAAAGGTTGCCGCGCGATGTTGTCTATTATCCCGTGCCCCGCGACCTGCTGGCCGAACTTGCGCCCGTCCCGTCCGGCTATGAGTATGTGCGCGTGGACAAGGATATCCTGCTGATCGGCGAAGCCACGAAAAAAGTCATCGACGCGGTGACGTTGTTTTCGGCGGTCGGCCAGTAAGGATCATTCCCCGAATGTCACGGTCACGCCGCGTTTCCTGAAATAGGACTGCATGGTTTTGCGCCCGGCGCGGTTGTTCTGCATCAGCCGTTCGGGCTTGAACACGGCTTCCTTTTTGCCTTCCGCGGCCAAAGCCTCTTTCAGCGCACGGATATGCAGGTCGATATCCTCGTTATCGTTGTTCAGCGACTGGTAGATGTCCTCGACGGCCTGGTCGACGGTTTGTGCGGGCATTGGCGACGCTCCATTTTAAGGCGTAAGTCGTTATGATACAGTCACTCATGGCACAGGCGCCGCGCCTCTGCAACCAGCTCGACAGGAATCGCCTCCATGGGAAAAAACCGCCTCGAAGCGTTCAGCGACGGCGTCCTCGCCATCATCATCACCATCATGGTGCTGGAAATGAAGGTACCGCATGGCGAGGAGCTGACGACGCTGCGCGGCCTCTGGCCTGTCTTCGTCAGCTACGTCCTCAGCTTTGTCTATGTCGGCATTTACTGGAACAACCACCACCACATGTTCCACGCCGTGAAACATGTCAGCGGCGCGGTGCTGTGGGCGAACCTGCATCTGCTGTTCTGGCTGTCGCTGTTCCCGTTCGTTACCGGCTGGATGGGGGAAAATCATTTTTCCATGTGGCCGGTCGCCCTGTACGGGGTCGTGCTCCTGATGGCCGCTGCCGCCTATTATATCCTCAGCCGGACCCTGATCCGGCACGAAGGCGGCCATTCACAGCTTAAAAAGGCCGTTGGCCGGGATTATAAGGGAATCGCCTCGGTGGCGATTTACGCGGCTGGAATCGCCATGGCCTTTATCGCGCCTTGGGCAGGCTTCGCGCTGTATATCGCGGTTGCCGCGCTGTGGTTCGTGCCCGACAGCCGGATCGAACGGCAGAATCAGGAATAAAGGCCCGCCGATAATGGCGGGCCTTCAAGATTTTCTGAAAACGAAACAGCAGCTTACTGCTGGACTTCGTGTTTCTCGGTCGTGGTTTCCTTGTTCATCATGCCTTCCGGATCGGTCGTCGTGGTGGTTTCGACGGTGCCTTCGGTTTTGCCTTCGGAATCCGTTGTCACGTCCGCCGAGGTTTCGGTCTTGGTTTCGGTGCCGTTGGCATCGACCGCTTTCTCGGTGCTTTCATAAGAGGTTTCGCTTTTAGGTTTGCAGGCCGACAGGCTCAACGCCGTCAGAGCCATCACGATAAGGGCCATTTTGCTTTTCATAGGTTTCTGTCTCCACTGGGTGATCGTTATCTGCGTACGAACGGCTTCGCTTTTATTAGGTTCCCTCGGCAGGCGATATTTTTGCCCTGAACCTTTTTCGGCTTCGCTTGTTGGCACCGGCACCCTTTGTAAGAGCGGAGAGACGACATGGCAACCCTTGAAACGCCCGACAGCGCGGGCAGCGACCTTTTGAAAATCATCCTGGCGATTATACTGCCGCCCCTCGGCGTTCTGGTCGAAACAGGACTAAGCCGCCAGCTTTTGATTAATATCCTTTTGACAATGCTGGGTTTTATCCCCGGCGTGATCCATGCCCTGTATGTGATCCTGAAACATTGAAAGCGTCCTTTACAACGAAAAAAAGGCCTGCGGTTCGTGCAGGCCTTTTTTAATGGAAGAGACCCCTTACTGGATCGATTCGTGGCTTTCGGACGTGCTCTTGTTGAACAGGCCTTTCGGGTCCTTCGTCGTTTTGGTGTCGACGGTGGCCTTCTTGTTGCCGTCTGCATCGTAATAAACGTTGGTCGTCGCCTCTTTCTTGGTGGCGGTGCCGCTGTTGTCGACCGATTTGGTCGAGCTTTCGTATCTGCCGGGCGGCAGGTCGGTCGCGCTGCGGGTCATGGTGCAGGCTGAAACCGACAGGGCGGCCAGCGACAGGGTCAGGCAGGCAAGAGACTTTTTCATCAGTTTATTCCTTTAACAAGTGAGACAGGGACATCCCGGAGGAGCGGGACATCGTTCATGGCCCGCCAACGGCTTCGCTTGCTGTTTGGTTCCTTGCAAGCCTACGCCGCCGCCTTGGAAAGTTCCGCGCAAGTTTCGGCATAGGCCCAGTCTATCCAGGGCAGCAGGGCGGCGACGTCCGATGACTCGACCGTCGCGCCGCACCAGATGCGAAGGCCCGCGGGGGCGGCCTTGTGCCCCGCGATGTCGTAACCGGCTTTTTCCTTATCCAGCTTTTTGGTCATCACTTTGATGAAATCCTGCCGTCCGTCGTCGGTTTTCGACAGGAAGCCGGGGTCGGTAATCTTCAGGCAGACGGAAGTTTTGGAACGTACGGCCTCCACGTCGGGAAGGAAGGCGATCCACGGTGTTTTCGCTACCCATTGCTCGACGGTCCTGTAATTGGCGGCGACGCGTTTTTCAAGTCCGGCCAGGCCGCCCACGCTTTCCACCCATTTCAGGGCGTCGAGGCAGTCTTCGACCGCCAGCATCGAAGGCGTGTTGATGGTCTCGCCCGCGAAAATGCCGTCGGTCAGCTTGCCGTTGCCGGTCATGCGGAAAATCTTGGGCAACGGCCGGTCGGCCTTATAGGTCGTCAGGCGCTCGACCGCGCGCGGGGACAGCACGATCATACCGTGCGCCGCCTCGCCGCCCAGCACTTTCTGCCACGACCATGTCGTGACGTCGAGCCTGTCCCAGGGAAGGTCGTATGCGAACACGCCCGACGTCGCGTCACAGAAAATCAACCCCTTGCGGTCGGAGCTGATCCATTCCGCGTCCGGCACGCGCACACCGCCGGTGGTGCCGTTCCAGGTGAAGACGACGTCGCGATCGCAATCCACCTGTTTCAGATCGGGCAGTTCGCCATAGGGCGCGGTGAAGGTCCGGCAGTCGGCGATCTTCAACTGCTTGGTGACGTCTTTCAGCCATTCCTCGCCGAAATTTTCCCAGGCCAGAACGTCGACGCCGCGCGCGCCGAGCATCGACCACAGGGCCATTTCAATGGCGCCCGTATCGGAAGCCGGGACGATGGCCATTTTATAGTCGGCGGGGATGCCGAGGATTTTCCGCTGGCGCTCGACCACATCGTTCAGCCGGGCCTTGCCTTCCGCTGCGCGGTGCGACCGGCCTGTGAACGCGCCTTCCAGCGCCTGGACCGTCCAGCCGGGCCGTTTGGCGCATGGGCCAGATGAAAAACATGGATTCTGGGGCTTCACGGTCGGTTTGCTGGACATGGGCGCGGCTCCTTCTGCTTCGTAAGCTTTATATCTAACGGTGCCACGCGCCCTTCGCAACCGCGAAATCATGGGTGTTTAGCCAATATTAACGATTTTGCTTTATATTTTATGAATAATAAAAGATGGGGTTTAAATGGCTAAATTGTTAGGTTTTGAAGGGGATCATGCCCATGTTCTTTTCGATCAGGCCCGTACGCGGGTCGGCGGTCAATGGACAAAAACACCTTATGAACGCCTGATGTCCCGGGAAGACCTTGTTTCCACGCGGAACGATATAATGAAAGGCATGGAACTGCAGGCGGGCGTCATTGGCCAGGGGCTGGCAGGCCGGGAATTTCCCCTTGCGGCCGCCAATCTTGGCAGCAAGCTTGAAAGCCTTGCTTTTTATAACGATGCGATCGATCGGCTTGATGAGCACACAGCCGGAATGACACCGTCATCAGGGTTCAAACCAGGGGCACCGAAAGCCGACTGGCAGCCCGCTTAATGATTTATGATCCTGCAGCCCTGTGCTAAAAACGCAGGGCATGGATTTTATTCTGACATTTGTCGCGTCGTCTTCTCCTCTGTCTCTCGGGTTTTTGAGAGATGCACTTGCCATGGCGGGTCTCAGGGGTGAAATCTCGTGGGTGGAAGAAGGCAAGGCCGCCGACATCCTGTTGGAAGAAAGACCCGCTCCCCTTCATTTTGAAAAGCTATGGCCGCTTCTGGTGGCTGACCGGGTCGATATTTTTTCGACACGGTCAGATGCGCGCCGTAAATCCCTTTTGATCGCCGATATGGACGCCACCATCGTCACGGCGGAAACGCTGGACGAACTGGCCGCGCATGCCGGGCTGCAGGACAGGGTCGCTTCCATCACGGCCCGCGCGATGCGGGGCGAACTGGATTTCAGGGACGCCCTTAAAGAGCGTGTCGGCCTGCTAAAAGGACTGAGGCAGCAGGCCCTGGACGATACGCTTGCCAGGATAGATTTATCCGAAGGCGCTTCTGTTCTGGTTCGTACTATGGCTGCGCATGGCGCGAGCTGCGTGCTTGTGTCCGGAGGCTTTACCTTCTTCACAGGGCCGGTCGCGCAAAAAACCGGGTTTCATCACCATCACGGCAATATCCTGGATATGGACGGCCTCCAGCTGGCAGGCACGGTGTCAGAGCCGATCCTCGATAAAAATGCCAAGCTGGATTTCCTGCGCCGTTATCGCGATGGGCTCAAGCTGAAAAATGATGACGTCATGGCCATTGGCGACGGCGCCAACGACTTGCCGATGCTGGAAGAGGCAGGGTTCGGTGTCGGGTACAGACCCAAACCGGCGGTGCGCGAGAAAATACATAACTGTATCCTCCATGGCGACCTGACGGCGGCTTTATACGCGCAAGGCTATACAAGCGCGGATTTCTTCACCGGGCATTAATCTTTTGGGGTTTACCATCCTCTGGCGTATCCTACTCTTACTATAAGCCCCCCGATCCGAAAGCTGCCGCCATGTCCGACCAGAAAACGAAATTTGTCGTTCCCGATGAGAAGCTGGAAGAATTGCTGCATCTATACTGCAGGGATTTTACGGCGCTCGAACGCATGGGCCGCTTCGATCCAATTACCGGCCGGGACGAGGAGATCATGCAAGTGATCCTGATCCTGTTGCAGAAGGGACGGAAGAATGCCGCCCTTCTGGCTCCCGCCGGGGTCGGTAAGACGGCTCTTGTCGTGGGTCTGGCGCAGCAGATCGTCAAAAACAACGTACCGGAATACCTGAAAGACGCGCGGGTGATCGAGGTCGATATGGCAGCCATGGCGGCGGGCACCTCCGGCCCCGCCGAATTCCAGGCGCGCTTCATCCCCATTTGCCGCGGGCTTGCCGAACGCTATCGCGATGAATCCTACCCCAAGACGATTCTGTTCCTCGACGAGATCCATACTATCATGCCAGGGGTGAAAGGCAGCGCCTATGCGGGCCTGTCGGAGGTGATGAAGCCGTATCTGACCGTCGGCGACCTGCACGTCATCGGCGCGACGACTTTGGATGAATTCCGCATTTATGTCGCCGCTGACCCGGCCCTCGACCGGCGTTTCCAGAAAGTACCTTTAAGCGTCCCGAACGAAGAGGAGACGTTCAACATCCTCGTCGCCCTGCGCCCTGGCTACGAAAAGCATCATAAGGTGACCGTTTCCGACGACCAGCTGCGTCGGATCGTCAAGCTCACCGCCGAGCATATGCAGCGCCGCAACCAGCCGGACAAATCCATCATCGTGATGGACGCCGCCATGGCCTATCATGTCATGCACCACGGGCGCGGCGGTGAAATCGATACGTCGGCGATCAATTACATCGTTTCGAAGGAAGCCAAGCTGCATCCGGACGCTTTGTAACTTTGTAAAATTTTATTTTTTATTTTGCTGCAGGACATCCTGCAGCAATTCCGACGCGTTATTATAGTCGGCGTCAACATAATCAGGAAAATTTTGCGGCTTCTGCCCATAATGCAGAAGGACGGTTCCCATGCCAAGCCGGTGCGGGATTGAAAGATTGCGCACCGTGTCTTCCACGAATAATGTCCGGGACCCTTCCAGATTCATATTTTTGAGAATCATGAGAAACGAGGCAGCGCTTTCGGCTTTTTCTCGAAACCGTAGTCTTCAAGCGCAAGGATGCAGTCCTCCGGAAACCATTCGCGCAGCCCGAGACGAGTCAGGACTTTTCTAGCCCATTTGCCCGAACCGTGTGTGATCAGGCCATGGCGTAAACCCGTTTTGTAGAATAATTCGTCCAATTCGGCGTTTTTTCCGATGATGGTTTCGTCCAGATGGTCGTGAAAACGGTGATGCAGCCAGACATCGTCGATCCCGAAATCCTTTACAAAGACACGGCCGCTGTAACCGTGGTCCGCAAACGATTGATTGGCAAGCCGGACGGCTTCCTCAAGGCTGAGCTCGACGCCGGCATCGATGGCGGCATGTGCGATCGCATGATGAAAGGCATGTTTGACGGCATCTTCCAGCCGGTAAAGCGTATTATCCAGATCCCAGACGATGCCTTCGATGGTTTGAAGCTTCTGCGCGAAGTCTTTACCCATTGCTTCAACCCTGCCTGACGGCGCGATAGATTTTAAATCCCCGTGCCTCGTGCGTTTTTTCGACGCGACCGAAATGCTTCGTTAGAACCTTCTCATAAGGCAGATGGCTGTTGGCGACCATATAAAGTGCCCCGCCGCGTTTCAGCGATGCGGCCGCTGTGCGCACGAAAGCTGCGCCGATATCGGAGTCCGTCGCCTTGCCTTCGTGAAAGGGCGGATTCATGACGATCCAGTCGAGGGTTTTCGCGCCGACGGTTTCACACGTCAAATCGGCCCATTCGTAAACGACAGAGGTTTTGAAACCCTGCAGGTTCATCCGGCATGCCTGCAGCGCGCGGCTATCGGCGTCGAGGCAATGCAATGTCTTGATTTGGTCGTTTTTTTGCAGGAGGGATCGGGACAAAACGCCGGTACCGCAACCGAAATCCGCGCCGATGCCTTTAAGGTCGCCTGGAAGATGCTGCAGCAAAGCTGCCGAACCGTCGTCGATCCTGTCCCATGCGAACAGGCCGGGGCAACTGTACAGTCCGGTCGTTTCACAGAGCCTGATATCGCCTGTTTTGGCCCATTTTTCCGCTTCCGGGGCCAGGAACGATGCTTTTTTCTTTTGCGCCCAGACAACGCGGGCATGATGCTTCGACTGCGCTTCGGCGTGCAGGCCTAGAGCGGTATAATAACTTTCGATCCGTTTGCCACCGGAATCGTTGTCCCCCGCGCAGACGATCCATCCGTCATCGACTGTATTCAAGGCGGCCTTCGCCAGAAGCGCGCGTGTTTCTTCGGCCTGGCGGCCTGCGAGCACCAGTGCATGGCTGAAAAAGCCTTCGGGCCATTCGGTCTTCACAGGTAAGCGGAGCCTGTCCGCCCATGGCTTGAAAGGCTGAAGCAATACCCATTGACCTTGGCCCTCAACAAGGTCTTGCAGGCCTTCCGCCTCCCGGGCGCCTGCGTAAAAAACGCGGTCGTTCGGTAACGGAAGAGTCAGGGTGTGGCTGAAGGGCCATAAGATCGCGTCGGCGGATGTTTTCGTCACGGGAAGACTATGAAAGTTGCGGCAACAGTCCGCACTATATAATACGTTTTCGGGATGGGTTAAGCCTAATTCGGGAACCGGTTATGCCACTACATCCAGGTTTCCCTGCGCCATCAGCTGGCCAAGGTTAAGCCCGGTGACGTTTTCCAAAGTCGCCACCGTGCTGAAATCCGTCCCCTGGCCGTCGGCGTTGACCTGAAGCTCCGTGTTGCCGCCCGTCTGGTTCAGACGCACGAAATCGGTGATGACGCTGGCCAGAGGATCATATCCCTGGAGAAGGGCCGATATATCGATGATATCGCCGCCCGCACCGGCCATGAAATCCTTGATGGTGTCGCCGCTTTCGGCCATCGACGTGAACAGGAACCGGTCCGACCCTTCTTCCCCGTATAATATATCGCTGCCCAGACCACCGTTCAGAATGTCGTCGCCCGCGCCTCCATACAGCGTATCGTTGCCCGCGCCGCCTTCGAGCGTGTCATTATCCTGAATCAGCAGGGTCTGCACTGTCCGAGATGCGAAATTGACGTTAAAAACGGCATCGTTGAAATCGTTGTCGCCGCCGTTATAAAGATTTTCAAAGCCGATGCCCAGCGTCCCTGTATCATGGACATCCTGCAAGCCCGAGACCATATGCACGCGGTTGTCCACGTTCAGGCTGTAACTGCCGCCCCGTTCGCTGCTGTGGAAAATATACCCCTGCAAGACGACATCGGAACCGCCGTTGTTATAGACCAGGCTGACATGCGATCCGGCATCGTTGATCGTCGCCGCGCGTTCGTTCGGGCCGTTGTAATCATAAACGAATTCCAGGGTTCCCTGGCTGAAATCATAATGGTTCTGCGCCTGATGATTGGTGTTATAGCCGTTGGAGATCAGGAAAAACCCGATATCGGTTCCGGCGGTCACATCAAAAGTATACTGGGCGCCAGACTGCAGCGCGTGAAGGTTGTCCCAGGCCATATGAACGGCGCTGATCGTTCCGTCGGCATTGATGGTATAGGCACCTGTCATGTTGTCGGAAGCGCCGACCGAGCTGAGGAATGTCAGCGTGGCTGTCGTGTCATAGGCGACGCTCAGATCGTTCTGGGCCACGCCCAGCGTCTCCATGTGCTGAAGCTGCTGGCGCTCGACGAGCGGCGGGAAAACGGTATCGTCGCTGAACTCCTTATCGTATGTCACGCTCTGGAACACGCCGCTGACACTGCCATTGGGTCCGCCGCGCAGAATGTCGTTGCCGTCGCCGCCGGACAGACGGTCGTTTCCGACACCACCGTCGAGCCGGTCGTTGCCGTCGCCGCCATCGAGCAAGTCGTTCCCCGAGGAGGCCCAGAGCGTATCGTTTCCGGCCTCGCCATAGATCCGGATGTCGCCATAGCTGTGCGTGGAGTCCGTAAGGTTGATCGCATCGTTGCCGTTGCCGGCCCGGATTTCCTCGATATCCGACAGACGCAGCGCTGTGGCATCGGGGTGATGCGGCGATACGGCGTCCCAAAGGGAAAAAGCGTCGCTGCCTGCGGTCAGCTGCAGCACGTCGTTGCCGCTGCCGCCGTCAAAATAATCATAAGAAACGATCGTCCCTGCAATCGAGACGGTTTCGCCCGTCCCGCCCACGCCCGGAGACCCCATATTCTGAAAGCTTGTGTTCGGACCGCTGATCGCATCCAAAACGAAGACCAACGTGTCCGAACCCGCATCGCCATGCATGATATCCGTTCCCGAACCGCCGTTCAGGATATCGTTGCCGTCGCCGCCAGAAAGGGTGTCGGAATCTTCATTGCCGTTGATCGTGTCGTTGCCTGGCCCGCCGTTGACGATGTCGTTTCCCGCGCGCGCGTTTATGGTGTCGTTTCCGGTATTGGTCCACAGGATGTCGTCGCCGGCGCCGCCATCAACGTTGACGTCCGGCAGGGACAGCGAGGCGTCCGACAGGACGATCAGGTCGCCGCCATTGCCGGCGATGATCCGCTCGATGTTATAAAACATCACTGTTGAGGAGACGCGATAAAACAGCGAATCGCCGACACTCGTCATCAGCAGGGTATCGGTACCGTCGCCGCCGTCATAGCTGAAAGGACTTAGAACGTAATCGTCATCGATGAGGAGCGTGCTGCCGTCATAGGGATTCATAAGGGTCAGGTTTAAATGCGACAGCGTGCCCGTAAACAGCAACACATCGTTGCCGCCGGTTCCCATGATATCAGCCATGAATGCCCCCTAAAGTGTCCCAGCGATTTTTTTGTTTTCCGGCTCCACAGCGCGACCGTGCTTCGCTGGAAAGCCCTTATCCTGATATTATGAGGACAAATAGGTTAAAATTTTATGTAAATATTTTAATTTCCCCTATCCCAAAGGATTGCCGCTTCTCTCAAGTATCGCCTATGGCCCAGGATCAGGCCCCCAACCCCCATTTCGCCCTGAAGGGCGACCTGACCTCCGGCCCGGTCGACCGCCATCTCGTGCGGCTGACCGTCCCCATGGTCTGGGGCCTGCTGGCGATCATCAGCTTTCAACTGGCGGATATGTATTTCCTGTCCTTTTTAGGGACGAAACCCCTGGTCGCCGTCGGTTTTACGATTCCGGTAACGATGGTGGTGCTGAGCCTGATCATCGCCATGGGGATATCGACATCGTCCATCGTCTCGCGCCAGATCGGCCAGGGCAACCAGGATGCCGTCAAAAGGTTGGCCACCCACGCCCTGATGATTACGGCCATGGCCGGGACTGCCATTTCCGTTCTGGGAATCCTGTTTCTCGATCCGATCTTCCGGGCCATGGGGGCGGATGGCGGGACATTGCGGCTGATCCGGGATTTTATGGTCATCTATTTTTCAGGTACGGTTTTTCTCGCGCTCCTGATGGTGGGCAACGCCGTCCTGCGCGCTTCGGGCGATTCCCTCGCGCCGGCCCTGATCCTGATCACGAGCGCCGTCATCAATGTGGTGCTCGACCCCATCCTGATTTTCGGGCTGCTTGGGTTTCCAAGGCTGGAAATGAAGGGGGCGGCCCTTGCCAACGTCCTCTCCGGTTTCTGCGCCATGACGGTGGGGCTTTATATCCTTGGCGCGCGGAATGGCTTCATCGCGCTGGCGCATTTGAATTTCAGGGAGTTCGGCGACTCCTTGAAACGCTTTGCGGTGATCGCTATCCCGGTCGGGATCGCCAACACCCTGCAGCCCTTCGTCAGCGGCGTCCTTATCGGCCTGCTGGCGGGAACGGGGCATGAAGCGGTGGCTGCCTATGGCATCGCCAGCCGTGTCGAGGCGCTCGCTTTCGTCATCATCATGGCGCTGGCCGTCGGCATGGGTCCCGTGATCGGCCAGAACTGGGGGGCGCGCCATTTCGACCGTGTCAATCAGACCCTTAAAAGCGCTTTCCGGTTCGTGATCCTGTGGTCGATTTTCGTTGCCGTTATGCTGGGGCTGTTCGCCGGGACTGTCGCAGGACTTTTTACAGCGGAGCCGGGGGTGGCCCGGACAGCCATGCTTTATTTCTGGATCGTGCCTGTTTCTTATGCTTTCGGCAATCTTGTCAACGGCTGGGGCTCGGCCTTCAACGCAATGGGCCTGCCGAAAAAAGCGTTCATGCTGATTGTGATCCGCCTGTTCGCGCTGACTTTGCCGCTGGCTTGGGCCGGCGTCCGTTTCCAGGGCGCGACGGGTTTGTTCGCCGGGATCGCCGCCGCCAATATCATCAGCGGCTTTGGCAGCCATTTCTACGGCTGGCGGTTCTGCCGGAAAACTGAAACGGGATAACGGGAAACGCCCCATCCTCAAAAAATCCTTCGCCTTCGCTCCGCTTCATGTCACACATATAAAAATGGAAAACCACGCTGCGTCGCTGACCCAGATCGCCGTCGTCATGGCCGCCGCCTTTGCGGGCGGCGCCTTGGTGCGCAGGCTGAACCAGCCTGTCCTGGTCGGCTATATACTGGTCGGCATCATTCTCGGACCTTCCGTTCTCGGGGTCATCTCCGACCAGGGCGATATATCGTTTCTTGCCGAACTTGGCATCCTTCTCCTGCTTTTTGTCGTGGGTATGGAACTCGATGCGCACCGTTTCGCCGAAGTCTACAAAATAGCCATCAGTACATCGGCGCTGCAGATCGGGGTGAGCCTTTTGGCCATGGCAGGGCTAGGCTATTTCCTGGACTGGCAGCCGTCGCGAATCATCCTACTCGGCTTCGCGATATCGCTCAGCAGCACGGCGGTCGGCATCAAACTGCTGGAGGATATGGGCGAACTCCAGAAACCGACCGGCAACACGGCTATCGGTATCCTGATCGCGCAGGATCTGGCGCTTATCCCCATGCTGCTGATCATAGGGTCTCTTCAGGCCGAAGGCGGATTCGACAACTGGGGGCTTGTCCGGCTTGCCGTTGCCGTGCTGGTCATGGGCGTGCTTCTGTTCGGCATGTCGCGCCGCGGCTGGACCATGAAGACCATCATGCCGTCCTGGCTGCACTGGCCTGCCTTCCGCAACAAGGACCAGAAGATGCTGGCCGCCCTGGCATTCTGCTTTTCGTCGGCGGCTTTGGCGGGCTCCCTCGGGATTTCCGCTGCCTATGGGGCGTTCCTGGCCGGGCTTCTGATTGGCAGCACGGCGGAAAGCCACGACTACGAAAAACAGATCAAGCCGCTTTTCGACCTGCTGATCATGGTGTTTTTCATCTCCGTCGGGCTTTTGCTCGACATGCCGTTCATCCTTAAAAATATCTGGGTGATTTTGCTGCTACTGTTGTCGCTCATGGTTCTCAAAACATTCTTCAATATCTTCGTCCTGAAATGCCTGGGCCTGTCGCGCCGCCACGCCTTTATGATCGGCGCGTCGCTGGGCCAGGTGGGGGAATTTTCTTTTGTCCTCGCGGCGATGGGCCTGTCCATGGGCGCGATTCTTCCCGACGAGTACAAGCTGGTAGTCGCGATCATCGCGCTCAGCCTGATCCTCACCCCTTTTTGGATGGTGGTGCTGAACCGCATGCACCTGATCCATAACCGGCTGGTCGCCAAAACAAAAAACCAGGACGGCAACGGCAACCCGGAGGCGCCGGTTGGATAATAAATATAAACTTTCCCGCCACGCGCCCGGCACCGCACCCGGCACCCTTGTCACGCCAGAAAACGCCCTTCCTTCCGTCATCCGTGTCATCGCCTATAACGGCGACAACCTGATCGAACAGGCCGTCGCCTCGCCGGAGGAGGCGAAGACGCTGGCCGACCAGTGGAAAGTGGTGTGGATCAACGTCGACGGGCTGGGATCGAAGGATGTGATCGAACGCTTTGGCGCGTTGTTCAACCTCCATTCCCTTGCCCTTGAAGACGTCCTCAACCCCTATCAGCGGCCCAAGGTCGAGGAATATCGCGAAAACAGCTTTATCGTTACGCGCATGGCGCGGATTGAAAAAAACGCGCTGATCATCGAACAGCTGAGCATGTTCCTGGGCAAAAATTATATTCTGACTTTCCAGGACCGGCCCGGCGACTGCCTCGACCCGATCCGCGACCGCCTGCGCAAGGGATCGGGTCGGCGCATCCGCACCGACGGCGCGGATTATCTCGCCTATGCCCTGATCGACGCTGTGGTCGACAGCTATTTCCCCGTGCTGGAACAATATGGCGAGTGGATCGACAAGCTGGAAGACGAAGTGATCTTCAAGCCGATCCGCAAAACGATTGAGCGCATCCACCATATCAAGCGCAAACTCAACCGCTTGCGCCACGCCATCTGGCCGATGCGCGAGGCGATCAACGGTTTTTCGCGCCTGCATGCCGTCGAGGAAGCCACCAGGCTTTATGTGCGCGACTGTTACGACCACCTGGTCCAGGTGATGGACCTTCTGGAAATGGACCGCGAACGGTCCTCTGGCCTGATCGACGTCTACATGTCTAGTATCAGCAACCGCATGAACGAGGTTATGAAAGTGCTGACCATCATCACCACCATCTTCATTCCTTTAAGCTTTATCGCGGGCGTCTATGGCATGAATTTCGATTACATGCCCGAACTGCACTGGCGCCATGGCTACCCTGCTGTCCTGCTTTCGATGGCGTTCATCGCCGCCTGCCTGGTCTATTATTTCCGCCGCAAAGGCTGGATAGGGCAATAAAACCGACAGTCTTTGACTTTCCGCTGCGCTATGCCATAAGGAATGTTTCAACCTAAGGGTCATGCAGGAATGGTCGCGCGCGTCCGCACAGTTTCTTTTCACGGTGTCCAGGTCCGCGACGTGGATGTCGAAGTGCAGATTTCGCCTGGCCTGCCATCCTTTACCGTCGTCGGCCTGCCCGACAAGGCGGTGGCGGAAAGCCGGGAGCGGGTGCGCGGCGCGTTGCATGCGCTCGGCCTTTCGCTGCCCGCCAAGCATCTGGCCGTGAACCTCGCGCCCGCCGATCTGGCGAAAGAGGGCAGTCACTACGATCTGCCGATCGCGCTCGGACTCCTGTCGGCGATGGGCGTGGTGCCCCAGGACGCGCTGCTCGACACGCTTGTTCTGGGTGAACTGTCGCTTGATTCCGCGATCCGCCCGGTCATGGGCGTCCTGCCTGCCGCGATGCATGCGGCTTCGAACGACAACCGGCTGATCTGTCCCGCCTCCTGCGGCGGCGAGGCGGCATGGGCGGGAGGGATCGACATCATCGCGCCGAAAGATCTGTTGCAGCTGATCAACCATTTCAAGGGCGTCCAGGTGCTCTCCCCGCCAAAAGCGACGCTGGGCGAAGGGGTTCAGCGGCGCGGCCCCGATCTTGCCGATGTGCGCGGCCAGGAAACGGCCAAGCGCGCGCTGGAAATCGCGGCGGCCGGCGGGCATAACCTGCTGATGCTCGGGCCGCCCGGCTCCGGGAAATCCATGCTGGCCTCCTGCCTGCCCGGCATCCTGCCTCCTTTGACCCCGCGCGAGGCGCTGGAGGTATCGATGGTGCATTCGCTGGCAGGGTCGCTGCCGGAAGGCGGGTTGCTGCAGTACCGCCCCTTCCGCGACCCTCATCATTCCGCATCCCTTCCCGCGCTGGTCGGCGGCGGGATGAAGGCGAGGCCGGGGGAGATCTCGCTGGCTCATCATGGCATATTGTTTCTCGACGAACTCCCGGAATTCGCCCGTCCCACGCTTGAGTCCCTGCGCCAGCCGCTGGAGACCGGGCAGGCGGTGGTGGCGCGGGCCAACCATCACGTCACCTATCCGGCGCGGTTCCAGCTGATCGCCGCCATGAATCCCTGCCGCTGCGGGCATCTGGGCGATCCCGGGCTTGAATGCACCAAGGCGCCCCGCTGCGCCTCCGATTATCAGGCGAAAATATCAGGCCCTCTTCTTGACCGTATCGATCTCCAGGTGGACGTGCCCGCCGTGCCGGTCAGCGCTCTGGCGGAAACGGCGGCAGGGGAGCAATCGGCGGCCGTCGCCGCGCGTGTCGCGGCGGCACGCGAGACCCAGCGCGCTCGGCAGGATGGGGTGCTGAACGCTGTCCTCGCTCCTGGCGACATCGAAAAATCCATCGTCTTACACCAGGATGCAAAAGACCTTCTGGCCCAGGCGGCCGACCGCCTGAAACTTTCCGCCCGCGGCTACCATCGCCTGCTGCGCGTCGCGCGCACGATCGGCGACCTGTCCGGCGGGCCGGAAGCCTTGACGAGGGTTCATATCGGGGAAGCCTTGTCTTACAGGCGGATGCGCGTGGCAGAGTAATTTCAAGTAAATTCAGTCTTTTACCCATTGCCTCCGGCCAAAATCCTCAGATTTCCATTGCACAGCTGGGCCTACATCCTGTAAAATGACTGAATTGGTGTTTTCCCTGCCGTATAGGATTGCTTTTGCATATCTTTTGGGGAAGTGATAGAGGCATATATATGGCCTTTGGAGATACTTCAGTACAAAGAGCACTGACAGCGGGCGTACTCGCTGCGCGACTTTCCGCGTTCGACCCGGATCTGGATGAAAACCCAAGACCGTCGCCTCTGGATGCCTTGGTCAGCCGAACACAGCCAGGCCTGGCCGGCCAGGGTTTGACGCACCTGGCGCCGATGCCATCATTCCTCAACACGGCGCCGGGCATACAGACAAGCCCGACATCTCCGCTTGACCAGCTTACCGAAACCAGCCCCGAACCGGTTCCTGATCTGACGGCGGAAATTCATGCTATAGACGAGGCCCTGAATGTCGATCCCGTCCTGATCAGAAACGACGGGCCCCTGGTCGCGACGGCGGATCCCAACGCGTTGTTCCAGCGGAACAGGCAGGCTGCGGAAACCACGGGCGCCGGTCTTCAGGCCATTGCGGATATAAAAGCCAAGACAGATTTCAGCGGCGGTAAGTTTTCCTTTGCGGGTGCGGCGCTCAAAAGCGCAGCCCTTGATTATGCTTTGCAGAGCGCGGGCGTTCCCGTCTCCATGGCGGCGACGATAGAAATGGCGAATTATCTCAGGTCTTCCGAACCGGTAGGGGTGCGGGACAGCGGAAGATACACACCCGATCCTGTAGGTTATAGCGCCATGCAGGCGACCACGGCGGCCTATCAGCCGCCTGCCCTTAATACAGGTCTTTATGAACGCTCAGGTATCGCTCAACAGTCTCTTGTGGCAGATATTTCCGGCCTCGATATGGCTCGGTTGGAGCAGGACGTCCAATTTAAAGATACAAAAGCGCTTTTGGCTTACGATATCATGAAAACGCGGGCCGAGCAGGGCGTCCAAATCAGCGTCGCGGAGGCCAAGGAAGTGTCCGTTGATCGCAATGCCGGCGAGCGCCTGAAAGTCGGCCCGGCAGGAATAACCTATTACGATACCAATAAAGGCCCTTCCGGCATGGCCTGAACGCGGGGCATCTTACCCTTGATATTTCCCCTTCCTGTCCGCAGGACATATTGCTAAAGTTTCTTTCTATATCGTCAGGATTTAAATCAAACCATGCAATATTCGCACGACAGGAAACAGGCGCGGGATCACGCGGACGCCGCGCTGGAACGGATCGAACGGGAAAACCTGCCTGCCACGCCCGATATTTACGAACTCTGGTACTGCTATTTCTCAGGCCAGAGCGCCGAAGTCACCCGGGCGATCGATATCCTGATCGCCAACAGCCAGAAAATCACCGAAGATCGCTGCAAGGAATTATATCACCGGTTTCTGAGCGATTCGCGCGCCGAGGATACCGTACGCCGCGCGGGCGACCAGATCAACGCGACCCTGCAGACGGTTAGCGGCGTGGTCCAGGACGTGAAAAGCGCGACCAGCGAATATAGCGACAAGCTGGAAGGCGTCTCCGACCAGATCGATTCCATCAAAAGTCCGGCCGAACTGAAGGCCGTGCTCCAGTCGATGATGGGGGACGCCGAGACCATGATCGCGCGCAACCAGAAGCTGGAGGCGGAACTCGACCGTTCATCGCATGTGATGGAGGAACTTCAGCGCGACCTTGAAACGGTTCGCAAGGAAGCGATGACCGACGGACTGACCGGCCTGTCCAACCGCAAGGCGTTCGACGCCGCGATCCGCCGTGTCGCGGAAGAGGCGGCGGAGACGGGCGGCACGTTCTCCCTGCTGATGGTCGATATCGATTACTTCAAGAACTTTAACGACAATTTCGGCCACCAGATCGGGGACCAGGTCCTGCGCCTGGTCGCGCGCACGCTGACCGACGGCGTCAAGGGCCGGGATATCGCCGCGCGCTACGGGGGCGAGGAATTCGCGATCATCCTTCCCGAAACGCCGCTCGACGCCGGGGTCCATGTCGGCAATACGCTACGCAAGGTCGTGGCGACCAAGGACGTAATTAACCGCAATACGGGCGAAAAGCTCGGGCGCATCACCATGTCGGTCGGCGTGGCGGAATTCAGACAGGGCGAAAACGTCACCGATTTGATTGAACGCGCCGACGCCGCGCTGTATACGGCCAAGCATAACGGCCGCAACCAGGTGGCTGCGGCCCCGACTCCCGCCAAAAAGTAACCGTTAGCAGCATTCGCCTTTCGGGCTGGTGCAGTCTTCATCATGATCGTGCTCGTGACCGCATGAGTCTGTATGGACGTGATGATGGTTGTGTCCGCAACAGCTGCCATCGGCGTTATGCTGGTGATGCGCATGACCGGGGTGGGGCGTCATGATGCCTGCAGCGCCTAGCGGCAAGGTGGTCGAGCCCAGAAGGCCTCGTTTCCAGTCGAATTTCTGACTCATGTTAGACGTTCCTTATACGTGGAAGGCTTAGAATATCCTTAAATTGGGAGAAGGCCCACATTTTAATCGACAAAAGACATAATATTATGCTGTACTGCAAAAAAGTTATTCATAAGGGGAACTTTGAGGCTTCGCCGTAAGTTTTCACCATGAGTAACTGGAATTATATGTCAACCGGTTAGGCAAGGATTAAGAATATGAGCGAAGCAACCGAATTGAAGGATGTCATCGATACAGGGTTTGCCTGGCATGATCCGTCGGGTCTGCTCGGCTTTTTAGGCAAAACGCCGACCCTGCCTTTGTAAAGTTAGGCGCTTAGATCCATCTTTCTATAAAATATAGATATTTTTTGTGGCACGACACCCCGGCACTCGCCCGGGGTGTCGTGCCATGCGCCCTTTGCAAGTCCGATGCAATCAGGGAATCGTAAGGTATTCCAGCCTTGCGATTCCCCGTTTCTTGGGCTTTAATCGGCGTTTATTGTATCGGAGGATATGTCTTATGGTTCTGGCCCTGAATCTTGGTTTCCCGCGCATCGGCGTTAACCGCGAACTGAAAAAAGCCCAGGAAGCGTTCTGGAAGGGTAAGAGCAGCGAAGCCGAACTGCAGTCCGTTGCGAAGGAATTGCGCCAGCGTCACTGGCAGATGCAAAAAACGGCCGGCATATCCTTTCCGATCTGCAACGATTTTTCCTTTTACGACCAGATCCTGGACATGTCCTGCCTGCTCGGATGCGTACCGTCGCGCTATGGCTGGAGAAGCGGGCCTGTCGGCCTTGACACCCTTTTCGCGATGGCGCGAGGGCGCCAGGCTGCCGGCCAGGACGCTCCGGCCATGGAAATGACCAAATGGTTCGACACCAACTACCACTATATCGTGCCGGAATTCGAGCAGGGCCAGGAATTTAGGCTGTCCAGCACCAAAATCTTCGACGAATTCGCGGAAATGAAGGCGGCTGGCTATGAAGGCTACCCGGTCCTGATCGGTCCGGTCAGCTACATTCATCTTGGCAAGGCGAAGTATGACTCTTTCGATCCTAAGGAAGTCATGGAGCGCCTGCTGCCCGTCTATGAAGAGGTTCTTAAACAACTGGCGGCGCAGGGCGCCAGCTGGGTTCAGATCGACGAACCGTTCCTGGCGATGGATCTGTGCGACGGCGCGAAAGCGGGGTTCAAGCCTGCCTATGAACGCCTCGCCAAGGCTGCGCCGGGGCTCAGCATTATGCTGGCCACGTATTTCGAAGGCTTGCGGGACAATCTGGATCTCGCCTTCGGCCTGCCGGTCGCGGCGGTCCATGTCGACCTGGTGCGCGCTCCCGGGCAACTGGACGACTGCATCCGTAAGGCAAAGGAAACGGGCAAAGCTTTATCGCTCGGCCTCGTCGACGGGCGCAACATCTGGAAAAACGATCTTGCCGCATCTTTGACCAAGCTCGAAAAAGCCGTGGCCGCACTCGGCACAGACAAAGTCTGCGTCGCGCCTAGCTGCTCGCTTCTCCACACGCCGGTCGATCTGGGGCCGGAGAACAGGCTGGACCCTGCGATCCGTAACTGGCTCGCTTTCGCGAAACAGAAGCTTGAGGAAGTGGCGGTTCTGGCCCGAGGCGCTAACGAAGGCCGCAAGGCGGTGGAAAAGGAACTTGCCGCCAGCAGCCAGGTCGCCGCCGACCGCGCCAGTTCGTCGCGCATTCATGCGAAGACGGTGAAGGACCGTCTGGCTGCCGTAAAGGCCGACATGCTGAAACGCAAAAGTCCCTATCCGCAGCGCCGCCAGGTGCAGCAGGCGAAATACGAGCTGCCGCTCTTTCCCACCACCACCATCGGCTCTTTTCCACAGACGCAGGAAATCCGGAATGCCCGCGCCGCCTTCAAGAAAGGCGAACTGGACGAGGCAGGATACGACGCCGCTATGAAAACGGAAATCGAAGGCGTCGTCCGTTATCAGGAAAAGATCGGCATCGACGTGCTGGTTCATGGCGAAGCCGAACGCAACGATATGGTGGAATATTTCGGCGAACAGCTGGAAGGGTTCACCTTTACAAAAAACGGCTGGGTGCAGTCTTACGGTTCGCGATGCGTCAAGCCGCCGGTGATCTTCGGCGATGTCAGCCGCCCGCTGCCGATGACCGTGCGCTGGTCCCAATATGCCCAGAGCCTGACAAAAAAAACCATGAAAGGCATGCTGACCGGCCCGGTCACGATCCTGCAATGGTCGTTCGTGCGTGACGACCAGCCGCGCGAGATCACCTGCAAGCAGATCGCCATGGCGATCCGCGACGAAGTGCGTGACTTGGAAAGGGCAGGGATCACGATCATCCAGATCGACGAACCCGCCATTCGCGAGGGCCTGCCTCTGCGTGATGCGGATCGCAAGGCTTATCTGAAATGGGCGGTCGATTCCTTCCTGCTGTCCTCGACGGGCGTCGAGGATTCGACGCAGGTGCATACGCATATGTGCTATTCCGAATTCAACGACATCATCGAATCGGTGGGCGCAATGGATGCGGATGTGATCTCGATCGAGACCTCGCGCAGCCAGATGGAATTGCTAGACGCCTTCGTCACTTACAAATACCCTAACGAGATCGGCCCCGGCGTTTACGATATCCACAGCCCGCGCGTTCCCTCGACGCAAGAAATGGTCGATTTGCTCGACAAGGCGCTGAAAGTTCTGAAGCCTGAACAGATCTGGGTCAACCCCGATTGCGGCCTCAAAACCCGCGCATGGCCCGAGACGAAAGCGGCGCTGGAAAATATGGTCGCGGCGGCGGAAACGGTGCGAAAACGCCTGAAGCGCGCTGCGGCATAGAAACATAAAAAGAATGGATTTAAAAACTGCGCGTCAGGACGCGCGCGTATCCTGTGTAACAAGAATTATGACGGCCTTCGCTGTGTCGGCTTCTTTTGCCGCAGGATGGCAAACGGTGGCGCAGGAGACCGATCCATCGGGCGTGGCCAATGCCTTTGGTCTCGACTTCGCGCGACCCACATGTCTGCGGGCTGCTCCCGCCGCCGCGCATCTGGAAGAATTTTCCACCCTGTTTTTCCAGCCTGATGCCGATGGACATGTCCTATTCCAGAAGCACGCGCAGACGGCCGCCGGAATTTTGTGGGACCGTGCAAACCGGAATGCGTCTGAGTGCCTGTCCGTCAAGCTTCTTGATGTCGACCCGTTTGCGCAAAACAAGGCGCTTGCGGGCATCCTTTCCCAATATGATGTGGTGTCTATTTCTACATTTATTTCCCAGCAGAATTCTAATTCTTCTCCCCCTTCAAAAATCGATAATAAGGGCAACGCGGATTTTCCGTTGATGCTCTCTTCCACGGAAATGGAATCTTCCTTTCTGCCCGGCGATATATGGGCACGGCGTAAACCCTACGAGAAACATTCGTTTCTGGATGCGGCGTTTTGGCAGCGCTCGGATACCATTATCGTTCGCAGTGTTTCGAACGAGGGAGACGAACCGGATAAAACAAAACGCGTGACGTTCCACGCCATTGATGCCGCAGACAACCTGATCGTCGTGGGCGCTTTCGACCTTAAAAGAAACAGAGCGATGGACTATTCCGCCGCGCTTGCTCCCGATTTTCTCGCAGTCGCGGCTTTTGCACAGGGCTTTTGCTATCCTTATTACGCAACGGCTACCGAAATCGGAGACTTTGTCCGGTATTTCCATCACGGAACGCAGAGTCAACCTGATCGGGACGCGGGCAAGCCTGTATGCGATAAGGAAGGCACGTCGTTTGTTGCGCCGGACATTGCAGGCAGTATTGCGCGAGCGCGCCGGCATTTCCCCGGCCTGACGGCGCTCGAAATCACAGCGGCCGCCTATCTTGCAACCAGCGCTGAGATAGGACCGCTTTCTGCCTTTAAAAAAAATGCGCGAGGCTTACCGTTCGACGCGAAAAAATCAGGCCATGGTGCCTTTCTTCCTTTTGTTTTTTCTGCCCTGCTTACGGATCTCGACAACCATAAAAAGCGCACGGGCGCGGGCGCGGTCAAGCTCCGCCTGCAGCAAGAAGGCGCATCGTACAGAAACCTCATCCGCCTTATTTTTCAGGACAACGCGCGCGTACTGCGAACGATCGGCCATTTGTCGTTTGATAAAAAGAGAATGGCAAATGGCGATACGTTCGACTCTTTTCCTGCTACTGTCCGTGTCACCAGCCCGTCCGGCATATCGTATGACGTCCCCCTTCAAATCGGCGAAGAGAATGATGCCTGTGAAATTTTAGGAAAAGTATGCGCGGATTTTTCCGTTTCTGCCTGGATGGGAGAATTGGCTGCAGGAGCATGGACGATTCGCGCCACGCGAGGCTATACCCTGGCGGCGGCAAAGCTGGAACAGACGGGTTCGGCTCCGGCACGGGACGATACACTGAAATGGCTGATCCGCCATGCACAGCATTACCTGCGCACGCACCCTGAGGAACAGGACAGGCATATGGATCCTTCGCCATGGGCAAAGGATTCCGTTCATATGTCGATGCAACGCTGAATCAGGCGGTTTTAGAATAAGCGTATGGCTGGATCGCAGCAGGATTTTGTTGCAAAGGTGCGGGCGGGGACTGTTGCTGTAAAAGCTGTTCGCATCTTTGCAGCATTATATTTATTTCCGTCATCGCGATCATCCGGTCGTTGTCCAGGGTCAGCGGATCGGCAAACACAGGAAAAAACGCTGGCCCCATTCGCCGGAGCAGTACCCGGCTGCTGGTTCTGTTGTTAAGGCGCAGGCATTGTGTTGGTTCGTCGTCGTATCTGTCCGTAATTTCTCTGGCCAGAGCATGCAGCATGAAGCCAAGGGATTGATTGCGCGTGCTGCGGTTGAACGTTTTATGGCACTCCCGGTGTCTTGTATCCCCCAGTGGAAAATTCCGGTAAGCTCTCATGACGCCTGTTACAGCTTTGAATGCGCCTTTATCCAGCATTCCATCCAATTCGTCCGGATGGATCAACGCTTCCATGACAAGGGCATGAGCGAAAGGGGACAGGCTCCGGCATTCGTCGATACGAGGCAGGAAAGGATTGTCCGGCATCTTTCTGCCGATATCAGCCATAGCCCGGGGAATTTTTTCGTGGCGGAACAGGCGGAGCACGCTTTCGGAAGCAGGATAACGGAAAACAGTGCTTTCTCCCGTTCCTTTGCCGATTTTCTGATAACCGGTTTCGGTAAGAACGCGACATGCCGCGTTATAGTCGCATCCTTCAATCGCCTCAAGGGCGCGAAGGGTCAGGAAGTCGAGCACAGTAAAGACCTGTATCTTGTTTATACGCCTGGATATCCCTAAGGATCCCCAACCCTGGGGTTCTTAGACCTTTTTTTGCAGCAATGCAGCAAAAAAACCGTCTGTTTTGTGGCGAGCGGGGGATAACCGCATAAAATCGCCCATGTCCAGGGCCGGCATGACCGAAGAAACGGGAAGGATTTCAAAGTCTTGGTTGCGGGCCAGGAAAGCCGCCGCCTGGTTTTCGTTTTCCTCTCGCAGCAGGGAACAAGTGGCATAGACCAGCCGCCCGCCCGGCTTCACTGTTTTGGCGGCCTTATCGAGGATCTCCGCCTGCACGGCCAGCAATTCGTCGAGCGAGGGGCCGAAAGCGCGCCAGCGCAGATCGGGATTGCGCCGCCAGGTACCGGTGCCGCTGCACGGCGAGTCGACCAGCACGGCATCGAACGTACCCTTCTGGCGCCGCAGCCATTTGCGGTTTTTTTCATCCGACAGCGGACGCACTTCGATGATGTCATGCACCCCGGCCCGCTTGAAGCGGATGCGGCCTTTGGCCAGCCGCCCGGGGTCGATGTCGCAGGCGACGATCCGGCCCTTGTTGTTCATCGCGGCGGCCAGCGCCAGCGTCTTGCCGCCCGCTCCGGCGCAGTAATCCAGAACCTGCGCGCCCGGCTGCGCGCCGGAAAGAAAGGCGATCAACTGCGAGCCCTCGTCCTGGATTTCGATCAGGCCCTTGGTAAAGGCCTTGGTTTTCGACAGGAAAGCCTTGCCCTCGGCGCGCAGGCCCCAGGGCGACCAGTGCGTGGGCGCGGTCTTCACGCCGTCCTTTTCCAGGCTGGCCGCCGCGTCTTCGCGCGTGATCCGGCGGATATTGACGCGCAAATCAAGCGGGGCTGGCGGGATCATCCCGGCCATCTCCTCCACGAAAGCCTCGCCAAAGGCGGCGCGCAGTTTTTCTTCCCAGACGGCGGGACATTCCGCCCGCACCGCTTCCGGCATGTCCGGATGGTCGAGCTTGTGGACGTCGAGGGCCTGGGCCAGCTTCTCCTCTTCAGGCGACAACGGCGCGGGGCCGTATTGCGAGCCGTCGAACAGGCGCCCCGTATTGCCCGCCTTCAATCCTTCCGCCAGGCACAGCCAGGCGATCACAGTGTTGCGCGGCGTAGGCGCCACGCCCTGCCGGTCCAGCCACCAGCCCAGCCGCGCCCGCGCGCGGACGATGGCGTAAAGGCGCTCGACGATGGCGGCCCGGTCCTTGCTGCCGATATAGCGCCGCCCGCGCATATAGTCACCGACCGTCCCGTCCATCGGGACGCGGCTGTCGGCGGTTTTCTGCAACAGGTCGATCACACTCTGGATGCGGGCGGCTGGGGTCATGGCTTTACATCAAAAAGGTTTTACCGGTGAGAACACGAAGGACACTAAGCCTTTTGCCATGATTTTTGAAAGCTTTATTCGGTTCCCCTGTTTTTTGTCTAGGACCGTTTTTTATTTGGTTGACTCATAGAGCTATTTTTAAGCACACTGCTTATGTCGTTTTCAGTTTAAATGGAGGACTATAAATGGGTATTTCGTCAGGTTTCGAAACTGCTAAAGCCGTTGATCCGAATAATGAAGCGCCTGCCAAGGCAGATGTTGGAGCTCCTGCTCTTAAAGGTACCGCACCAACAGGACCTTCGGCTTAATCAAAACGAATTTTAAAAAAGCCGCCTCCGGGCGGCTTTTTTATTTATTCTGAATCTTCTAAATTCATCATCTTGGAATGAAAAATAAGGATACAACGTGTTTACCCTCTTCGATCCCCTGCAGGCCGGAAAACTTTCCCTCAAAAACCGCTGCGTCATGGCGCCCTTAACGCGCGGACGGGCGGGGGAGAGCCGCGTCCCCAACGCCATGATGGCGAATTATTATGCGCAACGGGCAGGGGCCGGGCTGATCGTCAGCGAGGCGACGGCCATTTCTGAAACAGGTTATGGCTGGAAGGACGCGCCGGGCCTGTATACCGACGCGATGGAACAGGGCTGGGCGATGGTAACGAAAGCCGTCCATGACAAGGGCGGGCTGATGGTGCTGCAGCTCTGGCATATGGGCCGCATCTCGCACCCCGATTTCCTGGGCGGCGCCCTGCCGCTCGCGCCGTCCGCCGTGGCCGCCGCGGGTTTCGCGCGGTCGCTGGACAAGGACAAGCCTTATGTGACACCCCGCGCGATGACGGAGGACGACATCGCCCGCACCATAAAAGATTATGTCCGCGCAACGGAGCGCGCCCTGCGCGCCGGGTTCGACGGTGTGGAGATCCATGGCGCGAACGGCTATCTGATCGACCAGTTCCTGAAAGACGGTTCCAACAAACGCGCCGATTCCTATGGGGGGACAATCGACAACCGCGCCCGTTTTCTGCTGCAGGTCGTCGAGGCGGTCGCGGCAGTGGCGGGTGCGGATCGTACGGGACTGCGCCTCTCCCCCGACAATGTCCAGGACACGGCCGACAGCGATCCTGAATCGCTGTTTACGCGCGTGGCGGAACTGCTGAACCCGTTCGGCCTTGCCTATCTGCATGTCAAGGAGCCGTCGCGTATGCCGGACTATACGCCGCGCGTGCCCTCCGTGACCTTGTCGATGCGCGGCGCGTATAAAGGCGTCCTGATCGTCAACGAAGGCTACGATCAGGACACGGGCCAGGCGGCGCTGGACAGCGGTCTCGCCGACGCCGTCGCCTTCGGCGTCCCCTTCCTGGCCAATCCTGATCTGGTCGAACGCTTCCGGTCCGGTGCGCCGCTCAACACACCCGACAGCAAGACGTTCTATATCGGCGGCGCCAAAGGGTATACGGATTATCCGGTCGCGTCTAAACAGCCGGAGAAACGGGCGGTCTGATTGTGCAGGTATTGTTCACGCCGCCTTCGACAAGGTCGGATGCGGCGTGCTCATTATAATGGTCCGGCCCTTGTGATCTAAACCCATGCCCACATAACCGTCGTCCAGCAACATCTGCTGCAGCCCGATATCGCTTAACGGCACCTCTATTCCTGCATGAGAGAAAGCTGCGGACAGGCTTTTTCCAAGCGATCCCGCTTTTCCCTGAAGATTATAGACCGGGCGGGTACGCTGGCCCTTGTCAAAACTGACGATATGGAGGCCGCGATGGGAAAACATGCTGAGGGCTTTCAGATTGTCGATTTTCACGCGGGCGACAACCGTCTCTTTCCCATGGGCGACGGCGTGACGGTCCCATAATTTAATCAGCGCGTCCCTGAAAACTTTGCCTGGGCGAAAAAGCGACATCCCCTGCAAGGCGCTGGCAGGCGTATCGTCTGAATGATGGATGACCGCCTGGCCGGTCAGCCTACCCTCAGAAACGATGCCAAGGACGGCGCTGCCCTGCCTGCCTTCAAGATGGCTGGCGAAATAGTCATCGTCCCGTCTGACAAGAAAACGTGTATCCTTATCCGCCGACAATGCGGCTTCATGTAAGGCCAGGGCATGACTTAGATGCTGCGACCGAAGCATAACGGCGTGATGTTCACCGTCCTGGTCCCTGAGGACGCTCAGGATTTGCGTTGTTTTAAGGTCGATCGCAACGCCGTTAAATGTATCTTTTCTCATTGATAGAAATCCATTCCGCCCGAAGTGAAAAATAAAAGCCGCCCGGTGACTGACCGGCACGGCTTGCGGAAGGATTTTGAGGACGTCTAAACGTTGCTCGAACCCGGCAGACCGTGCGGTCAGCGGGCTGGTCGTCGGCTGCATTCGCCGGAATAGATATGGTCGAGCAATATGTTCATAAGACTATGAAACAGGAAAAGCCGCTCTTCTGTCAAACTTTTTTTGCAATGCGGTGGTGACGGCGGGCCGCGGACGGCTTATCCTTCTTCCTGCCATGGATCCAAGCGCCGAAAACATTGACCCTGTCCGCCTGATCGTCACCGGCCTGTCCGGCGCGGGACTATCCTCGGCCCTTAAAAACCTTGAAGACCTGGGGTATGAGGCGTTCGACAATTTTCCCCTGTCCCTGGCCCGCCAGCTGGCCGCCGATCCGGCGGGAAAAGGCCATCCCATCGCCATCGGCATCGACACCCGCAGCCGCGGATTCAGCCCCGAGGCACTGCTCGACATGGTCGAAACCCTGGAAGCCCGTCTGATCTTCCTGACGGCCGACGAGGCCGTGCTGCAGCGGCGGTTCACCGAGACCAGGCGGCGGCATCCGCTGGCGAAAGACCGTCCGGTCAGCGCCGGGATCCGTAAAGAGACGGAATGGCTGTACGCGCTGAGGAACGCCGCCGACACCGTGATCGACACGTCGGACCTGTCCGTCCATGGACTGCGCCACGTGCTGGAACGGTCCTGCGCGCTGGACAAGGCGGGGCGGCGGCTGACGGTCACCCTTGTTTCTTTCGCCTTCCGCCACGGCCTGCCGCGCGAGGCTGACATGGTGTTCGATGTCCGTTTCCTGCGCAACCCGCACTGGGAACCGGCTTTACGCCCTCTGACGGGTCTGGACGGCGACGTCCGCGCCTATGTCGAAACGGATAAGGGGTTTCAGCCGTTTATCGCCCATATCAAGGCGCTGATGGCGCCGCTTTTCCCGCGTTACATGGACGAGGGCAAGAATTACCTGACCCTGGCCTGCGGATGCACGGGCGGACGGCACCGCTCGGTCGCCATCGCTGAAATCCTGAAAGCCTGGCTGGACAGGGAAGGCATGGCCGTGACCGTCCAGCACCGTGACATGGACCGTGCCTGAAACGGAAGTTATTTCTTCCCTTCGGGACAGGGAATGTATACACAAAAGATGCTGGAGGTTTGTGACATGCTGCTCGATCCCCTTCTCCTTTCGCGTATCCAGTTTGCGTTCACGGTCTCGTTCCATATCACCTTTCCCGCGTTCACCATCGGTCTCGCCAGCTGGCTGGCCGTGATCGAATGGCGCTGGTTGCGCACGGGCAATCCGATCTATCGCGAAATCTACCGGCTGTGGAGCAAGATTTTCGCGGTCGCTTTCGGCATGGGCGTGGTCTCCGGCGTCGTCATGTCGTATGAAATCGGCACCAACTGGGCCGGGTTTGCCGACCGCACCGGCAACGTGCTGGGGCCGTTGCTCGGTTACGAAGTGCTGACGGCGTTCTTCCTCGAATCCTCTTTCCTCGGCATCATGCTGTTCGGCTGGAACCGGGTCGGGCCGCGCATGCATTTCGCGGCGACCTGCTGTGTCGCCGTCGGAACGCTGATGTCCGCTTTCTGGATCCTGGCGGCCAACAGCTTCATGCAGACGCCGCAGGGGTTCACCGTCGGTGAAAACGGCCTTCTGTACCCGGCTGACTGGCTCCAGATCATCTTCAACCCCTCCTTCCCGTACCGTTTCGCGCATATGGTGACGGCGGCGTTCCTGACCACGGCGTTCAGCGTCGGCGGCGTCGGGGCGGCCTATTTGTGGAAAGGGCGGCATGTGCCGCATGCCCGCATCATGCTGGGCATGGCGATGCTTATGGCCGTGTTCGTGGCGCCGCTCCAGCTCGTGATCGGCGACCAGCACGGGCTGAACACCCTGAAGCACCAGCCTGCAAAAGTCGCGGCGATGGAAGGGATCTGGGAAACCGAAAGCGGCGCCGGCCTGCGCGTGTTCGGCATCCCAGACCAGGACGCCGAGGAAACGAAGTACAGCGTCGAAATCCCCAAACTCGCCAGCCTGATTCTGACCCATCACATCGACGGCACCATAAAAGGCCTGAAAGAATGGCCGAAGGAGGACCGCCCGCCCGTCGTCATCGTGTTCTGGTCGTTCCGCGTCATGGTCGGGATCGGCATGGCGATGATCCTGACCGGCGCGATGGCGTCCGTGCTGTACTTTAAAAAGCGGCTGTTCGATACGCGCTGGTTCCAGCTCTGGTGCATGGTGATGACGCCCGCGGGTTTTATTGCCATCCTCGCCGGGTGGTTCGTGACGGAAACGGGCCGGCAGCCTTATGTCGTCTACGGCGTGCTGCGCACGGCCGACGCCGTGTCGCCGGTCATCGGCATCAACGTGGCGCTGTCTCTCATGGCGTTTATCGTCGTGTATATGGCGGTGTTCGGCGCGGGTACGTACTACATCGTCAAGCTTCTGGCCAAGGGACCGGGCGGCAGCAAGGACGAACCTTACAAGCTGCACAGCCGCACCGCGACGCCGTTCAAGCCGGAAGAAACGCAGGAGAAAGGGAAATAACCATGTTCTCGTTCGAAAACATCGTCGATCTTCCCCTGATCTGGGGCGGTCTGATCGGGATCGCCGTCCTGCTGTACGTCCTGCTCGACGGGTTCGATCTCGGCATCGGCATCCTGTTTCCCTTCGCGCCTTCGGACCGCTGCCGCGATCGGATGATGAATTCCGTCGCGCCGTTCTGGGACGGCAACGAGACCTGGCTCGTGCTCGGCGGGGGCGGGTTGTTCGCGGCCTTCCCGCTGGCTTACGCGATCGTCATGCCCGCCCTGTATGTGCCGATCATCCTGATGTTGCTCTGCCTTATCTTCCGGGGCGTGGCGTTCGAGTTCCGTTTCAAGGCCGACCGCTCGCGCCTGATCTGGGACGGCGCCTTCCATTTCGGGTCTCTGGGCGCCGCCTTTCTTCAGGGCATGATTCTCGGCGGTTTTATCCAAGGCATCGACGTCGAAGGCCGCAGCTTCGCCGGCGGCGCGTTCGACTGGCTGACCGCGTTCAGCGTGATGTGCGGCATGGCCGTCACCTGCGGCTACATCATGCTGGGCGCAACCTGGCTGGTGATGAAGACGGAAGGGGAAACCCAGGCCTGGGCGCGGCGCGCGGCGGAATATATCTGGGTGTTCGTGGCGTTCTTCATGGCCGTGGTGTCCCTGTGGGTACCGTTTCTCGGCGAGAACATCCGCGAGCGCTGGTTTTCCGACAACCATTTCCTGTGGATGCTGCCCTTGCCGCTCGCGACAGGGCTTGCCTTTATCGCCCTTTGGCACGGACTGTGGAAGGGCCATGAGACGCTGCCCTTCGCGGCGGCGCTGGCGGTTTTCCTTCTGGGGTATGGCGGGCTGGGCATCAGCCTGTGGCCGTGGGCCGTGCCCTTCGCGGTGACGCTGCATGATGCCGCCGCCGCCCCTGAATCCCTGTCCCTGCTGCTGGTGGGCGCTGTGATCATGCTGCCTGTTGTCCTGGCCTATACGGTTTATTCCTATTACGTCTTCAAGGGCAAAAGTTCGCATGAGCCCCTCTATTAAACAATGGCTCTGGTTCTGGGGCTTGTGGCTCGCTGGTTTTTGCGCACTGGCAATTGTGGCTTTAGTTATAAAGCTGATTATGGGGCTGATTTAAAAATCAGACAGTGCGTGTGCCGGTAATCCGGCCTTCCCCCGTCCCAGGAAACGATTACTTCGCCGTCCAGCCGGAAATGCTGTTCGGCGGCGATGCCCAGGTCGCGCACAAGAGGCGTATAGGTTTTACCCGGCAGGTTGTCGGCCTGCAGCACGAAGACGGCGTTGCGCTTCATTAGCGATCTCATCCGGCCGAAGATGAACGCCATGCGTTTCAGATACCGGTCGTATCCAGCCTGTTTCGGATCGCCACCGTAAAGCGGGTTCCACTTGTGATGCTTCGGCATATAAGGCGGCGACGTCATGGCAAAGTCCATTTTCGGAAAGGCGAAGGATGTAATGCGGCCTGAGTCGCCGCGTTTCAGATTCGTCCAATGTTTCAATTGCCCCGCCACCCACTCCTGCCGCCCGCCGTCATGTTCGACGCCATAAGGAATGCGGCTCATCTCCTCCGCCACGAACAGCGTGGTGCCAAGGCCCGCGAACGGGTCGAACACGCGGTCGCCGCGCTGGGTGAATTGCTGCAGGAAGTGCCGCACCAGGGATTCGGGATATTTGACCTCGTTCGCTTCAAACGGCGGCGGGTCGCGTTCGAGTCGGTAGGGAAGGGTGACGAAGGAAGGTCTTTCAGTTTGTTTCATGAAAATAATTTCTCGATCTTGTAATTGACTGTTTCAAAATGGCTTTTCATTCAGTTTGCTTTCAAGCGCCGCCAGGTCGGCCGCCAGTTCTTCATCCCTTAGCACGGGCAGGATCAGATGCATGAACTCTCTCTGCAGTTTAAGCGCTTTTTTCGCCATTCTCAATTTCGCGCGGGCCTCGCCATGCCTGACGGCGTTTTTGCTGACGCGTTTTTTGCCGGACTTCGTGCGCGGCCCGGTGGAATGCTCCCAAGGCTTCTGGGCGCGGATGCGCTCGGCCTGGGCGGCGCGCCGTTCGGGGGTCCATGGGGAGTAACGCGGTTCGGTCATGTCTCACCTTCCTTCCATGGAAAACGATAAAGGAATGTAGTCCCAATTATATACTTGACTGAACGAATCAAATGGCACAGAAATCCAAGGGACAGGGAAGTATTACGATTTCGGACGCGATGCTCGACGCTGCTTGTCGCGCAATGTATTCTTTTTCTGACGATTTTTTTTCGCGTCTTCATCGGAGTGACGTGGAAAGGCTTGCGCGACAGGTCTTTTCATCAATGGCCGCCGCCAAGGAAGAGGACGCACCCTAGCTTTACGAAAAAGTAATTCTGCCATTAAAACGGTCAGATAAGCGTAAAGATTTAGAATATCCGCATGCAGAGCGGAATAAAGATCGTTGTCCAAAATTGTGTTTAGGTTTTTGAAATAGGTGTCTTTGGAATTGTGGGGATAGGGCATTACATCCATATCGCCTGATACCTCGTCTTTTCTGTAAGTGAAAGCGACATGAACGAAGGCATTCCGGTATTGCGCAAGGTGATCGACCTCGGCTAACGCCCATAAAATATCGTCTGTGAAAGAACTGGCTTTAAGGCCTTTGATATAATTTCGGAGAATTTGCCTCTGCGCTGTATCGGTTCCAGCTGATAACCAAAGATGCTTTGCAGACGCTTTGCGCCCTTTGCCCATATAGCATTCGAATATGCCAAGAAGTGGCATATGTAAGCTATTCCATGCAATGACTATTCGGCCTATTCTCTCTACGTGGAGGGCGATCTTCTTATTTGTCAACGCATCAGAGGACGCTTTCTTCTTTTTAGGTGAGGACATGACAAAACAAACCGACGACCAAAAGCGCGAGGAAGAAGTAATCCGGCGCATGTTAAACACACCGCCCAAGCATAAAGCGAAGCCGGGGAAGAGTCCTGTGAAAAAGGTTCAGCCTCAAGACACCAAGACGGGGAAATAGGATTTCACTTGCGCATGGATAACAGCCAGTCGGGTATTCCCCCCCATATGGATATATGGAGCCGTAACGAGCGCCTTTATAGGACGCTCGTTGGTATGGGCTTAGTGTGTGATGCAATTTATCAGGATGCAGAACGAACCAAAATCAAGGCCGTTCAGGTGTCCTGTGACTTACCTTCCGATGAGACCGCCGAGCAATCCGCCGAGTCTGGCGTTTTTTCTCCAGTGCAAAGGTCTGAGATTCTGGAAGGAGTCGCTTCCGCCTACAATGGTGGCGACAATGTGGTCAATTTCCCATCCATACTCTGATTTTCTATCTCCATAGTCATCGAAGCGGATTGTGTAACCAAAATCGTCCCTGCGAAATATTGACGGGTCTGAACCTGGGATGATATGACCCTTGCGCCATACGATTTGTTTTTCGGGATTAGTCGTGCCTGTTAAGCTACTAAATAACGACATAGATTTTAGTCTCCTTGTTATCGCCCGGCATACCGGGCTGTGGGTAAAAGGAGACGGCTTGACCCGGCGCTTGCAATGAGCCACGATTACGTAGTACCGACTCAGTACCGGCCTGTCCGCAACCGTCTCCAACAGTTTTGCGGACTAAAACCGAAGGGGAAGTTTTGGATTGCACTCCGGGACTTCCCCGATCTGGTTTTAGGTCAACGGAAATTATAAATGATTCGCCGCTACGCTGTGAATCTTTTGGAATTTTTCTTAACACTTTTCTTTTGGCACAATCAGCTTGTACTTACGCGGCTTTGCTTTCACCAATCCGCCGATAGGTCAGACGCTTTCCTTCTGCACCTTTGATGCAGAGTTCGGCGCGTTCGGCGTCCGATATGTCGCGGCTGTTGTATCTGAAATCGAATTCATTCAGGTAGCGGCCTAAATGTTTCTCACTGCAATGCTGATAAACGCCGTTCATGCCGCGCTTGAAGATGGAGAAGTAGTTCTCGACATTGTTAGTCGTAATGCCGTTACGGACATATTCCCCGGCACTATGGTTGACGGTTTCGTGCTTGGCGAATTCTGTACCGACTTTGGTATACAGGCGGCTTTCGTCGGTATGCAGTTCGGTTGCGCGGTTGACGTTGGTCACAAGGATTTCGCGGACGGTGTGGGCGTCTGCACGGTCAACATGGAAGGTTCTGGCCTTGCCCTTGCTGACCAGTGAGACAACAGCGCGTTTATGGGCGCGTTTTGCTCCGCCCTTCTTGGTGAAGGGTCTGCCGCTTGTGGTGGTTTCGGGCAACGGGCCAGCTTTGGGGCCGAAATAGGTTTCATCGGCCTGAACCGATTCGCCGGGGCCACCCATCGGGCCGGGGTTGCCGTCCATCATGGCTTCGCGGATGCGGTGTTCCATGAACCACGCGCTCTTGTAGGTAATACCTAACATCCTGTGCAGTTGGTGTGCTGACATGCCTTTCTTGGAAGCGCAGAGAAGGTGCGTTGCCAGCAGCCATTTGTGCAGCGGGATATGGGAACGCTCATAGATCGTTCCTGTACGGACGGTGAATTTCTGGCGGCAAGCGCCGCAGTGGTAATAGCCCTTGATCTCTTTGGGTTCAGGGTTCTTGACCGTAGGCTTGTTCTTGACGGTTATGGGAATGATCCTGTCAACACAGCCGCAGAGAGGGCAGGAAACGCCATCGGCCCAGCGGGTTTGCTCAAGGTAAGTGCGGGCTGCGTCTTCGTTTTGGTATTTGGGGGCGTAAATATCGTGCATGGCTAAAACCTCTATGAAAGGATATTAGTCCATGGATAGGTGCGAAGTCAAGTATATAATTGGGAATGTAGTCCTAATGTCAAGCGTAAACGTGGAAAGAAAACCTATCATAGAAAGTCCTTTCACAAACCCTCACGGCCTGTTACAAAGGCCGCCTGTTTATCTCCAACAAGACAAAATGGGGTGCCAAAATGTCTAAGATCGCCGGGGCCAGAGCGCCCAAAGTCCTTATCGCCGACAAGATGGACAAGCTTGCGGCCGAAATCTTCCAGAACAACGGAATCGAAATCGACATCAAGCCGGGGCTTTCGCCGGAAGAGCTGGCGCAGATCGCGGGCCAGTATGACGGCATCGCGGCGCGGTCTTCCGCGAAAATCACCGCCGCCGTCATTTCCGCCGCCGTGCCGCGCCTCAAGGTGATCGGCCGCGCCGGGATCGGCGTCGACACGATCGACGTGCCCGCGGCCACGGATGCCGGCGTCATCGTCATGAACACGCCGTTCGGCAATTCCATCACCACGGCGGAACACGCCATCGCGATGATGTTCGCGCTGGCGCGCCAGATTCCCCAGGCCAACGCGTCGACCCACGCGGGCAAATGGGAAAAGACCAAATTCATGGGCGTCGAACTCTACGCCAAGACGCTCGGCGTCATCGGCTGCGGCAATATCGGCTCCATCGCGGCATCGCGCGCGCTCGGCCTGCAGATGAAAGTGATCGCCTACGATCCGTTCCTGACGCCGGAACGCGCGGTCGAACTGGGCGTTGAGAAAGTGGAGCTGGACGATCTGTTCGCACGCGCCGATTTCATCACCATCCACGTGCCGAAAAATGAAAAGACCGCGAACCTGATCAACAAGGACAGCATCGCGAAGATGAAAAAGGGCGTGCGGATCGTCAACTGCGCGCGCGGCGGCATCATCGTCGAGAAAGACTTGAAGGACGCGCTCGATTCCGGCCATGTGGCGGGGGCGGCGCTCGACGTGTTCGAGACGGAACCCGCGACCGACAACATCCTGTTCAACCACCCGAACGTCGTCTGCACGCCGCATCTCGGCGCCAGCACAGGCGAGGCCCAGGTCAACGTCGCCATCCAGGTGGCGGAGCAGATGTCGGATTTCCTGAACAACGGCGCGGTCGCGAACGCGGTCAACATGCCGTCCATCACGGCGGAAGAAGCGCCGCGCCTGAAGCCTTATATGAAGCTGGCGGAACAGCTTGGCAGCTTCGCCGGCCAGATCACGGACTCGGCGATCAAGAAAATAGAGGTTGAGTATCAAGGCCTGGTGTCCGAACTGAACGTCAAGCCCCTGACCGCCATCGTCGTGGCCAGCCTGCTGAAACCCCTGTTTGATTCGGTGAACATGGTGAACGCGCAATCCATCGCGAAGGCGCGCGGCATCGGCGTGTCGGAAACGCGCACGGAAAGTTCGGCCGATTTCCACACGGCGATCAAGCTGACCATCACGACCGAGGCGCGCACCCGCACCCTGACCGGCACGCTGTTCGCCGGGAAGGAGCCGCGCATCGTCGAGATCGAGGGCGTGCCCATTGAAGCGGCGGCGACGGCCAACATGCTGTTCATCCGCAACGACGACAAGCCCGGCCTGATCGGCGGCCTCGGCACCATTCTCGGCAACGCGGGCCAGAACATTGCGGACTTCCGCCTCGGCCGCGTCGAAAACGGCGGCACGGCGATCTGTCTCGTTTCGCTGGACGCGCCGCTGTCGGACGCCGTGTTCGAACAGATCAAGGCGTTGCCGCTGGCGCGCCAGGCGAAGCGTCTGGCCTTCACTATTTAGCCACGCGCGCAGACATTCCCTTAAAGGCGTCGGATTTCAAAATCCGACGCCTTTAATATTCTTCATTTAAATGCGGGGGCTGTTCCCTTTCATGGTTTTTACCTATCTTTCTGTCGAGGCCGCAAAGGGGGCAATGCCATGAACGCCATGCAATACGATAAAGCCTATATAAACGGCCAATGGGTCATAGCCGACAGCAGAAAGGTTTTTCCTGTCGTCAACCCCGCCACCGGGGAAAGCATCGCCTCCGTTCCCGATCTGGGCGCGGACGAAACCGGGCGCGCCATCGCCGCCGCAAAAAAAGCCTTCCCTGGCTGGGCGGCGAAGACGGGCAAGGAACGCGCCAAAATCATGCGCGCCTGGTTCGACCTGATCATGGACAACGTCAAGCCTCTTGGCGCGCTTTTAACGGCGGAACAGGGCAAGCCCCTGAACGAAGCTGAAGGCGAGATCGTCTACGGCGCGGCGTTTATCGAATGGTTCGGGGAAGAGGCCAAGCGCGTCTATGGCGACACCATTCCGCCGTTCAAAGCCGATACGCGGATCATGGTGATCAAGCAGCCGGTGGGCGTCGTGGCCGCCATCACGCCGTGGAATTTTCCGAACGCGATGATCACACGGAAAGTCGCGCCCGCCATCGCCGCGGGCTGTACGGTCGTGCTCAAACCCGCCGAGGACACGCCGCTGTCCGCGCTTGCGCTGGCGGCGCTGGCGGAACAGGCGGGATTGCCGCCGGGCGTGTTCAATGTCGTGACGACGTCCGACGCCAAGACGATTGGAAATATTCTCACCACGCATCCGGACGTGCGCAAGATTTCTTTCACCGGGTCGACGGAAACCGGCGGCCTGCTGATGCAGCAGGCTGCGGGCACGATCAAGAAAGTCTCGCTGGAACTGGGCGGCAACGCGCCCTTCATCGTGTTCGAAAGCGCGGACCTGGACAAGGCGGCGGACGGCGCGGTCATTTCCAAATTCCGCAATGCGGGACAGACCTGCGTCTGCGCCAACAGGATCTATGTGCAGGACTCGGTGCACGATGCGTTCGCCGAAAAACTGGCGGAACGGATCCGCGCGATGAAGGTCGGACCGGGCGACCGCGAGGGCATCGATATCGGCCCCCTGATCAACCGGCAGGGGTTAAAGAAAGTGCAGCGGCATGTGCGGGATGCGCTCGACAAAGGCGCGACACTGGTCTGTGGCGGCGCCCTCGACGCATCCGGTCCCCTTTTTTACCAGCCGACCCTTCTGACCGGCATGACGCCGGATATGGCGATGCAGGAAGAAGAAACCTTCGGTCCGGTCGCCGGGCTTTTCCGGTTCCGGGACGAAGCCGAAGCCGTTGTGCAGGCCAACAATACGAAATTCGGCCTGGCATCCTATTTTTACAGCCGCGATTTCGCGCAGTGCCATCGCGTGGCCGAAGCGCTTGAATACGGCATGGTGGCGATCAACGAACCGATCCTGTCCTCGGAAGTCGCGCCGTTTGGCGGCGTCAAGCAGTCCGGCATGGGGCGCGAAGGGTCAAGATACGGCATTGAAGACTATATCGAAATCAAATATATTCTGGCCGGATCCTGAGCAGAGAAAATGTGTTAATAAAAGCGTCGTGACGGGGAACCGAAGCGGCCTATCGGATGTTTAACACGCGATTGGAAAAGTATTTTTCCGGTCTTAATGAAATATTACGAAAAATTTTACCATAATGTTTGACAAATCGCGTCAAAACGGTTTAGAAATAATGACCCGAGAAGAATTGTCATATTATTTAATCCGTGTCCCACGGGGCGTAGCTAGATACAGGAGATGTTTTAATGGCTGATCAAAAGAGTGCGGCAGCTGCCAAACTTACATCCGGCAGTGAAACCCACCTGACCCTTGCGGAGGACGGCACGGCTGCGCTGAGCGTCAATTCAGCTGATATAGAGAATATGAGCGTCAACAGCGACGGTTCGCTCACCATCAGTTTCAAGCCTGAAACCGGTCGCGGCGAGATCGTCGTCGAAAATTTCCGCGCCCTCGTGCAGAACGGTTCGGCGATCGCCCTCAATGATGGCAAGTCCATCGATACACGCAGCCTGTATCAGGCGCTGCCGCATGCCGAAGCGAACGCCGAGTCGGTCACCATCGCCCGCCCGCATGCCGGTGAGATGGTCACCATCAACATGGCCGACGGCCACAAATACATTCTTCCCGGTGAGCTGCATAACGCCCAGGTCGTCGAAAAAGGCGGCGCGCTGATCATCACCTTCGCCGATAACGGCATCCTGGTCCTGGCTCATTTCGCGGATGCCATGAAAGGCATGGACGCATCGAGTCTGGTCACGGACGGCAAGACCTATGACCTGGCGGCGTTCCGCGGGGAATTCCATCTGGCGGGCGACAACGCCCAGATCGCCCAGAACGACGCGATGGACAAGCTGGCGCAGCAACTGGCGGGCGTCGAGCCTGCCGCAGGCCCCAATGGCGCCGGCGGCGTCGCGAGCGCGGGCGGTTTCGGCTTCCAGAGCTCTATCGCGCCGGCCGTGCTGGGCGTCATCCCGCCCGTCGGCCCTATCGGCCCGACCGAACTCGGCTTCGGCCTTCCGGAAGGCAGCCGCGACCGCTTCCTGGTTCTCGACCAGCCGGACGTCGACGCGTTCCCGCCCGGAATCACCGTCAATAACGGCCTTGTCAACGCCATCCACTCGCCCGACGCCATTGTTAAAGAAGACGGCTCGATCTTCGTGCCGATCCAGGCAACGCTGGACCCCGCAGGTTCGGCGAACCAGGTCCTGACCGTCACTGTCACGGGCATCGATCCGTCCTGGAACATCACCATTACGGACGGCACTTATAACGCCGCAACCGGCACCTGGACCATCACGCTGGCGCCCGGCCAGAACTACAATGGCGGCCTGACCTTCGCGCCGCCCGCCGATACGGATATCGACCTGACCGGCCTGACCGCGACGGCAACCTCTTTCGATCCGGCGGCAGGCGAATCCGCTTCGTCCTCGACCGATTTCGACGTCATTACCGATGCCGTCGCCGACGTGCCTGACCTTGACGCCGCCGCCGCGACGGTCGAGGAAGGCAAGACGGTCGCCCTGGTCATCCATACCGCCGTCAACGATACCGATGGCTCCGAAGCGATCACAAAAATCACCATCGAAGGCCTGCCGACCGGCGCGACCCTAAATCACGGCACCGTCTCGGGCGGCGTCTGGACTCTGACTCCGTCCGATCTCACGGGTCTGACGCTGACCGTTCCCGACAACCGTGACGGCCATTACGACCTGGTCGTTAAATCCTATGCCGAGGAAATCAACCTCAGCGGCAAGGAAGTCGATTTCACCGACAACATCGCGGTCGCGACTGACGTCCTGAAACTTACGGTCACCAATGACGACGAACCCGTTCTGACGCAGCCGGTCATAAAAACCGTCGACGAAACCGATCTCACCGGCGCCGGCATCACCGTCGGCGGTACGCTGACTGCGTCTGTGGGCGCGGACGGTCCCGGAAAATTCGACCCCACCGGCGCCTTCGCGGGCAGCACGGCCCTGACGTCTGGCGGCCAGCCTGTAACCGTCACGCTCGTTGGCGACACATATACCGGCGCCGCCAACGGCCACACGATCTTCACCCTCACCGTGAACGACAATGGTACCTACAGCTTCAAGCTGCTGGATACGCTCGACCATCCGAACACCAGCAACCCGAACGACTCCATCGCGCTCAGCTTCGGAGTGCAGGTTGCCGATACGGACGGTGACGTGGCCCAGGGCAATATCGTCATCAACGTCCTGGACGACGGACCGGTCGCCCATAACGACGTCAACACCTTTGAATCCGACAACGGCGCGGCCACCGGCAACGTGGTTACCGGCCTCAACGGCGGCCCGGGCGCCGCGGACACGCTCAGCCAGGACACGCCGAACACCGTCTCTAAAATATCCTTCGGCGGCACCACCGTCGATGTCCCGACGTCCGGCACGGCCTCGATCCAAGGCCTGTACGGCACGCTGACGATCAAGGCTGACGGCACTTACACCTACACGCTGAAATCCGACTGGATGTCGAACGTCCCGGGCAACAGCGAACACCTGTCGCCCGTTGCCGCCGATGTGGCGGGAACGCAGTCCAGCTTCACCAAAAACGGGATCACCGTGACGTCGCTGACCGGCGGCGACCTGGTCTGGACCGTCCGTTCCGACGGCACCGGCATCGGCGTCGCGGGCAACGGCACGGATAAAATCTTCAAAGGCGGCGAAGGCGTCGCCGTCGATTTTGCCGCCGCGGATTCCGTATCCATCAAGATTGCGGATATCGGCACGTCCGACCTTCAATCGGTCATCGGCATGAAAGTTTATGTCGAGGGTAACCCGAACCCGATCATCCATAACATCGACCTGGCCACCACGACGCCGGTCAACGGCTATATCACCGTCAACCTCGACGGCGCCGATTTCGGCGGCCAGATCACGAAATTCGAGATCTTCTCGACCCTGAGCACGGCCAACGGCAAAGAGTCCAGCTTCATGCTGGCCGATGTCACGACGCTGGATAATTGCGGATGCGGCTGCCCGACCGACCAGTTCACCTACACGCTGAAAGACGGCGACGGCGACAAGGATACGGCGACGCTGTCGTTCGCTTGCGCCCCTGACGATCATCCGGTCGTCACCCAGCCGATCACGCAGACGGTCGATGAATCCAACCTGACCGGCGGCGACCAGGTCGTCACCGGCACCATCACCGCCAATTTCGGCGCGGACGGCCCCGGCACGTTTGGCGGATCGGGCACGTTCACCAGCAGCACGCCTGTGACAGCTGGCGGCGTACCCGTCACGGTTTCACAAACCGGCAACACTTACACCGGCACCGCCGGCGGCCATACCGTCTTTACGCTGACCGTCAACACGGACGGCAGCTACACCTTCACGCTGAAAGAGCCGATCGACCATCCCGACGCCACGAATCCGGACGATGTCATCGCGCTCAATTTCGGCATCAGGGCGACCGACTCCGATGGCGACTCGTCCGGCGGCACGATCACGATCCGCGTTTTGGACGACGGTCCGGTCGCGCATAACGATGTCAACACGTTCAATGCCACAGTCGGCCTTGTCGAAAACGGCAATGTGATCACAGGTGTCAACGGCGGCGCGGGCGCAGCCGATGCCAAGAGTCAGGACACGCCGAACACAGTCACGAAGATCACCTTCGGCGGCACGAACGTCACCGTTCCTGCCACGGGCGAAGCCACGATCAACGGCGACCACGGCGTCCTGAAAATCAAGGCGGACGGTTCCTACACCTACACCCTCACCGATACCGGAACGGGCAGCAAGGTCGCCGACCAGTTCACCTACACGCTGAAAGACGGCGACGGCGACATCAGCACCGCGACGCTTAAACTCGAAGGCAGCGTGGGCGATACGACAGTAACCATCGTTGTGAAAGATCCGGATGGACATGTGATCGCCGATGGCGGCAATACCATCGTCAAGGAAGACCACTCGACCCTGATCAGTGTCGCCGTGGACGGGACCGGTTCGGGCACGCAGGTGCTGACCGTGACCCTGACCGGCATCAACCCTGCCTGGGGCTTCCAGTCGCTGAATGGTGGCACCTATAACGCTGCTACGGGCACCTGGACCGCGACCTTGGCGCCGGGTCAGGACTTTAACGGCACGTTCCGCTTCGCACCGCCGCATGACAGCGATCTCGACCTGAGCAACCTGAAAATCACGGCGACTTCGAACGATGCCGCCATCGGCCGCACCGCGACCGCAAGCGATATGTTCAACATCATCACCGATGCCGTCGCTGATGCCCCGAATCTTTCGGCTTCTGGCTCTTCGGGCGAGGAAGGCACGACCGTTGCATTGCATATTGCGACATCTGTCACCGACACGGACGGTTCGGAAGCGATCCAGAAAGTGGAAATCAGCGGCCTGCCGTCCGGCGCGACGCTGAACCACGGTTCGGTTGCGGGGGGGGTCTGGACCGTATCGAAAGCGGACTTGGCCGACCTGAAGATCAGCATCGCCGACGGCACGCATGACGGCAACTACACCCTGACCGTCAAATCCTATTCCAAAGAGGTCAATCTCGGCGGCACGGAAGTCGACCTGACGGACAACGTCGCGACGGCGACCACGACCCTGAACCTGTGCGTCACCAAAGACGACGTGCCTGTCATCACGGACCCTGCCGTCAAGACGGTCGATGAATCCGACCTGACCGGCACGGGCATCACTGTCAATGGCCATGTCGATGCTTCGTTTGGCGGCGACACCGGATCCATTACCGGCAACAACACTTTCACCAGCACGGTTGCTTTGACATCCGGCGGCGTGCCCGTGATGGTTTCGCAAGCCGGCAACGTTTACACAGGCGTTGCGAACGGTCACACGATCTTTACGCTCACGATCAACGCCAACGGCGATTACAGCTTCAAACTGCTGGATACGCTTGACCATCCGAACAAAGCGGACGCGAACGACGCGATCAACCTGAATTTCGGCGTCAAGGCGACGGACTCGGACGGCGATGCCACCAACGGCCACATCGTCATCAAAGTGCTCGATGACGGTCCGGTCGCGCACAACGACATCAACGGCTTCAATGCCAGCGTCGGTCTGGTCGAAAACGGTAACGTCATCACTGGCCAGAACGGTGGCGCAGGCGCCGCCGACGACAAGAGCCAGGACACGCCGAACACGGTCACGAAAATCGCCTTCGGCGGCACGAACGTCACCGTTCCTGCCACGGGCGAAGCCACAATCAACGGCGATCACGGCGTCCTGAAAATCAAGGCCGACGGTTCCTACACTTACACTGTCACCAATACAGGCACTGGTCATGCCATTGCCGACCAGTTTACCTACACGCTGAAAGACGGCGACGGCGACACCAGCACGGCGACCCTGAAAATGGACGGCTGCGTCGGCGATACGACCGTGACCATCGTCGTCAAGGACCCCGATGGCCATGTCATCGCAGACGGCAGCGACACTATTGTCAAGGAAGATCACTCGACCCTGATCAGCGTTGCAGTGGACGGCACCGGTTCGGGCACGCAGGTGCTGACCGTGACCCTGACCGGCATCAATCCGGCCTGGGGCTTCCAGTCGCTGAACGGCGGGACTTATAATGCCGCTACCGGCACCTGGACCGCGACCTTGGCGCCTGGTCAGGACTTTAACGGCACGTTCCGTTTCGCGCCGCCGCATGACAGCGACCTGGATCTTAGCAACCTCAAGATCACAGCGACGTCCAACGACACCGCCATCGGCCGCACGGCGACCGCCGACGATATGTTCAATATCGTGGTGGACGCGGTTGCCGATAAACCGGATCTGTCTGCTTCCGGCTCGACAGGCGAAGAAGGTACGGCTGTTGCTCTTCATATCACCACCGCTGTCACCGACACCGACGGCTCCGAAGCGATCCAGAAAGTGGAAATCAGCGGCCTGCCCGCTGGCGCGACGCTGAACCATGGCACCGCCACAGGCGGAGTCTGGACCGTATCGAAAGCGGACCTGGCCGACCTTAAAATCAATCTGGCCGACGGCACGCATGAGGGTAATTATACCCTCACCGTCAAATCCTACGCCAAGGAAGTGAATCTGGGCGGCACGGAAGTCGACCTGACGGACAACGTCGCAACGGCGACGACCACCCTGAACCTGTGCGTCACAAAAGACGACGCGCCCGTGATCACGGACCCTGCCGTAAAGACGGTCGACGAATCCGACCTGACGGGTACAGGTATCACAGTGAACGGCCATGTCACCACGGATTACGGCACCGACGGCGGCTCGCTGTCCGGCAACAACATCTTCACCAGCAGCGTTGCTTTGACGTCCGGCGGTGTCCCAGTGACGGTGACGCTGTCCGGAAACACTTACACCGGCATGGCGAACGGCCAGACGATCTTTACCCTCGTAATCAACGCCAACGGCGATTACAGCTTCAAGCTGCTGGACACGCTGGACCACCCGAACAAGGCGGATGCCAACGACGCGATCAACCTCAACTTCGGCGTCAAGGCGACGGATTCCGACGGCGATGTCGCGAACGGGCATATCATCGTCAAGGTTCTGGACGACGGTCCGGTCGCTCATGACGACGTGAACGGCTTCAACGCCACAGTCGGCGCCACGGACAGCGGCAACGTCATCACCGGCGCCAATGGCGGCGCGGGCGCGGCCGACGACAAGAGCCAGGACACGCCGAACACGGTCACGAAGATCACCTTCGGCGGCACGAACGTCACCGTTCCTGCCACGGGCGAAGCCACGATCAACGGCGACCACGGCGTTCTGAAAATCAAGGCGGACGGTTCCTACACCTACACCCTCACCGATACCGGAACGGGTAACGCGGTCAGCGATCAGTTCACCTATACGCTGAAAGACGGCGACGGCGACACCAGCACGGCCATGCTGAAGCTGGACGGCCATGTCGGCAACGTCGACATCGACCTTTGCGTCAACAACAACGCCGACAACGTCATCGTCAAGGAAGACGGTTCGGTTCTGGTCGGCGTTACGGCGGACGCGTCCGGTTCGGGCACGCAGGTGCTGACCGTGACCCTGACCGGCATCAATCCGGCCTGGGGCTTCCAGTCGCTGAACGGCGGGACTTATAATGCCGCTACCGGCACCTGGACCGCGACTCTTGCGCCTGGCCAGGACTTTAACGGCACGTTCCGTTTCGCGCCGCCGCATGACAGCGACCTCGACCTGAGCAACCTGAAAGTAACCGCGACGGTGAACGACGCCGCTCTCGGCCGCACGACCTCGGCCAGCGACACGTTCAATATCATCGTCGACGCGGTCGCCGATGTGCCTAACCTGACGGCTTCTGGCTCTTCGGGCGAGGAAGGCACGACCGTTGCATTGCATATTGCGACATCCGTCACCGACACGGACGGTTCGGAAGCGATCCAGAAAGTGGAAATCAGCGGCCTGCCGTCCGGCGCGACGCTGAACCATGGTTCGGTTGCGGGCGGAGTATGGACCGTATCGAAAGCGGATCTTGCGGATCTGAAGATCAGCATCGCCGACGGCACGCATGACGGAAACTACACCCTGACGGTCAAGTCCTACGCCAAGGAAGTGAATCTGGGCGGGACGGAAGTCGACCTGACGGACAACGTCGCGACGGCGACCACGACCCTGAACCTGTGCGTCACCAAGGACGATGCGCCGGTGATTACGGATCCTGCGGTCAAAACAGTTGATGAGACCGACCTGACCGGTGCCGGCATTACTGTGAACGGACATATCAACGCGACTTACGGCAGCGATACAGGTTCCATCTCCGGTAGCGGCGCCTTCACAAGCAGTACGGCCCTGACGTCGGGCGGCGCTCCTGTGACAGTGGCGCTTGCGGGCAACACCTATACCGGCACGGCGAACGGCCATGCGATCTTCACCCTGACGATCAACGCCAACGGCGATTACAGCTTCAAGCTGCTGGATACGCTGGACCACCCGAACAAGGCTGACGCGAACGACGCGATCAACCTGAATTTCGGCGTCAAGGCGACCGACTCCGACGGCGATGTCGCCAATGGCAATGTCGTTATCAAAGTGCTCGATGACGGCCCGGTCGCGCATGACGATTTCAACAGCTTCAGCGCCACGATCGGCGCCACAGACAGCGGCAATGTCATCACCGGCGCCAATGGCGGCGTGGGCGCAGCCGATACCAAGAGCCAGGATACGCCGAACACGGTTTCCAAAGTCAGCTTTGGCGGCACGACGGTCGATGTCCCGGCTTCAGGCTTCGCGACGATCAGCGGCGATCACGGCACGCTGAAAATAGCAGCCGATGGCTCCTATACTTACACTGTCACCAATACGGGCAGCGGCCATGACATCACCGACGCGTTCACCTATACGCTGAAAGACGGCGACGGCGACACCGACACGGCCTGCCTGACCCTGAAAGGCTCGGTCTGTGACGTGAACGTCGATCTCTGCGTCAACAACAACGCCGAAAATGTCATCGTCAAGGAAGACGGCTCGGTCGTGGTGAATGTCACCGCCGACGGTACGGGTTCGGGCAGTCAGGTCATTACACTGACCATGACCGGCATCAACCCGGCCTGGAACTTCGCTTCGCTGAACGGCGGGACCTATAACGCCGCCACCGGCACCTGGACGAAGACCCTGGCTGCGGGTCAGGACTTCAACGGCAACTTCACGTTCGCCCCGCCGCATGACAGCGACATCGACCTGAACAATATCAAGGTCACGGCCACCGTAAACGACGCGGCTGCCGGCCGGACCGCCACGGCGAACGATACCTTCAACATCATCGTCGACGCGGTCGCCGACACGCCGAACCTGACGGCGTCGAACGCCACGGGCGAAGAAGGCACGGCGGTTGCCCTGAACATCGCGACCTCCGTCAAGGATACCGACGGCTCCGAAGCGATCCAGAAAGTGGAGATCAGCGGCCTGCCGTCCGGCGCGACGCTGAACCACGGTTCGGTTGCAGGCGGAGTCTGGACCGTATCGAAAGCGGATCTGGCCGATCTCAAAATCAATCTGGCCGACGGCACGCATGAGGGCAACTACACACTGACGGTCAAATCTTACGCCAAGGAAGTGAACCTGGGCGGCATGGAAGTCGACCTGACGGACAACGTCGCGACGGCGACCAAGACCCTGAATCTCTGCGTCACGCATGACGATCAGCCGATCCTGGTCGATCCCGCCGCGAAAACCGTGGACGAGACCAACCTCAAAAACGGCATCGTCACGGTTTCCGGCGCGGTCACGGGCACTTTCGGCGCGGACGGACCCGGAAAATTCGCGGGCACAGGCGCGTTCACCAGCAGCACGGCATTGTTCTCGAACGGCGTCGCGATCGTGGTGGCTCTAGTCGGCACATCCTATGTCGGCAAGGCGGGTGCGAACACCGTGTTCACGCTGGACCTGCAGCAGGACGGTCATTACAGCTTCAAGCTGCTGGACACGCTCGATCACCCGAACAAGGCCGATTCGAACGACTCCATCGCCCTGAATTTCGGCGTGAAGGGGACCGACACGGATGGCGACGCGGCCACTACGACGATCCGCGTCAACGTTCTGGACGACGGCGCGACAGCGCATAACGACGTCAACACGCTGGACATCCATGGTCATGAGACCACGGCGACCGGCAACGTCATCAGCGGCCTGAACGGCGGCGCGGGCGCTGCCGACGTCAAGAGCCAGGATACGCCGAACCTGATCACCAGGATCGAACATGACGGCGCGACCAAGACGGTCACCGCGTCCGGCACAGTCATCCACGGCGACCACGGCACGCTCACCATCAAGGCGGACGGCTCTTATACTTACAAAGCCGACGACAACTGGAATGCGGCGCATAAATTCACAGAAACCCTGGAGTTTCCAGATATCCCTGAGAAACAGGCTCTGACCGAAGCGCAGAAGAAATTCCTGGGCGTGAAAGCCGACGCGCTGGACGTCACATACGACGCGACGGCGACCATCAAGTTCGTCGGTGAAAAAGCCGGGTACAGCAACTCGATGGGGGTTTTCACCATCGGCGCGCACGGCGAAATCATCGGCGTCAAGTTCGTGGCGACCAACAGCGACACCGCTGCCGGGACCACCGCCAACGTGCATATCGACGCCAGCGCGGGCCAGCAGGGCATCGGGTTCTTCCTGATCGCAGACGGCTGGGACGTGAACAACGGCTATAAAAACCTCGACCTGGCGCACGGCAAGCTGTCCTTCGTCTACGATTATAACAAGGGCGGTGAACGCCTTGCCACGATCGCGGATGACGGGTCGCATCTCAGCCTGGTCTTTACTAGCACATCAGGCAAGGAAACGCTGCTTCATGGTCCGACTTATTTCACCACCGACCGCGGCGGCTCCACCGACCTGAACTTCGACGACACGATGCGCGTCATCTCCGGCTTGGCCGACGATGCCGACAAGACCACGCTGCGGATTGGGTTCGAGGATCTGCCCAAGCTGGGTGACCACGACTACAACGACACGGTCTTCGATGTGAAGATCAGGCCCGATACGGCGACGGATCAGTTCAAGTATACGCTGACCGACGGCGACGGCGATTCCGATACCGCGTTGCTGACTTTCAAGCTGGACAATAACGGCGGTCATGGATGCATCATCAACGGGACGTCCGGCGATGACTGCCTGGTGGGCACGGACGGCAACGACATCCTTGTGGGACTGGCCGGCAACGACCAGCTCTACGGAGGCCACGGGGCCGACATGTTCAACTTCCAGAAGCTGACGCACGGGATCGATCACATCACCGACTTCAATGCGGCGGAAGGGGATCGTCTCGATCTGTCGGCATTGCTGCACAGCTACGATCCGATGACGCATGCGATCACCGATTTCGTATTTGCCACGCAGAGCGGCGGCAACACGATCATCGCGGTCGACACCACAGGGTCGGGCCTTGCTTCCCACGCGACCACGATTGCCGTGCTCGACGGGGTGACGGGTTTGAAGCTCGAAGACATCGTGCATAGCAGCTGATTTTACTAAACCTCTTAAGCAGGCGGATTTTAAAACCCGCCTGTTTCCGTAAAAACATAGAAAAAATACTTTTTTCTTGCTTTTTATGGGAAAGAAACGCTAAAGAATGTCCGCCAAGTGCTTGAAAAATTTATCAGGCAAATATTGCGTCCGGTTGGCAAACGGGTCATAAATGAAATGGTTTTGAAATCCGGCCGGACGCCGCGATGACGATACCGGTAAAGGGACTTTTAAAAATGAAACAGACGATGATCAAAACGCTTGTTCTTGGAACCTCCTGCATCGCCCTGATGATCGCTGCGCCTTTGCGCGCTGCGGAACTGGACGCGACGCCTTCGGCGCCCCCGGCGCTGACGATCGAGGGACAGCTCGCCCAGCCTGCGGTCGAAACCGCGATGCCCGCCTCCCAGACGACAACGTCCGGCAAAGGGCCGCATAACCAGGACAACCGGATCATGAACCTTCGCGATGTCGTCGCGGTGGGCCTGTCCGCCAACCCCGAGTACCATATCGTCGCCAATAACCGCCGCGCCACCGATGAAGAGCTGAACCAGGCTGTCGACCTGTATTTCCCTTCCATCGATTTCCGCGCCGATGGCGGGTATGAACACAGCAACGATCCCCAGACCCGCGCCCAGTTCAACGGCGATAACGCCCAGGATCTGTGGCGCTACGATGCCGGCCTGACCCTGACCCAGATGCTGTTCAACGGCTGGGATACCGCTTACGAGAACCAGCGTCAGAAATTCCGCGTGCTGTCTGCGTCCAACCGGGTACGTGAAGCAGCCGAGCTGGTTGGCCTGTCCATCGTCGAATCCTATCTAGAAGTAATGCGCCAGCGCGAACTTCTGACAGCTGCCCGCGACAATGTGGCCCAACACATGGACCTCCTTAACCAGATCAGCGACAGTTCCGGTGCCGGCCGCACGACCCAGGCCGATGTCGAGCAGGCCCGCGCCCGCGTGTCGTCCGCCCGCGCCGAGGAAGCGTCGGTTCGTGAATCCTTGCGCACCGCCGAGGCTGGCTTTATCGCCCAGGTCGGCGATATGCCGCGCGACCTGATCATGCCGGCCGTGCCTGTCGACGCCCTGCAATCCGATGTTGACGAGCAGGTGAAAGAAACCCAGTACAACAGCCCGACCGTCAGCATTCGCCAAGCCGATATTAAAGTGGCCCATGCCGAGATGGAAAAATCGAAATCGGCGTTCTACCCGAAAGTCGATCTGCAGCTGAACGGCCGCAGCGGTCGTAACCTTTCCTCGGTCGAAGGCCAGGACACCAGCGCGTCCGCGCTCGTGGTCATGAACTGGAACCTTTACCGCGGCGGTGGCGACACGGCACGCGTACGCGAGGCGATCAATCGCGAAGCCCAGGCTAAAGCCGAGCGCGATAAGGCTCAGCGCCAGGCCGACCAGGATGTTCGTGAGACATGGTCACGCATGGTTTCGGCTGGCGAGCGCGCCCGTCAGTTCGCAACCCAGGTCGATGCCAACACGGAAGTGGTGAAAGCGTACAAGGACCAGTTCGACCTGAATCGCCGGACCCTGCTCGATGTTCTTGACTCTCAGAACGAACAGTACGTGTCGCGCAGCAACATGATCAACGCACAGTATGTCGAGATTTTCGCTGTTTATCGCTTGCTGGCGCTGGAAAACGCGCTGATGAAGACGCTGGGTGTCGACTTGCCGCGCGAAGCCGACGCCGCGAAAATGTAATCGTTCAGCCTGAACCCAAAGAAGGCAGACTCATTTGACAATAGATCACGAAGCAAAGCCGGGCCAGCAGCCCGGCTTTCAGCCTGAAATGGCTGGTAATGCATCAGCTAACACAGGCGGCATGGTCGATACCTGGCCTCTGGAAGCCGATCGGGTGGCAATCCATAGTCCACTCGTCGAAATCCTTCGCCTTCTGGCCGGTCATTATGGCCGCCGCACCAGCCGGTCTTCCCTGACGGCAGGTCTGCCGATTCCCAAAACAGGCATAACGCCCGATCTGTTCGTACGTGCGGCTGCCCGTGCCGATCTCCACGCGAAAATGGTTGAGCGTACGCTTCCGGCGCTCGCGATCGCGCCGAACCTTCCCTGCGTGCTTGCGCTGGAAGGCGGGCAGGCTTGTATCCTGTGGCAGGTCAGATTTCCGGACAAAAACAGACCGAAAAAAATACCTGGCAAAGAAATCGAAATTCATCCCGAGACTCAGTTCCTGGTCCAGTTTCCGGAGACCGAAGACGAAAAGCAGGTCCTGACATTCAGCCATCTTGCAGGGCTTTACAGTGGATACGCTTTTTTCCTGCGCCCGACCGCCCGCAGCGACGACCGCGCCGGACCCGCCGAAATCGACAGTTCGAAAGACTGGTTCTGGGCGACGCTGAAAGAAAACACCAGCGTCTATAAAGAAGTAGTCATCGCCGCCGTGATGATCAACATCTTCGCGACGGCCAGCCCACTGTTCATCATGAACGTCTATGACCGTGTCGTGCCCAACAGCGCTTATGAAACACTTTGGGCTCTGGCACTCGGCGTTCTGATCGTGTTTATTTTCGACTTTACCCTGAAAAACGTGCGTGCTCAGTTTCTGGATGTCGCCGGGCGCAAGGCGGACGTCAAGATCTCGGGACGTCTGTTCGAGCAAATCCTTGGCATGACCATGGCCGCCCGCCCCGCCAGCGCCGGCGTTCTGGTCAGCAATATGAAGGAATTCGAGACTCTACGGGATTTCTTTACGTCCGCAACGATGGTCGCGTTGATCGATTTGCCATTTACCATCTTCTTTATAGCTATCATCGCCATTCTTGCAGGGCCTTTGGCGTTCATTCCCTTACTTGCGATTCCGATCGTCGTCGCCGTCGGTTTCATGATGCAGAAATCGCTGCAAAAGATCATTAAAATGTCGATGCAGGAAAGCGCTTTGAAGAATTCGCTGCTGTTCGAGACCATCAGCGGCCTTGAAACCGTGAAAGTGCAGGCGGCTGAAGGCCATACGCAACGCAAATGGGAGGAATTGTCCGATAAATCGGCCCGTACGTCTGTTAAATCCAGGCGTATATCGTCCTTCGCGCTCAATTTCGCGGTCTTTATGCAACAGCTGACAAGCGTTGTCGTCGTCATCGTCGGTGTCTATATGATCACCGGCGGCATGATCACCATGGGCGCGCTGGTTGCATCCGTCATCATGACGGGACGGGCGCTCGCGCCTCTTGCCCAGGTCGCAGGCCTGCTGACGCGCCTCCAGCAATCGCGCGAGTCGCTTCATCAACTGAACGAACTGATGAAAAAGCCGGTCGAACGCCCAACAGGCAAGCATTTCATTTCAAAACCGGTGGTCGACGGCCAGATCGAATTCCGCGACGTCCTCTTTCATTATCCTGGCCAGTCCGTCCCGGCCCTGAACCACGTCAATATTTCTATCGAGGCGGGAGAGCGCGTCGGAGTCATTGGCGCGGTCGGGTCTGGCAAAACCACGCTCGAACGCCTTATCCTCAACCTTTACCAGCCAGAAAGCGGTTCCGTGCTTCTCGATGGCGCGGATGTCCGCCAGATCGATCCGGGCGACCTTCGCCGTTCCGTGGGCGCGGTCCAGCAAAGCCCTCAGCTTTTCTACGGTTCGGTCCGCGAAAACATCACCATGGGCCATGAAACCTCGCCGGAACGCGCTATCCTGCGTGCCGCGCAGCTGGCCGGCGTGATGGAATTCCTCGGCGAATCGCAGCATGGCCTCGATACGCAGGTCGGCGAGCGGGGCGAAGCGCTATCGGGCGGCCAGCGTCAGGCGGTCGCCATTGCCCGGGCGCTGCTGTACGATCCCTCGGTTCTTATCCTCGACGAACCGACCGCCTCGATGGATCCGGCGTCCGAAACCCGCCTTCTGAAACGCCTGCATACGCTTTGCCAGGGCAAGACCACCATTCTGATCACCCACAAGGGCCCCATGCTGGCCCTAGTCGACAAGCTGATCCTGATCGACCGTGGGCGGATCGTTGCCTACGGCCCGAAAGACGAGGTTATCCGCAAACTGCAGTCACGCGCCTACGGCACGCAGGCTGAGAACACCGATGTATGAGGATCTGATGGCCGACCCCTCTAAAAAACCGTCCGACAATCCCCAGGATTTAAGCATCAACCAGGCCGGGGACTGGGCTAAAATCCGTCAGAACTGGTCTAAGCGGCTGGATACCGTCCAGGCGCATGCCGACCGTTTTTTCATGACGGATGAGGAACTGCCGCTTCGCACCCATATGATCCTGGTGCTGATCGCGGGGTTCTGCCTGGTGTTCATTATCTGGTCCAGCTTCGCCTCGCTCGATGAGGTGACGAAAGGCCAGGGCAAGGTCATCCCCTCCAGCGAAATCCAGATCGTGTCAAGTCTGGAAGGCGGGATTGTCGATAGCTTTCTCGTCCACGAAGGGGACGCTGTAAAAGCCGGCCAGCCCCTGATCCGTCTGCG
>JBGAPF010000031.1:0-21649 GCA_044221445.1 Alphaproteobacteria bacterium
AAAGCTTTCCCTGCGTCAGGATCTCAAGGCTTTTCCAGGAATCGGGGCCGGAAACGCGCATGACTGCCACGCCGGAACGTCCGGGTGGCGTGGCCAGCGCATAAATGGTGTCGTCAGGGCTTGTCATTATCCGGCGCGTGAGGCATCCCCATCTGGCCCCAGAACATTTTCTGGAGTTCGCCCCAGTTTTGAATAGTGGCGGGCATCCAGGTCTTGATGAACGTTTCCGGATCAAGGGTCTGGATATTTTCGCGCATTTTGGCTTCCAGCTCCCCCATCATGCGGTCCTGCATGGGCGCTATATCGGGAAGGCCTACAAATTCCCGCGCCTCTGCCGGCGTGCATTCGACGTTCATTGTGAATTTCATGGGCGCCCCTGCCGTATTGTTATCCTTATGTTCTTATCAGGTTTAGGTGAAAAAACCATCGTCATGGGAAAAAAGTTTTAAGCCCAACCCTTTTACGACTATTCTGTCATTGAACGGAGAGGTCATCGTGAGCGGCGAGAGCCCACAACAAAAAGAAGGCAAAGGCGAAGCCGTAGCGCCTGATGTGCTGGGACGGGCGCTTGAAAGCTTCCGCCATCTGGTGCGCGGTAACGGCATTGCGCCGGCGGCTATCCGGATCAAAGACTTTTCAGGCCATATGCTCGATTTTGAAGCGCGAACGATTTTTCAGGTCAGGACGGTCGTCAGTGAAAGCTACCTAAACGGAAAACCGCAGGGACCAGTCTTAAAGTCTAAGGAAGAACTGCAGCATGAAATTGCCGAGGCGGCCAGCAAGACCGCGGCAGGGCCCGCCATCCGTCCAGCCTTGATGGACTCTCTCGCGAAACGCGGCGACATGGGATTTGGCTTTAATGCCGAAACAATAACGCTGCCGCTCCCAGCCAGCCGGTTTATCCTGCCGCTGCCATGCGAGCCGTGTCACGGCACGAAAGTTATTGCCTGTGCCGGATGCCGGGGGACGGGCCGTGCGCCGTGCATCAAATGCCATGGGCGGCGCGAGATAACCTGCCTGTCCTGCCGCGGCACGCAGTTCCAGTTCGCAGGGCAGCAAAAAGTGTCCTGCCGGGTTTGCCGGGGCCGGGGCAGGGTGGGATGCCCGACATGCCGCCAGACAGGCCAGACGCCGTGCCTGAAATGCCGGTCGGCGGGCAAGATGCCCTGCCGCGCCTGCGGCGGCACAGGCACGCGCAGCCTGGTCACGACGATCACCTATAAGGCTGAAGGCGCATTCGAGTACGATCGCAGCACCGTCCCGCCGCAGGCGTCCCTTTTACTTGAAAAGCTGAAAGGGACGCTCGTTGCGGATAAACACGCGGAGGCCCGCTACGCTGACGCGGCGCCGCAGGCGCCCGAAGCAGAAATACCGGGCCGGGTCGTCCTGCCGTCCCGGATCCGGCTGCCTTTCGGCGCAATCACGTTCGAAATAGGCAATGAAGAAACAAAAGGATGGCTCTTCGGAAATCAACCTTTTCTAACCGGGTTTCCTCCCTTTTTTGAAAAAATTGCTGCGCCCGGATTTCAGGCGCTGGCCCAGGCGGCACAACCAGGCGGCCATAAAAACGGTGGGCTGGAAAAAGCGATCAAATTCCGCCTGACAGGCGATATCGTTTTGGCGGCGGCCTCTTTCGCACCCGCGAAGGCATTTAAGTTCATGCAAAAGCGTTATCCTTACGGTATGGGGGATGACGCTCTGAAAAGCGGCCTGCGTCATGCGGCCATCGCCTTAAAGGGCATGGGCCGGGGTCCGCGGCTGCTCGGCCTGACCATTGGCCTGATGCTTTCCATCATTCTGTATGGCGCATGGTTTGCCGTTCCCCTGCGTCCTGTCGATCTGATCGCCGCAGATGCAGTTTTTGCTGCTGTGTGCGGGACTCTAACAGTTTTGTCGATTCGCCTAACGGCATCGAGGGCTGTGGGGCGGGTATTGGGGCGGCTGCAAAAAGGAGGGCGTCAAAGGTTCCTGCGCGATGGAGGATTCAGTCTATGGACAGGCACGGGGGTCAGCCTTTTAACCGGCCTGATCATTCTTCATGGATCTTTTATCGCGGGACGCTCCATGCCCTCATGGTACGCCGTTTTGCTGCAGATGGCGGGTTTTTAAAAGTCCTGAAATCAATCCAGGAAATTGACCAGTGACAGGGATCCCGCTAACGCTGTCACACGGTAGCTGGCCTCAAGCTGCGTCTGCAGCGATGTGATCTTCACCGCCGCCTCGTTCAGGTCGACATCCTCGATCGTGCCGATGGTCGACAGCAGGGTGTTCTTTTGAATCTCCTGGCTGTCCTGAATCTGGCTCATCTGCGCCTGAGTCTGGCTGAGACTGAACCGGTTGAGGTCAAGATTATCGAGCGCCGTACCCAGCATTTTCGCGAGATCGTTGAACAGATTGAAAAAATTCTGGTTCTGTTCCGATGTATCCGCGCCCGGTGCGGTGCGGGTGCCGGGTGCCGTGCTTCCCGAATTGACCTTATCGATCGAGGCGCTCAGGTTTTTGATCATGCCTGTAGCCGCAAGGATGTCCCGCAACGGGCCGTTATTTCCAAGAACCGAATAATTGAGTTCCGTTCCATCGTCCACGCGCACAGTCACCGGCTTCGCGTTCCCGCTCGACAGCTGGCCCGAATAACCAAGCGTGGTGTCGTCCAGCTGCGCGCGGTCGCGATAGCTTGCGATCAATGAGTCGGTATCGAGCGTGCCCGCAACCCAGGCATTCAGTTTCGCCAGTTCGTAACTGTCCGCCGTGCCGGTATCGCTCAAGGGTTCGCTCAGGGTTTCGGCGCCGCTGAACAAATAGCGGTCGCCGTCTTTCGAATTGATGAGGTTGACGATGAAATCATTCACGCTGGTCGCCAGATCGCCAATGGTGTGGATGTCGTAATCGCCGCCCTGCTGCGGCTGGATGTTCAGGGCGTTCTGGATGTTACCTGTCTGTTCTTTCAGTTCGTTGAGCGCGTTGGTCATCATGCTCATGCGCCGGTTGGCGGTGTCCATGTTGCTTAAATAGGTGTCTATCTTTTTGAAATCGGCGCGGGCGCGCTGCGACGCGATGGCGTCGCCGCCCAGGCCTTCGAACAAAGTTGCCTTCTTGCCGGTCGCAATCTGCGTCTGAAGCGTTCCGAAATTGCCTTGCAGGACTTTAAGCCGTTCGATCTGGTCAAGGGCTTGGCCGAGCGTGGAGATCGATGTCATGACGGTATCCTTCTGTTACCTGAACGCATCCAGAAGTTCCTGGAACGTGCTGTTGATTGCGGTGATGGCGCGCGCTGACGCGGAATAGGCGGTCTGGACAATGATCAACGTCGCCAGTTCCTCGTCGATGTTGACTCCCGACTGGTCCAGCAGCTGCTTTTTCACGAGGTCGCGATAATTTGTTTCGTCCTTGCTGCTGTCATTGACCTGCGTGATTTCCTCGGTCTGGCGGCTGATCATCTTCTGTCCGTAATCGAGGATGGAGGACGAGCCGAGGACGCCGGTATCGATATTGGCGCCAGGCCCCAGATTGCCGGTGCGGAACGGACCTGTGGTGGTGTAGGGTACGCTGGTCACCGGCGTGTTGCTGCCGAACAGCGCCTGAAGCACGTTCGATCCCGATGCGATGCCCGCGCCGCCCGTACCATTCGTTGCAAACGGTCCGCCCAGGATTTTTATGTCTCCGCCGAAGCGCGGTCCGCCGTTGCTGTCATCGCCGCCAGGCCGCAAGGTCAATCGCCCGCCAGCGCCGATATTGGCATACAGGCCCGGGACACCGGTGCCAAGCAGCGGATCGTATTCCAGTTTCGCGAGCAGGTCGGTTTCGTCATCGCCCGGCTCGATGGTCACGCGTTTCGAAGGATCATTGCCGACCTGAATGTCAATATAAGGATCGGTGGTTTCATATGTATCGGCGGTCAGTCCCAGAAAAGTCAGGCCGGCATCGCCCATACCGCCCGCTCCGCTGGCGTCGATCGTCAGGTCGCCGCGCGTTGTGATGACCATCTGGCCATAGGCATTGCGCCCGGCGACGGCCGCCAGGCTGGCAGGAACCGATGCCGCCGTGATCTGGGCGTTGATCTCGGCGATGATCTGGTCCAGTCCGTCATTGATGCCGCCGCCGATCGGGTTGTTTGCCATGGCGTCGGACAGGTCGATGGTGACCGTCACCGGCCCGGCGCCCGTGCGTGATTCCTCGAACGTCAGCGTGAATTTATCCGTCGCGGGTCCTGATGCCGGCGTAAAAACTGTTCCCCCCGCGCTGATGAGCGCGTTGACGTCACCGTAAGTGCCGAGATTCCGGGTGCCGGTTACAGTGTTGCTGGAATAAAGCCCCAGCCATTGCTGCAACGTTGTCGTGCCCGTTGCCGCCGCGCGCACGTCGATGGTTCCGGTCGCCTGCTGGTAATCGACATCTCCGAAGACGAAATCGATGACGCGGCGGACTACTTCGTTGGATCCGGAAGGGACCGGCAGATCGGTCAGCGCGGTGCCTGTCTGTACCAGCGAATTGTCGGCAAGGATGCGATCGTTTACCTGCAGGGCGGAGGCAAAGCCGACATAGGGCACAGGTGTCAACGGACCGGGTGGGTTGGGAACGGGGGCGGTATTGAGAGGAATGTTGCCCGCGAAATCGGTAAAAAGGCGCAATCCCTGCTGGTCGAAACGCTGCGCCATTTTCTGGGCCAGCTCGTCGATCTCCGCCGCCTGGCGCGGCAGGGTGGTGTCGCGAAGATCGGTCAGCGCACCCAGCTTGCCGCCGATATCGGATGTGGTGATGTCGATGGCGTTAAGGACGGTCGCCGGGTTGCCGCCGACATAAAGTCCCGCCGCGCCGCCGCCGGGATAGTAGCTCTGATTGCCAAGCGTGACAGGATTGAAATAAAGGGTCTCCGCTCGTTCGTCGGCCAGCATAATGCCCTGCGAGGTCTGGACGACCAGGACGCCGTCACTGCGCTTGAATGTCGTGACCTGAATTTCTTCGGATAGTTTTTGGATGACGTTATCGCGCTGGTCTTCCAGCTCGGCGGTCGAGCGGTTGACGTATATCGCCTGCTGGATTTTCTTGTTCAGCGTGGCGGCCTGACCCAGGAGATCGTTGATATGGACGACGGATGTGTTCATCTCCGTCTGCGCGTCGTTGCGCATCTGGGTGATCATGCTGCCGAAATTCCTGATTTTCTTGGCGACTGTACTGGCCTGGTCAACGACCAGACGCTGGATCGAGGCGTCTTCGGGGCTGTCCGACAGGGCGGAAAACTGGTCGCGCAGCTTGCCCATTTCCGCCGAGATCGAAATCTCAAGCGCCGGATCGCCATGAAACTGCTGGATTTTGGTCAGGTAGGTTGAGGTGACGCCAAGGGCAGCCACCTGACTGGTCTGGGTCCAGAATTCGCGCGACAGGCCCGTATCGACGTTGCGGATCATGGTGTCGGCTTTGACCCCAACTCCCTGGCCCTGGATCGAAACTGCCGATTGCGGCAAAATTTTCCGCGTATAGCCCGGTGTGCTGGCGTTCGAGATATTGTTCGCCAGGACGCTCAGCTGCTGCTGCGCCACTTTCAGGCCAGATATGGCGGAATCGAGGCCTCCAACTGCCATGATAGTCCCTGGTTTTCCTGCCATCGCCCCGAAACGGGCGGGCTTCCAGAACCATCATTGCAAAAGCGGTGCCACCTTACTGGACGTAAAGATTGGAGACGCCGCCGAGCAGGCTGTCGTCGACCTGCTTTTCAAGGCCGCGCAGTTTCATTTCGACGATCAGGGAGATCAGCATCTCACGGCGCAGGGACGCCTCGTAACGGTCGCGGTCGCTCATCAGCCGGACAGCCTGCAATGTTGCCCCCAGACGGTCAACGTTGTTCGGCGTGGTGAACAGGTTGACGAAGAAATCGGGCGTCATATATATCCGCTTGGTCAGCACGTCCATCTGGGCGAAATAACTGGGGTTTTGCCCCAGGAACTGAGCGATATCAGGCTCTGGCACGCCCAGTTCCTGGATGATTTCCGTCATGAACGCGGCCGATTGGGCTGTCGTTTTGGCTTTCATGCCGACCAGGTGGGAAAAGCTGTTCAATGCGACTCCACGGATCGCCTGGAGCGACCGCGCATTCTGAAATATCCAGGACGCCGGACCCAGATCCTGTCCCGGGCCCTGCCGCAGCATGTCCTCGGGGATATAATTAAGGACATCGGATGCAAACAGGTTGCGGGACATCGCCAGCACATCTTCCTCGTCGTTGGTCAGGACGTTATCCGTGAAATCCACATCCATAGTCAGGGGGCCGTCGATCAGCCCGGTGAAATCCAGGTCGCGGTTGACCCGCGCCTTGTTGGCAGGCCCGCCGCCGCAAAGGGGTTGCAGTGTGGCGTAATTGTCGTTGGTATTGCAGTAGACTTTTGCGTATTGGATCATGCGGGACGTCATGTCGTCGGCCCGGCCCTCGCCGCCGACATTGTTTTTCGAAAGCAGCGGACGGGTCAACATGGCGTTGTTCAGGATCAGACCGTTGGCCTTGGCCTTCTGGTCCGACATAGCCAGGCTGCGGACGTTGGTGCCCATGATGCACATCTGGGTATCCGGCACGTATTCCTTGACCAGCCGGGTATCCATGTCCTGGGTCAGGCGCTGCGTATCCATCTGATACTGGGCGTCGATGAACGTGCCGATGATGAGGACCTGCTCCATCATAAGCGTGGTCAGCTGCTCGCTGATTTTTTCAAGCGCGCCGACGTAATAATTACGCCATTTCTGGTTCATTTCCTGGACATGGGTAAGATCGTCCATCGCCGTATCCTGATCGTATGGAACGTAGACGGCGTATACTTTAAGCGGCATGCCGATCAGCAAGAAAGCGCACAGAAAAACCGCTAGAGATCGCAAAAAAGAGTTTTTCCTCATCTCAAAAATCCCTTTTTGCGAAAGGTCACCTTCATCAAGCCGTTCAGAGGATCGGCCTGGATATCAGGATCCCTGACCATGGTGGCGATAAACGTCCCGTAGATGTCCTGAAGTCCGGTAATCAGTCCCGAATTCTTGACCTCGTCCGTTTCGAGCGAAGCCACGGTCGTGTTGATGAGCGTATAGTGCTGGTCTATGAGGGGCAGCAGGCTCATCATTTGGTATCTGACAGGACCGATTTCCCGTTTGCTGTTTACGGCCAGGGCCGCAGAGTAAACGTTCTGCAGGGCCGTAATGTCATCATTCAGATTGGCGGCGATCAGGTCAATAGCCTGTTCGCTTAATCCCGCCGATTGAAGGGCCGTGCGTTTCGACTGAAGGTTTTCACGGCTGCGCTGCAGCTGTTCGATCAGCTGCGGCATGGCGTCGCGGCTGAAATCGAGACTCGAAGGGCGGCTTAAGGCAAGACCGGGTATGTAGGGATCGGCGTTTACAACATGCGCCTGAGAAAAAACACATGTGGTCATACACAGGCAAAAGCTGAAAAGCGCCTTTCTTGAAAACTTAAAAATTTTATGGCGGTTCATATGCATTTTAATCCTTGTCCGTATTAAGGCCTTGCAAGGAATTCTCGACCTGACCTTGACGCTGTGCCACGCGCAATTCCAGGATTTGCGAAAGAATCGATTCACCGCGTGTGCGGCTATTATAGATTTCCCGCTCCAGGATGGAATTAATGGCCTGAAGAGCGACTTTCTTACGCATCACGTTCGCGGGCTTGTCGTATAGGTCAATGTAAAACTCGGGGCGCTGGTAAATCCGCTTCGCCAGAAATTTCAACTGCGCATAATAGCTTGGACGATCGCCCAGGACACGCTTGACTTCTTGTTCGGGAATGCCCAGGTCCTGCATCAACAGGCTCATATATTTCAGCGTGTCCGCGGACCCCATCCCCGTTCCGGCGCCTTCCTCCGTTCCCATGGCCTTCATGCCGACAATGGAATCAAAAGAATTGGTGGCAAGGCTGCGCTTGGCGACGACCGAGCGGTAATCCACCGCCTCGTCCACGGCGCCTTCCTTCTTCAACTGGTTCGACGTCATGCGGGGCATGATCTCATGGCCGTACAGGTTGTCCTGCAGGGCGAAAATGGGTTCGGGGCGGGTAACATCCGGGTCGGGGTCCGTCATGTCGACCTGTATCGTGTCGGGATCGGAAATCGTGCGCGTGAAATCGATATCCTCGTTGAGGTTGCCCAGCGGATTGCGCGCCGCCTGCTGGCAGATCATGAACAGGCCTGTATCGACCCTGTTGTTGATACGGTTGTTATCGTCGTAATCGCAAAAGCGGTTGGCGAACAGGGCCATCCTGTCACGCCGGTCCCCCGACGATCCTTCACGGCCTTCCGCGCCGGAAACCGATCCATTGCCCAGTTGCCTTTTAATGGATTGTTCGCTCAGAACGCTTGCCGTCATCACCGCGTTGCGGTCTGCCGCGGCCAGGCTGCGTACGTTAGTGCCTATGATGCACATGCCGTTGCTAGGCTGATAATCCTTATGCGCTTCTGCGGCCAACTGCTGGAACAGCCGCTGGGTCTGGATCTGTTCGCCCGCATCCATCATCGCGCCGATGCTCAGGATCTGGTTCATCATGACACTGACCAGTTGTTCCGTCATCATCTGCAGATTGGGCAGGATGTTTTTGATGAACAGCGTGTCCATGAACCATTGCTGGTCCTTCCCCAGGTCGGCCTGTCCTATCGCCCGGCCTGCCGGACCCTGGGCCGGAATGGGTATCAGTTCCACGAAACCGAAAAATTTTTCCCGGGTCTCCGTATGCTTGTCGATAATGAACTGTCGGGTGATTTCATGTGCTCCTACGGAACAGGTGCATTCGGTGCACTGAACGGCCTGCGATGGGGACGCCCACAAAAATAAAACACTCGCGGCAACGCAGAGGAAAACATACGTCCCGCGCGATCTTTGGTGTTTCGTATTGAATGGCTGCATCGTCACAAATGTCACCTAAGGACTGTTTTTTTCGTTGCGCTTCAGTTTTCCTGCAATGTTGGAAAGGCTTTCCTCGGCTTTCACCACTTCCATTTCCAGCAGTTGCGACAAGACCGCCTCCTCGCGCAATTCGCTCAGATAGGTATCGCGGCCCACCATCAGGCCAATGGCCTGCATGGCGACCGTCTTGCGCTTCACGTTGGCAGGTGTGTCGTAAAGGCTCGTATAGAAAGAGGGTGTCTGATAGATCGACTGGCCGAGAACCTGCAGCATCGCATAATAACTTGGATGGGCCCCCACCAGCGTGGCAGCGTCGTCTGGCGCAATGCCCATGCGCGCGAACACGTTGGCAAGATAGGCAGCCGTAGGGCCGGATGCGTCGGGGGATGACGATTTCATGGCGACGATATTATTAAAGCTGTTTTCGGCAACCAGGTGCTTTGCGGTTACCGCCCGCATTTCCATCCAGGCTTCACGGCCGCCGACCGTTTCCATGTAATCTTTTACGATCCGGGTAAACGGATGGTTGACGTAAAGGTAATTCGAAAGCGCGAACAGGTCCTGTTCGTCGCCAGGACCCAGCGCGGCATCGCTGAAATTGGCATCCAGAGTCAGGGCGCTCATAACGCGGCCATAATCGACGTCGCGATTGCGCCGGTTGGCGGGACCGCCATTTCCGCACATATACAGCATCTGCCCCATGTTATCGTTGGGGTTGCAGTATAAGATCCGCACCTGTTCTATCCTGGAAGCGGAATCGCCTTCGTCCACCTGCGCCGCTGACGTTTTTGTTCCCAACTGGCGGTCGATCGATCTTTTGGTCAGGACATGCGCCGTCAGCCGTGCCCGCGATGAAGCGCCGTTGATATGCATGGCGGCCGTCCCCCAGACACACATGTCCGTGCCGGGCCGGTAATCGTTGTGCGCTTCCGCAACGTGCTGCTGAAACAACTGCTCCGCCCTTATCTGGCTCTGCGCATCGAACAGGGCGCCCAGTGCCATCATCTGGTTCATGCCATTGACGACTAGCTGCTCGTCCATCATTTTCAGGGCGGGATCGACAAAATCCTTATAAAAGTCTTCCAGGATCCAGTTCTGGTTCTTTGTAAACTCTTCGTTGATAAACTCACGAGTTTCAACATGGTGGGCGAGGATAAGCCCCCGTGTCACCAGCGTATCCCATTGTTCGCACAGACAGGAGCCGCAAACGGCTTGCGCCGATTTGGCGTTGAACATCAAAAACGCTGCCGCGAAAAGCAAAAAGCTGCAGCCGAGCACCGTCCTCCGCAATCCTGTTCCGAATAAAGCGTCCTTTCGTGCTATCATCATTGTTCTGTCCTGTCAGAGGTCTGCAGGCGGTTTACGCGGTTGACCACATCATCCTGATATTTTTTCAGGTCGAGTTCCAGCCATACGGACAGCATCGCTTCCTGGCGCAGGTAGCTTTCCCACAAATCGAAATTCTGCATCAGCTGTATCGCGGTCATCGCCGTGCTTTTACGGGCGATGTTGGGACCCGTGTCATAAAGGTCGGTATAAAAAGCGGGGCGCTGGTAAACCATTTTTGTCAGCACGTTCATTTGCGCGAAATAGCTGGGTGAGGCGCCGATGAGATTATCCATGTCAGGGTCGGCCACGCCCAGTTGCCGTAACAGGATTTTCATGAACTTTGCTGTATCGACGGATTTTATATCGGCAGTTGCAGGCCCCCCCGCGACCGCAAGGGATCCCAAAGATTTCATCCCGACTATAGAATAAAAGGCGTTTTCTGCGACACTGCGTTTGGCCACGATGGAGCGGAGATCAAGAACTTTTTGACGATTATAGGCGCTGTCGAAATTGGCTTCGCTGATACGGGTCGCTAGGTTGTTGGCATAAAGATTATCCGCCAGGGCAAAAATATCGATCTCGTCATCGGTCGGCGCCGCGGCGTCTGTGAAGTCGATATTCAGGGTTGCAGGCCTGTCCACAAGGGCGGCGTAGTCTATATCACGCCCGCGGGTTGCCGGCGGCGCGCTGGCGCCACAGAATTCCGCAAGGAGCCCGGCATTCTGCCTGACGTCGCAATACCGTGCCTTAAACTGGGCGATCCGCGCCCGCAAATCGTAATGAAGGCCGTCGGCACCCAGTGCGTTGCGGTGTCCCAGCTGCCTGTCCTGCGACCGTTGACTCATCACGTAACGGGTATAGTCGCCGCGGCGTTCCGACGAGGCCAAGCTTCGAATATTCGTACCCATGATGCACACGCCGATGCTGGGCTGATAATCTTTCTGTCCCTCAGCCGTTAGGCGATTGTACAACTGCTGCGTCTTCAGCTCCTGCAGCCCGTCGAAAAAAGTCCCGATGATCATCGCCTGATCCATCCCCAGGCTGACGAAATGCTCCGCCATCCGCATAAGCGTCGGCGTCATGGAATTGGTCCAGCGCTCAAGAAACCATTCTTCCTGATCTTCAAAATTCTGTTTGATCAGGTCCCTGGTTTCGTCGTGCTCGTCCGTAACGTTATAAGCATATAAAGTGGCTGTTTCCGGGTCGACACCCACTGTTACGATCGAATGGGCGACCCTTACACATTCGCAATCGCTGCAGGCCGCACGGGCGGGGGAAGAAAACAGGACGAAAAGGCATGCCAGAAAAACGGAAATCGTGAAAACTGCGGGGTGTTGCCGCCGAGATGCCCCGCAAGTTTCATAATGTCTGCCTTTTCCGTCCTTCATAGGGCGACCTTCATGGCGTTGGGGCAATCTGTGTGACGCCCTTCGATTGCATAGGATAGATCCTGCTCTGGATCCCGTCCTGAATGCGGGCGACTTCAAATTCAAGTATTTGGGACAAGTTCATTTCCGACCGGAGCTGACCTTTGAATTCGTCCATGTCCTGCATCAGGTTGGCGGCGTGAATAGTCGCCCCTATCCGCTCGACGTTTGCCGGTGACGTATAAAGGTTGATGTAAAATTCGGGGCGCAGATACACAACCTTGTTCATCAGCTCCATGACGGCATTGTAGCTAGGGCTGTCGCCCACCATCCTGCGAGCCTGTTCCTGTGGGAAGCCCAGCTGCCGATAAACCTGGGCCGCGAAATCTCCCGCGCTTCTTCCCTGAGCGCTGCCGGCGACTTTCATCCCGACCAGACTGTCGAAAGAGTATTCGGCCACATTGCGGCGGGCCGCCACTTCTCTCACATCCAGATACGCAGGATGATTGGCCGGATCACGAAAGGCCTGTTGCTGAAAAAAGTTGAAGGTATCGTTGCCATATAAATTGGCGGCCATGGCAAAAATATGGGGATCATCGCCATTTACTGCACCGTCCGTCAGTGTAGCGTTTATGGTCTGTGGCTGGCCGACCGTTTCCATGTAGCTGATATCACGGTTAACCGAGGCGGCAGGAGGGTTGTTACAAATTCCAGCCATATCGTTGAAATGATCCTGTGCGTCACAGTACGTGGTTCTCAACTGCGCAAAGCGTGCCGCCTTGTCAATGGCCTTACCACCGCCGCCGACACTCTGGCCGTTGCCGAAAACCCGGTCCTGCATACGCTTGTTCAAGACTTCTCTCGCCAGCTCTCCGTTACGATAGGCCGGGCCAAGATTACGGCTTGCGCTTCCAAGCGTACACATTTCCATGTCGGGTCGGTATTTTTTATGCGCACGCGCCACCATTTGCTGCATAAGCTGCTGGGTCTCTATCTGATTCTGGGCATCCATCATCGCGCCCACGGCTTCGATCTGAAGCATCCCGGTTGTAACAAGCTGCTCGGTCATGCCGCGTAAGGCCGCAAGAATATTCTGCCCGAAATAAAATTTCTCCCAAAAAAGCGTGCGGTGTAGTTCGAACTGGGTAGCAATATGAGCCTGGGTCAAGGCGTGCTGTTCGGCAATGATGACCCAGGTACGCATCCATTGTATGTGGCTGCAGGGGCAGTTGATGCATTGGGCACGCGCAGAAGGCTGAGGCCACAGGAAAAGCAGCAGGCTTAAAACAAGGGCTGCAACAACCCTTGCCTTTCCAAAAGCCGGACGTTCTGGCCGCGCCAGTTTCGTCATCGCTGTATCAACCCCGCATTCAGCATTTGCATTTATTATTTCAAGTCTATCATACTGCCGGGGTGAAACTATAGAAAAGATAGCGCCGATTTGTCATGGCGGGCGCGTGTGCGCCGGTTTTGTTATTGCTTCCTGTACAAGACGTCAATAAAATAGGTAAACTGATTCGTGTTAACATATTCAGATTTGTTGGGTCATGGCCAGTTCATCATCAGGAAGCAAGCCCCCTGCGCCATCGGGTAACAAGGCGGCTCCTCGTAGTTTCAAGGAAACGAGGGCTGTTCAGGCGGCTCAACGCGATGCGGCCTCCAAGTCAGGTATGGAAGATATCGGTAATCTAGGCGCCGTGGTCATCCGCAATGAATTTTACCGGGATGGCTATCGTTCTGTTCTAAAGCTTGCGGTATTTCAGAGCATGATTATCCTTGCGCTGATCTGCGCTATGTTTTTTGTGGTATATGTCAATCAACCGGAAAATCGTTATTTCGCGACGACCGAGGACGGCCGTCTAGTTCCCATGACGGCATTGAGCGAGCCTAATCTAAGTACGCCGGCCCTGATGTCGTGGGTCGCCCAGTCATCTACGGAAGTTATGACGTTCGGTTTCAACGATTACCGCCGGCGCCTTCAGGAGGCGTCAAGAAACTTTACGCGCCGAGGCTGGGAAAGCTTTACACAGGCTTTGCAGCGCTCCCGGATTATCGAAATGGTGGAGGCCAACCAGCAGGTTGTGACGGCGGCGCCGGCCGGCGCTCCGATCCTCAAGTCCGAAGGCTTGAACCAGGGTCGTTATCAATGGGAGGTCCAGGTGCCGATGATCCTGACATATCAGGCTGGATCCAAAAATCGGTCTGACAATTTACTTGTCACGCTTATTATTGTTCGCGTCCCTAGACTTGAAAATCCCAAGGGGGTAGGGATAGAACAATGGATAGCGGTGCCGCGTTAATTAGGGAAGCGGACTATATTGAGGGGTTTTTTGTGAAAAAAAGAAAAGAGGCAACGCCTGTATGGGGTGTATGTCATTGGGTATTAGGCGCGGCGGCTCTTGTTATTTTGCCTCATAGCGGCTACGCACAGGATAATCCTGCGGTGCTTCAGGCCGATGCCCCTTCAATTGCAGCCGCTGTGCCTGTGCAGGATACCAAGCAGCAAGCTGCGACTCCGCCAGCGCAACTGCCGGTCGTTTCAAATGATGATGAAAGTAACGCCGGTCTGGATAACACGTCTGATGCGACCGCCTTGCCTTCTGACGATGGCGTCAATCCCCGTGCGCCCGGACTCCAGCTGGGGGCTGAAGAAACCAAAAACAGCGATGATCCTTTCGCTGAAACCGCAACGACCGTCAAATCGCCGGAGCAGGTGGAAAGCGAGATCAGGGGGCGTTCCTATACTGCAGCTGTAACCGGCCTGATGCCACTGAAAACGGATGAGATACGCTCGCTTTTAGAAACGTATGATAAAACACAGCAGGCTGTAGAAACGCCCATCTATCCTTATCCGGATCCTCAGGTGGTTGTGCAGACCGTTTCCCTTGATCCAGGCGTCAAGCCTCCGGAAATAAAAGTGGCGACGGGGCATGTGAGTACGGTCAGCATCCTGGATATAACAGGCGCGCCATGGCCGATCCAGGACATAAGCTGGGCGGGGAATTTTGAGATCGTTCAGCCAGAGGCGGGGGGCGCCGTTATGCGCATCACTCCCATGTCCGAATTCGCCTATGGCAATATGTCGGTCCGTCTTGTGGGGTTAAGTACTCCTGTTACTTTTATGATAAAAACCCATCGCGATGTCGTCCAATATCGTTTCGATGCCCGCATCTCGCAACAAGGTCCTGGCGCCAAGCCTCCTGTCATGGAAGGCGGCGGGCCGCAGATGGTCACCCATGGGCTCCATTTACGCCCCTCCCGAGGGGGCAGCTGACGGTCGATGGCACCGATGGCCGTACCACAGCATACAAACTTGAAAAAAATACGTATGTCAGAACCCCTCTGACGCTTTTATCTCCTGCATGGACGGGCTCCGTCTCTTCGGGCGATGGCATGAATGTTTATCAATTGCGCAGCGCCCCGGTTCTTCTTCTTTCCGACAACGGTCAGGTACTGAAGGCACGCTTAAGTGAAAAGGATCAGACCCAATGATCGACGATCCCAATAAAAACCAAGACGATTTGAACCTGGAAAACCTCAACAATGACATGCCAGGCGATTTTGATAACAACAGCGCCGATTTCGATGATTTTGAGGCAAAAAATTCCACTCTGGGCGACGCCTGGAGAACCAATCCGCTTGTCAAAGTTGGAGCGGTCGTTGCGGGTATCGTAATTATAATCGGAGGTTTGGTTCTTTTCGGCGGCAAGACTGAAAAAGCTCCTGTCTCCAGTATAAGTACTCAATCCGACATCAAAGAAGCTCCTGGTACTTCCGAAGTTTCAAAAGTTTATCGTGAAGCCGTGGTGGAAACTAATGAAAAGGATGTGGAAACGGCTCAGCGTGAGGGGGGGAGTGCCATCCCTGTGCCAATTAGTACATCTAAGGAACCTGTCAATCTTTCTGACACTACTGCTGAATCCGAAGATCCTCTCGCCCGCTGGCGACGTATACAAGAAGAGCGAACAAAGCGTGAGCAGGCTAAAAAAGAAACCGCTCCGGAAGCAACGGCAGACCCTAATGCTGAAGCTGTAAAATCTCTTGCTGACGCAATGTCCAAGCAAATGGACTCTGTTCTTCAAAACATCACCCCGAAAGGGCCTCAACATAAACAAATAACAGAGCCAAAAGCCTATTTTTCAGAAGTTCAGAAGCAAAAAGAAGACGAGGAAGAAGCTGCAAAGAAAAAGGCAAAAGAAGCAGAAGACGCTGAAAAAGAAAAAGCAGACGCGAATGCAGCGGATACAGATGGTGATGGTACGGTAAGTGCCGAAGAAAAAGCGGCTAATGTTCTTATCGCTGCAGGCACCATCGAATACGCCCAGTTGCTTATTGAGGCAAACAGCGATACAGAAGGCCCGGTTCTTGCCCAGCTTGCAAGCGGTCCTTTGGCTGGAAGCAGGGTTCTTGGGACGTTTACTTCTGAAGATGAGTACCTTGTTTTGACTTTTAACAAGGTTATCGTTGATGGGGTTTCCTACCCTATTGACGGGCTGGCACTGGATCCTAAAACATCTACTCCCAGCCTTGTCACCGATATAGACCATCGCTATTTTAAAAGGGTTGTTCTGCCTGCTGCTGCTGCGTTCATAGAAGGGTTAGGTTCAGCCATCGCCGATAGCGGTAATACCAATGTCACTGTCAGCGGTGATACGGTTATCCAGGAAAACGAAGATCTGGATACTAAGGAAGAAATTTACAAAGGTGTAGAAAAAGCCGCCGAAAAAGTTGGTGATATTCTTGATCAGGAAGGTAACCGTACCAGACCTCTCGTTCGCGTGGCTGCCGGTACGCCTATTGGGATTCTTTTTCTTGAATCTCTTGAAAAAAGTTCAAACAAACAGGCGCAGCGATAATTAATTTACGAAGCTGAAGCCAAGCACTAGAAGGAGTGCAATATGATTATAAAACGCGAAAACCAAGCCATGAATTCAGTCGATCCAGGCGAAGTAGAAGTTAATGCAGAACTTCTCGACGCACCGGACTCATTTGTAGAAGATGATTCCAACGCTATACTCGAAGAAGATAGCAGTGCAGAAGATTGGGACAGCTACGAATCTTCCGATGTGCAGGAAGATAATCTTCAGATTCCTGTGAAAAAGAAATCATTTCTTTTTAATACAATAATAATTGCCGGCGCAGTTGTCGCTGGTCTTGGTTTCCTGTATTTAAAAGCAGGCCCTTCCGGCGAGCCTTCCACAATGCAGGAAACATCTGCCCCGTCAGAAGTAGCACAAAATGCTGATATTATTTCTGAAAGTGCCGGTCAGGCAGATGGCGAGGAGACAAAACCGCAGCCAGCAACAGGTGGGCTTTTAAATGATCCGACGGCTCTTCACGGAGTAGACGCCGCAGCGGACAATTCAGATGCTGAAGAGCAACCGCCTCAGCCTGTACCTACTGAACAATCCGAAAAGACTGCTCCAGAAACTGCGGAACTGACGCCTCTGCCTTCATCGCCTGATAAGGAAGCAGAGGTTTCTCCTAACGCTTCACAATCACCTGCATCTTCCTCTGCCCCTGCCCCCTTTATGAAAGCAGCTAATCCTGCTGAAACAACAGAAACGCCTCTCTCGAATGACAAAATTGATCAACTGCTTGAAAAGGTTACGTCTATAGAGTCCAGGCTTTCTGTCTTAGAGGCCCAGCCAGCCCAGGAGTCTTTGGATGCAATTAATGCGCGTCTAACAGCTTTGGAAAGCCGGCCAGTCGAAACACCGCTGGACATTAAAAAAGAAACGCCTGTATCCGACCAAAAAAATGAGAACGAAGTCGTGAATATTGCAAACCGTGAAAAGTCTGTGACAGTCAAGGATGCCGATCTAGAAAAAACCTCTGTGCATTGGGTTTTAAAATCGGCCCAGCCTGGTCAAGCGTATATTTCGCGTAGCGGACAAAATGACATGATTAGTGTCCACATTGGCGACACATTGGCCGGTATTGGTAAAGTCACATCAATTGATGTAGTTGCGGGGCACTGGGTTGTACAAGGGACCTCAGGCAGCATATCTCAATGATAAAGCGGGATAGGCTGCTTAAATGCACCTTTGTATAAATATATCAATTAGATAGGAATTAATATTTTTTCATTTTATAAAATCAATGGAATTTTAAACTTTTTCGTTCTATCTTTAATATTAAGGTAAAGTTTTGCATTCAGCAGTTATCCATGTTTTAATAACAATGCCAAGGTACTGCGAATAGAAAAATAAAATAAGATTTATCAGTGCAGGTGAGTAAAATCATATGAAGTTAGCTTATGTGCCGGGTTATCTTTTCCTTTTACTGCTAATGGCGGCATCGCCTGCATATGCCGCTGTCAATTTTAGCACTATTACTAACAACATTGCCGATTCCTTAAGCACTCTTCCAGGCGTTATCACCGCTCTTAGCTATCTAATGGGACTCATATTTGGAGTTATGGGAGTGCTGAAGCTTCGGCAGCACGTCGAGGACCCACGCTCCACGCCCCTTAAGGAAGCCGTGATACGCTTTTTAGCGGGCGGCGCCTTATTTGCGCTTCCCATAGCCTATGAAGCTATGTATGTCACCATTGCAGGCGACAACAGTGCCGATATGGACACCGAAATGGGTCTTATTGTATCTGCATCGGGTATAATCGCTACAATTGTTACTATAATTCCGACCGAAGACTTAAACCTTATATTTATGAATATTGCGGATTCTTTTGATGAGGTGCCCGGCTTGATTGCTGGCGGCTCTTATCTTTTCGGCTTGGTGCTGGGTGTGGTGGCCATTATCAAACTTAAGGATCATGTTTCTAATCCAGAGCAAACGCCTCTTAAAGATGGAGTGGTCAGGTTGCTTTTGGCGGGAGCTCTTTTCAGCCTGCCAACTATATTTGTTGCTGCTTATCATACGATCAATGGTGATGGCTTCAACCTAATGGATTATTTATATAGCGGCCTAATTATGGCGGGTTTTGCTCTTTCTTCAGAAGATCCTATTAATTCCTGCCTTCTACTTGTTCCAAGAGCCCCTTTTTCTGTAGGCAGTTCGATTTGTCAATTGATTGCGCATACGGCGGCCTTTCCAACGCTTTTAACAGGCTTCGCCTATCTGCTTGGCTTAGTACTTATGGTTTGGGGCGTAACCAAACTGAAAGAGCACGTCCTTAATCCCAACAATGTATCGGTCTGGGAAGGCTTATCCCGCCTGCTGGCGGCGGGGGCCCTTTTCGCGCTTCCGACAGTTGTCGGAGCGGTATATGTAAGCGTTGCAAGCGTCCTTATCCCGCATATTAACGGTGGTTTTAATCCGGCTGCCGGCGGTAATGGTCTGGACAGCATGATGGTCGCCTTTATCGGCAATATCCTGGGCCCCGCTCAAAATTTGATGAACTGGTTCGGTTATATCGCCGGCGTAATCTTTATTATTATCGGTATTACAAGGCTGATGAAGACCGCTCAGGAAGGCGTGCGTGGGCCCGGCGGCGTCGGTACGATCATGACTTTTCTTGCCGGCGGAGCTCTGATTGCGTTCAGTCCCATGATGACGGCTTTCACGGCTTCTCTTTTTACTATCCCTTATACCGCAACTTTTGCTACACTGAATTACGATATAGGGTTTGACGCAGACGAACTGGCTCATGTGCATGCCGTGATCGGTGGGATCATACGGTTTATGATCATATTGGGTCTGGTCAGTTTTATGCGCGGAATATTCATCGTCCGCGGCGTTGCCGAAGGTGATAACCAGGCTTCTATGATGGCCGGTGTTACTCATTTGATCGGCGGGGCGCTGGCGGTGAATTTAGGACCTTTCCTGAATGCCGTTCAATCGACATTGGGACTGGAAGCCTACGGAGTAAACTTTGGATGACTAACTTAACCAGTCGAGGAGGACTGAAACTATGAAGAAACTGATGAAAAATATCATGCTAAGAATGGGCGCGGGCTTTGTTGCCGGTGCTATGTTGACGGCTTCCGATGCCTACGCTGGTGGAAATACGTTCAGCAAAATCGGTACGAACGTAGCTAACTCCATCGCTACGCTGCCTGGTCTTCTGACCGCGCTGTCTTATATGCTGGGCATTGTTATTGGCGTGCTGGGCGTACTGAAAATTAAGGACCACGTTGAAAACCCGAACAACACCCCGCTGAAAGATGGCGCAATCCGTCTGGCTGCTGGTGGCGGTCTGTTCGCGCTGCCGATCATTTATGAAGCCATGTTCAATACGGTCGGTTCTGGTGCCCAAGTGGCGCTTAAAGGCCTGAACAAGGTCCAGTCTATCACTAACTAATAGTGACGAAAGTTTCCCCAGAAAAATGAACAATCTGGCGATAACACTTAGCATCTCCCGCAAAGCGGGAGATGCTTTAGTTTTGGATAAAAACAAACAATCTGATCTTCTATCGCTTGAACTTCGTCAAAAGATATTCGAACGGGACGGGCATGCATGCCGCTGCTGCGGGTTTCAATCGCAGAAATATCAGGATATTCTTTTTATTAATGGGTTATATGGAGATGCTCGGCCAGAAAATCTGGCGACCGTATGTATTTTTTGCCATCAATGCTTTAACCTTCAGGAAGTGTCGGCGATGCGCTCTGCAATCCTGATCTGGCTTCCTGAGATTTCTCAGACGGGTCTTCATCATATTGCCCGGGCAATATATGTTGCTCGTATAAGTCAGGGGCCTGTGGCGGAAGCTGCGCGGCGCGCTCTTGATGTTCTGACACGTCGCCGTGAGGATGCACGGGCAAGGCTAGGGACCGACGATCCGTTTGTTCTGTCATCTGTATTGAAAGATTACATCAGTGATGGCGCATATGATGCGCGCACTGCAAAACTGGAAGGGCTCCGCCTGTTCCCGCTTGATCGCAGGATTATCAAGGAAGCAGATTTGGAATTTAATCAATTTCCACAAATTCTAGCTTATTGGCGCTCTAAAGACGGACCGTTCGGAGGACGCCTTCCCAAGCAATGGATCGATCTCTATAAAAGCCTGGACCTTGAAACAGCCGCCTAAACAGTTCTTGAAGGCCTCATGCTTTTAAATGTTTTGCTGCACCCATAATGATTATATACTCGATGATCTGCAGGTTTGAATGCTTGCCGAAACGCTCTTAACTCTGAATAATTCCAAGGTTGCTATATAAATTCATGATCAACGCACTTTATAAATTATTCATGCCTTTTCAGGTGGCTCTCAAACAGCCTCTTGAGAGTTTTATCAGAATCGAGACATCCGACGATGAAACGACCCTTGTCGCCCAGGACGGATCGCTCATTACTTATTTAAAAGTTGACGGTTGCCGTCAGGTTATTGGCGATAAGGAATTTCAGCATATTATCGAAGGCGCGACCATTAAGATCGGCGCGCGCTTTGACAGGCCTGGCCATGCCATGCAGGTTTATTTTGTCCGCGATCCTGAACAGATCGGACGGCATTTGCAACAAATGGTAAAGCCTAGCCGTGTCGCTGCAAAAAATATGGGCTTTGAAATAGATGACGTGTTCGATGAACGCATCCGTCATATGTCGAAATATTTGTCCTATGAAGAGTGTTATTTTGTTTTGTGGACCCGCCCCAGCGTTCTAACTAAAAATGAACGGGAGCGCGCTGCAAAAGAAGCTAAGCAGAAAAAATGGTTTTCTGCTGGTTTTGCTCAGTATCCCCTGGCCGCAATTGATGCTCTACGCATGCGCCATAAAAGTTTTCAGACGTCGGTTCTTGCCGCAATGGACGAGCTTGGAATGCGAACTTCCGTTCTGGATGCGCATGAGGCCTTACAGGCAGTTCGTAACAATTTATTCCCCAATAAGGCGCATGAAGGTTGGCGCGCCTGTCTTCCCGGCGATCCTATTCCTGCGCGTGCGCCTTCCAATGCGCATGACATGTCGGATATTATGTGGCCACCGTTAAGGCAACAACTTGTTGCTGGCGATGCACGGGTCATCGACCGCTCTATATGCCGGATAGGCGATTTATTATGGGGTGGTGCCGATATGACGCTGGGTCCAATGGACGCCGCTCCGTTTCCGCAGTTGATGAACCGCTTGGTCGAAGCGGATATTCCTTTCCGCATATCTTTGCTTATCGAAG
>JBGAPF010000001.1:0-132214 GCA_044221445.1 Alphaproteobacteria bacterium
CGAGGGCTTCACCCATTTTCTGCCATTTACCCTGTCTCTGCCATTCTTCTATCGGTTTAAAATCGACGGAAACCATGACGATGTTGGCCGAACTCAGGCCGCCTTCCTTTGCGCGCACCAGTTCATTGATCCACCTGTAATACAGAGCGGTCGATTCCCAACTCATTCCCCCGACGATGCCGATACGCTTCATGGCCTTATCCATCCAATAAAATGTTATGAATATAGAACATAAAAGGCTTTATCTGTGGTGTCCATAATTAAGACATTGCCTGTAAAGCCTCGTTCTTCTACCCTTCCCCTATGAATGCCATGTCTACCTATATTTTGCGCCGCCTGCTGCTGATGATCCCGACCGTGCTCGGCATCATGCTGATCAATTTCGCCATCATCCAGTTCGTGCCGGGCGGGCCGGTGGAACGCATGATCGCACAGCTTCAGGGCCAGGGGACGGATGCAACAGCCCGCATCACCGGCGGCGGGGCGGACATGGCGATGGCGCAGACGGGCGGCGAGGGCAAATACAGGGGCGCGCAAGGGATCGATCCGGATTTCGTTAAGGAACTGGAAAAGATGTACGGGTTTGACAAGCCCGCGCCTGAACGCTTCTGGATCATGATCAAAAACTACCTGCGTTTCGACCTGGGGCAGAGTTATTACCGCGATGTGTCGGTGACACAGCTTGTGCTTGAAAAAATGCCGGTGTCGATATCGCTCGGCCTGTGGTCAACGCTGATCATTTATCTGATCTCCATACCCCTCGGCATTAAAAAGGCGGTGAAGGACGGGCAGCCCTTCGATGTCTGGAGTTCCGCCGTTGTGTTCGTGGGATATGCCATTCCCTCCTTCATGTTCGCCATTCTGCTGATCATCCTGTTCGCGGGCGGGCGTTACTGGAATATCTTCCCCCTGCGCGGCATCGTGTCGGAAGACTGGCGCGACCTTTCCACGCTGCAAGTGGTCCTCGACTATTTCTGGCACATGACTCTGCCCGTTCTGGCGATGGTGATCAGCGGGTTCGCGGGCCTGACCATGCTGACCAAGAACAGCTTCCTGGACGAAATCAACAAGCAATACGTCCTGACCGCCCGTTCAAAGGGCCTGCCTGAACGGCGCGTGCTATACGGCCATGTGTTCCGTAACGCCATGCTGATCGTCATCGCCGGCTTTCCGGCCGCCTTCATGGCGATCTTCTTCACCGGTTCGTTATTGATCGAGGTGATTTTCAGCCTGGATGGCCTTGGCCTGCTTGGCTACGAGTCCGTCATCAACCGCGACTATCCGGTCGTGCTTGGCACGCTCTACATCTTCGCCCTGATCGGCCTCGTCATGACCCTGATCCGCGACCTCGTCTATGTATGGGTCGATCCCAGGATCGATTTCGAGACAAGGACTGTTTAATCAGACGTTTTTCAGTTGCATCGGCAGGCCAAGGATGTCGACTTCCTGAGGACTGTATCCCATTTTCTCCCTGCCATTTGAATCGCCATAAATTCAGGCCGATGTTCATCTCTGCGGCAGGCGGCGCTGTATAGCCTTCCATTGAATGCCTAACGAATATTTTACGAAGCTCTTCGTGTTCTGGCTGTGTCATATACTCTTTCACAATGGGCGGGCTTTTGATTCCCATGTCCAGAAGAGCGGCATAAAGTTCGTCAGTATTCTGAGGAATTTTCCCCCAGGAAGGATAGCCGCGAACCATAATACTGTGCAGGCGGGCCTGCAGTTCATGATCCTGAGCAAAATATTCGCGCGGCATCATGGTCAAAAACATGTCCACGATCTGTTTTGCATAGATATAATGACGCGCGAGCGATGGCTGGTTTTCAACCCAGTCATGGGCCGCCGCCTGAAAGGCGGCTTGCGCCATATGACCCGAATTTTTTTGCTTCTGCCTGATATGTATTTGTTCTTCCCCTATGATATCCGACAGCGAAGGCGCGATCATTTTCACAAGTGAACTGAGAAGCGCGTAACGGTATGATGAGAGTAATCCTGTCGCAGAAAAAATTATGCCAAATCTGCCTAATTCCTCAGTTGCCGCCAAATCCAAAAGATCATGAAATCGGGCGAAAAACATACGCGAGGCTGCAAGTCCGGCAACCGGCGCGACAGGGCTAAGAAGAAGACCGTTTAGATAGATATTATTATCTTCAGGTTTATTACGAATATGGCTATAGCTGAAAATATAAGATAACGGGTTCAGTTCCCGATCGCGCCAGAATCCCTTAAATCCTACAATGCCATCGCAAACTGTATCTTTGTCCAGGCCGCGAACAGGCCATTCACCGAACTGGGCTTCGAACAATTCGTCATGCGTAGCTTCGCCCTTACGGACAAGATTCAATACTCTTTTATCGCTCGGTCGCGTGCTTAGCGGTCCTAAAAGTTTCATCTTCATCTCCTAAAGCCGCAAAATGCCCAGATTTCTGAGGCCGCTGTAAATCAACCATGCGGGGTTACGGAATGTGGGTTCGTTATATTCAAAAGGCTCTAACCCGGCCTCTTTGCGAAGCCGGTTTAATAGAATCCCGACCGTTTGCGGTGTCAGCGTTGCGACCTGCTTTACAAATGAATGTTCCTGCAGAGCGACAATGTCCAGATCCTGCCAACGCATACCGCGAAGATTGGTGACGTTGGTCGCCGCGCGGAAAAAAGCAGCCGTATAAGGCGTATATCGAACACGTTCCCCGTTATAGACACAGTTTTCATCGTCTTTTGGATTGTTAAAGACGGGATAGCGTCCTCGCCTCAATAAAACCAATGCTTCTCCTTGTCGGCTCATCGTCTCGACCTGCCAGATTTGCCCCGGCATGCAACTCTTGCGATTGAAAAGCGCGGAAAGAAAAAACCGTTGTTCAGGTTTCAATACCGTGTCTAACGCGCCATCCACTGCAGCGATCTGTGATCTTTCAAGCTGCATCCCTGGTCGGTATTTCTGGCCCTTCATGGGAACGGTTCTTAACCCGTCAAGCAGGACATGACTGATCTTATCGCTATGCGGTAATCGAAATGAAATATCGGGGCGGCCTTCAACCAGATAAGGTTTGCTCGTGCAATCGACTCCCAGGACACTCACGTCATCGACACAACATTCCCGCCGGTCAATGTGAAATTCCAGTGGATGAAGGACTACAAAAGGGCGGATCTTGCTCTCGGGCTTGTCTATGGCCTTTGCCGAGGTCAGGTCTTGCGGCAGTTCTAACCACACCACTTCGCCCCGATGAAACGTCTTGGTTGGCTTAGGTGACAGATCGGCCAGGGCGCGTAAATGTGCAGGGAACATATCGCCCAGGGTAGCGCGGTGATCTCTTTGTCTATGTGAAGCCATTGCCGCCCATAAAATTTCTGAAACTTAGACGTATTATTATATTTATGTCAATAAAATATGATCCATACCAAAACTATTGTAATGCATATGCGTAATGTTAAGCTCCCCTTATGACGCCCATCACCCGCCGCCGCATCCGCCAGTTTAAAGCCAACAAGCGCGGCTACTGGTCGTTCTGGATATTCAGCGGCCTGCTGCTGGTCTGCCTGTTCGCCAATTTTCTGGCGAATGACAGGCCGCTGCTGGTAAAATATGACGGGCGCCTTTACGCGCCGGTATTCAAAACATATCCTGAAACCGTGTTCGGCGGCGATTTCGAGACGGCGGCGGATTACCGCGACACGTTCGTCCAGGAGCAGATCGATAAAAAAGGCTGGATGCTCTGGGCGCCCGTGCGGTTTTCGGGGAAGACGATCAACTACGATCTGAAAACGCCTGCGCCCTCCCCGCCCGACCGTGACAACCTTCTGGGCACCGACGACCAAGGACGCGACGTTCTGGCGCGGATCATCTATGGTTTTCGCATTTCGGTGCTGTTCGGCCTGCTGCTAACACTGCTCAGTTCGGCGATCGGTATTTTCGCGGGCGCGGTGCAGGGCTATTACGGCGGCACGCTGGATCTGGTCATGCAGCGTGTGCTGGAAATCTGGCAGTCAATGCCGAGCCTGTACATCCTCATCATCTTCGCGTCGATGTTCGTGCCGGGGTTCTGGACTCTCTTGCTCATCCTCCTGCTGTTTTCCTGGACGCATCTTGTCGATCTTGTCCGCGCCGAATTCCTGCGCACGCGTAATTTCGACTATGTGAAGGCGGCGTCCGCGCTTGGCGTGTCCAATATGAAGATCATTCTGCGCCACGTCCTGCCCAACGCCACGGTCGCCACGGTGACGATGATGCCGTTTATCCTGACCGGTTCGATCACCGCCCTGACCGCGCTCGACTTCCTCGGCCTCGGCATGCCGCCGGGATCGCCGTCCCTGGGCGAACTGCTGAAACAGGGCAAAGATAATCTGCAGGCGCCGTGGCTGGGCTTCACGGCCTTCATCGTCCTGGGCGTTACACTGACTCTGCTGACCTTTATTGGGGAAGCCGTTCGGGATGCCTTTGACCCAAGAAAAACAAAGCTTTAAAATAAATGCTTGATATTTACGTAATATAAATTTAGAAAAGTGATATGGTAGCACGCATAGCTTTTGAAAGAGCTCTTTTGAAGCCCGAACTATGGGATGGCAATGATTTACCTCATTGTTACAAATGCGTTGTTTTCGATTCGCAAAATCGCATTCCAGTATTGGAGCGCCATAATGGTTCCGACAGATGGTTTGAATTACCCGGCGGCAAAATCCGGTTCGGGGAAAACGAACAATCCTGCGTGGCGCGGGAACTGTGGGAAGAACTTGGTATCAGGGCAAGACTGCAGAGTTTAATTGGCGCCATCCAGGATCCGCTATTCGGAACCTCCGATATAGTAACGTTCGCTCATGCTACCCTCATATCGGGAATGCCTCGAAATATGCTTCCCCAAGAACATCTGGCCCTGCATCTGTGCACGCCCCAGGAAGCCGTTGAGAAACTGGGGACACGCATTCCGCCGGACGTGGCTTCATTCATTCTGGCGCGCCCTGCCATTGAATATGCACGTCTTCCACCTGGCCGCCTGACGACTTAAATCTTACTGAAACGCCACTTCATAGAATGACCGCAGCTTCCGGCTGTGCAACTGCCCGGGGCCGATGTCGCGTAACAGCGCCATCGCCAGCAGTCCGACCTGCAGATGCTGCTCCACCCGCTCACGGTAAAAATGATCGGCCATGCCGGGCAGCTTCAATTGCCCATGCAACGGCTTGTCTGAAACGCAAAGCAGCGTGCCATAAGGGACGCGGAAGCGAAAACCGTTGGCGGCAATCGTTCCTGATTCCATGTCGAGTGCCACAGCGCGGCTCTGGCTCAAGCGGATGTTATTGCGGATATGCGGGCGCAGTTCCCAGTTCCGGTCGTCCACGGTCGCCACCGTGCCGGTGCGCATGATGCGTTTGAGTTCGTAACCGGTCAGTCCGGTCACCTGCTCCACCGCCTGTTGCAGCGCGATCTGGATTTCCGCCAGCGCCGGAATCGGGATCGAGGGGTGCAGATCGCGGAACAGCACGTTGTCCTCGCGCAGGTAACCGTGCGCCAACACGTAATCGCCCATCTGCTGGGAATTCCGCAGGCCCGCGCAATGGCCGAGCATCAGCCAGGCATGGGGACGCAGCACCGCGACGTGGTCGGTGATCGTCTTGGCATTGGAGGGCCCGACGCCGATATTGATCATCGTGATGCCGGAACCGTCCTTGCGTTTCAGGTGATAGGCCGGCATCTGCGGCATGCGACGCATGAGAATGCCGGGGTCGTCCCCTTCGCCCGTTTCGGTGGCGTTGCGGTTTGCCGTCACCTTATTGCCTGGTTCCACGAACGCCGTGTATTCGGAACGGTCGCGGCGCTGCTCCGGCTTTCCGGTCTCGGCCATGATGCCGTGGCAGATCTTGACGAACTCGTCAATGTAGAACTGGTAGTTGGTGTAAATCACATAGTTCTGAAAGTGCCGCGCCGACGTGCCTGTATAATGTTTCAGCCGCATCAGGCTCAGGTCAACCCGCGGCGCCATGAACAAAGCCAGCGGCGCGTCTTCTCCCGGTCTGACAACATTGGTTCCGTTGGCAATGGCATCGTCCATGCCTTCGAGGTCGGGCAGGTCGAAATACTGCGGCAGCCGCTCCACCTGTTCCGGCGTCAGTCCGCCTTCGAGATGGTAATCCTCGCCCAGCGCGAAATGAATGGGGATCGGCGTTTCGCTGGTGCCGATCTCGATAGGCTCTTTATGGTTCAGGAGCAGCAGACGTATCTGCTCCATGTAATAATAATCGAAAATATCGGGCCGCGTGACGGTGGCGGAATACGTCCCCGGACGCGGCACGAAACCGTGGGACAGGCGCGTATCGACACGCTGCGCCGTCTCGGTGCGGATACGGATATAGGGATAGCATGCGGTCACACGCTTCTGCGGCGGGTCGCCGGATGCGAAATCCTCGAAGGCCTGACGCAGAAATTCGATATTCGCGTCATAGATTTCGCGTATGGCAGCCAGTGCCGTATGCGGATCTTTAAACTTGCGGGGCCGGAAGGCGCGGGGAGCTTTGGTTGTCATGGCCTATGATGACCGATTTCAGCAGTCAAGACAAGCGGTTGAAAAGAACGGCATGCATGCCGATATTAGATTATTCCTGCTCTTATTCCCCCAGAAATCCGCCTGACTGCATACCCCACAGCCTGGCATACAAACCGCCTTTTTCCAGCAGTTCGCGATGGCTTCCGTCTTCCACAACGGCCCCTCTGTCCATAACCAGCAGTCGGTCCATATGGGCGATGGTGGACAGGCGGTGCGCGATGGCGATCACGGTCTTTCCTTCCATCAGTTCGAACAGGCTGTCCTGGATCAGCTTTTCGCTTTCGCTGTCCAGCGCCGACGTCGCCTCGTCCAGAAGCAGGATCGGCGCGTCTTTCAGGACGGCGCGGGCTATGGCGATGCGCTGACGCTGGCCGCCAGAAAGCTTGATGCCCCGTTCGCCGACCATCGTGTCGTAGCCTTCGGGCAGTTCCTTGATGAAATCGTAGGCATGGGCGCGCCGCGCCGCAGCGTCCACCTGTTCGTCCGTCGCGTCGGGCATGCCGTACCGGATATTGTCGCGCAGCGACCGGTGGAAAAGTGCCGTATCCTGCGGAATCAGGGATATCCCTGCGCGCAGTGATTCCTGCGTCACGGCGGTTATGTCCTGCCCGTCGATACTCACCGACCCGGCGTTCAGTTCGTACAGGCGGAGCAGCAGGTTGACGAGCGTGCTTTTACCCGCGCCTGAGGGGCCGATCAGGCCGATTTTCTGGCCGGGCGCAATGTCGAGGTTCAGATTGGCGAAAATGATCCGGTCGCCGAATTTGAAATCGACATGATCGAATGTGACGCGTCCGCCCTGCATCGCCAGCGCCTTTGCGTCCGGCCGGTCGCCGATTTCGTGCGGCGGGGTCACCATGCGGATGGCGTCATCGATATACCCGAGTTCGTCCGCGATCATGACGAAACTGTACCCGAGAATCCATGTCGTGGTGGTCAGGGAGAAGGTCAGTCCCATCACCGCGCTGATATCCCCGACCGAGACCATGCCATTCCGCCACCCATGCAGCAGGGCCAGCATCATGCCGCCGCCCATCAGCACCAGGCATAAACGGCGGTAGACCTCGATCTGGATCAGGGTCAGCATGCGCCGCCCGTCGACTTTTTCTTCTCTCAGAGAATCCCGTGTATGAAGGGAAATCTCATAGGACGTCCGCGCGAAATTGCGCGTCGATGACACGTTGGTCAGGGTATCGACGATCGATCCCGAGACATACGACCGCACTTCGGAAAATTCGCGCGCCCGCCCGCCTATCCGTTTCAGCCGCAGGATCACAGGCCCTATCACCGTGCCGATGAAAAGAAACATCAAAAGCCCGTATGAAGGCGAAATGATCAGAAGTCCGACCGCCGCGCTGACCATGCTCGTCAGCGGACCGATCAGGCCGAACCGGATATGGTCGTGAAGCCGGACGCTGCTTTCCGCTACCTCCGTCACTTTCCGGGCCAGCGCGCCTGCGAAGTTGTTCTGGAAGTAGGAATGGCTGTGGCCCAGAAGGTAATTGAAAAAATCGCTGCGGATGCGCACGCGCAGGCGCGGTTTCCATTTCCTCCCGATATGCGCCGTCCAGATATGCGCCGACTCGCCGATGCCGAGAACCAGAAGTATCCCGCCAGCCATCAGCCAGGCGGTCAAGGGCACACCGTTGGACGGTGTCGCCCGCGACAGCCTGTCGACACATTGCCCTACCAGCATGAAGGCAAGCGCATAGCGCGTGTAATGCACGATGTCCTGGGCGGCGAACAGCGCCCAGCCTTTTGGGTCGAAGCGCCAGTAATAGACCATGAAGTCTTTGAGAGTGCGGGGCAACATGGGCTAGTCTTGCCTGAATTCATCCAGACTGACAAGAATTTCGTCAGCCCCTGAACAAATCGATCAGATGCCATAAGCCGAGCAGCAGGACGACCATGCTGACCATGATCATCAGTACCCGAGGCGGCAGTTTCTTGCTCGCATAGCCTGCAATAGGTGCGGCGACGGCGCCGCCGATGATCAGCCAGACAGCGGTATGCAGATAGCTTGCCGATATGGTCAGCATGAACGTGATGGAAATCGTCAGTGTCACAAAAAATTCGGCTAGGTTGACCGACCCGATCGTCATGCGCGGGGCGTTGCCGCGCGCGATCAATGTCGATACGACGATAGGCCCCCATCCGCCCCCGCCGATGGCGTCGAGAAACCCGCCAATGAAGCCAAGCGGCTTGACCCCTTTCGCGGACAACATGGGTTCAACCTGCCTGATGGCCCTGTAAACGATGACCAACGCCATCGCGCATAGATAGATCGACACCAGCGGCTTGATGATGTTCTCGGGCAGGGATGTCAGGATATAGGCGCCGAAAATCCCGCCGCAAACTCCGCCGATCGCAAGCTTCGTGAACAGAACCTTGTCGACATTGCGGTTATAAATATGAGAAGCGCCCGACAAACCGGTCGTGACAACTTCCGCGGCATGGACGCTGGCGCTGGCAATGGCAGGCGAAACGCCCATCGCCAGCATGACGGATGACGAGATGACCCCGAACGCCATGCCCAGTGCGCCGTCGACCATCTGCGCGAGGAAGCCGACGAAGATGAATATGACTGCCTCTTCGGTCATGGAGTTCTTTTGTCCAAGCCTACCAGCGACCGCGCATAGTCCGTGGCGTCAAAAGGCTGCAGGTCGTTTTCCCGCTCCCCTACCCCGACCAGGTGGATCGGGAGCCCGAACTGATCAGCCAGGGCGACGACGATGCCGCCTTTCGCCGAACCGTCCAGCTTTGTGACCGCAAGGCCCGTGACGTTGACCATTTCCCTGAAAGTCCTGACTTGTTCTATGGCGTTCTGTCCCGTTGTGGCGTCGAGCACCAGCAGGACGGCATGGGGAAGGGTTTCGTCCTGCTTCTTGAGAACGCGCATGATCTTCTGCAGTTCCGCCATCAGGTTTGATTTGTTATGAAGGCGACCCGCCGTGTCGATCAGAAGGACGTCCGCATTGTTTGCTTTCGCCTGTTCATACGCCTCGAACGCGACCGCGGCGGCGTCGGCTCCGACGTCTTTTTTCACAAGCGCACATCCGGCGCGGTTCGCCCAGATCTCCAGCTGCTCGACGGCTGCAGCGCGGAACGTGTCCCCCGCCGCGATCATCGCCGTCCGCCCTTCATGCCTCTGCAGGTTATAGGCGATCTTGCCGATGGTCGTGGTCTTGCCGACACCGTTAACGCCGCAGACCAGAACCACCATCGGCCCGCCTGTTTCAGGCTTGGTGAATTCCAGGGGCCGGGCGACAGGGGCGAGGATGCGCGCGATGCTGGCGGCCAGCGCCTCACGGACTTCCTCTTCCGTCAGGTCCTTGCCGAACCGGTCGCGCCCGAACTCCGCCACGACGGCAGCGGCCGTTTTCGGGCCGAGATCGGCGGTGACCAGCAGGTCTTCCAGCTGGTCCAGCATGTCCTGATCCAGCCTGCGTTTGGTCAGCAGGCCCGTAATGCCTTCGGTGAATTTAGACGTTGATTTGGACAGGCCGCCGGTCAGGCGCGACAGCCATCCGCCTTCGTTTTCCGCTTCGACGGCAGGAGAAGGCTGCACAATCGCGGGCTCGGCCATGGCGTCTTCCGGTAGCGGAGCCGCGTCCTTGTTTTTGCGCCAGAAAACCATGACAGTCCTTTTGTAAAATCGGGTCTTCACTGACTTAAACCAAGTTCAGCCCAGCGGCAACCGTTCAGGCGTTCATTTGCCGCCGCATTTATCGATCAATGCGCCCGTCTGCATGTATTCTTTGGGGGAATCGATCACGCCGTTACGCTTTTTCATCTCAATCGCGATGGCCTGGGTCAGGTAGATATCGAGCGCGTCTTTCAAAGCCTGCTCCATAGCGGCGTAAGCGGCCTGAAGGTTCTGGCGGGGGACGTAGGGCTGGCTGGATTCGATCTCCCGCACGATCACCTTAAGATCGTCCTTCAGCCGGCCTGTATAGGTTTTCACGATGGCGGCGTTGGTTGCGTGGTGCCGCCGCTCATGCTCCAAGATCAGGTTGAACGTGCAGCCGTTTCTGGGGAAGTCCTTGGGGATGTTGATGATCGTCCGGTACATCATGTCCAGGTCCACTTCCATGACGTACGGGCAGACATAGGTCGCGAACTGGTCATAGGCCTTTGCGCTGGCCCGGAAGCCCGAGGACAGGCCCCAGCCCCCGGCGGCATAGCCCAGGGTCTCCATTTCGCTGGCGCGCCAGATTGCCTGCATATTGTTTTTCTTCAGCCATTCCTCGTGCTGCGCATGCTGGTTGCGGTTGATCTCGCGTCTGCTTTTGCTGAAATCATAGACAACGTTGGGCAGTTCAACGTTGACGCTTATTCTTGTAGCGAAATCCTTGAGCGCCGCGCACCCCAAGGCTTTGGCATGGGCGGGCGGCGCCGTCAGCAGTGCCAGAAAGCACAAGCATGCGAGACGCGGGATCATGTTATTCTCCTGACGCGGAAGCCGCCTGCCATTTGATGTCCAGCATGCGCAAGGCGGCCTTGGCCGCCTCGCCGCCTTTATTCTTGCGGGCGACCCCGGAACGGGCCAGAGCCTGCGCCTCATTTTCCACGGTCAGGATGCCGTTGCCGAGCGCCAGCTTGTGGATCATGACCAGGCTGTAAACGCCCCGTGCGCTTTCGTTTTGCACGACGTCGTAATGGCTGGTTTCCCCCCGGATGATGCAGCCGAGGACGACGTAGGCGTCATATCCGCGCGGCAGGCTCATATTCAGAGCGGCGGGGATTTCCAGCGCGCCTGGCACCGTCAGCACGTCATAAGACGCCCCGCCTTCGTCAAGCGCGAGCTTCGCGCCTTCCAGCAACTGGTCATTGATGTGGTTATAGTACCGGGCTTCGATGATCAGGACACGGGGTTGTTTCATGGTCTGTATTCCTTTTTCTGAAAGCGATCAGTCCGGCAATCGACCCGATCTTTAAGTCATGTGTGCGGGCGAACGTCATAAGGTCGGGCAACCGCGCCATCGTGCCGTCGTCTTTCATGATCTCGCATAATACCCCGGCGGGCGCATGTCCCGCCAGCCGGGAGATATCGACGGCGGCTTCCGTGTGCCCGGCGCGCGCCATAACCCCGCCGTCCCGTGCGCGGATGGGGAATACATGGCCTGGGGTGGCGACATCCGCCGGCCCGCTGGCCGGATCGATGGCCGTCAATATGGTATGGGCGCGATCGAAGGCCGAAATTCCTGTCGTCACGCCTTCCCGCGCCTCGATGGATACGGTGAAGGCCGTGTGAAACCGCGACGTGTTCGACTGAACCATAATTGGCAGGCCGAGCCTGTCGACCATTGCGCCGGTCCATCGCCAGGCACACCAGCCCGCGCCCGTGCGTTGCCATGAAATTGACGGCGGCGGGCGTTACGGCTCCGGCGGGGATGATCAGGTCGCCCTCGTTCTCCCTGTCCTCGTCGTCCACCAGGATGAACATCTTCCCGGCTTTCGCGTCGATCAGTATTTCCTCGATGGGGTCGATCATCCTTCGCCCTTCCCCATCATGCGCGCGACATACCGCGCCAGCATGTCGATCTCCATGTTCAGTTTGTCGCCCGGTTTTGCCTGCCCGATATTCGTATGCGTCCAGGTATGCGGGATGATGTTGATGCCGAACACGTCGCCCTCCACCTCGTTGACGGTCAGGGATATCCCGTTCAGCGCCACCGAACCTTTCGAGGCAATATAATGGGCAAGCGGCGCGGGCGACCGGATTTTCAGGCGGTGCGAGTCCCCTTCTCTTGTAACCGATTCAACCGTGGCAAGCCCGTCCACGTGGCCGGAAACGATATGCCCGCCCAGCTCATCTCCTAACTTAAGCGACCGCTCCAGATTGACCTTGCGCCCGACCGTCCATGCGCCGAGCGCCGTCTTCGACAGGCTTTCCGCCGACACGTCGACGACGAAGCTCTGCGCATCCTTCTGAACCACAGTCAGGCAGCACCCGTCGCAGGCGATGGACGCCCCGATGGCGACCGTGTCCATGTCGAACAGCGTGCCGATAACAAACCGGCGATCTCCGCCACTGGCGTCGACGGTCAATACAGTGCCAATATGCGTTATGATACCAGTGAACATGAACTCATCCGAAACGTGTGCCCCTTACCAATCTTCGCATCGATATACCGTGTGTTCATTTCCGTTCTATGCGCAGACGTTGGAACCACTGCGGCAATATCGATTCCGTAACGCTTCATCTGCTCAACCTTGTCCGGATTGCCTGTCATCAAGTGAATAGGGCCAGCGTCCAACGCTTTCAACATGCGCGCGGCCGCACAATAATCACGGGAATCGTCGGCCAATCCCAGTTTACGATTCGCCTCATAAGTATCAATGCCTAGCTCCTTCTGAAGCTTATAGGCGTCGAGCTTATTGTAGAGGCCAATTCCCCGCCCTTCCTGACGGAGATATAAGATGATACCGCCTTGTTTGGAGAAGACGTCTATCGCCTCTTGCAACTGGGCGCGGCAGTCGCACAGCTCCGAATGAAAAATGTCGCCCGTCGCGCATTCGGAATGAATGCGGACCAACGGCTTTGCAGAAATGGGAGAAAACACGAGGGCGATATGTTCGCCTTTATCCTTGAGCCCGTTGAAACTGACAAAGCACGGTTCGGCCCCATTGGCCAGGCGAACCGGCACACGCGCCCGGATGACGGCAGAATCGCCAGCGGCATTCTCAATGGAAAGGGTTGAACTCTCGACCATATAGCGCCCATCAGTTTTATCACAACAGGGCAGCCATAGCCAAGCGCTTACAGACAAAAGCTGTAATCAAACGGTCTTCTCTTTCATCCGGACTTTAACCGTCGGCCCCGGAATTACACCGGATCTGCTGTCCCTCGCATCAAATACGAGACGCTCGCGGGCTATACCGCCGGTGGGGAGTTTCGCCCCGCCCTGAGAATATCTTGGAATATAAGGGCCGTTGCGCAATGCGTCAATATTTATGACATCCACAGGTCTGCGGAAGAGAATGCCCAAGCACACTTGGCAATTGATCATAATCCATGAAGACAGGCACCGCATAACTAATAGCGGCAAAACGGAAGTAGCTGGTCGGGCGCGGCGCGAACGCAATAAAAGCCATTCCCACCTCTTGCGCAGCTTTATAATCAGACGGCGTATCTCCAACGGCAACGATGTTGAATCGGCACCGAAAAGCCGCGCTAATATCCCGCAATTGCATCGTTTTCGCAGCGCCCGATTTCATCCGAAACGACGCCTTGTTATTCCGCACAAGGTCCAGGTCGAAATATTTCTGGATCCCATAATGCGACAGATTGCCCCAGACATTCTCACGGCTGCCGGTATACATTCCTATGCGACATCCTTCGGCACGCAGTAATTTCAGAGCCTCTGGGACATGGGGATAAAGTCTCTCATTCCACGATGGGTCATGCAGCAATGCATCACGCTCCGCATTGCACGTCCCCATGAAATCACAAACCTGGTCGCTGCACATCTCGGGCAACAGGTCGGAGATGATCTGTTTAAGATTTTTTTCGCCAAGTAATGCGATAACCGATTGGGGTTCTGGGGCCGTAAAGCCATGAACCCTGCAAGCACGGATGAATGCCTCGGCGTAGCGCGGTCCGGCATCGACAACGGTTCCGAGGTAATCAAACAGGACAATCTGGGCGTTACGACTACTCATGAAACGGTTTTAGCTTCTGCAGCGCCATATTTCCAGAAAATCTTTATCCAGTATTTCTCTGCTTTCCAGCATCAACGCCTGCGCGTCGTTAAGGCCTGCAATATCCAGCGTTCTGATTGCCTTCAGGCCGTCCTCGCCAATCAGAATGGGCGCTCGGAACCAAGCCAAACGGTCAACAAGGCGGGACCGCAGAAACGATGTAATCGTTTTACCGCCACCCTCGATCATCAAACGTGTAATCCCCTTTTGCGCAAGTCTACGCAGGATATCAGGCGGCGATAACAATCCATTTTCCAAGGATAAAGGGATAATGATTAGCGCCTGGGATTCCATGTGCTGTCTTTTGTCCAGGTCCGCATCGGCAGAACAAAGTATCCATACGGGATTTTGTGCTGCCGAGCGGACAATTTGACTGTCCATCGGCGTTTTTAAAGACGGATCAAGGATGATCCGCACAGGCTGCCACCCGTCATGCTCGGGTAGGCGTACCGTTAGCAGCGGGTCATCGGCGAGGATCGTACCGATGCCCGCCAACACCGCATCATGCTCCGCTCGCAAGCGGTGGCCACGTTGGCGCGCCGCCTCTCCCGTAATCCAGCGGCTTTCGCCTGACGACGTGGCGATACAACCGTCAAGGCTTGATGCAACCTTAGCGGTTACCAATGGGCGCACTGCGTCTACAGTAAGGAAAAAACCCTCGTTGATTGCTTTCGCTTCGTCATTGCAGATACCAACATCAACTGCTATCCCTGCAGCCCGTAAACGGTCTATCCCGCCCTTATCAACTTGGTAAGGATCAAGAGCTGCAATAACGATGCGTCCGACGCCAGCGGTAATGATTCCATCGATACAGGGCGGCGTATGGCCGCGGGTATTACAGGGCTCGAGGGTCACATATACCGTGGCGCCTCTGGCCCTGTCCCCTGCCTGTGTCAGCGCTTGCGTTTCCGCGTGCGGACGCCCGCCATCGGCGGTGCGGGCTTTTCCAAAAACCGTTCCATCCCTCGCGACGATACAACCAACAGAGGGATTCGGCGCCACGCGCCCTAAGCCTGAACGCGCTAGGTCTATCGCCTGGCGCATCATAACAATGTCAGCAGATTTGTCCTTCAAGCTGGCCGTCCTTGATCCCGGTCACGGTAATGCGGTGAAGGCTGCCGACTCGCATCGTTCCCGGCAAGGATACCGGTGCAAAATGCTCCGTGCGTCCCATGTGCCCCTGTTCGATGACGACTTGCCTCGTTTTGCCGACGTGTTCTTTAAGAAATTTCTGCACTTGGCTCTCTCCAGCAGAACGAAGCCGCGCCGCACGTTCCTTCCGCACCGGGCCCGGCACCTGGGGCATTTTCGCGGCAGGGGTACCGGTACGGGCGGAATACGGGAAGATATGGAGGAATGTCAGGTCGCATTCCTCGACGATGCGCAGGGAATTTTCGAACATGGCCTCCGTCTCCGTCGGGAAGCCGGCGATGATGTCGGCGCCGAACGCCATGTCGGGGCGATAGCCGCGCGCCCGGCTGCACATGGCGATGGCGTCGGCGCGCAGGTGACGGCGTTTCATGCGTTTTAAAATCATGTCGTCGCCCGCCTGCAGGGAGACATGCAGATGCGGCATCAGGCGCGGCTCCTCCGCGATCAGGCGCCACAGATCGTCGTCGATTTCCACGGGGTCGAGCGAGGACAGGCGCAGGCGCGGCAGTTCGGGGACGAGCGCCAGCACGCGGCGGATCATCTGGCCCAGCGTCGGCTGCCCAGGTAGGTCCGCGCCGTAGGACGTGACGTCCACGCCTGTAAAGACGATTTCATTATAACCGGCCGCCACCAGTTTCCGCACCTGGTCGGCGACCACGCCGACCGGCACCGAGCGCGAATTGCCGCGGCCATACGGGATAATGCAGAAGGTGCAGCGGTGGTCGCAGCCGTTCTGCACCTGGAGAAAGGCCCGCGCATGGCCTTCTAGCCCGTCGATCAGATGTGCCGCCGTTTCCTTCACCGCCATGATGTCGTTGACGAGGATCCTTTCCTCGGACTCAAGCTCCCAGGTTTCGGCTTTCAGCTTCAGGTCGTTGCCGATGACCCTGTCGACCTCAGGCATCGCCCCGAAGCTCTGCGGGTCGATCTGGGCGGCGCACCCGGTGACGATGATCTTCGCTTCCGGGTTGTTGCGACGCGCTTTGCGGATCGCCTGCCGCGCCTGGCGCTCGGCTTCCTTCGTAACCGCGCAGGTATTGAAGATGATGGCGTTGTCGAGCCCGGCTTTTCGGGCATGGTCGCGCATCACTTCACTTTCGTAAGCGTTCAGTCGGCAGCCGAAGGTGAAGATTTCCGGATCCATGCCGCATCTTATAAAACTTTGGGGAAACCCGTCAAACAATACCGCCCGTATAGAAAAAGCCCCGGACAGGGATTAAAGGTCTGTCCGGGGCTTTTCTTTTCTCAGTCTGGAGGGAATCAGGCGATGATTTGTCCCTTGGCCAGCAGGTCATTGATACTGATATCCGTGACGCCGTTCAGGATAGCGACGTCGACGAAATGGGCGCTGCCGCCTTTACCGTCTATATCAACCGAGATCATCGTGGAGTTCGTACCCTGCTTGGTGGCATGGATGAAATCACTGATGGAGTCGCTCAGCGGATCGAAACCCTGCAGGATCAGGTGCAGGTCAAGCTTGTCGCCCTGCGTTTTGGAGAAGTCCTGGATCGTATCGACGCCCGTCCCGACAGAGTCGAACACAAACGTGTCCCTGCCGTTACCGCCCCACAGCGTGTCGGTGCCGATGCCGCCGTAAAGGGTGTCGTTGCCGTCACCGCCTTTCAGCGTATCGTTCCCTGCTCCACCGGCCAGAACGTCGTTGCCGCCCTTGCCGTCCAGAACATCGTTGCCTCCAAGCCCGAAAAGCTTGTCGCTGCCGCTGGAGCCGTTCAGAGTATCGACCCCGTAGCTGCCAAGCTTGTAGCCTAGATCGGCAAGTTCTTGCCTGGTGCTGGAAGGCAGGTCAGCAAATTGCGCCTGCTTGATGACATCGAGCATTCCGGCGACGCCGGCGTCGTTGCCATTATGCCCGAAATCCACAAGCGAGTCATGCACGGCAGTCGGATCCATATAAGCCCCGATCTTGCTCATCAGGTCCCGCACGCTCGACGACGCAGCGTCCGCGTTCGGGATCCATGTCAGGTCGTGAAGAGCCTGCTGGGCCTGGGGCGTGATGCCGACCAGTTCCTTCTGCTCCGGCGTCAGGTAATCCGTCACCGCGTCCACGCCCTTCACGTTCCCGTTATGCGCGAAGTCCGCAAGGGAATGCGCAATCGCGGAAGGATCGATATAGGCTCCGATCTTGCTCATCAGGTCCCGCACGCTCGACGACGCAGCGTCCGCGTTCGGGATCCATGTCAGGTCGTGAAGAGCCTGCTGGGCCTGAAGCGTGATGCCGACCAGTTCCTTCTGCTCCGGCGTCAGGTAATCCGTCACCGCGTCCACGCCCTTCACGTTCCCGTTATGCGCGAAGTCCGCAAGGGAGAACGCGATCGCGGAAGGATCCGTATAAGATCCTAGCTTTTGCGCAAAAACTCTTACTGTCTGGCTTGCTGCATCGGGGTTGGGGAAGGTTGTAATATCCGAAAGAATTGTACTGAAACTCTGGGGATTAAACGCAACGATCTGGGATTTTGTCAGGGAGTTTATTATGTCTCTTACAGCCTGCATGTTACCATTATGGGCAGCATTCAACAGTTTGGTCTCTAAAGCTGTCATGTATTCCTCCTCAAGAATTATGACTATTTACACCATTAACTTTATTATGTTTACACAATTTGGTTAAAATTTTAATTAATTTTTTTAATATAACCTTAAGATACCATCCTGAAACAAACGGGAAACATAATATAAAACATATATATCAATATGTTATATATGTTATTAAAACTAAATTACAAAAAATGGCAAATTGACGACTACAAAATTTCAAAAAATAAGGCGAAAATACCCTAATCATATCGCAGAAAATCCCGAATCGCCTTCCAGTCTGGCACTGTGCAATTCGGAGGAGAGAGCCATGATTATAGACCATCCCTATATTCTATCGGCGAAGATCGTCACGCGCCATGATCCGTCCCAACAGTCCGTCAACACGCTTGTTCTTGAATCGTCTGTGGAACTCGACCAGCCATGGTACGAAACCAAGGACTTTAAAACGCATGAACTGATGGAACTTCTGACACAGCTTCGCTCGTTCGCGGAATTCGATTTCGCGGACTTTCAGGCGGTCGAGGTGTATAGCCCGCATAAGCGTTACTATGCCCACAATCTTGGCCATACGGGCCGCGCCGGCGCCTTCAGTTGAGCATTTACCAAGGAGAACGACCATGTCTTCGGAAAACCAATGCGTCCAGAATATGTATCTTCGTCCGTCAGGCGATCTTTTAAGCAACGACCGTGGCGCTAACCTTGTGCTGGAAACGAACCTGACCATGAGCGCGGATCATGAATGCAAGGATCAGAGGCTGGGGGATCTGCTTCTGTCGCTTGAAGACATCATTGAAATGGCGAGCCCATCACGCACGCATATCGACATGGTCGAGATCGTCTGTATGCCGGTCAGCAAAAGCGTTGAGACGACCTATCGCGCCATGCGCGCTTCGTAGACATACTCGGCTGGACCGGTCATCAAAACATGGCCGTCTCCCGCGCGCCATTCCAGATGCAGCAAGCCGCCATCCAGGACGATCTCGGCCTTGCGCGCCGTAAGGCCGCGCCGCACGGCAGCGACAATCGTGGCGCAGGCGCCTGACCCGCAGGCTTCCGTAATGCCCGCCCCCCTTTCCCATACCCGCATCCTGATTTTGTCCGGCCTTATCACCTGCGCAAACTCGACATTGGTTCGTTCAGGAAACAACACGTGCCGTTCCACCTGCGGCCCCAGTGTCGCGATGTCGAATGAGTCGACCTTATCCACGAAAAACACAGCATGGGGGTTCCCCATGCTGACCGCCACAGGATCGGGCAGCAACCCGCCCGCGATCCCCAGGTGAAGCGTGTCGCGCTCCTCGGCCAGGGGAATGTCTTTCCAGTCCAGGCGCGGCGCGCCCATATCCGCCTCAACCATCCCATTTACGTCGCGGCAGGCCAGAAGGCAGGTTTTCGTTTCGATGACGCAGGACGTCTTTTTCTCGGTGTCCATATACAGCCGTGCAACGCACCGAGTGCCGTTGCCGCAGGCTCCTGCTTCCGAGCCGTCCGGATTATAAATCCGCATGAACAGGTCGGCTTCGGCGCTGACCGGTTTTTCAAGCGTCAGCACCTGGTCACACCCTGCGCCGCGCCTGCGATTGGCAAGCGCCTGGATCGTTTTGATATCGGGCCGTCCCCCGTCCCGGATGTCCAGGATCACGAAATCATTGCCCAGGCCATGCATTTTGCGGAAAGAGAGAGACATAATAGATTCCTTATTTTTCTAGGTATAGCGCGCCAGGCGATGTTTGTCATCCCGCAGCAAAGCGGAGAGAACGCATATCCCTACTTCGCTGCGGGATGACAGCATTGAAACGGCAAGGAAAGAATTCTTGACTTTCCGCAGCCCTCCGCCTAATTTGCGCCCTGAAATCACAGGCATCGATGTTTTTTGCCCGTGTCCAAGGATACCCCGCAGTCGGCGAACTTACGCTCACTGCGGTTAATCTGCTTTGTAAGGTTGATACGATAAGTGTTTGAATCGCTAAGCAATCGCCTGGGTGGCATTTTCGACCGCATGCGCGGACGCGGCGCGTTGCGCGAGGAAGATGTTAACGAAGCGATGCGCGAAATCCGGGTGGCGCTGCTTGAGGCGGACGTTGCCTTGCAGGTCGTCAAGGACTTCATCGAAAAGGTCAAAGCCGAGGCCGTCGGCCAGAACGTCATCAAATCTGTCCGCCCGGACCAGCAGGTCGTCAAGATCGTCAACGACGCGATGACCGAAATGCTGGGCGGCGGAACCCCGGAACTCCAGTTTTCGTCGCCGCCTTGTGCTTATCTGATGGTCGGCCTGCAGGGGTCGGGCAAGACCACCTCGACCGCCAAGATCGCGAAGATGCTGACCGACCGCCAGCGCAAGAAAGTGCTGATGGCGTCGCTCGACATCCATCGCCCCGCCGCGCAGGAACAACTGCGCCAGCTGGGCGAACAGACCGGCATTGCAACCCTGCCCGTCGTCGCGGGGCAAAGCCCGCTCGACATCGCCCGCCGCGCCATGGAGACGGGCCGCAAGGAAGGCTTCGACGTCGTCATCCTCGATACCGCTGGCCGCCTCGCCATCGATGAAGCGCTGATGAACGAGGTGGCTGAAGTCAGCCGCGCCACGCGCCCGGTTGAAACGCTTCTCGTCGCCGACGCCATGACCGGCCAGGACGCCGTAAACGTCGCAAAAGCTTTTGACGAAAAAGTCAGCATCACCGGCGTGATGCTGACCCGTGTCGACGGCGATTCCCGCGGCGGCGCGGCGATGTCTATGAAAGCGGTCACCGGCAAGCCGGTCAAGCTGATCGGCCTCGGCGAGAAATGGGACGCCATCGAACTTTTCCACCCGGACCGCATGGCCAGCCGCATCCTCGGCATGGGCGACGTGGTCAGCCTGGTGGAAAAGGCCGCCGAGACCGTCGACCGCGACCAGGCGGAAAAGATGGCCGCCAAATTCCAGAAAGGCGAGTTCGATTTCAACGACCTCCTGAGCCAGATGCGCCAGATGCAGAAAATGGGCGGCGTTGGCGCTATGATGAAACTGCTGCCCGGCCTCGGCAAGGTCGCCGCGCAGCTTGATTCATCCAAGCTTGACGACGGCCTGCTGCGCCGCCAGGAAGCGATCATCCTGTCCATGACGCCTGGCGAGCGCGCGAAGCCCCAGGTCCTGAACGCCAAGCGCAAGATCCGCATCGCCGCCGGTTCCGGCACGACGGTGCAGGATGTCAACCGCCTCTACAAACAGCTGCAGGACATGCAGACGGCGATGAAGCGCATCAAGAAAATGGGCATGGGCAAAATGATGGGCATGATGAAAGGGATGGTCGGCGATCAGGACGCCGAACTTCTCGCCAAAAGCATGGACCCTGAACTCCTGGCCCAGGACATGACGAAGCTGGGGCAGGATGTTGAAAGCCCGCTCGGCGCGAACCCTTTTCTCCCGGGCGGTCCCATGAACCGCGGCGGCAACCCTTTCAGCAATCCCATCGGAAGTCTTGGTGGATTGATGAATAAAAACAAGAAAAAATAACGACGTTTTAATCTTAAACTTTAAGGAGAACACACATGGCACTTGCAATCAGAATGACCCGCGGCGGACGGAAAAACCGCCCCTACTACCGTATCGTGATCGCCGACAAGCGCAGCCCGCGTGACGGCCGCTTCATCGAAAAAGTCGGTACGTATGATCCACTGCTGAAAGCCGACGACAAGAACCGCGTCGTGCTGAACACGGAACGCGTGCAGTACTGGCTCGGCCAGGGCGCGCAGCCGTCCGACCGCGTCGCGCGTTTCTTGGGCCAGGCCGGTCTCGCGCCAATGCCGAAATGGAACGAAAGCCCGAAACAATCGGCCTCTAAACCGAAAACCGTCGAGCGCCTGCGCGAGAAGGAAGAAAAACGCAAGGCTTCTGAAGAAGCCGCGGCCGCTGCAGCCGCCGCGCCTGCCGAAGAGGCTCCTTCGGAGACCGCTGAAGAGTCCGCGGCTTAACGAACACTTATCCGGGGCGCCTAACAAAAGGCGTCCCGGACTAAGAGCGGTTCATGAATAAATCCACGCGCATCCCCGTCGCCAAAATCGCCACCGCCCATGGCGTTCGTGGTCTCGTCAAACTTCATATCTCCGCCGAAGATCCGCACTTGCTCGAAAGCGGAAGGCTTTACGCAGACGAGCACACCGATAAAACGTATAAACTCACCCTGAAAAATCCGATCGGCCGTTACTGGATCGCGGCCATCGACGACATAAACGACCGCACCGCCGCCGAGACCCTGCGCCATACCACGCTCTGGATCGATAAGAATGTCCTGCCCGAAACGGCGGAGGGCGAATATTACGCAGCGGACCTGGTCGGGCTTCGCGCGGTCGACGCCGAAGGGGTCCTGCTTGGCACGGTGATCGCCGTTCCCGATTTCGGCGCGTCGCCACTGCTTGAGATAAAGCCCGACGGCCAAAGCAGTTTCTATTTACCCTTTACGAAACACTGCGTACCGCATATCGATTTCAAAAACGGCACCTTGACTGCCTTTTTGCCGGAGGGTCTTGCATGAGCTGGCACGTCAGCCTGCTGACCCTGTTCCCGGAAATGTTCCCCGGTACGCTTGGTCTCTCATTGTCCGGCCGGGCGCTGGAACGCGGCGATTGGTCCTACACATGTGTCAACATCCGCGAATTCGGGGAGGGCCGCCACAAAACGGTCGACGACACGCCGTTCGGCGGCGGGGCGGGCATGGTCATGCGGCCCGACGTCATTGAAAAAGCGTTGCTGTCTGTGCCTGCCCCGGGTCGCAGGGTATACCTTTCCCCGCGTGGACGCGTGCTAGACCAGCGCCTGTCCGAAGACCTGGCCGCTACCCCTGCCGTGACCCTGCTCTGTGGCCGGTATGAAGGGGTGGACCAGCGCGTCCTCGACGCCCATTCATTCGAGGAAATCAGCATCGGCGATTACGTTCTTTCAGGCGGCGAACCGGCGGCTCTGGTCCTAATGGATTCCTGCATCCGTCTGTTGCCGGGCGTCATGGGCAATGAAGAGACCGTGTCCGAGGAAAGCTTTTGCGGCGGTCTGCTTGAATACCCTCATTACACCCGTCCCGCGCAATGGACAGCGTCTTCGGGCATGGTTTACGACGTCCCCGAAGTCCTCACCACCGGCAACCACGCAAAAATCACCGAATGGCGCCGCCGCCAATCCGAGGAGATTACGGCGCAGCGGCGCCCCGATCTTTCAGGACGCAAGACATCTTAACGCGTTTTGCAGACGCAATTCGCGGCTGGGGTGTGTTTTGACATTATCGTCAGGCGGGAAATAAGAAAAAATCCGTGTGATGCTCTCAGCCGTATAACCATATTTATGACGACCGGCGATCACTGCCGCGCAATCCGCCTTGTATTCCGTTTCAGGCGTTGATCCCCGTGCAGGGCCTGTAAAGGCATTGGTAGCGCCTTTCAGCGTGTCGCCGTTGATATGATGACCGCATTCATGGTCGGTCACATAATTGACAACCATGGAAGGATAATCAAATACAGTGGGGCTGAGTTCAACAATGGCGCCGTCTATAACCGTATATTTCGACATAGCGATTGAGTCGCCTGGCATGTCAGGCCGTTTTTGACTCATTGCGAGAGGCCCTGCCTTAATCTCTTTTTTTAAGATGAACCGGACTGTGTGGCCCGCCTGGTCGATGCAATGTTGTAAACTGGCAGTTTAACCGTTTGATAAATCAAGGGAGTCGCGCTACGGGCCGCGATGGATGCGCCTGTCCTGTGCCTGTGCGGCAGACGCAAAAGCGACGGCAAACGTAACGGCCAAAGGCGCCATGAATTTCGTTTTTTTCATATATATTGCCCTGTTCAACGTGGAACCTGGATGGGCTTTTCGCCTCATTCTCAATATGGTTCGAATATATCTTCCTTTCTTTTCCTTCTGGACACAACAAAGCGTAACGGAAGTTTATTTTATATTTTTCTAATACAGCGCAATATTATTACCTTAAGACTTTGAAGCCCCTTTGTCGATGCCACCGGATTGACAGTGCAGGACGCATAATATGCTTGCACTTGCGGCGCCGGGACTGTAAAAAGCCTGCTGTGTCACTAAACCCATGAAAAAGACAAGCGAACCGCTCCTTTTAAAGGATTTTCGGGTTCCGATAAGGGAAAGGATTGAGAAGATGAATACCATACAGAAATTCGAGGCCCGCCAGCTGGCGAAGCTTCAGGAAAACAAGACGATTACCGAATTCTCCGTTGGCGACACCGTACGCGTCAACGTGATGATCAAGGAAGGCGACCGGGAGCGGATTCAGGCTTATGAAGGCGTGTGCATCGCCCGTTCGAACAACGGCGTGAACTCCAGCTTCACGGTCCGCAAGATCAGCTACGGCGAAGGCGTGGAACGGATTTTCCCGCTGTATAGCCCCCGCATCGAAAGCGTCGACCTGGTGCGTCGCGGCTCCGTCCGCCGCGCGAAACTCTACTATCTGCGCGACCGTCGCGGCAAATCCGCCCGTATCTCCGAACGCACCACCGGCCACGGCATGGGCGACGATACAGGCGCGGATGTTCAGAATGCCGGGGAAACCCAGGCTGCTGAAAAGCCAAAAAAGAAATCGAAGAAAGAAGCCGCCGCTTAAGCCGGCCAGGCTCATGAACAAAAAGCCCCTCACGATGGAGGGGCTTTTTGTATGCAGGTCGATAGCGGTCTATTGACCGCGTATGATCGCCGTCATCGCCGCCATGCCGCTGCTGACGGCGGGCAGTTCTATCGTGCTGGCCTTGCGGGCGACACTGTCTGCCACGCTTTTATCCCCTTCCGTCTCGGAAGGCTGGCTGAAGAAAATGGCCGTCTGGCTTGTTTGGGCAGGCAACATCGCGCTTTTTCTCCTTTATTGCTTCATGGTGGAGACAGGGGCAGTCATCTCGAAGATCGACCCGTCAGGCCGTACGGCGGTCAAAAGCGCTGTGTCGCGGCTACGGAAAGCTTTCAGCATGATCGGCGACACATGGCCGAGCAGACGATCCGCCTCATGCAGGATGGCGTGGATATTGCCCTTTTCCACGTCGATGAGAATGGCGTCGGACTGGACGAAAGCCGGGTCGTCGAAGGCGATGCAGACGTCGCCGGTGCGGTTGCACAGGAAAGCGGCCTGAACCAGATCCTGCTGTACGAAATCCTGACCTGCCATGACAAACCCCTTTATTCTGTTGCGCTGCACAACCAACGCTTAACCAGTATAAAAGGTGCGGCTTAAAAGCCAGTTAATACGATTATAGTAGAATTTATTTTTTATTAACCATTTGTATGGGCAGGCATGTTCACCCTGCGCGCGCCAATAAGGTCGGCGGGTAATTCGCTTTTATCAAAACAGCTTAATACTTGGCCGCCCTTCACCGTGCAAAATGTATGAGCATTGTCAGGATCTATTGCCAGATCTATGCCAAGCTCCATCTTGGAGGCCGAAACAAGTGCAGCAGCGCCTAAGAATGCGCTCAAAGCCAGACCAGCAATTAAAGGCGCGTTTTTCATTGTTCTCTCCTCAAAATTTTTATTAACATAATTATAATTTATCGCCAACGCAAGCTTTTTATGCAACGCAAATCTTGTCCGGGCAAGCCATTGATTGCTATATAATAGAAATATAAATCAGTCTTGTATCTTGAAGGAGTTTTCCATGGCCGCTGCCGCGCCCCGTACCCTGTTCCAGAAGATCTGGGACGACCATGTAGCCAACCGCGCGGACGACGGCACATGCCTTATTTACATCGACCGCCATCTGGTCCACGAAGTGACCTCCCCCCAGGCCTTCGAGGGTCTGCGCCTGTCCGGGCGCAAGGTGCGGCGGCCGGAGGCGACCCTGGCCGTGGCCGACCATAACGTCCCCACCGAAAAACGCGCCGAAGGTATCAAGGAAGAAGACAGCCGCATCCAGGTGGAGACGCTGGAACAGAACTGCCGCGACTTCGGCGTGCCGTATTTCGCCCTGAATGACAAGCGCCAGGGCATCGTCCACATTATCGGTCCCGAACAGGGCCTGACCCAGCCTGGCATGACCATCGTCTGTGGCGACAGCCACACTGCCACCCATGGTGCGTTCGGCGCTCTGGCTTTCGGCATCGGTACGTCCGAGGTCGAGCACGTGCTGGCGACCCAGACCCTGATCCAGCGCCCCGCCAAATCCATGCGCATCACCGTCAACGGCAAACTGCCGCTGGGCGTAACGGCGAAGGACATGATCCTCGCCATCATCGGCAAGATCGGTACGGCGGGCGGTACGGGCTATGTCATCGAATATGCGGGCGACGCCATGCGCGACCTGTCGATGGAGGGCCGCATGACCGTCTGCAACATGTCGATCGAGGCCGGCGCGCGCGCGGGCCTGATCGCGCCGGACGAAAAAACCTTCGCCTACCTGAAAGGCCGCCCGCGCGCGCCGCAGGGCGAGTCATGGGACAAGGCCGTGGCGTACTGGAGCACCCTGCCCTCAGACCCCGGCGCGACGTACGACAAGGAAATCGTCCTGGACGCGGCGGAGATCGTGCCGCTGGTCACCTGGGGCACAAGCCCGCAGGACGTCCTGCCGATCACCGAATCCGTACCCGACCCGGCGCGCGAAACCGACCCGGCGCGCAAGGTGGCGATGGAACGCGCTCTCGATTATATGGGGCTCATCCCCGGCACGAAACTGCAGGATCTTGCCATCGACAAGGTCTTCATCGGCTCCTGCACCAACGGGCGTATCGAAGATTTGCGCGCCGTTGCCGCTGTCGTTCAGGGCCGCCACGTGGCGGACAGCGTGTACGCCATGATCGTCCCCGGCTCCGGGCTCGTGAAGGAACAGGCGGAAAAAGAAGGCCTGGACCGCATTTTCGTGAATGCCGGCTTCGACTGGCGCGAGCCGGGATGTTCCATGTGCCTTGCCATGAACTCTGACCGCCTGGAGCCGGGCGAGCGTTGCGCCTCGACGTCCAATCGGAATTTCGAGGGCCGTCAGGGCCGCGGCGGGCGTACGCATCTGGTCAGCCCCGCCATGGCGGCGGCGGCGGCGGTGACGGGCAGGCTGACGGATATCCGTACATTTCAATAGAGATCAAAATGAATAAACGCATATCGGTTATCATAGATTTTCCAGGCTTCCCCGGCTCTGATGAAGATTACAGACGTCACAGACGGTCAATGTTCTCCTAGGCGGCGGAAGATATTGAGGAACGAGCCGTAGTAAAGGCGTTGGAACGGGAAGCGATAAGCAATATCCAGGCAGCAGCCGAAATTTTAGAGCGCCATTGCAATGGAAGCGGCCCTTATTTAAATCGTGCATTCTATTTTAATTATGTTCATGCAAAATTCCCTGTTCCTCATATTATGATTCAGGCTCCTTCGGTCGATGCCGTTCGAGAGGCCTTGATTGAGTGCGGCATTGATGGATATTCGAAGATCAGCGAACTTCGTCCGCACGAACCTAAGACACCAGATAAACCGCAGGCTCACGTAAGCTGATAATACATGACGATCTGCCCGTCCATCAGGCGGAACACCTTGCGTCCCTGGCGGGACAAAGGGATGGAATTGTTCTTGCAGTACAGGACGATGGCCTGCCCGACCTCGTCATGAGTCAGGTCGCGGCGGCGGATATTGCGCTTCTGCCGCCCGTGCATTTCCCAACAATCGATCTTGAGGGAGATTTTCTGAGCATTGACCGTTTTTTCGACTCCGCCGGTCTGGCCGTATTGGTTCAGTTCGCCGTTGGCGCGCAGCCACCGGTCAACCGCTTCCGCGATCTCATGGTCCCTGAACTGGATAAGCCGGTATTCGAGCGGCATGGAAAAGGAAAGCCTGTGGTTGCCCCAGGCTCCATCTTCGCCTTAAATGATTAAGAAACCTGAAAAGGGAAGCAATAACAGACGTATGCATAATTATGTAAACATCGATACCGGATGGCCCGACGGCTTTTCGATCTTGGACGACACCGTGTTTGAAACGCGGATCATGCCGTTTATCGATGCCCGCATGGCGGCGCTCGCCGCTCTCGACCACCAACGCCGGGATTTCATTAAAACCAGCCTGCCGCCCGACTATCGCATGACCTATATCTTCCACGAGCACGCCCTGCGCGTGGCCGGGGATATGCGCCAGACGGCCCTGTTCCTCGGCCTGCCCGCCTTTGTGGCCGAGACTCTTTACTGGGCGATGCTGCCGCACGACATCGGCAAGGCCGCCCTGCCCGCCGGCCTGTGGGACAGGGTCGACAAACCCGACGACGCCGTCAAAAACCTGCGCCGCAGCCATACCGAACGGGGCGTCGATATGCTGGACCGCGACCTGGCCCCGGACCACCCGTTCACGGCCCTGATGCGCGACATCATGCTAAACCATCATGAGCAGATGGACGGCCGGGGATACCGGGGCGTCTCGGGCGGGGACCTGTCCGCCCCCGTCCGCCTGGCCTGCATCGTCGAAAGCTATGACGGCTACGCCATCGAAAGGCCCCATTTCGGCGGCAGGGATATCTCGCCCGCCGGCGTTCTGGCGCGGATGCGCGACGAAAAAGGCGCGGCCCATTACGATATGAATTTGTTTGAAGCTTTCGCCGAAATGAAGGTAAAACAGGAAACGCAAAAAGGATAAGACCATGCAGCCTTTCAGGACCCTGACCGCCGTCGCCGCGCCCATGCCGCTGATCAATATCGACACCGATATGATCATCCCGAAACTGTTCTTGCGCACCATCAAGCGTACGGGCCTCGGCAAGAATCTGTTCGACGAGATGCGCTATGACACGGACGGCAAGGAAAAGCCGGATTTCGTGTTGAACCGCGAACCGTACCGGCACGCGGAGATCCTGGTCGCGGGCGACAATTTCGGCTGCGGCAGTTCGCGCGAACATGCGCCCTGGGCCCTGCTCGATTTCGGCATACGCTGCGTGATCGCGCCGTCCTTCGCCGACATCTTCTACAACAATTGTTTCAACAACGGCATCCTGCCCATCACGCTGCCGCAGGAACAGGTCGACCTGTTGATGGCCCGCGCCCAGGAAAACCCGAACGAAAAAATGACCGTCGACCTTGAGAAAAAACAGATCATGGCGGGCAATCACACCTTTTCCTTCGATCTCGACGAATTCAAACGCCATTGCCTCCTGAACGGCCTCGACGGCATCGGCATGACGATGGAAAAGGCGGGCGACATCGCGGCGTATGAGGCAGGTAATAAAGCCGAACGAAGCTGGCTGTGGAGTTCTTAACTCTTGTCATCCCGGCGAAAGCCGGGACCCATGCAATGCCAATGACGCCCACTGAAAGCAGTTATTGCGTTTACATCCTCGCCAGAAAACGCTACGGGACGCTTTACACAGGTGTAACGTCCAATTTATAAAGCGCGTCGATCAACATAAAAATAGCGCTATTGAAGGGTTCACCAAAAAATATGGCGTCAAAACGCTGGTATGGTACGAACGGCACAACAGTATTGAAAACGCTATCCTGCGCGAGAAACAAATTAAGGAATGGAAACGCGCCTGGAAGATTGAACTGATCGAGAAAATGAATCCGCACTGGTATGATCTATATGACCGACAGCTGCGTGTTTCAAACTCATAGATGGTATGGGTCCCGGCTTTCGCCGGGATGACAATTGAAGAGGAAAATAAAAAATGAAGACACATTCCCTGATGATCCTCCCCGGCGACGGCATCGGCCCGGAAGTGATGGCCGAAGTCCGCAAACTGATTGGCTGGCTGGAAGAAAACGAAAACCTGAAATTCGACACCCAGGAAGGCCTGATCGGCGGCGCGTCGATCGAAGCGCATGGCGAACCGCTGACGGATGAGACGCTCGATAAATGCCAGAAAGTCGACGCCGTTCTGCTCGGCGCCGTCGGCGGGCCGAAATGGGATAAGGTCGCGTATAACATTCGGCCCGAGGCCGGGCTGCTGAAAATCCGCAAGCGGATGGATCTGTTCGCCAACCTCCGCCCCGCCATCGTGTTCGACGCGTTGCTCGATGCGTCGACGCTCAAGCCCGAGATCGTGAAGGGCCTCGACATCCTGATCATCCGCGAACTGACCGGTGGCGTCTATTTCGGCGAACCGCGCGGCATCACCGACCTCGGCAACGGCGAGCGCCGGGGCGTCAACACGCAAGTCTACACGACGTCAGAGATCCGCCGCGTCGGGCGCGTCGCGTTCGAACTGGCGCGGCAGCGCGGCAACCGCGTCTGCTCCGCCGAAAAAGGCAACGTCATGGAATCCGGCAAATTGTGGCGCGAGGATATCACGGCGCTGCATGAAGCCGAGTACGGCGACGTCGAGCTGACCCATATGTACGCGGACAACTGCGCCATGCAGCTGCTGCGCAACCCGCGCCAGTTCGACGTGCTGGTCACAGACAACCTGTTCGGCGACATCCTGTCGGACGAGGCGGCGATGCTGACCGGCTCGCTCGGCATGCTGCCCTCCGCCTCGCTCGGCGCGCCGGACGCGAAGACTGGCAAGCGCAAGGCGCTTTATGAACCCGTCCACGGCTCCGCCCCCGATATCGCGGGTCAGAGCCTTGCCAACCCGCTGGCGACGATCCTCAGCTTTTCGATGTGCCTGAAATATTCCTTCGGCCTCGACACCCTGGCCGACCGCATCGACCGCGCTGTGCAGTCCGTCCTCTCTCAAAATATCCGCACCGGCGACATCATGGCCGAAGGCTGCCGCCGGGTCGGCACTGCGGAAATGGGCGACACGCTGCTCAAGGAACTGAAAAACACGCGCGCGAAAGCGGCATAAAAAAACAAGGCACAAAAAGAAAAAGGCCCCCGAAACGGGGGCCTTTTGTTTGATCTGAAAAGATTAGCCTTGGATGCGGATGTAAAGGTTGCAAAGCGAACCTTGGAGAGATTCGTTGTAAAGGTTACCGTTACTGCAACCGGCAGCACCGACAGCGCCAGCAGGGAAAACGCTTCCTGAAGAAGGAATGCCGTCATCAACTTTTACGTCGATCCTGGCTGCTTCGTTTGTTGAAAGCGTTCCGCCTGCAGCAACAGCCCCGGCAGGAGTGTTATGCAGAGCAAGGTAGAGGCCGCCACGAACAGCGCCGGCTGCAATCGCCGTGCTGCTGTTTAATTGAGCGTTACCCGCAGCTGTTCCCACATGGAAACCGCCATTGATTTTAGCGGCAGGAAAATCCCCGCCCCACGTCAATGTGTTAGCCACAGGATTAACCCCCGTAAGCAAATCGGCAAGCGCCAACTGAGCAAAAAATACTAACTGTTCAGTGGCTGGCGCCGCGTTAAAAGTAGTAACAGCTCCAACGTTTCCGTCTCCGTTACCGGCATTGGCCGCTGTGCTGCAGGGGGCTGCGTTACAGTTTGGAATACGAGTCGTAGGAGTGGTTACATCACCCGGTAATGCTGCATACATATCGCGGAATGTCGAAGTAGCACCGTCGATGCCTTTGATCTGCGCGACAGTGGAGGTCACCTTGGCGTTACCGATCAGTTGCTGGCCTTTCAGGACACCGGCGATCAGAAGGCCGATGATAATCATAACGATCGCCAATTCGACGAGCGTAAAGCCCGCCTGTTTTTTGCTTACGGGAAGCCTGGACATGTAGTTCTCCTTTTTCATGATGCGGAATGTCAGCACTGGGAATGTGTTTAACAGAAAGCCGGAACCGGCTCCGCGATTATATACACATTTCCAGTGCCTGTTCACCCTATTTTCTTAAGTTTTATCGAAAAACCTAAACAAAATCTTAATTCTGGCATATGGCGTACGTTCATTTTGTGCATCTGGGGATTCATTTACCATAGGCACGTACCGAGATTCATAAAATGGTTAGAAATAAGATCTTTCAGATCGGATATACTCGGCTTTTCAAAGCTAGAAACCAGGCATTGGCTAAGCGGCACGATCAGGCGACCTTGGTGGACTGCCTGTAATCAGACGGGTTTTTCCCTGTAATATCACGGAATACGCGGTTGAAGGAGTTGAGCGAGTTGAATCCCACCTCCTCCGAAACCACCTTGATCGGCGCATCCGTTTCCTGCAGCAGCCTTTTAGCGTCTTCCACCCTGCGTACGCTGAGAAGATGAGGGAGCGTGCAGCCGTATGTGCTGCCGATCAGCCTTGACACCACGCTTTCCCCTACATTCAGTTCGCGCGCCAGGCTGGTGCGGTTGCAGGTCGGCTCGTGATAGATCTTGTCCAGTTCGATCAGGTCGCGGATTCTCTGGGCCAAAGCAAGGTCGTTTTCGCTTAAAGCGTGCGCTTTTCCGGCGGGCTTGAGGGCAACGGTCTGGGGATAGATGCGAAACAGGCTGGTGCCCGCCAGGTAGGCCAGGGCGATGCCCAGCACCGTCCGAATCAGCGTCGCCTTGGCGGGCGTTTCCGGCGAGGCGAGGCCGGTCAGCAGGGTAAAACCGAGGAAAAACAGATTGACGATGATCAGCGTCAGGATGATCCAGTACCGCTCATGCCCCGTTTTTTGCTTCGCGATATCCGCCAGAAGGCGGCGACCCGACCATACGACCGCCAGGCTGCACAGCCCCGCCATCAGCCCGGTCACGGTCAGCCAGTCGCGCAGGGAATGACATATGCCTGCTTCGCCTGTGCATTCCCCCGTGATCCGGGCCAGGCCCAGGCCCATCAAAAACGCCGCGGGGATGGTGGCCAGCACCGCGTACTCTTTCACGGACGGCAGCTGTCCCGCACGCGCGATTTGCAGGATTAGGAGGACGCTCAAGGGCGGGCCGGAAAACCAGAAAAACCATTGAACGAGGTCGTATCCCGGCACCGCCCCGCCGAATGTCCCCGCGGCGAAATCGGACAGGAACGCCATGGCCAGAAAAAAGAAATACAGCACGGGCAGAAGGGCGGCCCGCCGGTCGCCCGCCCTGAACCCGATATAAACCAGGATGTAAACGGCCTGAGCCAGCCCGATCAGGGATAAAAGCTCGGTCAGTGAAAACCGTAAATCTTCAAGATGCATCGGGGGCTATTTTAGCGCCTCGGGGTTTGAAGTGCAAACCGGATCGGCGGCGGCCTGTTTGTCGTCGAGCAGGCGTTTGCAGATATACCAGATCATGAAATTGACCTCCGCCTTCTGCATCTTCCTGCTGTCGTCCTTCAGGATCGACATCATCAAGGCATAGGCGGCGGCCTTGTCCCCTTGCGCGTTCATCACGAAGGCGGGCATCTGTTTCGTCCAGGCCGGCATGCCCGGCCTGTCCATCGCCGCCAGTTCATTGGCGAGCGTTAGCGCCAGCGGAAGGTCGTTCAGTCGGAACCGCGCCAGATAGACCGCCTGCCCCATCCAGCGCCATTGCGGAATTCCGGAATGGTCGTCTTCCGCCCGGCGCCCGACGGAGGCCAGGTAGTCTACGACCGGCCTCAGCTGCGCGCCGTTCTGCGTGGCGCCGTAGTAAAAAGACGCGAGATACGGAATATAACTCGACGTCGGGTCCAGCCCGTCCTCCATCCGGAACCATGCGCCGAGCTTGTCGAAATCGTAATGATCGAGACGGGTAGAGCGTCCGCCCGTGTCGCCGAAATTCTGGAGCATCAGCGCGCCGGTGCGATAGGCGAACTGGCGATCGCCCAAAGCGCCCATCGCCGCGCTGTGCACGGAAGGCGGCGGCGGCACGTTCGCCCATTCGGACTGCATGTAACGCATATGCCACCAGGCGGCGCAGTTGGCGGCGAAAAGCAGCAGGAATATAGCGGTGACGGCAGGCCGCGCAGTCTTTGCAGTCCTGCGCATCGCGATCCCCGGCATCTCAGAACTGTTTCCGGTTAAGGTCGACCGTGGCCGCCGCGAGGATGAAGGCGGTGTAGACCCCGGCCTGCGCCGCGATAAAACCGAAACCGATATCCGCGCGCCCATAGACGATCCACGATGTCTGCGCCATCAGATCGAGCCGTGGCACAATGACCGATACGCCTTCCAGCGCGATCCCGAGCATCTTCATAAGCTGCGTCGGCACATCGTGATGCGCGATGCCCAGCAATTCACCCATCAGCCGCGCCAGCGTATAGAGACCGAGCGTGGCCAGCACGCCCGCCGTGGCGCTGGGCAACACCATGGAAAAAAACAAGGCGGCGCTGACCATCACGACGAATTCCGCCATCAGGCTGAATCCCCACAAGGCGACCGTGCCGTAAAGGGCGTGGGGCGTCATCGCCGTCACCACCAGGCTGACGGCGACTGCCATGGCGATGGCCAGAAGCCCAAACGCCGTTGCGTGTGACAAGATGAACGATGTGCGTCCGACGGGGCGGGAGAGCAGATATTCCACGTCCTTCGTCTCGAAGGACCGCCGCACATGGAAGACCACGAACAGGATCAGCCCGAGCACGCCTATGAACCGAAGGCTGCCGGCGGCGAAGACGACGGCGAACTGGCCCGATTCGACAATGGCCGCCGATCCCATGACCACCGAAATGCTGGCTCCCACCGCCATAACGAGAAGAAGCGAGGGGATAAGGCGGTCGCGCATGGCGGCGGTGAGGACGTAACGGACGAGCGGAAGTGAAATCATGTCATATGGATCCGGTCATCTTCAGCACATTATCCAGTCGACCTTACATATCGACAGGACGTCTGTCGCCGGAAAACTGGCGGTAAAGGTCCTTGTCGGCCTGGTCGATTGCACTGCCGTCCACGATGGTGGCTTTCAGGAAGATGACCAGTTCGGTTTTCTGGATCTTGTCGGACTGGTTGCGGAACAGTCCGCCCACCACCGGCACTTCACCCAGGACAGGCACCGCCTGTTGCGTCGCCGACGACCGGTCTTGCATCAGGCCTCCCATCAGCACGGCCTGGCCGGAATGAAGGTTGATGATCGAATCCATCTCCTGGACGTTCACCACCGGCACCGACGACGTGATCGGCGTGGTCAGGTTGGCCTGCGCCACCGCGAAAGTCACCGCCGGATCGTCAACCGAACCGACGACGCGGGTGATCGTGGGGCGGACGACCATCGAGATCGTCTGGTCGTCGACGTTCACGGAAGGCTGCACATTGATCAGTATCCCTTCGGGAACGTTGTGGATCTCGCTGTCCACGGTCGTCTGGGTGGAACTGTCCGACTGGCTGGTGCTGACGTCGACGCTGAAATAAACCAGGTTGTTCGCGACGTTAAGAACGGCTGACTGGTTGTTCAGTACGGTCAGGCGCGGGCTGGCCAGGGCATGGACGGTGCCGAAGCGTGAGATCGCGTCGATCACCGCCGTGACGTCGTTGCCTGTATAGCCAAGCTGGAAGTTGGTCGACGGCGACGGCGACGGGTTGAGGGCCGCGCGCGCCACGGCGCCTTCTGAAACGAGATTCAGCGCCAGTTCGCCGCCCAGCCCGTCGAGGACGGACCAGTTGATGCCGGTTGTCGATTCGTCGTTGAGGGACACTTCCAGGACTTTGGCTTCGATCAGGACCTGGGCCGTCACCGACTTGCGGAGCATAGTCAGGTATTCACTGATCTTACGGTGCTGGCGTTCCGACGCGAAGACGGAAATCATGCCGCCCTGCTTGTTCAGAGAGAAGCTGGCTTTCTCGTCCTTGTTTTCGGTGCTGGACGCGGTTGCCGCAGCATTCGGATCGGTCGGCAAAGACTGAACCTGCAGCACGGCCTGCGGCGGCTGGGCCGCGACATTCTGTGCAGGCGCAGGAGCGGCAGCGGGGGCGGCGCCGTCAGCCGGCGCTGCGCCGCCGGCGGGTGCAGGCTGCCCGTCGGTCGTACCGGCGCCTGTCTGTTTTACCGGCGCGGGGTTCTGGGCGACCGCCGTGATCGTCGGGTCGACTTTGGTCTTCAGGGAGCTGACCGTTTCCGCTACGCCGAGAATCTGCTCAAGGTTCGAGGACAGCTCGCCCCAGAAATCGGCTTCGCTTTCGCCCGATGCCTCGAAAGAGGACCCCGTGTTGGCGTTGCCGCCGCCCGCGACGGACACGTCGTTATGGATGGCGCTCTTGTTTTTGCGGATATAGCTCAGGTAATCGACCTTATACAGCTTCTGGTAAGGCGTATCGAGTTCGAGCCGTACGCTGCCGTCGTCGAATTTGTACCGCAGACCGGCGATTTCGGAGATGCGGTCGATGATCATGTCGAACGGTTTTTGACGCGCCGTGAAAATGATCGAGCCCGTGATTCGCGGATCGAGTTCGAGATCGTATCCCGCCTGCTCGGCCAGTTCATAAAGCGCGTCGCGCAGCGGCACGGTCTGGTTGACGGAAATCGAAACCAGCGGCATCGCCTTCATTTTATCCGAAGGCTGGGCCACATATGACTGCAGCGAGGGAATGCCCTCTTCCGTGCCTTTTCCGGCACTGGCGTCTTCAAGCGGACGCCCGGCCAGCGCGTCCCGATAATCCTGGACCTGCCTGTTCCCGTCGCGGTCGACTTTCAGCTGGTTATCCGTGAGATCGCACCCCGTGAGTACGGGCGTTACAGCCAGCAGCCCGAGCGCAAGCGTCGAGAACTGAATTAATTTACGGGTTTTTTTCATGATATCGGACATAGCTGGCGAGAACATCCTAAAGACGTTGAAGGACTGCGCCGGTGAAGGAAAAAAAGGAGCAGCGCACAGAATCGGTTATAGCACAGCCGCCATATGTGAAAAAGACCAAAAGGAAATGAAGGAACTTTAATCCGAAACTTTTAATTTCGATGTGTCGAGTCCCTGCAGGGCCTGGCGCCCTTCTTTTCCGCCCAGCTTGATCTGCTGGATTCGCAGACGCATGTCGCTCGGCTGGTCGGCATTCGAAATCGCCGTCTCTTCCTCGATCAGGCCCGCCTTGTACAGGGACAGGAAGGACTGGTCGAACGTGCACATCCCCTGCTGGGAATTCTGCTCCATGACTTCGCGGATCTTGCCGATCTCTCCTTTCAGGATGAGTTCGCGCACAAGGCCCTGGTTCATGAGGATTTCGACGGCGATCGTCTGCCCGCCCGTTTTCGACGGCACGAGTCGCTGGGATACGATGGCCCGGAGGTTCATCGAAAGGTTCAGCCTGATCTGATGGTGATAGTCCTCCTGGAACAGGTTCACCACGCGTTCGATGGACTGGTACGTGTTGTTGGTATGCAGCGTGGCAAGGCACAGGTGTCCGGTTTCAGACGCGATTAGCGCCTGCTCCATCACTTCGCGGTCTCTGATCTCGCCGACCAGGATGACGTCGGGCCTCTGGCGCAGCGCGTTCTTCAGGGCGATGGAATAGGATTCCGTATCGACGCCAACTTCCCGTTGCGTGATCACCGAACGATGGTGCTCGTGGAAATACTCGATCGGGTCTTCGATCGTGATGATGTGGCCTTCCTCGGTATGGTTGCGATGGTCGATCATCGCCGCGAGTGTCGTCGATTTCCCCGATCCGGTCATGCCGGTCACGAGAATCAGACCGCGCTTCTCCTGCGACAGTTTTGCCAGCGCCTGGGGCAGGTGAAGGTCGGCGAAACTGGGGATATGCGAAATGATCCGGCGGATGACGAGCGCGGGGAACTGCCGCTGGCGCAGGCAGTTTACACGGAACCGGCCGAAACGCCCGACATCGAGCGACGTGTTCAGTTCCATTTGCGTATCGAATTCCCGACGCTGACGGTTGGTCAGAATGGCGCCGAGGATCTCGTTGATCTCGTCGACCGTCATCGGCTCGGGCCGGATTTTTTCAAGCAGGCCTTCGATCCGCATCGTGGGGGGAAACCCGACCGTAAGGTACAGGTCGCTGGCCTGGCGGACGTTCATGGCGTTCAGGTACTCAAGGACGATCGGCGCGCTCAAAACGAATATCCTTCATCCTGCTCGGGTTCATCTTTCGCGGCCGGCGGCGGCGGGGCCGGCGGCTGCTTGCCCATGATCTTGCGCCCGCCCTTCATTTGCATCTGCATCTTGCCGCCGCCCAGAGACGCCGCGGCGTTGTCGGTATCGCGGTCTGCTTCCTCGTCGGCGGATTTCATCAGCGTCCTGCGCGCTTCTTCCTTGCTGATGATCCCCTGCTCCAGCAATCCCTTGACGGAATCTTCCATCGTGATCATGCCGTAGCGGGAACCGGTCTGGATCATTGAATACAGCTGGGCGACCTGATTTTCGCGGATCAGGTTTCGCACGGCGTTAGTGCCGACCAAGATCTCGAACGCGCCGACCCGTCCCCCCGCTTCCTTCTTCAGAAGTGTCTGCGCGACGACGCCCTGCAGCGAACTGGCCAGCATGGCGCGCACCATCTCCTTGTCGCCTGTCGGGAACACGTCGATGATACGGTCAACGGTCTTGGCGGCGCTGTTGGAGTGAAGGGTGCCGAACACAAGGTGGCCCGTTTCGGCGGCCGTCAGCGCCAGGGCAATGGTTTCATAATCCCGCATCTCGCCCACCAGGATAACGTCCGGATCTTCCCGCAGGGAACTGCGCAGCGCGCGGGCGAAGGATTTGGTGTCGACGCCGACTTCGCGATGCCGGATGAGGCTTTTCTTGGAAGTATGGAAAAATTCCACCGGGTCTTCGATCGTGATGATGTTCTGGGCTTCGTTCTCGTTGATGTAATTGATCATCGACGCCAGGGTTGTGGATTTTCCCGAACCGGTCGGACCGGTGACGAGCACGAGTCCCTTTTCCAGTTCCGCCAGGCGCCGCATGACGGCGGGCAGTTCCAGCTCTTCCATGGTCGGGATCAGGGACGGAATGGTCCTGAAAACGGCGGAGGTGCCGGTCCGTGTCGTGAAAGCGTTCACGCGGAAACGCGCCTTTTCGCCGAAGGCGATAGCGAAATCCAGCTCCATTTCGCGTTCGAAATCGGCGCGCTGGTCTTCGGTCATCACCGAATACAGCATCGAGCGGATGTCCTCGCTCTGCAGCAGGTCTGTCTTGATTCTCTTCAAATCGCCATGCGCCCGTATCACGGGCTGGTTGAGCGGGCTCAAGTGAAGATCGGATGCATTGTTCTGCATCGTAAAGGCGAGGAGCTGGGTGATATCCAAGATAAGCCTCCGGAGAGTCGGGTCACTTTAGTTTTAGCGCAAAAAAGGAAAGGGAAAGTAAACGTGGAGCGAGATATTAACAGAAACAGGATCTATTGAGCAGCCCCCTTCGCCAGCAATAAGACATAAAAAGCCACGATCAGGGCAGGCCCAAAGGGAAAATAGGCTTCTTTGGTTACCAAACGGTAAATTCCGCCGAGGATAACGCCAAAAAACCCTGAAAGTATAAGAAAAAAAGGTAATGCCCCGGTTCCGAGCCAGAGACCTGCCACCGCGAAAAATTTGACGTCGCCGAACCCCAGCGCCTCGCGATGGAGGATTTTTTTCATAACAGCCCCGATCGACCAGGAAAGAAAGCCGAAGAGTGCCGCACCGGACACTCCGGACAGGAATACGGGAGAAACCGCCTCCCATCGCCCCTCTGAAATGGCCAGGATGACGATAAAGACAAGCCATAGTGCCGCCAGCAGGATATTGAGAATGTCGGGCAGCATGAAATATCGGAAATCGATGACGATCAGCGCCGCGAGGAAAGGGACCGTCATCAATACGGGAAGGGTCGGTACGGACGATCCCCACGAAAGAAAAAGCCCGTAGCAGGCACAAGCGCAGGCCAGCTCCGTCGCGGGATACGTCCAGCTTATCGGCTTGCCGCAGGCGCTGCATCGCCCCTTCTGCGCCAGCCAGGACAATAAAGGGATCAGATTTCGGGCTTTCAGCGTTACGCCGCAGTTAGTGCAGGCGGAGCGCGGGACGCCTTCTGTTTTTTTAGCCTTGAAAGCCCAGGGCTGCCCGGAGGGGATGCGGTACGCCAGGGCGGTCGCAAAACTTCCGAACACAAGACCGAGAATCGCGGCGGCGATCGCAAGCCCGGCATGAATTTCAGGAAACATTAGCGGCGCCGCAGAACGGCCAGCCTGTCGGATATCGCCTGGCGCGGGATCGAGTCGCTCGCCGCGCTGACCGAGCCGACCTCAAGCGCCGTCTCATAAAGTTTTATGGCATCCGCTGTCTTGCCCTGGCGGTCCGCAAGCACAGCCATGTTAAAGGCGTGCTGTGGGTTTTCCGGCTCTAAACTCTCTGCCATGCCAAGATAACGCATCGCTTCAGGATAGTTGCCCATCTCGCCTTCGGTCACGCCGATCTGTGCGGCCAGACCGGCATTGGACGGGAGCTTGCCCTGCAGGTCGATCATACGGCGCAGCGCGATGGACGGCGATTTGTTTTTGATCAGCCCGAGCAGGTTGATCATCGCGTCCGTATTGTTCGGGTTGATGGCGATGAGTTCTTCATAACTGTGAATGGCAGAATCATCCATCTTGAGATTCTGCTGCGCAACGGCCCTTCCCATCAGGATGCGCGGATCGCGCGGGTTTTTCGCATAGAGCGCGTTATAAAGTTCGAGCGCTGCGTCGTAACGCCCAAGCTTGAGCGCGCGCGATGCCGATACAATGATCGATTCGACGTCATCAGCCTTCAGCACGCCTTCAACGATCACGAATTTCTGGCCGGGCTCCGCGTTCGGGTCGACCTTGCGGGGGCCGACCGCCGTGGCCATGCCGCTGGTGGGCGCCTCGATGTTGGCATCGTAATAAACGTCGTCATCCTTGACAGGAATGGCGTTCGGCGCGGGCTTTTCTAGAGGGCTGTCCGCTGTGCCGGCAAGAGAGCCATCCACTGGTACGGCGGGAACCTGGGCACCCTGGTTCGGTGATATAGGCGGCGGCGCGGCGGGTTGAAGCTTTGCCTGGTCGGGCTGGGGCGCATCGGCCGCAGGAACCGGCACCTCGGATGCCATAGCGCTGTTGGTTTTGGAAAGATCGCCCCGCATGTCTTTGGCGATATCGACCATGCGGGCCGTCGAAGGCGGCGCCGTGGACGGCACTGGACTTTCGGGCGCCTCGTCAGGCGCAGTCAGCGCCGCGGGCGCCGCAGCTTCCGTCTGGGCAGGCGAAACGTCCGCGACAGGCGTAGGCGCGGACGGCGCATCCGGTGCGGCTGCGTCATCCGGCGAGCCTACGGGTACCGGCTCCTGTTCCGGCGCAGGCTCGACGACAGCCGCCGCTTCCTGTCCAGGCACCGAAGGCGGCTCCGGAGTCAGGACCGCGGAAGAATCGGCATCGTTCTGGGTCGCCGTCGGTTGCGGCAGTTTCTCGGAAATATCTGCCTCTCCCGATGACGCGAGCGCGATGGAACCATCGGGGGTTGCAGCGGCCTCTTGGGGAGGCGTCGCGGCAGGCAAAGAATCGGCGGATTTCATCCCAAGCATCTGGGGATTTAAAAACACGAACCCGGCAAGGCCGAGCGCCGCCGCCAGAATAACCACAGGACCTAAAAACCTGCCCAACAGGCCGGAAGATTTTTTGCCTTCGGTCGGAAAATCGAAATCGAGACCCGATTCGCCGCCGTCGTCGTTGTCGCGCGCGAGGTCGCGGTCAAGATCGTCTTCTATGCGCGACATATCATCGCCGCCAGCCATGAAGTCATCGTCTTCGGCGCCGACCTGCGCTTCGATATTTTTGTTGTCGTCCTGCCCGTATATGTCGCGGTCTTTATCATCCGGCGTCATGGTCTTTTAAATCCTCATTCCAACAATAAGCAGGGGCTGGCAGACGAAAAACGCTGCCGCGAAAACTCGGCAGAATCACATTACAAGTGGACCCTTTAACGGGGAAAAGGTCAAGCGGCTTGACTATTCAGCCCCGAGGAATCGATGGCTTTAAGAAAGGCCTGCTCAAGACTGGCGCTGCCCTCCTTGGCCTTAAGGCCGGACGGCGTGCCGTCGAATATGATATGCCCCTGATGCATCAGGGCGACATGGCCGCAGATTTCATCCATGTCGCCGAGGATATGCGAACTGAAAAACACCGTCCGCCCCTCCTCCTGCATCTGCCGGACAACGTCTTTCACACAGGCGCGCGCTGCAGGGTCCAGCCCGCTCATCGGTTCGTCGAGGACAAGAAGCGGACACCCCGTCATGATCGTGGCCATCAGACCGGTCTTCTGCCGCATGCCCTTGGAATACGTGGTCATCCGGTTGTTCAGGACGGACGGATCGAGCTTCAGCCGTACGGCAAGCGTCTCCATCGCGGGACGGTCGAACATCGCACCGTACAATTCCATGGAAAATTTTATAAACTCGCGCCCTTTTAAAAATAAGGGCGGGTCGAACCGTTCAGGGAGATAGGCCAGAACTTTTCTTGCTTCCGGGCTACGTGAATCGCGTCCTTCGAGCAGGATCCGGCCTTCGCGCATGTCACGCAGGCCGAGAAGGGATTTGATCAGGGTCGTTTTTCCAGCGCCGTTCAGGCCCATCAGGCCGAACGTCACGCCGCGACTGACCGAGAGGCTGCAGCCGAACACGGCCTGCTTACGGCCGTAATCGATGGATACGTTCTGGAATTCCAGGAAGTTCTTTGTTTCTACCGTCACCATGCTCTGCTTCCTATGCGCCGGTCCCGGGCAGGAAGATGCGCGTGTCGAGGTTGAAGCGCTGATGCGGACGAAGGCGGACGGGATAAATAAGGTCGGTGGAGGTATCGTACCACTTCAAGTCGATATGATCTTTGCGCACCTTGATGTCCAGGACTTCTTTTGGAATGGCGTCCGGTTTTATCCTTTTGCTGTTCAGCCATACAGTCCAGTTTTCGGCATTAACGAAGGTGATCCCGCCAAGGCTGAGTTCTCTGGGGCCTGTCGGCTTGGGCGCGTTCGGATCCGCCGATGTTTCGCTGGCGTCGGGCGGGCGCGTTTTAAACAGCTGCTTGGCTTCGTTCAGAAGGGCATACTGCCAGGCCGTGAAAAACAGTGTCTTGAGTTCCTGGGGCAGTGTCGCAGGCGCAGCGACAGCTTTATGGTCATTCAGCGATTTTTCAAGGTCGCCCAAGGCGTTGGCATCCCATTGCTGGCTGCCCGCCGCGTTTGCCTGGCCCGTCACCGCGCCTCCGGGCGAAGGTATGACAGGATCCATAACGGGTGCATTGGCCGGGATGGCCGCCCCCGGCGTCGCCTGTCCTGCCTGAGCCGGAACGCTGTCGACGGGCCCCGGCACAGCCTGCGCCTTTGCCGGTCCTGACAGACACGCGACGGCGGCGCAGCACATGACAAACCCTGCGCCTGTAAGGGCAATGCGGTCATTTTTTTTCAGACGGTGCGCGTTCATCTCACATACCTGCCTGTTGGTTGACCACATCCTGGATCTTGCTTTCAGGCACGATCGTTTTCCAGTCGAAATCGAATTTCCCCTTGATCATGACGGCTGGAACGCCGCTGCCGATCTCCCGCAGAGTAACATCGTCGATCTCCCGCGTCCGCGTGATTTCCAGGTTGGCGATCCCTGCATATCCAGGGAACGCGTTTTCTATCATATACATAAAGTTATACAGGTCCATATCGTCCAGCGCGTCGACGTCGACGCTGACAGGCGTTGTCAGCATGACCTGGCTCGCCGTCGTCAGATCGGGGTTACGCTCAATCTGCGCGGGCTTGATGTCATAGCTTGCCGAAATGACGCGCGAATATTTCTGGATTGCCTCGAAACGGTCCCGGGCTTTGACTCGGTCCTGCGCCGTAAAAAACCCGGCCTCTCCCAGTCTTTCGAATTCCGCTTTCTGTTTCTGGATATCGCTGAATTCAGTGCGGAGTCTTTCGGTTTCAGAACGGGCCGTCGACACCTGACCTCGCGTCTGGTCCAGCTGGGCTTGAAGAGTCTGGTTATGAGGGATGATCATCAAATAGATCGCGGCGGCCAGCAACGCGTTGAAAGCGATAAGACATCCAAGTATAAGCATACGTTTTGGGCCGATTACGCTCATCATCATTGGGAATGGCCTCTGATCTGCAGTTCGGCGACGTAGTCCTGCATGGTTTTGGCTGTTGCGTCGACCACACCGACCTGTCCCGACGTATTGGCGGTATAATCCATGCCGGCCACCTGCCGAGTCACGCTGACTTTATAGCCGGGGAAAGCGGACTGCAACCGAGCCTGCAGGCCGTTGACTTCGTTCACGCCCACCCCCGGCTCGATTGTCGAGGGAAAATTCAGCACAAGCGTCGCCAGCATGTCTTTCGGCGCGCCGCCCTGCACCGGGACGCCTTCGGGCGTATAGGCCATGGGGTTATTGGCGTCCTGGGTTGCCATGGCGTCCACCATCTCGACTTTGAGAGTAGAAAGACGCAACTCGTTGCCAAGAGCGGCGCCGATTTTCTTGATGGCCGAGAGCGGGTCCATATTGCCTTTTTTCAACGTCTCGTAGGTTCCTATCGCAGCCTTGATAAGCTTGACATCAAAACCGAGGGCCGCCATGCGCTGCACTTCCGTCTCCTGCTCGGCGGTCGCCTGGCCTAGCGACCGGGTCTGGTCCGAAAGATCGTTGCGTATCTCCATCATCGACTGGACCTGCTCCATGCATTGCCAGGCCAGGTAGCCGGCGCCCAGGACCAGCAGGAACATGGCGACCGCCGCGTATTGCCGGGGGCGCAGCACGTTCGACAGCGCCTGGGCCTGCATCGGGAGAGCGAACGCGTTTTTGCGGCCTATCCATGCCGAATGCAGGGGCTCCGCATAACGCTGGTCTTCCTGAATACCTATGCCCATGCCGAGCAGACGGGCGGCCTCGTTGGCGGTCAGCGCAGTATAATTGCACTGGATGTCTATAGTTTCTTTCAGCGCTTCGCCGCCATCCGGCGTACAGATGACAATGACATCCGTGCCGTCGTTTGGCGAATAACCGAATCGTGACAGGTAGCTGACGGTTGCCTTTATTTCCTGCGCGACATCTCCTGCCCATTGCGCCTGGTCTTCACTTTCCGCGACAGGTGTCATCCGCGTCATGGCCAGCTGGCCGTCGCGGGTAATGACCTGACGCAGCGCACCGCCGCGATGCTGGCCGATAAAAATGCACCAGCGCGACGCCTGCGTTTCCTTGCCGCTAAGCTTGGAAGACAACGAAGCCACCATGTCGGCGGCCTCTATAGGCAGAAGCACAAGCCCCGCGATCGACACCATCGACTGCCGGACCACTTCCATGGTCTTGGTGATCGGCTCGGACATCGGGACGGCGGCAAAAAGGAAAGACCCGCTGCCTGAAGCCGCAACAGGCTTGCCGTCAGGGCCGCGGGCTGTTTCGACCGGCGCCTTGCGGTTTTTCGATTTGATCGGCAGCGCGCCGCGGATCGGGTAATTAGGAAACGCCGCCTGCAGCTTGCGCTCCAGCACCTTGGTCTTATCCAGAACGCTGACCTTGGGCAACCGCTGACCGCCCTTGAAGTGCTGGTCGGTCATGTCGTTGACCAGAAGCGCGGGCTTGCCGCCGCAATCGACGCGAATCAGCCTGACGACCCGCTCGTCGAAATCGTCGGCCTGCCACGCGACGGTTTCAACCAGCTTTGCGGCCTTGAAACTGACGTTGTAGATCGAAAGCGCTTCATCCCCGATGAGAAGAACGGTTCTGGCTGGTGAAAGAAAGGGTAATGCCATGCTCTTGCCGTTTCGCGGATTACATATCGAGTTGTGAGAAGCTGGAGTATATAGGACCGAAGACAGCGACCGCTATCCATAAAATCATACCACCAAGCAAGGCGGTAAGCAAAGGCTCGATCATAGTTATCAACCCCTGCACGGCTTCGTCCACGTCCGCCGTATAGAAATCCGCGACCTGATCCAGCACGACGGTCAGGTTACCCGATTCCTCGCCGACTTTCAGCATGCGGATCACAAGGCTCGGGAATTCACCCGAGGCGTTGAACGCCTCCGACAGCGGCGAGCCCGCCCGCACCTGTTCCTCGACGCCTTCGAGCGCGTCGATCATGGCCAGGTTGTTGACTGTGCTGCGCGCGTTGGAAAGCGACCGCAGCACGTCGATGCCGCTCGCAAACATTGCGCCGAAAGTCTGGGCGAAGCGGGCGATGTTCACCTTGCGAATCAGGATGCCGACGACCGGCAGGGAAAGCGTCCACAAATCGATTCGGTACGCGGCCTCGTCGGACAGATTGCGCGCGGTCTTGATGGCGATAAAGAAAATCACAGGCGTCGCAAGGATCGCCCACCAGTAGGCGGCGAAGAAATCGGACGTTGCTATCAGCGATGTCGTATAGAACGGCAGATCGATCTTCATGTTGCGGATGAAGTCCACAATCTGGGGCACGACGAATCCCATCATCACGACGATGGTCAGGACGATGACGGCCATCAGGATCATCGGATAGCGCGTGGCTTTCCGGATCTTCGCCTGCATCTGGTCGACCCATTTCAGGTATTTGATCAGCTGCAGGTATGAAGACGTCAGATCACCGGTCTCTTCGCCGGCCGAAATCAGTGAGATGTAGAGGTTCGTAAAGACCTTCGGATGTTTTGCCATCGCCTCTGACAGCGAACTGCCGTCCGACACGTCACGGTGGATCTCCGTCATGATATCGCGCAGATGGTCATGGTCGGTCGTGTCGCGGATGTCGCCGAGCGATTCAAGCATGGGAACGCCCGCGCTCTGCATCTGCTCAAGATGCATAAACAGCTGGATCAGGTCGCGGATCTTGATCTTCTTGCGCATGATGCGCCCGCCGAACAGGCCTTTTTTGTTCTGCAGCGGCGCGCAATGCACCAGTTCCAGGCCCGCGCTTTGCAGCTGCCTGTACAAATCGACGTCGCTGACGGCGGAGATGACGCCCTTGATCGGGCGACCCCTGTTGTTAAGCGCTCTGTATTTAAACCGTTGTATGGCTATCCTCCATGGGACAGATACGAAAGGAAAGGACAGTCGCCCGGCTACTTGACCAGGCTGACCACTTTTGAAAGGGCTTCGATTGTCGTGATTCCCGACAATATTTTAAGAATGCCATCGTCGCGCATGGATTTGAAGCCCTTTTCTATGGCAGCGGTCTTTAATTCCGCCTTGGTGGGGTCTCCGGCCAGGATCAGGTCCAGTTCGTCGTCGAACAGAAGGATTTCCGCGATACCGATCCGGCCCTTGTATCCCTGCCCCTTGCAGGACTGGCATCCTGACGGGTTCCCTTTATAGATCGTCGGGGGCGACTCAGGCGAAATCCCCATGATTTTGCATTCCTCCGCGTCGGGCTGATAGGGCACGCGGCAATCCTTGCAGACCTTACGCACCAGACGCTGTGCGAACACGGCGATGATGGCGCCCGCGATCATGCCGGGCTTCAGGCCAAGGTCGAGCAGTCGCGGAATGGCGCCGAACGAATCGTTGGTGTGGAGCGTCGTATAAACCTGGTGACCCGTCATGGCGGCCTTCAGCGCCATCTGCGCCGTCGTGCCGTCGCGAATCTCGCCGATGAAGATGATGTCGGGATCCTGGCGCAGGATCGCCTTGATGCCGTCCGCGAATTCCAGGATGCCTTCGCGGATCGGCGTCTGGCGGATCATCGGCAGGGAATATTCGACGGGGTCTTCCATCGTCTGGATGTTGACCTCGACGTTGTTGATCTCGTTCAGCATCGAATACAGCGATGTCGTCTTGCCGCTACCCGTCGGGCCTGTGACGATGATGATTCCTTCCGGGCGCTTCTGGCAGCGCCGGATGATGTCGAGGTTCAGCGGGCTGAACCCCAGGTTTTCCAGCGGCACGATACTCTGGCTCTGGTCCAGCACCCGGGCGACGATGTTCTCACCATGCACCGTGGGCAGGGACGAGACGCGGAAATCGATCATGCGACCGCCGACGTTCAAATCGAACCGTCCGTCCTGGGGCGCCAGCTTGTCGGCGATGTTCATGTTCGACATGATCTTGATGCGCTGGGAAATCGCGTTCCAGTGCTGCTTGTGCAGGATCTGCGCCGTGAACAGCACGCCGTCCTGGCGATAGCGCAGGCGGACAAAGTTTTCTTCCGGCTCGAAGTGAAGGTCCGACGCGCCGATTTTCACGGCGTCTGCGACCAGCGCGTTGACAAGCCGCACGATCGGGTGGGAATAGGCCTCGCCGTCGGACAGGCCCGACAGGTCGATCGTTTTCTCGTCGCCCTCCTCCAGTTCCCGAAGGATGGCGGTGATCGAACTGGCATAGCCATAGGCGGTGTCGATGGCGTCCGACAGTACGTGCGGCGTGGAGACCAGCGGACGAATGGTGATGTTTTTCGGGATCAGGCGGCGCAGCGTATCCATCGCGACGACGTCGTAAGGGTCCGACATCGCGATGACCAGCTCGTCTTCTTTTAAAGACACCGGAAGAATCTGGTGGCGCAGGGCGACCGGCTTTTCGATCAGCGCCAGCGCGTCGCTGTCCAAAATCGTATGCTTGGGGTCGAAAATCTCGAATCCGGAACTCTGGGCCAGGAACCCCATCAGGGTCTGGTCGTCGATGAACCCGAGGTCGACCAGCACTTCGCCCAGCAGCTTGCCGCTGACCTTCTTTTCCTGCAGGGCGACGTTCAGCTGGTCTTCGGTAATGATGCCCTGCGCAACCAGGCGGTCGCCGATTCGCCCGCCACCCGCGGGCGCGTCGGCTTTTTTGTCGGCGCCGCCTGGGGATGCCTGCTGTCCCTGGCCGACCACGGTCGTGGCCACCGGCGGCTTATTGCCCAGCGGCACGGTGACTGTCGTGGTGCCTTTCTTGTCGCCTGACCTGTTAAGGGGCTCGAATTTCATGGATGTCTTCAGCCTTGGGATCGGAAAGTTGGACTTGCTTATAAAGGAGAAAATACGGGAAAAAGTTAAAGAAAGTTATAAGATGTTATGTCTATACCCAAAAAGCTTTTTACGGCTGCGCTCTCCAGAATGATAATGTGGAGAGCCTTTAGGGCGACACATCTCTTAAAATGCCCCGATAGGCCATTTTACGCAAGGCCTGAGTTTAAATGTATTTTAAAGAGTAAGCATAAGCCGTTATTGGCCAAGATGGCGCACCCGTAGGGATTCGAACCCCAAACCTTCTGATCCGTAGTCAGATGCTCTATCCAATTGAGCTACGGGTGCTTAAAAGGGGAGACTTGGAATGCGGCAGACCATACGCGAAAGCCCCCGGGCATGCAATTGTTTTTTAAACGGTGGATAGACTGTGTATTTTTCCATGGCCGCGCAGTCTTCTTGTTGACTTCTCTGCGCTTTAAGGCGATTTTCTAGCTTGAAAACTTGACTCGGCGTGCCGGGATTGTCTAAAGATTTGACAGAGACCGTATTTTTCGGCCAACAGCGGGATGATAATGAAGCGTTTTTCCATCGGTTTCACGCCGCGTAACGGTTATTTCCGGGCGGGCGCCCTCGTTCTTGCCGGGATGACGGTCCTGTTTCCCCGCGCCGGAGCGGCCCTCGCCGTTGAAAACCCTCCCGCCATGATCGCCGGCGGCGCCGATCCTCTGCCCCTCGATCTCCAAAACAAAGTTTACAACAAGCCGTCGCCCGCCCGCGTCATTACGCCGGAAGAAGTGCTCGGTGACGGGTATTACGACAACAAGGGCCAGACGGTCGTCGGTCAGAAAATCAACGGCCTGCGCAGGGAGCTTTCGGACCTTCAGGGCCGGATCGCCAATGTGGCGACCAGCCTGTCGACTCTTGAAAATTCCGGGCAGGCCCAGGCCGCCGCATATTACGCCAGCGTCGCAACCATCAATACCCAGCTGCAGTCCGGCACCACGCCAGGCAACCCGCGCCTCGTCCAGAAATTCACCGTCGCGCGCCAGACGCTGGAACAGCTGGGCGCCAGCATCGCGACTCTGAACGACCTGTCGCTGCAGATCACGGACGTGTCGTCCAAGGCGTCTTATCTGCTTGAAACCGTCCGGGCGACTTACAGCCTGTCGGGCGCTATCGAGGAAGATCATGTCGAACTGGCAAAAATGGAAGACGCGATCAACAACACCGATGTCATCATCGACCGCCTTCTGAACAATGTGAACGACGATATCACCCGCACCACCGCTTATCTCGACACCGAACGCGACAACCTTCGCACCATGGCCCTCGCCATCGAATCGGGCAGCATGTTCGGCAAAAGCCTGTCCAACCGCCCGTTCTCCAGCGCCACGTTGGCAAGCTTCTCGCCGCAGGCTGGATCGGTCGGCCTTCCCGCCCCGAGTCAGCTGATGAACCAGAATATGGGCGCGGCGAACGCGGGTCCCGGCACAATGACGCCGATGGTAGCCCCGGCAAGGACGGCCTCAGCGGCCGGCATGCACCCCCTCGTGAAAATCCGCTTCGACCGTCCGAATGTCGATTATGAACAGCCGGTCTATATGGCTGTCAACGAAGCCCTCGCACGCTATCCTGACGCCCGTTTCGAACTGGTGGCGATCCACCCCAGCCGCGGCAATTCTGCCCAGGTGGCTATTGAAAGCACCAAATCGCGCCGGTACGCCGAACGCGTCCTGCGCAGCCTGACCGGCATGGGCCTGGACCTCGACCGCATCGACCTGTCCTATACGCCCAGCGCCGAGGCGACGACCAGCGAAGTCCAGCTTTACGTTCACTGAAATACTTACAACGCTGCCGTTGAATTCTTTCAGCTGAATCTTTCCCAGCATCAGGCGGCATGACGCTTTGATGATAACCTGTTTAAGGTTGTCCCCGCTGTCTGGCCCTGTAATCGTTTTAAAGAAAACCGGTCAGGCTTCCGGTATTATTGGTCGACGTTTCCGAACAGCCGCGCCGGTTTTTTCAGTCCGTAAAGAAGATCGCTGCGCGACTGCCTGTTGATCGACGGAGTCTTTTCCCTGTTGCTGCCTGTTTCCGTGGACGTATCGTCTTTGCCGTTCAGGGCGATATCCTGCGCGGTCGTGGCCGTCGTCTTTTTCGACATGGATTTTGCGCGCGCATAAGCGGACCCGCTTTTCTTTTCCATGCCATCACCCACGGTATCCACGGTGCCGATCTCGTTCGTAAAGCCGCCGGATTCGCGGATCGGCGAGTCATAGGTTCCTGCCCTGGTCAGGCCGGACGTTACCCGCTGCGCATGCAGGATCCGGGCGTCGTTTATCTTTTCCTGCGCATCGCGACTATAGGGAAGAGTTGTCACTCTGCCATTGTCGTCCGCCCTGGACAGCGCCGGTAAAGCTGTAACGGCCATCCCGGCGACTGTGGTGACCAGAAGAACCTTAAAATACATTTTCATGGCAGATATCCTTATATATCGCATCAGTGAAGGAAAACCGGCTTCGAATCCGACGGGCCCGAATACGGCACAAACACAGGCACTCTTTCATTGGGCGTCCTGGCTGCCTCCGCCTTTATCGCCTGGGCAGCGGCCTTGTCAGGGGCGTCAGGCTCGCCGCCTTCATCTTTTATGTTTTTCTCTATGGCTGTCGCGACGAACGGTTCTGTCACGGTTTTTTTGTCCGCCACCAACGGGACTTTGGCCGGGTCCTGCCCGACCGTCAGCAGTGACCCGTACAGGAACCCCTTACCCATCATGCAGTCCTGGATTTGCCGGGCTGTCTCTTCTGTATAAAAAATCTTTGCATTGCCATCATATTCCCCGTTCAGGTCAAGATGAAGCATTTTTATGCATTCTGTCATCGCTTTGCCCTCGCTCTGGATCCTGCCAAGGCCTGGGTTCGCGGCCAGAGCCTGAAGGCACGGCCATGCGGCGAACAACCCGCCAACGAAAAAAATGGCCGCTTTCCAACCCATCCGCTTTTTCATCAGGCATTATACCACATAGACGTCTATACGGCCAAAGGCCGCGAAACCGCTTTTGGCGACCTTAATATTTAAATCTAAATGGGATCGAATCGCCGTCAGTTCAATATAAGCGGGGGAAGTTTTACAGAAGGAACGGGCGCGGCAGCAGCTGCCTGGGTAGAAGCAATTGAAATTCCCGAGACAGGCTCTCTGTCAATCAGGGTGTTAAGAGCGGTGATCGCTTCCTTGCCACCTATCCGGCGCATCATTTCTGTTTCTTGCGCATCTCGCCGGTTATGGTGCGCGACCGAAGCCACATCCTCTCTGGGACCGAAATTATAGGACGCGACCGCGTCGGGGTCATACCCGCTTTGCCTTAATATCCGTCCCATCTGGGAAACGCCGGAACCTTCGGAAGGATGAGAAAGAAGCGGGGCTCTGTTCACGATATCGGCTATCTTCGCTTCCGGTGTCCCAGGCTGCTGCAAGGCAAGCCTGTAAAGCCCCTCGGCGCAATCTGCCTGATTTCTAGGCACATCAAAGGCATGCAGCTTATCCAGGCCGATGGACCGGCCGATAGTTCCGACGCCTTCTATGAGTGTATCACTGACATCTTTAACGCCTTGGGCAACGCCAAAACTTGCGACGCCGCCGACAAATAGTCCAGGCAGAAAGGGTACTCCCGCCGCTCCGGTCACTCCAACTACGGCGACGAGTGTTCCGCCGCCAGCTGCAAGGCCTACCGCGTCCTTCGCATTTTGTTCATACCGGCTATAAACCGCTCCGCCTGCAGCGATGCTGACCCGATCTAAAACGGCGCAATGATCCTGCATCTGCGCTGTATGCTGCTCGGTACCGTTATCGCTCATGTAAATGCCTCAAAAAATACCAAAGCCCTGTTATATGGTCGATTATACCAAAAGACCGCCTTGCATACAAATTATGAAAAACAATAGTTTCCGTCCGCCAGAATGATCTCCTATGGGAAAACACATCTCAATATTGCTCTTTTAGTTATTTGCGCTCCACCCTTAATCAGCAGAAAACGCTGGCCCGCAAAAGCCGATGTCTGCTAGCCTGCAAAAGGCATGCAGGCCGAAAACGCGCCTCATAAGTCCCCGTAGCTCAGGTGGATAGAGCAGCAGTTTCCTAAACTGTTGGCCGGAGGTTCAAATCCTCTCGGGGACGCCATTTTCTGCCGGTCAGTGTGCCAGGTTGCCATACCGGTAGGTGGCCGTAACCCCGCCGTCCATCAGGAAATCGCTCCCGGTGATGAATGCGCCCTCCGGCCCCATAAGGAGCGCGCCGACCGCGCCCACCTCGTCGGGGGTTCCCGCCCGTTTGGCGGCGCAGGTTTCGATCATGCGCCGGTAGCCTGCGCCACGCGGCCCGTTCAGTTCGTCGTTGGCCAGCGGCGTGATAATGATGCCTCGACTGATCGTGTTGATTCGTGCGCCCCAGCGTACCGCCTCGGCCATCACGCGCAACGCGTTTCCGCACTTTGAAAGTTGATAGGCGTGAAGAGAATCTTTCACATGATCGGTTTAATCCTATTTCGGCAACAACAACCATAGCCTGAAACTCTGGCCAAAGATTGAAATCTCTTAAAGACGCAATGTTTAAGGCCGCGAACCCTATCGCAATCCGAGTTCCGGGGGCATTCCGGCGACGACGAACTGACCTGACTTGAAACCATCTTCCAGAGGCCGCTCAAGCCTTGCGCTGGGATCTCTATTAGGGGAGACCTTTTCAGGGCTTGAACCGCTGTCGGCCGCCTCATCCGCTAATACTCCGCCACCCAGTAAAAGGAGAAGGAGACCTCCGTCGCGTACTTTAGAATTGCATAGATCAGTTATTTTCATACAACACTCCTATTAAGTTGGTGAACGATTGGGTTTAGAAAAAACTTCCGGCGCGCGCACTTTCATCGCCCGTTGTGTAAGCGTATCGCGCGCGCTCGTCATGCTGGCTACAAAGGCGGCCAGCCTTTCGTGGGCCTGAACATATTCGGAACGATTGCCCTGATATACAGTCGCGAAAGCCTGCACGCAGCTTTCTCTTGCCGCTAAAGCAGACGATCTCCGCTCTTCAATCCTGTCCTGCCTGAACTCCTGAGGCGCCGAAGGTTCGAGACAGTCGTAATACTTGGATAACAGGGCCGGTGAACCGTCCATAAAAAGGCGGGCCTGCCCGTCAGGCAATCGGTAACGCTCCGGCACCGCGTCAGGCCTGTAATGAGTGGCCGCTGTTGTTACAAGCGGATGGATATCCAGCACTCCTTCCGAAGACTTGATGATTTCCAGGGACAGCTTGTCGACCAGAACGTGCCCTGCGACCGACCGGGCCACTTCACCTACAGGGATAAGCTGATAACCGTCCGAAAAGATCGCCGCCGCACGGTTTTGAATCAAATCCGAGTCTGCCAGAAGCTGGACCGGCGAACCGGCCGATGTATCCCTCAGCCAGGAATCGATGATCTCGGAATGCTGCTGAATTTGTGAAGCCATCTGCACAGGGGATGCGCCGTCCATATTTTGAAGGATATAGGACACGCCCATGGCCGACATGAATGCGGGGTAGCCTCCGGAGCCATAACGCCGCGCAACTTCGTAACCCAGACGCTCAAGACGTTCGGCTTTGGCCGAAAGATAGGCTCCGGATTCGGGCGGCTTTCCGTCCGCCACCATAATGCGAAAGCTGGCCAGTTCCGCCGTCAGTTCGCGATAGAGATCGTTTTGAAAAGCCTGTGAGACTTCCCGATGAAAAACCGCCGCCAGACCTTTAACGCCGTCCAGTATTTTTTGCTGGTTTACGACGAGGTCCTGGGAAAGAGTGGCGATTTCTTTTATTTTTTCACTTTTATGCTCCGCCGCGGCATCGTTGCCTATTGAAAAAATCGTTTCGATAAATCCGAGAGGTTCATAGATAAGACCTGTAAAAAAATCGAGGCCTTGAGCCATAACGGTTTTTGACGGCAATCCAGCGGCGCCAGTGACAGCCGCTGCTGCAAGCAGGTTACCCAACAACCGTCTTCGGGTCATATTTTCCATCTGTTTACCCGGGCCTCGTTATAAGGGGGATGCACTCACCGGTTTTTCTGGACGTTCCGCAATAGCCTATGCGGCTGCTTCCATAGCCTTTTTGCACCAGTGCCTTCATATCGGCTGCCATGCCGTCTATGACAGAAGCAAAATTCTGCATGGAAGCTTGGATAGCCACCAAAGCCTCTAGCTTGCGTGACAGATCTCCATTCCCCGCTATCTGCGTCTTATAATATTCCGTGATGCATTTGGCTTTAAAGCGCGCATCGTCCGTTGCAAGAGAACTGTTATCGATTTTTTGCGCGCGTTGAGGATCGTCTTTAAGGCATCCGGTATTTATTCCAGGGGTTCCACCGACATCGGCGAACAGATGCGTACCATTCGCCTGCCTGTATTTCGGGATAAGTCCGGCGCCTGGGTTATCCGGTACCGTATAAGGATTGACCCACTGCTTGCTGAACGTCAGAATGGGATTTCCATCCTTGGACACGCCTTCATAAGCTAGGAAATGGCCATAAGAAGCGATCGTGCGTCCCGCATTTCCGTCGCCGGACAATACGACATACTGGTTAAGAGCGTAGGGATCCTGCAGGGGCTTGAGCCTTTCAGCGAAAACGGCCTGCTCGCTTCTCATGCTTTTAATGAGCGCCGGCAGCGCATCGGGATTTTTTTCGTCAAGCCATCTTTGCAGCGGTTTCCGTTCCTGATCCAACACCTCCATAATTTGTAAAGGCGAAGATCCACGCATTTGATGGAGCGCAATCTGCAACGAAGACGCCATGGCAAAGCTTGGATAAACGAAAGGATCGTATGTCCCCAGTTGAAAACCGAGCCTGTCGGCTTCCTCGGTCATTGAATTGAGCCAGTTCCTGTCGCTGATGCGTCCAGTGCGCAATCTTTCGAACTGAAGAGCCATGGCGTTGAATCTTGCGGCATCGCGATCCCTGAAAGCGGCCGCCAGTTCTTTATTGAGGGCCATCCCGAGCCCGTTGAGCGTATCCAGGATCTGAGTCTGGTTTGCGGCTACGGCGGAAATATTTCTGCTGATATCGTCGAGCTGCAGTAAATCCTGATCCGTGCCTGTACTATACGCATATAAATTATAAGCGGATTTTATGGCCTGAAAAATCTGCGTAATAAAGGCAAGTTCCAGAATAAAAGCTTCGGCAGGCTTCGAAGACGACGCAAAGACCAGCGAGGCGGCGGCAGCGCCGCTGAGCCTGGGAACAGCGTACCGGCCTATGTGGCCCAGGGCTGCTGCTCCGGAATTGGCAATGAATGCTCTTCTTGAAAAGGTCATAATTTCATACCTTGTTCTTGCGAAAAAATCATATAATGCCTAAGTTGTCAACTTATGATCGATAATAATGAGTAATGTAACGCTCGGGGAAGTTAAGATGTCGGCATTTACTTCATTGGTTAAGGCCTTTAACAGATCTTCTGTTTTTTTATACATGGCGGCGGAAATTGCCCAACATCCTAATTTTTACGTAAATAAATTCATTCTTAATCCTGCTCTGCCGATACGCACCTTCTTTCAAAGTAATCCTGATTTTCTTCACTCTCTTTATAACGCTGCGAGCGCCGCAAAACTCTCTGTATACGATCCGTCGTCTCCTTTTCAAATGTATCTCAAAAATCACCTGTCCGACTTTTTCGGAGCCTACGCACTGGCATATGCATGCCAGTTGCTTACACAGGGATCTCTTCCCAAGGCCCGGAATTCCGAACTTATATACGCACCTGCGGCAATGGCCTTGCTGACCTTCTGGGAATTGACTCACATCAATAAAAAAATCGGGTTTGACTGGGGAGACATGGCTGTCTACAGCGCGGCACTGGCCATAGTGTGCGGCCTGGACAAAATGATGAACAGGGCGCCCAACGACAAGAGAAAAGAAACGGCCCCGGCTTCGCTATCGGTTTAAATTTAAGGATCCGGTTACGCGGCCAGACCCAGGGCAGGATCGAGCGTTCGTTGCGGTTTCCAGCCGGATCCGTATGTCCGGTTTGCGCAGTAGGCCGCCACATTGCCCGCGTAGTTGGCCCCGATTTCCGCCGGCTGCTCTTCATAGGCGCGATGCCCGGCGATGTTCTCGGGCGGAATATACCCTGATTGCGTGAGAAGATTGGCGTTATAAACGCGGGCCGGAATATAATCCGGATGGCTTTTGCCGATGCGGCCATCGCGATAGGCCATGCCCAGCTCCATCTGCCCGCCATGATCCAGCTCATGCAGATTGGTCATGATCAAGCCGAGGAAATCTTCGGAGAAATTAGAGGCCGCCTCGTTGATGCCGACGACCGATCCGTCCGCATAGCCCTGCAGGCGGGGATCGTCGCGAAAGAATTCCAGCCGCGGCTCTTTCTGGCCCGTATAGTCACAAAAGCTTTTGGTGATGAATCCTAAAAGCTGCTTTTTGGTCTCGGCGCTGGTGGCCTGCGGATGAAGGATGGCTTTGTTCATCGCCGCGCCAAAGCTTCCGGCATTGCCCGACATCTGCCATTTACGTTCAAGGACGTGGGCATGCGCCGGTGAGAAGAAAGCCGCCGCTCTCTGGCCTTCGCGGCGGTAAAACGCTTCGGTCAGCCCCATTTCCTGATTCAGCGCGTCCAGGTACAGGGCATTGCGTGGGTTGTCGTCCGCCGCGACGCTTTCATACAGGTTGATCTTGGTCTCAAGCGGCAGGGCTGCAAGGCTGTCGAGTCCTTCGCAGGCGCCGTAATGCACATTGCTCAGGAAACGGCGGGCGACGCTCGGTTCGACTTTGCCTTCTTTGTCCAGGACATGGGCCTGAAGCGCGTCGATGCGTGGCGACGATAAAACGGGGTTTTGAAAGACAGGGACATTGGCCAAAGGCGCGACAACCAGTATGGCACTCGCGGGCACGACCACGATATTGTGCGCTCCCGCCGAATCCCCAAATATAATAACCAGGCATGCAGCCATTTTTTAATCTTTCCGGTGTAATAATCCGGCTATATTCCCATAAATGGCAAGAGTGCGTCAAATAATAGTTTGCGGCGCTTTTACCCGGTTTCAACCGTCTTGCGGCCCGCGCCGTCTCCCCCTACAATCCATGCCTGTTTAAAACAACTATGTGCCTGATGCCATGAAGATTCTCGTCCCCGTCAAACGCGTCGTCGACGCCTATGTGTCCGTCCGGGTCAGGGCGGACGGCAGCGGCGTCGAGACGGCCAACGTCAAGATGTCGCTGAACCCGTTCTGTGAGATCGCGATCGAGGAAGCGGTGCGAATGAAAGAGGCTGGCAAAGCCTTAGAAATCGTCGCCGTTACGGCGGGCGTAGCCCAGGCGCAGGAGCAATTGCGGACGGCCCTGGCCATGGGGGCCGATCGCGCTATCCTGATCCAGACGGATGCCGAACTGCAGCCGCTAACTGTCGCGAAACTGCTCGCCAAAATCGTCGAAAGGGAGCAGCCCGGTCTCGTCCTGATGGGCAAGCAGGCTATCGACGGCGACAACAACCAGACCGGCCAGATGCTGGCCGCCCTCCTCGGCTGGGGCCAGGCGGCGTTCGCGTCGAAGGTCGAGATCGTGGACGGCAGAGCGCGCGTCACGCGGGAAATCGACGGCGGTCTTGAGACGCTCGATCTTAAACTGCCCGCTGTGGTCACCGCTGATTTGCGCCTGAACCAGCCGCGCTTCGCCTCGCTGCCCAACATCATGAAGGCCCGCCAGAAGCCCCTGGAAACGCTGGCGCCCGATACGCTGGGCGTCGATATCACGCCGCGCTTCAAAACCCTGAAAACCTCCCCGCCCCCTGCCCGTAAGGGCGGCGTGAAAGTCTCGTCCCCACAGGAACTGGTCGACCGCCTGCGCAACGAAGCCAAAGTCATCTGAAAGAACGCATGCCATGAATATCCTCGTCATTGCCGAACACGACCATCAGGCCCTGAAACCAGGCGTCCTTCAGACGGTCGCCGCCGCCGTAAAACTGGGCGGGGCCATCCACATGCTCGTCGCCGGTTCCGGAAGCGCTGGCGCGGCGCAGGCGGCTTCGAAAATTCCCGGCGTTGCCAAAGTCCTTCACGCAGACGATCCGGCCTACGCGCATGCGCTGGCGGAAAACGTCGCGCTGCTGGTCAGCACCGTCGTCCGGTCCGGCGGATATACCCATGTCCTCGCGCCTGCCTCGTTTTTCGGCAAGAACGTTTTGCCCCGCGCGGCGGCGCTGCTCGATGTGCAGCCATTCTCGGACGTCACCGCCATTGAAAGCGCCGACACTTTCGTGCGCCCTGTCTATGCGGGCAACGCCTTCGCCACGGTACAAAGCCTCGACTGCGTAAAAATGCTCACCATCCGCCCCACCGCGTTCGACGCTGTCGCCGCCGAGGGCGCCAACGCGACCGTTGAGTCTGTCGCCGGTCAGGGCGATACGGGTCTGTCCCGCTTCGTGAAGGAGGAACTGAGCAAAAGCGAGCGTCCTGATCTGGGCACGGCGCGGATCGTCGTCTCCGGCGGGCGCGGCCTGGGCAGCGCCGAAAATTTCAAGGCCCTGCTCGAACCGCTGGCCGACACACTCAACGCAGCCCTCGGCGCGTCGCGCGCGGCGGTCGACGCCGGGTTCGTGCCGAATGATTTGCAGGTCGGCCAGACCGGCAAGGTCGTCGCGCCCGAACTTTACATCGCCGTCGGCATCTCCGGCGCGATCCAGCATCTTGCGGGCATGAAGGATTCTAAAGTCATCGTCGCCATCAACAAGGACGGCGAGGCCCCGATTTTCGATGTGGCGGATTACGGGCTGGTCGGCGATCTGTTCCGGATACTGCCGGAACTGAACGCGGCGCTTAAATAAGCCGCGGCTTATTTAAAATCTCAGATAATGGATCATCGGATAGTCGACCGCGTCGATGATGTGCCCGTTCATGGCCCGGACCAGATCGTCCCGGCTGGCGCCGGCAGGCAGGTCCGGCTTGTCGTCCAGCGCGAAGACGCGCAGCGCGTAAGGGATCTGCCCGCGCGGTTCGCACGGCCCGGCATATTCGGCCTTGTTATAGATGTTCCGCGCGTGCCGCGCGCCGCCGGCAAGCTGCGCCTCGCGCGGCACGCCCCCGCCTAATGATCCCGTGTGAGGATCTATATCGTAGAGGAGCCATATCCAAGCGGGCGCTTTGCCTGCCTGTCTGCGCTCAAGGATGGCGACCAGGCTTTTCGTTGCCGAAGGCGCGCCGCTCCATGAAAAGCCCGGAGACTGATTCTTGCGGTAACATGTATGTTCGAGGGGCAGGCGCTCGCCTTTCGGCGTGTCCGGCACCTGAACCCGCAGCGTGCCCGCGAGCGTGCCGATAATCAGCTCGGGTTTTCCGCCCAGTTGCGGCGGTGGCGCCAGAACTTTGGGTGGTAAGGCTGCAGGCGGCTGTTTTGACGCAGCAGTCTGGGCTGTATGGACAGGGGGACGGACAGCTGCAGGGGCAGGATTTTCGACAGGCGGCGTCACTTTTTGCACGACGACAGGTCGAGTCTCTGACGGCGGCGCGTGTTTAAGCAACGCGACCGTCATGCCAAGGATCAGGACAACGCCGGCGGCGGTCGCGATTTTGAGTCTGCCGGGCGTCAGGAAGCCCGGTTCTTTCGGCGGTAATGCCATGGTCGCCCCCTTGGTACGTATATGTATTATAAATCAGTCCGGCGCGCTAACCAACCAGTCGGCTGGCGATCTGTCCGATTTTTTCGATATACGCTCCGCCGAACAGCCGGGCATGCACCAGCAGCGGATAAAGCGCATACACTTCGCGCCTCACTTCGAAAAACCCCTGCCGTATCCCCGATAATTCTTCATAACGCTTGAAAAACCGCTCCCCGAACGTCGAAAACAGCGCGATGAACGCCAGTTCGATTTCGGGGTCGGCGTAATAGATCGCCGGGTCGATGAAGGCATTGACGCCCGTTGCCCCTGTCAGGACGTTCCCGCTCCATAAGTCGCCATGGATAAGGGACGGCGGCGCGGCGCCGGTAATCCATTTGTCCAGCGACCCGGCGATCCGCTCGATCTTTTTCACGAGGTCGATGGGCAGAGAGCCTTCTTCGAACCCTTTCCGCGCCATATGCATCAGCCTGTAGTCGCGGAAAAATGAAAGCCAGTCGTCGCTCAGCGTATTGGGCTGGTTCAGCGCGCCGATCAGCGTGTCGCGGTCCAGCCCGTATTGGAAACTCTTGACGGCATGCAGCCGCGCCAGGTGACGCGCCGCGTCTTCCTCCACCGCCGGGGTGACGCGCCCGCTGTCCCGCACATAGTCCATGATCAGCAGCGATTTTTCCGCGCAATGCACTTTCGGCACCGGCAGGTTCCTGTCGGCCAGGTACTCCAGCATCCAGCCTTCGAGATCGAGCGCCGCCTCAGGCTGCCGCGCCCGCTTGATGACGATGCGCCCCCCGCCGTCCCTGAAATCCGCCAGGTAGATATCGGTGCCATGGCCGTTGGCGAACATGCGCGGCTCCATAACCGCCCGCCCGGCGATTCGCGCCACATCATCGATCAGGACGTCAGCGGCCATTCGTCCCCCGCTCCCTGATATGCCGGACCAGGCCTGTCACCCCTGCGTCGATCAGATCATAAGCCTCAGCGAACGCTTCTTCGCCTTTATAATAAGGGTCGGGCACGTCCCGCGCTCCGCCTGGATCAAATGACATCAGCAGAACCGCTCTGCCGCGCCTGCCCGCGCCGTAGCCGTTCAAAATCGACAGATGCCCCCTGTCCAGCGCCACGATGTAATCATAGGCGTCGAAATCGGAATCCTTAAGATGCCGGGCGCGCAAATGCCCGATATCGACCCCGCGTCTTTTTGCCATCGCGACAGCGCGCGGATCGGGCGGCTCGCCGACATGATAATCATGGGTTCCGGCGGAGGCCGCGAAAACCTGCCCCTCTATGCCTTCCGCCCGTAACCGGTCGAGAAAAACCCCTTCTGCCGTCGGTGAACGGCAGATGTTTCCGGTGCAGACGAACAATACTCCCGTCTTGGTCATCTTTGAGAGTCTGGTGCCTTTAGCGGAAAAATGCAACGCCCTGAATATTTTATATAATCAGGAACAAAACAGCGCAGCCGCGCATTGATGAAGCAGGAGTTATCATATGGCTGCGCGCGCATTTTGGAACGGTCATGTAAGGTTGTCGCTGGTGACGTTTCCGGTCAGGCTTTATGCCGCCGTGACGGACACGGAGAAAATCAGGCTCCACAAGATCGACCGCAAGACGGGCGAGCGTATCCATTATAAGAATGCGACCGATACGGTCGACGAAGTCCAGCCTGCGGACATCGTCAAAGGATATGAATACGAGAAAGGCAACTATATCCAGCTTGAAGACAAGGAACTGGACAAGCTGAGAACCGAAAGTCGCCATACTATTGATCTGGTTCAGTTTACGAATATTAATGATATCGACCCGATCTATTTCGACCGGCCGTATTTTATGGCGCCTGACGGCCCCATCGCGCAGGAAGCCTTCGTCACGCTGCGCGATGCCCTGCGCCAGGAAGGCAAGGCGGCGCTGGGCCAGATTACGATCGCTGGTAAGGAACGTATTGCCGCCATTAAACCATGCGGCAAGGGCATGCTGCTGGAAACGCTGCGTTACAACTATGAAGTGCGCCACGCCAGCGAATACTTCGACGATATCCCGTCCAAAATCGACGCAAGCAAGGATCAGATCGAACTGGCCGGACAGTTGATCGAAAACAAGACGGCGCCATTTGACCCTTCCGCGTTCAAGGACCGTTATCAGCAGGGTTTGCTCGATATCATCGAAGCCAAAATCCATCATAAAAAACCCGATTACGGCGCCGCTGAAAAAGCGCCGGCCAATGTCGTGAATATCATGGACGCTCTGAAGAAAAGCCTGGAACAAACAAAGAAAAAACCTGTCCCGAAAAAGAAAGCGCCGAAACCGGCGCCGGCTAAAAAGAAGAAAAAAGCGGGATGAACGATGGCGCTCGAAACCTATAAAGAAAAACGGGATTTCGCCAAAACCCCGGAACCGGCGCCGCGCAAGGTTTCGGGAAAACCGAAACAGGGGTACAGTTTTTGCGTCCAGAAGCACGACGCCACGCGCCTGCATTACGATTTTCGTCTCGAACTCGACGGCGTCCTGCTGAGCTGGGCTGTTACGAAAGGTCCGAGCCTGAACCCTTCAGACAAGCGTTTGGCCGTCCGTACCGAAGACCATCCGCTTGACTACGGCGATTTTGAAGGAACGATCCCGAAAGGCCAGTATGGCGGCGGCACGGTCATGCTCTGGGACCGCGGCCGTTGGAACCCGCTCGACGATCCTCATAAGGGCCTTAAGAAAGGCCATATTGCTTTCGAACTGGAGGGAGAACGGCTCAAGGGCAAATGGGCTTTGATCAGGATGCATGGCAAGGATAACGACAAGCGTGAAAACTGGTTGCTGATCAAGGAAAACGATGAGGAAGCGTCCGAAGGCAAAAAAGCCGAACGGTTTCTCGACAAGACTGCCAGCAGCGTGAAGACTGGGCGGCCTATGGACGCCATCGCCGCCGGAACCTATGAATGGCAATCCGGGCGGAAAATTAAAAAAAAGAAACCTGGCCTCACCGTCGCTAAATTGATGGAGACCTACCCGGAAGTCCAGCTTGCCACGCTGGTCTCCGGACCGCCGGCAGGCAAGGACTGGATTCATGAGATCAAATTCGATGGCTACCGGATCCTGTGCTTCGTGGCGAATGGCAACGTTCGGATTGTCACGCGCAACGGTCACGACTGGACCGGACGCTTTCCGGCGATAGCCGCGTCCCTGTCCGCCCTGACGGTCGATAGCGCCGTGCTCGACGGCGAAGCGGTCATGCTCGATGATCGCGGCCAGTCCGGTTTCCAGGCGCTGCAGGCCGCCTTGAGTGAAGACGGCAAGGCAGGGGACATCCGCGCCTATCTGTTCGACTGTCTTCATCTCGATGGCGATGATATCAGCGGCCTTCCCCTGCGTGACCGCAAGGCGCGGCTGAAAAATCTCGTTAAATTGTCGAAAAAATCCCCTGCCCTGCTATACAGCGATGATATGGACAGCCAGGATTCTATGCTGTCCAAAGCCTGTGAGATCGGCCTGGAAGGCCTGATATCGAAACGCGCGGACGCCCCCTATCGCGCTGGGCGGGGCAAGGACTGGCTCAAATCGAAATGTGGAAAGCGCCAGGAATTCGTCATCGTGGGTTACGCTCCTGCCAAATCCGGCGGGCGCGCCATTGGCGCTTTGCATCTTGCCTATACAAAGGACGGCGGGTTGCATTATGCCGGTAAGGTCGGCACCGGCTTTACCATGAAATCGGCGAAACAGATTTATGATAGGCTTGCGCCGCTGCAGGTCGATGCGCCGCCCATACAAGATATTCCTCGCGCCGCGCGGCGCGGCTCTTTCTGGGTGCAACCTTATTTACTGTGTGAAGTATCGTTTACAGAATGGACGGCGGATGGACATATCCGCCATCCCTCTTTCGAGGGGTTGCGCGAGGATAAGGAGGCAGGCGAAGTGGTCCAGGAAAAACCCGTGAAAACAAAAAAGGTAGCGGCGAAGACGATGGAAAAAGCCGGCAATCTTGAAATTGCCGGTATCGTCATCACCCATCCCGAACGGGAAATTTTTCCCGACACGCACGTCACCAAAGGCGATCTGGCGCGATATTACGAAGCGGTCGCGCCGTTCATGATGGCCGATCTCGCCCGCCGCCCTATCAGCCTGATCCGCTGCCCGTCCGGCACAGGCCACGAATGCTTTTTCCAGCGCAATCCCGACAACCATATGAAAAAATATGTGAAGCCCTTTATCTGGGAGCATAAGGGTAAAAAGCACGAATATCTTTATATCGAGGATCAACAGGGTTTGATTTTCCTGATCCAGATGGGCGTCATCGAGATCCACCCCTGGGGCGCCACCGTCGACGCCATCGAACATCCCACGCGCATGATCTTCGACCTCGACGCCGACGAAGGCATCCCCTTCGAAGCCGTCAAACTGGCGGCTTTCGATGTCCGGGAGCGCCTGAAAGTCCTTGGTCTCGACAGTACCGTCAAATGCACCGGCGGTAAGGGCCTGCATGTCGTCGTCCCGCTGGACGGAAAGGCGGAATGGCCGGACGTAAAACATTTCGCGGGGTCTTTCGCCGAGCATCTGGCCAGAGAAGCGCCGGACGCTTATGTCGCCACGATGACCAAAAGCAAACGTAAGGGGAAAATCTTCGTGGATTATTTCCGCAACGATTATACGGCCACCGCCGTCGCCGATTACGCCGTCCGCGCCCGCCCCGGCGCGCCAGTCGCTGTTCCCTTGTCATGGAAAGAATTAAAAACTTTGAAATCCGCGAACGAATTCACGATGCAGGACGTTATCAGACGGCTGAAAGGGAAAAATCCTGACAGCGACGATAAAAGCATACAAACCCTGCCCAAACCTGTTTTCGAATGACAGGGTTGCGGGAAAAAGAGTAGATATCTGTATGAGTGCATTGACGGTTTGGTTCCAGGGTAGAAGGACATGATCACTGACACTCCCGACTTGCCAAGCGTACTGGTCATCGACGATCAGGACGCAAACCGGATTTATCTGGGAAGCATTCTAAAACGTTCCGGCTACAGGATGATCGAAGCGTCCTCGTGGAAAGACGCCCAGAGCGCGCTTTTTGATAAGCCTGATCTTATTATCCTCGATATCGAACTGCCTGACGCGAATGGCTACGACGTTTGCGCGCGTCTGAAGGACGACCCGACCACCGCATCTATCCCGGTCCTGATGACATCCGCGTCCTTCACCAAAGGCGTGCAAAAGGCGCAGGGGCTGGACAGCGGCGCAGACGGCTACCTGACCACACCCGTCGACCAGCAGGAACTGACCGCCACGCTCCGGTCTCTCCTGCGAACCCGGGATGCCGAATCCAAGATGCGTAAAAGCCAGGAAATGTTCCTGACCCTTGCGGATTCCATTCCTGCGCTGGTCTGGATGGCCGATATCGAGCGCAACTGCTATTACTTCAATAAAGCCTGGCTAAGTTTTCGCGGCAAAGCGCTAGAAGCGGAAATCGTTGAAAAGCGGGATGTAGGCATCCATCCCGAAGACCGCGACCATCACCGCTGCGTCTTCGACCAGGCCTTCGAAAACCGTCAGTCTTTCGAGATCACCTACCGGCTGTTGCGCTATGACGGTGAATACCGCTGGGTGCTTGACCGCGGGGAACCTCACTACGACCTGAACGGGGATTTTGCCGGCTATACGGGCGCCTGCATTGAAATCCACGACAAAATGCTGGTCGAAAGCCGCCTGAAAGAAAGTGAGGAACGCTTCGACCTTGCCATCAAGGGCATGAACGACGGGCTGTGGGATTTCAACCCTGTGGAGGGGACTGTTTATCTTGCCCCGCGTTACAAGGCCTTGTTGGGATATACCGACTGCGAATATCCCAACGACGTCGATTGCTGGTATCGCGACCTTCATCCCGACGATCGCGACCAGGCGGTGGAGCATATGGCGGATTACCTCGATGGCAAAACGGAAGAATACAAAAATTTCTTCCGCATGAGGCATAAGGACGGTCGCTACCGCTGGCTCATGTCTCGCGGCATCGCCGTGCGTAACGCGGCGGGACAAGTCATTCGCTTTGTCGGCGCCATCACCGACTTGACGGAACAGAAGGAAATGGAGGATGAACTGCGCGAGGCGAAACGCCGCGCCGAGACCGCCAATACCGCCAAAACGGAATTCCTAGCCAATATGAGCCATGAGATCCGCACGCCCATGAACGTCATCATCGGTCTGTCCGGCATCCTATCGCGCACCGAACTGAACCCGAAACAGCGCGAATTCGTGACGACGCTGCAGGGAAGCGCCGACTCGCTGCTCAGTCTGATTAACGACATGCTCGATATCGCCAAGATCGAGGACAACATGATGGAGCTGGAAAGCGTCCCGTTCGAAATGGAAAAGGTGATGGACAGCATCATCGGCATGATGGCGGTCAGGGCGAATGAAAAAAGCCTCGATCTTGCCGTCCGGTATGACGGCAAGATCCCCGGCGGTTATATCGGCGACCCGACCCGTTTGCGTCAGATCATCGTCAACCTCGTCAACAATGGCATAAAATTCACCCATGAAGGCGGCGTCACAGTAACGATCTCGGCAGTGCCTCACCCGACGAACCTCGACATGAAAATCGTGTCTTTCCGCGTCAGCGATACCGGGATCGGCATTGCGCCGGAAAAGCGGGGCCAGATTTTTGAAAAATTTACCCAGGAAGACAGTTCGATCACCCGCAAATACGGTGGCAGCGGGCTCGGCCTTACGATCGTCCGCGCGCTCGTGGAGCGTATGGAGGGGAAGATATCTGTCTCAAGCGCGCCCGGCGAAGGGTCTGTTTTCACGGTGACCCTGCCCTTAAGGCTGGCCCAGCCCGCCCACGAGATCGTGCAGGGCGCCCAGCCCCAGCTGCATTCCGGGCGGCAGCACAAAGGCAACATTCTTCTGGTTGAGGACTACCAGCCCAACATCCTGATCGTCAGCACGCTCCTCAGCGGATACGGCTACGATTACGACGTCGCGCAGAACGGCATCGAGGCCGTGGAGAAATTCGAAAAAGGCTGCTACGACGCTATCATTATGGATGTGCAGATGCAGGGCATGGATGGCTACGAAGCCACCCGCCGCATCCGCGCCACGGAAAAGGAGCGCGCCCACCCCCCTCTTCCCATCATCGCCATGACCGCCCACGCACTGCCCGGCGACCGTGAAAAATGCCTCGACGCAGGCATGAGCGACTACATCTCCAAACCGTTCAACGCTGCGGATCTAAAAAATAAACTGGAAATGTTTTTATCTTAAGCGAAATTACTGCGGATACGCCGTGATTTTGTCGTCGCCGGCGCCGAGTGGGAGGTTTGTGGTGGCCAGTTGTATCCGCGTTTCGGCGGCGGTTGAGCGGGCTTGCTCCGCCTCCCCGAATTTTTCGAGGGCTGCGGGAGAAATGTCGACGATGTCCGTCTTGCCCGCGCCGGAAGCCTGGGGCGCCAGGGCGCTTAATCCCTTTGCCTGGTCTGCCTTGAAGATTTTCAGGAAAGGCAAGTTGGTCAGAATTGGCGGCAACGTCATAAAAAGCCCCATTTGTTTTTCATATCATAATATTATAGCAGGCATAAGTTGCCTAAAAATTGACAAAACTTCAAGATTTTTTTAACGAAGTCCACCACAGCCGCAGCGCATAAAACGGCGGCAATCCGCCAATCTGCGTGTCCAGAATGTTAAAATCGAGCCTTTCAAGCTGTTTCAGGCGCATCCTCGCCTGCGCCGCGACGACCCTTGCCATTCGTCCCTGTGGCCTGGCTTGGGCCAGCAGAATTGCTGCCCGCTCCGCGACGGCCTTTACCGTTTCCTTCAGTTGCGCGGTATCGCCCGCATACAACGCTTCAGGGTCCATAGGCAGATAACAGCGCCGTTGCGAGGCATGGAAGGGCACGGCGCGCAGGATACCGGCCAGCGCATAAGCCTTCGCGACAGGCGCGACGTCTTGGGCCTTGTCGCCCGCGATCGCCGCCGCCAGGGTCAGGAGCGGCGTGGCGGTAAAATCGGCATAATGCTCCAGCCCCTGCAGGTTTTCAGGCGGCGTGTCCTCCAGGTCGAACTCGCGGGCGTAAAGCAGATTTTCAAAAGCCTGCTGTGGCAGGCTATGGCGGCCAATAGCCGCGGCAAGGTCGCGCAAGATTTCATGCGGAGCCGCTTCCCGTCCGGCGTAGATTCCGGCAAACGCGTCGTGCCACCATTGCAGGCGGATCAATCCCATCGTCGTGTCGCTGACCACTTCCCGCGTCCGGGCGATCTCGTAATTGAACGCATAGAGCGCCCACAGCGCCGGACGCCTGTCCGCCGCAACGAAAAGGCTGGCGAGGAATCGGTCGTGGTCGTGCTGGCGAACCAGGGCTCCGCTGTAGGTCAGTCCGGCGTCGTTCATAAAGCGTTTCCAGTTGCCAATCGGCGCGAACACTATAGGTTAAGCAGGGCAAGTCTTTAAGATTAATTATGGAGACCGATATGACATTCACATTGCCCGAACTCCCTTACGCCTATGAATCGCTGCAACCCTATATGTCAAAGGAAACGCTTGAATTTCACCATGACAAACATCATAAGGCATATGTAGACAAGGGGAACGAACTGATCCAGGGAACAGGTCTCGAAAACAAATCCCTCGAAGAAGCGATGGTCGCGGCCTATAAGGATAAAACCAAGGCGCCGCTGTTCAACCAGCTGGGCCAGCATTTCAATCATATCCATTTCTGGCACTGGATGAAAAAGGGCGGCGGCGGGTCAAAGCTGCCTGGTAAGCTGGAAAAGCAGGTCGCGTCCGATTTCGGCGGTTTCGACGGCTTCAAAAAGAAATTCGTCGAGGCAGGGGTCGGCCAGTTCGGGTCCGGCTGGTGCTGGCTGGTGCTCGATCCAGCTTCCGGCAAGCTGGACGTCATGAAAACCCCGAACGGCGAAAACCCGGTCGTTCACGGTAAGACGCCCCTGCTCGGCTGCGACGTTTGGGAGCACAGCTATTACATCGACTATCGCAACGCCCGCCCCAAATATCTGGAAGCGTTCGTCGACAGCCTGATCAACTGGGATTATGTCGGCGAACTTTACGAAAAAGGCCCGCTGAAAATCGCAGCCTGAAAAAACTTAGGGGAGCTTCGGCTCCCCTTTTACTTTAAGCCAAGGATATCAAACCCTTTTTGTATTTCAGCCTTTCTAATTTCGCGTATTTTTTTAGGAATCCTTACCGCTAAGGCCAAATCCCTTATCTTTACTCCATCCATCAAATGACGCTCGAAAATTCCTTGTAAATTTATGGGCGCTTCTGCTGCTGGAAAAACATCGTATTTTTCAGGGTTTATTTTCCTAATTTCATGACCTTGTGCCGGCAAAACAAGATATGGACTTTTCATCTCATGTCCTCATTGTCGTTGCAATTGCAGATGTATAACGCGATTCTCCGAAAAATTGCAAATTTGTGCCAATTTTCTTAATGCTTTTTCCTTTTCTTTGCCGCCGCCAGGTTCAAACACTCTACGCCCAGCGAGAAGGCGATCGAGAAGTACAGGTATCCGCGCGGGATGTGGAAATGCAGCCCGTCCGCGATCAGCGCGACCCCGACCAGCAGGATAAAGCTCAAGGCCAGCATCTTCACGGTCGGATGGTTGTTGACGAAGCGGGACACCGGCTCCGACGCGAACAGCATGACCAGGATGGCGATCACCACCGCCGCGATCATGATCGGCAGTTCGCCCGACATGCCGACGGCCGTAATGACTGAATCCAGCGAAAACACCAGGTCGACCATCACGATCTGCATGATAATGAAGGCGAAGCCGTTTTTCGCTGAAACCTTGATGTCTTCCTCCACGCCTTCGACAGAGGCGTGGATCTCATGCGTGCCTTTCCAGATCAGGAACAGCCCGCCGCCGATCATGATCAGGTCGCGCCATGAAATCTCATGGTCCATGATGGTCAGCAGCGGCGTGGTCAGGCCGGCGATCCATGTCACCATGGACAACAGGATGATGCGCATGATCAGCGCCAGCGCCAGGCCCACCCGCCGCGCCATCGGCTGCTGCCCGGCGGGCAGTTTCGACGTGACGATCGACAGGAAGATGATGTTATCTATCCCCAAAACGATCTCAAGAATTGTCAGGGTCAGTAAAGAGGCCCAGGCGTTCGGGTCGGTCATCAGGTCAAGCATGCGCGCTCCTTGAAATACACTGTCGGCATTTTACCAAGTTAACACCGGTTCTCAAAGTCAAACCGGCAGCAGAGCGGCGCCGACGCGCCGCCCCTCCGTCATCAAAACATTATAGGTGCGGCAGGCGGCCCCGGTATCCATGGACTCAACGTTCAGGCCGCGTTCCTTCAGCGCCCGGCGCACCTCGCCCGAAGGCCGGTCGCTCAGGGCGCCGCTGCCGAGCAGGATGACATCCAGCTGGCCGGCGCTTTCGAACAAAGCTGCGAAATCCCCGATCACCATATCTGCAACGGGCGGTCTGACGTCCCACAGGCGTGTTCCGCTCGCCAGGACGATCACCGGATGTTCGTATACCGCGCCGCTGATCCTGAAACGGCCTTCGCCGTATCCGTTGATCACCTGGTGTTCCGTATTGATGAGCGGCGTAATGTCCATAAAAGGTTCAGGCCGGTTCGGCGGCTTCCTTGTCGTTCGGTTTGGAAGGCCGCAGTTTCAGGTAATACAGCGACGGCGTCGAGACGAAATACGACGAGTGAGTCCCGATCAGGATGCCGAAGAACAGGGCGGACACGAAACTGCGGATCACCTCGCCCCCGAACAGCCACAGTGCCAGCAACGCCAGAAGCGTTGACCCGGACGTCATCATGGTGCGCGGCAAGGTCGAGTTGATCGAATAATTGATGATCTCCTGCATCGGCATTTTCTTATACTTACGCAGCGTTTCCCGTACCCGGTCGAAAATGATCACCGTCTCGTTGATGGAATACCCCGCGACCAGAAGGATGGCGGCCAGCGTCGACAGGTCGAAATGCATCTGGGTCAGCGAAAACAGGCCGAGAATCCCGACCACGTCGTGGATCAGGGCCAGAAGCGCCCCCACCCCGTACTGCCAGTGAAAACGGAACCAGATATAACCTTGGATGCCGAGAATAGCGGTCAGGATAGCCATCAGGCCCGCGCGCTTCAGTTCCTCCCCGACCTGCGGCCCGACAAATTCGGTGCGGCGATAATCAACCGGCCCCGCGCTGGCGAAGGCGGTGTCCATGGCCGCGTGAACTTTGGTGACCGCCGCCTGTTGCGCGTCCGGCCCGCCGTCCTGCTGGCCCAGGCGGATCAGAAGATCGCGCTTGGTCCCGAATTCCTGAAGCGAGACGTCGCCGAGGTTCAGATGGTTCAGGTCTTCGCGCAGCTTCGCGATATCGGGATCGACGGGCGTCTGGATCTCGATCACCGTGCCGCCGACGAAATCGATCCCGAAATTCATGCCCTTCACGGCCATGCAGGTGAACGAACCGCCAAGGATCACGACGCTGGCCAGGAACGCATAAAACCGGTGTCCGAAGAAATCGATCTTGGTGCCTTCAGGGATAAGCTGGAGAAATTTTATGATCATGGTTTTACGGTCCTATGCCGCTATGGTTTTCGGCTTTTTCCAGCGCACCCATGACAGGATGATCAGCTGGGTCAGCATCAGGGCGCAGAAATACGACGTCACCACGCCGATGCACATCGTCACCGCGAAGCCCTTGATCGGCCCTGTGCCGAACGAAAACAGGATGATGGCGGCGATCAGCGCCGTCAGGTTGGAATCGATGATCGTGGTGCGCGCACGCGTGTATCCCGTATCGAGCGCCGAGACGATGCTGCGCCCGGCGCGCAACTCCTCCTTGATCCGCTCGAAGATCAGCACGTTGGCATCGACCGCCAGACCGATGGTCAGCACGATCCCCGCGATGCCCGGCAACGTCAGGATCGCCTGGAGCGTCGACATCACCGCGATGATCAGGATCATGTTGAACAGCAGCGCGAAGGACGCGAAAATCCCGAACAGGCCGTAAATCAGGCTCATGTAAAGGAACACGAACACGAAGGCGTAAATGCAGGCTTTCATGCCCGCCTTGACCGAATCCGCCCCGAGAGTTGGCCCGACCGTGCGTTCCTCGACCACATGCAGAGGCGCGGGCAGCGCGCCGGCGCGCAGAAGCAGGGAAAGGTCCGTCGCTTCCTGCAGCGTGAAGTTACCCGAGATCTGCGCCGACCCGCCGCAGAACGGTTCGTTGATGGTAGGCGCGCTGATCACCGTGCCGTCCAGCACGATGGCGAAAGGTTTGCTGACGTTGTCGCGCGTCACGTCGCAGAAACGCTTGGTGCCCATCCCGTTCAGCCGGAACGTGACGACCGGGTTGCCGCCCTGGCCAAAGCCGGGCTGCGCGTCGGTCAGCATGTCGCCCGTCAGCATCCACTGGCGCTGGATGGTGATATTCTGGCCGGGATGGTCCTGAAGGGGCAGGCTGCGTCCGCCGCCCGTGTCGCCCACCAGGTGAAAGGTCAGCTTGGCCGTGCGGCCCAGCAGTTCCTTGATGCGTTCCGGGTTGTCGAGGCCGGGAATCTGCAGGATGATCCTGTTGTCCCCCTGGCGCTGGATCGCGGGCTCGCGCGTGCCGGTCTCGTCGACGCGGCGGCGGATGATCTCAATGGACTGCTCGATCGTCTTGTCGCTGATTTTTTTCAGCGCCGCGGCGCCGTATGTTGCCTCCAGCGTCGCGCCGTTGTCCTTATCCGCGACATCCAGGTCGCTGTCGAGTGTGCGCAGGGATTTACGTACTTTCGACGCGTCGCCGGCGTCGCGCAGCTTGATGCGGATGCCGCCCTCGGGGATCACCGCGATCTGCGTGTAGCCGATCTTCGCGTCGCGCAGGTCGGGACGTATCCCCTGCACCAGGCTGTCCGACCGGTCCTTGATCACCGAAGCCAGATCGACCTCCAGCAGCAGGTGCGATCCGCCCTGCAGGTCGAGGCCCAGGTTCACGGTGTTATGCGGCATCCATTCCGGCAGGCTGGCGCTCATCCAGGCCTGCGTGTCCTTCGACAAGACGTTGGGCAGCGCATACAGGATTCCGATCAGGCATGTTGCGATGACCAGGGCGATCTTCCAGCGGGGGATGTAAATCATTCTGCGATGTCTTTATTTCGTGTCGTTGGCGGCCGCTTTGGCCGGACGCAGCTGCAGGGTGGAACGCAGGGCGGTGACCTTCATGCCGTTGCCGAGGTCGATGACCACGTCCTCGTCCCCGTCCTTGATCTTGTCGATTTTGCCGACCAGCCCGCCGGACGTAACGATCTCGTCACCTTTTTTCAGGGAGTTCATCATCTCCCGGTGACGTTTCAGGCGCTTCTGCTGCGGTACGATCATCATGAAATAGAACATGATGACCAGCGTAACGATCAGCATCATGTTGAGGACCATCGCCTGGGTGGCCGATGCGGCGCCTGGCTCGGGCGCAACGGCGGCTGCGGCATAAGCAGCGGAAATCAGCATGGGGTCGTTCCTTCCATCGACAGGGAAATAAAGCCGGACTATAACGGGGACGGCGGCAATTTCAAGAGATTAAGCATGGCACCCCTGGAAAACGACTGGAACCTGGCCCTTCTGGAGCGTATTGCGACGGCCCTTGAACGCCTGTCAGGTTCCGCCCGGTCAGCCCTGCCGGTATGGGACGCGGCGGACGCTTTCGTATGGCTGGCGGAATCCGCCACGCTCAAGCCGGTGCCGAAGGTCAGTGCTGTGCCGCTCGCCCTGCTGGTCGGCATCGACGATCATACGGACCGCCTTTTGAAGAATACGGCCCGCTTCGTCGGCGGCCTGCCCGCCAACAACGCCCTGCTCTGGGGGGCGCGCGGCATGGGCAAAAGCTCTCTGGTCAAGGCCGTCCATGCGTCGCTGGCTTCGAAAGGCCTGAAACTGATCGAAATCCACCGTGAAGACATCGCCACGCTGCCCGTCCTGCTTGATCTCCTGCGCGCCGCGCCCGCGTTCAGATTTCTGTTGTTCTGCGACGACCTGTCCTTCGACGCGGGCGATTCCGGCTATAAATCCCTGAAAGCGGCCCTTGAAGGCGGGGTGGAAGGCCGCCCCGACAACGTCCTGTTCTATGCCACCTCCAACCGCCGCCACCTGATGCCGCGCGACATGATCGAGAACGAGCGCAGCACGGCTATTCATCGCGGGGAGGCCGTTGAGGAAAAAGTCTCCCTCTCCGACCGCTTCGGCCTTTGGCTCGGTTTCTACCCCTGCGACCAGGACCAGTACCTTGCCATGATCGACCGCTACGCCGAAGCCTTAGGCGTCAAAATCCCCAGATCCGACCTTCACCGCCAGGCTTTGGAATGGTCTATGGAACGCGGCAACCGCTCAGGACGCGTGGCATGGCAGTTTATGCAGAATTTGACAAGCCAATAGACTATTATGTATACGGAATTTAAGCTTTCTTACTTTTATTAATAAATATGGGAGGAAATGATGGAAATTAATGACCACGTAAAAGTGCTGATTATGAGAGATGTTTCAGATAACTCCTATGGTCCGCCAATCTTGGCGTCTGAATGGTGCGATGCCATTGTAACAAGGCCTCCCTTCCAGCTTGATCCGTCAGAACTTGGAGAAGATTGGGTCGGCATTAAAGTGAACGGCGAAGATAAAATTTTTCCTGCCGCAAAAATAACCGGTAAATTAAACCTCGGTTAAACGCAGGCTCAATTGAGCCGCCTGCCCCCTTAGCTCCGGTACGGCGGTCGTTTCCAGATATTCGCCCAGCAGCGGCGTGCCGATGGCGTACAGCCCTGGCGCGCCTGGCGTCACGATCCCGAGGCCGAGCGGCCCCGCGTCAAGAAACCCCTGTTCCTTGAGCGACGTCAGCAGCGAACTCTCCGCCACCATTTTGCGGTAGGACGGCCCGGTGCAGTTGAGCACGAGAGCGGCTTTAACCGTCTGCGTCTCCTTGCCGCCGCGCAGACGGATCGTCACGGTTCCGTCTTCCGCAGCCTCCGCGATACGCCCCGCGACGGATTCTACGTCCGCGACGGCTGCCGCGGTCTGCGGCGCCATGCGGTGTCGGTGGACGTTCCAGCGCGACCAGAGATGCCGCATGAACCGCCCCTTCTCCGCCTCCGGCAACGCCGTCCACAGGCTTTGCGTATAGGGCCGGATGCTGTCGATCACGCCGCGCCAGTTCTCGGGGCCCGCGTGCCCCCGCAGCGTTTTCAGGTAATGTCGCGCCGACGCGTTGGCTTTCAATGCGGTTTCCAGGTCCTTCGTCTTGTCATACGTCGCCGCCGCCGCATGCGTCGCGGGCCAGTGCCCGTGCGGCGAGACGCAGACGATCCGTCCCCTGAACCCGTCGGCCCGCAGGCTCAGCACAGCGTCCGCTGCCGTGAGGCCCATGCCCGCGATGATGATAGCGGCGTCCGGCGGCAGCCCCCCGGCCGAATGCCCGTCCAGCCGCCACGTCCAGAAATTCGAGATATAGAGTCCGCCGCCCGGCCAGCCCAGCCCCGCGATCGGCGGGTTGCCGGTCGCCAGCACCAGGTGCCGCGCCGAAACCTGTTTTTTCCCGGCGCGCAGTACCCATAGATCCCGGTCGCGCTTGGCCGATTTTACCCGCAGCGGCTCCAGCGGCACAAGGTCGAACCCGTCGCGGATCGTTCCCAGATATTCGCCGTAGATCATGCGGGGCACGAAATCGTCGGCCTTGAATTGCCCTGGATAATGCTTATGCAGCCAGCGCCAAAAGTCGTCGATTCCGTCCGCCCATGCACCCATCCGGTCGGCCCGGACGTTCAGGAGGTGGCAGGGTTCATAGGTGCTGTAGGCCAGTCCGAAACCCAGCGCGTTTTCAGGATCGGCCCAGAAGATTCGGGTTTTCTTTTCCGCCCGGCGCATGACGTTCGCGACCGTCATCAGGCCGGCGAACCCCGCACCGACCACGGCGATATCGTAAGGGTCATCCATCAGGGGTTACGACCCGTCCGCGCACGGCGTTCTTCGCACGCCTTGCGGCGCGCCATCACCTCGTCGTGCAGGCCGAAGATCGTGTTGCTGCCCGTGCAGACGCACAGGAAGGGGAAAACGGCGTGGATAATCGTCCCCAGCCCGCCGAAAACCAGCCGGACGCCGATTTTCAGGGCGAAGGCCATATGCTGGAAATACCCCTCGCCGGCTTCATGCAGGTGACGGGTCAGGATTGAATCCGGTTTCATCATATAATCCTAAAACGAACAGCCCGGTATGGCTAGAGTTCTCCAACACATAATTCTTGCGTTTGCCTTTCACAAAGAATAAGTTTCTCAAATCTTAATATTATGAAATATATCATGCCTATTATAGCCCCATTATTTACTGTAGTCGTGTCTCCACCGGCAGCGGCGGTCTATGCTGTATGCATTGAACCTGTCGTCACCCTTGTCAGAAACCATTTCGACTCGGTGAAAAAGGAACAGGAAGCGTTCAATGCGGCCCTGACAGACGACGCCGCGGAACACGGCATTGATGACGTCCGGCAACGGATGAACGCGATGGGCCGCGAAGCTTATGTGGCCAGTTTGCTCAGCCGCTCGCCTTCCCGAGATAATACGCCGGATTGATCGCTTCCGTCCCGCGCCGGATCTCGAAATGCAGCTGCGGGCCGCCCACGGAGCCGGTCGCGCCGACGGTCCCCAGCATCTCCCCCTTGCGCAGCACCTGACCCTTCCGCGCCGCCACGGAATCCAGATGGGCATAGGCCGTCATCCACCGGTCGGCGTGGCGCACCAGCACCAGGTTGCCGAACCCTTTCAGCTGGCTGCCCGCATAGACCACGACGCCGTTCTCCGCCGCGCGGACGGGCGTTCCCTTTGCCGCCTTGATGTTGATGCCGTCATTATGCAGCCCCCCGCTTTTGGGACCATAGGCCGATACGATCTCTCCGTTCACCGGCCAGGCGAAGCCCTGCCCTGCGCGTGGCGGCACATCGGACGGCATCGCAGGGGCAGCGGGCGGCGGGGGCGGCGGCGTCTGCATCTGCGCCAGCGGCGGCTCGCCGAAAACTGGTGCGGGCTGCGCGTTATATGCAGGCGGCGCTGACGGCGGCGGCATGCCCGATAATGGGGACGGCGGCGGGGCCAGGGCTTCGGCCTGGACTCTGCCCGGCGCTATCGCGGGCGGCGCGTAAACAGGGTCGTCTTCGAGCGGAGGGATGGAGGAGACATGAAGCTGCGCGGGCGGTATGCCAGAAATCTCCGGCCGTTCCGTATCGGCGCGCTCCAGCGGCTGGCTGACCTGCGCCCGGCTAAACTGCGTCCCCGCCACGCGCGGCAGGGGCACAAGGACCGGGTCGGGGGGCGGCGGCAGGCGCAGCACCTGCCCCGCCATCGCCGCGTAAGGCGGATGCAGCCGGTTCAGTCGCACCGTCTCCGTCGCGCTAACATCGAACATGCGGGCGATGCTGGAAAGCGTGTCGCCCGGCTTCACCGTATATTCGCGCGGCGCGGGCAGTTTCAGCCGCTGTTCGGGCCTAAGGCTGTAAGGGGCGGCCAGGTGGTTGATGCGGATCACATCCTGCATCGACACACGGTAACGCTGCGCGATATCCCACAACGTCTCGCCTTTCGACGCCGTATGCATTCCGGCGCTGGCCGCGCCGCCCGCCACGCCGTATTGCACGACCGGCGCGGGGTGCTGGGAATTCGCGACACAGGCTGTCAGGAAGAGCGTTACGATAACCGCGTTACGGCTTGCATGAAAAACGCGCGCCCTTATCCATGCCCTGTGCTCCGCGATCCGCGATTTTTCAGGCATAGGCGACGGCCGCGCCGCCCGGTTCCTGCTCGCTGTCCTTGGCGACGTTGGGCAGCAGCGGCACGAAGCGCACCGGCATAAGGTCTTTCACCGCGAACGTGTCCTCGCCTTCTTTCTTGTAGCGGCGCAGGACCTGCCATTCGTCGGTCGCGACGGGGATAATCAGGATGCCGCCGGGTTTCAGCTGGTCGAGAAGCGTCTGCGGCGGCTTGCCGCGCGCGGCGGCGGTGCAGATGATGCGGTCGAACGGGGCCTGGTTGGGCCAGCCCTTCATGCCGTCGCCGGAAATCGCCGTGATGTTGCGCAGTTTCAGGAAATCGAACATTTCCTCCGCCTGCGCCAGCAACGGCTTGTGCCGCTCGATGCTGTAGACCCTCAGACACAGATGCGCCAGGACGCAGGCCTGGTACCCCGACCCGGTGCCGATTTCCAGCACCTTGTGCTTCGGGCCGACTTCCAGCGCCTGCGTCATCGCCGCGACGACCAGCGGCTGGCTGATCGTCTGGCCGCGCGCGATCGGCAGGGCCATGTCCTCATACGCTTGGTCGCGCAGCGCCTGGGGCACGAACAACTCTCGCGGCACCCGTTCCAGCGCGGTCAGCACGCGCGTCTCGTTGATGCCCGCGTTGCGCAGATGCATGATCAGGCGGATCTTGTGTTTCGTATAATCAGTGATCATGGGTGAAAGACCGTTGGATGCGTTGCCGTCCATTGTGATTCAGACGGCCCCGATACACAAGATTTTTCGCAAGCGCAGGCTTTCTTTACATTACAAATATTATGAGAATTAATGATCCGCCTTATTTTAAAGGCATCAGCTTTTCAATGCCGCCCATATAGGGTTTCAAAACATCCGGCACGAACACGCCCCTATCCGTCGGGTCGTAATAATTCTCCAGCACCGCGACCAGGGCCCGGCCCACGGCGAGGCCCGAACCGTTCAGCGTGTGGACGAACTGCGTGTCCTTCTCGCCCTTCGCCTTGAACCGCGCTTTCATGCGCCGCGCCTGGAAATCCCAGCAGTTGGAGCAGCTGGAAATCTCGCGATATTTCTGCTGCCCCGGCAGCCAGACCTCGATGTCATAGGTCTTGCGGCTGCCGAACCCGATATCCCCGGCGCACAGCGCCAGCGTGCGGAAAGAAAGCCCCAGTTTTTTCAGGATCGTCTCCGCGCATGCCGTCATGCGCTCATGCTCTTCCTCGCTCTTGTCCGGCGCGGTGATGCTGACCATCTCGACCTTATAAAACTGGTGCTGCCGGATCATGCCCTTGGTGTCTTTGCCCGCCGCCCCGGCCTCCGACCGGAAACACGGCGTCCACGCCGTCAGGCGCAAGGGCAGACTGTCAACATCGAGAATACTGTCCGCCACTGTATTGGTCAGCGATACTTCCGCCGTAGGAATTAGCCAGTGTCCTGTCGTGGTTTTGAACAGATCTTCCGCAAACTTCGGAAGCTGATTTGTGCCGAATACGGCATCATCCTTTACAAGCAAAGGCGGCGACACTTCCGTGTAACCGTGTTCGCCCGTATGCGTATCCAGCATAAACTGCCCTAATGCCCGCTCCATGCGAGCCAGGCCTGCACGCATCAGGACGAACCGCGCGCCCGACATCTTCGCCGCCGTCTCGAAATCCATCATGCCGAGGCCTTCGCCGATCGCCACATGGTCCGGCGCTTCGGAATTCAGGCGTTTCGGCTCTCCATGCTTGCGGATTTCCTTATTGTCGTCCTCGCTTTTGCCGTCCGGCACGTCGTCGGCCAGCAGATTGGGCAGGCTTGCCAGATGCAGGTTCAAGGCCTCGGCCAGCGTCGTCTCGCGCTGCTCCAGCACCGCCGTCTGCTGTTTAATGCGCGCGACTTCTTCCATCAATGGTTGAGCGTCGCCGCCCTTCGCCTTGATCTGACCTATTTCTTTCGAGGCCTCGTTGCGGCGCTGCTGCAGGGCCTGCATCTCGGTCTGGCAGGCGCGGCGCTCCTCGTCCATTTTCAGGATTGCGGCGGATTGCGGCTCCAGCCCCCGGCGGCCCCAGTTGCGGTCGAAAAAATCCGGATCGTCGCGAAGGGCGCGCAAGTCGTGCATAAAGTCCTCGTGTCCTCTTGTTTAGCCGCGCGGGCTGTCATAAGTAATTCGGTACCATAGTGAGGATTTCGCGCTTGCTCAAGGATTCCATCGACGGCGTTTACAGGATCGCGCGCCCGGCCCCCGGCCAGGCGCTGCCGCTTGTGTTCGATTCCCCGCATAGCGGGCGCGTTTATCCTGCCGGCTTCGCCCATGCCTGCCCAGAGGAGTTGCTACGCCGGGCGGAGGACAACGATGTCGACCGGCTGTTCGCTTCCGCGCCTGCCCAGGGCGCGGCCCTGCTCTGCGCCGATTTCCCGCGCACCTTTATCGACCCGAACCGCGACGAATACGACCTCGATGCCGAACTGATCGCGGGGCCTCTGCCCGACGAAGCTAGACCCGGCGCACGCTCCCATGCCGGGATCGGCCTGATCCGCCGGCTCGTGAAGCCGGGCATCCCGGTCTATAACCGCACGCTGCCGCTGGTCGAGGTCGAAAGGCGCATAGAAACTTTTTACCGCCCCTATCATGCCGCCCTTTACGCCCTGGTCGAGGAAGCGCATTACAATTTCGGCATCGCCTGGCATATCAACTGCCACTCCATGCCCGGCTCGGCGGGCCAGCCCGATTTCGTGCTCGGCGATCGCGACGGCACCAGCTGCGATCCCGCCTTCACCCGTGCTCTGCGCGATTTCATTCGCGGCATCGGCTACCGGGTCGCCCTCAACAATCCTTACAAGGGCGTCGAACTCGTCCGCCGCCATGGCCGCCCCGGCGCCGGTTACCACAGCCTTCAGATCGAAATCGCCAAGCCGCTGTATTGGAACGAAGAGAAGAACGAAAGAAACAATAATTACAGTGCACTGAAAACAGATATTGAGAAACTGGTTTCATTCTGCGCCAGTTGGGCGTCCGGCAGCCTGACGGCATTGGCTGCGGATTAAAGCGTCGCGCTTTCGAAAACCCCGCCCCATGCCAGCCGTAATGCTTCGTCCAGTTCATCCATGGATACCTTCCGCCCCAGAACGTCCCGGATGGACGTCACCCCCGCGTCGCCGATCCCGCACGGGACGATTCCGTCGAAATGGCTGAGATCCGGGTCGACGTTGACCGATATCCCGTGATACGTCACCCAGTGCCGCACCCGCACCCCGATCGCCGCGATTTTCTTCTCCCCCAAAATCTTTGCCTCTCCCTCGGGAGAGGTCGAAATGCCCCTTAGCGTTTCGGATGAGGGGCCGCTGACCCATATCCCAACCCTGCCCCCGATCCGCCGCCCGGCAATCCCGAACACCGCAAGCGTTCGAATGATCCATTCCTCAAGCCGCCAGACGTAATCCTTGATATCCGGCGCAGCCTGGCGCTTTTTCAGGTCCAGCATCACATAGGCCACGCGCTGCCCCGGCCCGTGATAGGTATACTGCCCGCCCCGCCCCGTCCGGTGCACCGGGAACCGCATGTCGAGCAGGTCGCCTTCCCGCGCGCTCGTGCCCGCCGTATAAAGCGGCGGATGTTCCAGCAGCCATACCTGTTCCGCCGCCGTCCCGGCATGAATGGCGGAAACGCGGGATTCCATGGCTTCGATGGCCTCAGGATAGGAAACAGGCTCTTTCGACAACGTCCATTCGACCATTCCGCTAGAAAACATAAAGACCGGATGCTTGCAACAGCAGCCGATATTTGTTACAGCATTCCCCGACCTCATCTTCCTATTGGCTTGCGGCCGTGGCGGAATGGTAGACGCGCAGCGTTGAGGTCGCTGTGGGCTAATCCCCCGTGGAAGTTCGAGTCTTCTCGGCCGCACCATACTTTTCTTTTTGCTTGCTGTTCAGGCATACCATAAGAAAACCCCTCCTTTTGGGAGGGGCTGACTCTAAGAAAGTTGGCGGTGTGACGGCCGCCGTTTCATGGCATAGTCTTGTTTTCATGAAGGATATTCAATCCTGTAGCCTGCGGTTTTCCTTGTAGAAATACGCGATCACTTCCTTATGGTTTTTCAGGATCGCCTTGCGCGGATCCGCAATAAGGCGGTTTTTGTCGTCTCGGTTGGTCACCGGTTTCGACCCCAGCTTGTGGGACCAGGCCCCGCCCGCGTCCTGGCGCATCCAGTGCCAGTCGGCAGTGTCCCGGCCCCAAGTCAGCGCCACCAGATAATATCCTTCTTTATTGGGCGGATTCTGAAACGGCGCGGGCTTCAGGTCGTATAATCGCATCGAGCGCTCGATGGTCGCCCCGATAGCGGCGCCCCGGCTCTGAAACGCCATATCGCCCAGCCGCAGCCATGTCTTGACGTTCAGGGCGTACCCCAGGCAGTTGACGCTTTTGATCAGGGCCTCATCGTTCCAGAGATGCGGCTCATACAGGGGCGGTAGGTCCTTGCGGGCCGGTTCCGCCACCCTGAATATCCTGGTCTTGAGCAATGCCATTGGAACTCCAGCGTTACGCTTAAATTATTATGTATATTACACATATCATTTCCCGCGCAGGAAAGGCAATGTTTTCATGCGGAGACATGTGGATTTGCCGAGTATGCCAGAAAACAACGGCGTTTTTCCAACCGAATCCGTCCCGACTCTGACTTTTGCCGAAAGCTTGTTATTTGTTAAGGCGATCAATATGCTACCTTCCGGTCATAAATTATGCCGGAATCCGAAATTCCACTATGTTTCCAGGAATCATCCTATACATAAGCCTTGCCGTCGTTGCCGCCATTGATCTGGCCTGGCTGGCGGTGACTGATATTTCCATCCGGCAAGACAGCGTTTTCCCCGTCGTCATCCCGATCATGCTGATCGGCGCCATGGCGGTAGGGGCAAGGGCCCTCAGCGTTTATTTTGAACGCATCATGCCTCCGCAAAGTCGCGCAGCCAGCAAGGCGTATTTCGATATCCTGATCGTCGTGTTCCATGGCCTCTTCTTCATCCGCGCCGCCTGGCTGTTCCTGTCACTGTTGAACTACCTGAGCATGAGCTTGGCTTTTCCCTATACGGACACCATCCTGTTCGCCGCGGACCGCGCTTTGTTTCCCGACTGGAAAGGCTATTTTGCCTTTGTCGCCGACCGGCCTTTTCTGGTCGTCATCCTCGGCATCTCCTACGGGCTGCTGACCCCGATCAGCGTGATCGTTTTTCTCGGCATGATGCTCGGTCGCCAGACGCGGCGGGCAGAATTCTATATCACCGGCTTTTTCATCACGGCCCTGATCTGCATAACGGCCGGAATGTTCTTTCCTGCCGTAGGCTCTGTGATGCATATTCTGGGCGGTCATGTCCCTTCCGGCCGATTCGAGGGCGTTCCCGGCGTCTATCACGTCCCCATCCTTGAAAAACTGCGCGGTAGCGGACCGGTAGCGCTCGATCTGAACGACCTGCCCGGCCTTGTGACGTTCCCGTCCTTTCATACCGCGGCCGGCATCGCCCTGTTCTGGAGCCAGCGGCGTACCCGGCTTTTCTGGCCGGCCCTGGCCTATGCGGCTGTGATGATCGCGAGCACGCCCGTCATTGGCGGCCATTATTTCATCGACCTGCTGGGCGGGGGCGTGATCGCCGTGGCCATCCTGGCATGGCTCGGTCGCCTGCCCCGCTACCGCGGCCTTTTCAGGCCCGACCTGTCTCCCCAGGAATCCGAAAGGATCGCTTGAAAAAAAGCCTGTATTCTGTCACCTATGGGGCGGGCTTTGACGCCTTATTTAGATTTAGGGATTTTCCATGCAGGACTCTTTGCGCGACGCCGCGCTCGAATATCACCGCCATCCGACGCCCGGCAAGATTTCCATACTGCCGACCAAGGCGCTGGCCACCCAGCGCGACCTGGCGCTGGCCTATTCTCCCGGCGTTGCCGCCGCCTGCGACGAGATCGAAAAAGACCCGTTGAAAGCTCTCGATTACACCAGCCGTGGCAATCTGGTCGCCGTTATCACCAATGGCACCGCCGTGCTCGGCCTCGGCGATATCGGCCCCCTGGCCTCCAAACCGGTCATGGAAGGCAAGGCCGTCCTGTTCAAGAAATTCGCCAACATCGATTCCATCGATATCGAAATCGATGAAAAGGATGTGGACAAGCTTGTGGATATCATATCGTCCCTCGAACCTTCCTTTGGCGGCATCAACCTCGAAGATATCAAGGCCCCGGAATGCTTCGAGGTCGAACGCCGCCTGCGCGAAAAGATGAAAATCCCCGTCTTTCACGATGACCAGCACGGCACCGCCATCATCGTCGGCGCGGCCATGACCAACTGGCTGCATTTCACCAACCGCAAGATCACCGATATCCGCCTTGTCGCCAACGGCGCCGGCGCCTCGGCGCTCGCCTGCCTGAAAATGCTGCACGCACTCGGCCTGCCAAAGGACAACATCGTCGTCTGCGACCGCAAGGGCGTCGTGTACAAGGGCCGCGCCGAAGGCATGGACCAGTACAAGGAAGAATTCGCTTCCAACACCAACGCCCGCACCCTGAACGACGCGCTGGAAGATGCCGACGTGTTCCTCGGGCTGTCCGGTCCCAACGTGCTCGGCGCGAACGAAGTCAGGAAAATGGCGAAAGCCCCGCTTATCATGGCCCTCTCAAATCCCACGCCTGAGATCATGCCGGAAGACGCCCGCGCGGGGCAGCCCGACGCCATTATCTGCACGGGCCGCTCGGATTATACGAACCAGGTCAACAATGTCCTGTGCTTTCCGTTCATCTTTCGCGGGGCGCTGGATGTCGGCGCCACGGCCATCACGGAAAGCATGAAGATCGCCTGCGTCCACGCCATAGCGGGCCTCGCCCGGCGCGAAGCCTCGGCTGAAGTCGCCGCCGTCTACCCCGATGAACAGCTTGAATTCGGCGCGGATTACCTCATCCCCAAACCTTTCGACCCGCGGCTGATCGTCGAACTGCCCGTCGCCGTCGCCAAGGCGGCCATGGACGCTGGCGTCGCCACGCGGCCCATTGTCGACTGGGACGCCTATATCGAGATGCTGAAATCCTATACCTACCGCACATCGATGGCGATGCGTCCGGTGTTCAGCCATGCCAAGGGCGATCTGAAGCGCGTCGTCTATGCAGAGGGCGAGGAAGAACGCGTCCTTCGCGCCGTGCAGACGGTTCTTGACGAAGGCCTCGCCAAGCCCATCGTCATCGGCCGCCCGGCGGTCGTACAGATGCGCATCAAGAAATTGCGCCTGCGCATGCGGCCGGAAAAAGATTTCGAACTGATCGATCCCGAGGACGATCCGCGCTACCGCGAATACTGGTCCGCCTATCACGAGATCATGGAGCGCCGCGGCGTCACCCCCGCTATAGCCCGCAACGTCCTGCGCGCCAACCCCACCGTCATCGGCGCGCTGATGGTCCGTCGCGGTCTCGCTGACGCCCTGCTCTGCGGCACCGTCGGCCTGTACCAGCAGCATCTGAAAGATATCGTCGACATCCTGGGCCTCACGCCCGGCGTCGAGACCGCCGCGGCGATGAACGCCCTTATCCTGCCGCGCGGCAACTTCTTCATCTGCGACACCCAGGTCAATCCTAACCCTTCCATCGCGCAGATCAGCGAGATGACCATGCTGGCCGCTGAAGCCGTCCAGCGTTTCGGTATCAAGCCGAAGGTGGCGTTGCTTTCCCATTCGAACTTCGGCACGCATGACAGCGACTGCGCATATAAAATGCGCGCAGCGCTTCTCGACCTGCGCCAGCGCGCGCCAGACCTTGAGATCGACGGCGAAATGCATGCAGACGCCGCCTTGTCCGAAAGCATCCGCAAGACGATCATGCCCAATTCGACGCTCCAGGGCGAAGCCAATCTGTTCATCATGCCGAACGTGGACGCCGCCAACATCGCCTTCAATATTTTGAAGATTCTCGGCGAAGGCACGTCCATCGGCCCCATGCTTCTCGGCGTCGCCGCCCCCGCGCACATCATGACCCCCACCGTGACGCCGCGCGGCATCGTCAACATGACCGCCGTCGCCGCCGTCGGCGCGCAGGCGCATGTCCTGGAAGAGCCTGTCAAGCTGCGGGCCCGGAAGTAATATTTACCGCTCTCTGAAGAATAAAAGCCCGCACCTCTTCATCCTTAAGGGCCGAAATGACCGAGCAGGACGACACCATCACCGAGCCGAAGGCAGGCCTGATTGAGGCTATGCCCGAGCCTCTTTACGGCCTGTCGGACCGCAAGATCGAGGAAATCCTCGACCTGCTGCACAGCGGCTATACCGAACAGCTGGTCGCCGCGATCCATGACCTGAGCGCCGCCGACGCCGCCGAGCTTTTGTTCAAGATCGGCGAGGACGACCGGCGTCAGCTGCTGTCTGAGCACGGCGCGGCATTCGACCCCTATACGTTCCACGACCTTCCGTTCGGCCTGCGCGAGACAGCGCTCGAATCCATCGCCCCGGCCCAGGTGGCGGCCATCCTTTCGGAGATGGATTCGGACGACGCGCTCGACATGATCGTCGACCTCGATACGGATTTCCAGAGGGAGATTATCCGCAAGCTCTCCGCCAAGATGCGGGTGACGCTTGAGGAAGGCCTGAACTTCCCGGAATATTCCGCCGGCCGTCTGATGCAGCGGGAATTCGTCGCCATCCCTCAGTTCTGGACCGTCGGCAAGGCCATCGATTACCTGCGCGCCGCATCCAACGACCTGCCCGACGAATTTTTCGACGTTTTCGTCATCACGCCGGCCTACCACGTCGTCGGCGTTATCCCTCTGAACCGCATCATCCGCGCCCAGCGCCAGGAAAAACTCGAAAACCTGAAGCTGGAGGATATTCATCCCCTTCCTGCCGAAATGGACCAGGAGGAAGTGGCCCGCATCTTCCGGCGGGAGGACCTGTCCTCTGCGCCTGTCGTCGACGATGAGGGCCGCCTGATCGGCGTTGTCACCTTCGACGACGTGGCGGACGTTATCAGCGAGGAAGCCGAAGAAGACATCCTGAAACTCGGCGGCGTCGGCGAAAGCGATTTGTATGAATCGCCGCTGTCCACCAGCATTGCCCGCTCGAAATGGCTGTTCCTCAACCTGCTGACCGCGTTTCTCGCGTCCTGGATCGTTTCCCTGTTCGACGACACCATTACCCGCGTCGTCGCCCTCGCCGCCCTGATGCCCATCGTCGCGGGCATGGGCGGCAACGCCGGCACCCAGACTCTTGCTGTAATCGTCCGCGCCATCGCTATCCAGGAACTGTCCGGCGCCACCGCCTCAAGGGCTATTTATAAAGAAGCTTTGGTCGGCCTGCTCAACGGCATGATCTTTGCCGTCATAACCGGCGCGGCCATCTTCCTGTTTTTCCAGAGCGCGATGCTCGGCCTTGTCATCGGCATGGCAATGGTCGTCAACCTCGTCGCCGCCGGAGCGTTCGGTGCGTTGGTGCCAATCGTGCTCAACCGCATCGGCAAAGACCCCGCCATCTCTTCGGCAATCTTCCTGACCACCGTCACAGACTGCATCGGTTTTTTTGCGTTTCTAGGACTCGCCGCCGTCCTGCTTTGAAGCTTCCGTCTTTATCATAGGAAAAATCCCATGGGCCTTCGCTTCCGTAAAATCCTGAAAGTCATTCCTGGAGTGCGGATCAACCTCGCCAAAAAAGGCGCGAGCCTGTCGGTGGGCGGCAAGGGACTTACCTACAATATCGGACGCCGCGGTACCCGTTCCACCGTTGGCCTTCCCGGCAGCGGCGTTTCCTGGTCCACGTATAAACGGTCATCGGGCGGTATAGGCAGCATCTTATGGATAGCCGCCATTGGCCTGTTAGTTCTGGCGATTTACCTTCTCCGGTAAGACTGCCCATGATCCGCCACAATAAAACCACTGGCAAATCTGCGCTTTTTCCTGCTAGCCTGAAGGCTTAACAAGATCGCCCGTCCCTTATGGCCCGAAAATCCAAAAAGAAATCATCTGCGCGGAAACAGTCCGACGATGCCTATGACTGGCAGGACGATTCCTCCGGCGGAGTCCGCCTGAAGAAGATGCTTAAATTCGGCGTCGTGATCTGCCTGTGGGTGATGCTGTTCGGCGGCATCGTGATTGCCTGGTATGCTTCCGAACTCCCCGAAATCGTGCAAAGCACGGCGTTCGAGCGCCAACCCTCAGTCACCATCAAGGCGGCCGACGGCACCGTGGTCGCCCGTTATGGCGATCTGAAAGGCCGCACCGTCGCCATCGGCGACCTGCCGAAAGACCTTGTCCACGCCGTCGTCGCCATCGAGGACAGGCGGTTTTACAGCCATCCCGGCGTCGACCCCATCGGCCTGCTGCGCGCCGTATTCGTGAATGTCACGAAAGGCGGGGTCGTGCAGGGCGGCTCGACGTTGACCCAGCAGCTGGCCAAAAACCTTTTCCTGACCCAGGAACGCACCCTGAAGCGCAAAATCCAGGAGGCGCTGCTGGCCGTATGGCTGGAACACGAACTGACCAAGGACGAAATCATCACCGCCTATCTGAACCGCGTCTATATGGGCGGCGGCGCTTACGGGATTGAGGCCGCCTCGGACGTCTATTTCAACAAGCACGCCCGCGATCTCGACCTCGAACAGTCGGCAATGCTGGCCGGCCTTTTGAAAGCGCCTTCGCGGTATTCCCCTTCCGCCAGCCCGCAACAGGCGCGCAGCCGGTCGAAGATCGTTCTGAAGGCGATGCTGAATGAAGGGTACATCACCCAGAAACAATATGATAAGGCCGCCGTCACCGTGCCGGTGCCCCAGCGCAAACCGGCGGAAGGTGAAACAGAGCGGTATTACGGCGACTGGATTTTAAGCGAACTGTCCGGGCTGATCGGCCCTCCCACCGGTGACCTGGTCGTTGAAACCACGCTTTGGCCCGGCGCGCAGAACGCGGCGGAAAAAGCCGTTCAGTCGGTGCTGGACACTGAAGGCGTCAAAAAGCACGCGACCCAGGCGGCGACCGTTCTGATGGATACGGACGGCGCGGTTCTGGCAATGGTCGGCGGGCGCGACTACGGCAAAAGCCAGTTCAACCGCGCGACCCAGGCTTTGCGTCAGCCAGGCTCGTCCTTTAAGCCCGTTGTCTATCTGACCGCGCTGGAAGCCGGCTGGTCGCCGAACGATATAATCGACGACAAGCCAGTGGCGATTGGCCGTTATCATCCCGCCAATTTTAAAAATGAATATTACGGGCCGGTTCCCCTGCACTTCGCGCTGTCTCGCTCGCTGAATTCCGCCGCGATCCAGCTGATCCAGAATGTCGGCGTCGAAAAAGTTACTCAGATGGCGTCCAACCTCGGTATCCGCAGCAAGCTGGACCATAATTTCAGCCTTGCGCTCGGGTCGAGCGGCGTGCCCGTCATTGAAATGGTCACGGCTTATGCCACCATCGCCAATGGCGGCGTCGGCGTCGACCCTTACGCCATTATGCGCATCAGGGACGCGGACAACAAAACTATCTATGAGCGCCGCCCCAAATCCATGCCGCTGCAGGTGGTCAGCTACCGCGCCGTCCAGGATCTGGCCTCGATGATGCAGGAGACGATCGACGAAGGCACGGGCCAGCGCGCCCGCCTCCCTTATCTCGCCGCCGGCAAGACAGGCACCAGCCAGGATTACCGCGACGCCTGGTTTATGGGGTTCTCCGGCCGTTTCGCGGCAGGTGTATGGGTCGGTAATGACGATAATTCCTCCATGAAGGCCGTGACGGGCGGCAGCATTCCCGCCGCGATCTGGAAAGATGTGATGATGGCTGCCTACACCCAGGCCCAGGCTCTTGGCGTTTCAACCCAAGGTGCGGTCCAGCTCGGCCAGCCCGGCATGGAAAGCGGCATGGACCAGCAATACGTGAACATGGACGACGCCTATATCCCCCCCGAAGCGCGCCAACCCGCATCACAACGCCAGCGCGAACCTCAGACCTTCGGCGAACTCATCCATTCAATTTTTCCATTCTAATAATTTTGTATTGTTGAAGATATAGATTTTCAGGCAAAATTGAATGTTTTCGTGCGCTCTCCCTTAAACCATCCGTCGAATATATTGTCACCAATGGCGTTCCAATGCGATTTTAACATTATTATAGATGACGGTGCTTGGCCTCCTAAATCGTAGCATTGGCGCGCCAGCCTTTTATCGGCGAAATCCAGGAACGCTGCAGGAAATGCCTCCCGCGGCGCCCGCAGACCCATATCGACCAGTGTCTTGGACACCAGCGCATCGCCATGGTTCATGAAATCCGCGGTAAACTGGATGGCAGACAACACTTTAATCTCCATCCGGCTGTTCGGCACCTGCCGCATATGGCGCATGAACAGACCGAGCATTTCATTTTCAAAGAGGCTTTCGCCCGGCAATGGCAGCATAACGCTTTCGCGTGGTCGGGATGCTGATTGGAGCGCGGCGAAAGAGGCATAAGACGGTGTTGATTTGCCCGTATCAGATATCTGCATGATCTTTCCTCCTGTTATAAGCGGGTCCGATCCTTCATGTAGTCTATTAACCCAACATCGCTTCCAATGTTTAATGCGATATTAAAATTCCCTGTACTGGACAGAATCATTCTCTATTGTTGTGGATAAGGATAAAAACAGGTCCATGAGCACATTCGGGACGAAAGAAAATCATGTTTAGCCGAATCATAAGGAGCCCTCCCGCATGAAACCTGCCGCGACGATCACGGACACCATTCTCGATACGGTGGGCAACACGCCGCTGCTCGACCTGGGCGACGGCATATACGCGAAGGCCGAATTCCAGAACCCGTCCGGCTCGATCAAGGCGCGCATGGCCAAATATATGGTGGAACGCGCCGAGGCCGAAGGCTTGCTGAAGACCGGAGACACCATCGTCGAGGCCACCAGCGGCAATACCGGCAACGCGCTTGCGATGATTGCCGCCGTCAAAGGCTATAAAATGATCGTGATGATCCCGGCGGGCTACACCAACGAGCGTGTCCAGATATCGAAAGGTTTTGGCGCGGAAATCCGTTTCGTCGGCCATTTTCAGGTAAACGAGGCGCGCGCCGAAGCCATTCGCCTCGGCCAGGAACCGGGATATTACTGTCCGCAGCAGTTCGACAACGAATGGAACGTCGAGGAAAACCGGGAATGGCTGGGGCGGGAGATTATCGCGCAGCTGCCGCCGGGGTTTAAGATCGACGCGATTGTCCAGGGCGTCGGCACTGGCGGCACGCTGATCGGCACCGCCCAGGCCCTGAAACAATGGCATAATCCTCACTTGAAAGTCTTCGCCATGGAGCCGACGGAATCCCGCACCATCGAATGCTGTATCGTCTGCGATCACACGATCGAGGGGATTTCCGACGGCTTCATTCCCACCATCTATGCCCGCCATAAGGACGATGTCGACGAAATCATCCATGTCGACAGCGCAGTCGCCATCGATGAAACCCGCCGCCTCGCCCGTGAACGCGGCCTGTTCGTCGGTCCGTCCTCGGGGGCAAACTGGTGGGCGGCGCGCGAAATAAAAAGGAAGCACCCTTCCATCGGCAACATCCTGACCTTCTTGTGCGACCGTGGCGAAAAGTATCTGTCTTTGATGTATCCCAGATAAAATAGGGCTTCAAGGGAACAAAAGATTGCACCGATGCGTTTTGCGCGGCAAACTGGGCTTGGTTTTATGGTTCACCCTGTTTTTTGAACAGTCATGTACGCTTTATGCCGCCTTTTTCTTTTCGTTTTGCTGATGACGGGCCTGACCGCATGTGCTAGCAACTGCGATACCGTAGCGCCGAATAAACTCCCCCAGTTCCACGCGGCAAGCGAGCCGGACGATGCCGTGGTGCATAAGGCGATCCGCGCCTATCTGGCCGCCAGCGGGGGCCCTCCCAACAGTCAGTTCGAATACAGCCGTGAGGATCTGAACGGCGACGGGCGGCGCGACGTGCTGGTCCTGTTCGAAAGCCCGTTCTACAGCTGGTGTACGGTCGACGGATGCCGGATGGTGGTGTTCGAGGCCGCCAGCGACCACTTCAAGCTGCAGTCCGAGATCGTTCCCGTGCGCGGCCCCGTCCTGGTCAGCGATACCAGGACGGATGGCTGGCGCGACCTGGTGGTCCGGGTTTCGGGGCGCACGGGCTGGCCCGCCAAGGACGTCGCCCTGAAATACGATGGCGCCCGTTACCCGCAACAGCCTGAATACGTGCCCGGCCTGCCCGAGGAGATCGCGATGGCGAACATCAACGGAACGGAAGTCTTCCCTTAGGCCTGCACCGTTTCCGGCGTAATCTCCGTCACCCTGAATTCTCCCTGCCCGTCGGTCAGCCGTTCGATCAGCGCGGGCATCAGCCCTTGCATCTCTTCGGCAAGCGTCCACGGTGCGTTGACGATCACAAGCCCGCACCCGTTCAGCACGGCCGGGTCTGCTACGGGATGAAGGTAGAAATCGAACGCCCTGGAGTCCGGAATGCCTGTCGCGGCCACGGACTCATGAAACGCCTGGATGGCCGCCGGATCCTTGATGGGATACCACAACATATAAATGCCGGTCGCCCACCGTTTATAAGCCTGTTTCAAGCCTTCGGTCATCAGGTCGAACTCGTTGCGCACCTCGAACGGCGGGTCGATCAGCACCAGGCCGCGCCGCACGATGGGCGGAACCGCGCCTTTCAGCGCGATATATCCGTCCATGCTTTCTACCCGGACACGCGCATCGTCGCCGACGGTCTTGCGCAGGGTCCAGGAATCGTCCGGATGCAGTTCGTTGACGGTGAGCCGGTCTCCTTTGCGCAGCATCTCCCGGATAATCAGCGGCGATCCGGGATAGGCCGTAAGGTCCCGCCTGTTGAACCGCCGCACCAGCGCCACATAGCGTCTGACCGGCTCCGGCAGGCCCTGCTCCTGCCATAACCGGCCGATCCCTGCCGCCGCCTCATAGGTTTTGGTCGCTTCTGCAGACGTCAGGTCGTACAGGCCGATTCCGGCATGGGTGTCCAGCGCGAAGAACGGCTTGTCTTTCTTTTTGAGGTAATCGAGCGCAAGCATCAGCACGATGTGCTTGAACACATCGGCGAAATTCCCGGCGTGGTAGATATGACGGTAATTCATGCTCCACCAGAACAAGCAAAATAAAAGGCTGCTTTAAAAAAGCAGCCTTTTACCGGCATCTCATGCCTGATTAGTTGTTGACGACCTGCCATTGGCCGTCGGGCTGGCGGCATGCGGTGCCATAAGCTTGCTGGCTGCGCCCGCCGACGACGACCGTCGTCTGGTATTCGCGGCAGTATTCGCCGCTGGAACTGCGACCGTCGCGCACAGGCGTGTAGGTGCCGCTGTTACCCGATTGAGGGTTGTTCCAGGCGATGGTCTGGCCGATCGGGGCACTGTAGGCGTTATTCTGCGCCTGGGCTGCGTAAGCCTTGTCGGCCTTGTCCAGCGAAGCGCCGACCGAGTTGCCGAGCAGGCCACCGAGCAGGACGCCCGCTCCGGTCGCCCAGAGCTGACCCGAACCCTTGCCGATCTGCGAACCGGCCAAGCCGCCCGCAAGCGCGCCGACGCCCGTGCCGACCGTTTCCTTGGTACCCCAACCGCCGGGTCCGCCGCCGCCGTAACCGCCATCCGTGGCGCAGCCCGCGAGGGCCAGAGAGGCAACGGTCATTGTCATGAGAACAAACTTTTTCATTGTTGCAAAAACCCTATGTTGTTGAAGTACCGAATGTTGACATTCCTTAGCACATAACGATGTATAGGGAAAAGATGTGAAATAAAGGGCGGCAAGACGGCTTTTTGATGTTGAATAATGACATAATAAAGAACCTTGAGACGGCGACTGACGGTCCCGGGGACCCCTACGCTCTTTTCGAGGCGTGGATGGAGGATGCCGTCGCGTCCGAAATCAACGATCCCAACGCCATGTCCCTCGCCACGATCGACCCCGACGGACGCCCCTCGTTACGCATCGTCCTGCTGAAACATCTCGACGAAAACGGCTTCGTGTTCTACACCAACCGTGAAAGCCGCAAGGGCGAAGCCCTGAAAGCGAACCCGGTCGCCGCGTTGTGTTTCCACTGGAAAACCCTGCGCCGCTCCGTGCGCATCGAAGGTGCCGTGAGCCTGGTGTCCGACGAAGAGTCCGATTCCTATTATGCCAGCCGCCCGATGGGCAGCCGTATCGGCGCCTGGGCGTCGCAGCAGTCGAGACGTCTTGAATCCCGCAGCCTCCTTGCCCATCGTGTCGCGTCTCTGGAACAGGAATACGAAGACCAAGACCAAGACAGCATCCCCCGCCCGCCGCACTGGGGCGGCTACCGCGTCCACCCCGACCGCATCGAATTCTGGCACGACGGCACCCATCGCCTGCATACGAGACTGATCTACAAAGCGGACAAAGACGGCTGGATCCGGGAAATGCTGTATCCCTAGTATTTTTTGTGATCCAAAACGTGTAAATGACGTACAAATCTTCGACACAATAAACAACTGAAAGAACTCAATGCCCCAGGAAACTATGAATTTCGGCGCCGATGTCTCCCGCCTTCTCGAGATCGTCGCGCATGCCTTGTATTCCAACCGCGACGTGTTCCTGCGGGAACTGGTGTCGAACGCCTCCGACGCCTGCGACCGCCTGCGTTATGAAAGCATTGACAAGCCCGACTTGACGAAGGATGACCCCGATTTCCGCGTCCGCATCCTGAAAGACCCGAAACCCCGCACTCTAACCGTGCTCGACAACGGCATTGGCATGAACAGGGCGGAACTGGTCGAGCATCTCGGTACCATCGCCAAATCCGGCACCAAGGCGATCATGGAGCAGCTGAAAAGCTCTGGAGAAAAGGAAAAACTCAGCCTGATCGGCCAGTTCGGCGTCGGCTTCTATGCCAGTTTCATGGTGGCGCATAAGGTGGAAGTCATCAGCCGCAAGGCGGGGGAACCCGAAACCTGGCACTGGGAATCCGACGGGCGCACCGGCTTCACCGTACGCGAAGCCACAGATGGCGAAAGAACCATGCTCGGCTCCAGCCGGGGCACCGCCGTCATCCTGCATCTGACCGACGAGGCTGGCGACTACCTGATTGAACAGAAACTGACCACCGTTATCCAGACCTGGTCCGACCATATCAGCATCCCCGTGTTTATCGGGCCTGCAAAGGAGGGCCAGGAACCTGTCAACAAAGGCGGCGCGCTGTGGACCAAACCCAAAGCCTCGGTGACACAGGAACAATATACCGAATTCTACCGCCATATCGGCCACGGTATGGACGAGCCCCTGCTGACCTGCCACTGGCGCGCGGAAGGCACCATCGAATACACTGCCATGCTGTTTCTGCCCACCATGCGGCCATGGGATCTCTACGATCCGACCCGCAAGCATGCCGTGCGCCTTTACGTCAAACGCATCTTCATCACCGACGACTGCCAGGGCCTGATGTATCCGTGGCTTCGTTTCGTGCGCGGCGTGATCGATTCCGAGGATCTGCCGCTCAACATCAGCCGTGAAATGCTCCAGCATAACCCTGTCATCGACAAAATCCGTAACGGGGTCGCCAAACGCATCCTCAACGATCTTCACAAATTGTCCCAGGACGATGAAAACGCGTTCAGCACCTTTTGGGGCCAGTTCGGCGCCGTCATCAAGGAAGGTCTCTACGACGCCTTCTCGCTGCGCGAGGAAATGCTGAAAATCGTTCGTTTCTATTCGACGGCTGGCGACAAACTGACCTCCTTTGCCGAATATTTCGAACGGATGAAGGAAGGCCAGGACAGCATTTATTATATCAGCGGCGAAAACATCGACAATTTGCGCAACAGCCCCCAGCTGGAAGGTTTCAGGGCGCGCGGCCTCGAAGTGCTTCTGTTCACCGATACCATCGACGATTTCTGGCTGCAGGCCGTGCTCGATTATAAGGGCAAGTCCTTCCAGTCGGTGACCAAGGGCAATATAGATCTCTCCCGCTTCGATACGGCGGACGCCAGGACCGAAACGGCGGAACAGGCGAAAGAGGATCATCCCACGCTCGAAGCCTTATTGACCGCCGTCCGTGGATCGCTCCAGGACGAGGTGAGCGAAGTGCGCCTTTCCGCCCGCCTGACCGACTCGCCTGTCTGCCTGGTCGCGGCGGAAAACGAGGTCGACCTGCGCATGGAACGTGTTTTGCGCGTGCACCAGCAGTATAAACCCATCGTCAAACGCGTCCTTGAAATCAATCCCAAACATCCCCTGATCGAACGCATGGCGAGATTGCCAGTCGGCGAAGACCTGAACGATGCCGCCTATCTTCTGCTCGACCAAGCCCGCATCATACAGGGCGAACCGGTTCCCGACCCTGCAAGGTTCGCGAAAGCTATGAGCAGGTTTATGGAACGGGGACTTACTTAATATATTCTGTAAAATAAAATTGCTTTGGCATTTTTTGCTTGCATTTAATCTCTTAATTTCCTAAACAAAAGCAAATCGTTATCCTGCGGCTCTTTTGCCTGGATGATTTTTTTCACAATTTACGGGGTCAGATTAATGAGCAACTTTACCAAGAACGTACTTCCTGCCATCGCCATCATGGTTCTGGGCGTGGGCGGCGCTTACGTTGTGTATGACAAATATTTCAGCAGCCGCGTCGATACGGCTTACAGCGAAATCGAGCCTGCTTCCGGTGAAACGCCTGCGGCGGACGCCACGACGACCGACATGGACTCCACGGACGCCGCCCCTGCTGCGGATGCTGCCGTGACAACCGATGGCGCAGCCGCCACGGAAACGGCGCCTGCGGCTGAAACCGACAGCACCACGGCGACTCAGCCTGAGTTTTCCAGCGCTGCTGGCGAAACCACGACGGACGTTCCTGCTGAAGGCGCAACCACCGAGGCTCCCGCTGTTGAAGGTACGGCCACGGCTCCTGCCGCGACGACCGAAGAAAAGCCTGCCGAAACACCGGCTCACTAAGCTTTTCCTTGCTAACGAGTTCAAATGCCGCCCTTCGGGGCGGCATTTTTATATGGCTTTTCAATATTTCCCCTTCCGCCTCAAACGCGCTATATCTGTCTTATGCGCCTTTTGCTTGTTATATCCGGCGGCATTGCCGCCTATAAATCGCTTGAGCTGATCCGGCTGCTGCGGAAATCGGGCCATAGCGTCCGGTGCATTCTGACCGGAGGCGGCGAAAAATTCATTACCCCTTTGAGCGTCGCGTCCTTGAGCGGCGAGGAATGTTATACCGACCTGTGGTCCCTGAAGGACGAGACGGAAATGGGCCATATCCGCCTGTCCCGCGAGGCCGACATGATCGTTATTGCCCCGGCCAGCGCCAACATGATCGCCAAAATGGCCAACGGCATCGCGGACGACCTGGCATCGACGACAGTTCTGGCGGCGAACAAGCCTATCCTGATCGCCCCCGCCATGAATGTCGCGATGTGGAACAATCCCGCCGTCCGCGCCAATATCGAAACCCTGCGCTCCTACGGTATCCGTCAGGTCGGCCCCGGCGAAGGCGAGATGGCCTGCGGCGAATTTGGCCCGGGACGCATGGCGGAACCTGAAGACATCCTTGCCGCCATAACGTCCTCCAAAGGCAGCCGAAACGCTTCCCCCCACCCTCTTGCCACGAAAGACGTCATACCGCTTTCCGGCAGCCTGGGTGAAGGCCGCCTGAAAGGCCTCATAGCGCTCGTCACCAGCGGCCCTACCCATGAACCTATCGACCCTGTCCGCTTCATGTCCAACCGCTCTTCCGGCAAACAGGGCCATGCCATCGCGGCAGCTTTGGCTGCGGCGGGCGCGCATGTAACTCTTGTGACCGGCCCCGTCGCCCTGCCCGATCCATCCGGCGTAACGGTTGTCCGCGTCGAAACCGCCGATCAGATGCTGGCCGCGTGCAAATCCGCCCTGCCTGTGGACATTGCCGTCTGCACCGCCGCTGTCGCCGACTGGACCGCCGCCTCAGTCGCCGACCAGAAAATAAAGAAATGCGGCGCGCGCCCGCCTGACATCCGGCTGAAGGAAACACCTGATATCCTGGCGACCCTGGCGCGCCCCTATACCGGCCGTCCGAAACTCGTCGTCGGCTTTGCCGCCGAGACGTCCGATCTGGTCGGTGAAGCCACGAAAAAACGGAAAAAGAAAAACTGCGACTGGATCCTTGCCAACGATGTCAGCGAGGGCGTTTTCGGCAGCGACGAAAACCATGTTCATTTCATCACGGCGGACTCGGCGGAAGACTGGGGCGTTTCAACCAAACAGGCCGTGGCCGAAACGCTTTCCTCACGCATCGCCGCGCATTTTGCGAAGGGAAAGGACTGACCATGTCTTTTCCTTTCGAGACCCTGCTGTCCATGCCGAAGGGAGAAACTCTGGCGTCCTCCGTTTTCCTGTCTTTCGATGCGCAGGATGAAATGCATGTGTTCTATTCCGAATGTAACGATTACATGATCGGCCAGGCGCTGCGGATGATCGCAAGCTATCCCTGCCGTCAAAAGTTCATCGTACGCCGCGACAGGACGGCGCTGTCCTATCTGCAGCCCCTGGCCAAAGAACCTGACTCGCGCCTAATCGTCACGCATGAAAAGGCGACGGCGAAACAAATCGCGGATACGTTTACACCCTCCGCTGTTTTGTTCATTGGCGGCGGCGGCCGGACGACCCAGGATTTCAACGACCTGAAAAACCGCCCCGACCTTATCCTGATGCCGCTCCCCTGCACGGGAGGGGCCGCCGCGTCGATCGAATACGGGCGCAAGCTGGACGGAAAATCCTGTTACTATGAAAAAGGCGATACCCCTGCCGATTTTCCCGACCGTGGCCGGGTCGAAAGCGTCATGGAAGTCCTGAACCAGGGGTTCCCCGCCCCCACTTTCCGCCCTCCCTTGTCGAACTGAACATGTACGGCAAACGCCATGTCTGAAAACATTCCCGGCATCATCGCCTTTATCCGCGAAGCCGACAGGCTGAAATCGGTTCTGCGCAAAACCAGCCTGATGGACGGCTCCCGCCGGGAAAACACGGCAGAACATACATGGCACCTGATGCTGATGGCTCTTGTCCTCGAACGCTATGCGAACGATGCCATAGACTTGTTTAAAACCCTCAAAATGCTTTTGATTCACGACCTAGCCGAAATCGGCGTCGGCGATGTCTTCGTCTATGACGAAAAGGGCCGCGCCGCCGCGCAGGCTGCGGAACGGAAAGCGGCGGAAACGATGTTCTCGGGCCTGCCTGCCGAAACCGGTGCCGAACTCCTCGCGCTCTGGCGCGAATTCGATGAAGGGCACACCCCGGAAGCCCGCTTTGCCCGTGCCGTCGACCGTTTGCAGCCGGTTCTGAGCAACCTTGCGAACGATGGCGGCACATGGCGTGAATTATCTGTCCCGTATGAAACCGTCTGCAAAAAGAACGAAGCCGAGGTTTCCAGAGGTTCTGAAACTTTATGGGCTTGGCTTTCCGCCGAACTGGAACAGGCGAGAAAAATATGTTTTCAAACAGCCCCTCAATAATTTGGACATAATCAAATAACTTTGATATTAAAGACCATGGATCCAGTCGCGCCTGAAAAAATCATGCTGGTCGATGGATCAGCCTTCATTTTCGATCTCTGCCACGAAGCGGACGCCCGCAGGAACGGCAATCTGATTGAATTCCTTGACGATGCGCGGCATGAATTCATGATCGTCATAGTCACCGACGACGATCCAGACCGTTTTGAGGCTCTTTTGAATGAAACGGATTTGTCGGAAGCGTTAAGCCCCTCCCACAAACGCGATCAATTCTTTCTGCGCGGAAAAACCCGTTCCTGGAGCGAATGGGAAGACGCCGACGTCGCCGTCATCATACAGGCCGATCCCTCCTGCCCTTACCGCTTGGGGAATTATACCTTTTCGCTGCATCCCGATGATTTGAAGCGCCAGGATGCTTTCGGGCGCTTCTCGGAGAACTACGACCACAACGTTTTGTTCGGGCAGGCAGGCGGCTTTGAAACCTCAGGCGGCGGCATGGCGGACATGCGTTTGGACGAGGCCTTGAAGGAATGCCGGGACACCAACATAGTCTGGTGCCGGGCTATAGCGGCGTTTGAAGTGGTTTCTCTGACACGCGCGTTCGATAAAGCCCGATCCGTTACGCAGGATCTTCCTCCTCAGGATGGACTTCTGCAGAGGCTTCGGACGTATTTCGAGATGGCGGTCGCTGGCGACGGGATCGAGGGAATGGACAAGGAATGGGAACTTTCAGCCCTTCGCACGCAAATTTCCGGCTTGTTTGCTCGCTATAATGTCGACGGTTCTTACGATCCGGACGCTTTACACCATATTCCTCCGACATCCGGCCACCAGAAACTGCTGGATGAAGCCCTTGCCGCGATCCGACGCATCATAAACGGCGAAACGCCCCTTCCATCTTGAAGCCCGGCGCCTCTTCTTCTAGAACTGTAAGCATGCACTCCGCCGCGCCGAAAACCTCCGACGATTTCATCGCCGACGGCCACACGCCGATGATGGCGCAGTACCACGCCCTGAAAAACCGCTATCCCGATTGCCTGCTGTTCTACCGCATGGGCGATTTCTACGAACTGTTCTTCGACGACGCCGTCACCGCGTCCCAGGTGCTTGACCTTACGCTCACCAAGCGCGGCAAGACGCAAGGGGAGGAAATCCCCATGGCGGGCGTGCCCTTCCATGCCTACGAACCCTATCTTGCGAAACTGATCCGCGCCGGGCATAAGGTCGCGATCTGCGAGCAGGTCGAAACCCCGGAGCAGGCGAAGAAACGCGCGAAGGAGACAGGCGGCAAGGCGCTGGTCAACCGCGACGTGATCCGCATCGTCACGCAGGGGACGCTGACCGAGGATCACCTGCTCGAAGGCCGCGAAAGCAATTACCTCGCCGCCGTGGCTGAGACTGCCGGTCAATACGGCCTTGCCTGGCTCGAACTCTCTACCGGCGAGTTCTGTGTTCAGGCTATCAGGCCGCATAGCCTTGCCAGCGCGCTCGAACGCGTCGGCGCGTCTGAAATCCTCATTCCCGACAGGTTCATTGAAAAGCCCGACCTCTACGATCACCTCGCGCCCATGCAGAGGCGCCTCACGCTTCAGCCTGCCAGTCTGTTCGACAGCCGCAACGCCCAGATCCGCCTTGAAAAAATCTTCGGCGTCGGCACGCTCGACGCGTTCGGGGCCTTTTCCCGCGCTGAAGTCGCCGCTGCAGGCGCGCTGCTGGATTATACAGACCGCACGCAGGTGGGCAAACTGCCCCGCCTCGCCCGCCCGCGCCAGGTGAATGACGGCGCGGCCCTGGAAATCGACGCCGCGACGCGCCGCAGCCTCGAACTGACCCGCACCCAGGCGGGTGAACGCAAGGGCAGCCTGCTTTCCTGTATCGACCGCACCGCCACTTGTTGCGGCGCGCGCATGCTGGCCTCCCGCCTGTCCGCCCCGTCGACAGCTCTCGACGATATCCGCCAGCGCCTCGACGAGGTCGAAACCTTCGTAACAGACACACGCCTGCGCACGGCGATGCGGGAGATGCTGGCCCCGATCCCCGATATCGAGCGCGCCCTCGCCCGGCTGTCGGTCGGGCGCGGCGGCCCGAGGGATCTCGGCGCCATCCGGGACGGACTGAAACAGGCTGAGCAGATTGGCGCTTCCCTTACTATAAACGTTCAACCTGCATTAGCGCCCTTGGCCCAAGATCTCCGCCAGCAGCCCGCGACCCAGGCCCTGGCCGATCGTTTGAAATCCGCGCTCGACGATACCCTGCCCGCCATGGAACGCGACGGCGGCTTTATCCGCCCCGGCACCAGCCCGAAGCTGGACGATTACCGCACCCTGCGCGACGATTCAAAACGCCTGATCGCCGGGCTTCAGCAGAATTACCAGAAACAGACCGGCATCGACGCGCTCAAGATTTCCTACAACAATGTTCTCGGCTATTTCATCGAGGTCCCGGCGAAAAAAGCCGACCCGCTGCTCGTCAAAAAAGGCGATAACGACAACCCCTTTATCCATCGCCAGACGATGGCGGGCGCCGTCCGGTTCACCACACCCGACCTAGCGCAGCTGGAACGAGACCTGTCCCAGGCCGCCGACCGCGCCGTTGCCATCGAACTTGAACTCTTCGCACAGCTCTGCGCCGAAACCGTCCGTCTGTCCGATGAAATAGGCCGGCATGCGCGCGCCCTCGCCGCGCTCGATGTCGCCTCTTCGCTGGCCGTGCTAGCGGTGGAGATGGAGTACACGCGGCCTGTCCTCGACTCCTCCGCCGCTTTCGACATTAAAGGCGGCCGTCATCCGGTCGTCGAACATGCCCTGCGCAGAACGGCCGGCACCTTCATCCCGAACGACTGCGACCTGAGCTCCGAAACGCGCCTGTGGCTCCTGACAGGGCCGAACATGGCTGGCAAATCGACCTTCCTGCGCCAGAACGCCTTGATCGCCATCCTGGCGCAGACGGGATCTTACGTGCCCGCGGCGTCCGCACGTATCGGCGTCATCGACCGCCTGTTCAGCCGTGTCGGCGCCAGCGACGATTTAGCGAGCGGACGGTCGACATTCATGGTCGAAATGGTCGAGACCGCCGCCATCCTGAACCAGGCCACGCCGAAATCCCTCGTAATCCTGGATGAAATCGGGCGCGGCACGGCGACCTTCGACGGCCTGTCCATCGCCTGGGCCTGTGTCGAGCATCTTCACGAAACCAACAAATGCCGTGCCCTTTTCGCCACCCACTACCACGAACTGACCAGCCTCCAGGCCAAGCTTCCCTGTCTTTCCTGCCATTCGATGCAGGTGAAGGAATGGAAAGGCGACATCGTGTTCCTGCATTCCGTCGGCCGGGGCGCCGCGGACCGTTCCTACGGCATCCACGTCGCCCGTCTCGCGGGCCTCCCTTCGACGGTCATCAAACGCGCCCAACAGGTTCTGCATACGCTCGAAAAGGGCGAACAATCCGGCGTGGTCAGCAAACTCGCCGACGATCTGCCGTTGTTCAGCACGCTAAAGGATTGCGCCCCAAAGCGATATATTGCTTCGCCAATTGAAGAAATGGTCGCAAGTATTGATCCAGATAACTTGACTCCCAAAGAAGCATTGGAAGCCCTTTACACTCTGAAATCATTAAAAAATGACTTTTCATAAGAAATGGTTGCAGACTTCAATATTGGCCGTTATATTTACATATCAAAACACATAAAACGGTTACTCTGATGTCGTTACTTCCTGAAAAAATATCCTCTGCGCTTGCCCTTGCCATAGGCATGGCCATTACCCCTGCTCAGGCTTTTGCACAAGAAGACACAAAGCTTGTATATGATGATGTATGCGTTGATGTTAAGTCTTCCACCCTAAAGCAGCCCTGCGCTGACTATCGGACTTTAAGAAAAAGGATTATCGAAAAACTTGGTCAAAGAGATTTTGATGGGCCGCGCTTGGCTGAACTTTTTAATACCTATTCAAATTCCAGTAACTTTGGTGGTTTTGTATACAATGTTGAGAACAATAACAGAGATCAGTTGCCAGCCTCTGCGTCTCGCGCAAAGCGCAGTATGCAAAGTTTAGGAGAAATTCTCAAATATGGGGAAAAAGAGCAGTTCGGATCAAATATCGATGCGGCTCTAAACGCTGCGACTCCTGCATCTCAGGCAAAGCCTCGAAAGGCCACTGCCGGATCAGGCGAGACGTCAGGAGAAATCTGCCTTAAATACGACCCCTCAGACAAAACAGCCATCCAGTTTCCATGTCCAAAATAATTCTATATATTGATCGTGCATAAGCACGAATTACACAAAAGTACTGTTCGTAAATAAAAATCTTTTTATTGTTTATTGCTTGCCAATTGAACCGGAACCTGAACGTGAGGAACGGCTGCAATGATTTCAACCCATTTTATCCATGTCGTTGATAAGGGCTTCCACCGTGCTGCCCGGCAATTCGGTCTTGATGGCATGCATGTGGATTTCGGACACGTGGAAAGAGTCGTTCAGCAGTTTATAGCGGTCCTGCCATTGTTTTAGTTTTCTGGAGGTTATGGTTTTCGCGTTGTCGGTCTGCTGTTCCAGCACCGCGCGCCGGGTGACGTCGAGGCAGAACTCCTCGATCTCGCTGAAGTTGTATCCGAAAAGCTGTTCGGAAATGGCCTTGTCCGTATACCCGAAGTTGACGCGCGCCTTTTTGCGGAAGGCATGAATATAGTCTTCGATATCGGAGCGTTTCGGCGCGGGCAGTTCGATCCGCATTTGAAACCTCTGCCAGATCACGCGGTCCAGAATTTCGGGATAGCTGCTGGCCGCGATCACGACGACATGGCTGGGCAGCCTGTCCATCTGCAAAAGCAGGGAGCTGACTATTTTTTTCATTTCTCCGCTTTCGCGGGCGTTGCCATGCTCCTTGCCGATCGTCTCGAATTCATCGAAAAACAACACGCAGCGCTGCGTCCTGACGTAATCGAGAATACTGGCCAGCCGCGACGAGGTCTCTCCAAGATAGCTCCTGAGCAGCGATTCATACCGGATGACGATCATGGGCATCATCAGCTGCCGCGCCACCGCTTCGGCCACGCTCGTCTTGCCGTTGCCTGGCATCCCGGCCAGCAGGAGACGATGCCTGGGTTCGAGCCCGCGTTTCCGCAGCACATCCGCCTGATGCTGCTCCTCGACCAGTTCCCCGATGACATCGCGGATCTCGGCTGGCAGGATCAGGTCTTCCAACGCCTTGCGCGGAATGACTTCATAAAACAGGCTCCTGGTGCGCTCGTCCATGGCAGCGGCCGACGGCTGTCCGCTTATGGATTCAAGGTTTTCCGCCAGCCTGTCGGCAAGAACGTTGTGCCGTTTCAACCGCTCTTCGGCGACGATGGTTTCCACCACCCGTTTCAGCATGTCCCTGTCGCCGCCTGACGCGGCCCTGACAAGGCTTATGAGCAAATCTGAACGCGCCATGTCGGACTGCAGCCAATCGATTGGGGTTCCAGGGGAAACAAAAAAGACCGCTCAACTATGCACGACAAAACGTTAACCAATCTTTTATAGAAACATATTGTGGTTATTAAATTACATGGACAATTTTTATGAAAATTATAATCTGTAAAAACTCATAAAAAGGGCCTACCCCCCAAGAAATTTGTACGAATTAAAGATCATTTCTTTCTCTTTTTTGCGACCGCCATATTGTCTACGAGGTTGGGATAAGGGCGTCCCGCTTTTTTCGCCCGCGCCTTCGCTTCGGCCTTATCCTCCGTGCTCAGCGCTTTTCGCGCCCCTTGCGCTTTAGGGTTTTTCTTTTTCCACGGCGGCACCGTGCGTGTTGTTTTCGCGGCCATGATATTCTCCTTCATCGGATGCCAACGGCTGAAACTCTGCTCCGGTTCTCAAAATCGCTTGAGACCAAGCCTCAAACCCGGCACACTCGCCCGCATGTCCGCCGATTCCGTGCTCCCGCTCCTTTTGGATCCGCTTCCGACGCCGGAAGGCGTCCTCAAATCCGTGTTCGGTTACGACTCGTTTCGCGGCCATCAGGCGGAGGTGATCGAGACCGTGATGCGCGGCGGGCATTGCTGCGCCCTCATGCCCACCGGCGCGGGCAAATCCCTGTGCTACCAGATTCCGGCATTGTGCCGCCCCGGCGTTGGCATCGTCGTCTCGCCGCTGATCGCGCTGATGCAGGACCAGGTCAGCGCGCTGAAGGAACTCGGCGTCCGTGCGGCCATGCTGAACTCCGCCCTGGATTACGGCCAGATGCAGGAAGTGCTGCGCGCCCTGAGGGCGGGCGGCATAGACCTGCTCTATATCGCGCCCGAACGGCTGCTGACCGAGGGCATTCTCGATCTGCTCGACGATATCCCTATCGCCCTGTTCGCAATCGACGAGGCGCATTGCGTGTCCCAGTGGGGGCACGATTTCCGCCCGGAATACCGCGCCCTCACCATCCTGCACACCCGCTTCCCGCATATCCCGCGCATCGCCGTCACCGCCACCGCGGATTCTCCCACCCGCCGCGACATCATGGCGCAGTTGAACCTCGACCGCCTGTTCGTCGCCGGGTTCGACCGCCCCAACATCCGCTATGACGTGCAGGTCAAGAACAGCGCGAAGAAACAGCTGCTGGACTTCCTCGAAACCCGCGCCCCCGGCGAAAGCGGCATCGTCTATTGCCTGTCCCGCAAGAAGACGGAGGAGACCGCCGCATTCCTGCGCGACAACAAATACACTGCCCTGCCTTATCATGCAGGCCTCGACAACGGCATCCGCGCGCGGCATCAGGACCGGTTTTTGAAAGAGGAAGGCGTCATCATCGTCGCCACCATCGCCTTCGGCATGGGGATCAACAAGCCAGACGTCCGCTTCGTCGTCCACATGGACCTGCCCTCGAACATCGAGGCCTATTATCAGGAGACCGGACGCGCTGGCCGCGACGGCCTGCCGAGTTCCGCCTTTATGCTTTACGGCCTGTCAGACGTGGCCCAGCGCCGCCAGATGATCGCGGGCAACGACACGAAGGAGGAACAGAAGCGCGTCGAGCATACGAAACTCAACGCCTTGGTAGGGTACTGCGAGGCGGCTGCGTGCCGCCGCCAGATCCTGCTCAATTACTTCGGCAACGACGGCGCACCCTGCGGCAACTGCGACACCTGCCAGGCACCGCCGGAGACCGTCGACGGCACGGTCCCGGCCCAGAAAGTGCTGTCCACCGTCTACCGTACGGGTCAGATCTTCGGCTCGAAACACGTCACCGACGTCCTGCTCGGCAAGCCGACCCCGCAGACCGAGAAGCACCGCCATGACCAGCTGACCGTCTGGGGCGTCGGGTCCGACCACGAAGGCAAGACGTGGGAAAGTTTCATCCGCCAGCTGGTCGCGGCCAACCTGCTCAATGTGGATGTAGAAGGGCATGGCGGCCTGTATCTGACCCCCGAGGGCGCGGCCTTCCTGAAGGAAAAACGCACCATTTCCCTCCGCCTGCCGCGCAAACTGGAACGCCCATCGCGCCGCTCGGCGGTGGCAACACCGGAAGAACACGACGCCGACCCTGTCCTGTTCCAGAAGCTGAAAGCCTTGCGGATGGTGATCGCGCGCGATCATAATCTGCCGCCTTACGTCATTTTTCATGACAAAACGCTGCTGGCAATGGCCGCACGCAAGCCTGTGACGCTGGACACGCTCGCCAACATCCCCGGCGTCGGCCAATCCAAGCTCGAAAAATACGGCCCGGCCTTCCTCGCGCTGATCGGCGGTTAACTAAAAGCCATTACGTCTGAGCAGCATAAATTAATGACTTATGTTATATAAAATGGTAATTTTTCCGGATGCTGACAGAGGTATTTTCCAGGCCCCGTATAAAAGGAACGGTAAAGCTTTTTGAAGGACATCTCGCTTCAAAAGGCTGGAATCGTATAACTCAATACGGTCCTACACATGTTCATGTAAATAATAAATCTCCCCGCCATGCCATCCGGGTCAGCCATCATGGCGACCCGGGATTTGTGCTTTACGCGGAACTCTGCACCCGGCGGCCCAGCCGTCATTTTCAGCACGTCTATTGGCATGGTTATCTGGAAGATGGCAGCCACGTCAGTTTTCTTGAAAGGCTTAAAAAGATGAAAAGCCGGTCTCTCACGCGGGATCAGCTCGTTAACTTAAAAAATCTTTTGAATATTCAGTTTTGCACGGCGGCACGGTTTGATTGCGGAGACGAAAAAGAGCTGAGAGATGCAGGATTTTCCTGGAATTTCATTTCTTCACTCAAAATGCCCAGTAAAAACAGCCGTACATTGAAACGCCTCTTCAATTCCTTAGAAAAAGATGCGCCTTCCTTGGCTTGTGCTTACAGGACATTACAAAGGACCGCTCTATTCCTGCACCGCGATGATGCCCGGTTTAACCACGAAGATGCATATATAGAGCTTGATATTAGTAACCTGTTGATACGGTCGTCCAACAGGACAGGCCAGTCGCATATAGTCATGGCTGATCCATATTATTGCGATGGAAACAGTATGATAAGCGATCCGGCTGGCAAGATTTCAGCAAAAAAGCGTTCCATTATTGCAAATGTTTTTGGCTGAAGTTCAAACGAAAAGAAAATTTAAACTTTGCGACCCTATGCCTCGATAACTGCGCCCCGCCCCTGCACCAGTTCGCTGATCATTTCCAGCAACCGTTTGAAATCGAGCGGCTTGACCATTGTCCCGTCCGCCCCCAGCTTGTCCGCCGCGTTCACGAATTCATGTTTCCGCTCTCCGGCGCCCGAAATGGCGATGATCCTGGTCTCCGGATACTGGTACTTGATCTCCATGATGGTCTCGATCCCCTCCTTACGCGGCATCACGATATCCGTGATGACCAGGTCGAACCGGACCTTGCCCATCATATCCAGCCCCTCACGCCCGTCGGCGGCCTGCATGACGTCATAGCCCTTGTCTTTCAAGGTTTGGCATATCAGCCCGCACAGGTCGCGGTCGTCGTCGATCACCAGAATATGTTTCGCCATGGTTTCAACCTTTCCCTGCACGGTTCTCAAGTCCGGCCAACCAAGATAGGACAGCATAAAGCCCCGGGCAATACGCCCAAACCCCTTGCGCTCCGCCCCCATTTTCCCTATCTTACGCCCCGACCGCGGGCGTCCATGCGCCCCACGATGGAAGAGTGGCAGAGTGGTTGAATGCGCTAGTCTCGAAAACTAGTATGGGTGTAAGCCCATCGGGGGTTCGAATCCCCCCTCTTCCGCCAGTTCGCCCCGTTTTACCTATATTTCTTTGCGTTTTCACGGCTTGGCTTATACAGTCCCGCTATCAAATAAGGTTTTTTTGGGGCTGGTCCGAATGTCCGTTAAACGGGTTTACGCATTGAAGTGTCTGGCGATGGTTGTCGTCCTCCTGTCGCTCGGCATGGGCATGGCTGTCGGGCAGGAACAGTCCCAGTCGGAAATTGATCGGATACGCCTTCAGCAGGAAAAAGAAGTTGCGGAATCCGAAAAGCGTGTCGCGCTTATCAGGGCCCGTCCGTGGTATAAAAACTTCACGCCCGACAACTATACGCCTGAATATAACCCCTTGGAGCCGCACTTTGACGACCTGAATAAATATGTTGGTTATTTATGCGAAAATTTCGTAGAGCCGCAATTCAAAAAATCGGACACTCCAGAAGAGGCCGTGCATCAGCTTGAGACCTTGATGGGGCAGCTGGGCGCGTTGTATTCCTTCCAGCCCTACATTGTGTCCGGCCAGATCGGGTATATTTTTACGACTTCGGGAAACCCCCTAAGCGAACACAACCTTGGTCATGCCGACAACTTCGTTGCCTCCATAACCGATGGCAGACGGCCCTTTTTATACCCGGAAATGCGCGAGGAACTTGAATACCTCAAGGGAAAATATTCTCCATTCCATCCTTCGCGCTATGTGATGGTTTCCGACCACGAGGCCAAGATATTTTTTGGTGTTCAAGGCGCCGCAATGCTGGACCGCCTGATGGAGACTCCTGAATTGCAAAGCCCACCCCGTTACCTTGAAAGGGCCCTGGAGTCTCGTGACCCTGAACTTGAACAGGCGCGTCTTCCTTATGAATGGCATTTCACGGGAAAGGAACGCAGGGACAAGTTCTATTATACCTATCTCTACCCATTGAAATCCCAAAAGAACAAGGGGAAGTACGTCGAACTGTACTTCCATTATTCGGGGAAAAGGGAGAAAGACAGAAGTCTGTCGGACATCACACTGGATGAATTGTCATGTAGCCCTCATTCAGTCAAGCAAGGTATTATCCCTGCCGGCAAAGGTGTACGGCCCACAGTCCCGGATCTGGTGTATACATGCGACGACCATAAAAAATGGTATGAAAAAAACGTCAAAAAGAACGCCTGCTTCCAACACGGCATATGCAAATTGTTTATATCTGCGACCGATTTATGCACGGAGAATAAATGATGTTTTTGCCAAAAATATTTCTGGATGAAGATCAGATTGAAAAAATCTCCGTGCTTGAAAAAGAAGGAAATTTAAATAGAAAGGCAGTTTATTCTGTTTATGTACCTATATTTATTCCAATAATTGTTGGTTTAATAATTTTACTTTTTTTAATTGTATATAATCAATTATTAGCCTCACTTATGCTTGTTATATCTCTTTTTATTACGATTTATTTTCATAGCAAAGATAGATTTGAAAAGCTTTTTATTCCATATACATTTGGACATAAAATTTCCGGAACAATTGATTATGCAAAATATAAATTTGTTACTATTAGGGCCCCAAGAGAGCTATATATTCACTATTCATACAATGACGAAAATGGAAATAATAACAAAGATTTTTTGACATTAACCTCTCCAACTTTTCTTAAAGATCATAATATTAAAACTGGAGATAAAATAATATTGTATATAGATAAGAAAAGTAAAAAAACAGCTCCGTATTATGAAGATTTATTTATGCAATTTTGCTTCGATAAGACTAGGATTTCATCTATAGAAGGAAATAAAATATGAGTGTTTCATATGTCTTAAAAGAAAATCCCTCAACGGACACAAGTTTAATTGCGGCTATAACCTCTATGAGCGAAAGGGCTTTAGAGGCTGCGTTGGAAAATCCCACCAAAATTTCGACAAAAGCTTTTTCTATTGTCTTAAGAGCAGGGCTTGGAACTGAAGCAGTAACACAGACTGTCGATATTGTATTTAACGCGGACACACATAAAGCTAATATAGGAAACATTACTATTGATCTTGCAGGAGGAGTTTTAACATCTGTAGCAACGAAAATAATTGAAAGTATAGTTATAGTTGCGGCATTGGGTGCCGCTGGTGTCGCCTTGCCGGAAGAAGCTATCTTTGTTATGAGCATAGCAACAGTTGGCACTCTAAATTACCTTTACAATAAATTTGTTGGACCGACCGTAGACAAAATTTCAGGCCATACTTACATAGACCTGCTTGACAGCCACAACTCTGTGGTCGGCAGCGCGATTTTCAGTGAAAAAGTATCAAATGATTTTGACATTCGAGAAGCGATCAAAGGACTTATCGGTGAGTATCAGTCCAAGGTTTCGCCTATAGACACTCATTTTACTTTGTCTCGATACGATAGCTTTATTAGATCTGACACTTACACAATCTACGACGGCTCGATGGCAGACAAACTGGCGGCCGTCGGCAACCAGAGCCTGGCGAATTTCCTTACTTTTAATGGTGAAGCTAATGACAGCCTGTATCTTTCAGATGGCACGAAAAGCTATGTCATTGCCAAGGAAAGCGACCAGCTAATTGTTAACGTCGGCATAACATCAGCCAGCGATACAAACCAGAAGTTTCAGGTAAACCATATCCACTTTGCCCCGGAAGGCCAGACTGCAGACTATGGAGGCGGCACGGACCGAAACCTCCTAGTCGGCGCAGGCGGCAACGAAACCCTGACAGGCGGAAGCGGCGAAGACTGGATTTATGGCGGTAACGGCAACGACACGCTGAAAGGCAATGCCGGAAACGATTTCCTGTTCGGTGACGACGGCAATTTCGCTGTCTATAACGGCCCCAGGAGCACGGGCAACGATTCCCTGTATGGCGGCGACGGCACCGATTACCTGTTCGGCGGCCGGGGGGATGATTTGCTCGATGGCGGGTCGGGCGACGATATCCTGATCGGCGGCGAGGACAAGGACACGCTTCAGGGCGGCCAGGGCAACGACAGGCTCCAGGCGATCGCTCTCAACGCCACACATCTCGATGGCGACACGCTTGACGGCGGCATAGGCGTCGACATAGCCGACTACTCCACACTGGGCGCCAACGGCATTTTTGCGACCATGACAGGCGGTGCTGGATTCGTGCAGGGATGGACCGGCACTGCCGTTACGGGAACGGCCATAGACTCGCTCAGCGCAGTCGAAATCATACAAGGCACCCTGGGTGCCGATAAATTCGTCTATGCCGGCGGCTATGGTGACATGACGTTTGCGGGCGGGCTGGGGAACGACCTCTACTACGTCAACTGGACCACTGCCCTGCCCAAGATCATCGAAAACAACGGCGATTTCGGAACCGATGCCATCGGCGTCCCCGCGGGCGTGACGCCGGACACGTATGAGCGGATCAACGCCGTCAACGGCGCCTCGCTGCTGGTGCCGCAAAACGGCCAGTCCGGGCCGACCTATTTTATCGCGGCTGGCATCGAAAACGTGATCGACCCCTCGGGGAAACAGACCCCTCTTCCCGAATTCAAGGCGAAAGATCCGGAAGAACCGCCTGTGGCGCCCGATATCATGGGCCCTTTCAACAACGGCCAGCATGCGACCGGCGGGCGTGGGGGCGGCGATCCGCTGGTGCTCGACCTGGGGACGCCGGGGATCGTCTATACCGCGGCGCACGGCTCCGGTTCCGTATATTGGGACATCGACGACGACGGGTTCCGCGAACGGGTGGGCTGGATCGGGCCGCAGGACGGGTTCCTGGCGATCGACCGCAACGGCAACGGGACGATCGACAACAACAGCGAACTGTTCGGCGACCAGCCTGTGAACGGGATCCTCAACGGTTTCACGACCCTGAAAGTCTTCGATACCAACCACGACAACCGGATCACGGCGGCGGACGCGCAGTTCTCCAGCTTGAAAGTCTGGACCGACACAAACACCGACGGGATCAGCCAGGCAGGAGAACTGAAATCCCTGACGGCGGCGGGCATTACCAGCATCAACCTGAACTACAGGGAAACGTTCGACGCGAAGGGCGAAACCGTCATCCGCCAGGACAGCACGTTCATCGTCAACGGCGCGATGCGCCAGGTGGTGGATGCCTGGTTCAACGTGAACAATTTCGATACGAAATACGCCCTGAACTATACCCTGAACCCGGCGACGGCCTCCCTGCCCGACCTTCACGGCTTCGGCAACCTTCCGGATTTACGTGTGGCGATGAGCCTTGATCCCGCGCTATTGTCGCTGGTGCAGGCCGTGGCGGGCCAGTCGCTGAAACAGCTTCTGGACCCCGCCTTTCATCTTCAGGACAAGATGACCGACATCTTGTTCCGCTGGGCGGGTGTCCAGAACGTCGATCCCGCCAGCCGTGGCGGCATTTACGACGCGCAAAAATACGGTTTCCTGGAGAAGTTCACCGGCGATATTGCCGTCAACCCGCAGGCGCCGCCGAACCCCTTCGGCATCCAGCAATATGAGGCCGCTTGGAACGCAGCCCTGGGCGGTTTGGCCGGGCAATTGCTGATGCAGGCCGGGTTGAAAAACCTGTACCATGCCCCCGTATACAATCTTGCAACGGATGCTTTCACCGGCGGGGACGCGCCGGGCCAGTACAGGGTCCATTTCAACATCGGCACAGCCCCTCAGGATTTCGTCACGGAAAGCCTGGGCCATGACATCTACGTTTTCAGGCCGGGAGACATAACGGCCTACGGCAATCCCTATTTCGTCCTGTCCCAGACGGCGCAGGCGGGAGATACCGTCCTTCTGGCGGGCGTCGACCCTGCCAGCGTCAAAGTCTGGACGGACAATTCCTATTATTACGGCAGGCTGAACATCGGTTTGCAGAACGGCGAAGTCATACAGGTGCAGTTGCAGAACGATCCGGCGACTCTCGCCATTAAGGCCGATAACATTCCCCGCATCGCCTTCGACAACGGCACGGTCTGGGATTTCCGCAGCGGACTTACCCTTACGGACCAGGACGGCAACCATTCGCTGACCGGCACGGACCTGAAAGACACGATCGATGCGCGCGACGGCGACGACAGCGTCAGCGCCTATGGCGGCAACGACGTCATAACCGGCGGCCAGGGCCGTGATTATCTGATCGGCGGGACCGGCGACGACACCTATGTTTTCAGGACAGGCGACAGCTTGCTAGGTGCTTCCGATAATATCATTGAAACCGCTGGCGAAGGGATCGATACCATCAAACTGACCGGCGGCATCCTTCCGGCGAATGTCCGGCTGGTGACCGATTATTATGGTTTCCACATCCAGTATTCCGCCAATGACGAAATCATCGTGCAAAGCGAAACGGACTACAACTCCATGTCCATGACGCCAGGCATTGAAAAAATCGTCTTCGATAACGGCACGGTCTGGGATTTACGCAACCCGATCACGACATCGGATTCTGCCAGCGGCAACGAAATCCGCGGCACGATGCTGAAAGACATCATCAACGGCAACGGCGGCGACGATGTAATCTTTGGCGACGGCAACGACGATGTCCTGAATGGCGGCGCCGGGAATGACATCCTCAATGGCGGCTACGGCAACGACCAGTATGTCTATTCCGCAGGCGGCGGCCAGGGCAGCGACATCATCCGGGACGACAGCGGTTCGGCCGATATGGTCGTATTGGGAACGGGTTATACCTCCGCAAACATATCTTTTGTTCGTGTCGGTACCTATGATCTGGCCATCAAATCCGGCAGCCAGCAGTTGTTCCTGATCGAAAACCAGTTCAACGGCTCCGGCGCCATGGAAACCATCAAATATGGCGACGGAAGCACGCTGAATCTTTCTTTGTACAGCCATACGCTGAACGGGACGGCAGGAGACGACAGCCTCTATGGCACGTCCTATGGCGCGGGCGCGGACAAAATAAACGGCCTGGACGGCAACGACTATATTTACGCGGGCAGCGGCGACGATATCGTCACAGGCGGAAACGGCAACGACTACATTTACGGCGATGACGGTAACGACACGATCGCTGGCAATGCCGGGGACGACTACATCTACACGGGAACCGGCAACGATACGGTTATATACGACAGCGGCCTTGACACTATATTGGATGGAGGCGGAACCGACGTCATCACTATCAGCAATGCGTCGTTTACAGCCGCCGCCATGACCCTGGTGCGGTCAGCCGGAAACATGGCGGATCTCTCCATCCTTTTCAACGGTGCCCCTGCCCTGACCCTCCAAGGCCAGTTTTACCAGGACCAGGGATTTGAAACGATCAAATTCGCCAACGGCTCGACGTTTAGCCTTTCGACCGTCCAGTACACGTCCAACGGCACGTCTGGTGACGATTACCTCTATGGCATCGGGTTCGGCGGCAATCCCAACGACATCATCAAAGGCAATGCCGGAAATGATTACGTCTATGGCTATCAGGGCAATGATTCCATCACAGGCGGAGCCGGGAACGACACCATTGACGGCGGCAAAGGAAACGACACTTATTTTTATAATGCGGGCGACGGCCAGGACACGATTACGGACTTCGCGGGAACGGACCTGATCCAGATCGGCGCGGGCTTTGTGAAATCCGACCTCACCTGGCAACGCGAGGGAACGACCGGCAACATGCAGCTGTTCCTGAAAGGCGTCTTGGCGATGACCCTCAATGACCAGTTCAGCCAGGACCACCAGATCGAAAGCGTAAAATTTTCTGACGGTTCGATCCAGTCTCTCGTCGGCCTGCAGATAACGACCAAGGGTACGGCAGGCGACGACTATCTGTATACGCCTGCAGCCAATGTTTCTGCGAATAACATTCTGATCGGCGATGCAGGAAATGATTATATTTATGGATCCGAAGGAAATGACAGTCTGACGGGCGGGAATGGTGACGACACCCTTAATGGCGGCAACGGTAACGATACCTACTACTACAATTCGGGAGACGGCGTCGATATCATTACGGATTTCGGCGACTCCGATACGATCCAGCTTGGGTCAGGCTATGTCGCTGCGGATGTCAGCTGGGCGCGTGTGGGTGAGACAAGCGACCTGGCTTTGAGCCTGAAAGGCGTCAAGGTCCTGACCATACAGGATCATTTTGGAGATGGCCATGCCATCGAAAGGATCAGGTTTTCCGACTCATCGACCTATTCCCTGACGGGCATGACGTTGACTATTAATGGGACATCTGACGATAATTCCCTGTCCGGGTTCAATATCAGCAACGACAAGATCAACGGCCTGGCGGGCAACGACTACATCTATAGCTACGCAGGCAATGACACGCTGACAGGCGGGACCGACGCAGATTACATGGTCGGTGGACTGGGCGACGATACTTACATCTTCAAGACCGGCGACTCCTCTTTTACTACGCCGGACGCAGTCATTGAATACATAGGCGAAGGCGTCGACACCATCAAACTGACCGGCGGCATCCTGCCCGCCAATGTCCTGATGTGGACGGATTCCTATAATCTGAATATCCGTTATTCCGCCAACGACCTGATCACGATTTCGTCAAGCTATGATCCTGCGACGTCGGCCTCCCTGATCGGCAACTATATCGAAAAAATCGCGTTTGATAACGGGACGGTCTGGGACCTGCGCAACGGCCTGACCATGAACGACACGGACGATGCCCACGGCATTTTCGGTTCTCTGCAAGATGATGCGATCGACGGCAAGGGCGGCAATGACTCTATTTATGCCGTTGCAGGTAATGACACGCTGGCGGGCGGAACCGGTACGGATTACCTGGTCGGTGGTATTGGCGACGATACTTATGTCTTTAAGTCAGGCGATTCCTCCTCCCCTGCGCCGGACGTCGTGCTTGAATATATGGGCGAAGGCTTCGATACCATCAAACTGACAGGCGGCATTCTGCCGTCTGATGTGTTCATGTGGACGGATAGCTATAACCTGAACATCCGTTATTCCGCCAATGACCTGATTACCATCTCGTCAAGTTATGACCCTGCGACATCGGCATCCCTCATCAGCAGCTATATCGAGAAAATCACGTTCGACAATGGAACGGTCTGGGACCTGCGCAACGGTCTGAACATGAACGACACGAATGACGCTCATGGTATTTCCGGCTCGTTCCAGAATGATGTTATCGATGGCAGAGGCGGCAACGATTCTCTTTATGGCGTCTTGGGTAATGATACGCTGACGGGCGGGACCGGCACGGATTATCTGGCCGGCGGGCTGGGCGACGACACTTACGTCTTCAAGACCGGCGACTCCTCCCTCTCCACACCGGATTCCATCCTTGAATACACGGGCGAAGGCGTCGACACCATCAAGCTGACCGGCGGCATCCTGCCCGCCAATGTTCTGATGTGGACGGATCTTTCCTATTTGCATGTGCGCTATTCGGCGTCTGATGAAATTCTTGTTTCTATGAACAAGGTGCTGAACGGCCCGACTTCGATCAATGTCGAAAAGATCGTCTTTGATAATGGGACAGTCTGGAACTTGCAGAGCGGTCTGGTACTGTCTGACAGCAGCGACAATCATCAGATCTATGGGACGGCACAGGCCGACACGATCTCCGGGAATGGCGGAAACGACAGTCTGTTTGGCTATGATGGAAACGACACGCTGAATGGAGGCATCGGCAAAGATACCCTGACCGGAGGAACCGGGGACGACCTTTATATCTTTAAAGCAGGCGACAGCCTGATCTCCTCTCCAGACATCATTACAGAAGCTGCAAACCAGGGGACCGATACCGTCAAACTGACAGGCGGCCTGTTGCCTTCCGATGTCAAAATGTGGGCCGACACCACAGGGTTTCACACAGTCTTTTCTGGAAACCAAATCAACATAGGATGGAACGTAGAAAAGATCACGTTCGACAATGGGACGGTCTGGAACCTGCAGAGCGCCTTGACCATGATCGACACCGACGATTCTCACACCCTGATCGGTTCGGCCGGTAACGATAAAATCGACGGAGCCGGAGGGAACGACACCATACAGGGCGCAGGTGGGAACGATATCCTGACAGGAGGACTGGGCATCGACACAGTATCGTACGCAACCGATACGGCTGGAGTCACGGTCAGCCTTGCCTTGACGACGGCGCAAAACACCGGCGGATCGGGAACCGATACCCTGTCCGGCTTTGAAAATATCGTCGGCTCGGCTTTCAACGATATTCTGGCTGGTGACGCGAACGCCAATACGATCGATGGCGGCGGCGGCAACAACACCATCACCTATGCCGCCGCGGCCGCAGGCGTGGATATCGACCTGTATCTGACAAAGCAAAACACGCTAGGTGCCGGCACAGACACGATCTTGAACATACAAAATGTCATCGGCACGGCTTTCAACGATTCAATATACGGGAACGACAGCAACAACATTATCGAAGGCGGCAAAGGGACAAACTTCCTTTATGGCCAGGGCGGGATCGATACCCTTTCTTACGAACATGCGGCCACTAAGGTCCAAGTGACCCTGGCCACGACTAATGCACAAAATACGGGGGTTAGCACAGACACCCTTTATGATTTTGAAAACCTGAGGGGGTCTGCCTTCAACGACACTCTGACCGGCAACGCCTCAAACAACCGGATCGAAGGCGGCGCAGGTAACGACATCATGTCCGCCGGCGCTGGGATAGACACGCTGAGCTATGAACATGCCTCCGCGGGCGTGATCGTCAGTCTGGCTGTAACCACTGCGCAAAATACGGTCAATGCAGGCACTGACACGGTTTCCGGTTTTGAAAATCTTTTAGGATCCGGATTCAATGACACCTTGACCGGCGATACAGGAAACAATTCTTTCGAAGGCGGCGCCGGCAACGATACGATGTCCGGGGGCAGCGGCATTGATACGCTTGTTTATATGAATGCTGCAACCGCCGTTTCTGTTGACCTCAGGATGGGAACTGCTTCAGGTGAAGGTTCCGATACTTTTTCAGGGATGGAAAATATCACTGGCTCTGCGTATGGAGATACTTTTGTCGGCAGCAGTGCAGCCAATATTTTCGATGGAGGCTTGGGCAGCGATACGGTGGGCTATGCTGCCTCCGGCGCGGCAGTCAATGTCAACCTGTTCTCGGGGACAGCGATCGGAGACGGCAGCGATACTCTTTACAGTATCGAAAACATTACCGGCACAGCCTTTAACGATACGGTCGTCTCCAGCAGCGCGGTGAACAGGATCGATGGCGGTGCAGGAAGGGACACTGTCAGCTATGCGCAAGCGTCAGCGTCCGTTAATGCTGATTTGTCCACGGGCATCGTGACAGAAAATTATTATACGCGCGATACGCTTCTCAATATTGAAAACCTGACAGGCTCTGCCTACAACGACACGCTGAAGGGCGCCTCTACAGCCAATACATTGAACGGCGGAGCCGGTAACGACGTTCTCTACGGAAACGGTGGCGCGGATACATTCACGGGCGGCCTCGGCGCCGACACATTCGTGTTCAAATCAGAAACCGCATTTTCCTCGCCGGTAACAATTTCCGATTTTAACACATCCCAAGGCGATAAAATTGACATCTCAGGTGTCCTCGGTTCTTTTGATCCCGTCTCGCAGGTTGTCGGAGACTATATACAAATGGCGACAAGCGGGGCCAATACCATATTAAGTGTCGATCTTGATGGCGTGGGCACAGCCTATGGCTGGCAAAAAATCGCTACATTGACCGGCACAACCGGGTTGACGGATGAAGCCTTGCTGATCGACTCAGGAAATCTTGTGGTTTGATCTTTAAGGAACTAAAATTTTTTATGTTTAAAAACAGCTTGCATAAATACCCATAGTTCATTTTTTTGATAACATATTGGCTCGGAGAGCGGTTATCATATGAAGACTTGCTCCGCCACGCAATTTAACTACCTGATAAACAATATAAATTTACTTTATAGGAAAAACCTAAACAATAAGATTCCCGCTCGTAACAAGAGCTTGTTCATCCGTTAGACCGGTAATGCCGGTTAGTGTCGCCACCTGAACCCAGGTGCTGGCCGAGCCGGTTCCGTCGAGATCGACCTTGATGATGCTGCTCATCCAACCGTCAGTTATCTGAACAAAATCAGTCAAAACTTTTGTTAAGGGGTCGTAGTTAGTCAGCAGGTTTGACAGGTCCAGGATGTCTTCAGTTTTATTGAAGTCATTGATGGTATCAATGGATGATGTCGAAGGATCGAACATGAACCTGTCAATCCCCGCGCCGCCTGTCAGAGTATCAGCCCCGGCTCCGCCATATAAGATATCGTTGCCGTCGTCTCCGTAGATGTTATCGGCATCCAGTCCGCCCTTAAGGGTATCGTTGCCGCCATAGCCATAAAGATAATCCGTGCCTGCCGCCCCATCGAGCGTATCCGCTTGGCCAGACCCCAGCATCGTATGGCTGTCGCCCGTATCGGTCATATTAAGGCCATTCCTCAGATCCCAGACTGTCCCGTTATCAAACGTGACCTTCTCTATAGTCGGGACAATGCCGGTAGCATCGTAAGCGCCTTGAACCGTTATTTCATCATTCGCTGAGTAACGGATATGCAGCATGCTGCCGTCCGCCCACATGTAAACGCTACTGGGAAGGATGCCGCCGGTCAGTTTAACTGTATCCATACCTTCCCCGATGTTCTCAGCCAGATAGTCCATAGTGGCGATCAGACTGTCTCCGGCTTTGAATATATAGGTATCGTCACCCAGGCCGCCATAAAGCGAATCACGACCGGCGCCGCCGTTCAGGGTATCGTTGTTGCCATAGCCGTAGATATAATCATCGCCACCGAGCCCATTCATGACGTCCTTGGTAATATTGGTTCCTACCAGAGAGTCCTGCGCCGCTGTGCCGTTCATGGTCATGGTCAGGCCAGTTAGGGCAAAAGTCGAACTATCCGCGAATTTGACTGTCTCGACCGCGTAGCCGTCTGTGAAGTGGTTCTGGACTGTCATGGCCAGCACGCCCTTCAGGTTCAAGGCCAGATCGGCTCCATTGACCATGGCCCAGGTCAGGTCCGCCTTGACATAGCCGGTGCCAATCTGGATGGTGTCTGTGCCCGCGCTGTCGTTGAGAATATCGAAGCCGTCGCCGGAATTATAAACGTAAGTGTCATTGCCTTCACCGCCATTCAGAATATCGTTTCCGGTCCCGCCAGTAAGCGTGTCGTTTCCTGTATCTCCATAAATGTAGTCGTTGCCGCCCAGGCCTTTTATATCGTCATCGAGCGACGCGTTATTGGTTATTCCGGCAAGATAGGAATCATCCCCTGCCGTGCCTAGTGTGGAGATTTTAAGTCCGACCAGGATTTGCGTCGAGCCGTCGGAAAATCTGACGCTTTCGATCTGATGGTTCATGCCGAACTGATCGTTCAGCGCCATAATCTGCGTTCCTTTCAGGAACAGCAGCATGTTGCTGGAGCCACCATCCCGCTGCCAAGTCAGGTCGCCTTTAACAAATCCCGCGCCGATCTGGATGACATCGGTACCAAGCGCATCGTACAACATGTCGACGCCGTCGCCCGCGTTGTACAAATAGACGTCGTTGCCCTCGCCGCCGTCGATAACGTCGTTGCCGACCCCGCCTGTGATTTTGTCATCGCCCTGGAAACCATAAATATAATCGTCGCCACCGTTGGCATTGATGATATCGCTAGGGTTGCCGCCGTACCCGATCCCGTAAAGCAAGTCGCTTCCCGATGTGCCGGTCGATGTGTATTGCACGGTACTCAGGTTCATCGTGCTGCCGTTGGCGAATTTAAGAGTTTCAAATCCCTGGTCAAAATTGAACTGCCCCTGAAGCGTAAAGGCAAGATTGCCGTTCAGGAGGATCTGTAGATCTCCGGCATTGCTCGAAGGTCTGAGAAGCGTGACATTTGACGCCGTAATGGCTGCATTCGTAATGCTGATGAGATCCGTGCCGCCGCTATCGGAAAACGTATCAGCGCCGCTGTCATAAACGACGGTGTCGTTGCCGTTGCCTGCATAGATCGTGTCGTCGCCGGCGTTGCCGCTCAGGATATCGTTTCCTTCGTCGCCATAGATCGTATCGTTTTGATTTCCGCCTGTGACGACGTCGTCTCCGGCCCCAGCCAGAATGGTATCGTTGCCGTCCATCCCGTTCAGACGGTCGCCGCCGGCGCCATAAGACGTGCCGATGATATAATCGTCGCCTGCCGTGCCATTGACGGTATGGCTGTAAGTCATCAGGTTGATAAACGTGCCGTCGTTGAAGTTCAGGCGCTCGACAGAGCTATACCCATTGAATTGCCCTTCGACGATAAAAAGGGTCTGCGCACCGCTCTTGATCGCCAGATCATAGGTGCCGGTACGCGTTAAAGTCACATTGGAAGCCGTATATCCTGCACCCAGGACGATGACGTCGAAATCCCCGCCCTCGTCATAGATCGTATCCGTCCCGAGTCCTGCCCCGGCACCATAGATGTATTGATCGCTTCCAAGCCCACCTTCCAGACGGTCGCTTCCCGCGCCGCCGTCCAGTGTGTCATTGTTGCCGTAGCCGTAAAGCGTATCGTTGCCGCCCTTGCCATTGATCGTGTCGATCAGGCCGGTCCCGTAAACCTGGTTGCCCGTGTCCGAGTCCGTCTGCGTCAGGCCTGTGCGCAAATCCCAGACCGTCCCGTTGTCGAACGCGATTTTTTCGACATAGGGAACAGTCGAGCCCGACGCACTGTCGTACCCCGACTGGACGACGATAGAATCCAGCGCCGAATACTGGATGGTCATGACACCATAATTCGCCGTCAGCGTCACATTAGAGGGCAGGATGCCGCTGGTCAGCTTGATCGTGTCGACCCCCTCGGCATCGTATTCGTTGATATAGTCCGGCGCGCTTGCGCTATCGCCGATGCGGAAGACATAGGTGTCGTCGCCGGTCCCGCCGGTCAGGCTGTCCTGCTCCGTACCGCCTGTGATGATGTCGTTGCCCGCATAGCCGGAAATCTGGTCGTTGCCCCCGCGCCCGTCTATAGAGTCGTTCAGGTTCGACCCTGTAATGCCATGAGCCTCGTCGGTATCGGTGAGCGGCAGTCCCTTGGTCAGGTCCCAGACTATGCCGTTATCGAACACGACACGTTCCAGATAGGTCTGCACCACCGAAGCCCCAGTGGCGGGATCGTAGTTTCCTGAAACCCTGACCATGTCGCTATCGGAATACTGGATAGACAGGCCTCCGGGATCGGCCCACATTCTGACGTCCCCAGGCAAGATGCCTCCAGTCAGCTTGATCGTGTCCGTCCCCTCGCCGGGCATTTCATATACATAGTCAGAAGCAAACTTATCGCTGTCGCCAAGGCGGAACACGTAAGTATCGTTGCCCGTGCCGCCCATAAGGCCATCCTGGCCCTGGCCGCCGGTTAGCGTGTCGTTGCCTGCATAGCCGGCCAAATTGTTGTTATTCGCGGCCCCGGTCATGCTGTCGTTGCCTGCGGAGCCATACATGGAATAGCTATCCGTCTCTGACATTTTTAAAGTCAGCCCGGCAGTCAAATTCCACGTCGTGCCGTTGTCGAACATTATTTTTTCGATATTGGGGACCAATCCGTCTGAAACAGCGTCGTAATAAGAGGTGACGGTGATTTTATCCTGCGCCGAATACTGGATGTAAAGGGTGCTCTGGTCGGTCCACATGCGGACATTCGCCGGAAGGATGCCGCCGGTCAGCTTGATCGTATCGCTGCCCTCGTTGCTGTATTCAGTGATGCTGTCCGGCGTGGCGGCCAGGCTGTCGCCCGTTCTGAAGATGTAAGTATCGTCGCCCGTGCCGCCCGTCAGCGCGTCCTGTCCCGTGCCGCCGTTCAGACTATCGTTCCCGGCATAGCCGTTCAGCTGGTCGCTGCCGCCGCGCCCTTCCAGCCAGTCGGCATTGGCCGAGCCAGAAAGCGGGTTTGCCGTGTCCGTCCCAACCAGCGTGACCGTCGTCAGGTCGATGACAGAGCCGTTGTCGAAAAGGATGCGTTCAAAGCGGGACAGACGCGATTCCCCAGGGTTATAAATGTATGCACCCGTCAGCGCGATCAGGTCGCTTCCATACTGGATATTGATCGTGCCTTCCATCGTCGCCCAGGCTGTGACGCTGGCGGGCAGGATGCCGCCGGTCAGCTTGATCGTATCCATCCCCTCGCCGGGCTTTTCGAACGCCGTGTCGGGGGTCGCGGCCAGGCTGTCGCCTGCCCTGAAGATATAGACATCGTCGCCCGCTCCGCCCGCAATATTGTCCTGGCCCGCGCCGCCGGTCAGGGTGTCGGCCCCGCCATTGCCGTAGATGAAATCGTTGCCGCCCCGCCCGTCGATGATGTCGGCGGCAGCCGAACCGTACAGCAGGTGGTTCTCGTCCGTGTCCGTCAGGGTCAGCCCGGCAGAAAGAGTCCAGACGGTGCCGTCGTCGAACAGGATTTTTTCGACCAGCGCGCCCGCGATAGTCTCGCCGCTGGCGCTCAAGCCGCCCTGAACGACGATCCGGTCGGTGGCGGAATACTTGATGACCAGCGATCCCGCGGCGTCGTTCCACATCGTGACGGCGGTGGGCAGGATTCCGCCCGTCAGCTTGATCGTATCCGACCCCTGCCCGGCGCTTTCAATGATGACATCGGGATTGGCATTCAGGCTTTCACCCGCCTTGAACACGAAGATATCGTCGCCCGCGCCGCCGAACAGCTTGTCGGCGCCCGCTTCGCCATAGATCGTGTCGTTGCCGCTGCCGCCGTGCAGCTGGTCGTTGCCCGTGCCGCCATACAGCTTGTCCGCCCCGCCGCCGCCGAAGATCGTGTCGCCCAGGTCGTAGCCGCGGATCGTGTCCGCCGCCGGCCCGCCGATCAGGATATCGGCCGTGTTGACGCCCGTCGCGTTGTTGTTGTCGCCGTTGGCGGTGCCGCTGACGAATTTCCAGGCCGCATAGTTCGTCAGGTCCATCGTGAACCCGTCGGCAAAGACCAGGTGTTCGATCTTTTTCGCCCCGTCCGCGCCGCGCTGCCCCAGCAGGGTCGTCTCATCGACGCCGGCCTTTGTAATGATGGTCAGGTCTTCGGTTCCGCTGCTGGCGAAGCTCATGCCTTCGAGCGTCAGCCCCGCCTTGAGCGTGATCGTGTCAATCCCGCCCGTGTCCGAGATTTTATCCTTGCCCGCGCTCAAGGTAATGCCGTCATTGTCGGCCCCGCCCCTGATGGTGTCGCCGAACTTGGTGCCGATGATGTCCTCGACGGAGGCCAGCGTGTCCGTCTCCGTGCCATGTGTGACCTTGCCCGCGACCTTGTCGACGGTGATGGCGGAGCCCATCCACGAATAATCCGCCATATCCCTGCCGTCACCACCGTCCAGGATATTGACGCCCGCCCCGCCGTTCAGGATGTCGTCGTCCGTCCCGCCCTGCAGCGTATCGTTCCCGTTTCCGCCCAGAAGCGTGTCGTTGCCCCCGCCGCCCATAAGGAGGTCGTTGCCATCCTTCCCGTCGAGCGTGTCGGTGCCGCCTAGCCCCACGATCGAGTCGTTACCGGCGTGACCGCGGATCAGGTCATCACCCCACGTTCCATTGATCTGAACGTTTTGTTGCGCAGCGGGTGGAAAATACGCAAGCCCGCTGTCGGACATTTTGACGTACCCACCGCTGCCCAGCTGGATCGTCGTCGGGAAAAAATTCACCTTGGATGCCAGGACCATGTCGTGGATAGTCAGCGATCCGACGTCCCTGACCGTGATCGTCACCGTCGAACGGCCATCAGAATCGTCCGGCGTCTTTGAAAACCCGAGATCCTCGAACTTTATCCCTTCCCAAAATCGCAGCACTTCGAAATACGTGCCGCGCGCGATGACGTCGTCGCCCCCGCGATAGACGATTGTCAGGTGCGGCACGCCGGGCGCAGCGGAGGCTGGCAAGTTATCGATATAATCGTTCCCCGACCCCGTCAGAATCGTCATTTTAGAGCCATAAGACACCTGGGCGTGGAACGTGTCGCCCATATTCGTCCCGCGGATCTCGAAGCCGTTGGGACGCGAGGGTCCCCCGAATGCCGCGCCGACGGCCTGGACCACGCCGCCGATATTAACGGTCTGGGTGAAGCCGACGAAGGCGCCGATATCAAAAGACCCGCCCGTTTTCGAGCCGGAATAATCCAGAAACTCGCCCTGCGCATTCACGCGCCCGCCAGGGCCGTAGGATTTCAGCGTGTCGGGCAGAAGCGTCGTCTGGGAGACCGTATAAACACTCTCGAAATTCTTCAGGACCGCGCGCCCGCCTTCGGCGCTCCATATCGTCACTGTATCAGCGGACGTCTCCTCGCGGCGGTCCACAATATTTCCGCTGAAGGCCGTGTCGAACCCGTCCCCGCCGTCGAACATCTGCACGGCCCCGGTATTGAAACCTCCGCGCAACGTATCATCGTATTTTGTCAGGATAGCGTTTTCGATCGACACCAGGGTGTCCGTATCGCCCCAGCCGTCTATCGCGCTTCCATTGCCGATACTGTTGAGTATCACGGTTACGCCGCCATGGCCCCCTGCGGCATCATCTTGGGAATAATCGACAGTGTCCGAACCTGCTCCTCCATTCAGGATATCCGTTCCTTTGCCCCCGACCAGAATATCTTTGCCCGATTCAGCATATAAAGAGTCATTGCCATCGTTTCCAAACAGCAAGTCTTCGCTCCAGCCGCTTCGGATCGTGTCATCTCCCGCACCGCCGCGGAGGATGTCCGATCCCGATCCGCCGTAGAGGTAATCGGCGCCGGCCGTACCTGTCTCGCTCCGGTTATAAGTATAGATAGAATTGCGCAACAGGCCATCCGCGTCCCCCAGCAGCTCTTCCGCCGAGTACCAGAAGTCCTTTTCGATACCCGTTCCTTTGGAGGCGGCGTATTTTTCGAAATCATATTCTCCGGCTTGGACATTCTGTGCCCGGAAATCCTTCATCAGGCTCCATGAACGATAAGCCTCCCAGTCGAATGCGAACGGATCGGATACGGAGCCGGTGAAAAGAGCCACGGCCTTGAGCGAAGTATTGACGTTGGTGAGCCAGAGCGGGTTCATGACGTGCAGGCTGGCTAGGCCGGAAGCCGCCGTGTTGGAACTGTCGATCATGGCGACGACGCCGTCTTTATAATCCAGCTTACCGTCGTTGTTTCGGTCGCCCCTGACATGGGCCGGCGTCGCGCCGATAACGGATGGGTCGTACTGCAGGACGTATCTCTGGATGCCGTAAAAATCCGTGTTGCCGGAATCCGGCCCGTTCAGGATCGCGTAGCCGCTGCGGCCTTGAAAATCCTCTACACTCTTGCCGAACAGAACGCTTCCCAGCATCCCGGAAATGGACGCAAGCTTTCCATCCGTCCCGCCGGGCTGGAAAATCGCCAGCGGTGTGGGGATGTTTGAAAAAGACCTTTCGTTGTAAATCGCAAGAAGGTTTCCGGGGAATTGGTTATGAAGATCTCTATTTAAAAAATTTTCATTTGGGTTATTTGACCATGTGGTAAATGCAGCATTTGCACCTGCAGCAACACTTAAATTTCCTTGATGTCCATTAGCAGTATCTGCAAAGTCAGTAATTACAGATGAAATAAAACCTTGAGCTACACTTTGAGACATTTTATAAATATCATTTGTGCCTTCAGAATTATTCATGCTGTATGTATATGATGCGGTGCTATGCTCGGATTTATCTGCGAGAACATAGTTCGCCAGATAAGCCGCCCCGCCAACGCTTCCGCTAAAGGTCGAGATATTTCCCTCTAGTACAGCCGCAGGACTATTGGTCAAAGTATGCACACGAAGATACATCTGTCCCCGATCGTATATTCCAAATTTAGGATCTTTATTCGTTGTAAGATCGCTTTGGATATCTTTCAAATCGGCGAGCGTTGTCATGATTTATCTCTTTTTTAGTTAACTTTGAAGCTGCTTACTATTTTTTTTATTTTTTCATTTATTATCTTAACTTGTGCCAAATCACTGGCATCAATACCATATTCTGCGCGAACATGATCGCTTATAAGAGAATGAACTTCACACCCGGAACGTTGATTTGTTCTTTTTTGTGAGTAGCTGCACTTCATAAACATCGGATTTGATGAAAAGTCTTTTTTGGGAATAAAAAAATCGCTCTTGCCAATCGATGGTTCCTGATTTTTATTTTTGTATAAATCAAAATCGATTTCTTTCTCGTCGCTTCTATCTAAATAGAGATTTTTCATGTTTTTTGAAAAAATACTAAATCCATTTAAACTGCTTGGCTTTAGAGTAATTTTAATAAAATCTTTTGCTGTTGTTTGTTTATTACATATTGGCAAAAAAGATTTTCTATCAATTCTTATTACAATAAATTCTGCAGGGATTTTTACTTTATGAAAAATATTATAAGGATCAAACAGATAGGCCTCGGGGATAAGGAACTGTGTATGATCTGGGTCTTTGAACCCGAACCGGACAAGCTTCGTGCTGCCGCAATAGGCTTTATCCGATTGCGCCGCTGGCGGCTTCTCCTGCGCCAAAACGGTCCAGCCCGCAGCGCTGAAAATCAAAAAAGCCATTAAAACCAACATGTTCCGCACGGGAATTCTTCCTCTCTGTTTCACGTCTGCCTTATATCATGCCGTTGCTCTCACACGCAAATTCACGCTTCGGTCAATGTAAATTCCTTTAAACTTCCGGCATCTAAATACCCGCCTGTCTTAGATCCCGAGTAATCCAGAAACTCGCCCCGCGCATTCACGCGCCCGCCAGGGCCATAGGCTTTGAGTGTGTCTGGAAGAAGCGTGAAGCGGGAATCGGTGAAAAAGGTCTCAAAGTTTTTTAGAACAAGTCGACCGCCACTCTCTCCGTCCCAGGCGGTTACCGTTTTCGCTGAAGTCTGCTCCCGAAAGTCGGCAAGAGACGTTAGATTTGCCGTATCAATGCCTTCGCCGCCGTCGAACATATGCACGGCACCGACAGTGAAGCCTCCGCGCAGTGTATCATCGTATTTCGTTAAAATGCCATTTTCGATCGAGACCAGCTGATCTGTATTACCCCAGCCGTCAACGCCCGTACCATTACCGCTTTGATCCAGCGTTACTGTAATTTTCCCTGTACCGCCCGCCGCCGCATCGCCTGAGTAATCCGCCGTGTCGGCTCCCAGGCCGCCATCCAGTATATCCGCGCCAGCGCCTCCGGCTAGAATGTCGTCGCCCCGCTCGCCATACAGCTTGTCCGCCCCCGCATCGCCATACAGCCTGTCGCCGCTCCATCCGCTGCGAATCGTGTCATCGCCTGCACCGCCGTGAAGCTGATCTTGGCCCGCGCCGCCATAAAGATAGTCTGCGCCCGTTCCGCCCGTTTCGTTACGGTCGTAGTTGAACATGACATTCCGTACGACACCGTAACTGTCGCCGAGGAGTTGTTCCGTCGTATACCAAAAATCCTTTTCTGTTCCCGTGCCTTTCGTTAAGACGTATTTCAGGAAGTCGTATTCGCCGCCTTCTACCGCTTGCGCCCGAAAGTCTTTCATCAGGTTCCAGTTACGGTAAGCTGTCCAATCCAGACTGAAGGGCGTAAAAGCGGCGCCGAGTTCGCCATGCAGCAGGGCCGCGCCCGTCAGCATTGTATTAACCGTCGCTTTCCAGGTGGCGCTCGTCACATCAAAAGATGTTGAATCCTCCATCGCGACAATCCCGTCGCGGTAATCCAGCTTGCCGTCACCGTTGCGGTCGCCCGTACCGCCACCAGCGGTGGGATCGTATTTCAATACATAGTGCTGAAACCCAAAAAAATCGGTATTGGCTGCATCCGGCCCATTGACAAGCTTGTATCCGGCCCGGCCAGCGAAATCTGATGTGCTCTTGCCGAACAGGATGCTCGCGGCAATTCCTCCATACGACGCCTGCTGGCCGTCAACGCCAGTTTTCAGATAATAGTCAATCGGGATCAGGACAGGGTTGATCCTCGCATTGTCTAAAAGGCTCTTGAAGATTTGTGCGGGGAAATGATCTTAAAATCCGTGCTGTGTCCATGTTGAAGCTGCTGCTTCTATTCCAACCAACACACCAAAGGCGCCGCTTTTACCAGCTTTTACACTATCAGAGACAGCAGTTAAATATCCCTGAGCTACAAACTGTGACATTTGATAGACGTTGGTGATGTTTGAATTCACATCCATACGATAGCTATAGGCTGCATTCCCATGCATGGATTTGTCGGCGAGAAGATAATTAGCTGCATAAGCTATGCCCCCGCAAATCCGCTAAAAGTTGAAATGTTGCCTTCCAAAACCGCAGCTGCAGAATTAGTCAAAGAATGGATGCGTAGATACACCTCACCACGATCATATATACCAAACTTTGTATCTCTAATTCCAAAGCTTGCCTGGACATCATTTAAATCAGTAAGTAAGCTCATGGTTTATCTTTCTGCATATTATCCTCGGCAATAAATCCATGGATAAGTTTATAAATATCTTCGTCCAGTTTATTCAGGTTTTGTAACAAAGACAGTTGAGAACGGTACAAAGTGTATTCCATCATAATTTTGGGCGTCACTAATTCCATCACAGTACATGACAAACGTTTGTCATTAAACATACGCACACACCTCACTAATGTCGGGCGTTTGAAATAATTTTTAGGGAATTCTGTAAGTTCATAAATTTGATTTTTTGGATCAATTTGTAGACTATGCCAGTAAATTTTATTACCATACTCATCATTTTTTATAAAAATTTTATACTCCTCTTTTGTAAGGTGAAAAAAATCACCAGCCTTATCAGGCTTTGGGTTTGCGCCTCTTAAATAAATAGTCAAAAATTTATCTGATACAGAGTTTCTTGGATATAAATCATATTCGTTCGATAAACAAATAGGCTTTAAGCTATCGCTTAAAACACCTACAAATACAGTCTCCTGCTCACCGCCTTTGAAATTAGTTTGCTCATGCAAATAGCCTAAAGGGATTCGAAAATTTGTCTTTATACCATCAGGGCTGACAACCGATAAATCTATCGGCTTCATGCTTTTTACACATGAATAAGTTTCCCCTGGATGCAAGATGGGCAACCCATAAATTGTTTGAGGTTTTTGTATATACGGGCTATCAGTCACGCCGGGTACGTAATCCGCAGCGATGGCCCCAGATATAGTCGCCACAACAACGGCTGCAATCGCCAGAACTGTGTTCCTATTGATAAATTTCATGCCTGTTCCCCGTTACAACCATTGATGCCACTTTGTATCATAATTATCATATATCGTGCAAATTTTCCGTTTAAGAAAGTTTATGCCAAAGTTCACGCGCGGCGTTGAATTGATACGGCATTATTTATTCTCCTTAATGATCAGGCTTTCCACCCAGGCTCTTTGCTTTTGGTCGGCTTCGATATGTCCCTCTACAGGAAAGTCATTCCTGAAAAAGCGATAAGCCAGAACAAGATCTTTTTTGAAAATGTAACTTGTGTGACAATTATTGGAGGGCGCGAAGTCACCATTTACAGGGTCTCCCCCAGAACATCTAAATGTCACGGGCTTGCCGTCATAGGTCGGAGCAGCTGACTGAGGCAGAATGTAAATATAAAGATATCCTTTTACAATCCGCTCCATGCCGTTAGGCAGAATGATGCTCCGGCCTTCCTTACGGCCCTCTTCGATCAAATGAAGGCTCCGGTCATACTCCGGCTGATAATCAGGCCGCGTTGCTGCATTCCCCAGCATCCCATGAATCCATTGGTAGCTCTGGACAGCGCCTAAATCTTTTATTTCACAGCGGCGATCAAGGTAGTCAATGGTTTCGTCGGAAGGGGTGACGACTTCAACGCCCCATCCACGCGGAAACGCGAACGGAATACCCGCAATGCGGGCCTTGATGGGATCATAACACTTTGGCTTTTTAACCAGCGTATCCCGCGCCAGCATCGCATCGATATTTCTCTGCTGCTCTTCCAGCGCTGCCTTATGCTCCTCCGGAGTCACAACCGGATAACCGGGCGGCGGCTGGTGCAGCTTTTCTGCCGCCATCGCTATACCCGCAACGCACAGTATTGTAATTCCCAGAACTTGGCCCCAATTCCTTAATTTCACAATTTCCCACAACCTTAAGAATATATGCAATATCCTTCACCTTATAGCAAAGTAACAAACAGTCCGCAAACTTTCCAATCCGGCAATTTTTATACCCCGCGCCGCTTGTGTTATTAATGTTTAGAATTCTAGTCAGATCGTAGCAGAACCTATTGAATTTACAATTATATTAAGCTCGGAGCCATATCCCCGGTCATAGGAATCCATCGCCAGGATTGCTTTAAATAAAGTTGCATCCACTACCAAAATCTCCCTACAGAAAATTCGCTTCCATTAAGATACAATTTAGTTTGATCATCAAATAAGTTGCTATCTGTACTTCCTAGATAACCGGGCTTATCTTTTCTTCCTGGTAACCAGGGGATCCATTTTTCTATACCCCATAGTATAGGTTCATTTGTCGTTTCAATTGTTACAGCTTTTACAGAGACGCCTTTGCCAAACATTTTTTCAAGATTGTTTTCTTTTATTCGTGTTTTGGTGATAGATCCCGCTCCTTGAGGTTGTTCGTAACTCTCAAGAATATAAACCGCTTCAATGCTCTTAGGATCGTTCATGTTACGAAACCGCACCATGCGCGGATACTGGTCAAAGGACAGGGTCGCTTTGGCATCTTTTGAATGGCTATAATACTTAAAGCCTTCGGGCGTCAAACCGCCCTCTCCAGGAGCTTTCCCCGGAATCGGCAAAGCGTTAAAGACCGTCATATAATCGTCTGTCCCCATCAGGGCGAACAGGACGCCGCGCTTGCCAAGATCGACCACGACAGCTTCTCCCGAAACTCTGGCCTGTG
>JBGAPF010000001.1:132232-381166 GCA_044221445.1 Alphaproteobacteria bacterium
CTGTGTCTCATAAACACCCTGGATCTCCGGCTCGATAAATTTGACTTTAACCTCTCTTACAGATGACCCGCTCTTCAACCCGTCCGGAGTTTCGACCTCTACGGTCGTTTTATAGCGAAAACTATCTGTACCGGTTTTAAAACTTCCCCCAAAATCAGCCGCGACTGCGACCGACGCAGCAACTAATGCCACCAAGCCAATGGCTCTACCCCAATTCGTCAATTTCATAATTCTTTCAGAACCTTAAGAGCACATGTATTATGTCATGCATATAGCACTGCGGCGCTTTCGCTGCAAACTTTCAGCGCTTTGAAAATTCCTTTCATTATGGTGGTCCATGCTAAAAATAAACGCAGCAGAGAGTAGTTCGCGTTAGACTGACCACACCGCCATACTGCACACTTTCAGACAGGCCACTTTGCTGGCGCGCAGAGTGATCTCCCTAAGCTGCGCAGGACAGGAGAGAGACTGGTGGCGCAATATGCGCATATTCATTTTCCGGAATCAAACAACAGCATTGCTTATGTCGGGTCAACGAACCTGAAGCGCAGCTTTACCACTCTGAATTATTTATTTAACAAATCTCTGACGTTTTCATAGCTTTTTCTTACATCATCAAGCATTTCGCGCTTTTTTTCCTTATTTTCAAGATAGGCATGTTCCGCCAAGGCACACAGAGCGGAAAGCTGCTCCGCTCCCAGATTGGCAGCCGAACCCTTAAGCTTATGGGCGGCCTTTTTCCATTCCTCTCCCATGGCATTGTCGCAATGGCTGTCCATTATTTCGAGGGATTCTTCCGCATACGTAGTGAATAATTCTATCAGCGCGCTTCTCTCAGCAGGGTCGCCATCGCTGAAAAAATCAAGACGTTCCCAGTCTATGACTACGATTTCTGCATTCGGCCCTTCATGTATGGAGGGCGTTGAAATGGAGCCGCCTCCCCCTGGAAGCCAGGTGCTTAATACAGCCCGCATTTTGTCCATATCGATCGGCTTGCTGATATAATCGTTCATGCCGGCTTCCAGGCATTTTTCACGCGCGCCCTTCATGGCGTCCGCAGTGATGGCAACGATATTCGTATCGATATTTCCGTTGGCTTCACCCGCCCTGATACGGCGGCTCGCTTCGAAACCATCGATTTCAGGCATCTGGCAATCCATAAGGATTAGGTCGTAATGTGTGCCCTTTTGCATTATTTTTATTGCCTCTGCGCCGCTGCGTGCCTCGTCTACTCTTTCAAATCCAAGTTTTTTCAAAACCTTGCGCATAAACAGAAGATTGACGGGATGATCGTCTACAACCAGTAACGAAACATCCGTGTTGAAAGTTGGATCGGTGGACGCCGCTTGCGCTTTTAATGACGAAGATTCAGCTTTAATAAGCTCAACGGGCAAATCGACATAAAATGTAGTGCCCTTGCCGCTGGCACTTTCCAATTTTATCGTTCCGCCCATTATGGTGACGAGATGCCTTGTGATTGTAAGTCCAAGGCCCGTGCCGCCGTATTTCCTGGAGGTTGATACATCCGCTTGCGTGAATTTGGAAAATACTATCTCCTGCTTGTCCTCTGGGATACCTATGCCCGTATCCTCCACTCGGATATGCAATGTACATTTATTGCCCGCTCTCGTGCTGCTTACATCCAGTCTCACATAGCCAGCCTCTGTAAATTTGATGGCGTTCCCGATCAGATTTGTCAAAATTTGCTGCAACCTTGTTGGATCACCCATGATATGAACGGGCACCAGGGGATTTAAAATCTTATCCAGTATAACGCGCTTCCTTGAAGCTATCGGTTTTAAAAGGCTTATTGTTTCATTGATGCCCTTATGCAAGTCAAAAGGAATTCTCTCCAAAGTCAATTCGCCGCCTTCTATTTTTGATATATCCAGAATATCATTAAGCAAAATTAAAAGGTTGCGGGACGAAGTATGAATAGCTTCCGCCAGCTCCTGCTGATCTTTCGTTAAACCCATATCGAGCAGTAGCTCATTTAACCCTATGATACCGTTCATAGGAGTCCGAAGTTCGTGGCTCATATTGGCCAGAAACTCTGATTTTGCGTTGTTGGCGCGTTCTGCCTCGTCGATGGCCTTTATCGCGCGGGCATGGGCCGCACTAACGGCATCAATATGGAGACGCATTTTATCTTCCATGCACTCCTTCTCTGCGATGCGGACAGTAAGGTCTTTCCGCGCTTCTTCCAGTTCGTGCCGCCACCGTCTGAGGCTGCGAAGAGCCAGAAACCAGACAACAGCAAGGATTACGATAGTCAAGATCGAGAAATAAAGCGTTGCATAAATATTATGGGCCATGCCCTCTATGCGTTTCTGGGCCTCATGTTCCTCATCTTTATAAAATTGACTGATGCTTTTCCTGTAATGATCGGTATTTCGCCTGTATTCTGTGCTGTCGAGTATTTTCAAAGCTTCATTGCGGCGCCCTGCAGACGCCAGTTCAAAAGAGCTTAGTTCCATTTTTGTCAGTTTTGCATCGAATATACTGACCTGTGCACTGTAATCGTATTTGGCGTCACTATAATCATTTTTTAATTCCGAGATCGCCTGCGACATCGCAACGCTGTTCAGATCGTAATTATCCCGCCATGATTTTTTGCCGGTGGATACATATTTTTTTGCGCTATCGATCAGGTCATCGTTAATCTTATCCAGACGCTCGTTCAATTCTTCGGCATGGCGATGGTTGGAAAGCTCCTGCATTATCGTCTGATAAAGGCTATAACTATACCCTCCGACCCAAAAGACAGAGGCCACGGTTACGAAGAGCGATAAGGACAGAAGGCGCACGGGAAATGCATCAACATTTTTTTGAACTATCTTTTCTCGGTTTATCATCGCCAAAACAAGCGCCAGCCCGAATATGATAGCCATTACGGAAGAAATGGTTATGACGGCTATATTTAAATCCATGTCGCCGCCATTCTCAATTTCTGTCATAGCGTGATGCATGCCTCCCATATCAGGAACGAATATTGAAGCCGCCATTCCGGTATAATGCATGCCGCAAACGGCTACGCCGATAATCAAAGAGGCAAGAATTTTTGAATCCATGCCCGCAAAACCGGAGTCTCTTTTACTAAGGGAGTATACAATCCATAGAGCTGTCGATGAGGCGGCTGCCGCAATTAGCAGGGACAATGAGAAAAGCCAGGGCGTAAAATGCAATGTCGCATTCATCTTCATGGCAATCATGCCGGTATAGTGCATAGAGCAGATTGCAAGCCCCAGCAGAATGCCGCCAATGGCGACATCCTTCTTATGCAATTGCGGCATACGCACCACTTGCATAACAGCTGCCGCGGCCCCTATAGCGATAGCCATCGAAAGAAGTGTTAGACCTGGATCATGCTTCATTGGCATGTCCATGCGATAAGCGAGCATTCCGATAAAATGCATCGACCAGATACCGCCACCCAATGCGAAAGAGCCTCCTGCGTGCAGAAGGATCGCCAGGGACCTGGACTTCACGCCGGAAATACATCCAGCTAACACTAGCCCCGTAAAGGCGCCGAGAGATGCGACAATATAGGAGAGGAAAACCAGTGAAAGACTATAGGTTCCTGGAATGTAATCGGCTGGAACAGTTGATATGAACAGACCGTTTATCATGATCTATGTCCAGCTGCGTATGTAGTGAAACAATTTTTCTTTAAGAAACGGCTTTGCAATAAATCCTTTTGCTCCCTGCTCTAACGAGGCCGAAATTGTTTCAAGGCGGCTGTCTCCGCTAAACATGACGACATTTGCTCCTGGATCATTATGAAGTATCCACTCCAGAACCTGTTTTCCATCCTTATCGGGCAGGCCGATATCTAAAAATACTATATCGGGCTTCATTTCTGCATACTGCGCAAAGGCTTTGTTCGCGCAGTTTGCCGTAGCAAGAATGCAATGGTTCTTTAATGCATTGCCAACCATCCATCGCGTTACGGGATCATCCTCGATCAATAGAACTTTTGCGTCGGACCGCAGGCTTGAGGCAGGATTTGACGGATATTCGGTGCTGAATTTATTTTGCGAATTTTCTTCATGCAAACTGTCAATGAACTTCCGCGCATCCCGGCTCAGGTCATAAACGGCAAAATTTCTGAACAGGGAGTGGCCGCCGAAGCGCATGTCGCACACTTGTCTGCCAATATCCTGCAGTCCTGCCAAACCCAAGCCTTTGCAAATGATATGGACATATTGGCGAACAAAATAAATTTTTCCCTCTATTTGCGCAAAACAGGATTTAATGATCCCTTCCAGAGCTGCCATGCATTCTTCATCTTCTATTAAATTATCTATCTCCATTTCAATTTGCAGGCATGACCAGTTTTCCCAACTGGCTGGATCGCGGCTGATTGAAAAAGCGATCTGTGCAAAAATAGGATCAGGGTTGATCAGGGATGTGTCCATGGCTATTCTTTCTAATTACATTGTTTGCGCGTGTTCTTTTCGATGTAATACTTCAGCTTTTCCGGTTTGAAAGGTTTGGCTATGAATCCCTGTGCCCCCTGATCAAAGGCCGCCGCAATATTATCGATATCGCTGTGTCCGCTTAACATGATAATGTTCGCGTCGTGATATTCATGAATAATCCATCTTAAAACTGAAAACCCATCGCTGTCAGGCAGTCCTATGTCAAGGAAGACAATGTCGGGATTCCATGTTTCGTATAACTCACAAGCTTTTTCCCCTGATGCTGCCGTTATGAGTTTATGACCGCGTCCGACGGCAAGGGAAAATAACCGGGCGGAAAGAGGATCGTCTTCAACAAGCAATATCTTTTTGACCTCGCTTCTTCGATGTGCCGACTTGGAAGCAGGAGGAATTTTTCGCCTTTTTTGTTTAAAGAAAAGGCTGCTCAAAAATAAGTCTGCCTCAAATCCAAGATCGAAAACTATGAGATTCTTAAAAATGACCTTGCCGTCAAGACGCAACCTCAAAGCTTGCCTTCCTAATTCCCTGAGGATTTCAGCGGATATATTTCTGCATACGACATAAAGGTTGTGCTGGACTATGAACAGGCGTCCATCAAGGCTGCCAAAATAAGAGCCCGCACATTTTTCCAACTGCGCTTGGTCGATTTCTTCTGCTTCGAACGATAAATTCAGACATGACCACTCCTGCCAGCTGGCCGGGTCGCATTCTATTGAAAACGCGACATCTGAAAAGCTAGGCTGAGAATTTAAATATGTTATGGCCATCTCTATTCTCCGCCCATCTTCTTTTGGATGAGGGGATTTTTTCCAATGTAATAAAATAGCTTTTCACGGGCGAAGGGCTTGGATACGAACCCTTTCGCGCCTTTCTCTATTGCCCTGACCACATTGTCGCGGTTTCCGTTGCCGCTCAACATGACTATGAACGCCAGCGGATCGGCCTCTGTTATAAGGTCGATTAGTTCAAGTCCGCTTGTGTCTGGCAGACCTATATCGAGAAAGATCATATCGGGGGCGTTAAGGAGATAGGATTCCATAGCCGAACGCCCGTCCTGAGCCGTGAAAAGACTATAATCCTGCCCTAGGGTTTTGCTGACAAGCCGAAGGGAAAACGGATCGTCTTCCACAATCAGAATGCCTGGCGCACTGCGCCTTGCGCGACGCGCGGCAAGAGTGGATGACATTTCCTCATAATGCCTCTTATCGATTGAGGACTGTCTTTTTAAAATATGTCCGGTATTGGGTTCAGATTTCCTGATGGAATTTTCGCGGTTTTTCAGATCGCGGAGTACCGGCATATCCACCTTCACCTCGTGAAGCGATGCCTTGTCCTGAAAGGGCATCATAGAAAATATGACGGTCAACTGGCTTAAAAGCGTTAAGAAGCCCTTTTGGGTTGCATGCTTTAAAAGAATGCATACATCATCGTCACTAAAGAGAAAGGCGCGTGCTCCATTATCGCCGAGGCATGAACTTACCTTGTCCAGCATGTTGGAAAACCAGCCTTGCGGCTTTCCTTCCAGCTGTGAAAACCTGAAAACCAGGCACCGCCATGAATCCGTTTGATTTGCACACAGCTCAAGTTCCTGTGTGAAAATCTTCTCCGTATCTTGGGTAATCACAAGCATGAGAGCCTCCCTCTGCCGCGTCAACCTGATCCTTGCTTAAATATAGCAAGCGGGAGTGACGCGACGATGAGGCAATTGTGACAGGTTCGTTACAAATGACGTTACTGTACGATTTCTGATTTTGCAGTGAACATATATCATCGTCCTTAGCTCTCAGGTCGTTCATATACTCCAGCTTTGCAAGCGTTTTACCTTCTTTGATAAAAAGGTTGATTCCAGCAAATGATATAATTGCCAGGAGCAATCCCCCGGCAATAATTAATTTCCCTTTGCTTGAAAAGAATGGATTGACCTGCATGAATATCCCTTAATCACATAATCTATGCAAATGAACACAGAACAATGACATGTTGATCACAATTATGTGACAAATTGTTTAAAGAACGATAACGACTAATATTTGCCTGGATTTTTCTGCCAAAAACCGCTCATTTTGGCCGTTTTTCTGTAAAAACATAATAATAGATTTGGCACGAATTTGTCACACCACCGTCATTTCATCGTAATGAGCAGCCTGTAATCTCGATATATGAACACATTCCGTTAAGCGGAAATCAGATTATAGACAGGAGCGAGCTATGAAATTGCTAGGTAATTCCAGATCATCGAAACTTCGCGAATTGGAAGCGGAACTTTCGGCGCTAAGCAAATCGCAGGCGGTGATTGAATTCAGTATGGACGGAATTATCATAACGGCAAATGAAAACTTTCTAAGTGTGATGGGCTATAGCCTTCCAGAAGTGCAAGGCAAACATCACAGCATATTTATCGACAGCCAGTTAAAGAACAGTCAGGAATATCGCCAGTTCTGGGATACTTTAAATCGCGGAGAGTTTCAGGCCGCAGAATATAAGCGCATAGGAAAAAACGGAAAAGAAGTCTGGATACAGGCATCCTATAATCCGATTATCGGTCCCGATGGAAAACCTATGAAGGTTGTCAAGTATGCAACTGATGTAAGTGCCCAGAAGCTGCAGAATGCCGATTATCTTGGCCAGATCAACGCCATCAAAAAATCACAGGCGGTAATTGAGTTCAACATGGACGGAACCATTACTGACGCGAATGATAACTTCTTAAATGCGCTTGGATATTCATTGCAGGAAATAAAAGGCAAACATCACAGTATGTTTGTAGAGGCCTCCTACCGCTTGAGCGTCGAGTACAGGCAGTTTTGGGAATCTCTCAACCGGGGCGAATTTCAGGCGGCAGAATACCGCCGCATCGGAAAGGGAGGGAAAGATGTTTGGATACAGGCGTCGTATAATCCCATCATGGATCTTAATGGAAAGCCTTTCAAGGTCGTAAAATATGCGACGGAAACGTGATCGCTGCCAAGGGTGCTGGCGTCAACAATTACATTGTAAAGCCGTTCAGCGCAGAAACGCTTAAAGGAAAAATTGCCAGCGTCATGGGAGATTTCTGATGAAACAGATATCGTATCAGCGGGAGCAGGTTGTTAATATAATCAACTCAGTCCTTGTAAAAATTAAGGCACCTGATGAATTTTCCAAGGACGCCCTTATACATGAGCTTAGCGAATTAAAAGGCATTATCGACGCTCTGCGTAATGATCTTCATGCCGCGCAGCCTGATGACATCAGTAAAACGCACATACCAAGTGCTACGGACGAACTGGATGCCGTAATCGGCACGACAGAGCAGGCAACCGTGACGATCATGGACTCGTGTGATGAAATTCTGAACGTAATGAAGGATAGCGACCCCCAGATTTTCATGCAAATAGAGAAACATATTGTCCGAATTTTTGAAGCTTGCACTTTCCAGGATATAACCGGTCAGCGTATCAAGAAGGTAACCAATTGCCTGAAACAAATAGATACAAAAATCAAAGCTTTCCTGGGTGTCATAGAAGGACAGCTTCTGGATTCTGACCGCCAGCCCGGCCGCTCCTCACCTGAAGAGTTTCCTTTACTGAATGGCCCAGCTTTGCCCGCAAATGCGGTTTCGCAGGATGATATTGATCGCCTGCTTGCGGAATTTGACAGCCCGAAAGGTATTTGACATGGATGATCTTATTCCCGAATTTCTGACTGAAACCGGTGAAAGTCTCGGTGAACTGGACAATGCGCTTGTCAGGCTGGAGCAAAATCCGAATGACAAGGAACTACTTTCGAAAATTTTCCGAGTAATGCACACAATCAAGGGGACCAGTGGCTTTCTCAATTTACCCAGGCTTGGCGCTGTAGCGCACAAAAGCGAGGATCTTCTCGGCCTGTTCCGTGATGGAAAGCTGCATCCCACCTCAGCGACCATTACCCTGATTCTGGAATCGTTGGATCGGATCAAAATGATCTTGTCCAACCTTGAGGCCGCCGGATGCGAGCCTGAAGGAGATGACGGCGACCTGATAGAACGTCTGGAAGCCGCATGCAGAGGTGAAGAATCCACTTCCGCAACTGAGACAGCCGTGGATACATCCACGGCTGTCTCAGCATCTGCAAACGATACCAACATTTCAAATCAGTCTCTGCGGGTCAGTGTCGATGTGCTGGAAGATCTCATGACACTGGTAAGCGAACTGGTTCTGACGCGTAACCAGATCTTGCAGGTTGCCCGGGCCCAGAAGGACAGTGATTTTACGGGCCCATTGCAACGATTGAACCATATCGTTTCCGATCTTCAGGAAGGGGTTATGAAGACGCGCATGCAGCCGGTGGGAAATGCGTGGTCGAAACTTCCACGCATCATACGTGATATTTCAAACGAACTGGGCAAAAAAATTGATCTTGAAATGCTTGGCGAGAATACCGAGCTCGACCGTCAGGTTCTTGAAATGATCAAAGATCCACTGACGCATATGGTCCGCAACTCCGGCGACCATGGAATAGAAAAGCCCGAAGAGCGCCTGGCTGCTGGAAAGCCGGAAGCCGGACGGATCAGGCTGAATTCCTATCATGAAGGCGGGCATATCATCATTGAAATTGCCGATGATGGGCGCGGCTTGCCGCTGGAAAAGATAAAAAAGAAAATTATACAGAACGGACTTGCTACTGAAGCCGAACTGGCTTCAATGACTATGCAACAGATCCAGCAATTCATCTTTCACGCGGGCTTTTCGACCGCAGAAAAAGTTACGTCGGTATCCGGCCGCGGCGTTGGAATGGATGTGGTGCGTTCAAACATCGAAAAAATCGGCTGCTCGATAGAGATGAATTCGGTCGAAGGCCAGGGGACTAGCTTTATCATTAAAATACCACTCCTGATGGTAAGTCCAGGAAGCGCCAATAGAATTGAAATGATCAACAACACGCCCGTTTTTCGCCTTCGGGACAGGATACTTCCCTTGATCAGCCTGCGCAGCCTTCTGGGTTTTCCTGCAAAGACCGACTCCTGTGCCCGCTATATCGCCGTCGTCCACGTCGGGTCCAGCCGCTTCGGCATAGTTGTGGATCGTGTGTTTGATACCGAAGAAATTGTTGTTAAGCCAGTTTCAAGCCTGCTTAGCGGACAAGCGGTATTTTCAGGCAATACCATACTTGGTGATGGCCAGGTCATAATGATCCTGGATTCGTCCGGAATACTTAAAACCTCTAATCTATCAAACAAGGCAGTTCAGCATGAAAATTCGACTGAGAGCAAAGAAGTCGCCGCAAAAAATGAAATGCCCCTGCTTCTTTTTAATTCTGCTAATAGCCTTAAAGCCGTGCCATTACGGCATGTAGCGCGCCTGGAAGAAGTTGATCTGGCTCATATAGAACTTGCGAGCGGCCAGCGCGTTATCCAGTATTGCGGCACACTGATGCCTATTTATCTTTCAAATCCCTCTGAGCATTTGCCCGCGGAGGGTAAACGCCCGGTTATCGTCTTCAACACAAAAGCCGGCATATCTGGCCTTTTAGTAGACCGCATCCTGGATATCACGGCGTTCCATGGCGATTACCAGATCAGGAAAGAAGGGACCGACGAGGGAAGCGCGATCATCCAGGGAAAAACCACGGATATCATTTGCCTTTCTCAGGATACGGAATCGGAGCCGCCTTCTCCGGACGATAAAATTGCGGATCATTTATATTTTCCAGGCGAAAGCCTGCACTCTACCGATCAGCAGAGGGTATCAACATGAATAGTCATTCTTCGTCGCAGCAATTGTTGACTTTTACGCTATCGGAACAATTGTTCGGAGTTTCGGTACTCCAGGTTAACGATGTGCTCGGCCCGCAAAGGATCACGCATACGCCCTTGTCATCTCCGGCGATCGCGGGCGTCATGAACCTTCGTGGCCGCATCGTGACTGCGATTGACGTTCGCCGCTGCCTTCATCAGCCGGAACGAAATCCGGAAGACGTGAATATGAGCGTCGTAGTGGAGCAGAAAGGCGAACTGTTTAGCTTAATGATCGATTCTGTGGGTGATGTATTGTCTTTATCCTCGGACAGTTTCGAACCTGTTCCAGAAACTCTTGACGCATCATGGCGCGGCGTTGCAGCAGGAATTCATAAGCTACAGGACAACATCCTCGTCATACTGGACGTGGGTCAGCTACTTCAGACTGCCAGCAATAGACAGGGAGGGTAAGCCATGGCTTCATGCCTTATTGTAGACGACAGCCCTACGATCCGCAAGATCACAAGGCGCATTATGGAAGAATTTAAATTTCAGTGTACCGAGGCGGAGGACGGGAAAGACGCCTGTGACGCCTGCGAAAACAATATGCCGGACATCATTATTCTGGACTGGAATATGCCTATCATGAGCGGAATCGATTTCCTTTTGCACCTGCGGGCGATGGACGGCGGCGACCGTCCAAAGGTGGTTTTCTGCACCACCGAGAACGGCATGGATTTCATCCAGAACGGCATGGCGGCTGGAGCGGATGAATACATCATGAAGCCTTTTGATAAAACAATTCTTGAGTCCAAACTTTGCCAGTTGGGTTTGATTCAGGAACCTTCGGCATGAACGTCTCATGCCCCTATCCAGACATCGCCGGCAAAAGATCGCGGGTAATGATCGTCGATGATTCCGCTGTCATCCGCACTGTCATTTCCCGTACTTTGCGTGCGCATGACGACATCGAAGTCGTTGGCACCACTATCAATGGGGATGAGGCCGTCAAAAACGTTAAGCGCCTCGATCCTGATATTATTATTCTGGACATTGAAATGCCTGTTATGGACGGCTTGACCGCCTTGCCCTTGTTGTTAAAGGAAAAGCCGAACGTCCGCATCCTTATATGTTCGACGCTTTCAGAGCGCGGCGCGGAAGTCAGCATCAAGGCCTTGTCTCTGGGGGCGGCAGATTACATTCTTAAACCTGGCGGCGATGCGATCGTCAGCGCTTCTGAATTTCAGGAAAACTTAGTAAAATCTGTGCGCTCTCTTTCGCTTCGTTTGAAGAGAACTACGGGACCGCATGGTGCGAGTCCTGCCAGAAAGCCTGAAATCAGGCTCCGGGCAAACAGCATGATACTGCCCCCCCGTATTATTGCCATTGGATCTTCGACGGGAGGACCGAAAGTGCTCATGGATGTGATGGCAGATCTTTCAGGATTGCCCGTGCCTGTTGTTATTACCCAGCATATGCCGAAATCCTTTACCGCCATGCTGGCACAGCACATCACGCAGAACTGCGGATTGCCCTGCCATGAAGGCGCGCAAGGAGATGCGTTGAAACCGGGTCACGCCTATGTGGCGCCGGGTGGCTATCATATGGCCTTTCATAAATCTGGGGACAACGTTCTGATACAGCTAAATGAGGACGCGCCCGAGAATTATTGCCGGCCTTCCGTCAATCCCATGCTGCGCAGCCTTATTCCGATTTACGGGGAGCGCATCCTTGTAATCATGCTGACAGGGATGGGAAATGACGGTTCCCAACTATGTGCGGATGTCGTTAAACATGGCGGATGCGTCATTGCGCAGGACGAGGCGACGTCCACAGTATGGGGCATGCCGGGAGCCGTGGCGACCGCGGGTTTATGTTCTGCTGTTCTGCCTGCAAATGAAATAAGCGGCTGGGTCAAACGTGCTGTGAAAGGGATATGATACTATGAACACTGATGATTTTATTTTTTATAAAAAATTTCTTCAGGAAAAATCAGGTCTTTCCTTGAGCGAGGATAAAATATACCTGCTTGAATCGAGACTCAGCCCTGTTCTGCGTAAATGGATGTTCGGCAATCTCGATGAAATGACCCGGGCCTTGCGCCTGACGCCTGATCGAAAATTGGTCATAGAGGTTATTGATGCGATGACCACGAACGAAACCTTATTCTTTCGTGACGATCGCCCCTTTCGCTGCTTCCGCAGCGATGTTCTGCCAGCCCTATTAAAGCTGCGCGATAACAAGAAGGCATTGCGCATATGGTCGGCGGCCTGTTCAACAGGGCAGGAACCCTACTCCATCGCTATGACTATTCATGAAACGATGCAAAATCCTGAGAACTGGCGAATTGAAATGCTCGCAACCGACATTTCTGAAACAGCTCTGGCGCAGGCAAATAACGGTGTCTTCGGCCAGTTCGAAATCCAGCGGGGACTCCCCATTCAATATGTCATGAAATATTTCAAGCAGGATGGGCAGACCTGGAAAATAGTCGAAAAAATTCGCAATATGGTACGATTTGAAAATTTTAACCTACTGGACAGGGCCGATAAATATGGCACGTTCGATATTATTTTTTGCCGTAATGTTTTGATTTATTTTGATGAGGACACAAAGCGAAAAGTTCTGCAAAATCTGATCAAGCGTCTTGCGCCGGATGGATATCTTTTTCTTGGTGGATCCGAAACTGTTATCAATCTTTGCCCTGAATTAAAGATTAACTCAGGATGCCCCGGTCTTTATACGGTCCAAGCGCAACCTGTAATAGCCGGTTTTCCCAAAGCCCCTTCCAGCAATGACGCCCGGATCGGTCTCAGGCAATGAGAATACGACAAAGACAGCTATCACAATCAAATATTTTTTGTGAGATACTCGGAATGAGTGGCAATCAAAGCTTTATACGCTGCCTATCTGGCAATGAGGACATGGCCAGATAGAAAAGTTTAAATATGCAAATTACAAGAGCATCATGTCATAGTTTGTAAGCTACAACAATTTTTACCCTGTATTTTTCCCTATTATGAGGGAAAATTGCGGAGAGCGGTTCGCAGATGACTACGCACACCGCCATTTAATCAGAATTTTTCATATAATATAATCTTACACGCTGAGCCCGCATTTCGAGGGCTTTATCATCAATTCTTGCCGCACCATAGAGTACACTTTATCTGCGCTTTAAAGGCATGGAAAAATGCTCCCATTTAAACAGCCATCAAATTCTCATTTTGAGCTTTATTGGTAGAGATCAAGATTTATGGATTGTTTTTAATCCGGAATTTGGCTGGATAGCTTGCGGTCATGAAAATGAATCCATTACAGACCGCCCTTGGAATATTTTGCCAAAGGATCAGAATCCTGATCATCGTCCCGAAGATGAGTGGGTGAGCAGGAAAAGGTTCAAATCCGGACTAGGCCGCGTCGGCGCGTTCCCAGAAGCGCAACGCCCTGCACGATTCAATAAAGGCTGTCGCCCCACCTTTGCCTCCCAGCTGGACAAACCCGTTGTCAAGGACATCGGGAAGCCCGACTTTCTTGAACAGATTTTTGACCGGAGCCGTATAGGCCACAAACTTATAATGGGCGTAAGCGTCGGTAATGAAATCGCGCGCAGACGGTAATTTCACCAAGGCTGAGACGCCATCTTCCGTCGCCAGCATGGGCGGGGCGAACTTGAAGGCCGACAATTCATCCATGCAATCGAAAACCGTCAGCCGCGGCTTCAGATGATCGCTTATCTGCAGGGCCATCGGCGTATAGTACCAAAGGACATATTCGGAAATCTTCTCGTCCCGCATCAGGGAATCCACCAGCCTCTTTTGCCGCTCGCTGACATCCCCCAGCGAGGCGTCATCGCTAAGCTTCAGCTTTACGACGGTGACTTTATCCTTCGTCGGCGAGAGGACGTAGCGGTCCTGGCCGGACTCGAAATCCGGCTCCTCGACATAGAAAACACGATCTGACTGAGCGAAGCGGCTTAACAGGTGCTGGGGCCTTTGATAGACAAAATCCCAGCGCAGGTGAGAAAAGCATAAAAAATCCACGTTACTCTCTTTGTCGCGGTAAGATAATTGCCGGTTTCGGCAATAAAATAGCGGCTGATTCAGGAAGTGATCCGGCTGGATAGCGTCAGCAGAATTTACAGCTTCCTTTTGCCGAACATCCGGCTGACGCCGATCAGAAGGCAGGCGCCGACGAACCCCGCGACAAGATAACCCATCCATCCTCCCAGAACGATGCCGAGAGCCGCAAAAATGGCATTGCCGACGATGGCGCCGATAACGCCTAAGATAATGTTCGTCAGAAGCCCCTGCCGTGATTTCATGACTTTTTCGGCAAGCCACCCCGCAAAACATCCGACTATGATCGCCGCCAGCCAGCCGACCTGATATTCTTCCATGTACTGCTCCTGATAAAAATGAGATTTTGAATTGTTGATCTGCGTATCGATAGGTATCGTCCGGCTATTGTCTTGATAAATAATCCGGGTCAATCCTTCGTTTTGGTCAAAGGATGCCCGCCTGGCACGTGATCGCTGCTGGGGTTTTGCCCGCTGGCGCCAAAACCGGTGCCGCTTTTCCCCGCCCCCTGTGCCTGGCTTCCCCCGCCCGCCTTGTCGACGGGAAGTTCGTACGCCGTGTCTGTTTTTCCGTCATTTGGCTTTTTCATGCGTTTCTAACTGATAGGGGAAGTAATCGTTCCCTTTTTGCGGTTGCTCGCGTCATATAAGCCAATGGCACTTTAACAAGCGTGGCGGCGTTGATATAACGATTGCCATCAAGGGAGAATGACCATGCGCTGGCAGATAGGCCGCCGAAGCCGGAATATCGAGGACCGAAGCGGCGTCCATCCCGTCGCCGCGGGCGGGGGCGGCATGCTGGTGCTGGCCCTGGCCGTCTGGCTGCTGGGCGGCGATCCCAGCCAGCTGATTTCGCAGGGCGCGTCGCAGCTTCTGGAGCAGCGCAGCGCCCTGAGCCCCGAGGAAACCGAACAACAGAAGGATTTCGTCGCCGCCATCCTGGGCAGCACCGAAGATGTCTGGGGCCAGGTTTTGCAAACCGAAGGCATCGCCTACCAGGCGCCCACGCTTGTGCTGTTTTCCGGTGTGGTCGACTCCGCGTGCGGCACGGGACAATCGGCCATGGGGCCGTTCTACTGCCCGCTCGACCGCCAGGCCTATCTGGATCTGGGCTTTTTCCGCGATCTGTCGGAAGATCACGGCGCGCCCGGCGATTTCGCCCGGGCCTATGTCATCGCGCATGAAATCGGCCACTATGTCCAGACGCTGCTCGGCGTCACGAAGGACAGGGATGCCCGGCCCGATGCCGGCGAAAACTCGTTCTCCGTGCGCATGGAACTGCAGGCCGACTGTTTTGCCGGGCTGTGGGGCCATTATGCGCAGACTCAATACAATATGCTGGAGCCGGGCGACCTCGAAAGCGCCCTGAACGCCGCGACCCGCATCGGCGACGACCGGCTGCAGGAGGAAGGCCAGGGCTATGTCGTGCCCGACTCTTTCACCCACGGCACGTCGGCCCAGAGAATGCGCTGGTTCAAAACCGGCTTCGAGTCAGGCCGGATCGACGCCTGCGACACATTTAAGGCACGCTCGCTATAGGGATGCATAAATCCTGCCCTTCCTTCCAATAAAAAAATCGGCGCTTTGAAGCGCCGATTTTCATGAATGCTGGAGTTTACTGGCCGCCACCGCCGCCAGCGCCTCCGCTGCCGCCCGCCCCCGCGCTTCCGCCCATTGAGCCGCCGGCTCCGCCCGAGACGCCGCTAGAACCAGAGATCCCTGTGCCCGTCCCTTCCGTGCCAGTGGAGGTTCCGGAAGTGGAAGAGGATGTGCTTGTTCCCGAAGAGGTTCCCGGACCAGAACTCGTGCCCAGGGTGCCGCCCGTTGAGGAAGAGGCGCTTAATTCGGCCTGGCTCAGCGTCCCGTTTCCATCGCTGTCCATGCGGCTGAAGGACGACGTGTCGGTCTGCCCGCCGGAAATCATTTCGTCACGGCTGACGCTTCCATTGCCGTCCGTATCGAGCGAGGAAAAACTGCCGCCTGTATTTTGTGACGAGACCGAACCGGCGTTCAGGGATTTTGTGCCTGCGCTGACAGAGGTGTCCGCGGCCATGGCGGTTGTGGACAGCAGCGTCAGTGCCGCTACGGCAAGGCCCAGAGTTGTTATTTTCATGATGGTTCTCCTGTTTTGTGTGTGCCCGCTTCCAACACCGGAAACTCCGTGAGGTTCCCGGTTACACGGCGCCGGCAGGCAAAATTAATATTGATATTCGCCCTTGAAAAAGCCTGTTTGATGAATACAGGCCTCTATAAGATGCTGGTGGTTTCTGTGCTACGGAACGGGTATTCTGACATCTCATGAAATGCAACCCCACTGGATGCTGAATGGATAGAGTACAACAGTTTTTCAGCGCTAAATTTATGGCGCCTCACGGCTTTTGCTTCCTCTGGCTTCCTGAAATCGTTTGGCTGCACGTGGTTGCGGACGCGCTGATCGCCGTGTCCTATTTCAGCATTCCCCTGGCTTTGTGGTATTTCGCCCAGAAGCGGCCCGACGTCCCGTTTCACAGGGTGTTCATCCTGTTCGCCACGTTTATCACACTGTGCGGCCTGACGCATGTCGTCGATATTATCGTGCTGTGGAAGCCGTATTACGGGATTCAGGGTCTGCTGATGCTTCTGACCGGGATCGTGTCGTCGGCGACGGCCCTGTTCGTCTGGCGCATCCTGCCCCGCGCGCTGACCCTGCCCAGCCCCTCCGACCTGCTGCAGGCCAACCGGAAGCTGGCCGAATCCTATGCGGCGGTCGAGCAGAAGGTGGCGGAGCGCACCCGGGAGCTGGAGGATAAAAACGCCGCGCTGATGGAGGCCAGCATCAAGGCCGACGACGCCAACCGCGCGAAAACCGAATTCCTGGCCAATATGAGCCATGAGATCCGGACGCCGATGAACGTGGTCATGGGCCTGGCCGAAATCCTGGCCGCCAGCAGGCCGCTGACGCCGAAACAGGAAAAATATATCGGCACGCTGCGGTCGAGCGCCGATTCCATGCTGACCCTGATCAACGACCTTCTGAACATCGAGAAGATTGAATCGAAGACCCTTGAGTTCAACAACGCGCCGTTCAGCGTCCGGGCGTCGGTGGATCAGGTGTTTGCCCTGATGGCCCTGCAGGCAAAGGAAAAAGGCCTTGTCTTCAGGACCGAGAACAAGTGCCGGTGCATTGAGAAACGGATATTCCTCGGCGATGCCGACCGTTTTCGCCAGATCCTTCTCAACCTGGTCAGCAATGCCATAAAATTTACGGAGGCTGGCAGCGTAACCGTCACCATCCTTTGCGAAGAAACGGCGGATCATACGGTTGAAAACGTTCTCATTTCCGTTGCCGATACGGGGATCGGCATTCCTGCCGATAAAATCCAGCAGGTGTTCGAAAAATTCACTCAGGTGGACGCATCGATCAGCCGCAAATACGGCGGCACCGGCCTCGGGCTTGCGATCGCGAAAAACCTGGCCGAGCGCATGGGCGGCACGATTGCGGTCTCAAGCCAGGCGGGGCAAGGGTCTGTCTTCACCGTGTCCATTCCCCTGAAAATTTCCCAGCCGGATCTGAAGAATGAGTCCGGCGCACCGGCCAGACTGCTTTCGGGGGATAATCCCGTCGAAAAGGCCGGTAAGCTGCATATTCTTCTGGCCGAGGATTACGAGCCCAATATGCTGGTCGCGACCACCCTGCTCGCAGAATTCGGCTACAGCTACGAGATGGCCCGCAACGGGCGCGAAGCCATTGAAAAATTCAGGTCGGGGAACTTCGACCTGATCCTCATGGATGTTCAGATGCCGGAAATGGACGGCCTGCAGGCCACCGCCGCCATCCGCGAGATTGAACGGAAGGATGGAAGGGCGCGGACGCCCGTCGTTGGAACCACGGCCCACGCCCTGAAAGAAGACCGTGCCCGCTGCCTCGATGCCGGCATGGACGATTATCTGGCCAAGCCCTATTACGCGGAAGCCCTTCTGGAAAAAATAAAATCGGCCGTCGGCCAATGATATGCGCTGCCGGGGCCGCGTCTAAAAAAATTTTGGTGTACTATTGGACTCGGTCTTGATCGGTCATGCATAAATGGGCACAGTATCTTCATATTTCAATTGATAAAGACAGGAGATTACCGCGTGACCATGCAGATTGCCGACGTGCGCCGCATTACGACAACAATTTCGGACCAACAGGGCAATAACGTCAACGCGGGTTGGGCCTTGTCCCCCGACGGCACGAAACTTTTGTTCCGGAGCAATTCGACAAACCTCGTCCCCGGCGACACCAATAATCTGTACGACCTGTTCGTCAAGGATCTCCAGACCGGCGCGGTAACGATGGTCACATCCGACTCTGCCGGGAATGAAGGCAACCAGCATTTCAATTCCGACCTTTTCGCTGCTTTTTCGCCCGACAGCTCGAAAGTCCTGTTCACCAGCGCCGCCAGCAATCTGGTCGCGGGCGACACCAACGGCTCGATCGATGTCTTCGTCAAAGACCTCGCCACCGGCGTCACCACGCGTGTCAGTACCGACGCGGCGGGCAACCAGGCCACGTTAGGCGGCGGCCAGTTGACCCTGACCCAGACGCCCGACGTAGTGTTTACGCCGGACGGCACGAAGGTCGCGTTCCTCAGCGCTTCGCCCAATCTGGTGCCGAACGACACCAACGGAACGGCTGTCGCCGATATCTTCGTCAAAAACCTTGCGACGGGCGCGATCACACTTGTCAGTTCGGACTCGGCGGGCAACGAAGGCAACAAGACCAGCATTGCCCAGGTGTTTTCGCCGGACGGTACCAAAATCGCGTTTTTGAGCGACGCCACCAACCTGGTCGCGGGCGACACCAACAACGCGACCGACATTTTCATCAAGACGCTCGCGACCGGCGCGATCACGCGGGTCAGCACCTCCGGCACAGGCGTCCAAGGCGACGGCAACAGCCTCTATTTCGATTTTTCGCCGGACGGCAGCAAGATCGTATTCTACAGTCTCGCCTCGAATTTCGCTGCTGGCGACACCAATGCGCGGCACGATGTCTTTATCAAGGATCTGAGCACCGGTGCGGTCACGATGCTCAGCGTCGATTCGGGTGGCAATGAAGGCAACGATCTCAGTTACCTACCGCAATTCTCGCCGGACGGGCACAAGGTCGCTTTCCTCAGTTCCGCCTCGAACCTCCTGCCCGGAGATACCAATGGCCGCGCCGACATTTTCGTAAAAAATCTCGATACCGGCGTGCTCAGCGTCGTGACGTCCGATGCCGCCGGCAATTTTGGTAATTTTGTCAGCGACAAAATCGTCTTTTCGCCCGACAGCACGAAAATCGCTTTCATCAGCGGCTCCTCCAACCTTGTCCCTGGCGACACCAACTTCAACGGGTTCATGGATGTGTTCGTCAAGGACCTCGCGACAGGCGAAATCCTGCGGACGAGCGTCAGCCTCTACGGCGCTCAGGCGGATTCCAGCAGCCTTGTGATGCAGTTTTCCCCGGATGGCTCGAAGCTGTATATCAGCAGCCAGGCCTCGACCCTGATCTCCGGCGACACCAACGGGCGCGAGGACGTGTTCGAAGTCGCCTTCGCCCGCACTACCGACGATACCATACACGGCGCGGGCCTGAACGACCGCATTTTCGGCGGCACCGGCAAGGACTCCCTCTATGGCGAAGGCGGCGACGACTATATCAGCGGCGGCGGCAACAGCGACAAGATGTATGGCGGCGCAGGCAACGACACGCTGCGCGGAGATTCCGCCAACGACACGCAATACGGCGGCAGCGGCGATGACACCTACCGCTACGATTCAGGGCTCGACAAAATCATCGAACTGACGGGCGAAGGCGACGACATCATACGCCTGCGTTCGTCCTTCCTCCCTGAACAAATGTCGTTCCGGCCGGAATCGGGCGGCGCGTTTTCGGTCGTGCTGGACGCGGGCGTGAACGAGTTGCGGATCGAGCAGAACAATGTCGAGACCCTGCTGTTCGGCGACGGTTTCCGCGGCAACTTGCCGTCATGGGCGACCTGGCTGTTCGCCGGTGCGGGCGGTGGCGCTTTGAACGGCAGCGGCATCAACGACACGATCGTCGGGCGCGGCGGCGTCGACACGATCAATGGCGGCTCCGGCCAGGATTCGATTCATGGCGGCGCGGGCGGCGACACCATTCGCGGCGGCGGCAGCAGCGATAAAATCTATGGCGGCGAAGGCGACGATATCCTCTACGGCGACACGGCGACCGACAGGCTCTACGGCGGCAATGGCCTTGACCGGCTCGAAGGCGGCGCGGGCAATGACACGCTGACCGGCGGCGCGGCGGCGGACACCTTCGTCTTCACCGCCGCTGGCATGGACGGCACTTCCGACATGGTCGAGGATTTCAGTCTGGCCCAGGGCGACAGGCTGGACATTCAAAACATCTTGCCGGCTTTCGACCCGAACACGCAAGCCATCACGGATTTCCTGCAGATGACGACCGTCGGCGCGAACACGGTGATGAAAATCGACGTGGACGGCACCGCCAACGGCGTGAACTGGGTCCAGGTCGCGGTCCTCGGCAACGCCACCGGTCTTACCGACGAACAGGCGCTGGTCAACAACGGCACGGTCATCGTCTAGCCAAGGGGAAAACAGACGCCCTGCTACCCCTTCGGTTTGAACGTCAGGGCCACGCCGTTGTTGCAGTACCGCAGGCCGGTGGGTTTCGGGCCGTCGTTGAACACGTGCCCCTGATGCCCGCCGCACTGGCTGCAATGGTATTCCGTGCGTTCCATGAAGAATTTCCGGTCGCTTTTTGTGTCGATCGCCCCGGGAAGCGCCTCGAAGAAGCTCGGCCACCCCGTGCCGCTGTCGAACTTGAAGGCCGACGGGAACAGATCCTGCCCGCACCCGGCGCAGGCGAACACGCCCTCTCGCTTTTCGCCGTTGAGTGGGCTGGTGAAGGCGCGCTCGGTGCCCTCCTTGCGCAGCACGTCATACTGCGCGGGCGTCAGCGCCTCTTTCCACTCGTCTTTTGTTTTTTCGATTTTAGCGGTCATGGTCTGGCCTCCTTGCGTGGATATGAATGAATTCGCCGTCCCCGGCGGAAAAGTTACAGCCTCGTTTCGCTTCCTTTCCAGTGATATAGTGCGCGCTGGAACGCCAGGACACAGGCTTCGATGACCGACGACACGCCACCGCTGGAAACGCTGATGGCCCGGGCCCGCGCGGGCGACAGGCGGGCCTATGAGGCCTTGTTCCGCGCCATCGCGCCGCCGTTGCGCGCGTTCGTGGCGCGGCGGATTTCCGCCCCCGCCGATGTAGAAGACGTGGTCCAGTCCATCCTCCTCTCCATCCACCGCTCCGGCCATACCTATGACAGCGCCCGGCCGTTCGGCATATGGATGTACGCCATCGCCCGCCGCCGCCTGGCCGATTACCTGCGCGAACGCTATAAGACGGCCGGCATCCGCTTCGTCGGCCTCGACGCCGCCGCCGGTATAAATATGGACACCGATGTAACCGCCGGGGCGGACAACCGCGAATACCTGACGGACATGCTGGACTCCCTGCCCGGCCGGGAGAAAAGGATCATCACGATGATGAAGGTCGAGGGCTATTCGGCGCGGGACGTCGCGAAGGAGCTTGGCATGAGCGTGTCCGCCGTCAAGGTCGCCGCGCACCGGGCCTATAAGGCGCTGGCCGCGCGCACGGAAGGCAGGGGCTGATGGACACCGAAAAGCTGATAGAATCCCTTGCCGGCGAAGGGGCGCGGAAACCGATGATGCGCCCCCTGCTCCAGATGGCGCTGTGGCTGGCCGGGACGCTGATATGGGTCGCGTTCGTCGCCGGGCATATGGGCCTGCGCCCCGATATCGCCGCCAAAATGGCGCAGCCTTTCTATCTGCCCGAACTGGTTCTGCTGTCCCTGCTCTCCGTCTCCGCGGCGCTGGCCGCGCTGTGCCTGGCCCGCCCGGACGGGTACCATTATCCGTGGATGCGCCATGTCCCGCCGGTTCTGCTGGCCTGCTGGGCGGCGGTAGCTGCGGCGGGCATGGCGTGGACGGCCCCGCCACTCCCGCCGGAGATCCTCGATCCCGCCCAGTTCGACTGCACCCGCTGCATTCTTCAGATCGCCGTCCCGCCCGGCATCGCCATGTTCCTGATGGTGCGCGGCGGCGCGCCCGTCCGGGCCGGCGGCGCGGGGTTCATGTCCGCCCTGTCCGTCGCGTCGCTCGCTTATCTGTGCATGCGCCTGGTCGAACCGAACGACAGCCCGTTCCACCTGCTGCTATGGCACGCCGCGCCGGTTTTAGTGCTATGCCTCGCGGGCCTCGCCCTCGGCCGCGCGTTCCTGCGCCTGCGCTAGCCCGCCTCGGCCAGCAGCGCCCGGAGGTCCAGCCGCTTCGATGTCATCGCCAGGGCGCCGTCCGCAGTTCGCGGCCATTCGCCTTCCGGCCGGTCCCGGTACAGCTCCACCCCGTTCCCGTCCGGGTCGCGCAGGTATAGCGCCTCGCTGACGCCATGGTCCGACGCCCCGTCGAGCGGAATGTTTGCCGCGCTCAGGCGGCGCAGCGCGTCGCCCAGCCGGGCCCGCGTCGGATACAGGATGGCCAGGTGGTACAGCCCCGTCGTCCCCGCGGGCGGCGGCGAACCGCCCAGGCTTTCCCAGGTGTTCAGCCCGATATGATGGTGATACCCACCCGCCGCGACGAAGGCCGCGCTGTCGCCGTAGCGCTGCGTCAGGTGAAAGCCGAGCACGCCACAGTAAAACCCGAGCGCGCGCTCGATGTCGGCGACTTTCAGGTGAACATGCCCGATCCGCACGCCGGGGTCGATGGGATCCGTCATGCCTTGTCGCCCCTTTTCGGAATGCCTCGGCGGGCCAGTTCGTCCGCCCGTTCGTTTTCCGGGTGTCCCGCATGCCCGCGCACCCAGTGGAAGGTGACGTCGTAGGTCGACAGCAACCCGTCCAGCCGCTTCCACAGATCCTGGTTCTTGATCCGCTCCGGCCAGCCCTTGCGCTTCCACCCCGCCATCCATTCGTTGACGCCCTGCTGCAGGTACTGGCTGTCGGTGTACAGATCGACGGCGCAGGCGCGTTTCAGGCTTTCCAGCGCCATGATCGCCGCCATCATCTCCATGCGGTTGTTGGTGGTCGGCGTTTCGCCGCCATACAGTTCCTTCTCCTGCCCCTTCCAGCGCAGGATCGCCCCCCAGCCGCCGGGGCCGGGGTTACCGCTGCACGCGCCGTCGGTGAAGATTTCAATGCGGGAAGAGTCGGTCATGTTGGTGGAATTTCAGTTTGTTGAGATATTCCTTCGGGTCTTTCGGCACCACGAAATCCGCCGGGTTGTGAAACACCCAGTCATGCAGCCGCGTCATCAGGATCCGCATCGCCGCCGCCCGGCACAGCACGCTCATGCTCTCCTTCTCCTCGGGCGTCAGGGTGCGCCCCTGCCCGTACCCGTCCATCAGCGCTGCGAACTTCGCCGCGTTCCACGGCCCGTCGGCGTCGAAACACCACGCGTTGACGACCAGCGCCAGGTCATAGGCCAGATAATCGTTGCAGGCGAAATAGAAATCGATGAAGCCGGAAAACGCGCCGTCCCTGAAGAACACGTTGTCGGGGAAAATATCGGCATGGACCACCGCGCGCGGCAGATGCGGCGGCCAGTGTTCCTCAAGATAGTCCAGCTCCCGGTCGATCAGCGCGGCCAGCCCCGGCTCCACCGTGTCGGCGCGGCTGCGCGTTTTTTCCGCCAGCTCCTTCCACCCGTCGATGCCCAGAGCGTTGGCGCGGCGGCCCCGGAAATCCTCCGCCGCCCGGTGCGCCCGCGCCACCGCCGCGCCCAGCTCGCGGCAATGCCCCTCCGTGATGTCGGCGGGCGCGGTCTGCGTCCCCTCCAGGAAGGTGATCAGCGCCGCCGGCTTGCCCGCGAGGCGCCGCACCTCCTCCCCGTCCCGTCCCGCCACGGTTTTCGGGCAGGACAGGCCGTGCGCCGCCAGATGCCCGGTAAAGGCGAAAAAGAACGGCAGATCCCGTTCCTTCACCCGCTTTTCGAAAATCGTCAGGATGAAATGCCCGGCATCGGTAAAGACATGAAAATTCGAGTTCTCGACCCCGGACTGGATCCCCTCGAACGAAATAAGCCCGCCGCAATCGTAGGCGGCGAGGAAATCTTCAAGCTGCTCCCGCGTGATGGGCGTATAGACGGCCACTCTGGATGGTCTCCGGTTAATGAACGTTCGGCCGCCCAGCATGACAGGATAAAGTGGAAAATCAAGCCATGCGAACCCCTGACCATCTCCTCTCCCCCATTCTTAATGGGGGAGAGGGCAAGGGAGATGGGGACGCTTGAAACAGTCACCCTATTCAATCGAAATTGACACCACCCGAAACATTATGTCATTTATCTCCCATGACGCGAAGTAAAGACGCCGAACCCATGGCATACGGCTACAGGCTTGAGGGGACGAGCGCGCTCTCCTCATTCCTTGCCGACCCTTTCTATTTCACCCGCGCCAGGCCTGAACTGGCTGGAGAAAAAACATTCGCGGACCGCAATCTATGCGGCGTCTGGTTTTTCCGCGACCTTGAAAGCATCGACGGCAGGCTCTTCAGCCCTCATATCGTCAGCCGTCTTAATCTCGACAGGATCGCGGGCTGCGGGATCGAACCGGATCCCTGCTACGACGGCCAGGCCTTTGTCCTGACGCACCCCATTCCCGACGGCGCGGAGCCCTCCGGCCAGTTCGTGAAGGAAGTCTGCCTCCCCCCCCCGGCAGCGTCGATATCTGGAACGGGAAAGACTGGGTGGCGAAGGAATCTATCCTGGACCAAGGCGAAGCCCTGATGGACCTTATCTATCTCCAGGCCTATGCCTATCCCGCCCCCCTCTCGACGCCTGATTTCAGGACGCGCGCCCTGCCCGTCGGCAGGCCGGACGGCCCGCCCGTCTTCGAACCCGGCCCCGGCAGGCGCCTTGAAACGGGCTGGCAGACGTTCCTTCATGAGGATCTGTACGGACAGTCCGGAGGGATGGGCGATATGCGCCTGCATACGCTGGTGACGGTGGATCGCGGGCCGGACGATATCCATATCTGTTTCATGCACGACCCCAATGCGCTGCGCAGTGTCCTCAGCCCCATGGCGCATATCGACAGGCTCGCCACCGCGATGCTCGGGCGCCTGCAGAGCGAGGACGCCCGCAAACACCGGCTGGAAGCACAGGCGAACGCCGCCGGCGCAAATTTTTCTTTAACGGACGCGCTGAAAAAAGCCGCCACCGGCCTGCTGCCCGCGCAACCCTCCATCGCGCCCGCCCAGTGCCGCTTCTACATCCACCACTGGCCCGTGCCGGACGAAAAAGAACGCTTTATGCGCGCGGATATGACCTTCCGGAACGGCTTTTACACCGGCCACGAATGGCATCATTACGACACCGTCCCGGCCGCCATTCATAACGCGTATTCTGGCGTGACTTTGAAGAAAGACCTGAAGTTCGGGTAATGCTGCCCGCCGCACGCATACGCGGCGAGGAAATCTTCAAGCTGCTCTGCCGTGGCAGGCGTGTAAACGGCCTCAGGGGGATCCCATTCCAAGATTCAAACTATTCAACATAGGATGAAATCGAAAATCAAACACTCAGGCGAGGCAGGTATTAACCGAACTTAGGACGCTCAATAAATTTGTCGGCATCTCTTATTAGGCAAGCTTTAAAAGAACCGTTTAGTGGACGCGTTTCTACATCAATACGCATCCGCTCTACCGGAACGTCGGTTTCGCTGGAAAGTTCATGAGCAAAATATTCTATATAATCCCGTAGTGATATTACAGGGCTTTCGCTTTCCGGATCCTCTAAGATCAAACGATGACGATAAGATGCGTTTGATGTGCTGCTAAGGCTTTCGCGTGCGAAATCGGTCGATAAATCACCCTCTCTACGAACTAATCCCGATGGAGTCACAAGATTGAACTCCATTTTTTCACAAGCATCTTCTAATGGAACTTCTTGGAGTTTATAAGCAATTTCATCATGAGGAACATAAACTTCGGCATGAGCTAATTCTAACTCATAGCCTTTTGCATTTGTTTTGAACGCCAAGGTTAAATACATATATTCCTCTGCAAATAAAATAAGAAAAATCATAAATTATGTCAATATTTTTTTACAATGACTTGTGACGATGGCACTGCCTCTGCCTGAAGTAATTCTTACAAACAGATTTTTTTGTCACCATAGCTATCATCAATAAATGGATGTAAAATCAAATAATTTAATAAGCAGGAGATTCTTTTTGCATCAAAAAATACAAACCTGTTGCACTATTTTAGCAGTTTTAATATCTGCTATAGGCCTCTCTCTTTCCGCATGTCAGAATAAAGAAACAGGAGAGATGCTAACGAAAGCAGGAAATGCTTTTAGTGCAATGACCTATCCCGTTGTAAAATTTCATCGATATCAATGGTTGACATCGCCAGGGGGACCATCGTGTGAAACGCCTCCAAGCGGAATTATTGTATATGCAATGAACGTTTCAGATGTTCCTGTGTCTATCGAAGAAACTCATTTAGAAGTTTATATGGGGCAAAAGAAAATATCTGATGAAGATAGCGCAGAAGAGGAAATAGGTTCAGAAGGAGGAGTTATTTTAACACGAGGCGAAACAACTAGTACCGGAACTAATTTTCCTGAACTCGCAGAAGCTTTTCTCCGGTCAAGCGATTTGACAAACAGTCCTCACCTTAATTTTAAAATTAATGTCCGTTATCGTTCCTTGGTAACCAAACAGGCATATTGTTTTTCATCAAAAGTCACAATTTTTGAAGATTGTCGTATTCCGAATCAAGCACGTTATCAAATTGGTGATGAGAAATTGAGTGAATGCGAAGTAAGTAATCTTACTATTGACAAATCAGAATAAATTCCTATAATACCCTCATGAGTTGTGAGAACGAACCGCCTCCGCCTGGGCGCTCAACACAGGCCGTTTCCCCTTCTCCCGCACTTCCTCTGGCCAAAGGCACGCTCGCGCGGCGGGTGCGGCGCGTGTTGCGAAGCACGGTCGCCGTGCCCGTGGACGACGCGCTGCTGTCGCAGGCGAAGATGCTCGACGCGCTGTTCACGGACCTCCTGCTGAACGACGCGGGCGGCGACACGTTCGGCGACCGCGCGGGGCTCGATCTGGCCCTGCGCGCGCAGAAGCAATGCAAGGACACGGTGGAAACCATCAAGGAAATCGAAAGGCAGAAAACGAAATGGTGAAAAAAACCGGGAACGGACTATTGAAGACGCCCCGCGCCTCGGGCTGGAGCACGGAACGCCGCGCCGCCCATGCCGCCGCGATGCGCCGCTGGAAACCGTGGGAACGCTCGACCGGCCCGCGCACGGCGGCGGGCAAGGCGCGGGCGGCCCGCAACGCCCTGAAACACGGTCTCTATGCCCGCCCGATGCGCACGCTCCGCCGCCTGCTGCGGCGCCAGCGGCGCTTCGTCCGCGCCATCCGCGTCACCCTCGCCCTCTGGCGCCGCCACGGCCTCCCCGAAACCCCGCGCGGCCGGATCGAAACCCTGCTGTGGCGGCATTTCAGGCCGGATGCGCCGGGATGACGATGAAGGGGAGAAAAGAACCTAAGCCGCCAGAACCTTCGGCACGTTGAACACGACGTTTTCCTCGCGGATGCGCACCTCCTCGACCGTCACGTCGAAATGCGCCTTCGCCGCCTCGATCACCTCGTCGACCAGCACTTCCGGGGCCGACGCGCCCGCCGTCAGGCCGAGGGTGCGGACGCCCGTGAACCAGGCCCAGTCGATCTCCGCCGCCCGCTGGACCAGCAGCGCGCGCGGGCAGCCATGGGCCTGCGCCACCTCGACCAGCCGGTTGGAATTGGATGAATTGGGCGCGCCGATGACGATCAGCGCGTCGGATCGCGGCGCGATCGCCTTCACCGCCGCCTGGCGGTTGGTGGTGGCGTAGCAGATGTCTTCCCGGTGCGGCCCCTCGATGCCGGGGAAGCGGGATTTCAGGGCCTCGACGACCAGCGCCGTATCCTCGACCGACAGGGTGGTTTGCGAACACCAGGCCAGGTTGGCCGCATCCGCGACGTCCAGCCGCTCGACGTCCTCCACCGTCTCCACCAGCACGACCGCGCCCTCGGGCAGTTGCCCCATCGTGCCCGCCACCTCGGGATGCCCCGCATGACCGATCAGGATGATCTGCCGCCCGTTTTTATTGTGCCGTTCCGCCTCGCGGTGCACCTTGCTGACCAGCGGGCAGGTCGCGTCGATGAAGAACATCTCCCGGCTCTGCGCTTCCTGGGGCACGCTCTTCGGCACGCCGTGGGCGGAGAAGATCACGGGCCGCCCGTCATCCGGGATCTCGCCCAGTTCCTCGACGAACACCGCGCCCTGGGCTTTCAGGTTCTCGACCACGTATTTGTTATGCACGATCTCGTGCCGCACATAGACCGGCGCGCCGAATTTCTTAAGCGCCAGCTCGACGATCTGGATCGCCCGGTCCACCCCCGCGCAAAACCCGCGCGGCGCGGTCAGGAGGATTGTGAGGGGTTGCCTGTCCATGCCGGTTTTATAGAACAAAAGCGCGGTTCCATCCATGAAAATCCGGTTCCTGACCTTACCGCGATGGCGCTATTGGGTGCTCAGCCTCAACCCGCTTCGCACCTTCTTGACCTTTGCCGACAGCGCCCGCCGCGCCCGGTACAGGGCGGCGCGCGGCCCGGCAGCGATGGAGATCGTCCGGCCCCGCCGGTCCAGCGCCTCCAGCGTCTCCATGATGCCGAAATACACATGATAAGGCGTGGTCCCCGGCATATAATCCGTGGCGGGCGACAGGTCGCGGTTCAGCCATTCGACCCAGAAGCCGCGCTCGTCCATATAGCTGTCCCGGAACACCGCCACCATTCGCGCGACATGGTCTTTCAGCGCCTGCCGGTCTTCGGCGTGGTCGAGCATCAGGGCGTTGGCCTTCAGCCCTTCCGTGAACGGCCACAACCGCTTGGTCTCGGTCAGCACCGACCCGTCGGGATTCAGCTCGTCGTAAATCCCGCCATGCTGCCCGTCCCATCCATGCGCGTTGGCCCAGCCCAGCAGGCGCAGGCACACCGCGTCGTGCCGCGCCGGCTCGCCCGCCAGCATCGCGTGTTTTTTCAGCAGCCAGATCCACTCGTAATAATGCCCCGGCTCCGTCACATGCCCCTGTTCCGGATGCGGGGACGCCAGGTCGTCCGTGTAATATTCGGCCAGCGCCGCGCGGCCTTCGGGCAGGAAAAACCGGAAGAACAGCGCCGTCATTTCATCCGCCAGCGCCAGGTACCGCGGCTCGCGCCATGTCTCGTACGCGAACAGGCAGGCCTCCAGCAGATGCATGTGCGATTCATGCCGCCGCATCTTCGGCAGGGCGATCAGGTCTTCGCCCAGCGCCTCGGCCAGCCCCGGGAATCCGTCGACGCGAAACGCCGTGTCGATGAAGCCCAGCGTCCGCAGCGCCAGTTCCTCGGCGCGCGCGCTCCTGGTCGCCCTGTAATAATGCGACAGCGCGAAGATGACGAAACCGTGCGTGTAAAGGTCGCAGCTATTGTCCAGCGGCGCGCCGTCCTCCGTCACGCTGAACCGCCAGCCGCCGGTCGCCGTGACGTGGAACCTGTCCGCCAGCCAGTCGAAACGCCGCCGCATGTCCTCACGGTAATCCGGCGCGCCTTTCTGCAGGGACGCGTGGCTGTACATCGCAAGCTGCCGGCACTGGGTCAGCAGCCGCTTATGCGGCAGCGGCAGGGGTTTGAACCCGCGCCCCAGCCGTTCGTGGAAACCGCCCGCCGGGTCGCGGAACGCCTCATGCCATTTCGGCACCCAGCGCTGCAGCAGGCGTTGGGACAGATGCCGGATTGTGCTATGGGTTCCTGCGGACATTCCAGCACTATACTAAAGCTTTGCGGTGAAAACCATGAACACGCTGAACATCTATACACACGACTCTTTCCTCGCCCACGACACCGGCCCTGGCCATCCGGAGCGGCCCGACCGCCTGCGCATCCTTCAGGATGTGTTGAAAGACTATCCCCAGATCGCCGCCGAACCGGCCCGCCTCGAATGGATCGCCCGCGCCCATCCGGAACGCCATATCCGCGCCGTCGAGGAAGCGATCCCCGACCGGGGCCTGATGCCGCTCGACAACGACACCGTCGTCTCTCCCGGATCGTGGGACGCTGCCCTGCGTGCCGCGGGCGCCGTGTGCCAGGCGGTGGAAGACGTCGCTGCGGGCAAATGCCGCCGCGCCTTCTGCGCCGTGCGCCCGCCCGGCCATCACGCCGAACCGGCGCAGGCGATGGGATTCTGCCTGTTCAACAACGTCTTCATCGGCGCGCGCCATGCGCAGGAGGCCTGCGGCCTGCGCCGCGTCGCCATCGTCGATTTCGACGTCCATCACGGCAACGGCACCGACACGATGGCCCGCGCGGCGCAGGACATCCTCTACATCTCCTCGCACCAATACCCGCTTTTCCCCATGACCGGCCACCCGAAAGACAATATCGACGGCAGGATCCTGAATATGCTTTTAAGCGCGGGGGACGGCGGCGACGCCTTCCGCGCCCTTTACAGCGACACCGCCCTGCCCGCCCTCGACGCTTTCAGGCCCGACCTCCTCATGGTCTCCGCCGGCTTCGACGCGCACCGCGACGACCCGCTGGCGGGCTTGACCATGACAGAGCCGGATTTCGAATGGATCACGCGGGAACTGGTAAACATCGCCGAGCGCCACGCCCGTGGCCGCATGGTTTCTGTGCTGGAAGGCGGCTACGATCTGGACGCGCTACGCTCGTCCGTTGCGGCGCATCTGAAGTCTTTGAACGCTTCCCCTATGCAAGCCTGACAAAATAATCTTTAATACATTGATGTCGCTGCAAAAACCCACCATCGTCTTGTTCGATATGGACGGCACCACCGTCCGGCACCTGCATCCCAAGGTTCTTGGCATGCTGGAGGCGCTGGACGACTGGTCGCACAAGGCGGCAGCGCTGGGAACACGGGTCTTGCGGCGGCGCATCGATACCCCTGTGCTGGTGGGAAAGCGCCATGGGCAGCGGACGAAACTGCTGGTCCATCGCGCCATCCATCGGATAAGGCGCAGACCGGTGGAGGAAATCGTCGAGCCCTGCCCCGGCATTTACGGCATCCTCGACCTGCTGCAGGCCCATGACATACCGATGGGCCTGATTAGCAACGGGCTCGGCAAGGGCTACGGCCACGACATTCTGCGCAAGTTCGACCTGGCCCGCTATTTCAGTGTGACGCTGTTCCGCGAAGACATCCGGCGGGCCAAGCCGCACCCGGATCCTATCCTGCAGGCCGCGCACTCCCTGCCGCGCGAACCAGACGCGTCCGACGTCATCTGGTATTTCGGCGACAGGCGGAAAGACGTTCTGGCGGCGCTTGCAGCGCGGTCGTTGCTGCCGTGCCCGATCGAGCCTTTCGCTTACAACCTGCACGCGGCCATAGCCATCCTAGAACACAATGTCGGGACGGACCACATCATCATGGCCTGGCCGGACCTTGAGCCGAAGCTGCGGGCGCTGCTGGCGTCCTGATCCTATTTCGTGCCGAGCCGGAGAGCCTCATAGGCGGACGGGCCGGGCTGCGCCATGTTTTCAAGCACGGGGCCGAACCGCTCCATTAGTGCGGCCTGCGATTTCAGGGCCAGGCCCATGCTCACCTGCCCCTGGAGCATCTCCGCCAATTTCAGGAAAGGGTTCTTGGGTTTCGGCAGCACATCGACCGTCAAATGGAACCGGTCCGGCTGGCCGAGATTTGTGGCGACGTCCGACAGGACGACGTCAAGCCCGCCAAGCTGGTCCACGAGACCGAGCGATTTTCCCTGGCTGCCGCTCCATACCCTTCCGCGCGCCACCTTGTCGGCCTGCGCCAGGGTCATTTTGCGTCCCTGCGAAACCCGTTCGACGAAGCCCTGATAGATGCGGTCGAACATGACATTCATGCGCGCGCGCTCACCTTCCGTATAAGGCTGGTTGAAAGACTGCAGCCCTGAATTCTTGCCGATGGTGACGGAATCCCAGTTCACGCCGATCTTCTTCCACAAATCCTGCAGGACGAATTTGCCCCCCGCCACGCCGATGGATCCCGTCAGGGTCAGCGGCGACGCGTAGATACGGTCGGCGGAGGTTGAAATCCAGTATCCTCCTGACGCGGCGGCCCCGCCCATCGAGACATAGACCTTTTTACCGCGAGCCTGCGCGTAGACGACGGCGCGGCGGATGGTCTCGGAGGCGGTGGGAGACCCGCCAGGGCTGTTGACGCGCAGGACGATGGTGCGGATCAACGGATCGCGCCCCGCTTCACGGATCTGTGCCGACAGGTCGTCGCCCGCGATGCGGTTGCCGCCGCCATAGGCGACCGCCGTTTCCGCGCTGCCCGCCGCGATCTCGCCGACGGCATAGATCAAAGCGACGTGCGGATATTTCGCCTGGGCCACCTTCGAATCTTCCTGCTTGCGGATCGCCTTGGCGTAAAGCGGCAGGTGATAGAACGGCAGCCTGTCCTCGGCATCCTTGTCGCCGACCAGTTTCTGGCGCAGGCCTTCCAGCAGTTCGTCGCGATAGCCGACCTTGTCGACAAATCCCATCTTCTGGGCCTCGATATCGGTCAGCAGGCCCATATCGATGGCCGCGCGGATATCGGCGGTTTTTTTATCGCGCCCCGCGGCGATGGCGTTCAGCAGCGTGCCGCCGATATCGCCCAGCAGCGACACCGTTGCTTCCTGCGTCGCCGGCGACATGCCTTTCAGTTCGAAGCTTTCGAACAGGCTTTTATACTCGCCGCGCGCCATGAAATCCGGCGTCACGCCCACCTTGTCCATCAGCTCGCGGGCATAGGGCAGTTCCGCCTTTATGCCGGGAATGGAGAGCATGCCCATCGGCTGCAGCCATATCTCGCCGAAGGCCGACGCCAGATAATAGGCGCCGAGGCCGTCCGCGTAATCCTCGCCGTAAATGGTGGCGAACTTGCCGCTCTTGCGGAAACGCAGGATGGCGTTGCGCAGTTCTTCCAGCTGGGCCATGTCGGAAAAGCCGCTGTCCCATTCGGCGACCAGGCCTTTGACGCGGTCATCCTTCGCCGCGACGTCAAGAGAATCGATGATATCCCGCAAGGGCACGTTGTCGTCGTTGTTGAACGCGAAATCGTTTTTCTGATATTCGGGGAAGTCGCCGTTGAATTTCAGGTACAGGACCATCTGGTCCGGCAGGCTGACCGCTTTGGTCTCGTGTTTGGCCGCGACGATCACCCCGCACAGGAAGGCCAGCAGGACGATGGCCCCGATTACGGTACAGGTGCGGCGCAGGGATACGGCGAGAAAACGCCTGACGGGATGACGGCGCCGCGGCGGCTGAACGCCGGGGGCTTTCGGCCTGTAAAACAGGGAAGGCTTGGCGAAGCGGCGGCGCATATCGTTCATGGGTAAAACTCCTGCGCGAACTCTAGCGCATAAAGGCGTGAATTACATCATATCTTAAAAAACGCACGTTAAAGGCATTGGGCCTTATGCCGCAGCCAGTGGTCGGCCAGGACGCAGGCCATCATCGCCTCCGCCACCGGTACGGCGCGAATGCCGACGCAGGGATCGTGCCGCCCCTTCGTCATCACGTCCGTTTCGCGGCCCTGCCTGTCGATGGTGGGAACGGACGTCAGGATCGAACTGGTCGGCTTGATCGCCAGGCGAACCACAATATCCTGTCCTGTCGAAATGCCCCCCAGAATGCCGCCCGCGTTGTTGGACAGGAAGACGGGCCTGCCGTCTTGGCCCATGCGGATCGGGTCGGCGTTCTCTTCACCGCCCAGGGCCGCGCTGGCGAAGCCCGCGCCGATCTCGACGCCCTTGCAGGCGTTGATCGACATCATCGCCTTGGCCAGGTCGGCATCCAGCCGGTCCCAGACAGGGGCACCCAGCCCTGTCGGCACGCCGCTGGCGACCACTTCGATGACCGCGCCGGCGCTTGACCCCGCCTTGCGCTTTTCATCCAGGAAATTGGCCCATTTGTCGACGATGGCGGCATCGGTCGTGAAGAAGGGATTGTTGTCGACCTGCCCCCAGTCCCAGTTGTTCCGATCGATGACATGCGGCCCGATCTGGGTCACCGCGCCCCGGATGACGACGTCGCCCATCTGGCTGGCCATGATTTTCCGGGCCACCGCGCCCGCCGCCACGCGCATCGCGGTTTCCCGCGCACTGGACCGCCCGCCGCCGCGATAATCGCGGATGCCGTATTTTGCCTGATACGTGAAATCGGCATGGCCTGGCCGGAATTTGTCCTTGATGTCCCCGTAATCCTTTGACCGTGCATCCTCGTTGCGGATCAGCAGGCTGATAGGCGCGCCAGTCGTCTGCCCCTCGAACACGCCGGACAGGATTTCGACCGTATCCGGTTCCTGGCGTTGGGTCGTAAAGCGCGACTGGCCAGGCCTGCGCCTGTCGAGCCAGGGCTGGATGTCGGCTTCGCTCAGCGCGATACGCGGGGGCACACCGTCCACGACGCAGCCGATCGCGGGGCCATGGCTCTCCCCCCAGCTCTGGTATTGAAACAATGTTCCGAAACGGTTTCCGCTCATGCCTATTCTTCTAGCCGATTGCTTACGATCCTGAAACCGGATTCATGAATATCTTGCAGATATTACAACATTATGTTAACAGCCGCCATGCTTTTAAGTTATAGCCATAATGCAGACAAGCCCGACCCAGCAAAAATCCTCGCGGATATGATGGAATCGCGGTCCTTTCAGGGCGTTCCTGTCTTTATTTCCGACATTGACCACATTGAAGACCTGGCCCATCTCACCCGAAAAATCGATGGTCGCTCCAATGCGCATAAATTCAACAGACTGATAAATCTCCTCAGGCATCCCCTTGAACACTCTATCGCCCGTAAACAGTCTCCTATCGTCTTTGCGGGATGTTCGGGGATCGTTTTTTTATCGCCCAGGAAAGACAGGCTGGATCATCTCTTAAAAACAAGAATGGATTTGGCCCGTGATAACGATGATCCGCTTATAGGGAATAACGCCGAATGGTCTCTCAGCCTGTTATTCCATGAACTGGCGCATCTGATCGGGGCGGGAGAGCCTCAGGCCGATAAAATTTCAGCCCTGTTTTGCCGCCGCCTCATGCCCGGAACATCGGCGCCGGCAATCATGGCGGATATCAGGGCGGTCACTGCCATCATATCCGCCACGGCCCTCGCGACACACCGGACAAAAAATGCGCGGGACGCAGTTTTGGACCACCTGAAATTATACGGATGGCAGATGGTGCAGGCTGGCGATTCCGCACTTGCCCTGCCCGCGCATACGGTCACAACCATGACCGATGCGGAGATCGTCGGCTGCCGTTTTGAAAGATACGATCCTTGTCCTAGCGCCATTCTGGAGCTGGGCACGATGGCGAAAGACACGCGCCTGTCGTCGTTATTTTCAAGCCGGCACATCCAGGACGTTGTCGCCGGCGCCAGGGAGCTTGTCGAAAAAACAGCGTGCAGCCGCACGTCCGAAGTGCATGTCATGGCCCGGCGGATCGCCCTTGGCGCCCGCCGTCTGGCCGAAGGTGAAAAAGCTTACAAGGGGTTCATGCTTTCCGGCTGGGTGGCCTTATGTTCTTTCTGACGAAAGACCAGGCCTACCGATAAATATACATACGGATAATATCACGCGTATTGGGCGGGCATGGTTTGCCCTCGATCGTTTTGCCGTATGTTTTTTTGCTGAGGTTATGCAGGATATTGATATAGGCCAGCTGTTTTTGGCTCCATTTTTTTGACTCGACCTGACTCTTCATGAACGGCACGTAGCTTTTTTCGCGCCAGTCCAGGCCGCATAACGCTGCATACGCCGTAATCGCGCCCTTCGCGACGGTCAGGCGCTGGTCGTTGAACGGAATGACCGGCCTGGCCAGGTCTTCCTTCGTTTCTTCGCCCACAAACGTGCCGTCGGGTTTCCGTGCATAAGGAAGCTCCTGGCGCGCGGATTGGGCGAGAGCCTTCACGTAAGCATCGACAGGCAACGCGCCGGGCGCCGCACCCCGCGCCGACGATTGGGCCGCCTGCACACCGGCGGGCACGACAGCGGCGAACACAGCGATCAGCAACACAATCAGGATATTCATGCGGGTGGCCTCTCGTCTTCGCCTTGAACCCTTAACACTGCCTATAGTGTATCATACGCCCGGGCATGTAAATTCAGGGTAATTTCAGGCCGCTTCCGTTTTTTTCGGGGCGATGCTTTGCAGCAGTTCCGCCGTTTCCGCCGCGCTGTCAACCTGGACCATACCAACGGTGTGGTAGCCTGAATCTACATGCAGCACCTCGCCCGTCACGCCAGAACCGAGGTCGGAGAGCAGGAAAAGTCCGGAGCGTCCGACATCCTCGATGGTCACGTTACGGCGCAGCGGTGAATTCAGCTCGTTCCATTTCAGGATATAGCGGAAATCGCCGATGCCGCTGGCGGCCAGCGTCTTGATCGGTCCCGCCGAAATCGCGTTGACGCGGATGTTGTCAGGGCCAAGATCGGTGGCGAGGTAACGGACGGAGGCTTCGAGACCGGCCTTGGCGACGCCCATGACATTATAATGCGGCATCACCCGTTCCGCCCCGTAATAGGTAAGGGTCAGCAGCGAACCGCCGTTTTTCATGAGGGGCGCCGCGCGCTGGGCCACCGCCGTGAAGGAGTAGACGGAAATATCCATCGTCTTCTTGAAATTCTCGCGGCTGGTGTTCAGATACAGCCCGTCCAGTTCGTTCTTATCGGAAAACGCGATGGCATGGACGACGAAATCGAGGCTGCCCCATTCTTTTGCGATGGTACCGAAAGTGCTGTCCAGGCCGGAATCGTCCGTCACGTCGCACGGCACGACGATTTTCGAGCCAATCCCCGCGGCAAGAGGCCTCACCCTTTTTTCGAGCGCGTCGCCCTGATACGTAAAAGCAAGCTCGGCGCCGTGCGCGGCACAGACCTGGGCGATGCCCCAGGCGATCGAACGGTCGTTGGCGACGCCCATGATCAGGCCACGCTTGCCGGCCATAAGAGGTTCTGTGTGGGTCATGATGACTCGCAAAAAGCTGGATTATACGCACATATATATCCCCTGCATCCTACACAATTCGGCCTGTGCGTCCAGACTCTTTTCCCTAAGCCCGTTTTGAGGAAAAATTAACACTTCGATGGTACAGTGTGCGGAGGGAAAACAGCGGGAAACGGCCTTTCAATGACATCGCAGCTGGAAACAGTGACGGATGCGTGCCGCCAGATATCCCGGCAGGTCCGGGAAAGCTACCGCAACCTCCACATCCATTTCATCGTCCACCGCAGCGGACAGCGCAAGGAAGCCCTGGCCATGGCGGCCCAGGAAATTCTCGCGCATCCGGCGGCAGAAACCGCTTTGCACATGCTGCAAAAGATCAAGCGGTCCGACGAGTCCATGGTGCTTGGCACGGCGGTCGCGCGGCGCCCCCTGTTCCTGGGGCTGGCGAGCCAGGACAGCATCCTGTCGCTCTGTACGCTGAACCTCGAACAGTTCGAGTCCCTGAAGGAAGCGAAGCGTTATGCCTGGCACCTCGCCTGGCACGCCATTGACGCGCTGCAGTTTCACAGCCTGCCGGACAACCGGGCAACGGCGCTGTCGGATATCATCGTGCGCCGCCGCAACACGCTCGAAATGGCCAGCGCCAACTTGCGCGCCGACACGTTCAGCGCCGTCATTTCCGTCCTCAATAACGACGTCTCCGCTTCGAAAGCGCTGGCGTCCCTGCGCGGCACCAATGCCTTGCGCACACGTTCCCTGCACAACCCGGAATTCTATCCTTTCGCGCTGGCGCTGGAGGCGGTCGATTTCGCCATCCAGGACCTGGTGCGGCGCGCCCCGTCCAAACGACGTTATATCCAGGCGGCGATGAAAGTCGCCAGCAATATCGGCCTGATGATCGACACGGAGTCGCTGCGCCAGTGGCTGGCTTTCAGCGAGCCCAGCCAGGACATGGCGTGGCGCGGCTTTTCGCCGGAGGAAATTCTGGGCGCCGCGGTCAATACCAGCGAGAACACGTCGGTGCGCGCCACCGGCTATCTGGTTTCCGAGATCACCGGCATTCAGCCCCGTTCCATCGCGGAGACCGGCAATATATACAGCCCGTTCGCCGACAACATCTTTAACGCACAACTCCATGAAAAGGCCGTCCATTCCATCTTCGAGGACGTGATCGCGCAAGGCGTAAGGCAGGGTACCGCCGAACCGTTTACGACTGTCGCCAACCGCCAGAACGAATCCCTGACAGAAGGCAACATTCTCGGGTGGTGCGCTTCGGCCCTGCAGGCGGCCGGCAAGGCTTACGAACGCAGCCTTGAATATGGACATGAAGCCGAAGTGATCGCGCGCAAGGAATTCGAGGGCGAACAGAAAGCCATAAACTGGAGCAGCCTGCGGTCACTCGGTCGCGAGATCGTCCATGAATACCGGCAGGGCAATATGGTCACCCTCAGCCGCGTCGAACAGCTTTGCGCCGACGATAAGGCCCTGACGTCCGTCCGTAAAGCCGTCGTCGGCACCATGCGCGACCCGCATTACCAGCGCAAGCTGAACGCCGCCATGGACATCAACGCCGAGCTGCGGCCCCAGCCTGCCATGGAAAACGCGCCGCGTCAGCGCCCGTCGGTGCCGGCGCCCGCGAGAGCGCCCAGCCTGGGTGGTGACGGAGTTGTCAGAGGCGCCGCCCGGCAAAAAAAGACGCCGGAGGCGAAAGAACAGAAAGAACAGCAGGACGGCGCGGCGACTTAAGAGAGCTTCGAGGCGATCAGCCTCGCCGTCAGCCCGGCTTCCTCATATTGCTTTTCCGGCTGTTCATGATCCTGGAAAATATCAGGCAGATGAAGGGTGTGGACACGGCATCCGGACAGAAGCGCGGCGTCGTTCATATATTCCAGAACATAACTGCCGAAGCCGCCGGTCGATCCTTCTTCCAGGGTCAGGAGCGTTCGGTGGTGCGAGGCAAGCTGCCTGATCAGGTCCTTGTCCAGCGGCTTGGCGAACCGCGCGTCGGCCACCGTCGCGGATATGCCTTTCTTATCCAGAAGGTCAGCGGCCTTTAGGGCTTCTTCGAGCCTTGCGCCATAAGACAGGATCGCCACGTCGGTCCCCTCGCGCACGATCCTGCCCCTGCCGACGCGTAAAACGGCGCCGCGTTGCGGCAGATCGATCCCCCTGCCCTCGCCTCTTGGATAACGCAAAGCGCAGGGACCTTCGTCATAAGCCGCGGCCGTCGCCACCATATGCATCAGTTCGGCCTCGTCCGATGCCGCCATCAGCATCATGTTCGGCAGGCAGCCAAGAAAAGCGATATCGAACGCGCCCGCATGCGTGCAGCCGTCGGCGCCGACCAGGCCCGCGCGATCGAGCGCGAACCGCACCGGCAGATTCTGGATGCAAACGTCATGCACGACCTGGTCGTAGGCGCGCTGGAGGAAGGTCGAGTAGATTGCGCAGAACGGCTTATACCCTTCGGCGGCGAGGCCGGCGGCAAAGGTCACGGCATGCTGTTCCGCGATGCCGACGTCGAACATACGCTCGGGAAATTCATACCCGAACGCGTCCATGCCGGTGCCGGACGGCATCGCCGCCGTGATGCCGACGATTTTGGAATCCGCTTTGGCTTCGGCAATCAACGCTTTGGCGAAAACTTTGGTATACGACGGCAAAACGCTTTTGGGTTTGAACTGCTCGCCCGTCACGATGTCGAATTTCACCACGCCATGCATTTTGTCGGCGGAGGTCTCGGCGGGCGCGTACCCCTTACCTTTTTTGGTGATGGCATGGATCAGGACGGGGCCTTCATAGGCGCCGTCCCTGACATTGCGCAGGACGGGCAGCAGATGATCGAGGTTATGCCCGTCTATCGGCCCGATATAATAAAAGCCCATCTCTTCAAACAGCGTGCCGCCGCCCAGCGCGGCGCGCGCCGTTTCCTCCGCCCGTTTGGCCGCTTTGCGCAAAGGCTCCGGGAGGGCTTCCGCGAACCGCTTGGCGATGTCGCGCGCGCCGAGATAGGGTTTCGACGAGACCAGGTTGGTCAGGTAATGGCTCATGGCGCCAACCGGGGCGCTGATCGACATGCGGTTATCGTTCAGGATGACGATCAGGCGGCTTTTCATCGCGCCTGCGTTGTTCATGGCCTCATAGGCCATGCCCGCGCTCATGGCCCCGTCGCCGATGACGGCGATGACGCTGTTATCCTTACCGGACAGGTCGCGCGCCACCGCCATGCCAAGCGCCGCGGAAATCGAGGTGGACGAGTGCGCGGCCCCGAACGGGTCGTATTCGGACTCCGCCCGTCTGGTGAAACCGGAAAGCCCTCCGCCCTGGCGCAGGGTCTTGATGCGGTCTTTACGCCCCGTGAGGATTTTATGGGGATAGCATTGATGCCCGACATCCCAGATCAGCCGGTCTTCCGGGGTATTGAAGACGGCATGCAGCGCCACGGTCAGCTCGACGACGCCAAGCCCGGCCCCCAGATGCCCGCCGGTGTGGGAAACGGAATGAATGGTCTCGGCCCGCAGATCGGCCGCAAGGGTTTTGAGTTCGGCATCGGAAAAATTGCGCATATCCCGGGGTAAAGAGACGCGGTCCAGCATCGTGGCGACGGAAACGTCTTCCGTTTCCCCGACCGGCGCAGTCTGCTTGCTGGCGGCTTTTTTCATCTGGGTCTTTCCCGTCGGCCCTGTGTGTACGGTGTTTTATGCTTTCAAACCCGTTTTGGCAAATTTGAATCACAAACCGGCGTTAACTATTAAAGTTCCTGCGCCTATGCCGCCGATGCCTTATCCTTGGCAGTTTCAAGAGGCGTAACAAGAATTTTATCGATACGGGCATCGTCCATATCGGCGACTTCGAAGCGGTATTTGAAAAGGTCGAAGAAATCACCTTCCTCCGGCGATTTACCCAGATGCTGAAGCATGAATCCCGCGATGGTGTCGAAATTGCCGTCGGTGTCGATCTCCTCAAGGCCGATGGTCAGGTGGACCTCGTCGATGGGCGTCAGCCCGTCCACGAACCACGAGCCGTCCTGGCGCCGGGTGATCAGGACATGTTCCGGTTCGTCATAATTGGAGGGCAGAAGACCGACAATAGCCTCCAGGATATCGGATGTCGTGATGATGCCTTCGGTGCCGCCATATTCATTGACGATCACGACCAGGTGCAGGGTCGATTTTTTGAACAGTTCAAGCGCGCTCAGGCACGACGCGTTTTCAGGCAGTGTCTGCACTATTTTGACGTAATCTGATACTTTCATTTTGTCCTGGGACAGCGCCCCGTCCAGCATCTCCTTGGCCTGAACGACGCCGATGGTTTTATCAGGGTTGCCGTCGATGACGGGATAGCGGGAATGCCCGGCCTCGTGCACTTTTTTGCGGACGGCTTCCAGCGGTTCGTTCAGGTCGATGAAAACCACGCTGGAACGATGGGTCATGATCGATTTCACGTCGCGGTCGCCCAGGCGTATGACCCTCTGCAACATATCGTGTTCGGCTTTTTCGATGACTCCGGTCTCCGCGCCCTCGCTCAGGACCGCTTTGACTTCGGCTTCCGTCATGCGCTCTTCGCTTTGCTGGCCACCGCCTAGGACCCGCGTCAGCACGCGGGCCGACATTTCAAGGAGCCAGACGACGGGCGTGCAGGAACGGGACAGAAGCGCCATCGGCTTGGCGACGAGCATCGCCAGTTTTTCCGGACGACTGAGCGCGAATTGTTTCGGGACGAGTTCGCCGATGACGACCGACAGATAGGTGATCACCGCGACCACGACGAACACGGCGACGGCCTCGCCATGCGGACTGATAAACTCAATGCGGTCGAACAAAGGCTCCAGCTTTCCGGCAATCTTCGCGCCGCCATAAGCGCCCGCCAGCGTGCCGACCAGGGTGATGCCGACCTGGACGGTCGAGAGGAACCGGCCCGAATCCTCGGCCAGGCGCAAAGCGACCGTCGCCCGGTGGTCGCCCTGTTTGGCGTACTGGCGCAGCATCGGTTTGCTGGCCGACACGATCGCCATTTCGGACAACGAAAAAAATCCGTTCAGCATCAACAGGATGAAAATGATAAAAAGTTCTGTGGTGATCATGTCCTACCGACCCTCCGGCGCGACACTGAGAATTTTGGTTTTTTTCTTGAGGGTGCGCAGCACCACAAAAATCGTCGAGATCACGATGAATTCCGCAAACCAGAACCAGTCCTGCGCCAGCCAGGAAGCGACGTCTTCCCGCTGCACCAGAATATCGGTGATGAAATTGTTCAGGAAAAACACCGTGCCGACGGCCATCAGCCCGTTATATTCGCCGCGAAGGACTTTTTTAAAGGAAAAAGGCATCTCGGGTTTTTGCCACAGCCGGACGTCGGGAACGAAAATCGGCGTTCTCTTCGCCCATTCTGTGTAAACGGGCCCGAACTTTTCCGTCAGGAACCGTTCTTCCGCCGCGATGACGCGCTCGATATAAATCCAGTACGCCAGGACGCCGATGACAACGAACCACCATACCTTGATCGAGAGCAGAATACCGAGCAGCGCGACGCTGTTGCCCAGATAAAGCGGGTTCTTGACGACGGAATACATACCGGTCTTGTTGACCGCTTCCGCACGCTGGTTCTGCGTATTGCGCCCCGACGTCCCCTGCGGCACGAACCCGATCGTCGCCCACCGTATGGCAAGACCCGCAAGCGAAACGAGAAACCCGGAGAACAGGACGACATCCTCGACATGGTCGCCGAACGCGTTCTGGATAGCCGAACTGTTGGCGGCGGCGGCCAGGGCCGGCGCGATCAGGATAAAGGGGATGAAGCTCCGCCAGCGAAACAGAAACCCGCCTTGCCTGATTAAAGTGTCCTGTATGTTCATGACAAAATCCTGCGTTCGGAAAGGAGGGACGCTTGCATCCGGGATATGTGGATAATCGGCCTACTTCCTTCTCGTCAGAACATAGTCGGCCATTTCTTTCAGGATATCCGCACGGATGCCGAAAATGTTCAAATGGCGCTTGGCCTGTTCGACCAGCATTTCGGCCCTGGCGCGGGCCTGTTCCTTGCCCATGGTCGAAACGAATGTGCTTTTGGCCGCTTTTTCGTCCTTACCGGCGTCCTTGCCCATTTCGATGACATTGCCCTCGACGTCCAAAATATCGTCCGTGACCTGAAAGGCAAGGCCGAGGTCATGCGCATAATTGGCCAGCGCCTTTTTATGCGGCTCATCCGATTTGCCGAGGATGGCGCCCATTTCGCACGCAGCGGCCATCAGGCGCCCGGTCTTCATGCGCTGAAGACGGCTGACGGTCCCGAGGTCGAATTCTTCCTTCTCGCCCAGCAGGTCGAGCATCTGTCCGCCGACAAGTCCCTGGGGTCCGGCAGCCTGCGCCAGACACGAGACCAGCTCGCAACGGACACGTGGATCTTCGTGCGTCGCCGGGTCGCTCAGGACGTCGAAAGCCAAAGCAAGCAAAGCGTCGCCCGCGAGAATGGCCGTCGCTTCATCGAATTGCTTATGGGTCGACGGCTTGCCGCGGCGCATGTCGGCATTATCCATAGCGGGAAGGTCGTCATGCACCAGCGAATAGCTGTGAATGAATTCGATAGCGGCCGCGGCGCGGCGGGCGCGGCTGGCATCGACGTTGAACAGCTTCGCAGACTGAATCAGAAGGAACGGGCGCAGACGTTTGCCCCCGGTCAGGACGCCGTAGCGCATCGCCTCGAACAGCCTGTCTTCCGGCAGGTCGGTTTCCGGCAACAGCCGCGCCATCGTTTTGTTCACCGCGTCGACGGCTTCGTCCATTTTGTCTTGCAGGCCGGAACTGGCCTCGCGCGGCGAAGGGGCCATTGATACTTACTCCTGGAAAGCGGCGGCGGAAACGCTGCCGTCATGTTGAACTGTGATTTTTTCGATTTTTGCCTGCGCCTCGCGTAGCTTCTGCTCGCAATGGGCCTTCAGGGCCATGCCCCGCTCGTACCGGGCGATGGAATCCTCAAGCGCCGCATTCCCGGTCTCAAGGTCTTTGACGATGCCTTCAAGTTCAGCCAAAGCCTGCTCGAAGCTCAATTTTTCAACCGGTTGGCTCATATTTGTTCTTATATCACCATGTTTGGGCGGAGGGCAGTGTAAGTCAGCCCGCGCGATTCCTCAAGGAGAACAATAAGGTTTTGGTCGCCATCTTGCACCGCACAATGATATGCAAAATAGGTTTGGCTGCCCTCCAGGCATTGCAGGGCCACGCCTTTTGCCATGAGTTATAATGGTATCAGGCTGAAAACGATGAGTATAAGGAGCGTTTTGTCATGGACACCAAACAAACTTCTCACGACCATCATCTCAAGAATGCCGATTTCCTGGCCTGGCGCGTGGGCAACTATCGCCAGCGCCAGCGCGAAAAGGAAGTCTGGAAAATTTTCAATACCCGCGAACGCGACCGTCTGATTTCGAAGCACTAGGCTTCGACCACAACTTATAAAGAACTCTTCTTTTCCAGGGAAGCCAGACAGGCTTCCCTGTCGGGTTTCTGGTCCGCGCTTTCATGCTTCGGTTCGTAGTAGGCTGTTTGGCGGGGGCGAAAATCCACGTATTGCACTGGATGCTGCGCGTTTTTTTCCTCCGACCCGTCTTTCAAAAAGATATCGAGGATGCAGCTATCCGATACATATTGCCAGTGCCCGAAACTGCCTTCAAGGCGGCGCAGATCAGGCTCGTCGAGCAGGATCAAAATCTGCGACCGGCTTAAAACTTCGAGGCGTCCGGCGTCCCTGGACACAAAATCCCTGAGCATGGCCGCATAGCGCATCTTTTCCTGCCCGCTCAGCGTGTCCGGCAGGATATCGCCTGGGGTAACCGATGCCAGCGCGTTATGCGGAAGAATAGTGCCGAGAACGTTGCCGAAAGCCAGAAAAGCGGCCAGAATGATTGACATTGCCAGGAGCGAGGCCCGCAAGGAATAACGGCGCAGGATGCAAAGCAATCCCACGCCGTCATTTTTATCTTTGTCGCAGTCCGGTTTATCGTGCTGCATGGTTTGCCCGGGACCGTACAAAGCCGGTCCCGTCCACCCCTTATGTTATTCAGCCGCCGTCGCCTGCTGGTTTGAGAACGGCAGTTCAGCGCCGCCGAGGCCTACACCCTTGGATGGGATTTTTGCCTTGGTATTGGGATCTCTTTTCTCGTTTTTCTTGGCGGCGTTCAGCGGCGACATTTTGCCGTCGATGGTAGCGCCGGCTTCGACAGCCAGTTCTTTATAGGAAATCGAACCCGTGATCGAACCGCTGGCTTTCAGGCTCAGGCGGCCATGGACCGTGATATCGCCCTCGAAACGTCCGGCGATCACGCATTCGTCGATTTCGACCGTGCCGTAAAACACGCCGCTTTCAGCGATATCGAGGATGCTGGCGCCTTTAAGAGCGGCCTCGACGGTGCCTTCGACGATCAGCGTGTCGCACGACTCGATCTCGCCCGACATCGTGATGCCTTCTCCGACCACAAGACGGCGGCTGCTGGAGCGGGCGGCTTCGACGGAACTGCTGGAACCGTACTGGGCGTAGTTGCCGGGCGTATAGCCGGCGCCGGGAACGCGCAGCGCCTGCGGGCCCGTAGCGCCGGGACGCTGGAAGCCGGATGCGCCGGGAATGCCGTAGTCGCCTGATGCTGCCGTATCGGTGGGTTTATCGGTCGTGCTCATTGGTTTGGTTTCCTTTTCGATAGAGTGTTCGGTCTTGGCGGTTGAATGAGGAGTGGTCTGCGCGGCTGGCTGTGCAGGGGGACGCGCGCCCTGATGCAACGGGGCATGAAAAGGGGAAGACGGAGCATGTCCCGGGCTGGCGGAAGCGGGTTCGGATTTTTCCGAAGCGGGAGCGCCCTGGCCGGCCGATCCTGCCGTTGTGTTCTGTTCGTCGTTTTTGGGACGGTGGAACATGCTGCATTACCCTTTCTGAAAGTCTAAGCAAAACGGTCAAAATACACGTCTTGAAACGTGTGCGTGCCATCACCTGTTGTCTTCTGCTAGTCTCTGAACACTAACAGCACTCTTAGTGGTCTGCAAGAGGGGAAAAGCAGCAAAAGCGCGGAATTTTGTGATTATTTTAAGGCAAAACTAACCTTGTAAATTTCAATACGATGCTGATCGTAATTATAATTGTTTGATGTGATCGCTATTTTATCGGCCCTCGTGGAAATGGTTGTAAATTACGCGCGCGACCGCTTCTGAAATGCCCTCCACGCGCTGCAGGTCTTTTACGCCCGCCCGAGCGATTTCCCGGGCCGAGCCGAAATGATGCAGGAGGGCTTTTTTCCGGCGCGGGCCGATGCCGCCGATCTCATCCAGGGGCGACCGTGTAATATCCTTCGACCGCCGGGCCCTATGGGTTCCAATGGCGAAGCGGTGCGCTTCGTCGCGCAGCCGCTGCAGATAATGAAGCACGGCGTCGTCGACCGGCAACTGGAAAGGCGCGGCGCCAGGTATGAAGAACTTTTCCCTGCCCGCGTTGCGGTCCGGCCCCTTGGCGATCGAGACGAGATTGACCTGGCCGGTCAGCCCGGCCTCGCTGACGACCTCAAGCGCCGCGTTGAGCTGGCCCAGCCCGCCGTCGATCAGGACGAGGTCGGGCCAGTCCGGCGTTCCCGGCCCCCGCTCTTCCCTGGCCGCGCGCCCAAATCTTCGCGCCAGCACTTCACGCATCATGCCGTAATCGTCTGCGGCCTCCGCTTCGCGGATGTTGAATTTGCGATAGGCGCTTTTACGAAAGCCCTCCGGCCCGGCGACGATCATCGCGCCGACCATATTGCTGCCCGAGATATGGCTGTTATCGTAGACCTCGATCCGTTCCGGCGGCCGGTCCAGGCCGAACAACTTCGCGACCCCGGCCAGCATCCTGGCTTCTCCGTTGCGTTTCAGCCTGTCCTGCTCCAGCGCCTCCCTGGCGTTCCGGATCACGAAATCGACCAGATCCTTTTTCTGGCCTTTCAAAGGAATCACCAGCTTCACACGCGACCGCGCGATCATAGACAATGCCTGCTCCAGAAGGTCCGCCTCCGCCGCCTTATGGCTCAGGATCACCTCGGGCGGCACAGGCTTGTTCTCATAAAACTGCGCGGCGAAGGCGGAAAGGATGTCTTCGGGCAGGTTTTCCGGATCGTGCTTCGGGAAATAGGGTTTATTGCCATAATTCTGCCCTCCCCTGAAGAAGAAAACCTGAACGCAGCTGCGCCCGTTCTCCATATAAAGCCCCATGACATCGGCATCGCCTAGTGAGGCGACATTGATATCCTGCTTTTGCTGGATGGTGCTCAGGGCACGGATGCGGTCGCGTATTTTGGCGGCGCTTTCATAATCGAGCGCATCGCTGGCGGCCTGCATCTCCGCCGCCATCCGCTCCTGCACTTCTTTGCTTTTTCCTTTAAGAAAATCTTTTATCTCGCTGATGTTTTTTGCATATGAATCGCGGCTTATAAGATCGACACACGGCGCAGAGCAGCGCTTGATATGATATTGAAGGCACGGTCTGGTGCGCTGGGCGAAATAGCTGTCCGTGCAGTTGCGCAGCATGAATGCGCGGTGCAGGGCGTTGATGGTGCGGTTGACCGCGCCCGCGGACGCGAACGGCCCGAAATATTCGTTCTTCGGGTCCCGCGCCCCCCGATGCTTCGCCAGCAGCGGGAAGTCATGGCCCGCGGCGATCATGATATACGGGAAGGACTTGTCGTCCTTCATGATCACGTTGTATCGCGGCTCCAGTTCCTTGATCAGGTTGGATTCCAGCAGCAGCGCCTCCACCTCCGTATGGGTGGTGATGAACATCATATCGACGGTTTCCGACACCATGCGCTTCAGGCGCAGCGGCAGCTTGCCCGTATTGGCATAGCTGCCCACCCGCTTTTTCAGCGACCGCGCCTTGCCCACGTATAATATCCCGCCCTCCTGCCCCAGCATCCGGTAGACGCCGGGCGTGTCGGGCAGTTCGCGGGCGAAACGCCGGATTAGGTCCGCGCCGCGCTCAAGAGATGTCGATGTGGTTGAGTCCCCGTCCATTCCTCACTTATTTAAGCCGGGAAACGACGTCCGGCAATGCATACGATTGACTTCACGGAACCAAATTCATGCTCCCAGCTTGACAATTATTGCATGTTATCAACTATAAGTTATGCAAAAATATAACAAGCGTTAAGGGGGTATAAGTCATGCAGACCATTGCGATCAGACATCACATCACAGGCGCACACCTTTATGGCGGGTCGTTTCCCGACATCAGGCGCGCCGTCGAACAGGCGGCGGCAGACGGAGTCGACCTGTCCGGCGCCGACCTTCGCCATGCAAGACTCGGCAACGCAGCGCTTGACGGCCTCGTCATGAGGGGGGCGCGGCTCGACGGGGCCAATCTTGCCGGGGCGAACATGTCGGAGGCGCGACTGGACGGAACGGTCTTTACCGGCGCTGCGCTGCATAATGCATGCCTGTGCCTTTCAGGACTGACACGATGCGACTTTACCGCCGCCCTGTTCGGCGCCACCGACATCACAGGCGCGCGCATCGACCGCTCCCGGTTTTCGACGCCCTCTGCCTTCACCCTGAATTTCCGCGAGGCGGAAAGCTTCGACGGGTGCCTGTATTTCGACGAAGCCATGACGCCCTGCCCGTTCTCCCGCCCGCCGCTGGTGATCAGCGGCCTGGCGAAGACCATCGCCGTGATGGACAGGCACGTGCTGGCGGGCGCGGTGGCCGTGGAGATAGCGGAGTTCCTGGCGCAGGCATACATCGGTATGAAAAGCCTGCAGGCCTGAAATAAATCACGTCGCCGCCGCGGGGGGAAATGCGGCGGCGCCGATACTGTGTGGGGAATGGAGTATGATGGTTTACGCGAAGTGCGGGCGGCTGTTCGCCGTCCACGCCGAATGGGACGGGGCTTTTACCGCGCGCCCGTTTTTCAAAATACAGGATTGCCATGGGGAAAAAATTTTTGATATGCCGTATTGCCGTGTCATCTTTACGCCCGGCGCGGCGGGAACCCGCAAAAAAATTTCAGGATGGGAACATAATGTCTGCGGCAATCGACCATTTCATCGGCCTGCTCCGCGAACTGCAGAAGATCGACCCTGAATTTCCCCTTCAATACGCCGTATGCCTGGCAGAGATCGCGCAGAACGAAGGCCTGTCCCTCACCCATCTATCTGAAAGGACGGGCATGCCGCTGTCCACCGTTTCGCGGATCGTCGGCGCGCTGTCCCGCCACCGCCAGCGCGGCACGGCCTATGGCCTCATCAGGGTCAGCGTCGCCGCCGAGGAACGCCGCCGCAAAGAACTGCATCTGACCGGCCAGGGCCGCGACGTCATGGACGGCATTGCAAAAATTCTTGGGTCGCCCGAGCCGGAACGGTTGCGGGCCTGACGTCATTATGCTTATTTAGGCCCTCCCCGGCGCGGGCGCGTGGTGGAATGGTAGACACACAGGACTTAAAATCCTGAGGTCGCAAGACCGTGAGGGTTCGAGTCCCTCCGCGCCCACCAGATTTCATAATATTTTGTTGCATATAAAAGGCGGCCTTTTTATTAATGCGTTATGTATTAATAAAGGCATCGAAATGAGCAGACACAGCTTTACGCCCCTTGGATTGTTGGATCACCCCCAGACTGCGGTTGTGGGCCTTTGGAAAGAGGCTGGCGGTAAACAGCGAATAGCCGTGACGATGCTGACCGAGGGTTTGTCGGACGGCAAAGCAAAGGCTGCCGCAAAACAGGTATCCGGACTTTTACATAGCCGGCTGAAGCCCATGCTGGGCGTGACGCCGCAAGATCTCTCGGGAACGTTTCTTCGTTTTGCACAGAATGAAAAGCCCCTTGTCGTAAAACCGCGCGAAGTCAGGCATGCCGCTTTTATCGGAGAATATATTTTAAGCGAGACGCCAAACAACGTCATCGTTTTCAACACCCCTGAGCGGCCCGCATTCTGGGCAACTTTAAACTACCTTGGCCTAAGTCCCGAAATTGGGTTCGAACTCGCGCAATCCCAAGCGCTTGGGACCGAAGATCACAACGTAACAACACAGGGGCCCGTGGGCACGGCCCATAAATTCTGTACCGCTCTAAGCAAAAGAAAAGTTCTCCTTTTAGGTCCTAATAATCAGACTCTGAGTGCCTCCAAGAGCGACCGCCTTATCAGCGATGTTCGCGCCGCGTTCAAGGTTATGCTGCCGGGGTTCAGCGAAAAAGAGCAGATCGCCTTAGCCTGCCTGAGATATGACCTGAATGCTTTTGACAGGTTTGAAAGGGGGATGCCTTCCTGGGTCAAGGCCATTCCCAATGTCATGAATTCCGCGACTGCGGGAGTATTCAATATTTTGGCAAGGATAGTCGGGCAGAAAGGCCGGCTCACAGGACAGCAGCTGGAAACATTAAAAGGGGCATGGCTGACAGGAGAAAAAGCAAAAAAAATACAAAATGAGGGTGGCAGGTATTTTATCAGCGAACATGGGCCGCTTTATCAGCATGGCGTTCATACCGAAGCGTATCTGCGCAGAAAATGGGAGCCGGCTTACGGGATCCCTCTAGAAGCGATTGAGCCAAAACCAAGTATCTATCATATCGATCCTGCAACACAGGAAGTTTCCCTGCAGATTGCGGACGGGCTGCATTTTCTTCCTCAGAATATTTGCCTGTTTGAATATTCGCAACGGTCAAGCCGGCCCGATTCTGAAGACACCGTTTACAGCAACTACGTCCTGGCAAGGCAGGTCGATGAAAATCTTATAAAATTCCAATGTCTTAGCCATCTGGAAGACTATTATTTCCTTCATGATGTCACCGTAAATGTCCGCCTGGAAAACGGCGTAGCGGTTCATTGGGAGCTATCGAGCGATAATCTCGAAAATCCCCCCCAGGACCCCTCGAAAATGTCGCGGGATATTACTTTTGCCGTCGCCTATTGCCTGATGGCGCTGGCAAATATAAACCGCCCAGGTTTCATGAGGACATTTCAGGGGCCTGCCAATGCCGACAAGGATCGCCATACGGGCAAGCACAACTTTCCCTTTTTCCGATACCTGACTGTTGGCATTGACGGTTTTGAAAACCTGGGACGCACAAAAACAATAAGTGCCGGCACAGGCATGATTTCAAGCCGCCAATCGCCCGTCCTGCATATGGTTACCCGTCATTGCAGGAAGATCCGTGACGATGAAGGCAACATCGTCGATATTAAAATCATCGACCCGTATCAACGGGGCGATGAGAACAAAGGCATCTTAACCAAAGGCATGAGACCTGCCTGATATGATTATTTTCTAAGAAACAACTCGAACGCCTTCAACGTCTCGCGGCTGACATGATGCTCGATCCCCTCGGCGTCCATTTCGGCGATGCCTTGAGGCAACCCCAAAGCCAGCAGAAAATCAACGACGGTTTTATGGCGCTCCTTGCAACGTCGGGCCAGCGCCTCCCCTTCCGAGGTCAGAAACAGGGACCGATAAGGCTTGTTGGTTACAAACCCTTCCCGGTTCAGGCGTCCGATAATTTTATTCACGGTCGCATGGGAAACGCCGAACCGTTCCGCAAGATCTGAGACGCGGGCTTCGCCGTTGGCATCGATCAGGTCGGCGATCAGTTCGACATAATCCTCGGCCGTCTCGGTCTGGTGCGCCTCGCGCAGGCGTTCGAACCAGAGGGCCTGGCGTTCGGGGTCGGCGAGCGTTTCGGGTAAAGCGTCCATGCTTTGATTATACCATATGTTTAATAATGTTGCCCAGGCTAAACTATTTACCTATAGTTATAGTATGAGCATTGAAAACCCCGCCGTGAAGCCTTTCAACGCCGTCAGCCTGTCCGAGGTGCACAGGAGTATCCGCATCCCTGAAGGCGCCGGGTTCTGGCGCAAGATGATGGCTTTCGCGGGGCCCGGCTATCTCGTCGCGGTCGGTTATATGGACCCCGGCAACTGGGCGACCGATATCGCGGGCGGGTCGGCGTTCGGATATCAACTGCTGTCCGTTATCCTGATATCCAACCTGATGGCCATCCTGTTGCAGTCTTTAAGCGCCCGGCTTGGCATCGCCACGGGCATGGACCTGGCCCAGGCCTGCCGCCGGCAATACCCGAAGCCGGTCAGCTTTGTCCTGTGGGTTTTATGTGAAATCGCGATCTGCGCCTGCGACCTGGCGGAGATCATCGGCACGGCCATCGCCCTGAACCTGCTGTTCGGCCTGCCGCTGATCGTCGGGATCGGGCTGACGGCGCTCGACACCTTCATGATCCTGTTTCTGCAAAGCCGCGGTTTCCGCTATCTGGAGGCCTTCATCCTGGCCCTAATGGTCATCGTCGCGGGCTGTTTCGTGGCCCAGATCGCCCTGGCTCAGCCTGAACTCGGGCCGCTCCTGAGCGGCTATATCCCGAGCGCCGCCATCGTTACCAACCCCGCCATGCTGTATATCGCCATCGGCATCCTGGGCGCGACCGTCATGCCCCATAATCTTTACCTCCATTCCGCCATCGTCCAGACGCGGGCCTTCGGCGCGGAACCGGCCCAGAAGCGCGAAGCCATCACATTCGCGACCATCGATTCCACGGTGGCCTTGACCCTGGCGCTGTTCATCAATTCGGCGATCCTGATCATGGGCGCGGCGGTGTTCCACCAGAACGGCCATAACGAGGTCGCGGGCATCCAGGAAGCCCACCACCTTCTCACCCCCCTGCTCGGCACGACGATGGCCAGCACTCTGTTCGCGCTGGCGCTTCTGGCGTCGGGCCAGAACTCGACCGTCACGGCGACCCTGGCCGGCCAGGTGGTGATGGAGGGTTTTCTGAATATCCGCCTCAAACCGTGGCTGCGCCGGCTGATCACGCGCGGCCTTGCGCTCATCCCGGCGGTCATTGTCTGCGCCCTTTACGGGGAACAGGGCACGACCGCGCTGCTGATCCTGTCCCAGGTGGTTTTGAGCCTTCAGCTTCCCTTCGCCGTCATCCCGCTCATCCAGTTCTGCGCCAGCAAAAAGCTGATGGCCCAGTACAGGCCGAAAATCGTCACGCTGGTCCTGGCATGGGCGGTGGCGCTGGTCATCGTCGGCCTGAACATCAAACTGCTGGCCGACTTCTTCTCGGGCGCCGGTTAAGGAATAAAACTTGACCCCCAGCCCCAAATCCTTAGGATGCTCCCCATTAAAGGAAGCGCTTCAGGCTTAGAGACATATGGGGATTTCCCAGTTACACATCGACAATGTCGTGGTCAGGCTCGCCCGATCCAGACAGGAGATCGAGGCGGCCCAGCACCTCCGCTACAAGGTCTTTTATGAAGAGTACAAGGCCGTCCCCACACCGGAGATGGCAGCGTCGCGTCGTGACGCGGACGCTTATGACGATATCGCCGACCATCTGATTGTCGTCGACGAGTCGATTGCAGACCCTGAACAGCGCATCGTTGGCACATACCGTCTGCTTCGTCAGGAATCCGCTAAAAAATTCGGCCAGTTCTACACCAGCGGCGAATACGATATTTCGTCCCTGACCGGCAGCGACGCCTCGCTTCTCGAACTGGGCCGTTCCTGCGTCCTTGGCGATTACCGCACCCGTCCTGTTTTGCAATTGCTGTGGCAGGGCATCACCGACTACATGCTGGACCATAATATCGAACTGATGTTCGGCTGCGCCAGCTTGCACGGCACCGACATAGACGGCATGGCCATTCCCCTGTCCTATCTTTACCACTACCATCTGGCGCCCGCCGACCTGCGCCCGCGCGCGCTGCCGGACCTGTATGTCGATATGAACATCGTCCCGAAAGACCGGATCGACCATAAAGCCGCCTTCGCCATGCTGCCGCCCCTGATCAAGGGCTATCTGCGTGTCGGCGCGTCGATCGGCGACGGCGCCGTGATCGACCGCCAGTTCAATACGGTCGACGTCTGCATCGTCATGCCGATGAGCCATGTGACGGCCCGTTACAAGCGTCATTACTCCCGCAAGGTCAACCGGGACATCCCCGAATACGACGACGTCCTCGCGGGCGGCCAGATCCTTTAGGCATGCCAGCCCTTCGCGGTTCCATAAAGCTCTCCCTGTTCTGCCTCTGGTGCCTGCTCGGCATCCCCCTGCAATGGCTTGTCCTGCAGGCTACCACCGGAAAGGCCAGCCTAGTCATCCCCCTATACTGGCACAAGGTGCTGTGCGCCCTGTTCGGGCTGAAGGTCGAAACGGAAGGAGAGCCGGTGCGCGGGCGGCAGGTCGTGATCGCCAGCAACCATCTTTCCTATCTCGACATTCCCGTGTTCTCCTGCTTCGTCCCCTGGTCGTTCGTGGCGCGGGCCGATGTGGCGGACTGGCCGCTGTTCGGCACCCTGGCGCGGCTGCAGCAGACGGCGTTCACTAGCCGGGCCCGCACCGACGCCATGAAGGACCGCGATACGTTGTCGGCGGCGCTGCGGGCGGGCAGGAACCTGATCATTTTCCCGGAAGGCACCTCGTCCGACGGGGCGGCGGTGCTGCCGTTCAAATCCTCGCTCCTGGGCGCCGCCCTTTCGCAGCCGGGGCTGGCCGTCCAGCCGGTGACACTCGTGCTGCTTGAAACCGACGGCCGGCCTGTGTCCGGTCCGGCCACCCGAGACCTCTATGCATGGCACGGCGACATGACCCTGCCGCCCCACCTGTGGGCTTTCGCCAAAAGCCGGGGTGCGCGCCTGCGCCTGGTTTTCCACCCGCCGGTCGACCCCGAACAATGCCAGGACCGCAAACGGCTGGCGGCCGCGTGCGAGGCCTCCGTCGCCGCCGGGCTGCGCAAAACAATTTCCGCGCAGGGCTGGCTTCCCGCAGGCAATAACGTTAGAATACCAACCATCAAGGAGAGCGACGATGAATTTTTCGACCCAGGAAGCCGGCAAGCTTCAGACCTACATGCAGACAAAGTTCGGCAATAAAAACCTGACCCTGCGCACCCGCGAGCGGGCTGCCGATTCTCTTGAAGTCCTTCTGAGCGGCGAGTTCATCGGGACGATTTATAAAGACGCCGAGGACGGCGATATTTCCTATGATTTCAACATGGCGATCCTCGATATCGACATCCAGGATCAGGCGTAACTTGCATTATCCTGCCATATTTGAGTAGAATCAAACGACAGGCTGGGTTAACATGAAAAGAAACCAGCAGGGGCTTTGAGGACGTATGAACCTTAAAACGATGGCAAAACGGCCAAGACCGGGCATGACAGCCCTGACCATCGTTGTGTCATGCCTTCTGGCGTTAACGGCCGGGCTGGCCCGCGCCGCGGATCCCACCACCCCTTGCGATCCCCAGTTCATGCAGGCTATGGGCGCCCGCGCCTGGCTGGAAGCCCAGCGCGAGATTACCCAGAACCAGAACCTGATCTCCAAGCCCGACAGCGTTCTTGAATATTCCTGCTTTATCGGCTTCCTGAACAAGGCCGCCAGCAATTTCCCCGTCGGTACCTTGCCCCGCCAGTTTTCGGAAACGGATAAGTGGGCCACGGACGGCTTCGATGAAACATCGACGGATAAAGCCCTGACCAGTGTCGTCGCCAGCGCGCTCTCGGCTTATATAGACTCAAACTTTCCGCATACCTTCATGGGTGGTCGCCTGGACTTTCCCGACAAGCCGAACGGCGACGATATGGGCGAGGTCGATGGAGGGGTCGATTACGAGTGCGACACCATGGCCCGCGTCTGGACGGCGGCGCGTTGCCTGAACTTCGCCGCGCGGGCGGATGAAGACGGGTTCCATGATTTCTTCTATATGCGCGACAACGACCCCCGCAACCTGCCCGAGGAATTCGAGGCCTGCGATGCGCCGGTCGCCAATTATAATACGGCGCTGAAAGAAGCGTTCAACAACAAGCAGAACATGTTCGTCCTTGCCGCGGGCGATGACAACCCGCCGGACGGCACACCGTATCTGACGGACGACGTCCAAAGCTATTTCAACCTGATCATGCCGGGTGCCTGCGCCGCAGCCATACCGACCGGTGTCACGATCCGCCGCGGCGGCGGGGATGTGGCCGACATGGTTTGCCCGAACCCCGGCTGCTCCTATAACGGCGCTACATGTAATTAAAGGCAGGCGTCTGCCTCTGTTCCGGAATGATGCCGTTCGATATGATCAGACTTTATGAAACTATGATGAGTGCGGGCGGTCCGCTGCTCCAGTCCCTGCTGCAGAAACGCCAGGGGCTCGGCAAGGAAAGCGCCTCGCGCATGAACGAGCGCATGGGCTATGCCTCCCGGTTCAGGCCGAGGGGCAAGCTGGCCTGGGTTCACGCCGCCAGCGTCGGCGAGGCACAGTCGGCCATCATCCTGATCCACGCCCTGCTGCTCCGGGACCCGGCGCTGCATGTTTTGGTCACGACCGGCACGGTGACGTCCGCCACGCTTCTGGACAAGCGCCTGCCCCCCAACGCCTTCCACCAGTTCTTCCCGCTCGACCGCCCCGAATGGGTGCGGGCGTTCCTCGACCACTGGTCGCCCGATCTGGTGCTCTGGATGGAATCCGAACTCTGGCCTGCCATGCTCCACGAGGTTAAAACGCGGCGCATTCCGGCGGCACTGGTCAACGCGCGCCTGTCGGCCCGGTCTTTCCGCCGCTGGAGCCTGGCAAAAAAAACCTCCGCGGCGATTTTATCGGCCTTCGATATCGTCCTGACCCAGACCGAAACCGACCGCGCGCGCTTCGCGGCCCTTGGCGCGAAGGACGTCCGCGTCACCGACAACCTGAAATACAGCGCCGCCGCCCTGCCCTGCGACATGGATGCGCTTGCGTCCCTGCAGCGCCAGGTGGAAGGCCGCCCTGTATGGCTTTACGCCAGCACGCATGAAGGCGAGGAAAGCCTGGCCTTCCGCCTTCACAAAAACCTTGAAGCCGCCCTGCCCGGCCTTCTGACCGTTATCGTGCCACGCCATCCGGAACGGCGGCAGGCCTTGCTGGAGACCGCAACGGAGGCCGGGCTGAAAGCAAAACTTCGCTCCCTCAAGCCATCCATCGAAGCGCAGGACCAGGTTTACATCGCCGACACGCTCGGCGAACTCGGCCTTTTCTACCGCCTGTGTCCCGTCGCCTGCATCGGACGGTCGTTCAGCCGGGACGGCGGCGGCGGGCATAATCCGCTGGAAGCGGCCCAGCTTGGCTGCGCGCCGCTGCACGGCCCGCACGTCCAGAACATGACCGCCATTTACGACGATATGAAAGCGGCGGGTGCGGTCCGGTCCCTGGCCAGCGAAGCCGATTTCGAACTTCAGCTTCTGCGCCTGCTGCGGGACCCTGCCGCGCTGAACGATTTGCAGCAGGCCGCGCTGCGCTTTATGACCGGCAAGGCGCATATCGTCGATACCGTCATGACAGCGCTTGCCCCGCTGATCGACCATCCGCATCCCCATGCCCGGGATCTGCGTGTATGCGCCTGAAAACGCCGCGGTTCTGGCAGGCAAAAGGATGGTTTTCCACGATTCTCCTGCCCGCCTCGTTGCTTTACGCCCTGGGCCATGCCATTCATCAGCGTTTAGGAACGCCTTACCGTTCACTGATACCCGTCCTCTGCATCGGCAACCTGGTCGCAGGCGGCAGCGGCAAGACGCCGGTGGCGCTGGCGCTGGCGGACCTCGTCCGCAAGCACGGCATCGCGCTCGCGCCGGTTTTCCTGACGCGCGGCTATGGCGGAAAACTGAAAGGCCCGGTTTTTGTCCACCCGCCAAGCCATAGTGCTGACGACGTCGGTGACGAACCTCTGCTTCTGGCCCGCAAGGCGCCCACGATTGTGGCGGGCAGCCGTAAGGACGGCGCCGGCCTGGCGGAACAAAGCGGGGCGGACCTCATTATCATGGATGACGGCCTGCATAATACGTCGCTTCACAAAACACTCAAGATCGCCGTCATCGACAGCGCGACGCGGTTCGGCAACGGGCGCATGCTTCCGGCTGGTCCGCTGCGTACGCCTTTAAAGAGAGGCCTGGAGGCCGTCGATGCCTTCATCGTCGTCGGCGACGAAATCTTGCCACTGCCGCCCAAGCCTGTGTTCCGCGCCAGGCTTGAATCGTCCTGGCGGCCCGAACAGGAAACGAAATACCTGGCGTTCTGCGGCATCGGCCAGCCCGCACGGTTTTTCCGCATGCTCGAACGCCTGGGCGCCGACCTCGCCGGGAAACGGACATTTCCGGATCACGCGCCTTACACGCGGCAGGACCTCGACATGCTGGCAAAGGTGGCGGCGCGCCATAACGCCCGCCTGGTCACCACGACGAAAGACGCCGAACGCCTGCCTGCTGGCTTTATCGTCGATAACGCGGTAGGCATTGTGCCGGTGACGATGACGTGGGACGACGAACCCCGCTTCGCCGCCTGGTTGAAAACCACGCTGGGGTAAGCAGATGAAAACAATAAGGTATAGGACCGAATGGGCCGTGCTTTTGCTTTTTTTCGCCTTGTGCCGCGCCCTGCCGGTCGATAAAGCCTCGGCTATCGGCGGCTGGATCGGTCGGCTGGTCGGGCCGCGTCTCGCCGCCTCCCGCAAGGCCCTCGCCAACATCGCCGAGGCCCTTCCGGACAAAGGCGAAGCGGAACGGAAAATCATCCTGCGCGACATGTGGGACAACCTGGGCCGCGTCATGGCCGAATACCCTCATCTGGGGCAGATCGCGGGCGAGCGCACTACCGTCCAGGATATCGGCCTGTTTCATCGCATCCGCGACGACGGCCAGCCCGCGCTGATCATCGCCGCGCATCTCGCCAACTGGGAAGTGGCGGGTCCAGCCGCCCTTCTGCAGGGTGGGTTCGAACTCGACCTCGTCTACCGCGCCCCCAACAATCCATGGACCGACAAACTCCTGAAAGAAGCGCGCGCGGTCCGGCCCGATCTGCGCACCATGCCGAAATCGAAGGCGGGGGCCCGCCAGATCATGCAGTCCCTGAAGGAAAACCGCCATGTCGGCATCCTGATCGACCAGAAATACAATGAAGGCATTCCGGTGCCGTTTTTCGGACGACCGGCGATGACGTCCCCCGCCGCCGTGCAACTGGCCCAGAAATTCAGGTGTCCGCTGGTGATGGCGAGGCTCGAACGCCTGGACAAGGCGCGGTTCAGCATCACGGCGACCGAAATCCCCTATCTGGACGATGCCGGAAACCCTTTGCCCGCCGAAACGGTCCTGGCGACGATCCATGGCCATCTGGAACGATGGATCCGCGAACGCCCGGGCCAGTGGTTATGGCTGCACCGCCGCTGGCCCTCTCAGGCCGCTTTGGAAACCAGTTCCGTATAACGGATTTCAGGCCTCGGCCCCATATGGCCGATGACTTCGGCGGCGGCAAGGGACCCCAGCCGCGCGCATTGCTTCATATCGAGTTTTTGTGAAAACCCGTACAGGAACCCGGCGGCATACTGGTCGCCCGCCCCGGTCGTGTCCACAAGCCGGGTCTTTTCCGCCGGAACGGTTACGACACCGTCCGCCGTCACGACGACGGATCCCTGCGCGCCGCGCGTCAGCGCCGCGATTTCGCATTTTCCGGCGATGCGTTTCGCGGCGTCCTCGAAGCTGTCGGTCTGGTACAGCGATTTGATCTCGTCCTCGTTGGCGAACAGGATATCGACATGATGTTCGACAAGGTCGAGGAAATCTGCGCGGTGCCGCCCGACGCAGAAAGAATCGGAAAGGCTCAAAGACACCCTCCGTCCCGCCTCGTGCGCGATTTTGGCGGCCAGCCGGAACGCCGCTTTGGCCTGGACCGGGTCGAACAGGTATCCCTCCAGATAGGTAATGGCCGACGACGCCACAAGCCGGTCATCGATATCGTCAGTGGTCAGTTCGACCGCCGCGCCCAGAAACGTGTTCATGGTCCGCTGCCCGTCCGGCGTCACCAGGATCATGCAGCGCCCGGTCGACGCCCCGCCGGTCAGCGGCGCTGTGCCATAGGCCACGCCCTGCGCCTTCATGTCATGGGCGAAGACTTCGCCCAGCTGGTCCGTGGCGACCTTGCCGATATAGGCGCCGCGGCCGCCGAAGGACGCAAACCCGGCCATCGTGTTTCCCGCGGATCCTCCCGAAACCTCGATCCCCGCAGGCATGGCGGCATAGAGTTCGGTCGCTCGCTTCTCATCGATCAGGTTCATCGACCCTTTTTTCATGCCGTGCTTTTTGTCCTGTTCGGCGATCATTGCCTCGTCCGCATGGGCCAGGACGTCGACCAGCGCGTTACCGATGGCGAGGAGGTCATAAGCGAGGCTGGACATGGGCTTTCCTTTTTCAAATCTCGGACGGACACGAATACACACGAATTCGTTGGCGATTTAAAGCGTATTCGTGTTTATTGATGCCAGTCAGGGTTAAAAAATGGCGAAATCCTCAGCAAAACCAAAACCATCCTTGCGGGACCGGGCCGTCAAAGCCGCCCTCGGCCTTGCCGCCCGCGATGGCTGGCGTCACGTAACGCTCCAGGCGGTGGCCGCCGAGTCGGACATCCCCCTGGCCGATCTTCATGACCATTTCGAGGATCGTTTCGATCTTCTGGCCGCCTATGGGCGCATGATCGACCGCAAGGTTCTGGAAATCGCCGCAAACTCCGATGAAACGCTTTCGCCCCGTGACCGCCTTTTCGATCTTCTGATGGAACGGTTCGATGTTTTGAACGACGACCGTGCAGGGGTCGTTGCCGTTCTTAAAGATATGAAATTCGACCCTGCCACGGCCTTGCTGACCCTGCCTCACTTGGGCCGCTCGATGGGCTGGATGCTCGAAGCAGCACGTATCGACACGTCCGGATGCAGGGGCGCACTGAAAATACTGGGCCTTACAGCCGTTTATCTTGAAACTCTTAAGCATTGGATGACCGACGGGTCGGAAGATATGTCCGTGACCATGGCCGCGCTGGATAAAATTCTTGGCCGCGCAGAGCATTGGGCTGGAAAATTAAGCTTGTAGCTTAAGATTATTACGCGACCGCATAGCGGAACACATGATGTTCGTTCCACAGCATTTCTAGCGTATCGCACAGCGTGTCCACGTCCGCGATGTCATGAGCCGCCGTCGCCGTCAGCCTCAGGCGCTCCGTCCCCTTCGGCACAGTAGGATAATTGATCGGCTGGACATAAATGTCATGCCGGTCGAGCAGGATATCGGTCACCGCCTTGCAGCATGCGGCATCGCCCACGATCAGGGGCACGATATGGCTTTCCCCCTTTAAATAAGGAAGCCCGGCATTTTCCAGGCGGCTTTTCAGATGCCTGACGTTCCGGCGCTGACGCTGGCGTTCCATATCCGACACCATCAAATGTTCGATGCTGGCCTTCGCGCCCGCCAGCACCGCGGGCGGCAGGGACGTCGTGAAGATGAAGCCCGGCGCATGGGAGCGCACGGCATCCACCGCCGCCGCGCTTCCGGCGATATATCCGCCCATCAAGCCATAGGCCTTACCGAACGTTCCTTCGATAACGTCTATGCGGTCCATCAGGCCGCGCTCTTCCGCCACCCCCGCCCCGCGCGGTCCGTACATACCCACGGCGTGCACTTCATCCAGGTATGTGAAAGCGTTATGACGCCTGGCTAAGGCGACGATGTCGGCCAGGGGCGCGATATCCCCTTCCATGGAATAAACGGATTCGAACGCGATGATTTTGGCGCGCTCCATCGGCTGCGCTTTCAGCAAGTCTTCAAGATGCGTCATATCGTTATGGCGGAAAACGAATTTTTCGCATCGGCTGGATTTCACGCCATGGATCATCGAGGCATGATTGAGGGCGTCCGAAAAGATGGCGCAGTCGGGCAGCAGGCGCCCGAGCGTGCCGAGCGCCCCTTCATTGGCCACGTAACCGGACGAAAACGTCAAGGCGGATTCTTTACGATGCAGCGCCGCCAGCGTCCGCTCCAGTTCGACATGATAGCGCGTGGTGCCGGAGATATTGCGCGTGCCACCAGCGCCCGCGCCGCTGCGCGCCATGGCGGTCTTCATCGCCTCCAGCACCGTCCGGTTCTGCCCCATGCCGAGGTAATCGTTGGAGCACCAGACCGTCACTTCGCGGGACGAACCGTCCGGCGCATGGTAAACGGCTTTGGGAAAACGCCCCGCGATGCGTTCCAGCGTCGCAAAGCTGCGGTAGCGGCCTTCCTGTTTCAGGCTGTCGATGGCGGATGAGAAATGCGCTTCGTAATCCATCGGTTTTTCCATTATCCTGTTAAAAAGGCATATACAATCGTCCCGCCTTCCGCCACAGGATTTTACGCCCATGATCATCGTCTTCGGCTCCGTTAACATGGATATGTTCGTCACCGTCGACCGCCTGCCCGGCGCGGGCGAGACCATCGTCTGCCCCGGCTTCGAGATGCTGCCCGGCGGCAAGGGCGCGAACCAGGCGCTGGCCGCCCTGCGCGGCGGCGCCAAGGTCGCGCTGGTGGGCCGCGCGGGCGAGGACGCGATGGGCACGCGAATCGTCACAGGCCTGCGCCGCGAGGGCGTCATGACCTCCGGCGTCGCGCAGACCGAGGACCATCCCACCGGCTGCGCCTTCATCATGCGCGACAGCCGCGGCGAAAACCGCATTATCGTGGCTGCCGGCGCGAACGCGGAAGCGACCGCCGACCAGGTCCCGGACGAGGTCCTCGGCCCCGGCAACATCCTTCTGCTCCAGATGGAGTTGCCCTCCGAACAGGTCTGGCTCCTGCTCGCGCGGGCAAGGGCATGCGGGGCGACCACCATCCTGAACCTGGCGCCCGCTTTGCCCCTGCCGCGCGAGGTGCTGCCGGACATCGACATTCTGATCCTCAACCAGGTCGAGGCGGGACAGGCCTCGCGCTCGCTCGGCCTCGCAACGGGCGGGGATCCGCTGAAACAGGCACAGATGCTGTCGGCGGAAGGCGGGCTGACCTGTATCATCACCCTCGGCTCCAAGGGTGCCATCGCCTGGACCAGGGAAGGCAGGCCGCTGCATGTCCCGTCCCTGAAAATCGACCCGGTCGTCGACACGACCGGCGCGGGCGACGCGTTCTGCGGTACGCTGGCGGCCTCCCTGCACAACGGGTTCAGCCTGGAGGATTCGATGAAGCGCGCTTCGGTCGCCGGCGCCCTGGCCTGCACGAAAAAAGGCGCGCAGGCGTCTTTTCCCTATCTCGGCGATATCGAGGACAGGCTGGCGCTGCTCTGATGCCTATTGCTGCCCGAAAAAGAACAGCATGCCGTCCTGGAATTTCGACAGCCAGTAGAGCATCCCGGCGGAAATGGTCAGGGACAGGGTCAGCAGCGACACCAGGATCTGGACCGGCATCGCCAGTAGGAAGACCTGGATCTGCGGCATTAGGCGCGTCAGCACCCCCATCCCGATATAGATCAGCATGGTGACGATGATAAACGGCGAAGCGATCTCGACCCCGATCAGGAACGCGCCGCCGACTGCCTTGGTCAGCATATCCGCCATGCTGCCGGGATCCGGCATCGCGCCGACCGGGAACAGCTCGTAACTTCCCGCCAGCCCGTAAAACAGCAGATGGTGAAAATCGGAAGCGAACAGGACCAGCACGCCCGTCACCGACATGAACGCGCCGATCAGCGATCCTTGGGTGGCGAAAGCGGGATTGAACAGCTGCGCGCTGCCCAATCCAGACTGCACCGAGATCAGCATCCCGGCGGTATCCAGCGCCGTCATAAAGATCCGTCCGATCGTGCCGAAAAACAGGCCGATCACGAATTCCATGCCGATCAGCGCCATCAGCGGCCCCCCGGCCGGCAAGGGATGAGGCAGGGCGGGCGCCACGAACGGCGCCAGGACGAGCGAAAGCCCAAGGGCGATATACAGGCGTATGTTGGCGGGGGTAAAAGAATCGCCGATCCCGGGCATGATCGTCACCGCCGCCCCGATCCGGACGAAAGTCAGGATGAACGCGAAAACGCCGGTGGTGAGAAATTCCTGGAGCATGCCTGCCTATGGGGTCACTGGATGCCCACGACCTTATCCATCAGTTCCTGGGTAAAGGCTATCAGCGTGTTGGTCATAAAGGGCAGCAAAGCGAACAGGGCGATAAAAATCGCCATCATTTTCGGCACGAAGACCAGCGTCATCTCCTGGATCTGGGTCAGCGCCTGGAACAGCGCAACGACCACGCCGACCACCAGTCCGATCAGCATGACCGGCGCACTGATCTGCATCGTGACGATGATGGACTGACGGACGACTTCGATGATTTCGGTCTGATTCATAGGATCAGTCTACAATCATCGCCCGTCCAAGTACAGACGACCGCGATCAGATCGGCATCCGCATGATTTCTTCATAGGCGTTGAAGACCTTGTCGCGCACCGCGACCATTTCGTTCAGCCTTTGCTCCGCCTGGGTGACGGCCATGACCACGTCCGCGATATCGGCCTTGCCGGTGACGGCGGCAGCGGACATTTTCTCCCCTGCTTTCAGGGTATCGATCGTATTGCTGACGCCGCTGCGCACCATCGCGCCGAACGACATGCCGCCACTGCTCTCCGTGTCGCCGCTGCCTGTGTCGCCGCTGCCGGATCCCGTCGCGGTTTTCTGGATATTGGCATACGCGCTGGCGGCGGCTGCCGGGTTCATCTTATCGATCGCCATGACATAAACTCCCGATCCCTATTATACTATAAACCCGTGCCCTAATGCTATCTCCGCAACAGGTCGATGGTCTGGTTCATCATGTTGCGGCTTTGCTCGACCATGCCGAGATTGGCCTCATAAGTCCGCTGCGCTTCGCGCATATCCATCAATTCCACCAGGGCGTTGACGTTCGGCATTTTCACCATGCCCTGCGCATTCGCGCCGGGATGGTCGGGCATGAACTTTTCCGTAAACGGGGTCTTCTTATCCTGGGCGATCTTGTCCACTTCCGGCATCCGCGCGCCGGATTCGCGGTCGAGCATGTTTTTAAAGGTGATCGTCTTGCGGACATACGGGCTGCCGTCCGGGGTCAGGGCCGCGGTGTCGGCGTTGGCGACGTTTTCCGAAATCACCTTAATGCGCGCGCTCTGCGCTTTCATCCCGTGGGTGGAAATCAAAAGGGCGTTGTTAAGGTCCGACATCGTTCATTCCTCCTTAGCGTCCGACCGCGGTCCGCAGCATGCCCGCGCTTTTCTGATACAGCGTGGTCATCATGTTGTAATCCATCGTCGTCTGGGCTTCTTTGACCATCTGCTCTTCCAGGCTGACGGCGTTGCCCGACGGGGCGATCTCGTACATGACCTTCTGGTTCTGGCTTTTCGGATCGCGCGCCGCGCCGCCCGGCGCCATGTGCATCGGACTGGTCTCGACCGGGCGGATTTTATTGTCACCTGTGATCTTATCGAGAAGGCCGCCGAAATCGATTTCCTTCATGTCGCTCGGGCGGTACCCCGGCGTGTCCGCATTGGCGACGTTCTGGGACAGGACGCGCTGGCGCTGGTCCAGATATTTCATTTTCGCGGCGATGGCCTTGAACAGGGCTATATCTTGCGTTTCCATGGCTGTAATCTCTGACCGTTGTACCCACCGAAATGATTGCAGGAACCGTGCCAATGGCAGACCGCCCGGACAATGACGCCCTAACCCCTTTGAATTCAAGGAAAAAACCGCGCCGCCAGACCGCCGTGGCCGTCGCGGACGCCTTGGACGGCAGCGATATTCCCCGCATCGCCGCCGCCGGACGGGGCAAAATTGCCGAGCAGATTCTGCAGCTTGCCTTCGAAAACGGGATCAAGGTGCGCGAAGACAGCGCTCTTGCAGAAATGCTGGCCTCGGTCGAACTGGACAGCCCGATCCCGTCCGAGGCGTTCATGGCCGTCGCCGAGATCCTTTCCTATGTCTATCGCGCCAACGGCGAGCCGAACCCCTTTGACGCCGTGCTGGGCGATGCTATGAAGAAAGAAGAGTCCAGGGAATGACCGCCATGCCCCCCGCCGAACTGAACCAAATCCTGCGCCTGATCTTCGCGCTCGTCTTCGTGGTCGCCCTGATGGGCGGCCTCGGCATGGTCATGCGCCGCGTCAACGGCGGGCGCTTTGCCCGGAATATCCATAAGCGCCTCCAGATTATCGAAGCCCTGCCGCTCGACGCGCGGCGCAAACTTGTCCTGTTGCGCCGGGATAACGTCGAACATCTGGTGATCCTCGGGACCAACGGCGAGACGATGGTTGAACGCGGCATCGAATCCCGTCAGGATACGCCCCATGACTCCTCCGCGTCTTCATCCCCGGCAGAAACCGGAAACCATGCAGCCTAGCCGGGTCAGGAAATGGCTTACGGTCTGCGCCACGGTCGCGATCTGCCTTTTATCCGCCCTGCCCGCCTTCGCCCAGGCCATTTCCCTCGACCTCGGCGACAGCGCGAACACGGCGCTGAGCGGCCGTATCGTCCAGCTGGTCGCGCTGCTGACCGTCCTGTCGCTGGCCCCGTCCATCCTCGTGATGATGACGAGCTTTACGCGCATCGTCGTCGTGCTGTCCTTCCTGCGCACCGCGATAGGCATCCAGCAGACGCCTCCCAACACGGTCATGATATCCCTCGCCCTGTTCCTGACCTTTTTCATCATGGCACCGACCTTCCAGGCCGCATATCAGCAGGGCGTGCTGCCGCTGGTCAACGAGCAGATCGACGAGATGACCGCCTTCGACCGAACGACCGCCCCGTTCAAGGAATTCATGCTGAAGCATGTCCGCCCCGACGACCTGAAACTGTTCGTGGACATGAGCGGCCAGAAAATAGAAAGCCCGCCCCAGACGCCGCTTCACGTCATCGTCCCGGCCTTCATGATTTCGGAACTGCGCCGCGCCTTCGAGATCGGCTTCATGCTGTTCCTGCCGTTCCTGATCATCGACATGGTGACCGCGTCGATCCTGATGTCGATGGGTATGATGATGCTGCCGCCCGTGATGATCTCCCTGCCCTTCAAGATCATCTTTTTCGTCCTGGTCGACGGCTGGCACCTGGTCGCCGGCTCCCTGGTGCAGAGCTACGGCATCGCGCCGATGCCGGGGTAGTTTTCAGAATAGCCAAGTGCGCTATGCGACCAATGCCGACTGGCATTCGCTCATAAGCGATCTAGTGCCCGACCCCGCCCGCCTCGGTCACAGTCTTGTAGTCTTTCAGGAAATCCTTGAACATGTCGACTTCCGACACGATATTCTGGATCGTCTGCTGTTCGGCCATGACGTTGACGGAATGCGGGCGGGTCACGACCTCGAATAATTTGTCGCGCGACGTCTTCTTCATCTGCGCGCCGTAGCGTTCGCTCATATTTGCCAGTTCCACCCGGTCGCCCGCGAGGTTGAGCGCGACCGCACGGTTCAGAAGCAGCGCCGCCTGCTGGTCGGTCAGTGTCTTGCCTTCCGTGATTTCGGCGTCCATGACCATGTCCTGCAGCGCGTCGGCGGCGTCCGGCCACAGCCCGGCCTTCCAGGCGATGTCGGCCCTCAGGCGGTTGATATCCGGCGACGGCCCCATTTTGGTGAGCATTGACAGCGCCTCCTCCGTCCGGCCCGACTGGGACAGCACGCGGGCGCGCATCAGGACGATGTCACGCAGTTTTTTATCCTTATCCGGCCCGGCGGGCACCGTCTGGTAAAAGGCTTCCGCCTTGTCGAGCGCGGCGCTGGCCCGCGCTGAGTCCTTGTTCAATAGGGCAATGGCGGCAAGGCGCAACGCCACTTCCGCCTTTTCCTGGCCCTGCAGGCTGAAATCCACCTGTTTCTGCAAAAGGTCGCCCGCCCGGCCAAGCAGATCGGTCGTCACCAGTCGCTCCGCCAGGTTCTGGGCCAGCTTGTTGCCATCTTCGCCCGCGGGCGCCAGGTCCTGGAATTCCTGGTAAACGGTGATCGCCTCCAGCGGCGAGATCGTCTTGTCGTTCATCAGAAGATCCTGGAATTCGGACCGCATATAGCCGTTGATGTCGCCCGCGATATCGGCGTCGGGACTCATGCCCGCCGCGTCGTGCAGGATGGTGAAGGCCTTCATATACTGTTTCTGCTCCATGTAGAGCTTGCCCAGCATGAAGTTGATCTGCGCCTCCAGTTCGTCCCCGCGCCAGGCGTAGCGCAGCCCTTCGAGCCGGTCGATGGCTTCCGCCGGCTTTTCGATCCCTTTTTCCAGTTCCTGCATGGTCAGGGCGAGCCCCGCGCGTACGCGGAACAGGTCGTCCGGCCCGGTCAGCAGCGGCGTCCACAGCTTTTGGGCCTCGTCGAATTTTCCAGCCTGCCGGTCGGCCTGGCCCTGCAGGTAATCGATGGCGGCCAGGGTTGCGACGCCGAGCGTGGCCTTGTCCTTCCCGATGGCGGCCAGGATGCTTTCGGCCTTTTTTGTATCCCCGCCGCGCAGCGCGATCTCGGCCAGTTTCGGTCCGATTTTTTCCAGCAGCGGTTGAGGGTAATGCATCAGGATGTCGAAATCGGCGGGCATGACCTTCGCCGCCTGCTGCCAGTCTTCCAGTCCGGAAAGGGAAAAGGCGCGCCAGTAATCCAGTTCGCTGTAATCGCCGAGCGCGGGCATGCCGAGATCGTTGAACGCCAGTTCGTATTTGCCGCTGATCGCCGAGGACGCCCCGCGCAGGGCGATGAATTCCGGGCTGTCGAGGATGGCGGGCATCTCTTCCGACGCCAGGCTCAGAAAGCCGAGCGCCTCCGGCCCCCGGTCGTTGGCGAGGTTCATCTTGGCGAGGGTGATCAGGTCCTGCACCCGCTCGTCGGTATTTTTCAGCTTCATGCCGCCGAGCAGGATGGTCTGGTTCTGGCCCAGCGCCTGGGTGCCGCCCATCAGCCATTTGTCGAAATCGAACAGCCGCCGCATCGGCGGACCGCCATTAGCCGAATGCGTCGCCTGATCGACCTGCGCCGCGGGCGTTTCGTGCAGGGCTTCATGATTGATGTCGGCGGGCGGCGAAAGCGCCAGGCCTTCGGGACGCCCCGCCTCCACACCGATTTTCAGGCGGTGCACCGTGACGTCGTCGGCATGCGGGTCGACCGCCAGGCCGATGACTGAGTTCAGCGTCTCCATATCGACGAACGACCACGGCTCGCCGGCGAACTGGTCGGCCTGCCCCACCGTCACGACCTTGATGGTATCGCCCGCATCGGGGTCCGTCACGTCCAGAACGGCGGTCACGCCCTTGAGCGGCCAGACGATCGTGCCGGCACGCACCGCCTTGCCTTCCTTGACGATGCGTTCGGGAGCTACCGGATGCACGTCCCGTTTTTCCGGCGTCAGCGCCACGCGCCAGATCAGCCCGCCGCCCTCGCCATAAACATTGAGGCCACGCCCGGCGGGCATTTTCATGCGCCATGCCGATCCGCCCTTGATATCGACAGCTTCGAACGTGCCGCCGCCCTTCATCTGGGGCGGCACCGTGGCGTCCGGCCTGTCCGACACGATCCACAGCCAGCCGCCGCGCGTGAACGCCGCGGCGCCGGTTTTTTCGGTCGAGGACAGGGTAACGACTCCAGGCCCGGAGGCGGGCGCCGATCCCAGCTTTACAGGCTGGTCAGCCATCGGTGTCGGTTCCGGTTCCGCTGTGGCAGAGGCCGGGACCGGCGCGTGTAAGGGTTCGGCGTGTGAGGACTCGACATGCGACGCCACGGCGGGCGCGGCTTTCGGCTCCGGCGGCGTGACGGCAACCTTCGGCTCTTCTTTCGGTACCGGCTTTTGTCCCCCGGCTTTTTTCGGTTCAGCATCGACAGGCGCGGGTTCTTCTTTTTTCGTCGCGGGCGGCTTGGCGGGTTCGGGTATGGCCGCCGGTTTATCGGCAACGGTCGCCTCCGTTTTTTTGCCTGCGGGATCGTAAATGTCGACGACGATCTTGCCGCCGACGGCGAAATGCCGGAACGTGACGCCTTCCGGCGTGGTCAGGTCAAGCGCCAACGGCGCGTCGCCCGCTGAAACCTGCCGCATCGACCGGATATTAGTGTCGTTGCCGGTATCCACCGCCTGCGCGTTCAATGCCGCCGGTTTCTGGAAGGTGATCTTCAGATGGCCGGGGCTCGCCTGCGAAACGTCATAACCGGTCGTCGACGGCCATTCGAAAACCAGCCGCGTATAGCCCTCGTGCTCGCCTGTCCGCGCGGACACCGCCTCCGCCGCAAACGCCGCGTGAGTCAGGGCCGTGGCGGCCAGCAAAATCGTCAATCCGGTACGGAACATGAACGCGAACGCAAGGACAAGGGCGGAATGCCCAGCCACCAGTATATGCGAAAGGAGGAAAAGCGCAAAACCCGAATAGCTTACCGGCCTTATCCGATCCCGTTTTATGAACGGGATAAATTACTGTGTCCCGGACGGCAGTTCCGGCAGTTTTTTCTGCTGCGCCAGAAGGATGGTCACTGTCTTGGCGCGATCCGACTCCATCGCGGCGATGATCGGGGAGGTTTTGCGCGGCGACATCTGGCTCAGGACCTGGAGCAGGACATCGGTATCAAGCGTGTTGAAAATGCGCGCCGCGTCGGCCGGTTTCATGCCTTCGTAGATCTTGACCAGGGCGCCGATCCGCTGTTTTTCTTCGTCCGACAGCTGGCTCATCATGCCCTGGATTTCGTTGCGCAGGTTCGTGACCTCGCTGATTTTCTGGTCGAGCTCCTGCTGCGCCGCGTCCAGAAGCGCCTTGCGGGCGGACAGTTCGCTGTCCTGCTTGTCAAGCTGTTCGCGGCGCTTCGACAGATCCTTATTCAGCTGCTCCTGAGCGTCGGAACAGGAAAAATCCTCTTCCGACGAATCGCGCCATTCAACCTTTTCACCCGAATCGGCTGCGGGCTTGGCGGGGCCGTCTGCGCCCTCGGCCTTTTCTTCCGTTTTGCCGTCTGTTTTCGCTTCCGCTTTCACAGGCTCGGCTTTCGCCTCTTTTTGACCGGCGGCGGGCAACGGCGGCGGTTCGGCCTTCACCTGCTCCTGCGCCGAAGCGTCGCCGCCGCTGGCGACGCCCGTCCAGAACTCGCCGATCCGCACGGCGAAAGACAACATGGCCACCAGGATCAGCAGGGGCAGGACGCGAAGCCTTTTCATGTCGGCGCTCCCTTGCGCCGTTTGCGCAGCGCCTCATAAAGTTCGCGCTCGGCGCGGCTGTGAAGGTTGCCGTCGCTGTGAAACGCCACCTCGTCGAGGCCCTGGTCTTCGTTTTCACGTCCGAATTCGGGATCACGGATCGCGAAAGAAGGGGCTGGCCTGTCCATGCCCTTTTCCTTCAGCGGCGGCTCATAAGGCTTCACGGCCGGCTTGGACGGAGCCTTTGGCCGTTCCGCCCCCTTTTCCAGCCGCCGGGCGAGGCTGTTGCCGGATTCCGTCATCAGCTGCAGCTCATCTGAGAGCGCCCGCCCGTGGTCGATCTGGCGCTGCAACTCCTTGCCGGAATCGCGCGCGGCTGCCTTCATCGCGGCGACGGAAGCGTCAGCTTTTTCAATCTGTTTCCCAAGATCCTTGATAAGGCGGTCGAGATCTTTGCGGCTGTCGCGAAAGACCTTGATATGCATCGACAGCCGTCCGGCATAGACAATGGTGGCGCCCAGGAGGACGATGATCACGCCGTTCAGCATCAATGAGAAGAACGACCCCGTCATGTCAGTTATTATCCTTGTCGGGTGGAATATATCGTTCGATCCTGACCGCGATTTTCCCCTGCTTCTGCCCCACCGGCCCGCGATACATCGGGAACTGGCCGCAGCGCAGCTCCATTTCGTCTTCGGGCCTCGTGCCGAACAAGACGCGCGTCCCGATCTTCCAGTGCAGGACGTCGTTCAGGGACATCGTGATCTCGCCGAGGACCGCCTGCAACTGCACGTCCGTCTTGTAAAGTTCCTGCGTCAGGTGGTTTTCCCAAATCGAGTCGCGACCGAATTTCTCCCCCATGAACATCTGAAGCAGAAGTTCACGAATAGGCTCCAACGTCGCGTAAGGAATGAGAATTTCGATCCTGCCGCCTCTGTCGCCCATATCCACGCGCAGGCGGGCAAGGACGCAGGCGTTGCCGCTTTGGGTGATCGTGGCGAAGCGCGGGTTCGTCTCCATCCTGTCGAGGGAAAAGCTGACAGGCGACAGCGGGTCGAAGGCGGAAGACAAGTCGGACAACGCGACCCCTACCATCCGCTCGACCAGCTTGGTTTCGATCGTGGTATAGGGACGTCCCTCGACACGGATGGCGGGGGTCCTTTCCGTCCGCCCAGCAGCACGTCCACCACCGAATATATCAGGGCTGAATCCGTGACCAGCAACCCGTTATTGTCCCATTCCTCGGCCTTGAACACCGACAGCATCGCCGGCAAGGGAATCGAATTCATGTAATCGCCGAAACGCACGGTCGACACCTGGTCCAGGCTGACCTCGACGTTGTCGGACGTCAGGTTGCGCAGGGAGGTGGACATCAGGCGCACGAGCCGGTCGAAGACGATATCGAGCATCGGCAGACGCTCGTAATTCACCATCGCCGAATTGATCAGGGCGAGGACGCCGGAATTCTCGCCCGGACCGTTGCCATTATCGTCGAAGCCCAGCAGGCTGTCGATCTCTTCCTGGTTCAGGATGCGGGCGCCGCCCTCTTCCTCCCCGCCGCCGTCGAATTCAGGCATGGCTTCGCCGGTCGCGCCGCCCTCGGGCTGCAACGGGCTGCTCGCTGTTTTCTCTTCGGTTGCCGTATCGCTCATCTGTCTATATTTTTATTGTATCAGTATTTCCTGAAACAGCACATCCTTGACCTCGACTGGGTACGCCGCCGTATTGACCCGGTTGAGCAGTTCCATCTGCAGCCTGTAGATCCCGGCGGAGCCGCGCAGATCCTTGACTCGCAGTTCCCGTAGATAAGTCTGGAACTGATCGACCACACGCGGCATCACGGCCTCCACCGCCGCCTTGTCCGCATCGCTGCCGAGTTCGAGCTGGACGCTGAGACGCAGATAGCGGTTCTGCCCGTCCGTGCTGCTCAAATTCACCAGCATGTCGGGTATCTGCAAAAAGAATGCCGAAGCGTCGCCGCCTTCTTCGCCATGGCCACCGCTTTTTTCGCCATGGCCGCTTTTCTTCTCGGCGTGGCCGCCCTTTTTCTCGCCATGCGCATCGGCTTTCTCGCCTTCTTTGCCCGCTTCGGCTTCGCCTTCGACAGCCTCGCCCTTGTTCAGGAGTCCGTCCAGCATGCCGCTGAAATACAGGCCTGCGCCGCCGCCGATCAAAAGGATCAGGACCGCGGCGACGATTATTATAAGCTTCTTTTTGGAGCCTTTTTTACCGTCGCCCTCGCCTTCACCCTCGCCGCCTTCTCCGCCTTCCTTGGCGGCCGAGTCCGCGTCCTCTTCAGGCACGGCCCGAAGTTCCTCGTCTTTTTTCTTTTTCGACATGGGAATGCTCCTGGAAGGAATTCTGGTTCAAGAATAGCACGGATAGAGGCGGGACAGTCGAACGCTCAAAACCGATCTTAGCAAATAAGCGGGCATTGTCTAACCCCTTCCCACGAAATAGGCGGCGATCACGGGCCCGGCAAATTTTTCCTTCCCGCACCGCTTGTAGTCATAATTTACCGTTTTTCACCCTTGCAATATCCCTCAAAAATATCGAAAAAACCCAATAAATTCAGCGTTATCCACAATGGCACAAACCGTGCAACGCCTTATCCGACGGTTCTTTCGAGCCATGAACCGCAAGGATGAAGAAACGTATGGAAAACAGTATTTACACCGGCCTGTCGCGCCAGCTCGCTCTTGGGGAGAAGATGGACATCATCGCCAACAACGTGGCGAACGTCTCGACCCCCGGCTATCGCACGCAGAATATGGTGTTCAAGGAATACATCAATAGGCCGCCCCGCTCCGAAGGCGTCGAGAACCCCAAAGGCCCGCTGTCGATGGTGCTGGATTACGGCCAGTATCAGGACACGGAAGCCGGGCCGATGCAGATGACCGGCAACTCCCTTGATGTCGCCCTGCAGGGACCGGGCTGGTTCGGCGTGCAGACGCCCGGCGGCGTCCAGTATACCAGGGCGGGAAATTTCACACTGAACGGCAACGGCGAACTAGTCACGTCCGCCGGTTATAAAGTCGCCAATATCAGCGGCGGCACAATCACCGTGTCCGGAAACGCCAAGGAAATCAAAATCGCCCGCGACGGGAAGATATCCACGGATCAGGGAGAGGTGGGCACGCTGATGGTCGCCGCCTTCCCGAACGACCAGGATCTGAAGCCCCAGGGCAACGGCCTGTATGCCAGCGCCACGCCGGGCGCGCAGTCGGAAGACACCAAGGTCATGCAGGGCATGCTGGAAGGCTCCAACGTCAAGCCTGTTCTTGAAATGACACGGATGATCGAGGTCGCACGCAATTACGAGGCGACCCAGAGAATGATGGAAAACGAACACGACCGCCAGCGCACGATGATCGAGCGTCTGGTCAGAAACGGATCATAAGGAGAACGGAAGATGAGATCACTCGATATCGGCGCCACCGGCATGCTTGCCCAGCAGACCAACGTGGACGTCATCTCCAACAACATTGCCAACATGACCACCACCGGCTTCAAACGCCAGCGCGTGGATTTCAAGGACCTTATTTATCAGAATATCGACCGCCCTGGCGCCCAGTCGTCGGACGCCGACACCCGCCTGCCCTCGGGCATCCAGCTCGGCCTCGGCGTGCGCGTCGGCGCCGTCTATCGGCTGAACGAACAGGGAACGTTGCAGCTGACCAGCAACCCGCTCGACCTTGCCATCAACGGCGAAGGCTTTTTCCAGATCCAGCTGCCCGACGGCACCACCGGGTACACCCGCGCGGGCGTCATGCAGTTGAACGAAAACGGTGAGATCGTGACCAGCGAAGGTTACCTGCTCGATCCCAGCATCACCGTGCCTGCCGATACGACGGAAGTCGACATCAACATCAACGGCGAGGTCATGGCCAAGGTGTCGGGACAGACCGCCCTTTCCAACCTCGGCCAGATCCAGCTGGCGAAATTCGTCAATCCGACGGGCCTAGAATCCGTCGGTGACAATTTGCTGCTGGAGACCGAAGCCTCGGGCAGCCCGACAACCGGCAATCCCGGCGAACAGGGTTTCGGCACGATCAAGCAGGGCGCGGTTGAAAATTCCAACGTCGATGTGGTCGAGGAAATCACGCGCCTGATCACCGCACAGCGTTCCTATGAGATGAATTCCAAGGTCATCAGCACCAGCGATGAAATGCTCCAGACCGTCACGCAACTGAGATAAGGAAAGGACCAAGCCGATGAAGATGACATATCGTGATCTCGCCCTCGCCTTCCGTGTCGCCGTCCTGATCGTGTCCATGGCCGCGGGCGCCGTCGCCCTGATCGCCTGCGCCAGGGCCGCGCAGGCCGCGACCCTGAAATCTGTGGTGGAGCTTTCCGGCACCGTCCTTAAAGTGGGAGACCTGTTCGAAGGCCTGGATGCGGATAAAGCCTCCAAAGTCCTGGGGCCGGCGCCGCAGCCTGGCCAGGACATGGTGCTGAACGTCGTCACCCTGATGCGCGTCGCCGCCGCCTTCGATATTCCGTGGAAGCCGCACAGCACGGCGGACCAGATCACGGTCAGCAGCGCCTCGACTCTGGTCGACGACAGCACCATCCGCGACGCCGTGACGCAGAAGCTTCAGGAGAAGGGCGTCAACGGCGCGTTCACGATCAGCCTTACCAGCACCCCTAAGCTGGTTCTTCCGCCGGACGCTCCGGCCACGGCCGAAATCGCCAGCATGACCTTTCATCCGGACTCCGACCGCTTCGAGGCAACCGTCGCCGGTCCGTCGGCGGCCGCCCCCAAAAGTACCGTTGAAATCTCGGGCCATGTCGAGCGCAGCGTGTCCGTCCCAGTCCTGAAGAAAGCCGTGCGCAGCGGCGAAACCATCGGCGCCGACCTGATCGAATGGATCGACATGCCGGTCCGTTCCGTCCAGCCCGACATTCTGATCGAGGCGGACACCCTCGTGGGCAAGACGCCGCGCCGCATGGTCATGGCGTCGAGGCCTGTCCATGCCAACGAACTGGTCGAACCGCAGCTGATCAGCCGGGGCGAGAGCGTGACGATCATGTATGAAAAAGGCCCGATCACCGTCACCGCCAAGGGCAAGGCGATGGAAAACGGCAGCCGAGGCGAGCCTATCCGGGTCGTCAATATCGCCAGCAACCGCACCATCGACGCGACGGTCAGCGACAGCGGCCTGGTCACGGTAACGGAATAATAATATGAGGGAGGCCATCATGTCCGGAACGAAAACCATCAGGGTCCTGGCGCTTGCACTGACAAGCTGCTGCGCCCTCACCGCCTGCGGCGCCGGGCAGCGCCTGTCCAATATCAGCAGGCCGCCGGATATGGCGCAGATCGAAAACCCGCAGACAAAGCCCGATTACAAACCTGTCAGCATGCCGATGCCGGCCCAGCATGTCGCCGTCCGGTCGCCAAACTCCCTTTGGGACATCAACCGCAAGGGTTTCTTCAAGGACCAGCGCGCCGCCGATGTCGGCGACGTCCTAACCGTGAATATCGAGATCGACGACAAGGCGCAGCTCGACAACGAGACCGAGCGCACCCGCAGTTCGAGCGAGACCGCCGCCCTGCCCAAACTGCTGGGCATAGAGGGCAGCCTGCAGCGCGTCCTGCCGGAATCTATCGACCCCACGGCCCTGATCGACGGTTCGGCGGATTCAAGCCATGACGGCAAGGGAAGCATCGACCGCAAGGAAAAAATCGAGGTCAAGCTGGCCGCGACCGTCCTGCAGATTATGCCCAACGGCAATTTCGTGATCAGCGGCAAACAGGAAGTGCGGATTAACTTTGAGAAACGCATCCTGCAGGTGATGGGCATCATCCGTCCCGAGGATATATCGACCACCAATTCGGTCGATTACGACCAGATCGCGGAGGCCCGTATCGTCTATGGCGGCGAAGGCCAGATCACGGACTTTCAGCAGCCGCGGTACGGACAGCAGGTCTATGACGTGCTGTTCCCCTTCTGACCTGTTTTTCTCCTGAAAACCCCCAACTTGAAGCGGCCCGTAACAGGGCCGCTTTTTTTAAAGAGCATGATCAGCTTGCCGAGATCGTGCCTTTGATATCCATCCACAGCAGCCCGTTGCACACCATATAGGTGGAGCCGTTGAAATCCATCGTGCCGGGCGTGGAACAGAGCGACAGGGTCAGCGTGCCCGCCACCGGGATCCAGAACGTGCCGTTACAGACCTGATAAGCCCCAAAGAGCGTGCTGTAATCCATCGTGCCGGGACTGCTGCAAAGGCCTGTCGGAAGTCCGCCGATGACATAATACCACTGAAACCCGTCGAAAAATTCCATCGTACGGGCGCTGGCGTTATAGCGCATTGTACCGGCGACGTCGGCTTTTGCTTCCTTTGCAAAACAAAATGCAAAAAGCAAAACCGTTATCAAAAGAAAAAGCCTTTTCCTCATTTTTCGCCCCTTTGGTACAGGTTTGGCTATCCCCTCCCAAAGATGCGCAAAAACGGCACCGCCACACGAATGCATGACGGCAAAACAAAACCCCCGCCTGCGTGGCGGGGGTTTTATGAAAAAATAAGTGTCCGATCAGTCTTCGCGATGCGTCTTTTCAAGGCGCTCGTGACGCTCCTGCGCCTCCAGGCTCAGCGTCGCGATCGGGCGCGCATCCAGCCGGGCGACCGTGATCGGCTCACCTGTCTCCTCGCAGTATCCATATTCCCCCTGCTCGATCCGCAGCAGCGCCTCGTTGATCTTGGAGATCAGCTTGCGTTCCCGGTCGCGGGTGCGCAGTTCGAGCGCGTGATCCGTTTCGGCCGCCGCGCGGTCGGCCAGGTCGGGTTTCTGCAGTTCCGTGCCCTGCAGGGTATTATGGATCGTCTCGCTCGATTCCCGGATCAGCTCCTCGCGCCAGCGGATCAGCTTCTGGCGAAAATACTCCAGCATGACCGGATTCATGAAATCGCCCTTGTCCTTGGCGGGCTTATAGTCCGGCGGAACGATCGTGCTGTTGGTGTTGGCTCTTGCCATCGCTGCAAACCTCTAAAAATATGACTTTAAACGGGAAGCGAGGCAGAAATATAAAGGCTGGCCGCTTCCCAAACAAGGGGCAAATGCTGAAATTCAGGCCTTCTGATCCAGCGCCAGGCGCAGCTTGGCAATCTCGATCTGGGCGCGCAGGTCGATTTCGTCCAGAACCGCGGTCAGGCGCGGATCCATGATCCGTTCACGATGGGCCGCGACGACGTCCGCGATATCGATCACATGCCCGACCGTCAGGTTGCCGCCCAGCAGGGCCAGGCGCAGCCGGTCCAGTTCCGCCAGGACATTGTCCGCCCGCTTGTGCATACGCTGCCGCGCCGCTTTTTCCGTGGGGCTTTCCGCGCCCTGCAGCGCCAGCAGAGAATCCACGGTGGCGATCGACTGGCTGGCCGCCGCGCCCTGCGCTTCCTGCGGCCCGCCCGAGATCATGGTGCCGAACGAGCCGTCGCCGCCGGAAACCTTGTCTTTCTTGCCTGCCGCCCCGGCTTTCTGGGTCCTGCCCGGCCCTTCGATTTTCATTGGGTTCAGCCTGAAAAAGAGGAAAAGAATGATGGCCCATATTACGGTTTAAGCCTGTCCTTGTCACCCCGCTAAAAGACGGTACGATACTTTTTATTATCCATAATTTTTGAAACAGCTTTTAAAAGATCAGACGACTAATCCGTCCGGGCGCAACGAACATACCGGCCTGCGGTTTTGGCCACGGCTGACGAGTTGCCGTCAGACCAGCGTACACGGATCGCCAGAGTGCTGTTGTTTTCGGTCGACGTCCAGTTGTTGGTGACGCTGACATCGTCAAAACCGCCGATGGCGACATAGTTCGCCCGGACCACCAGCAGTTCATCCCGCGCCGGCAGATACCAGTCGGAATGCCCGTTCGCCACCAGGTTATCGCAGTAATAGGCGGCGGGATGCGCCGCAGCCCCGAAAGCCGCCAGCGCCGTCGTGTTCGCCTTGCCCGTCGTATTGCTAGTAATGCCCCTCAGCGTGCCTGACGATCCCCACGCATAGGTGGTTGGAGCATCGGCGGGCGTGACATACATGGCCGTGCCGGTATCGGGAGAAATACCGGCATAGACCGTTCCGTCCGGCTCAACGGTGCCGGGCGCATTGCCGGCTTCGGACATGCCGATGCCGACCCAGTTCGTACCGTCGCAATATTGCAGGGCATTATTAGGGGTATTATACATTAATTGGCCTTCCGTACCCGTGGGAGTGCTGCATCCCCCACCGCCGGCCCCGGCATAGGACTGGCTGACCGCGTTCCATTGCGTGCCATCACACCATTGCAGCATATGATAGTCGGTATTGTAGATCATCTGGCCCGCCGTGCCCGTGGGCGCCGTGCAGGTCATATAGGGTTGCTTTGGAACTATGTTGGCCGCCGAGGAAAGCCCGTTGCCCACCTGGCCTTCCGTTCCTTTACCCCAGCACCACCCTGTATTATTGGAACGCATGGCGCAGGCCGTCTGGGTTCCCAGGCCGACGCTGACCCAATCCGTAAAAGCTGTCCCCGTCCCTGCGGTACCGACTTGCACGGGCACGTTGGACGTTGTTGTACTGTTATAACCCAGCCTGCCATTCGAACCCTGCCCCCAGCACCAGGCCGTTCCGTTCGAACGAACGCCGCAGGAAAAGGCGTTGCCCGACATAAGGTCCGTCCAGTCTGTAAAGAGCGTGGACGTGCCGCCTGTTCCGACCTGGACTGGGACGTTGCTGCTGGTGGTGGTAACACCGTTACCCAGTTCGCCGACCGTGGCATTGCCCCAGCACCAGATCGTTCCGTTGCCGCGAAGCCCGCAGGAGAAATCAATGCCGTTCGACGTCTTGATCCAGTCCGTGAAATCCGTGCCGCTGCCGCCGGTGCCGACCTGGACGGGGAAGTTCGAGTTGGAGGACGCGCCATTGCCAAGCTGGCCGTTGCTTCCCGTGCCCCAGCACCAGGCCGTCCCATTGGCGCGGGTGCCGCACCCGGTCTGGTCCTTGTGCGAGATGGAGGTCCAGTCGGTAAAAGCCGTGCTTGTCCCGGCCGTCCCCACCTTGACAGGCGTCGACTGGGTCGTTGCCGCGTTGTTGCCGATCCGGCCGTTCGCGCCGGACCCCCAGCAATAGGCCTCGCCCGTCGAGCGGATGCCGCAGGCGGTCGTATTACCGGCAGCGATATACACCCAGTCAGAAAACACCGTGCTGGTGCCGACCGTTCCTACCTGGATCGGGTAGGCATAGTTCCCCGACGTCGCGCCATTGCCGAGTTTGCCGTTGGTGTCGACACCCCAGCACCACATCGTCCCCCCGGAACGGAGGCCGCAATTATAATCGGTCGATGCCGATATCTTTACCCAGTCGTTGAATAGCGTGCCGGTCGCCGCCGTCCCGACCGTCACAGGCGTCGCGCTGTTTGTCCCGAGATTATCATTGCCCAGTTCGCCCACGATATTGGTTCCCCAGCAATAGGCGGCGCCGCCCCGGATCCCGCAGCTTTGCGTATCCCCGCCATCGATATCGTTCCAGGCGTTGCCGTTGCCCAGCGCCACCCAGCTTGTATCGTTACAATACTGGAGAAGATTTGAATCGGAATTATAGAGGATGCTGCCTGCCGTCCCGGTTGGGTTAGAGCATGCGGCCCGCGCGTGTTGCGCGTAACCGCACAACACGACCAGCAAAGCCGCAAGGGAAAGCCGGATATTCATTCCTGCCCCCCTTGTCAGTCCCGCCGCTTCCGACGATTGAGAACGTTGATGCCGATGAACATCATATTGCCGCCAAGCACGGCGCCGATCAGCAGAAGCATCCAGCCGTCCATGCCTGCTTTGTTTATGCCGTATCCGGTATGGGCCTTCATGCCGTTCATGTCTTTCTGCAGGTCGTTCATCGCCGTTTTCAGTTCATCCTGACCGGCCTTCATGGTTTCCAGTTCGGCCTTCATCTGTTTGTTCTGGGCTTCGAGTTCCTGCCCTGCCTTGATCATGGGGGCGATCAGGCCGACATAGTTCACCGATTTCGTACCCATTTTATCATTAGCGGTGTGCACGAGTTCAGGGAAGGTTTTTTCAAGTTCCTGGGCCATCACGCCGAATTCGACCTGTTTTTTCTCATCGGCTTTCATGACGAAGCTGTAGGTTTTGATGCCGGACAGCTTGCCCAGCATGGAACCGCGGTTGTCCAGCGGAACGATGTCCGTTTTCAGACGGCGGTCCGAAACGTCGGTGATGGTGCCCGTGTACTGAATGTTACCGACCACGTCCAGGGCCGCCGCCGGAGCGGTTTTTTGAATACCCACATTGCCTGACGCATCGACCACGAACGGCGTGCTGTCCGTGCCGGTGCCGTCGTCGTTGACGCGGAAGGACAGGCCGGTGCCCGTATTGACGATCGCCAGGGGCACAATGGCGCTGGAGGCGCCATTGACCTGTATTTTCAGCACGTTCCCCGTAGCGGCGCCGCTGTTCGTCGTGGTTTGAAGGCTCAGAACCGAACCGGTCGTGACCGTGGTGGACGCCATGCTCATGGCCGTGCCGGTTGTCAGCGAATCCCAGTTCCAGACTTGGGAATTGGCGCCGTTGGCGATCGTGTTGCCCCCGGTCGCCGCCGCGATGGATGACAAAGCCGTCGTCGGATACGCCGGCGCGGCCAGGCCCGTTTGCGCGCCGAAGGAAACACGGTCGGAAACGCTGACCTTGCCGGTCACCGACAATTGGCCGGTTGAGGAACTGAAGGTCAGGCCCGTGCTGGCATAGAGCACGCCGTTATTGTTCAGTTGGACCTGCTGGTCGGATCCGGCCACGCTGCCCGCGCTGCTGGTCCCCATGACGATTTTCTTCCACCCGCTGTTGGCATAGATGTCGAAGTCCCCTGAGGTGGTGTTGTACCGCATCATGCCGTTGACAGGAGTCGATGGCCGCGTCGCGTCGAGGCCGGACGGCAGGGTGATCGCCGACGTGCCGCCGAACACCGCCACCGCGCCGGTCGTGCTCGGGTCCTGGATCGTCAGGCGAAGCACGCCGTTGGTCGCCGCGCCGATGCTGTCCGCGCCGATATTATAGAAGCCGGTATTCGTGTCGCCCGCAAAGGACAGGCCCGGCGCCGTCACGATGCCCGGCCCGCTCCGCACCGCCCCGTTCGTCACGGTCAGGATGCCGGTCGACGAACTGAAGGTCAGGCCCGCGCTGGCGTAAATGACGCCGCTCGAATTCACCTGAACCTGCTGGTCGGATCCGGCGACGCCGCCCGCGCTGCTGGCGCCCATCACCAGTTTCTGCCATGACCCGTTCGCATAGACGTCGAAATCGTTGCCCGTGCTCGAATACCGCATCATGCCGTTCAGCGGGACCGAGGGGCGGGTCGCGTCCAGGCCCTGCGGCAGGACGATCGCCGAGGTGCCGACGAAGGTCGCCACCGCGTTCGTGGTGCTGGGGTCCTGGACCATCATGCGGAGCGCGCCCGCCGCCGTCAGCCCGATCTTGTCGGCCGAGACCTGGTACATGCCGGTATCCGTGTCGCCGATGAAGCCATACCCGGCGGAGGTCGCGCTGCCCGCCGTGCCGACCACCTGGCTGGTCGTGACGCGGAACTTCTCCGCGCCGCCCGCCGCCACGCTGAACGAATTCGCGCCGCTCAGGAACACGCCGGTATCGGTGTCCGCCGCAAAGGTCATGGACGGGGCCGCGGCGGTCGCCGAGCTGAACTGCACCGAGGACGTGGTCAGGACGCCGGTCGAGGAATTGAAGGTCAGGCCGGTGCTGGCGTAAATGACGCCGTTGTTGTTCAGCTGCACCTGCTGGTCGGACCCGGCCACGCCGCCCGCGCTGCTGGTCCCCATCACCAGTTTCTTCCAGCCGCCGGCATAAACCTCGAAATCGGTGCCGGTCGAGCTGAAGCGCATCATGCCGTTAGAGACCAGCGTCGGGCGCTGCGCGTCCGTGCCGCGCGGCAACAGGATCGCGCCCGTTCCGGCAACTTCCAGCTTCGCCTGCGGCGTGACCGTGCCGATGCCGACGGCGAAGGAATTGTTGGGGTCGATCATCAGGGCCGTCGTGTAGGTCGCGACGCCATCGAAGTGCTGGAGCGCGAAGCCGCCGTCGACGGTGGCTTTATTGAAGTTCATCGCCCAGGCCGCGTTGTCCGCCGTGCGCCGCAGGTTGAACTGGGAATAGTTGCTGGCGTCGCCGAGGCCCTGGGCGGAGATCTGGGCGACCGTGCTGTTGGTGTACATCTGGAACTGTTGATAGGCGCTGACGCTGGTGGCATCGAGATACATTTTCCACGAGCCGCCAGACACAAGGGCCATGCCGTTGGCGCCCGCATTGAAAAGGCCCGTATCGCTGTCCCCCGCGAAGGACAGCGACGGCGCGCCGGAAGACCCCGCCCCCGCCAGCAGAGCGCCGTTGGTGAGCGTCAGGTTGCCGGTCGACGAACTGAAGGTCAGGCCGGTGCTGGCGTAGAGGACGCCGTTATTGTTCAGCTGGACCTGTTTGTCCGAACCGGCGACGCCGCCCGCGCTGCTGGTGCCCATCACCAGTTTCTTCCAGCCGCCCGCATAAACATCAAAGTCTGTGCTGGTCGAGTTGAAACGGATCATGCCGTTCGAGACCAGCGAAGGCCGCTGCGCATCCGTGCCGCGCGGCAGAAGGACCGCGCCGGTCCCGCCCACTTCCAGGGTCGCGTTCGGCGACGCCACGCCGATACCGACACTGCCGCTGGACAATGTCGTGCCCGTGCTGGTCAAGCCAGTGCCAAAGATCAGATTGCCGATGGTCATCTGGTTGCTGCCGGTCGCGGACGGCGCATCTATATCATAACCGATCACGATATTGTTCGAGCCCGACGTGATCGCATCGCCCGCCTGATAACCAGCCAGAATGTTATTGGAACCGGTCGTCATCGCCAACCCGGCGCGCGCGCCAAGAGCAGTATTCCTCGCCCCTGTCGACGATCCGTTGACGCCATAGAGCGCAGCCTGACCGAGCGCTGTGTTGTATGTGCTGGCCGATGTCGAGAAATACTCCAGGGATTGTGCGCCCATCGCCGTGTTATAGGTGCCAGAGTCATTGTTAAACAAAGTCAGGTAGCCAAACGCCGCGTTTTGCGTACCGTCCGTGTTGTTCGTCAGGGATTGGCTGCCCGCCGCCGTGTTAAAGCCGCCGGTCGTCGTCATTCTTAAGGACTTGTCGCCAAGCGCGGTATTTTCGGCCGCGCCATTGGCCGTGACCAAGGCCCATGTGCCGACCGCCACGTTGCTATCGCCTGTCGCGCTGGCATTCAAAGCACCCTGCCCCAAGGCCACGTTTCGTGTGCCGGAAGTATTAGCGGCGAATGCGCCGGAACCGATCGCCGTATTGCTTGCCCCCGTCGAGGTGGAATTGCCGCCGGTAATGAAGACGCTGTTCGTATCACGGCCCGATCCGCCGACGCTGATCCGGTTGGCGTTGGTCAGCAAGCCGGTGGACGAATTGAAGGTCAGGCCGGTCGAGGCGTAGAGGACACCGTTATTGTTCAACTGCACTTGCTGGTCCGACCCCGCCACGCCGCCCGCGCTGCTGGTCCCCATCACCAGTTTCTTCCAGCCGCCCGCGTAGACGTCGAAGTCGGTGCTGGTCGAGTTGAACCGGATCATACCGTTCGAGACCAGCGTCGGGCGCTGCGCATCCGTGCCTCGCGGGATCAGGATCGCGTCAGTGCCCGCGACTTCGAGTTTCGCGCCGGGGGTTTTCGTGCCGATCCCGATATTGCCGCTGGACACCGTGGTGCCGGTCGGCACATCGACGTTATAGCCCAGCACGAGGTTGTTGTTCCCCGTGACCAGAGACGTCGCCGCCTGGTCGCCGATCAGGATGTTGTTGCCCGCGCCGTTAGCATAGAGGCCCGCATTGCGGCCGATATAGACGTTCTGGTTTCCGGCGACAGAGGTGTAGCCCGCCTGCTTGCCGATCATGACGTTGGCCGTGCCGGTGGTGTTCACGCCCGCGAACGTGCCCAGCAGCGTGTTCTCGCTGCCCGTCGCCACGAACAGCCCGGCCTGATAGCCGAGCATGGTGTTCATGTCGCCGGTGGTGACGTTGGCTCCCGCCTGTTCGCCGACCGCCACGTTTTTCTGGCCGCCCGAGGCGAAGGACACGCCCGCGCCGGACCCGATGGCGAGGTTATGGTCGGCCCCGTAATTCGTGACGGCGTCGGACAGGTCGTCGAGGGCCATGGTGCCGCCCGAAGTGCTGCTGGTCACCAGCTTTTTCCATGCTCCGCCGGCATAGACTTCAAAGTCCCCGCCCGTGCTGCTGTAGCGCATCATGCCGTTCGAGACCAGTGTCGGGCGCTGCGCGTCCGTGCCGCGCGGGAACAGGATCGCGTCAGTTCCGCCGACTTCCAGCGCCGCCCCCGGCGCCGACGTGCCGATGCCGGTGTTGCCCGCGAAATAGTTGGTGTTGGCGGTGGCCTGATAGATGCCGTAACGCGTGACGTCGGTATCGTCCAGCTTAATATAGAGGCCATACGCCGTGCCGCCGGTCGACACATTGTCGTCCTGGATGTAAACGCCGTAGGCGGTGTCATTGGGGTAGGTCCTGAAATCGGCCAGCATGCCATAGGCGGTCTGGGCCGTGGCGTCGTTGGCCGCATAGCCCGATGTATAAATGCCAAAACCTTCATGCAACGAACTGCCTGTCGCGTTCATGGAGGCATAGGACCGCGTGCCGACCACGCCCAGATAGGTGGCCGAACTTCCCGAACCGGTCGCCGTAAAGGCCACGCCTTCGCCCCATCCGGTCGTTCCGGCGGTAAAGGTCTTGGCCGTATTGATCATACTGCTCGGATTTGATGTGCCGATCCCAAGGAATCCCGCCGAAGTATAGACCAGGTTCGCGGATGCGCTCAGCGTGCCGCCCGAATTGAACTGGATCTGACGGTCCGATCCGGCGACGCTGCCTGAGCTGCTCGCGCCCATCACCAGCTTCTGCCAGCTGCCGTTGGCGTAGACTTCGAAGTCCCCGCCCGTGCTGCTGTAGCGCATCATGCCGTTCGACACCAGCGTCGGGCGCTGCGCGTCCGTGCCGCGCGGGAACAGGATCGCGTCCGTGCCCGCGACTTCAAGCTGCGCGCCCGGCGTCGCCGTGCCGACCCCGACCTGACCCGCCGACTTCACATAGAAGACAGGGGCGGCCGCGCTGGAATCGACGGCCAGGTAATCGCCCGGCCCGGCGCCCGTTTTCTTCAGGAGCAGAGTGGTCCAGTTGCTGGAATTGTTGAATGTGTTGTTGACGCTCTGCCCCGCCGCCGTTGTGCCCACGGTGCCCGCACCGCCCATCATGATGCCGGTCGAGGAAAACTTGAACGTCGTGCCGGCGATTTCGACAGGCGCCGTCGGCGACGTGGTGCCGACGCCCAGGCGCTTGTTCGCATCGTCCCAGAACAGGCTGGAGTCTCCGCCCAGATTACCCGTGCTGCTCCGGAACTGGACATAGCCAGTGCTGCCCGCCGCCGCAGCGCCCGTGCTGCTCGCCCCCAGAACAAGCTTCTGCCAGGAGCCGCTGGCGTAGACGTCGAAATCGCCGTCCGTGCTGTTATAGCGGATCATGCCGTTTGACGGCGAGCCTGGACGCTGGCCTGTCGTGCCGCGCGGCAGGAGCAAGGCGCCGGTCTGGCTGAACGAGGCGGTGGTCGTGCTGATCGCCGCGTATTCGGCGCCGCCGATATAAGTGCGGTAAACCGTGCCACTCTTGTCATAGAAGATGCCAGTGTTGGAATCGAAGGTAACTGTCGGCAGGTTCGAACTGCCGCCCCAGTATGTGACGCGCGGGTAATCGTTGTTGTATTTGAAGCCGTCGACACCGCGCGCCACGATGACGCCGTTGACGTCCAGCGTGGAGACCGGGGTCGTCGTCGCGATCCCCATCCGGCCCGTGGACGAATTGTAGACCAGGCCGGTGCTGGCATACAGGACGCCGTTGTTATTGAACTGCACCTGCTGGTCGGAACCGGCCGCGGCAATCGACGTGCTGCTCGCCCCCATCACCAGTTTCTGCCAGCTGCCGTTGGCATAGACCTCGAAGTCCCCGCCCGTGCTAGAATACCGCATCATGCCGTTTGAGACCAGCGTCGGGCGCTCGGCGTCCGTGCCGCGCGGGAACAGGATCGCGTCCGTGCCTGCAACCTCGAATTTGGCATGCGTGGTGGTGCCGCTGCCGATGCTGACAGAGCCGTCGGATGCCAGGAACATGGAGGACGTGTTTCCGGCGGGACGGAAGCGCAGTCCCCGCGCGCTGCCGGTCGAAATGGTATAGGCGTTCGGATTATCCGTATGGTCGATGGTCAGCGTCGCCGTGCTGGACGCGGATGATACGACAATCGCGTTGGGGCGGATGTCGGTATAGTTCTGGCCGCTAAGGGACCCACCGCTCTGATAAACAACCTTGATACCGCCCGCAGCCGTAGACGGAATGAAGAAGAAGTCGGTTGAACCGGCAACACCGGTAAAGGTCGACACCCCCGCCCCGGAATTGTCGATGCGCATACCGCCCGCGATATGCAGCTTGTCGCTCGGGCTAGCCGTGCCGAGGCCGAGATTGCCGGCAGACGTATAGGTAAACGTCGAAACCGCAGCCAGACTGTTACCCGAATTGAACTGAATCCCGCGATCCGGCGACGCGGCCAGCGAGGCGTTGGTCAGGATGTCCTGCCACGTCCCGGCCTGATACGCCTCGAACCGGTCGTTCACACTGTTGTACCGCATCATGCCGTTAACGGGCGACGAAGGCCGGTTGCCTGTCCCGCCGCGCGGGAACAGGATCGCGTCCGTGCCCGCGACTTCCAGCTGGGCGGATGGCGTGATGGTGCCGACACCAACCTTGCCGGTGGTGTCGACCGAGAATTTTCCGACGCTGCCGACCTGGGCGTTGATAAGATATTTTGCGCCCGAGCCGGTCGTCGATTCCGTCGGGTTGATCAGCAAGGCATTATAACCTGCGGTCCCGGTCTGGGTGATCGTCTGTCCGACCTTAAGGATTGTCTGTGTGCCGGAGGATGAAGCCACGGTCCCGGATACGCCGCCGACATTAAGGAATGTCATCCCCGACGCCGTACTGGTCGAGCCTTCAAAACTGAAAACCGAACCAGACGTGCTGTAAGTGTCAAACAATAGGCTGGACGTTAGAGTAGTCGGCATGCCGTTGAAGCTGGCCAGCCCGACCCTCAACTTGCGTGAGAACGTCCCGGTGCCGCCTGCGAACAGCCCCATCTGATAAATGTTGCTTGCCCAGGCGCCTTTGAATTTCTCGAAATTCGTCGTCTGGTCTGCTGTATTAAAGGTTTGCAGGCCGTTCGTTGAGGTGGAAGCAACATTGATGCCGGTCGCCACGCCGACCGTGCCGGTCGAGTCGTAGGTCAGGCCGCTCGCCCCCGCCAGGCTGCCGTTGCTGTTGTATTGTATATAAGTATCCGACCCGGCCGCCGCAACCGACGTGCTGCTCGCCCCCATCACCAGTTTCTGCCAGCTGCCGTTGGCGTAGACTTCGAAGTCCCCGCCCGTGCTGCTGTAGCGCATCATGCCGTTCGAAACCAGCGTCGGGCGCTGCGCGTCCGTGCCGCGCGGCAGAAGGATGGCGTCGGTGCCCGCGACTTCGAGCTGTGCAGCCGGGGTTGTCGTACCTATACCGATCAGGCCTGCACTTCCATAAACAGTGAGACCTTGTGAAGATGACGTACCATTGGAATTAGTGATCCGTAACGTACCGTTAGCTGTTTGCATAAGGATATAAGCAGGATTACCGACCAATATATGGTTGCCTGTCCGAACGCTACCATTCACTTCCAATGTGTTTTGTGGCGATGCCGTGCCAATACCGACACTGCCAGCCGAAGTATAGACCAGATTAGTCGCGGCGCTAAGCGAGCCCCCGCTGTTGAACTGGATCTGCCTGTCGGAGCCAGCCACGGACGAACTGCTCGCACCCATCATCAGCTTCTGCCACGAACCATTGGCGTAGACCTCGAAGTCCCCGCCCGTGCTGCTATAGCGCATCATGCCGTTCGAAACCAGCGTCGGGCGCTGCGCGTCCGTACCGCGCGGGAACAGGATGGCGTCCGTGCCCGAAACCTCCAGTTTCGCGTTGGGCGTCGACGTCCCTATGCCGACATTGGCGCTGGCGTCCGCGGCGATGGCGAGCGTTCCCCATGTCAGGGATCCCGTGCCGTCGTCAACGCTATAGTTATTGACATACATCAGCAATTCACGCGGGGCGGAAAGATAGGTCTGCCCGTAGCCGCCTGTCGAGGTTCTAAGCTTCAGCCCGAAATAAGCGCGCTCCAGCGTTCCGGCCTGGGTATAGTCCGCAGCCTCGGCGGCAAACCCCGCAAACGGGTTGTTCGCCGATCCGTTCACGCTGGCATTCCTGACCTTGACGTAAAAGCGCTGATCCGCCGATTGCTGGAACAGGCCGCCAATCGCGTTGGCGGACGTGCCCGCCGCCGCCGAATTCGTTACATGCAGCAGCGCCAGGGGCGACGCCGTGCCGACGCCGAGGCTGCCGGCGGAGGTGTAAACAAAGGTGCTGGTCGCGCTCATCGCCCCGCTCGAATTGAACTGGACCTGGCGGTCGGACCCGGCCACGGACGAACTGCTCGCCCCCATCATCAGCTTCTGCCACGAACCGTTGGCATAGACCTCGAAGTCCCCGCCCGTGCTGCTGTAGCGCATCATGCCGTTCGAGACCAGGGCCGGGCGCTGCACATCCGTGCCGCGCGGGAACAGGATGGCGTTGGTGCCCGCGACTTCGAGCGTGGCGGACGGCGTGGTCGTGCCGATACCGACGGGGCCGTCCTTGGTAAAATTGACCAGCAGTCCGTCTGTCTGCTCGAACAACAGCCCGGATACGGAAACGTAGGACAGGTTGCCGGAGGTGATGTTATAAGTCCTGCCCCCGCTGCCCGTGGATTTCAGGCTGAGGCGCGCCTGGCCCGACGTGCCGGAATCATGTTCGACCAGAACAGTCTGCACCGAACTGGACGTGCCGCCATAGACATGAAGCGCCTGGGTGGGCGTGACCGTGCCGAAACCGACATAGCCGTCGGCCAGGGTCAGGCCGTAATGCGCGACGCCGGTGAACGCGCCGTCGGAGAAGGCCGGATAGATTCTCAGCGCCGTCAGGGCGTCGCTGTTCGCGCTGGCCGTCAGGGTCTGGGAGAGATTGACGCCCCAGGCCGCGCCCGACGCGGCGGTCATGGCTTTGCCGACCGAAAAAGCGGATCCGGGCGCCGACGTGCCGATTCCGACCTGTCCGTTCGCGGTGATCCGCATGCGCTCGGTCACCGCGTTTGCGCCGTCCGCCGTAGTGTTGAACGTGAGGGCGCCAGGCATGTCGTCCGCGCCCGGTGTGCCGTCTACCTGGGCGATGATGGCGGCGGCGGGTGTGTTCAGGTCCGTGCCGTCGGCACCCGTGAACGCGATGCGCCCGATCTGGTCGCCGTCCTGAAGAATGTCATAGGTGCCCGCCGTCGCGCCACGCGAACGGCCGAGGATGATGCGAGCGGGCTGGGTGGAGACTGTCGTATTGTAGCGGTTAAAGGCCATGGCCGCCGCAGAATTGGTGTCGCTGATCGCGAATTTCTGGGGCGTGGCGTCCTGGGTCAGAGCTGTGCCGTACCCCAGCAAAAACGCTCCGCCTGTAGTATAGACCAGGTTCGCGCTGGCGCTCATCGCCCCGCCCGAATTGAACTGGATGCCGCGATCCGGCGACGCGGCCAGCGAGGCGTTGGTCAGGATGTCCTGCCACGTCCCGGCCTGATACGCCTCGAACCGGTCGTTCACACTATTATAGCGCATCATGCCGTTGACGGGCGACGCCGGGCGGTTGCCCGTGCCGCCGCGCGGGAACAGGATCGCGTCCGTGCCCGCGACTTCCAGAGTGGCGGCGGGCGTTATTGTGTTGATACCGAACGTTACATTATTGGTTGAGCCGCTGAACGTTACGTTTTGTGTCACGCCCGCATTATGCGTTATTTTCATGCCGCTTGTAGGGTCGAATTGCCAGTTCACGCTTGACGCGTTGACAAGCTTGATCATACCGCCCGCGCCAGCATCGCCAACGCGCAGGATGCCCGCGATGTGCACTTTGTCCTGCGGCGAAGCCGTGCCGACACCGAGACGCGCGGCTGAAGTATAGACCAAACCGCTGCTCGTCCCGAGAGAACCGCCGGAATTGAACTGGATCTCACGATCCCCGCCCGCCGCTGTCGCGCTGCTGCCCGTCGAGATCTGGGTCCAGGAGCCGCTGGTCTGGCAGGCGTAAAACAGGTCGGTCGAACTGTCGTAATAGATTGCCCCTTCGGTCGAGGCCGAGCAGGTCTCGCCGCCGTAGGCCATGCGGACCGTGCCGTTGACGTCAAGCCGGGTGGCCGGGGCTGTCGTATTGATTCCGACCAAGCCGTTGGTGTCGATTCGCATGCGTTCGATATCGCTGCTGGTCGAAAACGACATGAAGCCGCCGGTCGTGGACGCGCCGCGATGGAACCGGACATAGCTGTTGCCGGAACTGGTGCTGATATAGCTGAGGCCCATCGATCCCATGATATCGCCGCTGGCGTTGGTCGTCGCGCCCTTCCGGACGTCGAGGCCGAAATTGGAGTCGGCGATGGCGCGCCCGAGGACGGCGACACGGGTATTGGCGCTGCCGGCGCTGTTCGTCACCTCGAAGGTCGCTGCCGGGGCGGTCGTGCCGATGCCCACGCTCCCGCCCTGGAGAATCCTCATCCGTTCCGTCAGCGCCGTATCGGTCGCGTTGGATTTTGTCGAGAACACCAGATAGCCCGTCGAGCCGCTGGCGCCGTTGGCCGTCATGGGGGCGGAAACGGCGGCATAGGTGCTGACGTCGACGGCAAGGGTCGTTTTGCCGCGGAACGATATTTCGTTGCCCCCGCTTTGCGTCACCGTATTGCTCTGCAGGCGCAGGTTGGTGTCCAATTGGCCGAGAGTTGTAGATGTGCCGGTTCCATAAACATGCAGAGGCGTTTCGGGTGACGCCGTGCCGATGCCGAGATATCCAACGGACGAATAGGTAAACGTCGAAACCGCCCCGAGGCTGCCGCCCGAATTGAACTGGACACCGCGATCCGGCGACGCGGCCAGCGAGGCGTTGGTCAGGATGTCCTGCCACGTCCCGGCCTGATACGCCTCGAACCGGTCGTTCACACTATTATAGCGCATCATGCCGTTGACGGGCGACGAAGGCCGGTTGCCCGTGCCGCCGCGCGGGAACAGGATCGCGTCGGTGCCTGCGACTTCGAGCTGCGCGGATGGAGACGTCGTGCCGATGCCTACTCTTCCACTTGCGTCGATACGCATGCGCTCCAGGCTGTTCGTCGACAGGCCAAGCTGGTTCGCCGACGGGCGGAACATGCCGACGTCATTGCCGCCAGTGAAAGTATAACCCGGTGTGCTGGATGTACCGAAATACGCATAAAAATTACCTGAGGAACCGATCCGGGTAGCGCCCGATGCATAGAGTCCATTCGCAATAGCCAGAACCCCGCTGGTCGAATTGAACGTCAGTCCCGAACTGGCATAGAGCACACCGTTATTATTCAACTGAATCTGCATGTCTGATCCTGCCGCGCTGGTGCTGCCCGCCGTCGCGATCTGGGTCCATGCGCCGCTGGTCTGGCAGGCGTAGAAACGGTCCGCCGCGCTGTCGTAATAGATCGAGCCTTCAGTCGAGGCCGAGCAGCTTTCGCCGCCATAGGCCATTTTAACGGTGCCGCTGACATCAAGGGCCGTCGCGGGGTTGGTTACGCCCTGCCCGATTTTTCCGGCGAAATAGTTTCTGTCGGTCGCGCCAAGCTGATATACGCCGTAAGCCGTTGTAACGCCGCCCGTGCCTTTCAGATCTTCCAGGTAAAGGCCATAGCCCGTGCCTATCGTGCCAGAGCTGGAGAAAGTCGGTGCCTGGGAATAGAAGGCGCGATAGGTAGTTATATTGCCGGTCGACGAACTGCTGCCGAACGCCGTGACGGCATTTCCATTGTTGACCGTTCCGGCTCCGCTATTGGCAGCGCTGGCATACAGGCCGTTTAATACCGATAATGAACCGGACGTCATATTGGCTATACCTGCAGCCCTTGCAGCTAACAAAGTTGAAACTGTGTTGCTGCCCGTGGCTGTCGCGGTAAGTTGTAATGCCCGGGCGCTAGTAGTACCGCCGGAATCCCCATCACCCCTAATATCAACTGATATGCCCGGAATGGTAAGACCCGGCGCATAATTTGTCAGGTAGTTATTGGCCGATATTCTGCTTTGTGGATTTGCAGTCCCCACGCCTAGATATCCGTTTGTGTTATCCCAGACGAAAACGCTGTTCGCGCCAAGACTGCCGCCGGAGTTGAACTGAACCTGCGCGTTCGATCCCGCCGCGCTGGTGCTGGCCGCCGTCGCGATCTGGGTCCAGGAGCCGCTGGTCTGGCAGGCGTAGAACCGGTCCGCCGCGCTGTCGTAATAGATCGAGCCTTCAGTCGAGGCCGAGCAGGTCTCGCCACCGTAAGCGATGCGGAGCGTGCCCTGTGAATCCAGCAGCGTGGCCGGGGCGGTGGTGCCGATGCCGATTTTGCCGGTGGCGTCGATGCGCATGCGTTCGGCGGTAACTGTTGTGAAGGTCATGAAGCCGCCACCGCCGTTGCTGGCGATATTGAACTGGGACGAGTCCGTGCTGCTGACATAGCCGATCGCGCCCTGGGGCGAACCATCGGAAGCGCGGGCGAAGGCAATGGACCCCGCAGAACCAGTTGTGCCGATTCTCAACGGTCTGATGTTGTTGGAAGCGGATGTCGAATAAATATTGGCATACTGGTTGGCCCCAACCTGAACCTCGAACGGGACGTTCGGCGTCGCCGTGCCGAAACCGAACCGTCCGGAACTGGTTAAAATGATGCCTGTGCTGCCCGCGCCATAGGTCAGAAGAGTCCCGCCGCCCGCAACGTTCGAGCCGACGCGCAGCATGCTGGGATATGAGCCGTTGGTCGACCCGCGCCATTGTATGATGCCGGTCGATGTGCCCCCTTCTGAGGTATAGAACCCGGAAAGGCCGCTGGTGTCGTTGTTGTTTGCCAGCATGGCGACCGAACCGACGCTCGAACCGCTCGCCACGACATGATAAGCCGGTGACGTCGTGCCGATGCCCAGCGCACCCCCGGATGTAAACACGAAATTGGAACTGGCAGACAGGCTGCCGCCCGAATTGAACTGAACCCCGCGATCCGGCGACGCCGCCAGCGACGCGTTGGTCAAAATGTCCTGCCACGTCCCAGCCTGATACGCCTCGAACCGGTCATTCACACTATTATAGCGCATCATCCCGTTGACGGGCGAGGCCGGGCGGTTGCTGGTCTGGCCGATCGGGAACAGGATGGCGTCGGTTCCGGCGACCTGCAGTCTCGCCAGCGGCGTGCTGGTGCCAATGCCGACATTGCCGGTGAAATTCTTGATGCGCATCATTTCGACCGCGCCGACATTAAAGAACATGTCGCTGCCCGCCCCGGGCGAGTCAATACAAGTGGAGCGCGAGCCCCTTACACAAAGGCTGTATCCGGAAATCAGGTGGACATTGTTCGCGAGCAGATCATTGGCAGACAGGGCGTTTAAATAGCCGGTCGAATTAAGGCCCGTCAGCTTGATATTGCCGTTCACCTCCAGCGCCTGGGTCGGCGTTGCCGTACCGATCCCGACATAACCGACAGATGTAAACACCAACCCGGAACTGCCCGCCAGGCTGCCGTTGCTGTTATATTGTATATATGTATCCGACCCCGCCGCCGCCGTCAGGCCGCCGGTGCTGGTCACGATCTTGCGCCAGGCGCTGTTGGCGTAGACTTCGAAGTCGTTGCCGGTGGAGGAATACCGGATCATGCCGTTTTGAGGGCTGGACGGGCGTTGCGCATCCGTGCCGCGCGGAATGGCCACGGCGCCCGTGCCCGCGACTTCCAGCGTAGCGGCCGGCGCTGTCGTACCTATACCCACACTGCCAGATTTGGTTATTTGCAGCCGGTTAGCATAAACCGAACTGCCATTGCGTGTATAAAAACTGATAGCAGCATCATCCGTGCCGGTACCACGAGAGAAAACCATAGCCGCCGCGTTTTGGCCTGGAGCATAATAATTTCGTTCCAGTGCAATTTCCGCTACATCAGCGCTTGCTCCGGCATTATCGGCCTTTAATGTCAGTTTCCGATACGTGTTGTTGCCAGCAGCCGAAATAATTGTATCGCCGCTAACCTCCAATTGGGCGGAGGGGCTGGCCGTGCCGATACCGACATTGCCGACAGAACTGTACGTAAACGTTGAAACCGCAGCGAGTGCGTTGCCCGAATTGAACTGGATGCCGCGATCCGGCGACGCGGCCAGCGAGGCGTTGGTCAGGATGTCCTGCCACGTCCCGGCCTGATACGCCTCGAACCGGTCGTTGACCGAGTTGTACCGCATCATGCCGTTGACGGGGGAGGCCGGGCGGTTGCTGGTCTGGCCGATCGGGAACAGGATGGCGTCGGTGCCAGCCACCTGCAGTCTCGCCAACGGCGAAGTCGTGCCGATTCCGACATTGCCGACATTGGTAATTATAAACCTGTCATTATATACGCTACTGGTTTTTGTCCGGACAATGAAGGCTCCCAGATTGTCTGTGGCCGCTGTCGCGACCAACGCGTTACGCCATGCAGACGAGACGTAGTTGCTGCCAAAAATTGCCATGCCGCCTTTATAGGTGGCCCCTTCATACGCATTCCATTCGCCATAAGATGTATCGTCCGTGAAGGATGTCCGTACTCCCGCCGAAGCCACGCCCGTTGCCGCGTGAATGTGCATTAACTCGGACGGCGATGTCGTGCCGACGCCGACATTGCCTGACGCCGCAATGGAAAGACGAATCTGGGAACCGGTCGTAGCCGTTCCGCTTCTGTTGGCGTTGCCCAGGCTCAAAACGCCGTTGTCTTGTGAAATATAGCCAAATGGCTGACTGCTATCCGCTACGCCGACATCTTCAAGATAAAGCGATGCCGCCGTCGATCCTGACAATCTGGCCTGCTGGGTGGTCGATGTTGAAACGTGAAGCGGAAAACTCGGCGTTGCCGTACCGATCCCGACATAACCGACAGATGTAAACACCAGCCCGGAACTGCCCGCCAGGCTGCCGTTGCTGTTATATTGTATATAAGTATCCGATCCCGCCGCCGCCGTCAGGCCGCCGGTGCTGGTCACGATCTTGCGCCAGGCGCTGTTGGCGTAGACTTCGAAGTCGTTGCCGGTAGAGGAATACCGGATCATGCCGTTTTGAGGGCTGGACGGGCGTTGCGCATCCGTGCCGCGCGGAATGGCCACGGCGCCCGTGCCCGAAATCTCAAGCTTGGCGACCGGTGTCGATGTGCCGATGCCGATATTGCCGCCGGACAGGATGCTTAAACGTCCCGAATTGGCCGTCCTGTCGATAATTTCAAAAGTGTTGGCGTCGTTTTTAAGCGCATAGACGCGCAAGGACCCTGAATCCGTGATCTGAACCTGATCGCCGCTGCTTCCGGCACTGTAAATATGCAAGGGCGCCGTCGGCGACGCCGTGCCGATGCCGAGATATCCAACGGACGAATAGGTAAACGTCGAGACCGCCCCGAGGCTGCCGCCCGAATTGAACTGGACCCCTCGATCCGGCGACGCGGCCAGCGAGGCGTTCGTCAAAATGTCCTGCCACGTCCCGGCCTGATACGCCTCGAACCGGTCGTTGACGCTGTTGTACCGCATCATCCCGTTGACGGGGGAAGACGGACGGTTGCTGGTCTGGCCGCGCGGAAACAGGATCGCGTCCGTGCCCGCGACTTCCAGCGTCGCGGCGGGAGTCAAAGTACCTATGCCAATATTGCCGCCCGATGTAACGGTCAGACGCTTGACATTATTTGTCCGCAGGCTGAATCCATGACCTGTCATGGTGCCGACAAAACCTTCACTGCTGGGACCTGAAGCGCCAAAAACAGTTTCTATATCGTTCGTAGCGTCGCGCGCTTTAAAGTAAGCATTACCATTGCCGTAGATCGCAACGGTATTCGTACTGTCCGGGACGATCGGAGTATCGGGCACCGCGGATACGATGGTCAGTTTGTTACCGGTCGTGCCGCCGGTGCCGATGGTAACATTACCCGCAGAGTTGAACAAAAATCCCGAGCTGGCCGCCAGGGAACCATTGCTATTGTACTGAATCTGCGTATCCGCCCCCGCCGCGACCGAGCTGGCCCCCGTCGAGATCTGGGTCCAGCTGCCCGCCGTGCCGCAGGCGTAGAAATTGCCGGTCGCGCTTGAGTAATACATTCCGCCCAGGGTCGAGGCGGAGCAGGATTCACCGCCATACGCCATGCGGATGGTGCCGTTTACATCCAGATGCGTCGCAGGCGACGTGTTGTTAATCCCCAACTTTCCCGCAGAACTCAATGTCATGGACTCGACACTTCGCACCCCAAAGCGAATATAAGCTGTTCCTGTGGTGCCAAGGTACAAGTCATTATTCGTGATGACGCTGTTCCCATCGAGGAACATCTTGACGTTACCGTTTTCCACGATCGATTGAATGGCGTTCGCCGTATTGATGGCGCCCCATGATCCGATAGACGAAGACGCCGCCAGGCTTAATATATTTGCAGGCGATGATGTTCCCACACCGATATAACCGTTGGAAGCATAAATCAGGTTGGACGCGCCTGTCAGATATCCATTGCTGTTGTACTGGACCTGCGTATCCGACCCCGCCGCCGCCGTCAGGCCGCCCGTGCTGGTCACGATCTTGCGCCAGGCGTCGTTGGCGTAGACTTCGAAATCGTTGCCGGTGGAGCTGTAGCGCATCATGCCGTTGACGGGGCTGCTGGGGCGGGTCGCATCAAGGCCGCGCGGGAACAGGATAGCGTCCGCGCCCCCGACATCGAGCCGAGCCAGAGGCGCCGTCGTATTGATGCCGACAAAGCCGTTGTTAAGAAGGGTGATCGTTTCAGCAGGGGTCGAGGTCGCCGTGAAACCGATGGTCCCACGATAGCTTCCCGTGCCATCCGAACGAAGACGCAGCGATAAAATACTTTGCGGCGTCGTCCAGGTCGACGCCGCGTTCGTCCCCCGGATCACATCCAGGCCAGCGTTTGCCAGGGCCGTATTCCCGGTATAAACGCGCATGACCGAACCGTTGGTGGCCGTTCCGCTGCTGGTGATATCACCGACGAACGCCGTGCCCTGCACTTCCAGCTTGCCCGAAGGCGACGCCGTGCCGATCCCGACATTGCCCGCCGATGTATAGGTAAACGTGGAAACCGCCGCCAGCGCGCCGTTGGAATTGAACTGGATTCCCCGGTCGGGCGCTGCAGCGATGGAGGCGTTGGTCAGGATGTCCTGCCACGTCCCGCCTTGATACGCCTCGAACCGGTCGTTCACACTATTATAGCGCATCATGCCGTTGACGGGCGAGGCCGGACGGTTGCCGGTGCCGCCACGCGGGAACAGGATCGCGTCCGTGCCCGCGACTTCCAGCGTAGCCGCGGGGGTAGCCGTGCCGATGCCGACACTGCCGGCATTTTTTATCGAGAAGATCGGCGTGTTGTAATAATCCTCGACCGCGACATAATCGCCGGCGCTGATGCCAGATTTTCTCAGCAGGATGCCGGTATAGTTATTGAAATTATTAAAATAGTTATTCGCGCCCTGGCCCGTCGAAGTTGTCGCCGGAACGGAGGGCACGCCGAACGCCAGGGTCCCTCCCGTATATCTTGTGTAGGTTCCTGTCAGTTCAAGCCTTGCCGTGGGCGCTGCGGTCCCGATCCCCACCCTGCCGGTTGAAGTAAAGACAAGTCCTGCGCTGGTGTAAAGAACGCCGTTGCTGTTGTACTGGATCTGCGTATCCGACCCGGCGGCGGCGAGCGCGCCGCCCGTGCTGGTCACAATCTTGCGCCAGGCGCCGTTGGCGTAGACTTCGAAATCGTTGCCTGTGCTCGAATACCGCATCATGCCATTCGAGACCAGCGCCGGGCGCTCAGCGTCCGTGCCGCGCGGGAACAGGATCGCGTCCGTACCCGCGACTTCCAGTTTCGCCCCGGGGGTTTTCGTGCCGACGCCAACATTGCCGCTGGAGACCGTGGTGCCGGTGCCGTCGATCCCCTGGCTGAAGATCAGGTTGCCGAGCGACATATAGTTGCTGGTGGCCGCCGCCGGCACGTCGATGTTACGGCCCAGCAGGATGTTGTAATTTCCGGTGGTCAGCGTGCCGCCACTGTTCTGGCCGACGATGGTGTTGCTGGACCCGCCCAGCAGCGCCGCCGCGGCATTCTGGCCGACGATGGTGTTCAGCGTGCCGGTATCGGCCAGCTGGGCCGCGGACTTGCCGATATAGACGTTATAGTTGCCCGCGTTGGTGTAACCCGCATAGGCGCCGATGGCGACGTTCTGCCCGCCGCCCGAACCCAGAACGCCCGCTCCACTGCCGACATAGGTGTTTTCACTGCCGAGCACGTTGAACTTGCCGGCGGCGCGGCCCAGATAGGTGTTGGTGTGGCCGCTGGTGTTGGAAAAGCCAGCCTCCTCGCCAGCGAACACGTTCCGGATCGCCGCCGACGTCATCGCGATGCCCGAATTGCTGCCGAGCGCGATGCTGTGTTTCGTCGTGTAGTCTGCGATCGCATCGCTCAGGTCGTCGATGGCCAGCGCACTGCTCGACCCCATCGTCAACTTCTGCCAGGAACCGTTTGCGTAGACGTCGAAATTTTCATCCGTGGTGTTGTAGCGCATCATGCCGTTGACAGGCGACACGGGGCGTGTGCCGTCGAGGCCGCGCGGAAACAGGATCGCGTCCGTGCCCGCCACTTCGAGCGATGCAGCAGGCGCGGCCGTGCCGATCCCGAGCTGGCCGGACGACGTGTAGACGAAGCCGGTGGCCGCGCCGAGGATGCCGCCGCTGTTATAGATGACCTGGCGGTTGCCGCCCGGCGCGCCGGTCACGCCGCTGGCGATGTCGGAAGCGCTGAAGCAGTCATTGCCGTCCTCGTCGCAGAAATTGGTCGCGCCGACGCCGCCCTCGACATCGACGGTCAGGGAGCCGTCGACCGACACTTGGGTCGCCGACACGTTCGGGTCGATCACCAGCCGCCCGCCGAACAGCCCCATCGTGTTCGAGTCGGCCAGCGTCACGCCCGCCTGGTCGCCCATGAAGATGCCGAAGGAGTTCGCGCCGCTGACCACGGCGGGGGTGCTGTTGCTGCCGAGGCCGAGCGCCATACTATATGTATTGGTCGCCGAGACGTTGTTGCCCATGGCGATGCTGCTCAGGCCGCTGGCCTTGGTGTTGTAGCCGAGGCCAAAACTGTAATCGCCGATGCCAGCGTCGTCCCATTGCGTGCCCGCCACGGCGCCCGCGCGGAACGCGCCGGTCTCGCTGTCGAACACCATCCGCGTCCCCGCCCCCGAAACCGGCATGCTGGCCGTGCCGCTGTACGAACCCGTGGTGAGGAAATCGCCGTTGACGTGGAATTTCGCCAGCGGGTCGTTGGTGCCGACGCCGACATTCTGGGTCGTATAATAAAGACGGCCGTCCACCAGCTTCGTCCAGTAGTTCCCGGCCCCGCCGCCGCCGCCGCCCGAGGTGCCGATGGTTTCCCAGTTGCCGGTCTGGTCGGAACAGACGAGAAGGACGTCGCCGGAGGAATATGTAATCGCGCCAGTCAACGCGCCGCAATTGCCGCCCGGCGTCGCGCCCATCTGGCGCAGGCGGATGACGCCGCCGATGTCGAGGTCCGCGGTCGGCGCGCCGACGAGGGCGATGCCGATATCGCCCGCCGCGTCGATCTGGATGCGGGAGGTCCCGGCGGTCTGGAGGGTCAGACCGGCGGCACCGTCGCTGAACAGGCCGACACCGCTTCCGATACTCCCCGTTTCGAATGAATCGCCCGCCACGCCCCCTGTGGCGATAATATTGCCCGTGGCGGTGGCGTCGCCGGTGACGCCGAGGCCCGCGCTGGTGACGTTCGCATGCTGGGATCCGCCGACCGTAAATCCGATGCCGCCGCTGACATAATAAAGACCGGTGGTCGACGCGCTGCTGAACGCCAGGCCGGGGTCGCCCGCCGAGCCCATTTTGATCAGGGCGTCGTCCGAGAATTTCGATACGCCGCCGACATCCAGCGCACCGATCAGGTCGGTATTGCCATCAACGATAAGGTTGCCGTCGATCTCGGCGTCCGTGCCGACCGACAGCGCCGCGTCGGTGGACAGGTTGCCGGTCACGTCCAGCGTGCCCCCCGCCGTGGCGTTGCCCGTGACGTCGAGCGTGCCGCCGATATCGGTATTGCCGTCGATGGTCGCGACGCCGCCAACATCCAGCGAACTTCCCACATCCAGGGCGCTGGCCGACAGGGTATTGGTCGTGTCGTTAAAGGTGAAGGCGGCGGACGCGCCGAACGCACCGCCGTTATTATATTGCACCTGCCCGTCCGTCCCCGCGACAGCATTGGTCGCGCCGGACCCGCCGACATCCACCCATCCGTCGCCATCCGGCGGGTCGGCGACGTTATCGCCGACTTTGGTATTGTCGCAGATCTGCAGGATCTGGCCGCCGATACCCTTGGTGCGCAGACTGCCGACATTGCTGGGGGCGCAGGCGCCGGAGTTGGTCTGGTCTGGAAGGAAGAAGCCCGTGGCGTTGGCGAAGTTGAAACTGCCGGCCGTGAAATCCGTGTCTCCCTTGATGCCGCTCTGGAAGCTGGCCGTGCCGGAGACTTCGATGCTCTTGTCGATGGTTGCGGTACCGGGCGTTCCTGATTTCAAAACCCACAGTCCGCCAGAGGCTTCGACCGCGGCGGCGTACGTAAAGTCTATGATGATGTCATCGGTGCCGGGGCCCTTCGTCAGATAGGTCGGATCGGCGGAGCAGCTGGTCTGGAAAATACGATCCGACCCGGCCGATATTAACGCGATCACCGTCGCGTCCTGGCCGTTCTTGCCCTGGAGCAGCGTGCCGTTGCATCCGCTGGTGCTGACGGCGCCGTGGTCCCAGGCGCAATAGCCGAACGACGTCCCCCAGGGATCGAGCTTGGCCGAGCCGATCTCGTTCGGAATACAGCCGCCGCCCGCCGGATGCGTCGAGCAGCCCGACGTGACAGGCGGATACGGCTCGATATAACCGTCGGCGTCGCAGTCTCCGCTGTCCGGCTGCTGGGCCGCCTCCAGCATCGCCAGCTTGGAGGCGATCTGCAGCTGGGTGTCGGCCTTCGTGCGCTGGTTGAGGCTGACCATCGTGCCCACCGGACCGCGCATCAGGGTCGCGGTCGCCGCGCCGATCACGCCGACCAGCGCCACAGCGCCGAACAGCGTGAAAAACACGTTGCCGCTTTCCCCCCTGCGCGTGCGGTCGAACCTCAAGATTTCTCCCCGTTTTTGCCAGCAATCCGCGCGGTCCAGCATGCCCCACGGCCAGTCGAGGCCACGCGCAAGGCGCAGTAACCCACCCTTGAGTCTTTCAGAAAAACCTTACCAATTCGATAACGGATGATAATTGTTTCAAGGACTTGACCCGCCATTTCCGACGCGACGCGCAGCCCTTTGACAGGGGCGCACGGACGGAAAACAGGCGTCGCGTCATGGCGGCGGGGCAGAATCATGAGAAAAACCGGAAGAATCGGACGGAAAAAGATACGCGAATCAGGCTTTCAGCATACCGGCAACACAAGGGCGAATCAACATATCCACCGATTCGATACCCTGATTTCAACAAGGAAAAGCCTTAAACTATTCGCATTCCGCAATCCTCTTTGCATTTCGCCATAAAACACGCCCTGATCAAAGGGATAGAGGGAGAAACCTATCCGAAGTCGCGCGCGTTCGGCGCAAAACGACCGATATGCTTGTCTTTTGCAAATCCACGCCCGCGCTGAAGGATAGAAGCCCTGCCCACAGCATGATTTATGCGTAGGAAAAACGAACACGGTCAGGAGAAACAGAATGATCAAAAACCACACTACGCACAGAAGTGCGTTCGATTCGGCCCTTCACGGCATTGATATCCTGCAAGATATCGATCTGGTGCTCGCACCCGTGCGGCCGACCGCCGAAATGATCGACGCGGCCTGCCGCACGGTCAGGATTGGCAAAATGCAGGCGCAGCTGGTCTATGAAGCCATGATCCGCGAGTCTATGCCCGACGGGCTGGAAGACGGGCCTATCTGACCTCCGTCACTCGTTCAGCTTACCCTAGTCCCCACCCCGCAGAAGCGGCCGGGACGGCTGGGCGGAAGGCGGCGCGGAAGAATCCGGCGCCGCCTTCTTTTCTTCCGAACGTTTATAGACATAAATGCCCAGGACCGACAGCCCGACCGTCCAGATGACGGTCAGAGAATCCGCCGCGCGCAGAACGAGCCCCGCCTCCGCCGTCTTAAACACGATGACATAGGCGATGCCGAACATTTGCGCCGCCCAGGTGAGCGCCATCAGGTAGCCGAAGGTCGGGCGCATGCGCCGGACATAGAGGTCGTCGGACGACACTTCCGCGCGCAGGCTCTGGTTGATTTCGGAAAGGCCCGCCGACCGGCCCTGCACTTCAATCCGGGCCATCTCCTCGGCATGGCGGTTGGCCTCGGCCAGCTGATCGGGACCGATCTGCCCGCCCGTCACGGCCCTGTCGAAATTATTCAGCGCCTGGGCCGCCGTCTTCGCGACAGGGCTGTCCATTTCGCCGAGGGCCCTGCCCAGAATTGAAAGGACAAAAGGCAAACCAAGCTGAGATAACACTGCAGGTAACATATAAAAATCTCCTTTTAAGCAGTTACAAACGATAGAAAATGTGATGTCCGACAACGGCGACCGGCATCTCGTGTTTTACCCAGTACGGCGTCTGTCCCGCCGCGTGATAATGAGTGGCACCTTTCACAGGATCGGGCAAAGCGCCGAGCATCGCGCGGCGGGCGATCCGGAGCGCCGTTGCAAATTGCACATCCGCTTCGTTCACAGCCATGACCAGCCTGTAATTCCGGTCGTCCTTGTTCCAACAAGAGAACTGGAACGGCTTCTGGCAAATCTGGATGATCGTGTTTCCCCACCAGAATCCGCCCTCTATTTTCGATACGAGCAGTCTGTTTATAACGGTCGCCGCAACGGCTTCCATGTGAAACGCCCTCTCCGCGCGCTTCTCCCCAGATCGTGCGCGCCAGAGTGTCGATTTCCAGACCCGACATCAGGACCGCAGCGTTATTCTTTTCGATTGCCTTCAGATCGAACGGCGTAAGTTTTTTCATGGATGACTCCTGCGTGAAAAGTGTTAATTCCGTCCGGCGTGTAGCGCTTCTGTTTTCATCGCGGTCGTGTCCAGCTTGGATTCGATCCGCAACAGATGGGAGACCAGCCGCATTTCGAGCTCTCTCAGATCGGAAATCGAGGCGTAATTTTTGGCGACTTCGAGCTTGAAAGAAGACAGCGCTTCGCGCATCTGCGCATTCCGCGAGTCAATAATGTCTCTTAAGTGCCTGATGGAAATTTCAGATTCTTTTCGCGCCCGCCATATCATCCAGAACAGGCTGCCGAGCGCGGGCAGATCGATCGCTGTAATCCACCAGGCAAGATCGTTTGAAAGCATGCGGTTCTCCTATCGTCTTAAAGTGTGAATTCCGTATCGGCGGCATGGGAGGCCTGTCCGGCCATCCAGCTGCGCCGCCCCTTCGGAACGAAAAGGCGTTTGAGGCGCACCGGCTCCAGGGAAAGCGCCCCGGCGACGGCGTCGAGACCGTCGTCGCGGCCCTTGACGCCGGGACGCCATTCCTGCATCTCGACCATGAACGGCGTCGCATAAACGCTGTCATGGATATTCAGCAACCGCGCCGCCAGCACAACATCGAAGGCTTCAAGGATGCGCAGGTCCTTCGGTCGCGTGCTGTTTTTTCCGATCACGGCGCAGGGAACGCGGGCCATTGCCAGTTCACGCCGCAGGATCGCGGGAAGAAACTGCCCAAGGCCGTTGGTCTCCACGGCGACTGAAGGCACATGAAGCCGCTTCAGGATAAGCGCGGCCTGACGGCATTGATGCGTGGCATTGTCCACGCCCTCGTCCTCTTTTCCAGAAAGAGGCGGGGAAAAATAAGTGACGCTATGCAGGTACCGCCGCCCTTCCTCGTCCGTAAAGACCACGGCCAGAACGCTGGAATCGCCACCTTTCCCGACAGACGGATCCCACCAGGCGGAGGCGGAGGCCATGCGATGGCCGTTCAGGTAAAGCCCTTTCAGTTCCGAGACCAGATGCAGGTCGCCGCCGTAGCGGACCGGCAACGCCGGATCGAGGCGGCCTTCGGCGATATTGGCCGGCTGAAGGAGCATCTGGCTGCGGAAACGGTTGGGGCCGCTGCGCCGTTCGATCGACTCGATTTCCCCTAACGGGAAACGTGCGGGCCAGGCGCTTTTACCGTTTTCGATCACCGGCACTTCGAGACGTTCATAACCGTCGAGAAACGGAACCGTTTCGTCGATTTCCAGACGCGGCGCGTCGGCATAAATCGTGAACCAGCTGTGCGGCGTGCCGACATAAAGCTGTGTTCCGCCCGGGGCGCGGACGAAATCCGTCTCGCCCAGCCTGTCGCGCAATTCCTCCCTCTTTGCCGCCGTGTCGCAGGTCACGGGCACTTCGACGTCGTCACATATAATGATGTCGGCGCGGCTGCCCGTGATATTCGACGTGATGCCGCGAGCGAGCATCGACGGGTCGCGCAGTTCGAGGTCGCGCTTGACCGTAAAGCGGTCGTTTCCCCACTGGTCAAGTTTTTCAGGCTTAAGTGAACAGGTTAGAGGATGTCGCTCGATGATGCGCTTAACATTGCGTACCATCTTCCTTGCCAGCATCGAATCCGCCGCCAGCACAAGGATGCGCAAATCCGGCCGCCGATATAAAAGCCACGCCGCGAACACGCCGACAATCGTGCTCTTGCCGCAGCTGCGGAACGCCATCAGCAGCAGGCGGCGGTCGCCGTTGCGCCATGATTTTTCCAGCCACCCGGCGATCCGGAAATGCACACGGGGCGTCGTCTGGTTCTGCGCCCTGTTCCAGATGCTCAGGAAAAACTTGAAGCCTATTAATTTCATTCATTATCTCCTCCATCTTCAAACCTGTCTATTTCCGCCTGCGCTTCCTGCATAAGCGCGGCGAGAACGATCTGAGCGTTTTGATCGGGAAGGTTCGTATCCGGCAGACCAAGGATTTTCGCCAGCCTCAACAAGAGCGTGATATGGGAAAGAATGGCTTTGCAGGCGCAGTGATATTCATATGCAGCCTTGGCTTCGGTCTGCTTGCTGCCGGGAGCAACGGCTTTGGTAATGAACTCCTCGTACATGTTCAGGGCATGGATCAGAGCATCGGGGAAGACGCGAATAATCTGGTCCATAAAATCGATATAAGTCTTTGGCATTGAATGTCCTTTGCGATGGAAGCGATGAAAATTCCTAAAAGCGCGACACGATGTACCACTGCGACCCGTTCGAGACGACGGTGATGGCGTCGTACTGGTCTGGCAGCGGCTGGGCGTAGCCGTCGGGGCCGGTGGAGCCCTGGACCGTCACGGTCACGGCGTTGGACGACGTGTCGGTTTTCTTGATCGTGACGGTGCGCCCCACCGATTTCGCGGCGTCGGCGGGCGGCAGCTGTGCCGTCACCGGACCCGAGAAGCTGGAGATCAGGTAAGTGTCCACGGCCATGTCCAGCGCGTAGGTGCCGGTCGTGTCGGCGAAACGGGTGTTGCCGGCCATGCGGTTGGACGCGGTCACAAACCATTGCGCGCCGTTCGAGAGGATGACGGCGTGGTCGTCCTTGCCGCCCAGCAGGAAGACGTTGCCGTCCGGACCGCTGCCACCCGTTTCCGTAATGGTGACGATGTTGGCGGTAAAATCCTTTTTCTTGATCGTCACCTCGACCCCGACCGCGTCGCCCGCATTGGGCAGCTGGATCGTGATCGGGCCGTTCGAGCAATCGACGATGTGGACCGAGTGCGACAGGTCGATCGCGTGCGTGCCTGCCGTGTCGATGAATTCCGTGTCGAAACGCTTCAGCTTCGTCTGCAGGTCGGTCACCGAGGTTTTGCGCAAGCGGTTCTTGAAGGGAAAGCCCGCGTTCACCGCGTCATAATTGCCACCGGACAAATCGTAGATCGCCGCCCCGTCGCTGGTGGAGGTCAGGTTCATGATGATGGTTTCCTCGGACCCCGCATCGATCCGCACATTGGGGACTCCGTTGGTGGATTCAGTCAGCAGGTTGACGAGCAGCGTCTTGTTGCTGCCCGCCCCGACCCGGAAACAGGCCTGGGCCGTCGGGCCGTTGACGTTGGCCTCGCAGTCGGTGAAGGCGTTATTGAAGGCGCCGTGCTCGACATAGAAGCCGTGCCCCGTTGTGCCCGCGCCGTGGGAATAGACGCGCACCTTGTCGAAACGGTTGGCGTTCGGCGTGTCGCCCGCGCCGGACCGGATCATCCGCACGCCGTCCGTCCCAGGCCGGTCGATCAGCACGCGGGAAAAATTGTTCCAGTAGCACGGCTTATTGGGATCGGTGTAGCCGTCGAGCAGGATACCGGTCATCGCCTGGTCGATGGTGACGTTGCTGACATTGTTCTGGGTGCATTCATTGTCGCGCCCGAAAAATTTCAGGCCGACCAGGCCGCCCTCTATGCGAAGATCGCGCACGGTCGCCTGCCTGTTGGGCAATTCGATGGCGACGAAACCGTTGCCGTTGCACTTTATTATAGAGCGCTGGCCGAGGCCGGTCAGGGATTGCCGTTCGCCCAGGGTCAGGGTTGCCGTAATCAGGAAGGTGCCCTGGGGCACCAGAATCATATTGTGGGCGGTCAGGGCCTTCTGGAACGCCAGCGTGTCGTTGGCGACCCCGTCCCCCACCGCGCCGAAATCTCGGACCGAGATCATGTCGGCGAATTTCGATGTGCCGGTGCGCGTGACGGCGCCGGTGCCGGTTGCGGTGAAGCTGGGCTGGGCCATGCTGCCCTCCAGGGAGACCGCCGTGGGGTTGCCGTCGCTGTCGAAGCCGAGTGCCTTGTTGGCACGGACGGCTTTGGCGGGCAGAGCCGTTTCACCCGGCGTCTCGTTGTCGTCGTACCGGAGCATCGGCGCCTGGTCGCGCCCCACCTGCTGCACGGCGGCCGTCAGGAAATCGAGTTCGTTGTTGAGGGCGCGGGCGGAAAAATCGCCGCCCTCTGTAAAATCCGTCAGGCGTTCGAGCGGGACGCGGCGTTCGAGCGTCACGACGATCCCGGCGGCAGGCGCGGACATGAAGGTAACCGTGCCGCCCGCCGTCTCCCCTGCTCCGGCGGTCGAAAATCCGCTGTATTGCCTCGCGCCATCGATGAAGACGGTCAGGTCCTCGCTGGCGAAAATCGGGAACGGGAACTCGAACGCGGTGCGCGTCCCGTCCGCCAGATAGCGGACGAGCGGCGCCACGTCCGGCATTTTGATATGCTCGGGCATGAAAACTCCTTATGGCTGGAAAACACAAAAAAACCTCTCCGAAGAGAGGTTTTTGAAAACGATATCAGGTCAGGCTTTATATAAAGTCCGGCTTCCTCGGCGGCAGGAGCAGGATTTTCTGCTCACGGTCGGGCTTGCACAGGATCTCGACCTCCACCCTGGCCACGCCGCGGCGACGGATATCGAGCGCCTCGGCGGCGGCATAGGACAGGTCGATCATGTGTCCCTGGACGTAAGGTCCCCGGTCGTTGATGCGCAGAACGACGCTTTCGCCGTTCCTCTTGTTGATCACCCGCACCGCCGTGTTGAGGGGCAGTGTGCGGTGGGCGGCGGTCAGTTCGTGCATGTCGTAGCGTTCGCCGCTGGAGGTCTTGCGCCCGTGAAAGCGCGGACCGTACCAGGAGGCCATGCCGATCTGGATCCGCTTCGCGCCAAACTTGCTGCAGGCAGGCAGCTTGGCCAGTTCGGACGTTTCCGTGATGATCGCCCTGGGCTTCACCCGGGATGCGTTGCGCGCCATCTGTTTGGCAATATGATCGGGCACACCGTCCGAAAAGATTTCCAGATTCTCGACAGGCCTTGCGGCAACATCATTAGCGGGAACCGGTATGGTCATAAGCGCCGTTACAAGCCAAACAAGGCCGATGCGGCAAGACCCTTTGCAAATGCAGGTCATTGTTTCCGTTCACGTTTCCTCAGATAGCACCACCATATAGGCAGTTTTCCACAGGGCGTCAAGCACCCCCGGTTTAACGTAACGATTTCAAAAGCTTATGGTTCCAATAATATGACAACTGACTCAGGAAAGCAGTTGCCGCTCCAGTTTCTGCCGTTCCTGAAGCTGGGCAAGCTGCAAGATATCGAGGCTGCTCCGCGCGCCCAGATCCTGGTTCAGCGCCGCCGTGCGGATGCCGTCCAGCCGCTCGCGGTCCTGCCTGTCCCGGTCGGATTCATCGAACAGGCCCAGCAGGACAGCCTCGGACGACCCGTCGGTTCCGGTAATGCCCTGCGACCCGAACGACGCCTTCTGCCGCGCGACGGCGCGTTTCAAGGCCGCGCGGCGCTGGACGTCTTCCGCCGAGGCGGTGGCGGCGATCTGGGTCTTCTGCAGCGATGAGTCCGCCTGCGCGTTCGCGGCCGCCACCTGCTGCTGCGCCTGAAGCTGTTTCAGCGCAAGGTCCTGCTGCGCGCGAAGGTCGGCTTTCGCCTCCTTCTGCGGGTTGTTCGCCAGCGTGTTGAGGTTATTGGCCAGCGAACTGACCGTGCCGACCACCGAGGCAATGCCGTTCAGCCCGGTCGCGATGGATGAGAGAGCGCCCATGATAAAAATCCTTTCCTAATCGTTCACATTCAATTCCGTCGTCACCGCCAGCAACGTAAACGGCAGCGGGATCGATTGTTCGATCCGCCAGAGGGGCTGGTCCAGAGTCTTGCGCCAGCCCAGGGCGCGGACGCGGATATCGCCGCTGACGACCGGCGGCGGGGCGTCGAGCAGCCCGCCGTCGAACCGCCGCAACGGGATGTCGTTCAGGCCGCGTCCGACATCGAGACGCAGGGCCGCCGTGTTCTCGATGCGGAACGCCGCCTCGACCAGACGGACGGCGCGCCCTCCGGACCCGTCCACCGCGCTGGGCGGCAAAGGCTCTATCATATGCGTGTAAGGCAGGCCGATCTCGACCGTACCGGCCGGATCGTCCAGCGTGACCGCGCCGGCTTCGACGGTTTTCGGATCGCGCACGATGCCGTCGGCGACGATGGACACGGCGCGGCCCTCCAGGTGATCGAGTCCCGACCACACCAGGGCGGGCGACACAGCGCTGCCCGTCAGGCCCGAATCCAGGTTCAGCGCCGGATCGAACTGTTCGATGGTGACGCGCGTCCCGCGACGCACCAGCAGATAGACGTTTTCACCGACGACCGCGACCGAAAGCGCCAGCCCGTCCGTTTCATGCACCGTCCAGGCCTCGACCTGTTCGGAACGGAAGATGGTAAGCGTGGCGAATTTTCCGTCTTCGCGGACAAGGAATAACAGCCGCTGCCGCTGGTCGTAGTCCAGGTCCGCCGGGACGGGAATGATGTGACGCGAGACGAGCGTAAGGTCGGTTGTCTGATACGCCTGCTCCAGGTCTGTATAAAGGAATTCCTGGATCTGCTCCCTGTTCCGCGCGGCGAACAGGGTCGCGCCGTCCACATTCACCGGCGCGATCGTGCGTTCGACGATGGAGCCGATGCGGGTCTGGCGGCGGATCTGGACCGTAGCGGGCGTCAGGGGATCGCCGGTCACCATCCATTCCGCCCCCGACGTGAAGACCTGAAGATGCCGCCCGGAAAAAAGGCCGCGAATGGCGTTAACCTGATCGGACAGGATCGAAAACTCGATGGCTTCGTCATCAAGGCCCGTGCCGAGGTCGAAATTGAACAGATCGCCGGATTTCGACAGGAACAGGCGGTTCGGAAGGTCGCGGCTGCCGCCGATCACGAGCCTGTCCTGATGGAAGGCGACGGAGACGGGCCAGCCGCGCACGGCGGAAAACGCCTGTTCCTCCCAGTCGATGGTGGCGCTTGTGCCGGTCAGGGTCTGGATCGCGGTCGCAGTGACAACGGTGGCGGAATTGAAAGCCGTTACCTCGGTCTCCTTGCCGCCGACGCGCAGGCGCGTGCCCGCGTGCCCCGGCGCGAATACCGGCGCAGAGGCCGTCAGCGTGACGCTGCCCGTCGTCGCGGACGGCGTCAGCGTCACTTGCGTTCCCGCGAATTTATATGTGGGCTGGTGGATGACGTTAGCGTCGGTGAAAAATTCCCAGTCTTCCAGCGCAAAGGCACCGCCCGCGTTGCGCACCAGTTTTTTCGGCGTCAGGTCGGGATGGACGAGCAACAGCGTGTCCGCGCTTTGAGTCCAGGCGACCTGGGCGATCTGGCTTTCGCCCCACGGCGCGGACAGGGTGGCTACGAGCGCATCGCCGGCGTAAATGGCAAGCTGCGCGTCGGTCAGAACCAGCAGATAGGTTTGCTCGGTCGAAAACTCGAACGCGATCAGCCGCCCGGCGCCGGACGCCGTGTCGATGTAGCGCAGGCCCGCGCGCCGCGTTACCCCGCCTGTCGGCTGGATGAATACGTTGCGCAGGGTCAGCGCCCCGTTTTCATAGGCGCGCAGGTCGCCGCGCCCGAGAAGGCTGCGCGAGACCTCGCCCGCGGTAAAGGTCGTCTTGACCTGACGGATTTTTGGCATTTTACCTCCTACACTAATGCAGTCATCACGGCTTTCGCTTAAATGATTGATTGAATTAAAATCGCGCCTCGATCAGGCTGAAATCCTCGATCCTTCCCGGGGTGTCCTGCTGGGCGTCGGTCTGGCGCGCGCGGGAAAATTCGGTTTCGGCCATGCGGAACATCGCCTCCGCGCGGCTGGTGCTTTCCGTGACCGGGATGCAGAATTCGGCGGAGAGACGGGAAATCAGGACCGAGTCGAAATACGGCGGAAATTCCGCCTCGTCGGGGCGGAAGATATAGCTGAGCAGCACGTCTTCGGCGTCGGTGTGCAGGGCATTGCGGGCAAGGCGATACTCGAGGCCTCGCCCCCTGCCCCCCGTGCCCGCCGACATGGCGCGCAGGAAATCCTCCGGCAATGCGTAGGCATACCGGTAGTCGGCAGCGGGCGGATCGCTCAGACGCACCAGCGCGGCCTGGCCGGAGGAGAATGTCCAGCCATAGGCGGACAGCAGCGCGTCACGGATCGGCGCATATAGCGCGCCAGCGATCTCGGATTCCGCCGTGCCGTCGCTGAACGACGTGATCGGCGCGGCGCCGAGGCGGATCAGCGCGCGGCTGCACAGGGCGATATCGGTCATGGGCATGAGCAGGATTCCTTAAGTTACGGGTTACAAAGTTCCGACGTTACGGAGGTGCGGGCTTGGCAACTCGTAACTCTGAAACTGAAAGAAGCAGGGGGCGGCCTGTTGAAACAGAACCGCCCCCCTGCCCTACGGTCGCAATACGGCAAAGGGGCCGAAGAGGCCCCCGCGGCGTCAGCGGAGGAGGATCGCGCGCTTACGCATAAACCGCGATGGTGACGGCGCTGCCGGTATTGGCCGTAACGATGTAGAACTTCGTTCCCGGCGTGCCGCCGGTAGCGTAGTTCGCGATGATCAGGTCGTTCACGCGCAGCATATCGGCCGCGTTATTGAAATACCCCCCACCGGTGACGGCGGAATCTGTTGTGGTGTAATGCCACAGGGTAAAGTTGTTGGCGTAGGCAAGGACGCTCAAATTCGAGGCGTTGAGGGCCATGGTTTTATCCTTTTGAAAAAGTTGCGAAGTTGCGAGGGTACGGGGGTACGAAAAACGAAACTTCGTACCTCCGTTACGCGAAACTTAGTCGGGGGTTTCATCGCATTTGATTTCGACGATGCCGGTGTCGTCGATCAGGACCGCGCCCTGGCTCATCATGTTGTTGACGAAATGGGCGGCGCGGTCGCCATGCCAGGTGATGTCTGTCTGGACGTCGGAACCCGACGCATGGCCGACGGCGGTCTTGTGGTACCAGAAGCAGGACCGGATATCGCTGCCGTCGACCGGCAGACCGGAATGCGGCATCCACAACGTTCCGAGCCAGCGCTTGGCCTGGGTCGCGCGGAACGGCAGGTCGTCGGGGCCCACATAGTCGGAATTCGAGAACTCGTCGATCAGCAGCAGTTCGCTCCATTGTTTCCAGCCGACGATGCCGTACCGTTCGCCGTCATCCGGCACGTCCGCGGCGCCCAGCTTTTCAAAGGCGGTCAGGATCTTGGTCAGGGTCATGCCGGTATTGCCGTCGGCGATTTCCTGCCCGCCCGTGACGGCGGCCAGCGCCGTGATGATCATTTCGTCCGTCTTGCGGCCGAGGGCATAAGCGCCCGCGTTGGCGATGACCTGGCGTTCGTCGATGTTCACTTTCAGCTCGTCGAGCCGGTCGATCCAGTCGCCGGCGTAAAAATCGTTCAGCGTGCATTCGACGGCGGTATGGGACAGGTTCATCACGGGGACCATGCCGTGGGTGGATTTGGTCGAGGCGGTGCCCTTCCCGACTTTCTGAAAGACGGCGGTGCCGCCGTTGACGTTATTGATGGTGCGTACGGTGTTCCGCAGCTTGGAACCCTGACGCTGGAAGGCCTCGTGCACTTCGCGTTCGAACTGCTTGATGAAGGCATTGTCAATCGAGACTGACATGGTGTTTTACCTCTTCGTTTTCGGGTTGATGGAGAGGCGCGCGTGCAGGTTGTCGTCATCGACGGCCGGAAGCGTGCGGCTGAATAATTTCATAAAGGCGGTTTCACGCCGTTTTTCCTTATGAAACAAAAAAGCCCGCCTGCTGGACGCAGATCGGGCCTTGATAATCTTTATATAGGATTATTTTCCTGTCTTGTCAAGTGGAAAAATCGCCTATGTTTAATTTTGTATAAATTTTGCCTAAAATTTGATCTTCCTCCGCGATGATGCGATAATCAAAGGAGAAAGGCCTTATACCGGGGAAACTCATGTGCCGTCCTCGCATGGCGGCCTTTCGGGGTTGTATAATGCTGCAGAACTTTTTTTCGACTTTTCTATCCAGACCCAGCAACGATCCTCAAGGGTCGTCGCGCCGGATCCACGACCGCCGGGAAACGGACCGCTGCATCTGCACGATGCACGGACGCAATTTCCCGGTCGAGAACTGGAGCTTCGGCGGCGCCCTGATCGACGCCGACGAGCGGCTGTTCGCCGTTGGCCAGGCCGTGGACATGACTTTCAAGTTCAAGCTGCGGAGCGCCATCCTGGATGTGAACATCCGCGGTACCGTCATCCGCAAGAACACAGGCAAGCTGGGCATCAAGTTCGAACCCGTGTCCCAGACCATACGCCGCCATTTCCAGCAGGTCGTCGACGATCAGGTCGCGCGGGAATTCGCGAACTCGCAGGCTTGAAGAAAGCTCCGGGTTACGAAGTTACAAATACGCAACTTCGTAACGCCGTAACGTTTATTCCGCATACATCTTCCGGAACCCCTCCGTGACTTTCGCGACGAAAGCCGGGTCCTTCTGCTGCCAGTATTTCGGATCGCGCATCATGCCCTGCAGGTCTTTTTCGCCCAGGGCTTCCGGCGCGCCTGAACCGTTCAGGCCCGGCGCGTCGCCGCCTTTCATCATTTTATGGAGGGCCATCACGCCTTCGAAGGAACTGGCGAGGCTGCGCAGGACGTCCGCCGGGAAGTTCTTTTTACCGTAGGCCAACAGCTGGCGGGAGATTTCCGCCCATTTTTCCAGGCCGCCGAAGGCCGCGACCAAGCGTTCGATCTCGCGGTCGGCTTTGAATTCATCCGCCATCTCCACGATCATTGGCACCAGTTTTTCCGCCGCGAGGTCATAGACGGCCTGCACCTGACGGGGCGTGAACCCCAGCGCATGGAGGCGTTTGTTGACGTCCGGGTCGGTCTTGAACAGGCCGTGGCTAAGATCGACGCTGTATTCCTCCGGCGTTTCCGGAACGCCGAGGGCTTTCATCGCGCGCGCCTTCCCTTCCGGCGTATCCATGCCGGGCATCATGGTGGACAGTTTTTTCTCCAGCGCGAGATAGGAATTGAGGAGCGCGTCGGTGCGTACCGCCCCCTTTTCGTCGTCCCAGAATTTCTCCGGGATTTCAGCGGGTTTGCCGGTTTCTTTTTCAGGTGTCAGATAGTTGTCTGTCATAGGTTTCTCCTTGGTTGAAATATATGAACGCGATCCTTTTATCCCTGCCGCCCCGCCGTGATCAGGCGAAGCAGTTGCCCTACAAGGGCACGCTGCCCCTCGGCGTAACGGATCTGGACATCCGTGGCATCCGGACCGTAAACCCGCATGAAGGCGAGCGCCTGCAGATGGTTGAGGACGATCTTTCCGTCTTCGGTCGAGAACAGCCGCGCGCAGGCGCGTTCGACCGCCCGCTGGTCCATGCGCCGGAGTTCGGGCAGGATAAAAGGCGGCTCCCGCACCGGTACGAAGGGTTTAAACAGGGATTTGAGCATTCGTGGCCTCCGCGCTGGTATCGTTCAGGATAAGGTCGCCCGGCACGCCCATCGCCTCGCCCAGGAAACGGGCGGCCTGAGGCAGGTTGATGGCGTCCGACGCAGCCGGCCCCATCGCCAGCACAGACGTGATCCAGGACAGCGTGTTCTGGACGTTGCGCTGGCCCTGCGCCTTCGCCAGCGGGGCGCGGTAATCAAGCTGGACATAACGACCGTCGAGCGCGATGTCCGGCACCTCGCCGCGCCGGCGCAGCATCGCGAAGGCGCGCTTGACGAGCGGGGTCAAAAGTTCGGACTGGAGACGGCCATAAGTCGCGCCCAGCAGCATCGCCATTTCGCCCGACCGTTCCAGCACTTCCGTCGCCGTCATGCGAGGGCTGGCGACCGGCGCGAGCCGATCCACCATCAGGGCATGGCGGATGCGGGCGCGCAGGTCTTCCAGCACGAGCTGCGAAATATCGAAACGACCCGGCATATCAAGCGCTTTTAATCCTTCCGAACCAACGGCTTTCGGAATGATGCTGCCAGGTTTCAGTTCGATGGTGGCGGGGTTCAGGACGCCGTCGTCATCCGCCTGCCAGATCCCGGTAACGGCGATGGACGCGTTTTTCAAAATCAGCTCGACCACCTTATTGGCGGTCTTGATATCCGGCAGCGCCTTCATCACCGGCGAACGGCCATAGATTTCCCCCGGCGATTTCAGCCAGCGGAACGCGATCAGCGGCGTGTCGTTCAGCTGCATCTGTTTCAGCACGACCGGCGTGCTGTCCTGCAGGATCGCGATATAGGAGAATGCCGCCGCCTCCGTGGGCAGGATGCTCTCCAGCACATCGAAGGTGGCCTGGGCGTCCTTCATGCCGTCACGCAGCACGCTAGAAGGCAGCGTGGCCATCGGATAGCGGCTTTTCAGCTGCGTCAGCGTCAGCTTAGAGGAGCGGAACGCACCGTCGAGCAGGCCATGCGCCCCCTCCTCCAGCACCACCTGGTTCAGAGGGATCGAGGAAAAGCGGAAGGCGGAAAAGGCGCCCGGCTCGGCTTCGTCGATATAAAGCGCAGCCGTTCCGCCGACGATCAGGTCGAGATAGGCCTGATGGATCTCGACGATAAAATTGGACCGGTCGAAATGCGCCTGCAATGTCCGGCCCGCCTGTTCAAGGGCGGGGGCGAGCGCCGCGGCCTCGGATGGCGACAAATCCGGGCCGGGCTTCAGGCCGAACCATTGCGTCCAAGGCGGCGTCAGGTTGCCCATAAGGCTGGCGGCCAGCATCTCTACGGCATCGAGGGCGGTGGCGTCGAACAGCCTGTCGCCCTTGCGTTCGCCTGGGTTGGAAAAACCGCCGAAATCGTTGCGCTGGGGCAGCGCGTATTCATAGGCTTCCTGCCACAGCGATTCCCAGTTGCGGCGGCGGCCCTGCGCGATGCGATACCGGCGCAGGACGGCGTCGGCCAGCATCGCGCTGTCCGGTTCATGATCGTTCATGGATTCACTCCCCTAAAAGTGTTTTACGGTTGGAGGCGGAGGTGGTGTTGCCGAGGACGCCGCGAAAACCGGTCAGTACCGTGCTGAGCACGCCGCGGCTGCGTTCGAGCAGATTGGCCTGGCGGGCGGCCTGGGGCGTTGGCGCATCGGTCGTCGTTGAAGGGACCGATGTCTCGGCGGGCGCCGGGGCCGGGTTAGAGGCCGGCGCCGTTATCGGCGCGGGAATATACTGCACCGTCGGAACGTATACAGTCTGAGGCGCGGATGGGGCTTTCGGCCTTGAAGTCAGGCTTCCCATTGTGGTTCTCCTTATGTTTTCTGAATGCCTCTTCCTTTCGGGGAGGCTGATGCGTTTAATGAATGGCGACATTCTGTAAAGACAACCAGGCGCACCCCTCGTCCTTTCTTTCCGTCCGGCGGGCAGAGGGCAGCGATACGTTGGCAAGGCGCCTGTACAACTGCCAGGGAGTCAGGACGCGCATGTCATGAATGCCCAGCACGCGCTTCACAGTCTCCACGCACGTAAAGGGCAAAAACGGCGCGGGTTTCATGCGTTCGCGCCGGACAGGCGCCGCGACCACCTTATGCCCCCTGCTGCGCAGCCACGCAGGCAGGTCGAAATCGACGGGCGCGTTATGCACCTGCACGTCCATGTGGTTGAGCAGCGGATCGACCGAGATCCAGTGCGTCCCGTCGTTCAGCAGCACGAAACAATGGCGGAAGCCCGGCTTCAGCCAGCGCAGCCACGGCCAGTCGGCCTGGCCCGTGAAAACGACGAACGCCTTCAGAACGGTTTCGGGGTTTTCCTGTCTTTGTTCGATGGAATGGTTCATTCTGCGGCCTCCGGAAAAGGTATGACATTGGGCAGGAACGGCTTGCGGACGATGCCCTTGCGTTCGAGGACGGCTTCTATCCTTTGCAGGGCTTCAATCCATAATTTGTAGGCCCGGCCCTCTTTGATGCGGCGCGGATCCGGGGGCATCTGGCGCCGTCCGTAATGGCGCAGCACCAGAAGGTGGTCCATCTGCAAACGCCTGTGGCGGTATAATCGATCCAGGACTTTTAAAATGTCCGTCGGTTCGCAGGGACGGGCGACCAGGCCGAGCCCCATGGCGACGCGCGCCCCCTCGTTGCGCGCCTGCTGGGCCTGGATAAACCAGAACCAGGCCTGCTCCACACTGTCGAACGGTTCGGCGAAGCGCTCGCTGACCGGTTTCGGGGTATATCTGTCTTTGATCGTCATCTCGGTGCCCACACATTTTGTTCTTGTTTTAAACGCAGATGTTCGCTATATGTTCTTAACCATGAGGCAATAAAAATAGGAAGTCAAGAGATTTTTAGGAATATGTTCTTATTTACGATGGTATGATTTTAGTGGGATTGTAGTCCTATGTTTACGCACGCAGATATATGGCGGGCTATCGACCGTCTGGCGGCCCACGCGGGCTACTCGGCTTCGGGGCTGGCAAAGAAGGCGGGGCTCGACCCCACCACCTTTAACAAGAGCAAGCGCACCAGCGCCGAGGGCAAGCCGCGCTGGCCCTCGACGGAAAGCATTGCCAAGATCCTGTCCGTCACGGGGATCGCCATGACCGATTTCATGGGCATGATCGAGGACCTGGCCGCCAACCCCCGCCGCGCCACGCGTGTCATCCCGATCATCGGCCTGGCCCAGGCCGGCCGCGACGGGTTTTTCGACGATGCCGGATATCCAGCGGGCGAAGGCTGGGACGAAGCCGCCTTCCCTGAATATGACAGCACCGTGGACGATGCGCATATCTTCGCGCTGGAAGTCAGCGGCGATTCGATGGCCCCGCTCTACCGCGACGGCGATATCATCGTCGTCGCGCCGGGAGCGCCCGTGCGCAAGGGCGACCGCGTTGTGGTGCGGACCAAGCGCGGCGAGGTCATGGCGAAGGAACTGCTGAAACAGACGGCGTCGAAGGTCGAACTCCATTCCCTGAACCCAGACCACGACGGACGCGTTTTCAAGCCGCAGGACATCACCTGGATGGCGCGCATCGTCTGGGTGAGCCAATGAGCGCAGGTCATTATCGACGCCATCCCGGAATGACGTTGTTTTTTCTCCTGTAAACGAAACAATCTCACGAAGAAGAACGGACCATGACCGACACTGACGAAGCCGCCCGCATCCTCCTTTCCACCCGCTCCGTTCTATTTAACGCGCGGGAGCCGTTCACGTTCACATCGGGACGGAAAAGCCCGGTTTACGTGGATTGCCGCCGCCTCATCTCCTTTCCTGCGGAGCGTAGCCGGCTGATGGACATGGGCGCGGCGATCCTTAGAAAAGAAGCAGGCCGCATCGATTACGTGGCAGGCGGCGAAACGGCGGGCATCCCCTACGCCGCCTTTATCGCCGAGCGCCTGAACGCGCCGATGCTCTATGTCCGCAAAAAACCGAAAGGGTTCGGCCGCAACGCCCAGATCGAGGGCTTCATGGACGAGGACGGCAGGCGCGTCGTCCTGATCGAAGACCTGCAGACCGACGGCGGCTCGAAAAAAGTATTTATCGACGCCCTGCGCGCCGCTGGCGCGGTGGTGGAGCATGCCTTCGTCGTGTTCCATTACGGCATCTTCCCCGCCAGCGAGGACAATATGAAAGCGATGGGCGTGAAACTGCATGCGCTCTGCACCTGGTGGGACGTGCTGAAAGCCGCGCGCGCGGGTACGGAGTACGACGCGGCCACGCTCGACGCCATCGAAGCTTTCCTGCGCGACCCCGATGGCTGGGCAGCCCGGGCGGCCTCATGAAAATCCATTTTCATCCCGCCGACACAGACGAAGGCCGCGCGGCGCTGAAAGAACTGACATCCGCCTGCGGTCAGGCGACCCCCGAAGACGCGGATATCATCGTGGCGCTGGGCGGCGACGGCACGCTTCTGGAGGCATTGCACGAATATTATACGCTGAAAAAACCGTTTTACGGCATGAACAAGGGGTCGGTCGGTTTTCTGCTCAACCCTTACCGCACTGCCAGTCTGTCCGAACGGCTGGCGAAAGCGGACAAGGTGACCCTGCACCCCTTGCGCATGACGGCACGGACGGAAGGCGGCGAAACCGTCGAGGCCATCGCGTTCAATGAAGTCTCTCTCCTCCGCCAGCAGCACAACGCGGCGAAGATCAGCATCACCGTCGACGGCGTGGAGAGGCTGGAGGAACTGGTCTGCGACGGCGTGCTGGTGGCGACGCCCGCGGGCAGCACGGCCTATAACCTCTCCGCCCACGGCCCTATCCTGCCCCTGAAATCCAATGTGCTGGCGATCACGCCGATCAGCGCCTTCCGCCCCCGCCGCTGGCGCGGCGCTGTTCTGCCGAGCCATGTCGCTATACGCTTCGATATCCGCGAGGGCGGCAAACGCCCGGTCAGTTCCACCGCCGATTTCACGGAAGTCCGCAACATCAAATCGGTGGAAGTGCGGCAATCCGAATCCATCGGTATCGACTTGCTGTTTGACCCCGACCACACGCTGGAGGAACGGATGATCAAGGAACAGTTTCTGCCTTAAATATTATGAAAATTTATTGACGCTTCAGGCTAAGCACGGTATTTTCGTAACGATGGAAATTAAAGTTCTTTTCGGCAATTTGTGTCAGGGGCTGCTTTATCGAGGCCGCGATGAACATGGCGCGGATCGGTTCGACGGCTATGCACCAAAGCGCTATGCTGAGAGTATTGCCCTTTTTCAACCCGATCTCATGCTTTGTGCCGAAGTCCTCATGGATGAAAACGGGAACAGTGAGATGGCCGGTATGTTGGCCGACCATCTGAATTTATCGCACATCTTAAATCATGTTGGCGGTCCTGCCTGGGAAGAAGCTGTGATCGGCAAGCATTACGGATTATCTATCTTATCACGTTACCCGTTGACCGATTACGAAGTCGTATCCCTGCCCAACCCGAATTTGGAATTTCGCCAGCCTAATGGTGAAGTTTGGCAATCCCATGATAAATACGTGCAGAAAGCTGCAGTCAATCTGCCGAATGGTGAAACAGTTCGCTGCTTTAACCTACATTCCTATCCCTTTCACCGGTTCGGGCGATCCATAGCAGATCCCGAATTTTCAGTCTGGCGCGATAAATTGGCGGAGACTCTCCTATGTAATGAAGGCCAAAAGCTTATTGGTGCCGGAGATTTCAATAACAAGAATGTTCCGATTGAAAGCATTTTAGAAAACGCATTTGCAACTGGGCGTCTGAAGAATGCCGTGCCGAATACGGCTCAATCGGTCAGGCTTGCCGATGAAAGCCGCGCGGAAGACTATCGACAAAAAACCATCGATTACATTTTATGTTCACAGGATTTTTCAGTGACTGACAAAGCGGTTCTTTACGGACATTCCGATCATCCCATGCTCCTGGCCACGCTACGGATAGGCTAGAACTCAAAATTAGCGCACCGCTCTCCTGACACTATTTTTGACTGGCCATATGCCACAGCAGCACGGACGCCGCCGTGCGATGGGGGGCGAAGCGTTTTCCTTCCTTCTGGGTGCGCTTTTCGTCCGGGCGCTTTTTTATGTTGAGATAGCGGCGCAGCCCTTCCTGGATGCCGAGATCGCCTGAAGGCCAGATATCGGGCCGGGCGAGAGAGAACATCAGATACATATGCGCGCTCCAGCGCCCGAACCCTTTGAGCGCCGTGATCGACTCATGCACCGCCTCGTCCGTCATGACGTTCAACGCGTCGGGATCGAACGTCCCGGCCAGAACAGCCTCCGACATGCCGTGGATGTATTTTATTTTAGGGCGGCTGAGTCCGAACGCACGCATCTGGTCTTCGCTTAAGGCAAGCATGGCGGACGGGCTGACATCCGTCATGCCCGCCTGCATCTTGGCCCAGATCGACCGGGCCGCCGATGTCGAAACCTGCTGCCCCAGCACGATACGGACCATGGAGGCATACCCGCCGGGCGTATACGACCAGGCCAGAGATTCCGGCGCCACGCCCAGTGTGCTGAAAACAGGATCCTTGCGAAGGAGATGGTCCATGCCCTCGCGGATGTGCGGAACTTCGTAGAGATATTGCATCGAAAACCTGCGTTTAAGCCATCATTTGACAGATTATAAGCGCTATTGTAATCATCCTTTCAAAGGATTGCCATATGCCAAGCAGAAGACAAAAAACGCGCGACGAAATATTTCGTTACAATAACCGCAAAAAGCTTGTTTACGCGCACGAAAAAGCTGCAAATCTTCAAAGAACGCCTTCAGATCGTCAGAAGCACGATTCAATGGGATATTTCTATGGTTTATCCAGCCAGAATGTCCATCTAGATGAACTTTGTAAGCAGTTGAAAACGGTCATGGCATTCGATCTTACGCCGCAACAACTCGTTATCGTTCTTCATCATACAGCCAGGACGTTAAAAGAATACGACATTGCAAAAAACAGACTTTTAACACTTCTGGGCGATCATTTAAGTTGTTGGGAGGAAAAGGCTGTTCCTAAAATCTGTGATTTCGACGAGAAGCAGATTAGTTCTACACTATGGTCGTTATCCGCACTTCGTGTGTTTCCATCGAAATTTCTTTGGAATGAAATAGAAGACAGGCTCGATACGTTCACCAGTCTTGCGCCATTAAACTTTATCAGCATTCTCCCCGCTTTGGTTTCTTTAGGTCAAAAGCCATCAAGAGAGTTTATCGGCAAAGCCGCAGAGTACGATCCGAGAGATTTCAGCATCCATACAAGAAGCAAGATTCTATGGACTTTGGCTGTCATAAGCGCCATCACAGATGATATGTCTTTCAGGTCAATCGCCCGGACTTACCATCGCCATTGCGCTGGAGAACCGCCAAACAATGCTGTGATGAAACAAATTGCCGATGCCGCCTCATGGTTTGATTTTGGTCCCTCCGATATTCCTGAAGAAAAGGCAAAAATTTCATCTTCGCAATTACGTCTGTGCCAGGTATTCGCCCGGGCAGGACTCCTGTCATCAAGAGAAGGGGGATGGATTTCCGAACTAGGTCATAATGTCGATTATGCTTTTTATGCGGGACCGCAGCTTTTTTTGATTGAACTGGATGGCCCGCATCATTTTAACAGTACGTATGAAGGGCATATTGCAGGGTATAATGGCGGCACATTTCTGCAGTCAGCGCTCATTCAAAAATATGCACCCGAAGCTATTATCATCCGAATACGATATCCTGAAAAATATGAACTTATCGGCAATCCGGACTCTCTTGAAGCAATGATGCTTGAAAGCATTCAGGCCGGTCCGGGCGCTTATGAAACGTTCGGCAGGCAGGACGGCTCGATCGGGCTGAAGCCACATCTACCGGGCCGGGATACAGGCGTTGTGTCCACCCCGGCCAGGCATATAAAAGCCCTGACCAGACTGGAAGCCTAGGCGACCTCGATCCGGTAATCCTCGATCACCGGGTTGGCCAGAAGCTTTTCACACATCTCGGCGATACGTTTCTTGTCGGTGCCGTCAGCGACTTCGAGTTCAATCATTTTTCCCTGCCGGACATCTCCGGTGATTTCGCCGAAGCCCATTCCCTGCAGCGCATGGCCGATAGCTTTGCCTTGAGGATCGAGGACGCCTTTTTTCAACGTGATGTGGACGATGGCTTTCATGTCCTTACCCTTTCCGCGGCTTGCCGCCGGGCTGGATTTTCAGGCCTTTGAGTTTGCGCTTCTCGGCCAGTTCGTTTTCGATGACGCCGAGACCGCTCATCAGCTGTTCGTTAATGCCGCCGCCTTCCATGATGCCGCCCTTCGGCACCAGGCCGAGGCGTTCGGCGATCTTGGAATAGCCTTCGACCAGGTCGCCCAGATCCTGGCGGAACCTGTCTTTATCCAGCTTTTCGCCCGTGGAGGCATCCCAAAGGCGGCAGTTGTCGGGGGAGATTTCATCGGCCAGAAGCAGATAGATCTCGCCGTATTCGCCGTAAATGCGGCCGAATTCCAGCTTGAAATCGACCAGGCGCAGGCCGATGCCGGCAAACAGACCGTTCAGGTAATCATTGATGCGGTACGACATATGGATGACTTCATCCAGTTCGTACGGATCGGCCCAGCCGAAGGTGAAGATGTGCTGTTCGTTGACCATCGGGTCGCCGAGTTCGTCTCTCTTGTAATAAAATTCCAGGATCGGCTGGGTCAGAATCGTGCCCTCCTTGACCCCCAGGCGCTTGACCAGCGAGCCCGCCGCGATATTGCGGATGACGACTTCCAGCGGAATGATCTCGACCTGGCGCACCAGCTGCTCGCGCATGTTCAGGGACCGGATGAAAGCGGTCGGGATGCCAATCGATTCCAGCTTGGTCATCAGATGCGCGGAAATGCGGTTGTTCAACACGCCTTTACCGGCGATCACGGCTTTTTTCTGGGCGTTGAAAGCGGTGGCGTCGTCCTTGAAATACTGGATCAGCGTCCCCGGCTCCGGGCCCTCATAAATGGTTTTGGCCTTGCCTTCGTAAAGGACGCGTCTTTTGAGCATGGGGGCGAACCTGTTTTTCATGGGCTTCTATATAAGCATGGATTTCCGCGCCGTCCAATGCTATACGAAAACCCGTTAACTGACACGCTTATAAGACGGGAGAACCGCCAATGTCCAGTATGGAAGACCGCCGCGACGCGTTCGAAAAGAAATTCGCCCATGACGAGGAATTGCGTTTCCGGGTCGAGGCCCGCACCTGCAAACTGTTCGGGCAATGGGCGGCGCAGCAGCTGGGCCTGGAAGGCGTGGAAGCAGAGACATACGCGAAGCAGGTGATAGGCGCCAACCTTGAAGAGCCCGGCTATGAAGACGTGAAACGCAAGGTATCTGCTGATTTCTCCGATAAAAAGCTGAATATTTCCAGCCACATGATGGACCGTCAGCTGGAACAATGCGCCGAAGAAGCAAAGCGCCAGATCAGCGCCGCGACCTGAAAGCCCGGCCCTTGCGCAGGAAAGAAAAAGCCCCGCCATAAGCGGGGCTTTCAGTTCATTCCCTCGTTCAACTCGCTATCCCGGTTTTTTGCAACCATTGCAGGGGAAAAGACCTCTGTGAAGCAGGTTTATCTCCCTGCTATCCGGTCGTTTCACGATCAATGGCCGATCCGTTATATTAGAATCCTTAGATGAACGTTTGGTTGATGACAAGGAAAAAAGTTACAGAATTGTTACAAAAAGCTTTCGAAAATAACAAAAAGAACGCCACAAGGCGAATAAAGCTGCGTTCTCAAATGTTTCGCAGCGCTTTTTTTTCTGATAAAAACGTTTTATGAAAGCATCCATTATCCTGTTCCCCGGCACCAACCGCGAAAACGACATGGCTTTAGCGTTCGAACGTCTGACCGGCACGGCCCCTTCTCTTGTCTGGCACAAGGATACCGACCTGGGACAGCCTGACCTGATTATCCTGCCGGGCGGGTTTTCCTACGGCGATTATTTACGGTGCGGCGCCATGGCCGCCCATTCGCCGGTGATGAAGCAGGTGATCGCCCTGGCGCATAAGGGCACGCGGGTGCTGGGGGTCTGCAACGGCTTCCAGATGCTCGTCGAGACCGGGCTGCTGCCGGGCGCCCTGCTTCGCAACCGCACCCTGAAATTCATTTGCCGCCAGGCTTACCTGCGGTGTGAAACCGCCGGAAACGCATTTACCCAGACGATGAGCGCAGGCGACATCATCCGTGTGCCGGTCGCCCATGGCGAAGGCAATTATTTCGCTAACGAGACGATCCTGAAGGAGCTGGAGGATAACGACCGCATCGCTTTCCGCTATTGCGAAGCCGACGGCTCGGTCACGGAAGCCGCCAATTACAATGGGTCCATCCGCAACATCGCCGGGATCTATAACAAGGATAAGACGATCCTGGGCATGATGCCGCATCCCGAAGACGCGACACAGGACTGGCAGGGCAACAGAACCGGTCTTCCGGTCTTTGAAAGCATCGTGCAGTCTCTGGCCTGACATTTAAAAAGTGAAGGCTCAATAAAAAACCCCTTCCGGACAGTCCGGAAGGGGTTTTTCGAAGGTCTTAAGATTAAGCGATGTGCTGGTTCGCGATCAGCGCGCCGGCAGCCAGAAGCTGGTCGGCTTTGAAGTGCGACAGATCGATGTTGCTGATAGTGGCAGCGCAGTAGAAGTCTTTACCATTGCCATCAATGTTGATGTTGATGTTGGTGCCGCCGCCAGCTTTCGAGCTGAACTTCACGAAATCGTTGATCGAATCGTGCAGAGGATCGTAACCGGACAGAAGATCGGTGACGTTCAGAACGTCGATCGCCTTCAGGCTGGTTTTGGCGCCGCAGCCATGGCCGGTTTTGCTGATCGTGATTTCGAAGTCGGTGATGACGTCTTTATCGACGATTTTGCAGCCCGGGGTTTCGCCGAGGACGAACGTGTCCTTGCCGATGCCGCCCGTCAGCGTGTCCTTGCCGTAACCGCCGAGAAGGATATCGTTGTCCCAGCCGCCGTCGAGCTTGTCGTTGCCGTAACCGCCGTACAGCGTGTCATTGCCGCTATCGCCAAACAACTGGTCGTTGCCGCGATTGCCATGCAGCGTGTCGTTGCCCGACTCACCATGCAGGATATCACAGCCCTGCTTGCCGAACAGTCTGTCGTCGCCGCTGTTGCCGGTCAGGCTGTCATTGCCTTTGCCGCCGACCAGAAGGTCGTTGCCAGGGCCGCCTGTGAGGGTGTCGTCGCCTTCACCGCCATAGACTTTGTCGTTGTCGCTGTTGCCTTGGAGAACGTCGTTGCCCGAACCGCCATGGATGATGTCCTGGCCTGGGCCGCCGACGACGAGGTCGTCGCCTTTGCCGGCGTCGATGTAATCGTCGCCCGAACCGCCATGCAGTTCGTCGTTGCCTTGGTTGCCGTGGATGATGTCGGTGCCGGGGCCGCCGATCACGAGATCGTTGCCTGTGCCGCCGTTGATGGTGTCGCCGTCGGAACCGCCATGCAGTTCGTCATTGCCGCCTTCGCCGTTGATTATGTCGCCGCCGGGGGTGCCGTGGACATAATCGTCGCCATCGCCAGCGTTGATGGTTTCAGCCTGGTCGGTGCCGTGGATGGTATCGTTGCCGGGCGTGCCTTCGATAGTGGCGGCCAGAGCGACGACAGCAGCTGTTGTGATTTCTTCCATTAAGATATCTCCTGATGTTTTTAAGGAATGGTTGCGATAAGTAAAAACGCCCCACCCTTTGTTTACTTAACCGGCCCTTGAGTTGGGCCATTTCAACGTCTTATAACGTTTCCATATTTGAAGGCTTTAAACGGTGGACGCTTAACTGTCAAAAGCTTTTTAAAAAATCTGTAAATTAAAAAGTTTCCCGAATAAAAATTATTTGAAATCAATCACTAATAAAACCCTTCGCTTCTCCGTTTCTTCGCGCTAGAAAGAAGCCATGACAAATGCGAACCCACTGAAAAAAAACGATGCTCTTTCACCCTTCCGTGAGCCGGACATAACGCCTGCATTGGCCGCCCAGTTCGGGCTCAAGGCCGAAGAATACGACAGGGTCCTGAAAATCCTGGGCCGCACGCCCAGCTACACGGAACTGGGCATATTTTCGGTGATGTGGTCCGAGCATTGCTCGTATAAATCCTCCCGCATCCATCTGAAAAAGCTTCCAATTTCGGCACCCTGGGTCATCCAGGGGCCGGGTGAGAATGCGGGCGTCATCGACATCGGCGACGGACAGGCCGCCGTGTTCAAGATGGAATCGCACAACCATCCTTCCTTTATCGAACCTTATCAGGGCGCTGCGACCGGAGTCGGTGGCATCATGCGGGATATCTTCACGATGGGCGCGCGGCCCATCGCCAACATGAATGCCCTTCGGTTCGGTGACCCTTCCCATTCGAAGACCCGGCATCTGGTGGCAGGGGTCGTCGCCGGAATCGCCGGATACGGCAACTGCATGGGCGTGCCGACCGTGGGAGGGGAGACCAACTTCCACGCCGCCTATAATGGCAATATCCTGGTCAACGCCATGACCGTCGGCCTGGCCGACCAGGACAAAATCTATTACGCGCGGGGCGCATCGGTGGGCCAGCCCGTCGTCTATGTCGGCTCGAAGACCGGACGGGACGGGATCCACGGCGCGACCATGGCCTCCGCCAGCTTTGAAGACGACCGGGAAGCGGAGCGGCCGACGGTCCAGGTCGGCGATCCCTTCACGGAAAAACTGCTGCTGGAAGCCTGCCTCGAACTGATGCAGGAAGACGCCATCATCTCCATCCAGGATATGGGCGCGGCGGGCCTGACCTCCTCTTCGGTCGAAATCGCCGACAAGGGCGAAATCGGCGTCGAGCTGGATCTCGACAAGGTGCCGATGCGCGAGCCGGGCATGAGCCCCTATGAACTGATGCTGTCCGAATCCCAGGAACGGATGCTGATGATCCTGAAGCCCGGGCGCGAGGACGAGGCCCGCGCCGTTTTCGAAAAATGGGACATCGATTTCGCCGTGATCGGCCGGACCACGGACGACCGCCGTCTGCGCCTCACCATGCATGGCCGGTGCTGGTGCGATATCCCCGTGCCGCCCCTGGTCAACGAGGCGCCGCTGTACGACAGGCCGCAGGGCGAATACCCCCTGCCCTCGGCCCTGATTGAAACGACAGCGGATAAGCCTATTCTGGACTCGCTTAGAACCCTGCTCGCGTGCCCCGACCTTGCCTCGAAACGCTGGATCTGGGAACAGTACGACTCGCTGGTCATGGGCCAGACGCGCTTTAGCCAGGGTATCGTCGACACGCAAAGCGGTTTTGCCGGCGATGCCGCCGTGGTTAAAATCCCGGGCAGGGACAAGGCGCTGGCCATGACGTGCGATGTCACGCCGCGTTACTGCCAGGCGAACCCGTTCGAGGGCGGCAAGCAGGCGGTGGCGGAAAGCTACAGGAATCTATGCGCCGTCGGCGCCCTGCCCCTCGCCGTCACCAACAACCTGAATTTCGGTAACCCCGAAAAACCCGATATCATGACCCAATTCGTCAGGTGCGTCGAAGGCATGGCCGAGGCATGCCGCGCACTGGATTACCCGGTCATTTCCGGCAACGTCTCGTTGTATAACGAAACCAGCGGCCGCGCGATCCTGCCGACCCCCGCCATCGGCGGCGTCGGCGTCATGGCCGACTGGCGCAAGGCGAAACCGCTGGCGTTTCAGAACAGGCGCGAATCATGGTAATCGGCGAGACCAAAGGCCATCTGGGCCAGTCGCTTTACCTGCGCGAGATCCTGCAAAGCGAGACGGGCGACGCGCCGCCCGTCGACCAGGCCATCGAGCGCAGACATGGGGAGTTCGTCCGCACACTGATCGAAGACGGCATGATCACCGCATGCCATGACGTCAGCGATGGCGGGTTGATGGTCACCGTGGCGGAAATGGCGATGGCGTCGGGGATCGGTTGCAAGTTCGCCAAACTTTCCGGCGATGCCGCCTTCTGGTTCGGCGAAGATCAGGCGCGCTACGTCGTCACTGCGAAAGACGCGCAGCCTGTCCTCGCTTTGGCCGAAAACGCCGGCGTTCCGGTAACGGTCATAGGCTGGACAAACGCTACGGCGCTGAAGCTGCCGGACACGGACGCTCTGGAAATTTCCGATCTGATCGCCGTGAACGAAGCCTGGCTTCCCGGTTATATGGAATCAGCCTGATAATCAGACGGCAATGGCGTGCGGGATATCGTCATCCATCAGCACATAAAGCGGCAACTGCAGTTCCCACGATTCGCCCGGCTTGACGATCTGCAGGAACCGGACAGTCTGCGCCTTGTGCAGCAAGGCGGTTATAGCCGCGATACCCGTAGTCCCCAGGTTTTCCTGATGGCCTTCCTGAAATTTTAAAAAAAGGCTGCGGCGCGACGGGCTGAAATTCAGCGCAGCAGGCGTTCCCTCGAATACCCGGTCGCTGGCTATGCATATGCCTCCATTGGCGTCCGCCACTACACCGATCATCGAATCTCCGGCTTCAAATATTAATGAATTATTAACTTATTATTACTCGAACATTACCATAATATTTTAATAAGCGTCAATAAAATTATGGAATATATCTTGTGAAAGTGGAAGTTTGGAAGACGATTGTATATAGTCGGTTTTGTCATGAAATCACAGTGTGGGGAACGCGGCGTATGTCCATGAAGCCGGATGATATCGAACGGTTGATCAAGCAGGCCATACCAGACGCGGACATTACCATTTCAGACCTCCGGGGCGACGGCGACCACTACGCCGCCCACGTGACGTCGGCGAGTTTCGCAGGGCGGTCGCGGATCGAGCAGCACAAGATGGTTTATCAGGCGCTGCAGGGGAAAATGGGTGGAGAGCTTCACGCGCTGGCATTGCAGACAGCCGTGAAAACCGTGTGAGGAAAAGGAGAGAGTAATGCTGATGGAAAATATGGTCTTCGAACGAATCCGTAAGGACATCACCACAAACGATGTTGTCCTTTACATGAAAGGCAGCGCGGTATTCCCGCAATGCGGTTTTTCCGCCGCGGTCGTACAGATCCTGTCCCAGCTTGGCGTTCGGTTCAAGGATATCAACGTGCTGGAGGATAACGACATCCGCCAGGGCATCAAGGATTTTGCCCAGTGGCCCACCATTCCTCAGCTTTACGTGAAGGGCGAATTTATCGGCGGCTGCGACATCATTCGTGAAATGTATGCTTCGGGCGAGTTGCAGGAAACCATGCGCAGCAAGGGCGTAATGTTTACCGAAGCCGCCTGATATTCACTGCCTTACCACTGTCATATCAGGGGCATCCCGTTACGTTGGGCGGCGATTCGTCGATCGTCGACATGTCATATGTCTTTCCGGCTGCCCTTTCCCACGGCCCTATACGGCAGGTGAACGGACCTGTATTGCCGCGCACTTCTATTGTATCACGTCCGCCGTTTTTAGGACCTATGCCACGCCCGGTAAAATTAAGCAGGGCGTCATTGAAGGTATTGCCTTCGATAAGGATGGAATTCGCTTTTCTTTCCCACACACCCAAGACCCGGCCTGCGAGCCTGTCCAGCCCGCCGCGGTTTATGAAATTGGTCTGGATGGTTTGATTGAAGCGTTGCTGGAATGTGTTACCTCTCACGATGATCGTTTCGTGGTTTCTTAAGACGAGGGCCTTGGTCGCACGGCCTTGCGGATGGATCGTATACGCTGAGGTAAAGATATTGTTCGTGATCGTGACCTGGCCGCCCGTCCAGTCGCCGTCCTGCCTATTATCCGGCTGCTGGCCTATCTCAAGGCACTGTTGTCCACAGCCCTTAAATACGTTGCCGTCGATCAGAACGTTTTCGTTCTGTTGTTTAAGCGACAACGCGTGGTTGAACACGCCGTCGAAAATATTGCCACGCACATAAACGCCATTATATTTGAATAAAGCCAGGCCATAATCCAGCGCGAAACCGTTGTTTCTCGTTGCATTGAAATAATTGCTCTGAACCGTGAGGTTTGTTCCGCCGTCATATGTATCGATGCTTTCTTCGACTGTCGGGCTGCTTGCAGTTTCTGTATTAAAATAATTCTGCAGATACATCAAATTATCCGCCCTTTTGTCATGACGGATAGATTTTAAGGATTTATCGTCGAAGAAAATACCGCATATGGTTACGTTGCTTGCATTCATCGTTATCAGGCTGACATTCGACCGTTGCGCGATGCTGGCCAGGGGTTGCGCGTCCACGCCAACAGCCGGATATTTTGCGGCAATATAAATTGGCGCGGCCGGTCCGCTGCCGCCCCTTTCGACATTCAGCGTTCCGTAGTTTCCAGGCAGCAACATAATGGTCGTGCCGGGCACCGCTGTCCTCAAGACAGACTGGAACTGGCCTGCACTGCTGACCTCGACAGGGGTTCCTGTTCCCGTGCAATTGGCGGGGGGAGGCGTTGGCGGAGGCGGCACAGACGCTGGGGGTTCGCCCCCACCTGGCGGGCATATGGCTGTTGGCGGTGGCGTGAGGGGCGGTATAGGGACGGTGCCTTTATACTTGGCGAGATAGGCGTCGCTGACTTTACCGTTGTAGTCGACGCGTGGCCATATCTGATGTTTGCCTGCCCCGGCGCGGTTGTAATAGGATTCGTATTCGATATAGTCCCGGTTTGCGTTGAAAAAGTCGTACATGGCGCCGGCGTAATAACCATTATTCGCGCCGTCACCGACTGTGTGCGATTTGTTGGAAGCCCCCCATTCATCGATCGCTATCCGCTTTCCCTGGGTTTTGGCAAAATCCAGGATGCCCTTGACGCCTTTCGATTCACCTGTCGCGGCGTTATAGCCGCCGTAGCACATATTGACCCAGCCCGGGCTTGCTGGACCGTCGCAGAACCCGCCTGCCCCGTTGTCATATGGGTCGATGCTCAGGATATCCACCACATCGCTGCCCGGATAATAATCGCGGATTCTCTGACGCGTATTCTTCAAGACGTTCCATACGATCCGCGCGTTCGGAATCTCCGCCTTATAGATTTTTGCGATGCGGCTCCAGGCGGCTTTGTAAGTCGCCGGATCCGCAATATCGCCAGGATTCGTGTAAGACCAGGGATATCCTTCATCGGCTTCGTGCCCAAGGCGGAGATATATAGTCCCCTCCCCGATGGCTTCATGAATCTTTCTCGCGATGGCCAGATGTTCCGCATCGATACCGCCGCCAGCCACCATATCGAACTTCATATAATCAGCCTCCGTTACAAGGGGCACCGTCAGCACCGGGCAGATCCCGTTCTGGCTGAATGACCGTACAGCCCCATCCGGCCTGAGAACCTCGTTTGTCAGATACGCCGCATAGGATGTCTGCCAGGAATTTTTGCCGATGAAGAGTATTCCCACGTCGACCGGGCGTGTCCGCGCCATGCTAAACCCGTTAGCGTTCGTCAGCGCCACACGCCTGTCCCCCTGTTCCAGGCGAAAAGCCGGACGCCCAGGGTGCGCCGCTTTTTCCGCCACATGGTCCAGGCGGCGGCGGCGGCGGGTTCGGACCGCCGCATAACGGGCAGCCCGTAATCGGGTCCACAGGGAACGAAAGTTGTGCAGAAACTGGTGTTGAAGACACCGCTTCCGCCTGTGCCCTTGCTTCTGACGAAGGCGCAAAGCTGAAGCACAAAATCGACAAAAATCTAGAAACTCTGCATATGACCCAAAAGCTTTTCCCGCTCATAAAGTTTTGTTTTTTCATTTTATACGCCTCATCTTACGCTGAGTCGAAATGTCTCTGTCGTCACTTTATGTAGCTTCGTTAGGCATTTTTTATGTTTCACCCGACTTTCAATCACCAGACTGTCCATGATGCGCCGAATGAAAAGATGGTGTCCTTTTGCTTCCTACATTTCCTGCACAAATGCTTCAGCGATTTTGGAAACCCCTCTTATCCATAGCTATGTTGAAATACGGGAACGTCAACCTGATAAGGCTTAATTAGAAATAATTATATTACGTTATTCTGATATTATTTATTGTTAAGTCTGTCAGAGACTATTGCGGTCTTTCGGAACAGCCAGACGCCTGGTTAACATTTACCCGTTGGCTCAAGGCATACCGTATATGCAAAGCCATTTGCCTTGGTTCGTTACCATTGCCTCTGCTCTTTCAGATTAGTCTGGCCAAACGGTTGCCATACTTATGCAGGCATCCGATTAAGGGCCGCAATATTGCCGGTACGCTGCCAACGCCTGGGGATGGGTCGAGAGCCTGTGGTCTCCAGCGGCCGACGCTTCAAAATAGCTGTTGTAAACCACGTTGTTAGCAGGGTCCTTGATATATTCGCACATTTTCTGAACGTAGTAAGGATTGTCTCCTCCCCCGCCATCGAAATCGGCGGTCACACTGGTCCACACGCCCCATTCCGGGAACGATATTGGCTTGCCGACGCTTTTTGCGAACGCCGAGATCGTGTTTATGCGCCCGGACACCTGTTCCCAGAAACACACTTCATCGCATGGTCTTTTGAATGAGCGGTCATAGGCATCGATGCCGACGATATCCACATATTCAGGGCCCGGCCATGCCGCGTTCAATTCAGCCGTCGTTGCAAACTGGGTCGGGTTGAAATCGAACACAAACTGGTTGCCGGGATAGGACGCGCGCAATGTCGACACCACATGGCGGAAGCAGTTAGCGAAGAGCGGCCCCCATTCCAGATGTTTGTCGATGCCGAAGGGATAGTCGCTGTTCCATTCCCAACCCACGCGGAAGACCGGGTCGATCGCGCCGATCGCTTTCAGCTTTTCACCGAATTTACGATAGTGCTCGTCGAACTCACCCGCGGCGCATCTGCGCAAAGGCGCTTCCCCGAAGCCTTCGCTTGCCGGGAAAGGGGCATAGGAAATGATGGCGCGCAAGCCAAGAGCACGGTTGCTGACAATGGCCCTCATTGACGTATTGTAACCGTTTTCAATCGGCTCCCATCCCTGGCGCCATCCGTAAAATGTCTCCCACATATTGATCGGACGCTGCACCATGGCAGAAAAGGCCCGTATCGCACCTATATTTCCGCTCGACTGCAAAACGCCCCAGCCACCCCTCGGCAGGACCCCGCCAGGCACGCCGGGATCGGGAGGAGGAAACGGCGCTTCGGCCACAGGTGGCGGACAGTTTGCCGCAGGTGGCGGCGTCAGGGGAGGTATGGGCACATCGCCTTTATATTTGGCGAGGTAGGCGTCGCTGGGCTTGGCGTTATAGTCGACGCGCGGCCAGATCTGATGCCGGCCTTCGCCGGCACGGTTATAATAGGACTCATATTCGATATAATCCCGGTTCGCGTTGAAGAAGTCGTACATCGCCGCGACGTAATAATCGTTATTGGCGCCGTTGCCAGGCGTATGGGAGTCGTTCGTCGCCCCCCATTCATCCGCCGCCATCCGCTTGCCCCGCGACTTCGCGAAGCCCAGCATGCCCGCCACGCCCTGTGCCTCGCCCGTCGCCGGGTTCCACGACCCAAGGCAGCCGACCGTCCAGTTCGCGGCTGAGTCACAGTAACGCGAGAACCCGTTGTCGTACGGGTCGAGGCTCAACACGTCCACGACATCGTCGCCAGGGTAATAATCCGTGATCTTCAGCCGGGTGTTTTTCAATGTGTTCCACACGAGCCGCGCATTAGGCATTTCGGTCTTATAGATTTTCGCGATCCGGGCCCATGCCGCGCGGTACGTCGCCGGGTCCGCCGCCGGCCCCTCGTTGGTATACGACCACGGATAGCCGTGGTCCGCCTCGTGACCGAGCCGAAGGTAGATCGTCCCCTCGCCCACGGCCTCGTGGATCTTCCTTGCCACCGCCGCATGCTCGGCGTCGATATCGCCCGCCGCCACCATCGCGAACTTCATTGCGTCCGCCTTCGTGACCAGAGGCACCGTCAGAACAGGGCAGATCCCGTTCTGGCTGAACGCACGCACCGCGCCGTCAGGACGCAACACCTCGTTCGTCAGAAATGCAGCGTAAGAATTACCCCACGAGTTCTGACCGATAAACAGAATCCCGACGTCCACCGGGCGGCCCCGCCAGGTGCTGAAGCCGTTTACGTTGGTTAACGCCACGCGCCCGTCACCCGTTCCAGGAGAAACTCCTGATGCCCACGGCAGCCCGCTCTTCCCGCCACACGGGCCGGGGGGCGGCGGCGGCGGATTCGGACCGCCGCATAACGGGCAGCCTGTAATCGGATCGATAGGGAACGGGATTGGCCCCGGCCCTCCCGGCCCAGGACCAGGCGGCGCCGGGCCAGGCGTGCAATCCTCGCAATCGCCGGGAATCAGTTCGATCACCAGCAGGTGGTCCGGCACCGACAGCGGGATCGACGTTATCCCTGCCGGATCAGTGATCTGGTTGACGGGCGTCAGAGAAAAGGTCGGCTCATACAGCGTCGCCGTCGTGACCGGCGACGTCAGCGTCAGCGTCAAGGCGCGCCGCGGCGGCTCCCCGCTGTTGACCCCCTGCCACACCACAAGAAGAAAGCGCCCGTCGCGCTTCTGCAGCAGCATCTGCTGGATGTTGGTCATGTCCCCGGTCAGCGTGTAGCCCAGCGTGCCGGGCGTGAACGCCGCGCCCGGGTCCTTGAACATCGTGATGAAGTTTTTCATTGCCGTGAACTGCTGACGCGGCGACCCGTCGTTGTTCAGGAGGCCGAAGTCCTCCCGGTTGTTGATCAGCTGATAGGGGTAGACGCGCGGCACGCCCAGCTGCATGTGCATCATGAAAAGGCGAAGCATATACTTCGCCGCCGTCCGCTCGCTGACCGCGGGATGACCGGGAACGCTCCCGGACATTTTATACCCCGTCTCCGTTGACCAGATCGGTTTCGTCCCCGACAGCGCCTTATAGCGGTTCAGCGCCTCGGGCAGCGTGATCCCCCAGCCACCGCCACCGGGCCCCTCGGGATAGGTCCCGCCCGGATAATCATGCACGTTTCCGGCATCCATAAGCGTGGACGCATTTGTAATCGTCCGGGCGAAAAGCGCCGGGCTCGTGCTCGTCCGCGCGAAAGACGGTCCCAGGACCGTGATGTTCCTTGTCGCCGGGTCGGCTTTGTAAGCCGGATACATGATGTTCATGAAATCCCGCATGAATACGGGACCCGTCGCCGGGCCCATCAGGCTGCCGTTGTCCGATTCGTTCGGCGGCTCCACCGCCTCGACCACAGGCCCCCGCGCGTTCAGCGCCTTCACATAGTTGATATGGTCGTGGCTAGAATTCACCAGAAGAAGCTTGATCCCGCTGCCCGCCAACTCGACATAACGGTCCGCAAACACACCCGCGCCGGCATTGTCCCGGATATGGCGCACGCCAAGTTCAATCAGGCGGGGTTTGATGATATCGGCGTAACGGGTATCGTAGACAGAACCGGCATAGTTGATATGCGTGTTGACGCCCACAAGGTCTGCCGCCGTATCCGACATATACGTCGTCCCAGTCTGGCCTCGCACATCCAAAGGCAACACAACGCAAAACAACAGCGCGCCGATAAATCCAAGAAACCGGCTTCTCAATAACAAAATAAGCTTGGATTTAAGATTCATCTAAAAAATCCTATCACTACAAACAATTCAGCAGACATCAATTTTCATTTCTGCTTTATGGAGCCGGTGTACAAGAACATACCTCATCCGCAGCCTTGGGATGGGACGTGGACGCTCCCCATAACGCTTTATATACAGCTGTTGATCTTGGATGTTCTGCAGTACCAAGAGCGTGCCCGCGAGTGCCCCCGTTGAAATAGCTTTCGAAAGCGACAGAGCATGCATTCGCCTTGAACCAATTAAACATCGCTTCCATGTAAGCCGGATTGTCTCCCCGTCCTCCGCGTTCGGGAGGCACAATTCCCCACTCGGAGAAAGCGACCATTTTGCCTTTAGATTTAGCATAAGCCAGCCACTGGTTGATGCCGACTGGGTTGGCGGGCGTTCCGCGGTTTGCAAAGGCGTTAAATTCAGCCACACTGGCCGTGCCCGGATTATCGTAATAATCAATATCAATGTAATCGACATAGGCATCGCCGGGATAATAAGACTCGATCGGCAGTGGCATCTTTGCGGAGTTTTTCAGGAAATTCCAAGCAAGGGTAAAATCGGGGCCGAAACTTTCGCGGAAAATATCGACAATATGCTGATAGCCCTTGATATAAGTTGCGGCATCTGCTGACGTTCTGCACCCCGTCAGACCCCAAGGATAATCCGAGTTCAGTTCCCAGCCAATCCTGAAAACGGCGTTGGCAGGCACGCCGGCAGCCTTAAGGTCGGCAGCCATTTTTCGATAGTATTCGTCAAATTCGCCGCTTGCCGCCCTGGCATAGTTGGCCGGGCAATTGTCCGATGAAAACGACATCGGGAAAATCCTGACCGCTATGCTGAGATTGGCGCATTCCTTGACCCAGGCATCGACAGTGCCTCCCGAAGCGTCCAGCATACCGGCCCAGTCGTTCGAAACCTTGCTGAAAACGGTGCAGATGTTGCCTTTTGCAGGATTGTTCGGCCGCAATGCTTCCAGCTGTGGCGTCGGAGTGTAGGCACCGCTCAGCCAACCCAGAGTTGAACAGACGTTTCCAGGCGGCTCACCTACAGGATCCGACGCGCACGGGTTATAGAATGGCGGCTCGCACAGTTGCGGCAGGAAATCGCAGACGTTGAAAGGCGGCGGGATAACGGGCGGCAGGAAGCAGTTAAGGACGGGCTTTGGCGGCAGCATCTCCAGCGCCATCTGGAAATCCCTTACCCGCTGCGGCTCACGCGCCGCCCATAATGTTCCATTCAAACTCGCCGACGCGCCGTCGTAATCGCCCGCCATGATGAGCGCCCAGGTTCGCGGGTATTTGATAATCCAGTCGGCTCCCATTCTCATGTTTACAGACGCAAGAGCGGCTACGAAGCAGCCATCGCAGATACCGGCCAGCCGCGCTTGCGTTTCAGCGGCGGCATAGGCGGGTTTCGAATCCGTCTCCCACAACAGCTTGATCAGCGGCGGCAGGATGGTCTGGCCTTCAGTCAGCCCATCCAAAGGCGTCACGATATGCCCGATTCCAACCATGAGGTCGCCCATTTCGGTACGGTAAACCCGCGTACGGTAACCGTTGCGGGCTTCCTCGGCCTGGCTGAAGATCTCATACGGAGCCACGCCAAGACATCCACCTATCCCTGGCCCCGGCGGAATAGGAATAGGACTTGGCCCAGCGGGCCCGGTGGAAAAAGGAAAAAAGCTGAAAAGAGGGGGACGGGCTGGATTGAAAGATCCTGGAATATACATCAGCGCGCGCGGATCGAGCGGAAACGTCTGGGCACCGGTAAGAGGACAGATAACATTGCCGCTGGCCCCAAGGTAACATTCAGGCTTGAATGCCGCCGCGTGCGCGCTACGCGCACATCCTAAAAATATCAGCGTCGCAACAGCAAGTGCGACGAGAAAATATGCCTTTTTCTGGGCCATCCGGTCCTCTAATTTAAAATTTTAACATGATTTTATTAAAAAACAGAAGATTTATCTTAACCATTGAGCCTGTAAGACGCATAATTGACTTTGCAGCTTTTGAATAAAGGGGTTTTAGATGAAAGCCATCCGTCTTCTTTTGGCGAGCACTCTCGCAGTGGCCTGCATTTCAACAGCCCCCCTTTCTTTCGCGGCGGCGCCAGAACGGAAAGTCGGAGGCGTTTACTGTATAGAGAACCAAGCGCTCAGCGTGCTCGCTGTCCAGCCTTTTATCGACGGCCTGAAATTCGGGATATCTCTCTGGCGCCCGAACGGAAGCAATTTCGCCGTTTTAGGGCTGGCGAAAACAAATGCTGGCGGCTGGAAGTATGAGGAAAAGGAATCCTTTCCAGGCGCCGGAAGCAGTTGCATCATCGATATATCGCTATCAAAAGATGGAAGCATCGTCCTTAAAGCCGAACCGAATGCGCCCTGCGCAAGCCATGGTGGATACGGCGCAAACCTGAGCGATGTATCGTTTCCCGCATCCTCCCGGAAAGCCGATGTGAAAGACGAACTCGACAGCCTGGGGAAATTCATGGAGAGGGGATGCTCCCCCTCCAACCCTCAGCCTGCCGCCAAGAAGCCCTGATAGATCGGTTATGACCGCGCGATCTTGCTGTCCCGGTGGACGTTGCACGACATGACCAGTCCAAACCCCGCCAGCACGGCCAGCATGGACGTGCCTCCATAGGACACCATCGGCAGCGGCACGCCGACGACAGGCATCAGGCCGGTCACCATGGCGATATTGATCACTATATAAAGAGAGAAGTTGATCATCAGCCCGAAAGTCAGCAGCCGGCTGAAATCCTGGCGGCACCGAAAGGCCACCCAGCCGCAATACAACATGATCAGGCTCAACGTCCCCAGCAGGAACAGGCTTCCGGTCAGCCCCCATTCCTCGGCGAACAACGTAAAGATAAAGTCCGTCTGCTTTTCAGGCAGAAAATCGAGATGGCTCTGGCTACCCTGTAGGAAACCCTTGCCCCCTACCCCGCCCGATCCCAGCGCGATCTTCGACTGCATGATATGATAGCCGGAGCCGAGCGGATCCGATTCAGGATTGAGGAAGGTGAAGACACGCTGCTTCTGGTAATCGTGCAGAACGAACATCCATAAAACGGGCGCCGCTGCCGCCGCCGCGCCGATGCCGAGAAGGAACAGCCACATCGGGACGCCCGCGATGAAACACATTCCCACCCCCGCCAGCGCGGTCACTACGGCCGTACCGAGGTCGGGCTGCAGGATTTCCAACCCTACGGGTATGAGAATGAGGATGACGGGAATGAACAGAAAGCGGATTTTTCTGATGTCGTCCATCGTCAGCGCATTGAAATAACGCGCCATGGCCAGGATCAGCGCCAGTTTCATGATTTCCGAAGGCTGCAGCTGTATGAAGCCGAGGTCGATCCAGCGCTGCGCGCCCATGCCGATCCGTCCCATTGTCTCGTTGACGATCAGCAGCAGGACACCGGCGATATAGGCCGGATAAGCAAGCCTGTGCCACATCCTGATGTCCACGAGCGCGATCACGATCATGCCCGCCATGCCGATACCGAACCGGACCATCTGTTTCGAAGCCCAGGGCTCGAAATTACCGCCCGCTGCGGAATACAGCGCCGTGAAGCCGACACAGGCGACGATGGTCAGCAGCGCCATCAGTCCCCAGTTCAACTGCTGCACCTTCTGCATAACTGTCTGGTTGGCGTTTATTCCAAACCCCTGTGCCATCGTCTCTACCCTCCGATCAACGATGCGGCGGGGTTGCGTTTCTGGGCCGCCAGCAACAAATCGCGGGCCACCGGCGCCGCGACGGCCGAACCGCCGCCGCCATGTTCGACCACGACCGAACACACGTATCGCGGATCGCTGAGCGGTGCGAAACCCACGAACAGGGCATGATGGCGCAGGTGCCACGGCAGCTTGTCTTCGGTAATCCCGTTCGCGCGCTGCTCTTTGGTGATGCGCCTGACTTGAGCGGTACCGGTCTTGCCGCCCATAGCGAGAAGCGGATCCTCGATACGCGCGGCACGGGCCGTACCGTGCTGGCCGTTGACGACATCGTTCATGCCCCGGATCACGATGTCGAGGTTCTGCTTTTTGAAGCCGAGGTCCGGCCAGATCTTGTTTTGCGCCTGCTGCCCTTCGACCGCGCCGACGATCTGCGGGCTGATGCCGTATCCGCCGTTGACGACGCGGGCCGTCATGACGGCCAGTTGCAGCGGCGTCGCGATGGTATAGCCCTGCCCGATGCTGGCGACGATGGTTTCGCCCGGCTGCCAGGTCACCCCCGACTGCGCCAGCCGCCAGGCCTTGGTCGGCATGATGCCGGGCCGTTCCTCGCTCATGTCGAACCCCAGCTTCTGCCCGATGCCGAGCCGTCCGGCATACATTGCCAGCGTATCGATGCCAAGGTCCACGGCGTTTTTATAAAAGAACGTATCGCAGGACTGCTCCAGCGCGCTGACCACATTCATGTAGCCATGGCCCGGCTTTTTCCAGCAATGAAACCGCGTGCTGCCGAGATCGTAATAACCGGGACAGAACTGGGTCGAGTTGACGTTGATGCGTTTGGATTCCAGCAGGGCCAGCGCCGTCGCGATCTTGAACGTCGATCCGGGCGGATAAAGCCCGCCGATCGCCTTGTTGTTCAGCGGATGATGCGGATCGTTCAGCATCTCTTCCCATTTATTGGCGGACAGACCGCGGCTGAACGTGTTTGGATCATAAGCAGGCCAGGATCCCAGTGCGTAGATTGCGCCGGTCTTGGCATCCATGATGATGGCCGATGCGCTTTGTTCCTGGGACAGGCGCTGCTGCGCATAGGTCTGAAGCTCCGCGTCAATGGTCAGCCAGATATTGCGTCCGGGCGTGCTGTTGTAACGGTTCAGTTCCTGGACTTCGCGGCCGACGACGTTGACCTCGATCTCCGCCGTCCCGGCCTTGCCGCGCATGACGGAATCATAGGTCTTCTCGATCCCCGCCTTGCCGATGCGAAAGCCAGGCTGGTTGAGCAGCGGGTCGTCCGTCTGTTCCGCCTTATTGACCGCGCCGACATACCCGGTGATATGCGCTGTCGCCTCGGCCAGCGGATAGGACCGGATTTCCCCTTCGTCGATGGCGATGCCTGGAAGATCGGTCAGGTGGACCTCGACCGCCGCGACTTCCTCCCAGTTCAGGTTTTCCCTGATTTCTATCTGCATGAAAGAAGCCTGCTTCTGCGCCTGCTTCATAACGCGGCGGATATCGCTGTCGCTAAGGTCTATGAGGGCTTTCAGGCCGTTCAGCGCCTTGGCGATATTGTCCGTCTGCTCTGGGATAAGGATGACACGGAAATTCTGGTCGTTGATCGCCAGCTTGCGACCGTTGCGGTCGAGAATCAGGCCGCGCGAGGGCGGCAGCAGCTTGATGCTGATCCGGTTGTTTTCTGCCAGCATCCGGTATTTCTGGCCCTGGACGATCTGCAGCCACCCAAGCCGCGCCCCCAGCATGCCCATCAGCCCGCCCTGGATCGTGCCGACCAGCACGGCGCGCCGGGTGAAAGATCGTATGCGTTCGCTGTCCCGCTCCATCGCCGCCCCCTATTGTATCGAACGCGAGGGCGTCGGCAACATGCGGTGGGCCATGACCAGCACAAGGGTCACCAGCGGAAACAGAAACAGGCTGACCATCGTGCCCGCGATCACAGGCATCGGTTCCGGCCACTGCATGCCGTTCGACAGCCCGTTCAGGGCCCATTGCAGCAGGGTCGAACATAAAGCCACAAGCCCGAACACCGCCCAGATGACGATGTAAGGCTGGCCCATCAGGAATTTGCGCTGGTCGCGGACCAGCCACTGGACGATGACAAGGACCATCGCGTTCAGCCCGAGGGCGAACCCGCCCATGACGTCCATCAGCAGGCCGATCAAGAAACAAAGCGACGGCGGGATCAGCGTCGGCCTGTAAATCGCCCAGTAATAGATCGCCATCAGCACGAAATGCGTCTTGATGGAATCCGCATAAGGCAGCGGCAGCGACGCCATGTTAAGAAGCAGCAGCACGATCAGGAGGATCTGCGGCACCAGCAGGCGGGCGGCGTGTTCGGCTTTTCTAAAGGAAAATTCCATGGCCATGACGTACTTCTAGCGCAGGAAAAGCGCTTTGTCATGCACGAGCTATTGTCCGTCCTCGATCAGGTTGGGATCTTCGTCCCGGTCGATGATGCGCACATGGATCAGCTTGTCCGTATCCGCGAACATCCGGACGGTCATGGCGCCTTTTTCATTCGCCTGGACGACGCCGACAGGGAGGCCATAGGGAAACACCCCGCCGACGCCCGATGTGATGATCCGTGCCCCTGGCTGGACCATGCTGTCCGCGGCCAGATGCATCAGAACCGGCATGCCGTCGTTGCGTCCGGCCAGGATGGCGCGCGTTTCCTGGCCCTCGACGATCACCGGCACGCGGGAGTTGATATCGGTCACCAGCAGCACACGGGCCGCGCGGTTGCCGACTTCGACGGTGCGCCCCACCAGCCCGTCCCCCGAGATGACGGCCTGGCCTTTATCGACGCCGCTGTCCCGGCCGGCCATGACCAGTAAAGTTTTAAGATAGCTGTTGCCGGAATCGGCGATCACGCGGGCCGTGACGAACCGGCTTTGCGGCTCGACCGCCACATGAAGCAAGGTCTGGAGCGATTTGTTTTCGGCCTGAAGCTGGATCGCCGTCTGGTACCATTCGCGCAGCCGCTCGTTTTCCTCGCGCAATTTTGCGTTTTCAGCCTGCAGCCCGGACAGGCCGGTGACGCTTTCGGTATAGGTCGCGGCGATCTGGAAAGGACGGTTGATCGCACCCAGCAGCGGCGCCAGCCAGTCGGCGGCTCCTGCGCGGATAGACTGGGCGTTATTAGGAGCCAGGCCTGAAAAACCGAACATAATCAAAGACACGAAGACGAAAAGAGCGGATGCCGTACGCCCTCCCCATGATTGAAGGGGAAAGTATTTCGACAGGCCTCTGGCGCGAGGACGGATTTTCAAGGGTGCCAATCCTTAATGTACGGGTCGCTGTTAACCCGAGTTTATGCTGAAAAAATAAGAATCCGGTTAATGTCGGGTGTGAAACCTGATTAAGCAAGAAGCACGCCGCAGGCAAGCTCTTTCTAATCCGATAGTACAGAAAATCCGGCAGCCGCACAACGCCAAATCCCGGCCGAGCTACATGCTGCCGATCAGAATATTCCGCAGCGTCTTGATCTCTTCCAGCGCATGCCCGGTCCCGAGGGCGACGCAGGACAGCGGATCGTCGGCAATGGTCACGGCCAGGCCGGTGGCGTGGCGCAGCACGAAATCGAGGTTGGACAGCAGCGCGCCGCCGCCGGTCAGGACGATGCCTTTGTCGACGATGTCCGCGGCCAGTTCTGGCGGGGTATGCTCCAGGGCGACCTTGACGGCCTCGACGATAGCCCCGACCGGTTCGGCCAGGCTTTCGGAGACCTGACGCTCCGTAACCACGATCTCCTTGGGCACGCCGTTCATCAGATCGCGGCCCTTGATGTCCATCTGGCGTCCGTCACCATCGGCGGGCGGACATGCCGAACCGATTTCCTTTTTAATGCGTTCCGCCGTGCTTTCGCCGATCAGCAGATTATGGACGCGGCGAATATAGGCGATGATCGCCTCGTCCATCTTGTCGCCGCCGACCCGCACCGACTTTGCGTAAACGATGCCGCCGAGCGAGATGACAGCCACTTCCGTGGTCCCGCCGCCGATATCGACGACCATGGACCCGGTCGGCTCGGTGACGGGCAGCCCCGCCCCAATCGCGGCCGCCATGGGTTCCTCGATCAGATGCACATCGGACGCCCCGGCGCTGGCCGCCGATTCGATGATGGCGCGCTGCTCCACGGCCGTTGAGCCGGAGGGCACACAGATGATCATTTTGGGGCTGACGAAGGACCGGCGGTTATGAACCTTGCGGATGAAATGCTTGATCATCGCCTCGGTGACTTCGAAATCGGCGATGACGCCGTCGCGCAGAGGGCGGATGGCGGTGATATTGCCGGGCGTGCGGCCCAGCATCTGCTTGGCCTCGTTCCCGACCGCCAGCACGTGTTTTTTTCCACCGACCATGGAAATTGCGACCACAGAGGGCTCGTTTAGGACGATCCCCCTGTCACGGACATAGACCAAAGTGTTGGCTGTCCCCAGATCGATTGCCATGTCGGCGGACATGAACCCGAAAATTTTGGAAAACATCTAAATTCCAGATGAAGCTTTTAAGAGTCTGGCTTTTATAGCAGAGAAAGAAACGCGCCGCATTAACAAAGCGGCGCCTTCGCACGTTTTCCCCGGACTATAATGAAAAGGCCCGCATCAGCGGGCCCTCGTTATGCCTGATGACAGGCTTAGCCCTGACGGCACTTGCAGCGGGGCTTGGTTTTGTTGATGATGTAAACGCGACCCCGGCGGCGCACGATCTTGCAGTTCCGGTCGCGTACTTTCAATGTTTTCAAAGAGTTGACGACTTTCATCGCACGTCCATCCTGCTATAATTCTTCAACGAAGCCGGACATTACAAGGGCTGGCGCCCGTCTGTCAAGCAGAATGCGGCATTAAAAATTCAGCCCTCCGGCATGGACGACGATCAGGACGATATAAGCCAGATGCGTGAAATTATGCGCTTCCTGGTCAAGCCCGAACGTCCACCAGAACATCCTGTCGTGATAGCCCCATCCGGCCTTAAAGGTGATGACGCCTTTTACACGGTCGACCAGACCGTGAATGGCGAAATCCAGAAGCCCAAGCCACCAGAGCGAGGGCGCGAAGGCCAGGGCGATCAGGAAGCTTCCGGCCGCATGGGTGCCGGCGTGATAAAACAGCGCTTTATACCCTTCCCATCCCGGCTTGCCTTTGTTGAGGGCCATCCAGTCCGTCTGCAACAGGAAGTCGCATGCGAACTGTTTGGCGCGGAACGCCATATAAAGAAGCAGGAGGACAGGAAGAGACATGGAATTGCCAAATTGGTAATATTCTCCATGATTATGCGTCCGAATCAATGGTTTGCCAAGAGAAAAAGCCGGTTGCTTTCAGCGTGTTTCTGCCGGATCATTAACCGGAAATAAACCTCGTTTCCTATACTATAGTTGATAAAAATAACCTCGGGGCACTTCAGACATTATGATCGACGATCCTTCCAGAAAGGCATTTGCCGCAGGCGCCATTATTATGCGCCAGGGGGATCGTGGCGACTGCGCCTACATCATCGAGGACGGCCAGGTTGAAATCCTGGTCGAACAGCCGGGAGGCCAAATTCAAGTGGTGGGCACCCGCGGCCCCGGCACGATCATCGGCGAGATGGCCATCGTCGACGACGCCCCCCGCACCGCCACCGTCAAGGCGCTTAAAAACTGCAAGATGCTGGAAATCAGCCGCGGCGATTTCAGCCGCCGGCTTAAGGCGTCCGATCCCGTCATTCAGATGATCAGCCAGGTTATCCTGACGCGTTACCGCGATACGCTGATGCGCATTGAGATCATGGGGGAAAGCCCGTCATGGCCGCCGCCCGAATCCATCGAACGCACCCTGACGGAACAATCCGACGTCATGGAGTCGGTGCGCATCGCAAACGATTTCAGGGAAGCGCTTAAAAAAGGCGACCTTAAACTGCATTACCAGCCCATCGTTGATCTTTCGCGCGGCACGGTCATCGGGTTCGAGGCGCTGATGCGGTGGACCCATCCCGTGCACGGCTTCATCTCCCCGGGCCTGTTCATACCGATCGCCGAAAAAAGCGGCCTGATCGTCGATGCAAGCAAATGGGCGGTCCGTGAGGCCTGTCAGGCCCTAAGACGCATAGAGTCCGCCCTTGGCAAAGAAGACGAACTTTATATGAGCGTCAATTTTTCAAGCCATGACTTCGCCGAGAAAGATTTTGTGCCGAACATCCTTGCGACGGTCAGGGACTCGCGCATCGAGCCCCGACAGCTGAAACTGGAGATCACCGAACGCCTGCTGATCCAGCAGCCCGACAACGCCAAGGTAACGCTGCAGCAATGCCGCGCTGCCGGCATCGGCATATCGATCGACGATTTCGGCACCGGCTATTCGTCTTTGAGCTATCTTTATTATTTCCCTATAGAGACTTTGAAAATCGACCAGTCCTTCGTGCGCGCCATGTATAAGGACGAACGTAGCCTGGAACTGGTGAAATCGATTATCGGCCTCGGTCTCAACATGGGTATGACGATCATCGCCGAAGGCGTGGAACACGCCGAGGAAGCCGCCCTCCTCAACGACCTCGCCTGCAACGCCGCGCAGGGCTATCACTTTGCAAAACCGATGACGGAAGACAAGGTGGTCGAACTTCTGGCCAGCTGGCAGCCCAGAAGGCTCACAGCCTGATCTCTATTTCGTGGTCGCCACGAACACGCCGTCCCATTCAGGTCCCGGCGCATTGGCCTTAAGAGCGGCGATCCGTTCGGCATAAAGCGTATAGACGTCCCCAAGCCCGCCTTGACGGCGGCAAAGAACGACGCCTTTTTCAGCGGCATCAAAATCGCCGGCGCGATAGGCGGCAATCATTGCGTCATGGGCGGCCTTCCATTGGCCGAATTCGCCGGACGACGCCATAATCTGATCCCCCAGAACCGTGAACACGCGCACCGGCTTCGTCTTACCCTTTACCCGCAGGAGGTCGATTTCCAGCACAGCGAAATCCGGAACGCCCTTGCATGTGTCTTCCCCGATCAGGATATCGACGCCATAGATCTTCGTCTGGCCTTCCAGCCTGGACGCAAGATTGACCGTATCGCCCAGCGCGGAATAAGCGAAACGCTGGCGCGACCCCATATTGCCGACCGAGGCCCGTCCTGTATTGATGCCGATACCGGCATTGACCCTGACGGTCTTGCCCTCTTCCGCAAGCCGGGCGTTCAGGGGCGCCAGCGCGCCTTTCATTTTCAGGGCGGCGACACAGGCGTGGCGGGCATGGTCGGGATCGTCGAGCGGCGCGTTCCAGAACGCCATCATCGCATCGCCCATATATTTGTCGATGGTGCCGCGATTTTTCATGACGAGGTCCGACATCGGCGTCAGGAAGTCGTTCATCAGATGAATCAGCTCTTCCGGCGACATGCTTTCGGCAATGGTCGTAAAGCCGCGGATGTCGGTGAACATCACCGTCATCTCGCGCACTTCCCCGCCCAGCTTCAGCTTGTCCGGGTCGGATGTCAGCTCTTTCATGTAGTCCGGGGATATGTAAAGACCAAACGCGTCCCGCACCCGGCGCCGCTCCGCCTCGGTCCGCATATAGGTCAGCAGCGACGAGACGGCGTTGATCGCCAGCAGGGACAGGCTTGGATAAACCGGGTCGAGCAACAGGCCATGCCGGGTAAAGGCATACAATGACAGCCAGGATATCGCGGCGATCGATATGCCCGTGAAGAACGACATATATATGGCCCCGAAAAAAGGCGTAAGCAGGACGATTAACACGCCAATTCCCGCGATGGCCCAGAATTCTACTCCCTCGATCAGGGCGGGCCGCAACAGATATTGCCCTTTCAGAACCTGTTCGACCACGTTCACATGCACTTCGACCCCTGGGATAAACAGATCAAGCGGCGTCGACCGGATATCTTTCAACCCTTCCGCGCTGGTGCCGATAAAAACGATCTTGCCGCTGACGCTGGCCGGATCGATTTTCCCCGCAAGAACTTCCCATGCCGGGATGTATGTCTGCGGTCGTGCCTTTGCGAACCAGACGTAAAAATCGCCGCGCTGGTCGAGCGGAATTTCATATTTTCCGACTTTCATTTTATAAGGCGGATCGAACAGGCCCAGTTCCGAGGGCGGAAGCTTGCGGATTTTCGTGATGATCCGGGGATCCTGGGCCACGCGCAACGCTTCGACGGAGAGGGACGGATATAAAGAAGACATGCCGGAACGCCCGTCATTACTCATCCGAAAAAGCAGCGGCACACTGCGGATAATGCCGTCCACTTCCGTCGAGACCCCGAAATTGCCGTTGCCCGAAGACGCTTTTTCCAGAACGGGAATATTCGTCGTTACGCCCACCATCGCCCTTATTGTCTGGCGCAGCGTGACAGCATCCTTCGAAAGGCCGATGGGCTTTGACGCGGGCAAGTGGCGCGTCGCTTCCGGGGTAACGGACCAGACGAAGCCTGTAACGACATTGCCTGCTTTTTTAAACGAATCCGCCAGAACCTGGTCATGGTCGGGAAGCGTTTCAAGAGCCTTTGCCGCTATGGGATCAAGTTCGCCTTCGGGAAGCGCTTTCAACAAGACCTGCGGCGATGTCCTGTCGTCTTCCGCGAAGACCACGTCGAACACGATGGCCCGTGCGCCCATGGCATGCAGGTCGTCCACAAGTTTCGCCACGACATTGCGCGGCCAGGGCCATTGCCCGATATCGGGCCGCCCCATCGACGCCTCGTCGATGTCGACCACTGCCACCTCGCCGGACTGCGGGCGCGGATAGGTCCTGTTATAAGTGTCGAACGCGATAAAGCGCAGGCTTTTGATCCAGTTGTAATCGTGCACCCGAACGAACAGCATAGCGCACAGCATCAGAAGCAGGATGAAAATCTGGGCCCAGCGGTTGGTAAGGAGAGTCATGTCATCTCTCGCTGAACGCCTTGTCTCTCATTTTCAGCATGGGACGCAGCAGGTATTCCATGATCGAGCGACGCCCGGTGATGATCTCCGTCGTCGCCACCATGCCCGGCGTGATCGGCAAAGGATGTTCGGGCGTGCCGAGGTAGTTCCGCGCGGTGCGAACCTCGATCTCGAAAAACGCGTTGCCCTCGCGGTCTGTCACGCTGTTCGCGCCGATCCGGACCAGGCGTCCGTCAAGTGCGCCGTAACGCTGGGCATCGTAGGCGGTGATTTTAATACGCACCAGCTGGTCTGGCTTCAGGAAAGCGATGTCTTTCGGCAGAACCCGGGCGATGATTTTCAGCTGGTCGTCGACAGGAACGATTTCCACCAGTTTCATCGCCGGCTCGATGACGCCGCCAATGGTCTTGATGGCGATGTTGTTGACGATGCCGTCGACCGGCGAACGGACTTCGGTGCGCGATACGCGGTCTTCTATGGAACTCAGGTTTTCTTTCAGCTGCGAAATCTGCGTTTCCGTCTCGTTCAGTTCCCCGAGCGCCTGGCTGCGGAATTTATCCTCGGCGTCCTTGCGCTCTTTCATGGCGCCAGCCAGTTCGGACTGCAGGCCGTTCACCTTCTGCTGTTCCGCCTGCAATTGCCCGCGCGTATCGGCAATCTCCCGCTGCAGCCTTATTTCCTCCAGTTTCGGAACCGCCTGCTGCGCCACCATCCTGCTGGTGATCGTCAGTTCCTGCTGCTGCAGGGCGGACGCGTCGGACAGCCGTTTGATCTGGGCGCGGGATTCCTCGATATTGGATCTGTCCTGCGCGATCTTGGAATCGAGGATGGAAATTGAATTCTGCAGTTCCTGCTGGCGCGACTGGTGCAGCGCCTGCTCGTTGCGGGCGACGTCGGGCGCTTTTTTCGCGACGTCTTCGGGAATGACGAACGCCGCCCCGTTGGCCTCGGCCAATAGCCGCGCGCGTTTGGCGGCCAGCCCCATGAACTGGGCCTCCGTCCCCCGCTCCTGCGCGGAAAACTGGACGTCGCTGATGCGCATGATGACTTGGCCTTTTTTCACCCGGTCGCCTTCGTTGACCAGCAGATCCTGAAGGATGCCGCCTTCGAGACTCTGCACGACCTGGATCTCGCGTGTCGGCACCACCTGGCCTTCGCCGTGCGTGCGTTCGTCGACTTTGCTGAGATTGGCCCATAGCAGGAAAAATACGACCAGCGCCGCGACCGTATAAAGCAGAAGCTGAGATGACAGATGCGGCTTGTGACGGTAGGCCGCTTCCAGTTCGTTCATGAATTCGGCGTCGATGTCGGATGTCGTCATGATTTTTTCTCCATGACGTCGAGCCCTTTCGACAGCGCGTGGATCACCTCGTCACGCGGCCCGTCCGCGATCACCCGGCCCTGGTCGATCAGGATCAGGCGGTCGACGAGCGCCAGGAGATGCTGGCGGTGGGTGATCAGGATGAAAGTGCGCCCCTCGCTCTGCTCCCGGATATGCTTCACGAAGTTTTGCTCGGCCTGCATGTCCATGGCGTTGGTCGGTTCGTCGCAAACGAAGATTTTCGGGTGCATCAGCATGGCGCGGGCGAGCGCGATGGACTGGCGCTGACCACCCGACAGGCCCTCGCCCCGTTCGCCGACCGGCGCGTCGTACCCCATCGGATGTTTCGAGACGAAGTCATGGACGCCCGCGGCCTTCGCGGCTTCCAGGATCTCGGCCTCCGCCGTCTGGGGCCGCGCGATGGCGATGTTCTCCCGCACGCTGCCGCGGAACAGCACGATATCCTGGGCCATATACGCGATGTTCCGGCGCAGGTCCGCCGGATCGATCTGCCGGTAATCCGTGTCGTCGGCCAGAAGGTTGCCCTCCATCGGTTCGTACAGGCCCATCACCATGCGCGCGATGGTGCTTTTGCCGGAGCCGATCCGGCCGATCAGGCCGACCCGCTCTCCTGGCTCGATGGAAAACGATATCTGGTCGATCACCTTGCGGTCCGTCCCGGGATAACAGAACGAGACTTTGTTCAGCGCGATTTTACCTTTCAGTTCGGGCCTGTGCAGAAACTGTTTCGACGCCGGGCGTTCGACCGGGCGCTGCATGATGTCGTTGAGCGTGCGCAGCGAGCCAGACGCCTGGTAATACCGCGCCAGCAGGTTCGCGATCTGGCCGATCGGCGCGATGGCGCGCCCCCCCAGAATGACGGCGGCGATCAGCGCCCCCATGGTCATGGTGCCGTCCTTCACCAGATACATGCCCATCAGCACGATGAAGATCGACGCGCTCTGTTGCAGCAGCGTCGCAAAATTGACGCCCAGACCGGAAATCAGGCGCGATCTCTGCCCGTGCGAGGCGCTTTCGCCGATATGGCTGGAATAACGGGCGCGAAGCCTGCCCTCCGCCCCGATAGCCTTGACCGTTTCCAGCGCGTTGATCGTCTCCACCAGCAGGCCGTGCTTGTTCTCGCCGGAATGAAGCGTCTTGCGCACCGCCATTTTAAGCGGATATTGCAGCAGCAGGCCGGCCCCTGCGACGATGGCGATCAGGCACACCAGCATGAACGCGACCGGCCCGGCCAGCAGCCAGACGAAAAACAGATACAGCAGCGTGAACGGCAGGTCCACCAGCGCCGTCATGGTCGCCGACGTAATGAAATCCTTCACCGATTCGAACTCGCGCAGCATGCTGGCGAAGGCGCCGCTCGATGCCGGGCGTCCCGAAAGTTTCATATCGAGCAGCTGGTCGTAAATGCGCCGTGACGCCACCACGTCGATCCGCCGCCCGGCGACATCGATAAAATAAGCGCGCAGCGTCCGCATGATGAAATCGAAGATATAGACGGTGAAGGCCCCGATCGCGAGCACCCATCCCGTCTCGACCGCGTTGTTCGGGATCACGCGGTCATAGACGTTCATTATGTACAGCGACCCGGTCAGGCCGAACAGGCCGATCAGCGTCCCCGCAACCGCCACCTGGCCATAGACCGGCATGCAGTCCAGCACCGCGCCCCAGAACCAATGGCGCTTCGCCTCCAGCCGATGCGGCGCTTCGGGATCGGCGAATTCGGCGCGCGGGTGAACATAGATCGCGTAGCCGGTATAAATCCGCCCTAACGCGTCGCTGTCGATATCCTGCTGCTTTGCCGTCTCCGGCATGTAGACGCGCACGGTCCGGCCGTCGTCCATGGTTTTCAGAAGGACGCAAGCCTTGCCGTTTTTTAAGACCAATACAACGGGCAAGACCGGGTCCGGGATCTTGAAAACATCGGCCCGTTTGAGGATCTTGGTCTTCAGCCCCAGCCGGTTCGCCGCCTCGCGGAACAATTCCGGCCCCATGCCCTTCTCGTCATAGGCGAGACCTGCGCGGATGGCGTCCGCCGATTTGGCGCGGCCATGAAAGGCTGTCAGGAAGACAAGACATTCCAGCAACGCGTCATGAAGGGGATGACCTTTCGGCCCGTGCTTTGCCGCGGGCCTGATCTCACCGTGCGTCGGCATGGGCCTGCCCGGGCTCGACTTCCAGCGATTCCTGCAGCCTGCCAATCCCCGCGAGCGCCGCATATTGCGAGGCCAGCATGCGGTACTGGTCGTTCAGCAGCGACAGGCGGGCGTTGAACAGGGCGTTTTCCGCCTGCAGCACCTGCAGGATGTTCATGCGGGCGCCCTCGAACTGGGCCTTGTTGTTTTTCAGGAGTTTCTGATTCAGGTCCTGCCGGTCCTGGGTGATGGCCAGTTGCGCCTTCGCGGCATCCAGCTTGGCATAAGCCTTTTTCAGGGCGCTGACGATCATGCGCTCCTGCTGGTCGTGCTGGGCGCGGGCTTCGACGGCGCGCTGCTTCGACTCGCGCATCCGCGCGATCTCGCCGCCCGCGACGGAATATTCCCAGTTCAGGTGTAGGACCGCCCGTGCGTCCGTCGATTCGCCGCCTATGATGTCGCGCTGGTCTGCTTTGCGGTAAGATAATTCGCTGGTCAGGCTGGGAAGCAGCGTGCCCTTATCCGCCTTTGAATCCCTGGTCAGCGCCTGCTCTTTCAGCGAGGCCGCCTGCAGCGCCGGATGATGGCTGCGGGCATAGTCGAGCGCGTCTTCGAGTTTTTCGGGGATCAGATCGGCGCGGGGCGACGGCTTCGGCATCGGCTCCGTCGGGTCGGCGCCGACCGTTTCGGCATAATCGGCCAAGGATGAATCCATCTGCTCTTCCAGGTCGCTGCGCGTATGAGCCAGCTGTTCGGCGATATCCTGCGCCTGCACGGCCATCGACTCCTCGGCGGCGCCTTCCTTGACCATGCCCTTGATGCGCTGGATATAATCTTTCAGCAGTTTTTCATGAGCGTCGGCCATGCGCAGCGACTCGTCCCCGCGCAAAACGTCCAGATAGGCGAGCACCGTGCGCAGCGCGAGGTCTTCCTGAATGTCGCTGATGGAAAAGGACGCGGATTCTTCACGCGTCTTCGCGGCCTGGAAGCGGTTCCAAGTCGACATGTTGTCGTAAATCGTCTGGGTCAGGGAGACATATCCCTCGCCGTACCCCGAATATCCGGCGCCGCGCGTGACGCTCAGGCCCCGGCTGGTGGCGTTGTCGCCGTAAACACGTCCGCCGGTCACCTTGGCGCTGATATGGGGAAACAATCCGGAAAACTGCTGGTCCTCCGCCTGCCCCAGCGCGTTCCGGTTGGCCTCGGCGGCCTTGACGGCCGGATGGTTCACCATTGCCTGCGCTACGGCATCGTTCAGCGTCTCCGCACATGCGAACGGGCTGGCGGATGACGCCAACAGCGCACAAAATCCTGCCGTGGCCAAACGATGAAACAAACGGATACGCATGATGAAATCTGGTGAGAGGTAGGACTATTGGTTTGAATCTAAACGAGATTGAGGCCGAGCGCAAGGCCGGGCTAATCACCTTCTTTGTATTACGAATAATAAAATAGGCTGCTCTTTTGCCATTGCATAAAGCGCATATGAGCTTTGCTTAATACAAGCTTTTGCTTGGGATTATTTCTGCTAATTATTATGTCTCACTAGTCGGGATTTAGAATGCGCCTTTCACCTGCATACGCTGCGGAAATTTTCAGACAGACGTTGAAAAACCATCTGGAACGCGGGGACAATAGCCTTTGCTCTTTTGAGGAACAGTTGGTGGCGGATACCGCCCCTGTCGCTGCTTTCCGCATGCAGGAAATAATACCGGATACTGCTTTAGATCCCGATTCAAACAGTTATTTTAAAGGTAATGCTCCGCCTCCTCACATTAAAAGCGCTTTTGATAATGTTAGAGGCGTTATGTTTTCACATATGATGGGCATAAGCGGCGTTTCGACAGAGTCTCCCGTTCTTTTTCAGGATACAATGAAAGCGGCCAGCCCTCTTGCCAACATATTGACCAGCCATGTCTGGAGACGGGCCGTTGGCATTCTTGCGGAACGACGTGCCGCCAGCCCGACGCAGCAGAAACTGACGCTCGTCGCTTAAAATACGGATAAAAATTATTCGAATTTCCGCAGGAAATCCGCATAAAGCCGGTCCGGCTTTTTGACAGGCGTTTCACCAGCCTTGAAATCGACCCAGCCCTCGTTCGTCAAAATATCCGCGGGCCGCAGCCGCTGCTTGTCGCTGAGCGCTGTCTGCACGCGTGTCGTATATCCCCAATAGACATACGGAAGGCCTTGGTCCCTTGCCATGTCGATCAGGTCGAGGCTCATCATATGGCCCGGCGCCCGGTCCAGAAAATCCGGATCGTAGACGATGCGCAGGGCCTCGAACCCGTCATCGAGCCGATGGTGGGAACGAAAGGAAACGAGCCGGTTTCCGTCCGGTTCCCGGTATTCGCGGACCATCGATACGGACGACGAATTCCTGATCTCTTGCATTTCCACGCGAAGATTGTCTTCCGTGACACCTGCATAGCGGTCTTGTCTTAATCCCGCATATTTACTGAACACGCTTACATACTCTTCTACAGGAATATCAGAAGAAGGACGATCTATACGTATAAGATCGGCATTCTGGCGGATGACTCGCCGATGGTCCTTTCTTGGCGAGAATTCAAGCGCGCGGGTTCTGATCGGGACGCAGATGTCGCAGGATGTACATCCAAAGAACGCCACCGTGTTTTTTTCTGTAAGCCAGCCTGCCCGGTTAAAGGCCGTCAACGTCGTCTGGATGTGGCCAGGCGGCTGGTGGGGAGGAATCGCGACTTTGTGTACCAGCTGGCGCTGGCCGGAAACAATCGTGCAGTCCGTCTCTAGGCCTGGTTTCATGAATGCACTTTAAAAACATCGAAGAATTATCGCAATATTTTAATCGCCCTTCACTTAACGGCGCATAAGATTTTTGCGGGCTTCACAAACGGGCGCGGATGCGGCATGGTTTTCAGGTTAACCGAAATGCCTGGAAGGAATGACGCAGGTGAGCCTGACCGTTGCCATATTGAAAGAAACCGCGCCCGGCGAACGGCGCGTCGCGGCGTCGCCGGAAACCGTCAGGAAACTGAAGGCGCTAGGCTGCGACGTGCGGATTGAGACCGGCGCGGGCGGCGGTTCGTCGATCCCCGATGCGGCGTTCGCAGAGGCGGGAGCGGCGGTGTCGGGCACGGCGGCGGAAACGGTGCGCGGTGCGCAGATTGTTTTGTGCGTCCAGCCTGGCGCCCTGCCCGTCCTTGACCGCGGCACGCTGCTGATCGGCGCGCTTGATCCTTATCGCAATCCTGATCTGATCGGCGCGCTGGCGGGCGGCGGTATAGACGCGTTCGCCATGGAACTGGTGCCGCGCATAACGCGCGCCCAGGCGATGGACATCCTGTCCTCACAGGCAAACCTTGCCGGTTATAAGGCCGTGCTCGACGCCTGCGGCGAATTCGGGCGCGCCTTTCCCATGATGATGACGGCGGCGGGCACGGTGCCCCCGGCCCGCGTCCTTGTCATGGGCGTCGGCGTGGCGGGATTGCAGGCGATTGCGACGGCGAAACGCCTCGGCGCCATCGTGTCGGCGACCGACGTGCGCCCGGCGGTGAAGGAACAGGTCGCCTCGCTGGGCGGAACGTTCATCGCCGTTGAAGACGAGGAGTTCAAACAGGCGGAAACCGCCGGCGGCTACGCTAAGGAAATGTCGCCGGAATACAAGGCCAAGCAGCAGGCGCTGATCGAGGAGACGATTAAAAAGCAGGACGTGGTCATCACCACCGCCCTGATCCCCGGCCGCCCCGCCCCCGTCCTCGTGACTGCGAAGATGGTGCAGTCGATGAAGCCGGGTTCCGTAATTGTCGATCTGGCCGTCGAACAGGGCGGCAACTGCGAACTGTCGAAACCAGGCGAAGTTGTGGAAGCGAATGGCGTGAAAATCATCGGGCACCGCAACGTGCCTGGCCGCCTCGCAGAAACGGCCAGCGGCCTCTACGCCAAAAACCTGCTGAACCTGCTGTCGCTGTTCGTGAAAGACGGCGCGATGAACGTCAACTGGGATGACGAGATCATCAAAGGCATCGCCCTCACCCGCGGCGGCGCGATCATCCACCCGAAATTCGGAGGCCCTGTCCAATGACCGAACCCTTTATCATCACCGGACTGACCGTTTTCGTGCTGGCCTGTTTCGTCGGCTATTATGTCGTCTGGCGCGTGACGCCCGCGCTGCACTCTCCCCTGATGGCCGTCACCAACGCCATTTCCTCTGTCGTTATCGTCGGCGCGATCATCGCGACCGGATCGTCCGCGGGCAATCTGTTCGCGCAAATCATGGGCTTCATCGCCGTCACGCTGGCCTCCATCAACATCTTCGGCGGCTTTATCGTCAGCCGGAGAATGCTGGCCATGTTCAAGAAGAAAAGCTGAATCAATGGAAACACTTGCCCCCCTTCTCTATCTTATTGCCGCCGTGTGTTTCATCATGGCGCTGCGCGGGCTGTCGCATCCGGAAAGTTCGCGGCGCGGACTTATGTATGGCATGGGCGGCATGGCACTGGCGGTCGGGACGACCCTGATGCTGCCGACAGTCGGCTCGTACGGGATCATCCTGCTCGGCATCGCGCTCGGCGGGGCTATCGGCACGGTAACCGCGCTCAAGATCAAGATGACAGCCCTGCCCCAGCTCGTGGCGGCATTCCACTCGCTGGTCGGCCTCGCGGCGGTGTGCATTTCGGCGGCGGCTTTCTACAACCCTGCGGCTTACAATATCGGCGATCCGGGCGACATACATCTGCAGAGCCTGATCGAAATGGCGCTGGGCGTCGCCATCGGCGCAATCACCTTTACCGGCTCCGTCATCGCCTGGGGCAAGCTGCAGGGCGTCGTATCCGGCAAGCCCCTGTCGTTCAAGGGCCAGCATGTTGTAAACGGCGCGCTGGGCCTGATGCTGTTCGGCGCGATTATAATGCTGTGCGTTGGCCAGGCGCCGGTTTTTTTCTGGGCCATCGTCGCGCTCGGTCTCATCCTCGGCATCACGCTGATCCTGCCCATCGGCGGCGCGGACATGCCCGTGATCGTGTCGATGCTCAATTCCTATTCCGGCTGGGCGGCGGCGGGCATCGGCTTCACGCTGCACAACAACCTGCTGATCGTCACCGGCGCGCTGGTCGGCGCATCGGGGGCCATCCTGTCCTACATCATGTGCAAGGGCATGAACCGCAGCTTCATCAGCGTCATCCTTGGCGGCTTCGGCGGGGAACAAGGCGGCCCGGCGCAGGATCTCGGCGACCGCACCGCCAAGATCGGTTCCGCCGACGACGCAGCGTGGATCATGAAGAACGCGTCCTCCGTGATCATCGTCCCCGGCTACGGCATGGCGGTGGCGCAGGCTCAGCATTCGTTGCGCGAGATGGCCGACCTGCTGAAAAAAGAGGGCGTGAAGGTGAAATATGCGATCCATCCGGTCGCGGGCCGCATGCCCGGCCACATGAACGTGCTGCTGGCCGAGGCCAACGTGCCCTATGACGAGGTGTTCGAACTGGAAGACATCAACCGCGACTTCGCGCAATGCGACGTCGTCTATGTCATCGGCGCGAACGACATCACCAACCCGGCGGCGAAGAACGACTCGTCATCGCCTATCTATGGCATGCCGGTGCTGGACGTCGAGAAGGCGAAGACAGTGCTGTTCATCAAGCGCTCGATGGGATCCGGCTATGCCGGGATCGACAACCCCCTGTTCTACGCCGACAACACCATGATGCTGCTCGGCGACGCCAAGAAGATGACGGAAGATATCGTCAAAGCGATGGGGCACTGACGCCCGTCAGACAGGAAAACAAGACCTGACGACCGAACGGTTCAGGGCGGATTCCAGGCTCACAGGCGCGGTGAAAATGCCGCCATGGATGTCTTTGCGTTGCGGCTGGCGTCCCGCCTCCGTTTCCCTGTGATCGTGCACCATCAACATGAACATCAGATCGCGCGCGACATCGGGCTGGAACACCTTGATGCCGTTGTTACAAACATGGGCGAAAGCGCGCCGGATCAGGGGCGTCTGCATCGAATCCGTATCGGAAATCGGCGCGGTATTGGCGGAAACCGGTATGCCCTGCCCTGAAAAACGCTCCGCCGCGTAGATCTTACCGAAAAGATTGGCCGCCGCATAACTGACACCTTGCGGGGAAACGATGCTGTTCGTCCAGTAACGCCCGCCATGTTCAAAATACGGAGGGGCCGCCAATTTCTGTTTCGTAATTGCTTCGACAATCCCGGCGAGTGCAAAGCTTCTTTCTTTCCGGGCTTCGTGTGCTTCATCCGCTGTATCGGAATCGATTTCCATCGGCACAGACGGCGAAAGGTAATAATTCACCGATGCCAGCCGATCCTGCAGCTTGCGGGCGATTCCGTCCTGGGCAGCGGCCAGGCGCCATTCTCGTGCCTGCCCGCCCGCATAAGCGAAAAGGCCAAGATGGACACGCGTATTTTCAGCAAAAGACGCGATCGTTGCCGCGATTTGTGCCGGGTCCTCAAGCAGATCCATGGGTTCTTTGGAAAGGAAAAGCCGGCCGCTGAAATTGCCCGCCTGCGCGCGCACGTTCTGTATGAAACTTTCCCTGTCGCCGCGCCATGTGGTCATCACGTCCGCCCCGGCTCTCAACAACGGGACCAGTGGGGACAAACGGGCAGCACCGCCCAGCAGCGCGAATTTTTGCCCTTTCAGGACAATCCCTTCTGCCGGCATAGTTTGCTCTATCGTGTACAAAGCCTGCTCGGCTTCGTACGTTATATGTTCAGAGTCCACAGCGGCATTTATGGCTTCGACCATCAGTACTCGCGGGCAATTTAGCGGCCGGTATCCAGACCTTCTGGCACCCGGATTGGCGATTATTTCCAGCTTTACAGGTGCGGTCTCGGCCTGAAAATGGTCGCGCAGGGTATATCCTCCCCTGCCGAAAAGAAACCGGTTCTGCGTTTCGTCCGTGATGAACGCGGCGATATCCGCCCGGCCTGGCGATACGGCGCGGCGCATTTCGAACTCTCTAAGGATATCAGGATATTTTTTTGAAAATGCCTGAAGATTTTCCAGGATTACGACGCCGGACAGATCCTCAGGAAACCGTTTTTTGGTATTCTTGAGCAGCCACATCATCACTTTGCTTGCGCTGCGCTCGGGCAGCTGGACGTTATCGACTGTTTCCATGACTTAAAAAATCTCCCTGATATCTATTTTCGTAACAAATCTTATAAGACATAAAAATTCTGTCAATATTCAATCAATCCTCCATGACCGGAATTTTTAGCGCCGGATTTACCTTTGTTTGCATCGCTGCGGTAAGTCTGATTGTATTATGCTCTTGGAATGGAACGCCTATGCCTGAATCCGATTGTCCTCTCGGCCTCGATGCCCGTTTTTCCATGCCGGACGGCTGGCGGTGGAATCGTTTTGAAAATGACGGCCATGCCCTGCGTTACGGGTTCGTATCGCCGCAGGAACCTGCGGCCATCGTCGTCGGGCTGCAGGGCCTGAGCGAATTCAGCGAAAAATATTTCGAAGTGGCGCGCGATATGCTGGCGCGCAATTTCGCGTTCTGCATGATGGACTGGCGCGGCCAGGGAAAGTCGGACCGTTATTTCACCGACGACCGTGAAAAACGCCATTCCGAAGGCTTCGATCACGACATCGCCGACCTGCACCGTTTTATCGGGGATCATGTCCAGCCGATGGCCCGGCGTACGGACGGCCAATTCCTTCCCCTGGTCATGCTAGCCCATTCGATGGGCGGCAATATCGGGATCCGTTATCTGGAGAACCATCCTGGACTCTTCACCTGCGCGGCATTTACAGCGCCGCTTCTGGGCATAAAGGCTATCGAATGGATGCCCATGCCGCTGCGGACCGGTCTGTCCTCTATGCTGAATGCTCTCGCCTCCTCCAGCTATACCCTGTCCGCCGGGCAATGGAGCCCTGTAGAGGAAAAGGCCGGTGAAGGCAAACTGTCCTCAGACCCGCAAAGGGCTGGCTTGATGGATTCCTGGTTCCGCGCCGATGCGGAATTGCGCGCTGGCGGCGTTACCTATGGCTGGGTCCGTGCCGCCATCCGGTCCTGCCGCGCGGCGCTCGATCCGGTCCGGTTAAAAAAGATCGATTGTCCCGTCCTGATCGCCACCGCCGGGCGGGAAACGCTGGTCGACAACACCGCTATCCGCCGCGCTGCGACGATAGCGCCAAACTGCCGCCTGCTCGAGCTGCCGGGCGCGAAGCACGAAATCCTGATGGAGAAAGACGAATACCGGAACGCGTTCCTTCGGGCATTTGACGAGCTGGTTTCAGCATAACGCCCTCATCCCCGGATCAGGTCGATCCATTCCTGCTCTGTCAGCACCGTCACGCCCAGTTCCCCGGCCTTTTTCAGCTTCGATCCGGCATCCTCTCCCGCTACCACGTAATCGGTCTTGGCGGAGACGGATCCGGCGACCTTGGCGCCCAGGGATTCCGCCCGCGCCTTGGCTTCGGCGCGGGTCATGATCGTCATCGTGCCGGTAAACACGATGGTCTTGCCCGCGACGGGTGAGTCCTGAACCTGAGGCGCGATGAAATCCTCGATGGTCAGCAGGCTTTTCAGGTCTGACAGGACGTCGCGGTTGTTGGGTTCTGCGAAAAACGCGATCAGATCGTCCGCTACGCTGGGGCCCACATCCTCAATATTGAGCAGGTCGTCATACGCGCCGTGCGGGGCGGATATTTTTCGATCCTCATGGCCGAACCGCGGATCGAGCGCGGCCTGTTCCATCGCGGCCGTCAGTGCGTCGAGAGATCCATACCCCCCCGCCAGCCGTCGCGCCGTCGCCTGCCCGATCTGGCGGATGCCGAGCGCATAGATGAAGCGGTCGAGCGCGATGATGCGCCGCGCCTCGATGGCATCGAACAGCTTGCGCGCCGACTTGTCGCCCCATCCTTCGCGGGCGCGCAAGGGGGTAAGGCTGCCCTTGTCCTTTTCCTCCAGCCGGAAGATATCGCCCGGGGTTTTGATCAGACCGTCCTCCCAGAATTCGCGGATGATCTTCTCGCCCAGCCCCTCGATATCGAACGCGTCGCGGCTGACGAAATGGCGGAGGCGTTCGACGGCCTGCGCGCCGCAGACAAGCCCGCCCGTGCAGCGTCGCGCTACCTCTCCTTCTTCGCGGATCGCGAGAGAGCCGCAGACCGGGCAATGGTCGGGCATGACGAATTTGCGCGGGTGGCCTTTCCTTTTTTCGGGCAGGAACCCGACGATCTGGGGAATCACGTCGCCCGCGCGCTGGACGATCACATGGTCGCCGACGCGCACCCCCTTGCGCTCGATCTCGTCTTCGTTATGCAGCGTGGCGCGGGACACGACGACGCCGCCAACCGTGATCGGCTCCAGCTCCGCCACGGGAGTCAGTGTGCCGGTGCGCCCGACCTGAATGACGATATCGTTCAGGATCGTCACCGCCTGCTGCGCCGGGAATTTATGCGCGATGGCCCAGCGCGGCGAGCGCGACACGAACCCGAGCCGCCCCTGCCAGTCGAGCCGGTTAACCTTATACACCACCCCGTCGATCTCGTACGCCAGATCGGGCCGCCGCGTCATGATGTCGTCGTAATAGGCCAGCATGTCGTCCACGCTGCGGCACAGCGTCCAGGGTTCGGCCTCCGCGAAACCGAAGGCTTTCAGCCGGTCGCGAATGCCCTTCTGGCTGTCCGCCAGCGGGGCGCTGGCCTCGCCCAGCGCATAGCCGAAAAACCGCAGCGGCCTTGACGCCGTGATCGACGAGTCCAGTTGCCGCACGCTGCCCGCCGCCCCGTTGCGCGGGTTGGCGAATATCTGGCCGCCCGCCGCCGCCTGCCGTTCGTTCAGGGCCTGAAAATCGTCGCGCCGCATGTAGATCTCGCCGCGCACTTCCAGCACGTCGGGCGCGCCCGCGATCTCCTTCGGCACGTCGCGGATGGTGCGGGCATTGGCGGTGATGTCCTCCCCCTCCTGTCCGTCCCCCCGCGTCGCGGCCAGCACCAGCTTTCCCTTCTCATAGCGCAGGGAGCAGGACAGCCCGTCGATCTTCGGCTCCGCCACTACGGCAACCGGTTCATCCTCTTTCAGCCCGAGAAACTTTCGCACCCGCTCGATGAAATCCGTCACGTCCTGATCCTCGAACGCATTGCCGAGCGACAGCATCGGCATGGCATGCCGCACCTTTTTAAACGCGGCGGCGGGCGCGGCCCCCACTTTCTGCGACGGGCTGTCCGGCGTGATCAGTTCGGGATAGTCAGCTTCAAGCTTTTCCAGTTCCCGCCGCAGGGCATCGTAATCGGCGTCGGAGATTTCGGGATTGTCATCCGCATGATACAGGGCGTCATGCCGACGAATCTCATTCACAAGCATGTCGTGCCTGTCAGCCGGACTTCCCGTTTTGTCTGAAATCTTCACCCCGGTCATAATCATCCTTCTAAATCGCCTTCCAGCATTCTGCCAGCTTCCAGAAGGACGTAATGGCAGATAGCCTGTATATCAGCACTATAGCAAAGTTTGCGCACCGGTCATCCTTACGCTATCTTTACGGCACAAAATATAAAAAGGGGTTTCATATGGGAAAATTAGTGACGGTCGATTTCGGCCGCAATTCCGGTTCTTCGGGCGACAGCGTCATTCGGGCAGTTGCGATGCTTGCGGCCGAAGCTTCAGTTTTGATAGAAAAGCTTGAATTTTCCCGGCCTGACGACAAGCAATATTTAGGCGGCTATGATGATTATGGATGGGGTCCGGCTTATCTTAGCCGCCTGATCCAGGGATATAATAAATATGGCGGCGGCACTCCGGGCGAACTTGCGATGAATTGCGCTGCCTATATTTGCATGCAACGCATTAATCGTATTTCACGGGCGGAAATGTTATGGAACAGACCGGGAAACGACGCGCGCGAACGCTTTGCGGCGCTCGACCTTTCCATTCCCCGTGAAGACCGGATCATGCCCACTGCCCGGAACAATCCGTGTCAGCCTAATATTGTTTTTCACGCCCTTGCCAGCACTGACAGGGCGATGCGTGCGCTGACCGCCATGCAAACAGAATGGCGGGAGAAGCTGAAAAGACAGGATACCATGATCGCGCTGCCATTCACTTCAGGTTTTTTAGAAGGGCCGCGCCCGCCGGAATAAATCAACTCCCCGTCTCCAGCAACTTTTCCGCCGCCTTCCGCGCCTCCTCCGTCACTGTCGCGCCGGACAGCATCCGGGCGATCTCGTCCCTCCGGTCGTTGGCGGCGATAGGCACCACCGTCGTGCGCACGTCCTTCGCGCCCTGTTTCATCACGATCAGATGGTGCCCGGCGCGGGCCGCCACCTGCGGCGAATGGGTGACGACCAGAACCTGGCGCGCGCCGGCCAGCCGCGCCAGGCGTTCGCCGACCGCCGCCGCCGTCGCGCCGCCGATGCCGGTGTCGACCTCGTCGAAAATATAGGTGCCCGCCGCGCCGACGGCGGCCATGACGACTTTCAGCGCCAGCGTGAACCGCGCCATTTCTCCGCCCGACGCGATCTTGTTCAAAGGCCCAGGCATTGAACCCGGATTGGTGGCTACCAGGAACTGCACGCGGTCCATGCCGCCCGGCCCCCATTGGTCCTCGGGCAAAGGCTGCACGTCGGTGACGAATCGCGCCTTGTCGAGCTTGAGCGGCGGCAGTTCCTTCGCTACCAGCCGGTCGAGCTTCTCCGCCGCCTTGCGCCGCGCCGCGCTGGCGCTCTCCGCCTGCTGCAGGTAAGCCCCGCGCCGCGCCGCCACGTCTTTCGTCAGGCCCTGCATCACGTCGCCGCTGCGGTCGATCAGGTTCAGCCTGCCACGCAGTTCTTCACGCTTCGCCGCCAGATCGTCGGCGCGGCATCCATGCTTGCGGGCAACGCCGCGCAGGGCGTAGAGCCGGTCGTCGACATGCTCGGCCGACATCTCCCCGTCCTCCATCGCGTCGCGCACGCTTTCCACCTTGCGAACGGCGTCCTGCAGCTCGTTGCCCGCGCGGTCGAGCGCATGAATCACCGGGTCTAGGTTTTCCGGCGCGCGGCCCGCGAGTTTTTCCAGGACCTTCCGCGCTTTCGCAATCGCCATCTCCGCGCCGCGGTCGCCGCTGATCAGGGCCCAGGCCTCGCCGAAACCGGACAGCACCTGTTCTCGGTGTTTCAGGTGATCGCGCTTGATGCTCAAGGACTCCTCCTCGCCCGGTTCGGGCGCGAGGTCGTCGAGTTCCGCCACCACATGGCGCAGATACTCCTCCTCCGCGCCGATCCGTTCCGCCTCGACGCGCGCGGCGTCCAGCGCCCGCTGCGCCTCCTGCCACGCTGCCCATGATTTTTCGATCGCGGCGCTTTTCACGCCCGCATATTCGTCCAGCATCATGCGGTGGGTGACGGGGTCGAGCAGGCCGTGCGTGTCGAACTGGCCGTGGATTTCCACCAGAAGGTCGCCCGCCTGGCGCAGCAGACCGATGCTGACAGGCTGGTCGTTGATGAAAGCGCGGCTGCGCCCGTCGGCGCCCAGCATGCGGCGCATGACCAGCGTCGCGTCGCCTTCCAGCCCCTGCCCGGCCAGCAGGTCCAGCACAGGATGGTTTCTGGCGATGGAGAATTCGGCGGTCACGCTCGCCTGTTCCGCGCTCTTGCGCACGAGGCCGGCATCGGCCCGGCCGCCGAGCGCGAGCCCCAGGGAATCCAGCAGGATCGATTTTCCCGCCCCGGTTTCGCCGGTCAGCGCGCTGAACCCGTCGGCGAATTCAATCGTCAGCTGCTCGATCAGGACGACGTTGCGGATGGAAAGGCTGGACAACATCGCCCGCCTCCGGTCAGTCCGGCTTGAACAGCGATTCGACGGTGCGGTCGACGATCGAGCGGTCGTTCAGGATCTCCTGCCGCTGCTTGTCGTCCAGCAGCTTATAGGAATCGGCGTACCATTTGCTGCCCGGATAGTTGTACCCCAGGACAGCCGCCACTTTCGTCGCTTCGTTTTTCAGGCCCAGCGTCATATACGCCTCGACAAGGCGGTGCAGCGCCTCCGGCACATGGGTGGTCGTCTGATAGGTCTTGACCACCGCGAGGAAACGGTTGATGGCGGCGTTCAGTTCGTTGCGGTTCAGGTAATAGCGCCCGATTTCCATCTCCTTGCCCGCCAGGTGGTCGAGCGTCAGGTCGCGTTTCAGGATCGCGTCGCGGGAATACTGGCTTTGCGGGAAACGCTGCACCAGGGTATTCAGGGCGTCGAGCGCATCCTGGGTCATCGCCTGGTCGCGCGCCACGTCGCTGATCTGTTCATAATAGCACAGGGCTTTCAGGTACAGCGCATAGTCGATGTCCTTGTTGCCGGGGTGCAGTTCGGCGAAACGGTCGAGTGCCATCACCGCGTCGTCGTAATCGTTGTTCTTATACTGCGCATAGGCGGACATCAGCTCCGCGCGCGTCGCCCATTCAGAATACGGGTGCTGCCGCTCGACCTCGTCGAACAAGCCGCTGGCCTCCTTGTAATTTCCCTGGTCCAGCGACGCGGCGGCTTCGTTGTAGATAGAGCCGACCGGGCGCTCCGGCTTCGGCTTGTCGGGATCGCTGCCGCATCCGACCAGAGTGGCCATCGCCAGGAATGCCAATGCCAGTATCTGCCAGTTCTGTCTCATCGCCCGTCAACCCGGTTGTCTTGCTGATGCCTTATGAATAGCGGTCTTCGCGCTGGAATGAAAGAGCGGAAAAGCGTTTAATCACAGCAGGAACAAATGCTGCGGCTTCAGGATTGGAAGAGACATGACATCATCCATTATCGATAATATCCAGGCCTCGCGATTCGAATATGCAGTCAACGGCCATACCTGCATCGCCAATTACCGGCGCGACGGCGACGTCCTCTCGATCCTCTATGTCGAGGCGCCCCCGGCGCTGCGCGGCACGGGCGCGGCGGGCACACTGATGCATGGCATTATGAAAGAGGTAAGCGCCAAAGGCCTGAAAGTCCGCCCTGTTTGCGGGTACGCTGCCGCTTGGCTGCAAAAACACAGGGAATTCCACGAATTCATGGAATAAGATTTAATAGAAAATCGTTTTCGTGCGGTGGGCCCTGCCCGCTTTATAGCGGGGATTGCCGTCAGCGCGGTGCCACAGGATGCGGTCGATGGTGATGGCCGGTAAATTCCGGAGCGCGGCCAGCTGTTCGACCACATGGCCGGCGCAGGCCCTGATTTCCACTTCTTCTTCCGACCCGGACTCAAGATACGCGCCGGCGGCGATCTTCCTGTCCAGGCTATCCGTATAGTCCAGCAAACCGTCCGTCCGCAAAACATGCGGGACGTCGTTATCGGCCAGGACGGTCAGCCGGGCGATATCGGGAAAAAGCGTCAGGCCCAGCTTCTGAAAGGCGTCGTTCAAATCCGCCGCCGTGCTCTGCGCACGCTTTAAAATCGGTATGCGCAGGCCGCGATAGGCATGGACATCGTCAAAGGCTCTAAGCCTTGCGAGGCTTGCGACCATGGTTTCAGCCGATCCCCGCGCCGAATCGACGAATGAAAGATAGGATCCCCCGTATTGCTCGGAAACAATCCGCCCCAGTTCGCGCAGATTGGCGGCGCAGAGCCGCGCAAATTCTCCCGATACCGCACCCGATACCGGCAATTCCAGAAGGCGCGCGCAGTCTTCGGGGGTTATCTCCGCCAGAAGGCCGGAAGAAATGACGCCATCCGTTTCATAGCGCGCCTTCAGGCGCGTCGAGACGGAAAAATAAATCGAATCTTCAAGGACAGGCCAGCCTTCCGCCGCCATGTCCTCCTTATATCCTGAACCGAAATTGATCGCGTCGAGGGTCAGTACGAAGGCCGCCGTCCCCTCGGCATCCGCGTAAAAATGATGCTCGGTATCGAAAACCGCTTCCTGCGGCATCGGAATCAATGCGTCCGCATATGCAGGCAAAAGATCGGGCCGGATGTGCACATGACGGGCCATCCGCGCCACCGTTGCGAACCCTTCGCGCACCTGATCGAGCAATGAACTATTAATTGATGACGCGGGCATCGACACGACACTTTCCCGTGAAAGCGGGCTTTATACCGATCGTCAGGTGATTTGGCAAGATTTTCAGGCCGCTACGGCCACTTTTCCAGGCTTGCGTTGTGCCTTGGGCAGGACGGCGGGGGCTTCATCCTCGCCATACTGGTCGATCACGACCCAGGCGCCCGGCGTCGCAAACAACGTGCGGAGGATGGCGTTGTCGGCGTTCAGGACGCCCGACGGGTCGAGGACGATGGCGTTGTCGAGCGAACCGCCGCGGGCGAGGCCCATCTTGCGCATGGCCTCGACCTCTTCGGCGAAACCGAAAGTGCGGGCTTCGGCCAGGTCGTGGCGGAAATTGCCGTTATACAAACGGGTCTCGAAAGACTGGCTGCCGATGGACGGATGGCGGAAATCGATCTCCCCGGCAAACACGCTGCCGTCGGAAGGTTTCAGCGTGACGCGCTTGCCGTCTTGCTCAACCGTGACCTCTTTCAGGATCTTGATGGCGCGGCGCGGCGACATCTGGACCCGCGTGCCGCAGGCGTCGATGCGGGCCACGAACGGGGCGGAGCTGCCGTCCATGACGGGCACTTCCGGCCCGTCGATTTCGATCAGCAGATTATCCACGCCACAGCCGCGCAGGGCGGCCATCAGATGCTCGATCGTGCCGATGGTGACGCCGTCGGCATTGCCGACGACCGTGCACAGGCGTGTATCGACCACGTTGTCCCAGCGGGCTGGGACCAGCGGATTGCGGTCTGTGACATCGGTGCGGGTGAAAACGATGCCGTGGTCGGCGGCGGCAGGCTTCAGAGTCATGGCCACGGCGGCGCCGGAATGAAGGCCGATGCCGGTAATGGTCAGCGCGTGATGAAGGGTCTGCTGCATAATGCTCAAAAGCCGCTGTTAACGTTTTAAGGGCCACTGCCCTGTCCTTACTATATAAGAAGCGGACCCGCCATTAACAAATCACGCTTTGTTGCGCTGTGTAACATTAAAATATCACCCACAACTATATGATATTAAATACTTATTTTTTACACAACCCGCGAACTTCAGAAACAGACGATACGCGGAGAAACAACAGATTTCGTCATCCCGAGCGAAGCAAGGGATACACGGTTCCAGACTGACGCATGATTGCGGATTCCTCGCTTCGCTCGAAATGACAAAGAATTAAGGCCAGCCTGCAAAAAGCTTTAAAAAAAGAGGGTCTGCCGAAGCAGACCCTTTAAGGAAGTCAACAGGCCGTGACGGCTAGTTGGCTTGGCGACGGAGAAAGGCAGGAATATCCAGTTCATCGTCGATGGACTGGTCGACCTTGATCGACGGCGCGTCGATGGCAAGGTTGCCCTGCTGAAGGTCGGTACGGGCGCGCAGGCCGGAGGCATGGAAACCGCCCGAGGCGCTGCCTGTTTCGGATGAAGACGAGACGGCGTCGGTCGTCCCCTCCCCGCCCTGGTCTTCCTGCCCCCGGCCGGTGATCCGGTCGAACAGCGACGTGGTGCGGCGCTTCTGGGCTCCCGCTCCCGGGACCGGAGGACGCAGGAAACCGGCGCCCGTTGTCGTGACGGACGGGTCGGAAGCCTGCTGGCGGCTGGCGGCAAGGCCGTTGTCGGTCTGGCCGAATTGCGGGCCATAATTCGCCGATGCCGCAGCACGCTGAACCTCGACCGCCTGAGGCGGGATGAACGATTCATTGTATACGACGCCGCGCAGGACAGGGGCCGGCGCGGCAGCGGCCTCAGGCTTTTTTCCGATCGGCTCCACCATGGCGATTCCCGCCTGGAACATGTCCGTTTCCGGCTCCTCCAGCTTGCGGGCGGCGGAGACCGCCGCCGTGCTGCGGGACGCATAGGCCTGGGAAGCCTGCGCCATCGAATTCTGCTGGTAAGACACCGGCGCCATCGACTGGTAATGGGCGGCGGCGGCCTGAACGGGCGTCATCTCGACAGGGCGAGGGGCCACCGATTCGGCGTTCGGCTGGCTGCGGTCGAGCTTGCGATCCTGCAGCGGCGAGGCCGGGGCAACCCACGACCGGGCACCGGAAGTCCCCTTGCGGTCTTTCGCCTGGACGGCATCGATGCCGGTCGCGACGACGGAGACGCGCATGACGCCGTCGAGCGTGGAGTCGAACGACGATCCGACGATGATATTGGCGTTCGGGTCGACTTCGTCGCGGATGCGGTTGCAGGCCTGGTCGACCTCGAACAGCGTGATGTCCTGGCCGCCCGTCACGTTGATGATGACTCCGCGCGCGCCTTTCAGCGATACGTCGTCCAGCAGCGGGTTGTTGATGGCGGCTTCGGCGGCGTGTTCGGCGCGGTCCTCGCCCGATGCTTCGCCCGTACCCATCATCGCCTTGCCCATTTCCATCATGACGGAGCGGATGTCGGCGAAGTCAAGGTTGATCTCGCCAGGGCGGACCATCAGGTCGGTCACGCCGCGGACGGCGGCCTGGAGGACCCCGTCCGCCATGCGGAAGGCTTCCGAGAACGTCGTTTTTTCGTTGGCGATGCGAAACAGGTTCTGGTTCGGGATGACGATCAGCGTGTCGACGTAATCCTGCATCTCCTCGATGCCCGCTTCCGCCATCTTCATGCGGTACGTGCCTTCGAAGTGGAACGGCTTCGTCACGACGCCGACGGTCAGGATGCCCTTTTCACGCGCCGCCTTGGCGATGACGGGGGCCGCGCCGGTTCCGGTGCCGCCGCCCATGCCCGCCGTGATGAAGGCCATGTTCGCGCCGTCGAGATACTGCATCACCTCTTCGAGCGATTCTTCCGCCGCCTCGCGGCCGATTTCAGGGCGGGCGCCGGCGCCAAGACCGCTCGTGACAGAAACGCCGAGCTGCATCTTTCTGTCGCACAGCGAATTGCCGAGGGACTGGGCGTCCGTGTTGCACACAAGGAACTCGATTCCGTCGAGGCCCGAGCCGATCATATTGTTGACGGCGTTACCACCAGCGCCACCGACGCCGACTACGATGATTTTAGGGGACAATTTATGAACCTCTTTATGATGCATTCTGATGTTGATCATGACGGGACCCTCCGTGGAGCGACTGGAACGATTCTATGAGAGGAAGCCAGGGATGAACAGTGCCGGGAAAAGATCCGGGCACTGTTTTGGCGGCAAAACCGGCGGTTTTCGTTCTTCATTGTTTTGAAGCTTGCTGCAAAAAGTGAAGGCTAAGTGATTCTGATGATTCGAACTTCGAAAGTGTCGCAAAGGCCAAACGATTCGGAAAGAGGAGTCTGAATCAGGGGACGATCGGTGCGCTCAAGTGTACAAATTCAGAAATTTTCATCTGTTTGCAGGGGGCTACCAATTCTCCCTCACCCATAATCTTATCCTCTCCCACAGGGAGCCCGGTTCGATCTGCGCCAGGATCTCGCCCGGGATTTCATCCATGCGTTCGCTGATATAGGTCAGAAGCCCCGCCGTGGTCGCGAAGGCAGGCCCGCTGACCGCTTCGGCCAGGCCGCTGACACGGATCAGCTTGCCGAGCCGCACCTGCTTGTCGAGGATGTGCTGGGCAAGGTCGCGCATGCCGGGCATCTGGCTCGCGCCTCCGGTCAGGACGACCCGCCTGCCCGCCGCCGCGCTGACCCCGCTGTTTTTCAATTTCTCGCGCGTGATCTCCAGGATTTCCTCCAGCCGCTGCTGAATAATGCCGATCATGATCGAGCGCGGCACGTGATTGGGGGCCAGATGGTCGGTCTCGCCGATCTGCGGCACGTCGATCAGTTCGCTCTCGTCAGCGCTCGACGCGGTCGCGCTGCCATACAGGGTCTTCAGGCGCTCGGCGTTGGCGGTCGATGTGGTGAGGCCGCGCGCAATATCGTTCGTGACATGCTGCCCGCCGATGGGAATGGCGTCGCACCAGATCATGGATCCTCCCTGGAACACCGCCATGGATGTCACGCCGCCGCCCATATTGATGACGGTGCAGCCAAGGTCCATCTCGTCCTCGACCAGGCAGGCAAGGCCCGCGGCATAGGCGTCGTGGCACAGCGCCGCGACGTCCAGATGGCTGCGCCCGATGCAGGTCGCCATGTTGCGCAGCGCCCCCGTATCCGCCGTCACCAGATGGACGCCCACTTCTATATGCTGGGCCACCATGCCGATAGGATCCTTGATGCCCGGATGCCCGTCGATGGCGTAGCCTGAAGGGATGGAATGCACCAGTTCGCAATCCGTCGCGACGATCTGATCCTGGGCCTTGGCCAGCGCCCGGCGGATGTCGTTCTCGGTGATTTCGTGCCCATGCATGTCGACGCCGATCGAATATCCCTGGGATTTCACGTGCACGCCCGGCACGTTGATGATCACCTCCCGCAAGGGATAGCTTTTAACGACGTCGGCGGCCATGTTCTCCGCCGCATGCACCGCCTGGCGGATCGCGGCCTCGGCGGCGTTGAGGTCGGTCACGGTGCCTTTCAGGATACCCGCCGAGGCCTGATGGCCGATGCCCAGCACCTCGAACCGCCCCTCGTCATCCACGATGCGGGCGATGAAACAGGCGATCTTGCTGGACCCGATATCGAGCGCGGCGAGGACGGAGCCTTTGGGTCTGGGTTTATGCTTCATGGGGTCTCTGGAGAGGGAAGAAATGAATTCATTATATATTGTCACCGGTGCCTGAGGACGCCGTGTAGGCTTGCGCCGCGCCGGGCCGGGTGGCGACGATGATACGGTCCCCGTCCCGCAAGTCAACCGCCGTTAGGTCCTTGTCCAGAATTCCTTCGGTCCTTTGCGCCTTCGCGAGGCGGCTCAAAGCCAACCCCGGATCGTCTTCGGGCAGGCGCACCGTAATGCCGTTTTTCAGCCGCAGGTCCCAGCGCCGTCCCCCGGCCAGCGTCGCCGCCTCGACCTGAGTCCGCAGCGATGGCTCGCCCTTCAATAAATCGTTCAGCGCCGCCACCCGGCCCGGCGCGTCCTCTCCCACCACGATCAGCAGGGAGCTGAACCGTTCGAGGGCCTGGTCCGTCAGCACGGCGCCCTCGTCATCGATGAGGCGCAGCTTTCCCTTGTTCTGCCACAACGCGGCCGGCCTGCGTTCGTTCAGGCTGATAAACAGCGTATCGGGCAGCCTTCGCTCGACCTTCACCGTTTTGATCCACGATTCATGTTCCAGCGTTTCTTTCACCTTCTCGGGCTTGAACGCGAAAATCGGGTCGCCGCGGTTGAGAGCCACCGCCTGCAATATGACCGCGGGATCCGTATGGATCCGGCCTTCGACCATGATGTTCTGGACGGTAAATCCGGCGCGGGCGGTCACCGCGTAAAAACCGCGCGACAGGCCGTCGCCCGCGCGTCCGGGCAATCCGCTCGCCATGGCCCACGTCCCAAGCGCGCCCAGCAGGAGCACCATAAGGCCCGTCTTGCCGAAACGGCGAGCGAGGCCGCTCAGGCGCGACGCTTTTCCGCGGCTTCGGCGCCGGAGGATCGAGCTTTTCGTTGTTCCAGACTTTGGCATGTGGCGGTTTCGACCAGGTGCGAGACGAGTTGGACGTAAGACATCCCGTTATGGTCCGGCTGGATCACGGCAATGGATCCAGGCGACAATCCCGGCATGGTATTGATCTCCAGGAAGTATACTCCCGTTCCGCCGGGTTTGGAATCGTCATATCGCAGATCGCAGCGCGCAAGCCCCCGGCATCCCAGGACGGCGAAAACCGCCTCGGCGTACTGCATCGCCGTTTTTGCGACCTCTTCCGGCACGTCAGCGGGCGTCACCAGCTCCGTGCGCTTGTCATGGTATTTGGCGTCATAGTCGAAGAACCGGCCGGGAAAGAGGATCTCCGTGACGCCTTGGGCCTTGCCGTCCAGCACCGCGACATGGATCTCGCGCCCCGGCACGTATTTTTCCACCAGCACTTGTTCGCCGAAGGCCCAGGTCGCTTCGTCGAGCGGCATCTGGTTTTCGCCTTCGAGGATGATCCGCACGCCGACGCTCGACCCCTCGTTGATGGGCTTCACGACGTAGGGCCGCGGCATCACCCGCTCGGCCAGCACGTCGGCCTTTGCGGCGGCGATGCCTTCCGACGTGCGGACGCCGACGGACGCCGCCAGTTTTTTGGTCAGGATCTTGTCCATGCCGATGGCCGAGGCCGCCACGCTGGAATGCGTATAGGGGATATCGAGAATCTCCAGGACGGACTGGATTTCCCCGTCCTCGCCGCCGCGCCCGTAAAGATTATTGAAGACGGCGTCGGGTTTCGGCGCCAGCGCCTCGACCAGCGCCGCGAGATCCTGCTTGACGTCGATGACGTCGACCTCGTACCCGCCCTCGCGCAAAGCTTTCTCGACCGCCTTGCCCTTGTCCAGGGAAACCTGCCGTTCCGCCGACCATCCACCCACCAGCAATGCGACTTTTTTGGGCAATTCTATCTCCTGTGCCGTGAAAGAATTTTCCCAAGTATAGGCGGATCTTTGCATAAAAAACATACAAAGCTGATTTTTTAATCGGACTGAAACGCGAATAATTTAATAATTCAGAACCCAGCGGCGTCCTGTGTTTTTAGGAGCACAATGGACGGTAACGCCCATTTTCAGAACGGTAATGTCACCCGGCTCCGCGGTTTGGGCGCGGCTCATGTCGGCGTCGGGATAATGATACCTGGCTTGCGCGTCCTCCTGCCCTTTGAACGCGCTTGGAATAATGGATGTGGAAGGACCGCTGTCCAGGTTCAGTGCGGCGACAAGCTTGAAGCTGGGATAATGCGCCGGGGTCATGTTTGTCCATTGCCCCTTCAACCAGCCAGCCAGCCATTGCTTGCTCTTCGGCAGATCTATATGGGGAACCTGGGCTGGAATGATCGTTTCGTCGCGAGAGACGAAATGGCACTCGGCGTGACCTTTTCTTGACGGCTGGGGCCCGTCGTCCGCCATATCTTGGAACAGAGATTTGATGTGCCGGACATGCAGGTCAAGAATCTCCAGCTGCGGAAAGACAGTACGCAACGACGTCATGGCCACTGTTTCTTTTTTGAAAAGATCCCGCCCCTGCTGGATATTTTTTGCGATGCCGGGAGACAGGAGGTCGAAATCGAATGCCGTGACGCAATTGAGGACCGGGGCTGGAACGGCGCCCTTCCATATAATGCCTTCGACCGCTGCATCGGTTAAGGCGCGATGGACATCTTCATAACTGTCTGTGATGAAAATAGGTTCTGGCACAGAATAAAAACCCGTCATGATTGATTATGAACAACAATTATCAGATGTCGTAAAATTATGTCAACAAATTATTGTGTGCTGCTGTCGGAAGAATAACCGGTCCCGATTCTTTTTATTTCCCAGCGTAATTGAACGCCTGAATGCTCCATGACGCGCCGCCTGACTTCTTCGCCCAGCAGTTCCAGATCCTGGGCCGTCGCCGTCCCGGTATTGAGCATGAAATTGCAGTGCAGGTCCGACATCATGGCCCCGCCGACTTTCAGGCCCCTGCCGCCTGCGCGGTCGATCAGCTGCCACGTCTTCGTGTCGGGCGGCAGTCCCGCCGCCGCAAGCTGCTCCGGCGACGGGTTGGCGAAGGTCGACCCGCCGGTGCGTTCGCGGATCGGCTGCGTCTCCTGACGGCGTTCCTTGATGGCGCGGATATGCGCCTCGATCTCCGCCTGGTCGCCCGCTTCCCCCTTCAAAAGCGCGCTGACGAAAATCAGGTCCTCCGGCGCGGCATTATGGCGATAGGCCATGCCCATGCCTTCGGGCGTCAGGCGGTGGGTGTTGCCCTGACGGTCCAGCGCTTCCGCTTCGACCAGCACGTCGCGCGTCTCGCGGCCATAAGCACCCGCGTTCATGCGCAGCGCCCCGCCGATCGTGCCCGGCACGCCCGACAGGTATTCCAGCCCCTCGATCCCCATCCGCGCCGCGAAGGCGGCGACGTTGCCGTCCAGCGCCGCCGCACCCGTCAGGATCCGGCAGTCCGACCGTACCTCCATGTCTGCGAAATCGCGGCCCATGCGGATCACGACGCCGCGCAGGCCGCCGTCGCGCACGATGGTGTTGGACAGAACGCCCAGAACGGTCACGGGAATATCGGCGGGGCATCCGGCCAGGAAAACCCTCAAATCCTCTCGGTCCGCGGGTCTGAACAACACCTCCGCCCTGCCCCCCGTGCGGAACCAGCCGACTTCGCCGAGGGGGGCCTGGGCGGTATAACGCCCGCGGACGGGCGGCAGAAGGTCGGTCAGGTCGGTGGCGGACGGCAAGGGCATATGATCAAGACGGGAACCGGGGTTTCAACGGCTTTCCAGTCAACCTTAAATCATCAGGAAATCAACAAAATTCATAATTTACATCTGAACCTTTCGAACGCTTCAAGCATTGGAGGTTTGGCTATTTATACATTCTGTAAAAACAAGGAGATCATTATGAGCCCTTCACGCATGTTTATTCTGGCCGGGACAGTGGCATGTTCAGTCCTGTCTATTTCGGCTGCAAAAGCGGAAACCTATGTATCCCGCAGCTATACAACCGATCCCAACGGCGGCGTGGTCGTGGAGCAGACGACGTCCACCTACGAACCGTCCCCTGCCACCGTGACAACGACAACGGTCACGAAAAGCTATGATCCGCCCTACCGCTACGGCAGCGATGAAGAAGACTTCATCCCCGATCCCGAGCGCAAGGGTACGTATGCCATGGGCGAGGACAATCAGGGCAACAATACCCTCCGCTACGAAAACCGCACCCATGACGGTTTCAACAATTGATTTATTTTAAAGCTTAGGCTGGAGCTTTAAGTCAGGCAATCCTTTTCACGGGGCGGCTACGGCGGGGGACTCGCGGGCTTGAGGTGCCGGACCTGCTTTACCCAAAGATTCGCTGTTTAACTCTGCCAGTGATATTTCTCCATCGGCGTAAGGGGTGGGAGATTTACGTTCTTCCTGTGGAACCTTATAATAATCTGCCGCATATCTTTGAGCAGTATCCAGAAACCTTTCGATAAAAATTTTCTGGGCGGGGCTGTCAAATGCGCCTTCTTCCAGCAGTTTCTTGGCATGAATATATCTCAATTCAGGTTGTTCAGACATTGCGCGATACCCTTCCATGCCGTACGACATGGAAATGCTCGCCTGCATCTTTTTCTGTAATTCTTCAGGAAGAAGGGAGACAAATCGTTTTAGAGAATCAATATCTTTTTCATCTAGGGCTTTCCTTACCTTAGACTCCATTCCAGGGTTAAGAATGCCGTATTTTTCTATAAACTTCGTATCGGTCGTCATCTTGGTCAACAGCCTGCCCACGGAGGCGCTATAGGCATCGTCATCGCTTATGAGACCTTTGCCTACCTCAAAAGCGATTTTCGTTAATGCCTTCGATGCTTCTCCTTCGAAATCATTCCCCTTCAAGCCATTCGGTTTTTCGCCTGGAAAAACCGAAAAAATAGCTGGCGGATGTTCCCCCCATGTCCCCAGAGGGGCTTCCACCGCAGCCAGAATGCGCAAAGCGCGGAAAGCGTAGGGAACGTCTGGATTTTCCTGTTTCCCCTGCAGGTATAGATTCAGATATTCTTTTGCTGCGGCTTCATCGGCATAGCGCTCGCCATTTTGTTCAGTTGGCTTTCTTGAATGCGCCAGTTCATGCAACAGGGCAAAATTATTATAGTCTTCAATATCTCCTGGGAGGTCTAGCTTCAGCCCTCTTTTTCCCGTTGTCCGATATATCAGGTCCTCTTTATCCGCAAAGCCATTCATAATGATGATGGATCCCGCCTCTGGGGCTTCCAAATCTGTATAAGTTACCGCGACCTTTGTAAGGTCGCCCTCCTTCAGATTTTCGACAATACGTTTGGCAATCTTGTCCGCATCAGCTTCCGGGAAACCGGCGTTTACAAGATGCCTCTTGAAACTCTCCTGCCGTTCTGGCGGCGGTACCTTCTCGCCGGGCGAGGAAAGTTCAGCGCCACTGATAATGACGACAGGGGGATAAGCATCGCCTTCAAGGAAATCCAGCACAGGAAACTTCGCCCGCACGGCATTGGATACGGTGATGCCTAGATTACTCATGCAATTATTTTATATTTTTACATAAATCAATTACAAGCTTTTTTATTCTGTTGTGTTTCTCGTTGCAGGAACTTCACCTGTTCCGGCAGGGCATAGGCCCATTTTGTTACATCCCCTGCCCCCAGGCAGATTACGAAATCGCCGGGCCGCGCCAGGTCCACGATCATGGTGGCTAAATCCTCCGTCCGGCTCAGTTCCTGGACATCCTTGTGACCGTGCCTGCGAATGCCTTCCGCCAGATGCGCCTTGTCCGCGCCTTCTATTTCTTCTTCTCCCGCCGCGTAGACGTCGGCGACGATGACGGCGTCCGCGTCGTTGAAGCAGGTGCAGAACTGGTCGAACAGGCTGGAAAGCCTTGAATACCTGTGCGGCTGCATCACCGCGATGACGCGGCCTTCCGTTCCCTCCACGACTGACCGCGCGGCTTTCAGGACGGCGGCGATCTCCACCGGATGGTGGCCGTAATCGTCAATCACGGTAATGCCGCCCGCCTCGCCCGTTTTGGTGAAGCGGCGCTTCACCCCGCCGAATCCGGCCAGGGCGCCCTTCATCAGCGGCACGGGCATTTTCATTTCCTGCGCGATGGCGAGGGCGGCCAGCGAGTTTTGCACGTTATGCTGGCCCGGCATCGGCAGGCGCACGTCCTTCAGGGTCAGGTCGTGGCTGTCATAGGAAATCACCACGTCATACGTGCTGCCGCCCGCATCGGCGCGGATGTTGACGGCCCGCACGTCGGCCTGCGGATTCAGGCCATAGGTGACGATCCGCCTGTCCTGAATCTGTGACACCAGCGCCTGCACCTCCGGGTGGTCGGTGCACATCACTGCGAAGCCGTAAAACGGGATATTCTCGACATACTGGCGGTACGCCTGGCGCACCTCGTCGAAGCTGCCGTAATGGTCCATATGCTCGGGGTCGATATTGGTGACGACGGCGACCGTCGCGGGCAGGCGGGTAAACGTCCCATCGCTCTCGTCCGCCTCCACCACCATCCAGTCGCTCTGGCCGAACCTTGTGTTGGTGCCGTATTTGTTGACGATGCCGCCGTTGATGACGGTCGGGTCAAACCCGCCCTCCTCCAGCATCGCGCCGATCATGGTGGTGGTGGTGGTCTTCCCGTGCGTGCCGCCGATGGCGACCGCCCATTTCAGGCGCATCAGCTCCGCCAGCATCTCCGCCCGCCGCACGACCGGCAGCTTCAGCGCCCGCGCTTCCTGCAGTTCAGGGTTGCCGGGCCTGATGGCGGAGGACACGACCACGACGTTGACCGGCTTGCCTCCGGCGTCGTTCAGGTTTTCGGCCTTATGCCCGATATGGACGAAAATGCCCTTGGCCTTGAGCCGCTGGACGTTGGCGCTCTCGGCGATATCCGACCCCTGGACGGTATAGCCCATCGTGTGCAGGATCTCGGCGATCCCGCTCATCCCTATCCCGCCGATGCCGACGAAATGCAGGGTGCCGATATCAAGGGGCATGAAGCGCATGATATGTCCTTTGCTTCTTCTTAGACAAAAGAGGATAAAGACGCAAATTTCGCGTTATGAATCCCGCATATACGACAGGTCCACGCCCTGATTCTCTTCCTTGTCCCACCCGCTGGCGAGCGCCGTGACGAGGTTGCCGAGCCGCCGTGCCGCGTCCGGGCGGCCGCAGCTGCGCGCCGCTTCCGCCGCGCGGAACAAGGTCTGCGGGCTTTGCAGGAAGGTCTCGATGCGGGCCAGGAGCGCCTCCTCGGTGAAGCCGTTCTGGGTCATCACCCACGCGCCCCCGGCGTCGGCGATGGCGTCGGCGTTCATTTTCTGCTGCTGGTCGCCGTGATAGGGCGCGGGCACGAAAATCGCCGGTCGGCCCGCCGCCGCGATCTCTGCCACGGTCGACGCGCCGGAGCGGCAGATCACCAGGTGGCACTGCGACAGGATGTCCGGCACGTCGTTGAAGAAACTGTCGAGCCGGGCCTTGATCCCCGCCCGGCTATAGGCGGCGCGGACGTCTTCCAGGTCTTCCGGCCTGCATTGCTGCGCGACGTCCAGGCGGTTGCGGTGGGCGGAGGACAGCCGGGCCAGCGCTTTCGGCACGATCTCGGCCAGCACATGCGCGCCGAGCGACCCGCCCATCACGAACAACCGCAAAGGCCCGTCAGGCTGCAGGATCGGATAGGGCCGCGTGCAGAGGGCGGCGATCTCTTCGCGCACCGGGTTTCCCGTCACGACGATCTTGGCGGCGTCGGCGTCGCTGACGCCCTCGACATGGGAAATCGACAGGGCGATTCGGTCGGCCCGGGGGGCCAAGAAGACATTGGCGCGGCCCAGTATGGCGTTCTGCTCATGGATGACGGTCGGGATGCCCGCGCGCTGCGCCGCGTAAATGGCCGGCACGGACGGATAGCCGCCGAACCCGACGACCAGCGCGGGCCTGTGTTTTTTCAGCAGCGTGCGGGCCTGCATAATGCCCAGGCCCAGCTTGCTCATGCCCTGAATCTTGCCGACGATGCCCGCGCCCAGCGTCCCGGCATTGATGACGTGGACGGCGATATCGCCGAAGATATGCCGGAACTTCGCGCCCCGCACGTCCGTCACCAGTTCGACCTGGAAACCGCGCGACAGGAGGTCGCGGCTCAGCGCCGCCGCCGGGTACATATGCCCGCCTGTGCCGCCCGCGCTTAAAAGGATCAGTCTTGAAGAAGGAATCGACATGGAAGTCCTATCATTACACAGAATTCTGGGCGCCGCGACGGTTAAAACGGCTGCCCCTGGCGATGCCCGTCTGCGCCTGCCGCCGCGTCAGCGCCAGGATGATGCCCATCGCAAACCCGACCGCGATCAGCGACGACCCGCCATAGCTGATGAACGGCAGGGTCATGCCCTTGGCCGGCAGGAGATGGACGCTCGACCCCATGTTGATGAAGGCCTGCAGGCCGAACATCGTCAGCAGCCCGCCCGCCGCCAGCACCACGAACATGTCGTTCGAATCCATCGCCTTGTTTAGGCCGCGCATGATGATGAAGCCGTATAGCCCCACCAGCAGGCAGGCGAACAGTCCGAACTCTTCCCCCGCCACCGCGAACACGAAATCCGCGTGCGCGTCGGGCAGGCCCAGCTTGACCTCCCCCTGCCCCGGCCCGGTGCCGAAGATGCCGCCATGCCGGAACGCGTCCAGCGCCTTGTCCACCTGGTAGGTATCGCCGCTGTCCGGATGCAGGAACCGCTCGATGCGGTCGTGGACGTGGGGCAGCAGCAGATACGCCATGCCTACCCCCGCAGCGCCCAGCACGAACAGGCTGCCGACCCACAGCCACGGGAGGCCGGCCAGAAACAGTTCCGCCGCGAACATGCAGGACAGCACGAAGGCCATTCCGAAATCCGGCTGCGCGATGAGCAGCAGCAGCAGGATGCCGAACAATCCGCCCGCCAGCTGATAAGCCGGGAAACGCTGCGACGGATGATCCTTCTTCCGCGCGATCAGCCATGCGGCGGCGACGGCGAAACAGGGTTTGGCGAATTCGCTCGGCTGGAACGAGAAAAAGAACAGATCGATCCAGCGTCGCGCGCCCTTGATCTCCTCCCCGATGAACAGCACCGCGATCATCGCGCCGATGCAGCCGATCAGGACGATGCCGCAGGTGCGCCAGATGTTGCGCGGCGACAGCATCGACATACCGATCATGCAGACGATCGAAGGAATAAGAAAAATCATATGCTTGCGGATGAACATGTATGTATCGTGCGAACGGCTGACCCGCTCCGCGACCGACGGGCTGGCGCTTGTCACCAGCATGATGCCGATAATGATCAGCGCGGCGGCGGCGGCCAGCAGCCCCCGGTCGACCGTCCACCACCATTTCCCGAAGACCGAGCGGTCGGTGCGTGAAAACAGCGCCGTCATACGCCCTCCTCCGCCAGAGCCTCGACCAGCCCGGTAAACACGTCGCCGCGCTCGCCGAAATTGGTGAACTGGTCATAGGAAGCGCAGGCGGGCGACAGCAGGACGGTGCCCGTCCCGCCGGGTTGCCCCCGGTCGGCCTGGGCCAGATGATGCGCCTCCGCGACGGCGCGGTCGAGCGTCCGGCTCATGCTGTACGACACGCCCCGCTTATCGAGCCATTGTGCGAAGTCGTCCGCCGCCTCGCCGATCAGGAACGCCTGCCGCACCCGGTCCATATACCCGTCCAGCCCGTCCAGCCCGCCTTCCTTGGGTTTGCCGCCGACGATCCAGTAGATGGTGCGGTAACAGTCGAGGGCACGCGCCGTCGCGTCGGCGTTTGTCGCTTTTGAATCATTAACATAGGCGACGCCGTTTATAATGCGCACGAGAAACTGGCGGTGGCGTAGTCCCGGAAACGTCTTCATCGCGTCGTAGATCGACTCGGGCTCGCGTTCCAGCAGCCGCGCCACGGCATACGCCGCCGCCGCATTCTGATGGTTATGAACACCGGGCAGCGAGGACACGTTGAGGCGGAAGACTTCTTTCGCCGCCCCGAACATGGAATCGAACACGCCGCCGTCCTGGACATGGACGCCGCCTTCTGCTTTGGTCTTGACGGACAGTGGATAGACGGCGCGGTCGCCCGACGCCTTAACGGTCGCCATCATCGCCTTCGACGGTTCGTCGTCGATGCCGATTACCGCCTCGCCATGGCCGCGAAAGATGCGCAGTTTCGACGCCGCGTATTCCTCCATCGTATTGTGCCGGTCCATATGGTCGGGCGTCAGGTTCAGGTGGACGGCGATATGCGGCGTGAAGCTGGGGCACAGATCGAGCTGAAAAGATGAAAGCTCCAGCACGAACGCCCCGCCTTCCGGCGGCAGATCGAGGCCGAGCGCCGCGTTACCTATATTTCCCCCCACCGCCGCGGGAATGCCGCAGGCGTTCAGGATGTGACCGGTCAGGGCCGTCGTGGTCGATTTTCCGTTCGTGCCGGTGATGCCGATCGTCGTGCGTCCGTGATTGCAGCGGTGGAGAATTTCCAGATCGCATATGATTTCGATCCCGGCTTCTTTCGCTTTCAGGACCACGGGATGGGGTTCGGGGTACCGCAGCGGTATGCCGGGCGCCAGGACAAGACAGGAATAACGGGAAAAATCCTCCTGCAGGAACCCGGGCGGCGTTTCCGCGCCGAGGTCCCGCGCACCCTGCAGTTTTTCCGGATTGTCGTCGCCCGCGGCAACGGTCGCCCCCGCGGCTTTCAGCGACGCGATCGCGGCAAGGTTCGAAATCCCGAGGCCGTAAACCGCCACGGCCTTGCCCTGCAGCGTCGCGGTGAATGACGATACATTAATCATATGTCGTCATCCCGGCTAAAGCCGGGATCCCTGCACTGTCTGTCTCGCTTTCAGACAGCTGTTCCCGGATGTCGCACCATCGCATGGGTCCCGGCTTTAGCCGGGATGAAGATGGAGAAGTTTTGTGAAGCTGCTTTTTCAAAGTTAACCCAATAATTTCCTACGCCTGCATTCCAGCAGCATCCAGCGAGCATAATCCATGATTTTCGGATGCGCCAGTGCGCCTTCGATCCGGTCGTAATAGACCGCTTCGCATTCATAACAACCCGTGACGCTGCCGCGTTTGTCATGCCAGAAATGGGTGTGGACGATTTCGGTATGGCCTGTCATGGCTTCGGTCAGCGCATCCAGAGTGATGACGTCTTCCGGTGGCACGTCCGCGCCCAGTTCTTCTTTCAATTCCCTTACAAGCGCCTGCAAAGGCGTTTCACCGGGCTCGATATGGCCGCCGAAAGCCGTAAGGCATCCGGCGGACCGTCCCCAGTTCGATGGCCGCTGTTGCATCAGGATTTTATTGTCATGCGTCAGGACGATGCAATCGGCGACATGACATTTAAAGGCTTTTTCATCGATAGCCGTCAGGTCTATGCGACGTATGAGGTCGGTATCGCCTGTCATCTCAACTTCAAAGTCGATAATCCGATCAGCGCCAGGATCACGGCGATGATCCAGAACCTGATGACGATCGTTGGTTCCGACCATCCCTTCTTTTCGTAGTGATGGTGCAGGGGCGCCATGGCGAAGACGCGCTTGCCGGTCAGCTTGAACGACGCCACCTGGACGATCACGGAAACCGTCTCCAGCACGAACAGGCCGCCGATCACCGCCAGCACCAGTTCGTGTTTCGTTATGACCGCCATCGCGCCCAGCACGCCGCCCATGGCCAGCGATCCGGTATCGCCCATGAACACCATCGCGGGCGGCGCGTTGAACCACAGGAAACCCATCGCCGCGCCGACCAGCGCCCCGCACAATATCGCCAGTTCGCCCGTTCCCGGCACGTTGGGAATATGCAGATAGGTGGCATAGACGGCGTTGCCGACCAGATAGGCGATCAGCCCGAAACAGGCGGCGGCGATCGCCACCGGCACGGTCGCGAGGCCGTCGAGCCCGTCGGTCAGGTTGACGGCATTGGACGCCCCTACCATCACGATCATAGCCCACGGGACGAAGAACCAGGACAGGTTTAAAAACAAGGACTTGAAAAATGGAATGGCAACGGACGTTGCGATGGAATCCGGCAAGCCGTGCATGATGCCGATGGTCGCGACAAGGGCCACGCCGCATTGCCCTGCCAGCTTAAGTTTACCGGGCAACCCCTTGGAATTCTTTTTGGTAAGCTTTAGGTAGTCGTCGCCAAAACCGATCAGTCCGTACCCGACCATGACCAGAAGCGCATACCAGACGAACTGGTTGGTCAGGTCGGCCCAGAGCAGGGTCGAGACCGTCACGGAAATCAGGATCATCAGCCCGCCCATCGTCGGCGTCCCGGCCTTTTTTAAATGAGTCTCTTCCAGATATTCCCGAATATTGGTCGCGCTGCCCTGTTTCGATTTCAGCCACCGGATCATGGGCTTGCCCATGCACAAACACAGGACCAGCGCCGTCATGATCGCGCACCCGGTACGAAACGTTATGTATCGAAATAGATTAAAAAGGATAAAGTGGTCGGCCAGCGGGGCGAGAAGATTATACAGCATCCGCTTCGCCTCCGTTCATCGTGCGATGATCCGTTGCCATCAGAAATCTAAACCCCATTACCGGTCTTTTCCTTTTTCCTGCTTTTGGCGGGCAGAGCCCTTAATGCCTCCACCACGACCTGCATCCTCGGTTTCGCGCCAGGGCCCCTCGACCCCTTGACCATCACCACGTCGCCCGGCACCAGCACGGCGGGCACGATCTCGGCCAGCTTGACCGTATCGTCTTCATGGGCGCCGCGCCTGTCCTGGGGCAGGCTGTCATACAGCTTTTTCATCAGCGGCCCGGACGTGTAGACCAGTTGAACACCCGCCGCCTGCAAAGGCAAGGCCAGATCGGCGTGCAGCCGCCCGGAATCCTTACCCAGTTCGTACATATCCCCCAGCACCGCGATCCGCCGCCCGCCGCGGCCAGGGTCGATCAGCGCCAGAACTTTGAACGCCGCCTTCATCGCCTCGGGCGACGCATTATAGCTTTCGTCGATCAGCGTCACCGGGTTTTCGGGGTCGCCGATATCGATCAGTTCGCGCCTTCCCCTGCCCGCGATAGCGTCCAGCCGGGACAAAGCCTGCCCCGCCTTCTTGAGATCGCCGCCCAAAACCTTGACGGCCAGCAGGACGGACAGCGCGTTGCGGGCGATGTGCCGTCCCGGGATTTGGAGCGATAGCGCCATGTCCTCACCCATCACATTCACTTTCAGCCGCGAACCGTTCGCCGCTTCAAGGCAATCCGTCATCCGGCAATCGGCGTCCTTATGCTCGCCGAAGGAGAGTATCTTTATACCTTTTGCCTGCGCCTTTACCTCAAGATATGCGAACAACTCATTGTCGCGATTGAGAAGAGCGACGCCGCCTTCTTTCATCCCGTCGAAAATTTCCGCCTTGGCGTCGGCGATGGCTTCCAAAGTCCCGAAATGTTCGAGATGCGCGGGGGCGATGGTTGTGATGATGGCGATGTCCGGCTGCACCTGCAGGGTCAGCGGGGTGATTTCGCCGCCATGGTTCATGCCGATTTCAAAGATCCCGTAATCCGTGCCCTCATGCATGCCCGCCAGGGTGAACGGCACGCCCCAGTGATTGTTGAACGACGCCTTGGCCGCATGGGTCTGGCCCAGCGCCCCGAACGCCGCCGCCAGCATTTCCTTTGTGCCGGTCTTGCCGACCGATCCTGTGACGGCGACAATCTTCGCGCCCGTCCGCGCCCGTGCGGCGCGGCCAAGATCCTGGAGCGCCGTCAGCGTGTCGGGAATGACCAGCAGGGGCGCGTCCTGCGTCAGGCCGTCGGGAACGCGCGCAACCACCGCAGCCGCGGCCCCCCGTTTAAGAGCCTCCGCGACATAAGAGTGACCGTCGTTTTTCCCGCCTTCCAGGGCGACGAACAGGTCGCCGGGCTGCACGGAACGGCTGTCGATGGAAAGGCCGCTGGCTTTCCAGTCATGCGTGCTTTTGCCTCCCGTCGCCGCGTCGGCGTCCTGCGATGTCCAGATCGTGTTTGACGAAATATTCGTCATAGATTCAGCCCTTTCAGAGTCTTTTGCCTGCGTTGGCCAGGATGGCCGACGCGGCCTCCCCGGCATCGTTGAACGGATGCACCTTGCCGTTGATAACCTGCCCCTGCTCATGGCCTTTTCCGGCGATGACCAGCACGTCCCCTTCGCCCATCATCGATATGGCTTCTGCGATGGCCGTTTTCCTGTCGCCGATTTCAAGCGCGTCGTCTCCGGCTCCCTCTAAAATCTGCTTTCGGATGGTCGCAGGGTCCTCGCTGCGGGGATTGTCGTCGGTGACGATGACGACGTCCGCCTTCTGTCGCGCGATGCGCCCCATCAGCGGACGCTTGCTCCGGTCGCGGTCGCCGCCGCAGCCGAAAACCGCCAGCAACCGCCCTTGCGTATGGGGCCTCAACGCGCGCAGGACGTTGTCCAGCGCGTCGGGCGTATGGGCATAATCGACATAGACCGCACCCTTTTCATGACCCGGTATCAGCTGCAAACGACCGGGAACGCCGCGCAGTTCTGACAAACCGAGCGCGAAATTGTGGATAGCGTGCATATCTTCCCCGGCGCCCGCGATAGCAAAGCCGAGAGCGCACAGCGCGTTCATGGCCATAAAATCCCCGACCAGCCGCAATTCGGTGATATGCAGCCTTCCCTCGACGCTGAATTCCATACGCTGGCCGTGCGGGAGCGGCGTCAGCCTTTCAATTTTAAGCGCCTGAGCCTTCCATCCGTAATCGATGACCGGCCGCTCCCCCGCAGCGTCGCGAAAGGCTTCGTAATCGGGCGAGTCGGCGTTCAGGACGGCGGTGCCGTCAGACCTCAGGATGTCCGTGAACAGGCGCAATTTGGCTTCGCGATAGGCGTCCATCGTGCCGTGATAGTCCAGATGGTCTAGGGTCAGGTTGGTGAACCCCGCTGCCTTTATATCGACGCCGTCCAGCCGGTATTGCTCCAGCCCGTGGCTCGACGCCTCCATCGCCAGATGCGTCACTCCGATCTCGGCGAGTTCCGCCAGCTCGGCGTGCAGTTCAAGGGTCAGCGGCGTGGTCAGGGTGCCGGAACGCTCGATGTCCGGCCCATGGATCCCGAGGGTTCCGATGCTGGCGGCTTTCAGCCCGTTGTTCTGCCAGAGCTGGCGCGCGAAATGCGCCACCGAGGTCTTGCCGTTGGTGCCCGTGACGGCGGCGGCGAATGCCGGCTGTTTCCCGTAAAAACGCGAAGCCGCGAGGGCGAGCGACAGACGGGGGTTGTCCGAGACCGCCGCCACCGCCCCGTCGACGGACGCGCGACCGTCGGTCAGGACGGCGACAGCACCGTTGCGGACAGCCTCGTCGATATAGGTCTTGCCGTCCTGCTTCACGCCCGGCAGGGCCGCGAACAGGAATCCCGGCTGCACCTTGCGGCTGTCCGAAGCCAGCCCGGCGATGACCGGGTTGTGCTGCCCGTGATAGGCAGGGATGAGGTCAGTAAGACGCAACGGGCTTGCTCCCCTTCTTCTCGTCATGCACGTAGCGGGCGAGCGAGGCCGCGATATCCGGCTGTTCTTTTTCCGCGACCGGGGGCAGGCCGAGCAGCGGCGCCATCGCGGCGATCACCTTGCCGACCGCGGGCGCGCCGACCCAGCCACCGGTGGCGTAGCCATAACTCGTTTTGTTCGGCTTCGGCTCGTCGATCAGGATGAAGACGGCATAGCGCGGCGCTTCCATCGGAAAGAACCCGAGGAAACTCGACAGTTTGCGCTTGCGGTCGTATCCGCCCGCCGAAGCCTTGTCGGCCGTGCCGGTTTTTCCGCCGACATCGTACCCCGGCACGTCGGCCTTCTCCGCCGTGCCTCCGGTGACGACCATGCGCATCAGCTGGCGCATCTCATGCGACGTTTCCGGCGAGACGATGCGCACGTCGGTCTTCAGCCCGTCCCGCGCCTGGCGCGAACGGTCGAGGATAAGGGTCGGCCTTACCAATGTCCCGCCGCCCGCGATGCTGGCGGCAGCGGCCACCATCTGCAATGGGCTGACCGCGATGCCGTGCCCGAAAGCGGTGGTCAGCGTGTCGATGTCGCGCCAGGGCGACGGCATGCGGGGCTTGCCGATTTCGGAAATTTCGAGCGGCAGCGGCTGGGCAAAGCCAAGGTCGGCGAAGAAATTCTTCATGCCTTCGGCCCCGACCATTTCGCCCATCTGCGCCGCGCCGATATTCGACGAATGGATGAACACTTCAGGAATGGTCAGAAAGCGGTTTTCCGGGTGGAAGTCGTGGATGGTGTGCCTGCCGGATTTCAACGGCTTGGTCGCGTCGAACATATGGCCGATCGGCGCCTTGCCGCTGTCGAGAAGCGCCGCCGTCGAGAAAATCTTGAAGGTCGAGCCCAGTTCGTAAGAGCCCTGCGTCATCATGTTGAACATGCGCGGATCTTTGGGCGCGCCTGGGTTCTGCGGGTCAAAATCCGGCAGAGAAACGGATGCCAGGATTTCCCCGTTCGACACGTCGAGGATAACGCCGGTTCCGGCATTGCCGTCAAAATCCTTTTTCGCGCGCATGATCTCTCTGCGCAGAATATGCTGGAGACGGATATCGAGCGTGAGGCGAAGCGGCGTCGTGCTGCTTTTCAGTAGCGGGTCGAAACTGCGCTCTATACCACCCTGCCCTTCGCCGTCCATCCCCGTATACCCGACGATGTGCGACGTCAGCGGGCCCTGCGGATAGATGCGGCGGTATTCGGTGCGGAAATTCAGGCCGGGATGGCCAAGCTTCAGCACCGCGAACTGCTCGTCCGGCGTCAGGTTGCGCTGGAGCCATATGAACCGGCATTTGCGCCGCAGTTTTTCGAGCGTGTCTTTATAAGACAGGCCAGGCAATGTATCGACCAGTTCTCTCGCTACCTGCTCGGGATGGGGAATCATCACGGGGTCAGCATAAAGCGATGCGGTTTTCAGAGACGTCGCGAGCAGGACGCCATTACGGTCCGTAATGTCCGCGCGCATTTTCGGGCTGTCGGGCCCGTTGTCTTCCGGCGCAGCCGCCACTTCCGGCGTAAACCCCGCCAGCTGGCCCTGGATCAGCGAGAGGTCGACCAGGCGCGCCGCGACCAGGATATAGATCAGCGCGAAAAACGCCGACATAAGTACCAGACGCCCGCGCGCTACCTCCAGCGCCGAACGCTTGCAGCCGGTGATGTTCATGGTGCGGCGGAAAAACGGCAGGGCGCGCTTCATTCCCGCCCCTCTTTGCCGCCCAGCGCGGTCATCATCTCCTGGAATTTTTTCTGCTCCTGCTCCGGCGACGCGGCGGCCGCGGCGTGCAGTACGGCGGGCTGCGGCGGCAAAACCGGCGCGGGCGGCACGGCCGCCGGGATCGGCGTGGGGATCGCGTCAGGGTCGTCGGTGACGGCGGCCAGTGTCGGCTGCTTCATGCCCAGAAACCGGGTCGCCATCGCCTCAAGCCGGTCGGGACGGTTCAGATAATCCCATTCGGCGCGCAGGACGCGGATCGCCTCCTGTTCGCTGTCCTTCTGTTTTTCCAGCGACGCCATCTGGCGCTCTGCCTTCTGGACCTTCTGCGATGTGCTGAACAGCAGAGCCCCGGTCGAAAGGGCCGCCACACATGTCACGACCGTCGAAAGCCTTATGCCCTTCATGCCACGCCCCATTGGTTCAACGGTGGAAAATCCTGCCGCGCCGGCGCGTCCGTCCGCACCGCGACGCGCAGCCGCGCCGAACGGGCGCGCGGGTTGGTTTTGCTTTCTTCTTCCGACGGAAAGATCGCCTTGGCGGACGACAGCGTGAATGTGGGACTCTGCGTCTGCGTTTCCGGCTGGTACCGCGAACCGCCCCCGGCCCGCCCGGCGCGGTCCATCAGGAAACGCTTGACCAGCGTGTCCTCCAGGGAATGGAACGACACAACCGCCAGCCGCCCGTCTTCGCGCAGCAGGCCTTCCGCCGCCAGCAACGCCCGGCGCAGAACGTCCAGCTCGCCGTTGACGGCGATGCGCAGCCCTTGAAACGTGCGCGTGGCAGAATCTATTTTGTCCTTATAGGATTTCGGCACCACGCCGCGCACAAGTTCCGCCAGCTCAAGCGTCCGCGCGAACGGCTTGTCGCGGCGCGCCTCGGCGATCGCCTTCGCCACTTTGCGCGCGTGACGCTCCTCACCGTAATGGAAAATGATGTCGGCCAGATCCTCTTCCGCATACGTATTCACGATATCCGCGGCGGTCGCGCCCGCGCCCTGGTTCATGCGCATGTCGAGCGGCCCGTCATGGCGAAACGAAAAGCCGCGTTCCGGCTGGTCGATCTGCATCGACGACACGCCGAGGTCGAGCACGAACCCATCGATTTCCCTGAACCCCGCCGCATGGACCAACGCCTCCGCGTCGCCGAAATTGCCGTGCAGAAGATGCAGCCTGTCGCTGAATTTGTCCTTCAGAGCCGCACCACGCTCCAGCGCCGTCCGGTCCTGGTCGATGGCCAGCACCACGCACCGCGCCGATTCCAGCATCGCCGCCGTATAGCCCCCCGCGCCGAATGTTCCGTCGACACAGACCTCGCCGTCGGCCAGCCGCAACCCGGCCAGTACTTCGTTCAGCATCACGGGAATATGCGGGGCGGCCCCTGTCATGGCGCCACCCCCTTCGGCAAAGTCAGTCCCTGGGTTTTCACCCGTTCCCTCGCTTCGGTCTTGCGCTTCTCGAATGTGGCCGGGTCCCAGATCTGGAATTTTCGGCCCAGGCCGACGAACGCCGCCTGCTCGCCGAGGCCGGAAAACTCGATCAGCGCGGGCGGCAGGACGATCCGCCCCTCGCCGTCGAACGGCAGCTGCATCGCGTCGCCGAAGATCGCCGTCGCCAGATCGTCCTGCTCGGCGGAGAACAGATCGAACGCATCAAGCCTTCCGCTCATCTCTTCCATCAGACTCATGCCGAACCCCTCAAGGCAGGCATGGCTCGACGACCGGAACAAAACGACCCCCTGAAACGCCTGCCCGGCCAGGGCCGCGCGAAAGCTCGCCGGGACGGACACGCGTCCTTTCCGGTCGATGCGGTTCAGGAATGTCGAGAGAAACAGCGCCATGAGGACTGTATGCACCCTGCCGGAGAGTTGTCGTGCGATCCGACCGGGACGATCCCGAACGGAAATGGATATTTATGGGATACCATGGGATTTCATGGGCGGTCAATTTCAAATAGTGCATTTATCCAAAGGTAGTCACAGTTTTTTCCTGCAATTTCAGGCATAAAGGCTGTGGATGGATATGGGGGACAAATCGAATTTTGCTTGTTTCCTATGGACGTATCTTACGGTCCGAAGCGTGAATAAAGCCTCCGCAAACCGTCCGGCTACAGCACAAAATTTCTTCACTGATTCCGTTATGAAAATTTTGTTGCGCAAATGAGTCCTTTATGGTAATGAAAATGCGTTGCTCCGTACTACGGTGCATCCGTACTACGGTGCAACAGTGTGTGGGAAAATGTGTGTGTAATGGGGGAGGACTGCCAATGCTGGTTATCCTGCTCATGTTGATTCTGGCGATTAATGGCGGGCTGTTTACGGGGACGCTTCTGTTCTCGGCGATAGAGACCGCGCGTTTTGGCCAGCTTGTCGATATGGCCGATAAACTCTGGCGACCGTCGTCTTTTTAAGACGTCAGGCGTTTACATTTCTGAAAATGTTAAGAAAGGCCGCCCGGTTGAACGGGCGGCCTTTCGTAATAAAGAGGAATGCCAGAAAGCCTGTAAGCCGGGTTCTGTTCCCGCGCAGCCGAAGCGTCGCGGGAGACGGCCATTCATCTGGGGCAGATGTTGCCATCTGCCTCAAGCGACCTACCCGGGCCGCGATGCGGAAACGCACCTGAAGAGGCAAGCTCTTCCTGCGGCCCCTATTTGGTCTTGCGTCCGGCGGGGTTTGCCGTGCCGTTTGCCGTTACCGGAAACGCGGTGCGCTCTTACCGCACCGTTTCACCCTTACCTGATCCCTGTCGCCAGGGCCATCGGCGGTTTGTTCTCTGTTGCACTGGTCCGTAGGCTCGCGCCCCCCGGGCGTTACCCGGCGCCGTGTTTCCATGAAGCCCGGACTTTCCTCCCTTTTTGCAAAGAGCGGCCGTCCGTCCTTCTGGCAAGATGATCTATTGCAAAGTTATCGCGCGGACACAAGGTTTTACGCGCGCCGCAGCCTTTGCAGGCGATGCAGCCTGGCCAGCGTTTCGCGCCCCGCCTCGCCGGCTTCGCCGCCTTGACGAAAGACCTCTGGCTGATAATGGCGCTGAAATGCCGTAACAAGAGTGGGCACCTCGACGCGCGCATCGTAGCCGGCCTCGGCGAGAGCGGCGCGGATCAGGTCTTCGTTGCCGACCCACTGGCCCGATTCCTGGTAATCCTGGGTCTCCGCTTTCGGCCAGACGCCGATGCCGTGCCGCGCCAGCAACGCCCAGTCGAACAGTTCGCCCGGATCCGCCTTGCGGTCCGGCGCGATATCGGAATGGGCGAGAACGTCGGCGGGGCGGATGCCGTTGCGGGCGATGATTTCATGGCACAGGCCGGCCACGGCCAGCATCTGCTGCGCGGGAAAAACCCTGTAGCCGAATTCATGTCCGGGATTGACGATCTCGACTCCGATGGACAGGGAATTTAGATCGTCCAGGCCGTCCCATCTCGATACGCCCGCATGCCAGGCGCGTTTGTCTTCCGCCACGAACCGCGTCACCGCGCCGTCCAGGTCGACCATATAATGCGGGCTGACCGGTCCGCCCGGATGATCGGGGCTCGCGTTCATATAATGGTCTTCCGCGTCCCGGCCCGTCGCGGTGCCTGTATAATGCAGGACGAGATACGAAGGCTTGGCCTCGCCTTTCCGCTCGTTGAAATTCGGGGAAGACAGTTCGCGTATTTTCAGCACGGGCGGGATCTCGTTTTCACGGGTTGCTTCCCCCATATTACCCTGCCTGTCCCGTGAAACAAGGGGCATATCTTTAACACACCAAGCCTTAGCCTATAATAACACCTTGATTATAAATAAAAAAAATAGACGGCATTTTATATTAAATTTTCATAATATTACTCTATTTTTACTTTTCCCCCGGCATAATGGAAAGGCTACGGGGACATTTCATTTAAACAGAAGCGGCGTCATGCTTTTTACCGGCAAGAGTTTCGAACTGATGGGCATGGCGGCATTCAATATGTTTCTGGCCATGATTCTGTCGGTTACGTTCATGAGCCAGTCGGGTAACTCCTCCCTGAACCGCCTCACTGAAGAAAATATCAGCCAGTTCATCAAGGAATCAACCGCGATCTCCAGCGGGACCCGCGAAGGCATGGATCAGCTGGGTATCGCCGAATATCTGATGAAGCATATACAGGACGGGAGCATATTCAAAAGCACCGTGCAGATCGACATCGAGAACGCGGCGGAAAAGGAGCGCGACCTCGCATTCGATAAGAAAAATTATATCGGCCATGTTCTCGAAGGCCTGAAGGCGATGAAGGATCACGAGGAATCGACCCGCATCGAAAATATACAGATCGCAGACGGCGCCACGCACGCGAAGGTCATCACATCGAGCGTCGAACGCGGCAGCCTGCAGGTGGATGCCGGGACGGGAGAGCCCGTGATGACGCCGGTACGCGGCATATCCTATTGCGAGCAGAACATTATCCTGAAAGACCGGACGATCCGCATGGCCGGCGCGGTCTGCAGCACCAGCATTCAGTCCGACGGTTCGCAATAGGCGTCCTTATGCATACCATGGTCATGACTGCGCATAAGCGCGCAGAAAACCCCTGGCATTTCATGCGCAGGAACGTTCATATAGGCAGACGGCACCAAAACAGGACGGATAATATCATGAACCTCGGTTTCGCGGCTTTTATCACGGCGGTCTTCCTCCTTTCATCCCCGGCGCGCGCGGACCTGATCGTTCACAACGATTTCGCCGCCAGCCTGAACCAGAACAATATCCGCGCCTTTCTGGAACAGGCTGAGCAGATGGCGAACGGCCAGGGCGATATGACGCTCGAGGATATGACCGCATGGTTTGACAATCATCTGGCGGAGGACGGACGCTTCGCCACCACTCTGCACTATGAAATGCCGGGCAGGCCCGCGAAGGATACGTCCATTTCTCTCAATAAACCGCAATATATCGAAGGAATTGTCGGTGGCCGCGACACGATGCAGAATTATTCCAGCACGCTCGATATCCAGGCGGTCGATATTTCAGCCAATGGAAAACGCGCCACCTTGAAAACCGTCACACATGAGCGCGGAAAACTTTCCATTCCCAACGAACAGGCGGGCGGCGCGGATCTTGTTCCCGTCCAGGGCCAGTCGGCATGCGACCAGGTCCTGATCATCTCCGAGTCAAATTACATCCAGATGCAAAAGGCCGAATGCAAAACGTCGATGAAAATCGATCCGTGGGACGGACAGCCGCTGGAACAGCCGTGAACGGAGTGTCAGCCCAGCGCCTGCATCGATATATGCACCAGCGCAAAGATGTAATATCCCGCAAGTTGGTATCCTGAATCGATGGCGACCGCGTTCAGGGAGTTCCCGGTATACAGCGCGCCCATCAGTGTCGGCGGCATGGCGAACGCCACCCAGAACAGGCAGGACAGGCTGATGAAGGCCGGCACAGAGTTGGCGCCCAGAAGTTCCGCCAGGAACGAATAGAAACACGCCGAAACCAGCCACAGCATGAAGGTATAGATAACCGTTTTGGCCTGGGGCTGCATTTCGCCCGTTGACTTGCCGCGCGCCTCCATCCATCGCGCGCCCATCACCTTGGGATGATACCAAAAGACGCCGAGGCCGCAGGCGGCGATGGCGGACAGCAAAGCGGTCATCAAGGGAAAATCGAGTGTGGCAGGTCCGGTCATTATAGCCCCCATTGAGTTTGGATGTTTCAGGCCTGGCGCGATGCCAGGCGCTTCTTGATTTCGCCGATTGCCTTCGCGGGATTCAGTCCCTTGGGGCATGTCTTTGTGCAGTTCATGATGGTATGGCACCGGAACAGGCGGAATGGGTCTTGCAGGAAATCGAGTCGTTCGCCTTTCGCCTCGTCGCGGCTGTCGGTCAGCCAGCGCCACGCCTGGATCAGGACGGAAGGCCCCAGGAACTTGCCTGAATTCCACCAGTAGCTGGGGCACGAAGTCGAGCAGCAGAAGCATAATATGCATCCCGCCGGCCCCTTGCCGTCCTTGCCGTTCAGGGCGTCGGCGTCTTCCGGCGATTGCAGACGCTCGCGCGTCGGCGCGGGCGAATCCGCCTTCATCCACGGCTCGATGGATTCATACTGGGCATAGATATGCGTCAGGTCGGGCACCAGGTCTTTCAGCACCGGCATATGGGGCAGCGGCGTCACGCGCACGTCGCCCTTCACCTCGGCGATCGGCTTGGTGCACGCCAGCGTGTTCGTGCCGTCGATGTTCATCGAGCACGACCCGCATATCCCTTCGCGGCACGACCGGCGGAAGGTCAGGGTCGGGTCGACTTCGTTCTTGATGTAAAGCAGAGCGTCGAGCACCATGTGCCCGCATTTCTTCGCATCGAGATGATACTCGTCCATGCGTGGGTTTTTGCCGTCTTCCGGGTCCCAGCGATAGACTTTGAACGTCCGCACGTCGTCCGCGCCTTCGGGTGCGGCGAAGGACGTGCCTTTGGTGACCTTGGAATTCTTGGGAAGGCTGAGTTGTACCATGAAAGAGCCCGAACAGGAGCGCGAGAGTCGACCGTATGAGGATACTCCGCCGCCCCTGCCCTGCCAAGCCCCGATATCGCAATAAAGACAAGCCGGTCTTGCCCGGAGGCGAAATCCGTTTAAATTGGTGACGACAGAGACAGAACAGGAGCGCCCGCGATGCAATTCATCACCGTCCAGAACCGCAAGATCCCGGCCCTCGGCTACGGCACCTGGAAACTGCAGGGCGCGGAATGCGTCAAAAGCGTCGAAACCGCGCTCGATATCGGCTACCGCCATATCGACACCGCCCAGATTTACCAGAATGAAGAAGAAGTCGGCGACGCGATCCGTAACATCGGCCTGCCGCGCGACCAGATTTTCCTGACCACCAAGGTCTGGATGGACAATGTCCGGGCGGGCGATCTGCAGATGTCGGTCAATGACAGCCTCGTCAAGCTGCGCACGGATTACGTCGACCTGCTCCTGATCCACTGGCCGGTCAAGGACGTCAGCCTGAACGAACAGATGCAGGCTTTATGCGATGTTCAGAACCAGGGCCTCGCGAAACTGATCGGCGTGTCGAATTTCGTCGTGCCCCAGATGAAGGAAGTCGCGGACGACCTCGGCGTGAACATCGCGAACAACCAGGTCGAATACCATCCCTATCTGAACCAGAAGCCGGTGCTGGATTTCGTCCGTTCCCACGACATGTTCCTGACCGCCTACTCCCCCGTGGCCCGGGGTAAGGTTCTGGAAGACCCGGCGATCCGCCGGCTCGCCGAAAAATACGGCAAAAGCCCGGCCCAGGTCACGTTGCGCTGGCTGGTCCAGCAAGACCGCGTCGCCGCCATCCCGAAGGCCGCGAAGGCGGACCATGCGCGCAGCAACTTCGACATCTTCGATTTCGAACTGACCGGTGACGAAATGAAGGCCGTCCACGCCCTCGCCCGACCCGACGGCCGCCTGATCAACCCGGATTGGGCGCCGGCCTGGGACGTCGCGAAGGCGGCCTGATCAGCGTTTCAGGCCTTCCAGGATAAACCGCTTTCCTTCGAATCCGCGCGGCATGACGCGGTCGGGCCGCTGGTCGCCGAGCATATGCTCCTGCAATGCCGCAACCATATCAGCGGAACGCATGTCGAGAATGCTGCGGGAAGGCGCGCCCACCAAGGTCCCAAGGCCGCATTTCGGCGCCATGATCCGATGGATATAATGGCGGCCGAGGGTAAGTTGGCCCTGCAGATATCGCTGGGTGGGTCCGTCCATGTCCGGGTCCGCTTCAAGGCGGTCCTGCGCCGCGTTCATCATCTTCAGCCACATCCGCCCCATCGTCATGGCGCCGAACATATCGAGGAACGGCTTGGAATCGGCCAGAAGCTCGTCATGCTGTTGGGAAAGCCCCTTGCCGATCAGGTCGCCGCCGGCGAGCGCGCCGACGGCGGCGCGGGCCCGCTCAAGCTTCGAGACCTCGTCCGGATGCCGGCCCTGCAGGCGCGCATTGATGATTTCCCGCCGGAATCCGCGCAGTTCTATGCCGATCCGGTACAGAAAATCCTTGGGATCGAGAACTTGCCGCAGAACGAAGCTCATCGCCTGAATATCGTTGCTGCCTTCGTAGGTCTTGCCGATCTCCGCGTCGCGCAGGAACTGCTCGACGCCCGTCTCCGTGATATATCCGGCGCCGCCATGCATCTCCATCGCTTTCAGGGCGATTTCGACGCTCAGATCCGTTGTCAGGGATTTCAGGACGGATGTCATCAGGGCGACATATTCGTTCGCGCTGTTCCGGAACGCCTTGGGGCCATGCTCGGCCAGATCCTGGTGAAGCGCGGTGTGATAGATCATCGCCCGCGCGCCCTGGATCTGGCAGGCCATGTCCATAAGGTCGCCGCGTTTATTGGCATGTTCGATAATGGCGACGCGCGCCGCCTTGGGGTCTCTCGCCTCGGAAATCCGTGCGCCCTGGATACGCTGGCTGGCGTAGAGCAAAGCGGCCTGGTACGCCCTTTCCGCAAGACCCAGCCCCTGTAAGGCCACTTTGATCCGGGCGTCGTTCATCATCTCGAACATGGCGGCCATGCCCTTATGCGGCTCACCCACCAGCCAGCCCGCCGCGTTATTAAACGCCAGCGTCGTGGTGGCGGAGCCGTTGATTCCCAATTTGTGCCACAAATGTTCGCAGGTCACGTGGTTGAACGCCTGCGGGTCGGGCTCGCCGCTGTCGCCGGGCATGAATTTCGGGACGCTGAACAGGCTGATCCCCTTTATGCCGGGCGGCGCGTCCGGCATCCGCGCCAGGATCAGATGCCATTTCTGCTCGGTCAGGTCATGCTCGCCGCAGCTGATGAAAATCTTGAGCGCGTCGATCGCATACAGGCCATTGCCGACCGGGGTCGCCATGGCCCGGATGCGTGCAAGGTCGGATCCGGCGTCTCCTTCCGTCAGGCACATTGTCCCCGTATCAAGCCCGGCATAAAGGCGGGGCAGTACCAGTGCCCTGTGCCGCTCCGTTGCATACCGGTTTACGGCCCGCGCATGGCCGCCGCTAAGCCCGGGATAAGTGGAAAAAGAAAAATTGGACGCCGTGAACAGTTCCGTGACCGCCGTATCGAGAAGATGCGGGGCGCCGCCGCCGCCATAGAGCGGATTGCCCGCGAGGCCGATAAAGCCGTCATCGGCGAACCGCCGGAACGCTTCTCTGAAACCTTCAGGGGTTTTCACGGATTTGGCCGTGATGTCATAAACGCAGCCCTTGTCCCCGATGGCGTTCAGGGGCAAGGCGACATCCACGGCGAACCGCGCGGCCGTATCGAGGGTCGCGCGCATCGTATCCCAGTCATAATCGCCGCATCCCGCCAGGCGTGCGAGATCCCCTGCCCCCAGCATGGCGTTCATGACGGTATCGATATCCCTCAGCGGCGGAACGTAATCCGGCATCGTACTCTCCCTTTAACCCAGGCCGCGGCGCAGGTCCGCGATCATGTCCGTGTGATGATTGTACATGGCGATCTGCGCCCGTCGCTTGTCAGGGTCGCCGTCATTCGCCGCTATTTTTTCCTGGGCGATCCCGACTTTCTTGCGCAGGATTCCCTCGACCATTTCAAGCACGGCCTTATTATCTTTCCCCAGGGCCAGTGTCCTGAGGCTCGGCAGGGTTTTCGCCAGATAGGCGTTGGTGTCGTCGGCAACATCATTATATGTGTCTGTCAGGCTGACCTGCGGCGGCTGCGGGCGCCATTCGTCCTCCCTCACAAGCTGGACGAGATACCTGAACAATTCGTCCCGCGACATTGAACGGAGATCGGGGCCGACCTTTGCCGGCATGGCCGTTTCCTGGACGGCGGTCTTCAGAAACGGGTTACCGGGCAGGCGCGGCTTGGTGTCGTAATAATCGATCTGCGCGCGCAGATCGTCGGTCGTAACGCCGTCCTCCTCGTCCAGCGGTTCTTCCCGCAGCGGCTTGCCTGTGACGAGGATATGACGCATCCGCGCCACCGCTGTGCCGTCCGTGGTGACAGCCGTCATGAAGGCGCGCCGTTCCAGTGCCAGGATGTCGTATTCGGTCAGTGCGATGCCTTCATAGGTGTCGCCGCCGCTCATCACCTCGGCCAGCAGGTACAGGACGGTCACGTCGCCCCATGTCGCCCGTCCTTCGCGATCAAACCCGTCCACGCCCGCGTCCAGAAGCGTCCTGCGCCTCTCTCCGCCCAGCCGGAACGTCACCGGCTCCGGCGGCTTATAACCGGGCACCATATCCAGCGCGGCCTGTTTGGCCCGGGCAAGAAGATTGTCCCGGTTCATCACGATGATGTCGTCCGGATTGAGGATACGGTTTCTCTGCGCGTCATGGGCGGAGGAGGAGACCAGCGGCGTGGCGGCCGCAGTAAAGGCCCTGAGTTCCGGAGAGTCTATATCGTCGCTCAGGGCCGCATGGGCGATATGACGGCGGAGCAATTCCTTGCAGCCGCCCCAGGCGGGCACGACGGCAACGCCGACCTCGACCTGGCCTGCATGAAGTTCGGGATCGGCAACTATCTGATCGCAATGCAACAGCACCTCGCACGCGCCGCCAAACGCGAGGCCCTTAGGCGCCCCGACGACCGGAATCTTGCTTTTCTGCATCCGGTCCAGCGTCATCTGCCCGGTATAAAGCGCGTCGTCGATGGCTTGCAGCGAGTCGTCGGTCGCCGTGTTCGCCATGATCGACACCAGCGCCAGATTGGCGCCCACACCGAACTTGTCTTCGGCATAAATCACCATCGCGTTGTATCGTCCGTCGCCACGCTCGATGATGTCCATGGCGGCGTTCAGAATGTCCATGGTGTCGGTCATCAGGGAATTGCCCGGGCCGTGCAGTTCCACGCAGATCACGCCGTCGCCGATATCCCACAGCGATGCATAGTCGTTTTGTCGGCCTTCGATCGGTTCGGACGTGTTCTTGATATCCTGCAGATCGAGAACGCCGGGTTTTTTCGGCAGGTCGTGATATTCCCCGTCGAACCCGAGCGCCTGTTTGACGTTGTTTTCGGTGCGGTAGAAACTGCGCCCGGCCGCCATCCGCAGGAACGGCGGAATCTCTACGCCTTCCCGCTCCAGGCGGCCGATCAGGTAGTCCGGCCCGGTCTGCAGATCGTCGCCCAGCGCGTCGATGTTTTCAAACGGCCCCCGTTTCCAGTCATAACCGTCGCGCATGGCGGTATCCATCTGGTCGATTCCCGTGGAGACCTCCGGCGTAACGAGCGATGCATAGACAGACAGATTCTTCAGAACATGCCACGCAAGGCGTCCGCCGATATCGTCCGTTTCCAGGACGGCGCGCAGCGATGTCCTGCCGGCCCTCGCGCTGTCGAGCTTGCTGGATTCTCTATCGCGATACTCACCGGTCACGAAGTCTGCGACCTGCCTTTTCTTTTCGATCGTAGCGCCGGAATCGTCCTTGACCTCGGCCATGCGGTTGAAGCCCGCGCCGTCTTCCGTCTTCCGTCCCAGGCGTCCCTGCTCGATCATGGCGTCGAGAAGCGGAAGGTCGGCCCCGGCGTCCACGAACATCTGCGCGGCCCGGCGCATCTCCTCGGCATGCTCGGGCGAGGCTTCGTAAAGCGGAAGTTTTGCCAGGAGGCTCTGCACGACCGAACGGGCGATGTCCAGGCCCACCAGGTCGAGCACCGATGTCGGCCCCATGTTGCCGAAGCCGGCATTGACGTTCAGCACCGCGTCCACGTCTTCCGGGCGCATGGCGTTGTCGATTGCGAAATTCAGGATCTGCTTCAGCGCATAGGTGCCGACCAGATTGGCCAGAAAACCCGGGTTGTCTTTACAGACCTGCGGCGATTTGCCGAGGGTGTCGCGCGCGAAGGCGCACAGGTTTTCGATTTTTTTCGGGCTGCTGCCTTCCGCCGGCACGATTTCGACCAGGCGCAGCATGCGGGGCGGGTTGAACCAGTGGAACACCGCGAAGGTCAGTTTTTTACGCCGCGCTTCCTCCCTGACATCCTCCGGCAAACCGTCAAGGATCTGTTTCAGGGGAATGGACGACGTGTTTGTGCAGATATAGGCACCCTGCTTGCAGTGCCGGATGATATCGGAAACAACCAGGATTTTGACCGGAAGCTTTTCCGTTACCGCTTCCTGGATGAAGTCGGCGTCGGCGATCATCGCCATGTCGGTCAGCGACGATCCGGTCTCGATCCGCTCGGCGAAGGACGGAAGATAGAACCCGGCGTTCAGGGGATTCTGGCTCAGGCCCGCCGTCGTGGATCCCCTGCGCAGGCGCTCGACGGCTTTATTCGCATCCTCGGCTTTCAGGTCCAGCAGCTTGACCCGCATGCCCGCGTTGGCGCAATGCGCGGCAATGCCGACCCCGAGTGGGCCGGAACCGAGTACGGCGGCCGTTCGGAACGAAGCGCGTGACGGCTGTCCCGCCCCGTTGGCAAATGATGACCTGACTGTCCCTGCCGCTGTGATCGCCATTATTATATCTCCGTTTTATACCGGCGCTCTGGGTATCGTGCCGCGTTCGAGCGCCGTGGCGATGCCCTGCCCCAGGCCGATACACATCGTGGCGACGCCGTAGTTCAGTTCCTTGGGTTTCCCTGCCGATTCCGCCAGGGTCCGCGCAAGAGTCATGACAATACGCGCGCCGGTTGCGCCGAGCGGATGGTTGCGCGCCAGGGCGCCGCCATGCATATTCACGCCGTCCATGTCGAACGGTATGCCCTGCCGGTTGAACTCTTTCAGAACCGCCAGGCTCTGGGGCGCGAAGGCCTCGTTGAGTTCCAGCGCGTGGATCAGGGGTATGCCCGAGGCGCGAACCACTTTTCTGGTGGACTCGACCGGACCGATCCCCATGATTTCAGGGGCGCAGCCGCTTTGAGCGCAGGCCAGGATACGCGCCAGGATCGGCAGGCCGTTACGCAGGGCATAGGCCTCGGACGTCACCATGACCGCGCTGACTCCGTCGGCGGTGGGCGCGGCGGTGGCCGCCGTTATGCTGAAGCCTTTCTTTACCGGGCGCATCTGCGCCAGCTGAGCCAGGCCATCCGCTTCGCTGTCATAAGACTGGATGCTGTCATCCTCTATGACAAAACGATGGGCGGGAACGGGCATGGTGTCGAAGCGGACGTATTCCCTGCCGTTCTCCTTTCTCGCGACCGCGACCGGCACGATCTCCCCCGCGGTCCAGTTGTCTTTTTCGGCCTTGGCGGCGTTCATCTGGGAACGAAGGGCGAAAGCGTCCTGTTCCGCCCGTGAAATGCTATAGAGTTCCGCAAGGTTTTCCCCTGTGAACAGCATGTCCAGGCTGGTGCGGGGAACGTTGCTTTTGACATGGGGATTTAAAGAGGGCCGTCCGCCCATCATATTCGGATTGCTGCTCATGTCCTCCATCCCGCCGGCGATATAGACGGGATGATCATAGCCTGTCAGAGGGCTTGCGATGGCGGCCGCGGCGTCATGGATCGTCTGCATGGACGATCCGCAGAACTTGTTGACGGTCGTTCCGCCGGCCGTTTCAGGCAGAAGGGAGTATCTGTGCCGCGACAGCATGTGCGCGACGTTCAGCCCGTTCGGTCCTTCCGGAAACGCGCATCCCATCAGGACGGCTTCGATATGGGCCGGGTCGATTCCGGTGGTGTCGATGATATTGTTGATCACAAGGACGGCCAGGTCGTCGGACGGCAGGCCGCTCAGCTGGCCGGGCCTGTCGCCCCGCGCCGCTCTGGTGAAGGCTGTGCGCCATCCCCCGCCCTGGACGAGGACGGGCGTATGGTCGGGATCGGTCTTTGCGAGTGAATACATGGTTTTAAATCTCCCTGTCTTAAACCGGTGTCGGCGCTGCGGGCGAGCTTGCCGTCGGCGCGGCTATGAACGAATCCCTGCGTTGTTCCTGGATCGGAAACCAGTCGGGTTTTCCCGACGCGCCGACGTTGATCTCACCCAGCTCGATGTATTTGGGAATTATCTTGCTGTCCAGGCCCTGGACCGTCAGGAAATTCCGGATCGAATCAGGTGTGACGTCGGAAGGCGCGCCCGGCTTCAGCTGGACCACCGCCAGAATGGCCTCCCCGCTTTCCCGGTCCAGCACTCCGACCGCCGCGCACAGGCTGACATGGGGATGGTTCCCCAGCGCTTTTTCAACATCCTCGGCGGAAACGTTCTGGGCGTTGACCTTCACGACGCGCTTTATCCGCCCCGTCACGGCCAGCTTTCCGCTTCTATCGATAAAACCCAGGTCGCCGGTGTTCAGCCAGCCGTCTTCCAGGAAGACGTTCGCCGTCGCCTCGGGGTCGTTGTAATATCCCATCGCCCGCTGCGGCCCGCGCATCTGGATCAGGCCGATTTCCCCCCGGTTCAGGATGCGGTCCGGATCGTTATTGTCCATGATCCGGATTTCCGTTCCGGGGAACGGGTATCCCACGGTGGTGGGGTCGTTATCGTCGGGATCGTTGTTCGACGTGCCGACGGGGCCGAATTCCGTCATGCCGTATCCCGGCATCATAAGACCGGGCCGGCGAACGCATGTTTCGAATTCTTCTCTTAACCCGTCCCATAGCGGCGCGCCGCCGGGGATGACGGCCTTAAGGGAAGACCAGTCGTGCAGGGACGCATTCGGATTCTGCAGCATACGGCTGTGCCAGGGCGGTATGGACAGCATCATGGTCGGTTTGTAGCGCGTGACAGCCCGCGCGATGGCGCTGGTGTCGTACGGGTCGGCAATATCGAGCAGAAGCGATCCGTTTAGAAACGGAAACCACAAGCCCATCGTCGAGGGCAAGATATGCCGTTTCGGCAGGAAGTTCAGCATGGTCTCGCGCGGCGTTTGCGTGTGGTCGATGTCAAGCCACGAAAAATGCTGTGTTGCCTGCAGGGCGTTGCACACAATATTGCGATGGCTCAGCATCACCCATTGGGTACTGCCGCTGGTGCCGCTGGTCGGCTGCAGAAGCGCCAGACCCTGCGGATCGCGCGGCACGGGCTCGGGCTTCCCGCCCTTGGCCAGCAGGTCGCGAAACCGGATCGTCCTGTCGTTCCAGGCCCCCGCCGAAAGCGGCAGCGCGCCCGCGGGGCGGATATCTTGTTCCCGCACGGTCAGCGCCGACTCGGCCTTTATCTGCGGCCCGCGAACGTTACCGAAATAGTTGGGGTCCATGCGGGAATATAAAATCCAGATGGCCGTTTTTTTCGTGGTTTCTTTAAGGGCTGCGGCCTTATCCGCGCGCCATTCGCGGAAATCGTCCAGCCTCTGCCGCAGGCTGTCCCGCGTCAGGTTGTGTTTGATGCGTTGCTTCCATTTGGCGGTCCAGCCATGAATCTGCTTGGATTCCCGCAACCTGTAAGCCAAAGCTTCCGGGGGCTGCAGCAAGGCTGTCAATGAGCAGGAAATCAGGTTTTTTATTTTCGTCCCCTGGATGGCCGTCTGGCAGATATCGACGAAATCGTAGACGTCGAAGGTCGCGAGATAATCCGGTTCGGTCGCGAGGATCGCGTCATGCACGCGCTGCGCCACCATCATCGGCTTGCTTTCCCTGTCTTTCTTGGAGGACAGCATGATGTTCACGACAACCCCTCCGGCTTTCAGCACGCCAAGCGTCAGAAAAGCGTCGTAGGGCGTGCTGGGCATGAACAGCGCGACGCGGTCGCCCGGCTTCATCCCCCGTTTCTGGAATCCGGCGGCGACCTCGTCCGAAATCCTGTCCACGTCGTCGTACGTCCAGCGGCGGTCCATGACCTTTCCGGGAAAGATCAGCGCTTCCTCGTTCCGCCGCGTCGGCGCATGCGCGATTCTCTGGAACGCTTCGACCAGCGTCAGGTCGGGAACGTCGAAATCCGGCCCGCGGACATAGGCAAGATTGTCTTTGGCTGTTTTCGTGGCGGGGGCAAGCATACTCATCCATCCCATGCATGTTTTTTAATTTTTATAACTGGCATCCTTAGCAGCGTGTTTTTTTCCCGTAAAGAGGCGAAATGTGATGCACCTGCGAAGGAATATCATGAAAACCGCGGCTGTTGACACCTTCCGATATTTTCCTTAAGCAGACTCAATAAAACATAAAAGATAACAGAGGAGGACGATATGACGTTTGTGGCCATGAAGGAACCTACAAGAACTGTTCACAAACAGCATATCGCCGCTATCTTTATGAAAGCGATTATGGCGCAACGACGCGACCCTGAAGCGCTGATATCCTCTGATATCGACCTTCCCCTTGCTGCTCATGAAGTTCCTATTGATCCAGAAAATGTTGAGAAATTTTCAGAAATAACAGGCCATCGCACAGAAACAGGAACTCTGCCTCCAAATTATTTTTTTCGCTTGGCTTACCCTGTTATGCTCATGATCGGCGTTGATGACGCTTTCCCATTTCGACCGTTCGGGGTTCTCCATAGAAAGAACAGGACAGATATTTTAAAACCTGTGCCTATAGACCCGAAAATTGTAATGAAAATTAGTTCGCAGTTACGTTCTTTTGAGGCAACAGAAACGAGTACGCTTTTAAATTTTGACACAAGCTTCTCGATTGACGGTGAAATCGTTGCGACAATGGCTACGACAGGCGCCGATACCAGCAAGCCGAGAAGCCATGCGAACCGAAACCGTACACGCCAGGCGCCCGATATGAAAGCTGAGTGGTCTAAAGCCGGAGACCTGATGCTGCCGCTTATGCTGGGAATGCAATATGCGCCAATGAGCGAAGACTGGAATACCGGCCATATTCCTTACTCAAGGATACTAAGCGATCCTAAACGGCATACAACCCTGCAAGGCAATTGTTCTTCATCGAGGATGCTCGCCCATGCTGCCGGAGATCCTGTTAATCAAAGGGGTTACGGAGTGGTTGAAACAGAGTATCGAGCGCCTGTCCCGCTGCCAAGTCTTCAGCAAGTGTGGGTACGCGATGAGGGGAAAGATAGGCATATAGCTTTATTCGACCCAAAGCAGAACAGAATAACCGTCGAAGCGAGCCTGTCCGGCCCTGGATAAAATCTTCCTGCCGAAGGATGACAAAGCCCACTGGCAGGACTAGATTGATTGCGGTCATAACATCCGTCGATCCATCGGGAGGTCATTCATGCCCACATTCACCGTCGCCGTTCTTGTCGGCAGCCTGCGTAAGGATTCCACCAACCTGAAGCTGGCGAAGGCGCTGGCGAAACTGGGCAAGGACCGGTTCGAGCCGAAATACATCCAGATCGGCGACCTGCCCTTGTTCAACCAGGACCTTGAGGCCGATTTTCCCGCGACCGCGAAACGCATGAAAAGCGAGATCGAGGGCGCGGACGCTGTCCTTATCGTCACCCCCGAATATAACCGTGGCATGCCCGGACCTTTGAAAAACGCCATCGACTGGGCCAGCCGCCCCTACGGCAAAAACTCTTTCGCGGGCAAGCCCGGCGCGATCATCGGCACGTCTCCCGGCGCCATCGGCACGGCGGTGTCGCAGCATAATCTGCGGCCCACCCTCGCCTATCTCGACATCGCCCTGATGGGCCAGCCCGAGGCCTATGTCCAATTCAAGGAAGGCCTGATCGACGCCGAAGGCACCATTTCGAACCCGGACACGCAGAAATTCCTGCAGGGCTTCGTCGACAAGTTCTGCGCCTGGTGCGAAGGCTGCCCGAGCCTGAAACAAAAGAAAGCGGCTTAAGGAGAAAACCATGCCAACCATCCATATCCACATGCTCGCGGGCCGGAGCGTCGACCAGAAACGCGCGCTGGTCGACAAAGTGACCAAAGCCGTCTGCGAAACCGTGAACACCGTGCCGGAACAGGTGAAGATCATCATCGCGGACATGGCGCACACGGATTACGCGGTCGGCGGCGTCCTCCATGCCGATAAAAAATAAGGCCCCGAAGCGCAAAATCATCAACCTCGCGCTCCAGGGCGGCGGCGCGCATGGCGCGTTCACTTGGGGCGTGCTCGACGCGCTGCTAGAGGATGACCGCATCGACATCGAAGGCATCGCCGCCACCTCCGCCGGCGCGATGAACGCCGCCGTGATGGCGCAGGGCCTGAACAACGGCGGCGTCGAATCCGCGCGCCAGCTTCTGCATACGTTCTGGGAGCGCGTATCCCAGGCCGGCGCGTTCTACAGCCCGGTCGCTGGTGCTGCTGCGAACTGGCCGAACATGCTCGGCCCCTGGGCGGAGGCCGCCGAACAGGCTGCCAGCTACGGCCTGTTCGAGATGGCGACCAACTTCCTCTCCCCCTACCAGTTCAATCCGGCGAACGTCCACCCGCTGCGCCCGATCCTGGAAGAGATGCTGGACATCCCGCAGCTGCAAAGCGACTGCTCGGTCAAGCTGTTCGTCAGCGCCACATCCGTCCGCACCGGCAACGGGCGCATTTTCTCGAACGAAGACATCGGCATCGACGCCCTCGTCGCCTCCGCCGCCCTGCCCACCCTGTTCCAGGCGGTGCAGATCGGCACGGAATATTACTGGGACGGCGGCTATGCGGGGAATCCGCCGCTCTGGCCGCTGTTCAACCGGGCGGTCAGCCGCGACATCTTGATCGTCCACGTCAACCCCATCGTTCGCGACGAACTGCCCGACCGCGCGTCGAGCATCGACAATCGCCTGAACGAGATCACATTCAACGCCTCGCTTCTCGACGAGCTCCGCGCCATCAATTTCGTGAAAAAGCTGATCCGCGAAAACTGGCTGCGCGACGAATACAAGGACCGGATGAAAGACATCCTGATCCACGCCATCCGCGCCGACAAGGTGTTGAAGGATCTCTCCGTCGCCTCGAAATTCGACACGAGCTGGGATTTCCTCACCCGCCTGCGCGACCTCGGCCGCGTCGAGGGCAAGGCCTGGGTGGACGAGCATTACGATGAGCTGGGCGTCGAGGACACGGTCGATATCGTGAAGGAATACCTGAATATTGGCGTCGGGGAATGACCGTCAGTTAGGCCCCGCCGAAAGACCGGCCGCGGTTTTTCTCGACTGCTTGGCCCGGTACATGTTCCGGTCCGCTTCTTCCAGCAGGGTTTCGATGGTCGGATAGATCTGCAGCGTTTCCTTGCTGACGAGGACGAACCCGATGCTGGCGCCCGCCTTGAGCGTGCGGCCCTTATAGGGGACCTCGAGATTTTCGATCGCGGCTTGCAGGCGCGCCATGGCCGCGTAAGGAAAAGCCTCGTTGGTGTCGTCCACCAGGAACACCATGAATTCGTCGCCGCCATAGCGGGCGACGGGTTCATGGTCGCGCGTTTTTCGGTCCAGGGTCGCGGCGACGGCTTTCAGGACCGCGTCCCCTGCCAGATGCCCGTGCGTGTCGTTCAGCGCCTTGAATCCGTCCAGGTCGATGAACAGAAGGGCGCCCTTTTTTTCCTTATCCATTTCCCCCGCCCGCTTCCTGGGCGAATGACGCTGGATCCTGTTGATCTCCTCGGTTATGCGCTCTTCGAAATAATACCGGTTATGCAGGCCGGTCAGCCGGTCGCGAAACCCGTTATTGTTCAGCGCGTCGAGAAGGACGCCGATAACCCTGCCCACGGCCGGCGATTTTTTGGCCAGCGCGGTCAGCCTCGATATATCCCGTTGTGAAAGGCCGGGTATCCCGCCTTCCCCCGCCCCGGACGCCCTGCCCCCGAACATCGCCTTGAGATTCTTATACATAAAAATCAGGATGTCGTTATTTGAAGTCTCTGGCAAGGGCCAGAATGATCTTGTAACCCGGAAATAGTGCCGCAAAAAATCTTATGAAATTTCAACCCGACGATCCCGTGACGCAGAACTGGCGTCCCGTGTTCGTCAGAAGCCGTAAAGGCTGCATTGTCCCGATGTTATGTTCCCCGCGCTGTAGAGAACCCGGACGGCCGTGATGGCCGTCGTGTTGCCGTTATAATTGCCCCCGCCATAGGAGGTTTCGAGCGTCGTCGTTCCGTTCAGGGATACCATTCCGGTCCATGTGGCGTTTTTGTAAGTTCCGCCGCTCGCCATGTTGTACAGCGTCATGTCGAACGATGTATAGCCCGATGTCGACGATGTCCCGTTGTTGCTGATTGGAAAGCCGGAATAGTTTGTCGATTGAAAAATCGCGTTGCCGGGCGTGGTATTGCTGACATAAATAGCGGTCGAAGAGTTCGCCGTCTGCCATGTCGGCGTTGCGCCCTGTCCCAGTTGGACCCTGACCAGGTTTCCCGATGTCGCGGATACGAGGTTGGTGCAGAGAAGGCGAAGATAGGTGTAGCTGCTGCCAAGCCCCGTCCATTGCAGACTGGCGGAGGCGCTCGCGGTCTGCGTCGAGATCAGGCTCAGGGACCCCCCGCCGAAAGTCGTCCACGCCGACCCGTTGCAAAAAGTCCAAGCGTCGGTGGAACTGTTGAAGCGGATATTGCCGTCATGCGCGCTGTCGCATGTGTCGGAGTCGTAGCCGACCTTGACCGACCCGCCCGCGAAATTGCCGGAAATCTCCTGCGCATGGGCGGGACCGACCGCAAGCAGGAAAAGGATTATGGCGGCCGCCAGCAGGCGTTTCTGCGTCATGGAGTATGTCTTTCTACAATGGATAGGTAGATATGGTTTTTCAGCATACAAAATATGAGTTTAGCATGACCGCCGTTTTATCGGCAATCGATGAAATTCTTTGGGGAAAGCCGCGCTTATCCGACCTGGATGCCCTATGCGATTTACTTCAAACTGAAATAACCGCCGTCACCTGAAAGAACAAAACCCGCCTCAAAAGCCGGTTTTTTACTGTGCATGGCGGGCAGGAGACCTTGAGGATTTAAAGCGACCTGCTTAATATTATAATTTGTTTGTAATAATGCTAATTATCACGGCCACTCACGGTTGCGGGTAGGGCCGATGGCTAGGGTGTGACACCAGCTTTTTTGAGTGCCTGTTCGACTTCCGCCTTCACTCCGCTGTCCTTGTCGTTCTGCATGCTGTGAAGGCTTTTGCAGGCGCGCATGCGCACGGCTTCGTCGCCCGCATTCCTGCCGATGTCACCGAGGCCATGGGCCACACAGGAGCGCACCTGCGCCGACGGATCGCCCTTGAACCCCTCCAGCAACCCGATACCCTCCGATGTGGCGACCCGTTCCCCGACCAGTTCCGAAATGGTGAAGGGCACCATCCAGTCCTCGAACAGGCCGAACACGCGCCCGAACGCGTGCATCAGGCGCTGCTGGCTGCTGGCATCGATCTTAGGCCATTCCGTCATGACAACCCGGATCAGACGCCACCCCCCGGGCGCTTGCCGCAGCCCCGGTGCTTCCACGAGGCGCTCGACCTCTCTGGCTAGGTCATCCGGCCATTCATCCAGCATCAGCAGTCCGCTTTCCCAATTATAGATAGCGTCCGCTAATTCCTTCTCGCTGCATTGCCGTTCTAATTGGATGCAATCACAGAGAGATTTGATAGCATCAGGCCAGTTCACAGGACCGTTCATTGGTGACTCCTGCCTTTTATTATCATTTTGGCCAAGGTAGGAGCAAGGTGACTGTTATTATTTACATACTGATAGTTATCACGGCTACCGCAGGTTACGTACCTGTCCAACTAAAGCTGGAAATACCTGCTTGTCCGAGCGCAAAAAATGCAGCAAAGTTTGGAGGCCCATGACTGAAGAAAAAGCTGTAATCCAAGTGGCTTGCCCAGACGATCTCGCGAAGCTGGCCGAGATTGAACGGTCTGCTGCCTCTAAATTTCGAGAAGTAAATCTGGCATGGATAGCCGATGGGAATACGATGCCTCACGCTTTCCTAGAAGCTTTTTGCAAAGATGGCACCCTTTGGGTTGCTATCAAAAGCGGGGAGCCTGTTGGGTTTCTTGCAGCGCACCGGCTGGATAGCGCGTTTTTCATTGCTGAATTGTCCGTCATGGTATCGCATCAAAGGCAAGGAATTGGTGCCAGCTTAATCGCCGCCGCTGTAGAGCATGCACGGGCGACAGGCTTCCCGTTCGTCACACTAACCACTTATCGCAACCTACCTTGGAATGGGCCTTTTTACGTTAAGTTTGGATTTTCTGAAACAAGTGCCGATAAACTTGGGCCGGAACACTTGCACAAAATGAGCGAGGAAGCCAAAGCCGGACACGACTGGTCTAAACGATGCGCTATGATGATGCGGGTCTAACAGACGCAATTATTATTTCCATACTGGTTATTTATCGCACATTCAACACAATAATATTGCCATCCCGCAGCGCAGCGGAGGGATTTCCTCTCTTCCGCTGTCTCGCTCGTGGCATCCTGCGCAGATCCCTCCGCTGCGCTGCGGGACGATAAACTAAATTTCTGGACAAAATAGGATTTTAATCATACACTGTTCCCAGACATTTTCCCGGCGCTGCATCCCGCAGCGCCGTTTTTTATGGTCCCTAGGGGACGGAAAGGCATGCACCATGTCGGACGACACAACGGAACAGGAGCACATAACAGAACGGCCGCCGCAGCCGGACCCGGCCCCGGCGCGCTCCCTCTACGACTCCCTGTTCCCGAAACTGGAGAGTCTGCACGCGCGTCAGGCGGCGCGCAGCATGGCGAGGTTGATCGACGCGATGGAGAATCCGGTTTGTCCCACGGCGGCGCTTGAATCCATCCTGCACGAGATGAAGGAGACGCTGTGCATGGACGGGATCAGCCGCGTGCCCGCCCTCCTGACCATGCAGTCGCATGTGCTGGACGTCCTGTTCAACCACATGGTCCAGGTGGCGCTCGACGGCCAGTCGAAGCGCGAACTGCTCGGCGTCGCTCTGCGCTGCCAGAAACAAGCCCGCGAGTCCGTCCATGAGCTGGCGCAATTGAAGCGCGATGAGGCCAACTGGGCCGCGCGGGAAGAAAAACGCGAGGAAAAACGCGCGAAAAAGGTGAAAAACCGGCAAACGGACTATTATGAAGACGGGTTTTACCGCTGATGCGCCGCTGGACCGAGGAAGAACGCAGGCGCCAGGCGGAGAAAATCCGCGCCTGGCAGCCCTGGAAAAAATCGACCGGCCCAAAAACGGCGGCGGGCAAGGCGGCATGCCGCCGTAACGCCGTCAGGCACGGTCTTTATTCAGAGGCTGGCCGCGACCTTCGCGCCGTCCTGCGCGAACACCGCCGCTTCCTGAAAGAAGTGCGCGCCCTGCGCCGCGCCCGGGCTCATACCCATGGATGGGCATCTGATAGAGTTATTCCTGAAACCGCTGATGCAGGACAATTAGAAGTGATTGATCACAAACACTACTGTTGCCCGTCACAACACTCTTGTCATCCCGCAGCGCAACGGAGGGATCTTCCTCCCCTTCCGCTGTCTCGCTCTTGGCTGCGCACCGGACACACTCCGCGAAACCGGACCGTCCATGAAACACGGAGGTCTTTTTCACGGTATGGTCCCGCAAACGCCTATGACGGCGTGATCAGCGCGCTTGTCTGGTACCATTTCGCGCCGTCCGAGCAGACGGAAACGAAACTTCCGGCTGTCAGAAGGACATCGGCGCCGCCCGTCGCCAGGAAGTTGGCGCTGCGTTTCAAAGTGATGGTGAAGGTCCCCACGTTGAAAACGTTCATGCAGCAGCCGGATTCCGTGGCGGCGGTGAAGGCGTTCGTCGTGCTGGTGGACCGGGCCGCCGTCGACGTGACGGGTTTGAGCGTATTGCACCCGTTGGCGGCGACGGTGCCGCCCGCGCCGATCGTCTGCGTCGCCGGGGGCGAAATGGTCAGGGGTCCCGCCGGCGTGGTCGTGCCGATGCCGACGAGGCCCGCTGAGGTGAACATGATCGGCGCCGACCATGTGGCCCCGTTGCACAGCATCATGTATTGCTTCCCTGCAGTATCGGGGCCGCCCGATACCATATACGCGTTCGTCGTCGAACAGGCGTCGCCGGGCACGGCGTCAGCGGCAAGGACAGGGCAGGATGCCAGGACAGTCAGGGCAAAGACGACGACGATAAAACGGCGGAACATGAAGCGAACCGGATATCTGGACAGCGACAATATCCCTACGCCGCCCTACTCTTTAATGTTCCGTCCTCAGTCGGTAATTTTCTTGAGATCAATACACCCGCGCCTTCGGCGGCACGGCTTCGACCTCGTCCGTCATGCTCGTCAGCGTGACGGGCCGGTAGCCGATCTGCGTCCCGCCGTTGCCGTCGACATGGATGATCGTGTGTTTCATCCAGTTCTTGTCGTCGCGGTCGGGGAAATCCTCGCGCGCGTGCGCCCCCCGGCTTTCCTGGCGGTTGACGGCGGACTGGATCGTGGCGACGGACTGGTACAGCAGGTTGTCCAGCTCCAGCGTCTCGGCCAGGTCGGTGTTGAAGATCAGCGAGCGGTCGGTGACGTTCAGATCGGCGCGCCCGGCGAAGCATTGCGCCACCTGGCGGCACCCTTCCTCCAGCGTTTCCCCCGTGCGGAACACCGCCGCGTGGTTCTGCATCGATTTCTGCATCTGCAGGCGCAGCTTCGCCGTCGGCGTCTGCCCCTGCGCATGGCGGAAATGGTCGAGCCTGGAAAGGGCGACGTCGCCCTTATCGGCTTTCAACGGCTTGTGCCGCGCGTTGGGTTTCAGGATCTCGGCGCAGCGCAGCGCGGCGGCGCGCCCGAACACCACGAGGTCGAGCAGCGAGTTGGACCCCAGACGGTTCGCGCCGTGGACCGATACGCACGCCGCCTCGCCGATCGCCATCAGCCCGGGCACGGCGCGATGCGGGTCGGTCATGGTCGGGGCCAGCACTTCAGTGCGGACGTTGGTCGGGATGCCGCCCATGTTGTAATGCACGGTCGGCAAAACGGGAATCGGCTGCTTCGTCACGTCGACGCCCGCGAAGATCCGCGCGCTTTCGGCGATGCCGGGCAGGCGCGAATGGATGATGTCGGCGTCCAGGTGCATCAGGTTCAGGAAGATATGGTCCTTGTCCTGCCCGACGCCCCGGCCCTCGCGGATCTCGATGGTCATCGAGCGCGAAACGACGTCGCGGCTGGCCAGGTCCTTGGCGGACGGCGCATAACGTTCCATGAAACGCTCGCCTTCCGAATTGGTCAGGTAGCCGCCCTCGCCGCGCACGCCCTCTGTGATCAGGCAGCCCGCGCCGTAAATGCCGGTCGGGTGGAACTGCACGAACTCCATGTCCTGCAGGGGAAGCCCCGCGCGCAGCACCATCCCGCCGCCGTCGCCGGTGCAGGTATGGGCCGAGGTGCAGGAGAAATAGGACCGGCCGTAGCCGCCTGTCGCCAAGATCGTCTGGTGCGCCCGGAACCGGTGGATCTTCCCGTCCTCCAGGTTCCACGCCATCACGCCGAGGCACTCGCCCTCCGCGCCCATGATCAGGTCGAGCGCGAAATATTCGATGAAGAACTCCGCCCTGTATTTCAGGGCCTGGGTGTAGAGCGTGTGCAGGATGGCATGGCCGGTGCGGTCGGCGGCGGCGCAGGTGCGCTGGGCCGTGCCCTTGCCGTAATTCGTGGTCATGCCGCCGAAGGCGCGCTGATAGATCTTGCCTTCCTGGGTGCGGCTAAACGGCACGCCGTAATGCTCCAGCTCGATCACCGCCGGGATGGCTTCCTTGCACATATATTCGATCGCATCCTGGTCGCCGAGCCAGTCCGATCCCTTGATGGTATCGTAGAAATGGAAGCGCCAGTCGTCCTCGCCCATATTGCCGAGCGCGGCGGATATCCCCCCCTGCGCCGCGACCGTATGCGACCGCGTCGGGAACACCTTGGAGATCAGCGCGGTTTTCAGCCCCTTCTCCGCGCAGCCGAACCCGGCGCGCAAGCCCGCCCCGCCCGCGCCGACCACGACCACGTCGTATTCGTGGTCGACCACTTCATAGGCGGGGCCGGTTCTTTTCCCGCCCTGGTCGAGACTCAAAAGGTTGTCGTTCATGGCTTACCCGGTAAAAGCGATTTTCAGGATGGAGAACAGGCAGGCGACCGCGCCCGCGAAGAACAGAAGCTTGCAGAGGATCAGCGAAGTGAATTTCATGGCTTCGGCATGCACGTAATCCTCCAGGATCACCTGCACCCCGAGCGCGGCATGATAAAACATCATGATCACGGACAGGATCATCAGGATGGCGTTGACCGGTTCCGCCTGCCACGCCGTGAAATCCGCATAGGTCCAGGCCTGCAGATGCACGACCGACCACACCAGCCACAGAGTCAGGGGGATGCCGGCCAGCGCCGTGACGCGCTCCACCAGCCAGTGGTGCACGCCCTCATGCGCGGACCCGAGCGCGCGGGCGCGGGCCAGCGGAGCCTCTATGCGCTGGAAATCGTCGCCCATCTATACGCTCCACCATGTCAGAAAGGTCAGCAGCCCGGTCGCCGCCCACACCATATAGCCCGCCAGATAGGCGTCCTTGATCTCGAACAGCTTGCCGCAATCCCAGGCCAGATGCCGGATGCCGTTGAACAGATGGTAATACAGCGCGACCGACCAGCCGAACAGCGCGACCCGCCCGATCAGGCTGCCCGCCACGCCCGTAAAACTCTCCCACGCTTCCGGCCCGGTGGCCGCCGCCAGCAGCATCCACACCACCGCCGCCAGCCCCGCAACCAGCGCCGCGCCGGAAATCCGGTGCAGGATCGACATGGTCATGGTCAGCTGCCAGCGATAGACCTGGAGATGCGGGGACAAAGGGCGGCTGGATTTCGCGCCGGGCTTGGCAGGAGGCTGTGTCATGGAATGCAGACGCGTTGGTCGTTACAATGTCAGTGCCATCATAAGACCTGCGCCTTCCGTTTCAAACCCCGAAAATGCTGTTTTCCCCGGCTAAGGCATATTTCTCTTGATATCCAATACGATATCAAACACTCATTTAAATGTTGTCTCAAATTTCCAGATAACAGTATATTATCTGCTTGGAAAGCCGCCGATTAACAGGGAGAACATAATGAAACAAGAAACTGAAATGAAACTGGCTGAATTGGCTCAAACGCCGACCGAAGAACTTGAAATGGATGTTTCGGACCGTACAACACATTCTTTTCTGCCCGCGATCGAATTAGTAAACAGACATTTGGCTGGACGTAACTTTGAGGGCGCGGTTCTGGCGCTTACGGAACTTTCACTTTCAACTGCCTACCATGAAACGCAAACGCATATTGAAGGGATCCCTCTTTTGGACGCCCGGGAAATTTTATCCGCGGCTTTTGAGCGTGTGAGAGCTGCCGCACCTCCGGAAATAGATCCTCAAACCAATATTATGTGGACGCAAATAGTCCAGCAATTGCCACATGATCTTGAAGATTTGACATCGACGCAACAAGAGATAGAGGGCGGCACATGGCTGTCCCAGGAAGGCCCCAAATTCTGATCCATTTGGCCCCGATCAGATCAGGCCGTCTTTGATCATCCGCTCCGCGATCTGTACGGCGTTCAGCGCCGCGCCTTTGCGGAGATTGTCGGCAACGCACCAGAAGTTCAGGCCGTTTTCGACCGTCGGATCCTCGCGCAGGCGGCTGACGAACACATCGTCCTCGCCCTGGATTTCGACAGGCGTCACGAACTCCATCTCGCTGTCCAGGTCGATCAGGGTGACGCCCGGCGCCTTGCTGAGCGCTTTCATCGCGTCCTTCGCGCTGATGTCCCGTTCGAACTCGACATTCACCATCTCCGCATGGCCGATGAAGACCGGCACGCGGACGCAGGACGCGCAGACCTTGATCTTGGGATCCAAGATCTTTTTCGTCTCGACCACCATCTTCCATTCTTCCTTGGTCATGTGGTCGTCCATGAATTTGTCGATCTGGGGGATGACGTTGAAGGCGATCTGTTTCGAAAACTCCTGCGGCGCATTGGTATCGTTCATGTAGACGCTGCGCGTCTGGGAAAACAGCTCGTCCATCGCCGCCTTGCCCGCGCCCGACACCGACTGGTACGTCGCCACCACCACGCGCCGGATCGTCGCCAGGTCATGGAGCGGCTTCAGGGCCACCACCATCTGGATGGTCGAACAGTTGGGGTTGGCGATGATGTTACGCTTACCGAAATCCTTCAGCGCTTCGGGGTTCACCTCCGGCACCACCAGCGGCACATCCGGGTCCATGCGAAAATGGCTTGTGTTGTCGATGACGACGGCGCCCGCCTTCGCGGCCTTCGGCGCGAACTCCGCCGACACTTTCGCGCCGGGCGAGGACAGGACGATATCGATGCCTTTGAAGTCGAAGCTGGACAAGCCGTGGACTTTCAAATTGGCGTCGCCGTAAGACACTTCCATGCCCGCCGAACGGTCGGATGCGATGGCGACCACCTCGTCGGCGGGGAAATTCCGCTCATGCAGGATGGCCAGCATTTCATGCCCGACATTCCCCGTGGCGCCGACGACCGCAACCTTGTAACCCATAACCCTATCCTTGCAAGAAACTTTCAGTTTCCATGTTGTGTGCTACCATCGGCACAAGAGTCAAGATTCTCCTCGCATGATCCGGTCTGCCATGTCCCTTAAGCAACTCTACGAGTCCGTCCCTCTTGGCATCTGCGCCGTCCGCCGCGACCGGCGCCGGTCGATGGACGTGCTGTACGCCAACGCCGCCTTTACCGCCCTGCTGACCGAAACAGATGTCGAGGACAGGCCGCTGGACGATATCCTGCACGGGCCGGAAGCCGCGAAGCTGATCCGTAAACTGCGCAGCACGACGCCGCCCAAGGTCTGGACGCTGCCGGTCGGCGATCGCTGGGTCACGCTGACAATCGCCGAGGATTCCTTTGGCGGCGAGCCCTGCTTCACCCTGTGGGCGACCGATATTTCCGCAAGCAAGGAAGCCGAAGCCCGGCTGCGGCAGGAGGTGGAGGCAGCCGACGCGCTGGCCGCCATGAAGGCCAACTTCCTGGCGACCATGAGCCATGAGATCCGTACGCCCATGCAGACCGTCTACGGCCTTCTGGAACTGATCGGCGACGAAAAGCCGGACGAACGCGTCATGGCGATGGTCGAGACCGCGCGCGGCGCGGCGGGCGGGCTGCTGGAAATCCTCGACGACGTGCTCGATTTCGCCAAGATGGACGCCGACAAGATGGAATTCGACATGTTCGAAATCCCTGTCCGGATGCTGGCGACCGGCATAATCGAGGCGATGGTCGTCAAGGCGCGCGGCAAGGACGTCCGCATCGATTCCATCGTCGGGGACGATGTGCCCTACGTCGTGATCGGCGACCCGAAGCGCCTGCGGCAGATCATGATGAACCTGATGGCGAACGCCCTAAAATTCACCCTGCAGGGTTCTGTCACCCTGCATGTTTCGGCGCAGTGCAGGATGATCAAGCCCACGCACGGCGTCGGGCTCCGGTTCGAGGTCCGCGATACGGGGATCGGCATCGCCGAGGACGTGCGGCAACGCCTGTTCACGCCTTTCACCCAGGCGGACGATTCGACCTCCCGCCGCTTCGGCGGCACCGGCCTGGGCCTGTCCATATCAAAAAAACTGGTCAACCATATGGGCGGCGAAATCGGCGTCGACAGCGTCGAGGGCGAAGGCTCGACCTTCTGGTTCGAGATCCCCACGGAGGAGATCGGCACGCAGGACAGCACCGTGAAGCTGCCGTCTCTGGACGGAATCAGTGTCCTGTCGGTCGAGGACCATCCTCAAGGGTCGCGCGAGATCAAACGGTCGCTCGAATCGATGGGCGCGTCGGTGGAAAGCTGCCACAGCTGCGCCGAGGGCCTGGAACTCGTCCGGCGCAGGCCGTTCGACGTCGGCATCATCGACCAGGGCCTGCCGGACGGGCTCGGCCTCGATCTGGTGCGGCAGATCATGGAGATACGCCCGTTCATGGGCCTGGTCATGTACACGGCCCGGAACGATAACGGCCTTGAACACACCCTGCATTCGCTTGGCGTTCATTACCTCGCCAAACCGGCCGGCCGGCTGTCGCTGGGCGAGACCATCAAGGACGCCGCCCGCAAGGTGCGGCCCGTGGATGACGGAACCCCCAAGCGCCTGCTGATCGCGGAGGACACGCCGAGCGTGCGCGACATCCTGCGGCGGCAGCTGAAAAAATTGAACGCCGACGCCGACTTCGTGGAAAACGGCGAGGAAGCGCTTACCGCCCTGCAGACCGGGCGCTACGGTATTTTATTCACCGACCTGCATATGCCGGTCATGGACGGCTACGCCGTCGCCAACGCCGTCCGCGAACGCGAGCGTGCCGAGGGAAAAGGCTTCAGCCTGCCTATCGTCGTCCTGACCGCCGATATCCAGATGACTCAGCGGCACGTCTATCTCGGCCATGGGTTCGACGAATGCCTGCTGAAACCCGTCTCGCTAGGTCAGTTCCGGCGCTTGCTGATCCGATGGGGCCTTCTGAGCGAAGACAGTCGCACTGACGCGGCGCCTGCACCGGATGAACCAGGTCCTCCCTCCCCCGAAACCCGCCCCGCTGTCGACCGGGACGCGATCCGCCACCAGATGGGCGCCCTCGATCAGGGCAGCATCGACATGATGCGGATGTTCGAGGCCATGACCGCGCCGCTGATCGAGCGCATGAAAAAGTCACGGCAAGCCGGCGATTTTCATGATTTGGCCGAAGCCGCCCACAGCCTCAAGGGCGCCGCCCGCTCTGCCTGCTGCCCTGCCCTGGGCGACATCGCCGAACGCATCCAGTCCTATGCCGAAAAACGCACGGACTGCCCGGCGCTGGTCGAGGCCGCCCAGGAAGAATTCCGCCGGGCATGCCTGGAAATCGAGGCATTGAAACCGGACGGTGCGGCATAAACGGTGAAAGGAATGAATGCGCGGCCTGAAATTTGAGAATTACCGCCAGCCTGTCGTGCCGTTTGCGGTATGGCTGAAACGCGTGGCGCGGTCTTTCGCCCTGTCCTGCGGGATACTGGGCGTCGCGCTTGGCATCGGCATCATCGGCTACCACACATTGGGGCACCTGTCGTGGATCGACTCCATCCTCGAAGCCTCCATGATCCTCGGTGGCATGGGGGCCGTCGCGCCGATGACGGACAGCGCGGTAAAGCTGTTCGCATCGGCCTACGCCTTGTTCAGCGGGTTCGTGGCGCTCAGCAGCATGGCGATCATCCTCACGCCCTGGCTGCACCGTGTGATGCACCATCTCCATGCCGTACCGGACGATGATGGTGAGGCCGACAAAAAATAGCGTCTGTCATAAGAAACGGGCGTGAACGATTCAGGCCGTGCCGTTCACATGCCCGGCTGCGCCAGATCGCTGGTGCGCAACGTTCCGGATTCGGACGTGGCCGTGCTGTTCAGCATGTTGACCAAAAGCGCCTGGCTGGGCTGGCCGTCCTGGGGAAGGCCGTTCTCGCGCTGATAGGCGCGGATGGCGTCTTCGGTGGCCTGGCCGTTCAGCCCGTCGGCGGGGCCGGGATAAAGGCCGCGCCGCACCAGCTGTTCCTGGATCTGAGCCGTCGTCGCCTGCTCGGGGGCCGGTGTTTCGGTGGCGGCAACGGGCGGTTCCGCCGCTGGCGTTTCTTCGGCCTGCCCCAGCGAGCTCAGGTCCTCCAGCGGCACGTCGGCGGCGGGAAGGGTATTGCCGGTGCTGCGTTCCCGGGCGCGGACGGCGTCGTAGATGCGGTCCAGATCCTTCGGCCCGTATTTCAGGGAGCGCGCCAGCTGGTTCATCGCGGCGCGTCCTTCGGGACTGCCCTGCCCTGCGGCGGTGCGGTACCAATACAAAGCCTGGTCGGTCTGCGGCGCCCCCAGCAAACCGTTTTCGTAAATGAGACCGAGATTATACGAGGCCTCCATCACGCCCTGAATGGCGGATTTGCGGAAGTATTGCATGGCCAGCTTGGGATCGTAGGCCGCCCCCATGCCTTCGATATGGGCGATGCCGAGGTTGTATTCAGCTTCCGGATGGTTGCTGGCGGCGGCGGTGCGATACCAGGATAGAGCCTGGGCCGTATCCTGTTTCACTCCAAGGCCTTTGTGATACAGGACGCCAAGATTGTATTGCGCGTTCGGGATGCCGCGCACGGCGGCTTCGCGGAACCACTGGGCCGCCCTGGCGTAATCGATCGGAATGCCCGCGCGGCCCGCCGTATAGAGCGCGGCCAGATCATGCTGCGCTTCGGGGACCCCGTTAAAGGCTTGTCGCTGGATTTCCGCGGCGCCGCCCGGTAGCGACGGATCAGGCTGGAGGCGGCTTGGCAGGCTGCCGCCCGGCGTCTGGGATTTCAGAAAGGAGTCGGAATCGAAACCGTTCTTGATATCCGCTTTTTCGACGGAAACCGGCTTTGCGGGCACAGACTCGGTCTTTTTCGGCAAAGGCGCGGCCGGGGTTTCACGTTTTGTAGCTGGAGGGGCCGCCGGCGCGGGAGCCGACACATCCTCTTTCTCCTTCGCCACGGACACAGGAAGGGGCGGCGGTTCGCTTTTATCCTGCACGGCCATGGGCGGCGGCAGGGTCGAAGGCTCGATGGCGTTCAACGCTTCGGCCAGGGCCTTGGGATCCTTGTCGAATGCCTCCGCCATCTGCCGGTCGTTCATGGCGAGCGGATTGAGCGGCGCGGGAGAGGCGCTGGCCGCGCCGTCTTCGGATACGGCGGATTCCGGCGCGGCATCCGACCACGTTTCCGGTAGGGTCCGGGGCGGCGTCTGCTCGAAGGTCGGAGGCGCGGGGGTCGCGGATGGTTCCTGTTGCTGCGCGATCTCATCCTGCGGCAGGGTCAGCCCGAGCCCGGCCATGCCGAGGCCGACCAGCACGCCTAGCACCAGAAGCACCATCAGGATCAGCGCCGTTTTCCCCCATGTCCCGCGTTCTGATTTTCCGGCCTCCGACAAATCGTCATTGGCGGGCAGCGGCCCGGTCAGGGCCAGCACGGACTCCCGGCCCGGCAGGGCCAGAGCGCCGGATTCGATGGCGGCGCGGGTTTCGATGACGGTTTCCTCGATCCGCTCCAGCTTGCGGATGAAACGGGCCTTATCCTGGATCAGTTTATCAAGGCGGCGGCTCAGGCGTTCCTGCATCGCCAGCGTCTCTTCGATGCGGTCGGCCAGGGCGGCGGCTTTTTCGATGCGGTCCGCCTGCTCCTCATGGGCCGCTTCCAGCCGTTCCTGACGTCGGCGCAGGCTCATTTCCGCGCTTTCCTGTTTGGACAGCTTGTCCTGCAGGGTCAGGAAGATGCTTTCGCTCTGCTCGCTGCGGTTTTCAAGCCCGTCGATGACGCGGCTGTAATCCTTCAGGGATTCCTTGAACGCCTCGCGTTCCCGTTCGTTTTTCTGGAGCCGGTCGCCGATCTGGGCCAGCAGGGTGACGATTTCGCCGTCGCGCGAGGGTTCAGGCTGCCCCGAGCCGTCTTGGGCCGAATTGCCGCCACGGACGATGCCCATTTTACGCAAGCCGGGATTATTGGCAGGCTTCCTCGCCATGGCAAAACCGTCCTTTGTTTATATATGATATCGGCCTACTATAAGGTTTTAGGGAAAAGACGCCAACCGGAATCTTCGCCTTGTCCACACCGGGGCTTTCCGGGGCCGTTTTTCCCGCTTGCTTTTCCCGGTTATCTTGTTTAGGTTTCCAGCCCGTCAGCTATGTTAATTGGGGCGTCGCCAAGCGGTAAGGCAGCGGTTTTTGGTACCGCCATTCCCAGGTTCGAATCCTGGCGCCCCAGCCATCTACATAGCTATCCGCCATACTCAGAGAGAAAGTGCCCCGTGAGGCCCGCAATCTGCGGGATTTGCGCGGATGACTCGTGTCGCCACACTACTGAGAATACCGATCTTAAGACCGCAAACCCCGTTTTTCTCAGTTGTGAAATTTTTGGTGTGGCGAGATTATAAGATAGATTAACAGCGGTGAGCTATGACAGCTACGATCACCGAGTTGACCGCGGTAAAGCGCGCCTTTAGGTAGCTCTCGACCCGACCATCCCCGCATTCACGTGGTCAAGTGTATGGTTTATAAACGCATATGAGGTCTGCATGCTTTTTCCAGCTATAGGCATTCTTGTTACCATCGCAGCTTTGGGCGGCTATCTAAATTACAGATATGTTCATTTGCCAGCAACGATTGGTCATATGGCTTTCGCATTGCTTCTGTCGCTTGCGGGAATTGCTCTGAATGCCCTAGGTCTGTTTGATCTTGGACCGGTGAGCGCATATGTCGCCAAGATAGATTTTTCCGGGATCGTGCTGCATGGAATGCTTTCGGTTCTGCTTTTCGCCGGTGCCTTGCACATTAATCTCGCTGAATTAAAGGATGTCAAACTGTCGGTAGGCATTCTTGCCACCATTGGCGTTCTGATTTCCACGATTGTGATCGGTACATTAACATGGTATGCGGCAAATTTATGTGGGCTGCAACTTCCTTATTTATATGCGCTTGTCTTCGGAGCTCTGATTTCACCGATTGATCCGATCGCCGTTCTCGGGATTTTGAAAGAGGCGGGAATTTCGAAATCGCTTTACGTGAAAATAGGTGGCGAAAGCCTTTTCAATGACGGCGTCGGCGTCGTCGTTTTCGTGGCGCTCCTTGGCATCGCGTCGAGTCCTGGCCCTGTAGAATGGAATCATTTCCTCACAGACTTCCTGCGCGAGGGGCTTGGCGGACTTTTTCTGGGCATCGCTCTGGGTTGGATTACGTACCGCCTCTTGCGTTCGATCGACGATTACAAGGTTGAAATGCTTCTCACCCTCGCCCTTGTTCTGGGCGGTTATACGCTAGCTGAATATCTGCATGTGTCGGCACCCATCTGCATGGTCGCCGCCGGTCTCGTCATCGGCAATCATGGACGCGATTTCGGCATGTCGGACGAAACGAGGAAGAATATCGATATCTTCTGGGAGCTGCTGGATGAGATATTCAACGCCATCCTGTTCTTGCTGATCGGGCTCGAGCTCGTCATCATTCCCTTGTCCGGCGGCATATTGTTTGCCGGCGCGCTAACGGTCGTTGCCGTTCTTATCGGACGTTTGGTCAGCGTGGGCATTCCCATCTCGATCATGCGCCTTTTCCGTGATTTCGATCGGGGTACAATCAGGCTGATGACATGGGGAGGATTACGCGGCGGCATCTCGATTGCCCTGGCTCTGGCCCTGCCCGCAGGGCCGGAAAAAGAGATTATTCTGCCGCTTACCTATATCGCTGTATTATTCTCTATTCTCGTTCAAGGACTGACGTTCAGCAGCGTCATCAGGATGATCAAAAAAGATTAAGCACAATCATTCTTCTCCAGAAGACTTGCTTTCAATGTCACCGATCAAATCCTGCATCTCGCCGATTTTCTTCCAGTAAACATGGTCGACACTGTATGTATTCAGATACATAAGACCTAACATGATCGCCGTTGAAACGAAAATCATAGCCACGAATTTCTTGTAATTATCCGTATGTAACGCTTTCTGAATTATTTTAGCTTTACCAATCCCGCATCGACCCTTCAGTTCCAGAAATCCTGATTTCGCCAGATGCATAAAATTGATAACGTGTTGGATTTTTATCCTGTATAATCCCTCTCTTATCAGCATTATTAAAATATTGATGTATATATCCGGTGACTTTCAACATCGGTGTTGAAAGGAATGCATGGATAACAATAATTCAATAAAATCCGGTTTTTCCTTGGCTTTGGATAAGGTCCATGGTTGGAGCCAGGGATTTTATACGATCTTGCCGAACATGGCTGTCGGCCTTGTCGTGTTTATTATTTTCATCGGCGCGTCCTATCTCGCCAGCCGTATGATAGCGACCTATTTCCGCCGACGGGAACGGGCCGATCTGGGGCGTTTCGTCGCGTCATTTTTCTTCTGGGCGCTGATATTGCTCGGCGCCTTGATCGTGCTCACGATCATCATTCCTTCTCTCAAACCGGTCGATCTATTGTCCAGCCTGGGATTCGGCTCATTGGCTTTCGGTTTCGCGTTCAAGGATATCTTGCAAAACTGGATGGCTGGCCTGCTTATTCTTCTCCGGCTGCCCTTCCGTCGCGGCGATCAGATTACCGTCGGAATTGCGGAGGGCACAGTGCAGCGCGTGGACCCGCGCGCCACCATCATACGCTCCTATGACGGGCGCGATATCGTGGTTCCCAACACGACAATTTACACCAACATCGTTACGGTCCACACGTCGCAGGAGATTCGCCGGATCGAAATCGACCTCACTATCGGCTATTCTTACGATATCCGGCGTATCATGACTATCATTCAGAATGCCATGAAACCAATCAAGGAAGTCATGGCGGATCCGCCGGTGCAGGTCTTATGCTGGGATCTGGGCGCGACATCCCTCGGCGTAAAGATCAGGTGGTGGATCAATTCGGAACGATCTCAGGAAATAATATCCCGCGCCCGCGTGGTGCAGGCGATCAAGGAAGCCTTCGAGGTCAATGACATCGATCCCACGGATCCACAGCTTATTTACTACCAGGAAACGGTCAAGGCGCCCTCGTCCGCCGCAAAAACGATGCAGGTAAAGAGTGCTGATACGACCGAAACAGCAGCGCCGCCTCCCGAGGTTAAGATGTCAAAGAACGATCCGGAGACGGATAAACACAAAGCCGACTCCAAAAATGAAACTCTGCTTCCCGAGAACTAGGCCTAGAAAGCGCGATCGATGTTATTCAATTCATGGCATAATTTATTTCAGGTGATTGGTGTTGGCGTTCTTGCCTATGCCGCCCTGGTGATTATCCTGCGCGTTAGCGGCAAGCGGACGCTCGCCAAAATGAATGCCTTTGATTTTGTGGTGACGGTCGCGCTTGGCTCTACCTTTGCGACCATGCTCCTTTCGAAGACCGTTTCATTGAGCGAGGGCATATTGGCGCTGTCCCTGCTTGCCTTATTACAGTTTCTTGTCGCCTGGACCGCCTTGCGTTCCCCCTTTGTCAAAGACTTGGTTAAATCCAGTCCGCGCGCCCTGCTCCGAAACGGTGAATTCGATGAAGCGGCGTTGCGTAGCGAACGGGTTTCCCGTGATGAAATTCTGGCGGCGGTGCGGGGCGCGGGATATGGAGATATTTCGGATATTGCGGCTGTCGTCCTGGAAACAGACGGAAGTTTCAGTGTCATAAGCGGCGCGTAGGCCGGAAACCGCTCCGCTCTTATGGATGTCAAATAATGCTACTCTTACGCGTCCTGTTCGCCTGGTATTTTCGTTTCGTCACCGAGCGTGTCGCGTATATAAAGCTTTTTGACAATTACAAATAAGACAACGGTGAGAGGCGCGGCGAAAAGCATACCGAGCAACCCGAACAGAATCGTGAATATAACAATAGAAAATAGAGACAGGGCCGGCGGCAGGAAAACGACATTCCGCTGTATTAGCGGCATGAGGACATTGCCATGAAACTGCTGAATCACGATAAAGACGCCAATGGTCCACCAGACTGTATCCATCCCTGAGGAGAATGCCAGGAGAAGCGCCGGAATGATCGCTAAGACCGCGCCGAGGAGCGGAATGAACTCGCCCAGCCCCGCCAAGAGACCGAGAGCGGCGGGGGACGGCACACCCACCAGCCAAAGGCCAAGCGTAATCAGAAGGCCCAGCGCCGTCATAGATAGCAACTGACCTATAAGCCAGAGTCGCAATGCATTGCCGGTCAAGGTGAGCGTTTCACCAACATTGGGCCTCGCCTTTTCAGGCAGCAACTTTAAAGCGCCGTTTCTGTATAATTTCGGCTGTACCGCCAGATAGATTCCCCCCATCAATACCAGCACCAGATTTGTCAATCCGCCAAGGACAGAAAAAGCGGCCGCCGAAAAACGCGATGCTAAACCGTTGCCTGGCGTAAAATTTCCGGCATGATCAAGCGCGTACCGGCCCATGGCGCTTTCCGCAAGCCAGGATTTAAACTTATCCCAGGCGGGCGGCAGGCTTTGATGAAGATCGGCGATTTGATCTCCTATGATGGAACTGAACAGCCAACCCATCAGGCCAATGACACCCAACAACATCAGTCCAGCGGTCGGCAATGCCACGCTTTCGGGAAGTTTTGCATACTTGTGAATCGGAGCGGCCATAGCGCGCAGGATGACGGCAAACAGAATGGCGCCGAATACCAAAAGCAACACCCCGCTAATTTGCCAAAGAAAAGCTATGGCTACAAAAAGAGCGGCAGCTAGGAGCAATCGGCCACTGAATTTCTTAAAATCGTCGTTCATACGCTAAGACCAATCATTAAATCGAAAGTCTTATGCAGCGGCCTTCATCAAAATATCTTCAATATCAGCAATTGTTGAGTTTGTAAGCGTTTTGGCAAGCTCGCCGGTGATACGGTCCGTAACCTCTTGATGAAGACTGGGCCGGATCTGGCCCAGTGTCTGGGGATCCGCGATCAGCACAAGCGAGTCGAATTCTCCCTTATGCACGCGCTTATAAAGATCGTTGGCAATATGCTTGGCGAAATTAGCCTCCTCAATTTCGTGCTTTGTCGTTTCAGGAGGTAATGGCGCCGGTCCGCGCCCATCATTAATACCGGCGTTCAATTCGCCTGTTTTTTCTATTTTAACGCCGGATGACGCGGCATTTTTATAAAAGGTGGCTTGCTTGCCGTCGGCAATGACAATCAGAGCGTTTTGAGGTACTGAAAATTTCATGATCTTGCATCCTTTACGTGGGTTGGTACATGCGATCTCAAAAAGTTAGGGATTCTTTGTGAGGGTCCCTTAATCACTTTCATTCTCATGTTCTGTCAGATCGTCGCGATGCAGGAGAATTTCGGTAATGGCATTCCTGATCGCCGTCGCATTTTCTATGAATGGCACAGCCAGCGTGTGGCCTCCCGTACCGCTGATATAAACACTGGAATATCCCAAAAATCGTCCTGGAATAGTCGATGCGACTTCACTGCTTTCGACCTTGCTGTAGCGCAGCTGAATAACTTCGAGATTTAGAATGCCCACGCGTATAATGACGCGCTTGTCGGTGGCCGCCAGCAACAGGTAGTGCCTGGTAAGGTAAGCTATGATGAACATGACAACGGTTTTGCCTGCAAGGAATGTCCCGAATAACAGCAAAAGCTGCCATTGCAGACCGAACGAAAATGCGGCCATCAAAAAAAGAAGTGTCACAAAAAATACTGCTAATGATTTCCAATAAATGCCGCTGCTGACCCTGCCAACCTGAAGGACGTGTTCATCCGGCATTAACATGGATTTTAGAATCGCACGTGCGGAAGCGGATTCATTGGGGCGGATTCGTAACAGTTTTTGCCGGAACTGAGCACTTTTTGGCGATGCATGAACGGGCGCGGGCTGTGAAGACATTTTTATGGGTATCCTTTAAAGCCCGTCTCACCAACATAGATTTAAAAGAAAAGTTCCTATATCAGGAAGCGAAGGGTATACGGGCACCAAGATGGATGCCAACCGAATAAGGGTATCCTTTGACACATGCGATCAAGCGTGATCACCCACGCGTCAAACGTTTTTTTACCGAAGCTGAGATAAAGCAGAAAAAGCCGTTCTGGTTTAAGGCTGGCGAATAGCGAGGACAGCCGCTTTCTCAAGCAAGTCCTTGTCAGATTGCAGTTTTAGCATCAAAAGCCCGCGCTCAACGGCGATGGCGGCATGATGGCGCGCGAGCCGCCTGAGATCTATATCACCTGTTCTATCCAAGGCGACGAGCGCTCTTTGCAGACGAATGGTAACCGCCGTAGTGCCGGAACCCGCTTCCGCGATAGGGGCAAAAAAATCTTCGAACAAATCATCGATCGACAAGCCTGGCGCATGGATGCGCGCATGCTTAATCTCCTTATCCCCCTCGATAAATCTCTCGCGGCCCGCCCATAAGGATAATATCCGCAAACCGACGCTGATAACGTGAATGGCCGTTCCGGCGTCATTAATTGCTGGCGATAAGGCCCGTGTGGCAATTTCCCCCAATACAACTAGGCCGTACCGTGGATCTTGTCTAAAGGATCGCTCCTTATCAATAATGAAGGCTTCCTGGATTTCCTTTAAACTCTCTATATTCGTGCCCTGCGTGACGGCCGCGAGCGGAAGGCCCGGATCGACCAGAACGCCCGGCATGGCCCGGATATAAATTTTCAATTCATGCTTTTCCGCGACCCCTGATAGGGCGTTCATATCGATATGCTGGATATATCCTACCTGATCAGCAAACACGGCTACGGTGTCCGTTGGTATGTCTTGGGCAGATTTTAGGGGAACGGCGCCAAGATAAGGATGGCGTAGTCTTTCCTCCAGCGACTTTGTAGCCGTTTCCTCCACTCTCAAGATAGTTTCGCCGACGCGCCCCAGCCGCGATAAATATTCGATCCACCGAATAAGTGTAATGATGATGATGCCAACAATGGCAATCGTTACAAGATAAAGAACCATTCGTCCCGCCGCGCCATAAATACCTGCGCTGAGCGCGATGATGCCGACGATACTGAAAATAAATATGCCTAGAAAAGTTGACAACGCACGATGAGACAGCTTGTCTTCGATCAAAAGCTTCGTGGCGCGCGGGGTAACATTTGTTGTGGCGGCACTGTAAGCGGAAACCATGGTACTTACTGAGAAAATCGTGACCGCCAGCATGCTCGATGCCAGAATATGCAGGATGCTGTCGACCGCATCAGCGCCTATGATTTCCGACATATCTTCAGGCAAAAAGCGTCCAGCATAAATTGACACCAGCGCGGTTACGACACCCCCTATGCCATAGATGCTGGCCCGCAGCCAGAGACTATTGATAATCTGAGAGAAATACCAGTGCCAGCGTGACATAAGGACTTGCCGCCTGTGCTTGTTTAAAGATGCGAAACTTATACAGATTTATAAACAGACAGTAGCTATATAGATCCGTTGGGGACATTTTCTTCCCTAGAATCTCAAAAAAATTTAACTGGAAGAGGCAATGCCAGAAGAGGGATTTCAAACCTTCTTTTCGTAATCCGCTCATTATATCCAACTATGCTCAGTGCTTCGCCATTCTTAGGTATGTTCCTAGAATGCCCAGCCATCTACATAGCCATCCGCCATACTCAGAGAGAAAATGGCCCGTGAGGCCCGTAATCTGCGGGGTTCTGGCTCGTGCCCCGCACCGCCACACTACTGAGAATGCCGCTTTCCGGGCCAAAATACCCTTTTCTCTCAGTTGCGAAATTTTTGGTGTGGCAGGCTTGTGATAGGATAAACGCATGCCCCATGGACACACAAAATTTCCGTCGATTGGATCCTGTATTTACTGTAATTCGGCGACTACCTCATTATCCGACGAGCATATCGTTCCCTATTTTTTGGGGGGACAACACGTGATTACAAAAGCCAGCTGTAAAAACTGCGCAGATATCACGAAAAAATTTGAACAAGACGTTGCTCGTGAACTTTGGGGAGATGCCCGCAATAGCTACGGTGCACCTTCTAGAAGAAAAAAAGAAAAACCAACTCATATTTCGCTGACAGACCCCGCAGGGAAATCCAAGATTCTTACTGTTCCTTACAAGGAATATCCAGGAGGATTTGTTTTTTACTATATGCCTGAAGCAGGAAATCTTTATGACTTCCCTCCTGATTTAGATTTATCGAATATGTGGAAACTTAAAGTTATCGTATCTTATGGCGTATTGGGAAGAGTCGGACGGAGACGGCTCCTCGCAGGCGCTAGCCAAAGGTACACTGGCATATGCTCTTGTTTCCGATGAGCAAAAAAATCAATTGCTTAAACTTTTCGATATTCTTGCCAACCATATCCGCTCTACCGTTCCAGATTCCGCCCGTCGGGCAGCGTTTGCGCAAACATTGCAGGGCGTGACAACAAATCTTGAGCTTGAAAAATTGGTAAGAGCGCAGTTCGATACACTGAAGCGGATTAAGTCGCATGAGGACCTTTTGAGCCATCTCTGGCCTATAATTACAGAAGGAATTGGGAATGGCACATTTCAAAAGATAGATAAACCAGAGACGATGATAGGAGCGGCGCTATCATGGATTTCTGGCGCTTCATTTGGAACAATTTTTAATGAATTGGTTCAACAGGAGGTCAAGATTCTCTGGGGTGAGACAAAAAGGAGGGCGCTAACGGTCGAACACGTCGTCGACATATGCGAAGGCGCACTTGGTTACGACGGCGCCCTTCGTATTGGCGCTATTGCTGACTTGCTTGCGTCACAAGAATCGGACGATGATGAGCGTCTGGCTTTGATAGAGCGTCTTCACGAACTCCACAAACGACTCAAATATGGCCTTCCACACACGTCAGCGATAACACTCTACGAGTTTGGATTCGCTGATCGTGTTGTCGCGCAGCACTTAAGTGGTATTGTTGGTAATTCGCCTATAACACGATCAGTAGCGACATCAACGTTAATTGCACAACAGCAAGCAGCCGAGAAAATTCTTAGTAATTACCCTAAGTATTTTATTAACTGCCTGACAGGTTTGATTTCGTAATCAATGGCTTGTCCTTACTTTAAAGTTCCCTGAAACGGGGGCGTAATTCCCTGCGGGTCAGAAAAAATTCCCTGCATCAGGTTTAGGGAATTTTCTCATGAACACGGCAGAAAACCAGCACCTCTGGCCTGTCCAGTAATCTCAAATTCGGCTAAAATCATGGAAATTGCCTGAAAACCGGCTTTTGCAGGGAAATGGGGGATTCGAACCACGTTTGTCATATGCATGCTTATCGTATTGACAAGAGCCGAGGTCATGGACCATGTATGTAGAAGCACAGCCACCTGCAGTCACGCGCTGTATTCAGATGTAAAAACTGCTGTGAGGCCGCTGAAAACATGCATTTAAAGAAACTGGTCGCGATTGCACTTGTGATGGTAACGGCTGTCCTGGCAATCTTCCCCCGCTCCGTCGTGGCCCAGGTCAGGATTACGGTGAATCCGTCCGGCTATATCACCTCGACATGCTACACCCCCGCCGATGTCGAGGCCGAACAGGCCATCCGGCTGCGCAGCCAGCTGATGGTGATCGGGCTGAACTGCCAGGAAAGCCGTTATAGCGGCACGCAGGAAAACCTGTACGCCGTCTATCGCCGGTTCGTCGCCGACCACGGCCCGCAATTCGCTGCCTATGAAAGCCAGATGCTGAACTATTTCATCCGCGCGGGCTCGGGCGACCCCGAGGCCGACCTGGCGCGGATGAGCGCGGAATTCGGAAACAAAATCTCGCTGTTCGCCACGCAGACGCGGACGGACATGTTCTGCTATAAATTTTCCAAACAGTTGCTGACGGTCCGGCATATGAACGCGGGCGCGTTCCGGGAATGGATCGCCTACTCCCTCTCCACCCATCCTGTTTCGCATCCGATGTGCCGGTAAATTGGCCGCCTTGTAACTTTTCCGGTTTTGCGGCGAATACACAGTCATGCAAGGGAGAATCGGCATGGAGAAAGCGGTTATCGCAGGCGGTTGTTTCTGGGGGTTGCAGGAGTTGCTGCGCGCTCTGCCCGGCGTGGCAGCGACGCGCGTCGGTTATACCGGCGGGCATCTCGTCAACCCCACCTATCACGACACGCATGACAGCAAAAGCGGTCATGCCGAAGCGGTGGAGATCACATTCGACCCTGGCAGGACGAGCTTCCGCCGCATCCTGGAGTATTTTTTCCGGATCCACGACCCCAGCACGCCGGACCGCCAGGGCAACGACCGGGGCACGCAATACCGCTCCGCGATCTTCTACGCTGATGATGAACAGAAGAACATCGCCCAAGGCGTGATCGAGGCTGTAAACGCGAGCGGCAAATGGCCAGGCAAGGTCGCGACCCGGCTGGAGCCTGCGGCCATATTTTATCCGGCCGAGGATTATCATCAGGATTATTTACGGAAAAATCCCGGCGGATATACCTGCCACTGGGTGCGCCCCGACTGGACCCTGGACGGCCAGGCGCTACCTGAAACTTGAGTCTCCTATACGGGCGGCGGGTTGCGGTCGAACCCGGCCTGATGCCAGTAAGGATAAGGCAAGGGCCGGATACTGGCGGCATCAAGCCGGGCGACCTGTTCGGCGGTCAGCGCCCATCCGGTCGCGCCCAGATTCTGTTTCAGCTGCTCCTCGTTCCGTGCGCCGACCACGATATTGCAGACGGTCGGGCGCTGCAGAAGCCAGTTGAGGGCGACCTGCGGCACTGTCTTGCCCGTTTCTTTCGCGATGCTGTCGATGGCGTCGACGACCTTGTAGAGATAGTCGTCATCGACGTCCGGTCCGTGTTCGGCGCCGCCCTGTGCGATGCGGCCTTCCTTCGGCGGCTGGCCGCGGCGGATCTTGCCGGTCAGGCGCCCCCAGCCGAGCGGGCTCCATACCATGGTTCCGACGTTCTGGTCGATGCAGAGCGGCATTAGTTCCTGCTCGTAATCACGACCGACCAGGGAATAATATCCCTGATAAACCACATAACGCGCCAGTCCATATTTTTCCGAGACCGCAAGAGCTTTCATCAGATGCCATCCGGAAAAATTGGAGCAGCCGATATACCGAACCTTGCCGCTCCGGACCAGGGTATCGAGGGCGCTTAAAGCCTCGTCGACAGGCGTCAGTGCGTCGAACCCGTGCATGAAATACAGGTCGATATGGTCTGTTTTCAGCCGTTTCAGGCTGTCTTCGCACGCCTTGATAAGATGATAACGCGACGACCCTGACTCGTTCGGGCCCGCGCCCATGGAAAACGTCGCCTTCGTGGAGATCAGTGCCCGCTCGCGTTTCCCCTGCAGCGCCGCGCCGAGAACTTCTTCCGAAGCGCCGTCCGAATAAATGTTCGCGGTGTCGAATAGGTTGACCCCGGCGTCGAGACAGATATCGACCATGCGACCGGCGCCTTTGGCATCCGTATCGCCCCATTTCCTGAAAAAATCGTTCGTACCGCCGAATGTGGCGGTCCCCAGGCTCAAAGCCGGCACTTTAAGGCCTGAACGGCCCAATTGGCGGTATTCCATAAAATTCCTCTTTCATCTTAATTGTTTGCAATGGATTATGTAGCGCGTTACCGCGGCGATGAAACAAAAAATTCATGAATAATCCCGCGTCTGGTCAATATATGTATAGAACCGCTTGTATAAAATAGGGAGTGAATTCCGTTGTTTAAACGTTAGGCATTCCAAGACGCAGGCAAGGCCCTTAAGGTTTTTAATTGTCAATGGATGAGCAAGGTATGACCAACCCGGAAAAAAATTTAAATATTCTAGTCGAGACAGGTATTTCCGCATTCGACGATATCCTGGGCGGCGGTCTGCCGGCCAACCGTGTCTATCTTCTTCACGGCTCGCCCGGGTCGGGTAAAACAACCCTTGCGCTGCAGTTTCTTCTTGAGGGCGTTCGCCTTGGCGAAAAAGTTCTTTTCGTGACACTGTCCGAAACAAAAAAAGAACTGATCTCGGTCGCCACTTCTCATGGATTCGATTTATCGGGCATAGAGATCTTCGAACTTGTGGCCGCTGAGGAGGAGCTCGATCCCGACAACCAGTATTCGATGTACCAGCCGTCCGATGTCGAACTGAACGTCACGACCAAGGCCATTCTCGATGTCGTCCAGACTCTGAAGCCGAGCCGTGTCGTGATCGATTCCCTTTCGGAAGTGAAGCTGCTGGCGCAAAGTGCCCTGCGCTTCCGGCGTCAGGTTCTGGCGTTGAAACAGTTTTTTACCGGACGCGAATGTACGGTCCTTTTCTTGGATGACAAGACGTCATCCCGCGAGGAAGATCTTCAACTTGAAAGCATCGCCCATGGTGTTATCAACCTCGAACAGCTGTCTCCGGAATACGGATCGGAACGCCGGCGCGTACGCATAACCAAGATACGGGGTCAGAGGTACCGCGGCGGCTATCATGATTTTACGATCATAAAAGGCGGCCTGAAAGTTTTTCCGCGCATTGTGGCGTCCGAATACAGCAAACAAAACAAAACGCGATTGCTGAAAAGCGGCATTGAGGAAATGGACGTGCTTGTCGGTGGCGGCCTGGAGAGCGGTACGAGCGTTTTATTACTGGGCCCTGCCGGCGTGGGCAAATCGACACTGGCGCTGCAGTATGCGGCCGAAGCGGCAAAACACGGGGACAGATCGACCCTGTTTACGTTCGACGAGCGTGTCGAAACGATGGTAATCCGAGCGAAAGGCCTTGGCATTCCCCTTGATGATTATATCGAAAAAAGTCTGATTGATGTCCGTCCCGTGGATCCCACCGAATTGTCCCCCGGCGAATTCGCGGATGAAGTGCGAAAGGCCGCCGAAGGCATCGATGGTAAGGAACCCGTAAAGATCATTATCATAGACAGCCTGAACGGCTATTTGAACGCAATGCCGGAAGAGCGTTTTCTGACTGCGCAACTGCATGAGCTTTTAACCTATCTTGGCCATATGCAGGTCGTGACGTTTCTGGTGGTCGCGCAGCATGGTCTCCTCGGGAATGCAATGCAGTCGCCACTTGATACAAGCTATCTGGCAGATACGGTTGTCCTGTTCCGGTATTTCGAATCCAACGGAGAAGTGCGTCAGCTTGTTTCCATCATAAAAAAGCGCAGCGGAGCGCATGAACGCAGTATCCGTGAAATCAGGATGGATAAGGGAGGCATCAAAATCGGTCAGCCGCTTCACCAATTCCACGGCCTTCTCACAGGGACGCCTGCTTATAACGGAACGGCAGAACAACTGATTAAATCCGATGAATAGTAACAATCCTCTGGAACAGCGTATCCTTATTCTGGCGCCAAGCCTTAAAGATGGAGATGTAACGTCCCGTCTTCTGCAAAAATATGAAATTCCTTCCTTGATCTGCCATGATCTCGCGCAGGTATGTCATGAATTCAAAAAGGGAGCGGCGGCTATTATCCTGACACAGGAAGCCGTTCTTTCCGACAGAACCAACTGTCTGCGCGAAGCGCTTTTGTCGCAGGAAGCGTGGTCTGATATTCCTGTCATCGTCCTGACGTCGTCGGGAAAAGATATTACCAGCGCGCTAAACCAGCTGGAAGATATCGGGCACATGACTCTCATTAAGAGACCTGTGCAGTTGAACAATCTGACCAGCACGATACGGTCGGCGTTGCGCGACCGTAAAAGGCAATATGGCATACGCGATTATCTGGAAGAAAGAAGCGCCCAGACTGTTGCCCTTCAGGCGGCGGTCGCCAAGGCCAATGCCGCCAATCTGGCGAAAAGCGAATTTCTAGCCAATATGAGCCATGAAATCCGCACGCCCATGAATGTGATTATAGGACTTTCAAATATTCTGGAGCGAAGCCAGCCGCTGACACCCAACCAGCTGAAATTCATTGAGACGCTGCGCCAGAGCGGCGAAAGCCTTTTGATGCTGATTAACGACCTTCTCGATATTACCAAGATCGAGGCGAGCGGCATCGAGATCGAAGCTATTCCCTTCCGCCTCGACAAGCTGCTGGATGAAATTGTCAGCATGATGTCCGTGCGCGCCTCCGAAAAAAGCCTTGTATTGACAGCGGATTCGACTGCGGTCAACGGCATGACGTTTCGTGGCGACCCGACGCGGATACGGCAGATCGTAACGAATCTGTGCAGTAATGCTGTGAAGTTTACGGCATCGGGCGCCATCACGATCGACGTGTCGAAAACGCCTGCGAAAGAAGGGCTGTCCGATGTCTCTATCCGTGTTACGGACACGGGGATCGGGATACCCCAAACCAAGCTGGAAAAGATTTTCGAAAAGTTCACTCAGGCGGACAACACGATCAGCCGGAAATTCGGCGGAACAGGGCTTGGCCTTGCGATCAGCAAGATGCTGACGGAACTGATGGGCGGCAGAATCGGTGTCGAAAGCGTAGACGGGAAAGGATCCGTTTTTACGGTCGTCATACCTCTTGGGTCGGAAGATACGGCGATGCCAAAAGGCAAAGACTCTCCCGCTCCGTCTCATATTATGACCTCTGACAAAGGCCGAATCCTTCTAGTTGACGATTACGAGCCGAACGTCCTCGTCGCCTCGACCTATCTTGATATGTTTGGCTATACCTACGACGTCGCGTCCAGCGGCGCCGATGCCGTGGAAAAGGCGCTTTCAACCAGATATGCCGGTATCCTTATGGACGTCCAGATGCCGGAAATGGACGGTCTTGAGGCTGCCGCGGTGATCCGCCGGCATGAACGGGAATCCGGAATGGGCCAGACTCCCATTATCGGGATGACGGCTCATGCGCTGGGCGGCGACCGGGACCGTTGTCTGGCGGCAGGCATGAACGATTACATTTCCAAGCCCTTTTCACCGGGCGATCTGCAAAAGAAGCTGGAAATCGTTTCCAGCTGAAAACAAAGTCCTCGACTATTATTTGACTGAACGGTCTAATTGTGCCTATAATCGATAAGAGAAGGAGTCTCTTATGGGTAACGTGGCCAGCGGCACGAAGCAGAAATTGATCGATACAGCACGGGAACTGATCTGGAAAAGCAGCTATGGCTCGGTTAGCGTCGACGATATCTGTAAAGCCGCCGACGTCAAAAAAGGCAGCTTCTATCACTTCTTTCCCTCGAAGGTCAGCCTGGCGATCGCGGCGATGGAAGAGACCGCCCGCAATGCGAAGCCTCTCTATGACGGGATCTTTTCGCCCGGCACAGATCCCCTGACACGATTCGAACGGTTCGCGGACTTTGTCTATGAGACCCAGGCCGAAGCGGCAGAGAAATACGGCCATGTATGCGGTTGCCCCTGCGCCTCCCTGGGCTGCGAAATGGCGGGGCAGGAAGACACCATTCGTGAAAAATTCGACGATATATCCGGGTTTCAGGAGCGTTATTTCGAAAACGCGCTGCGCGATATGCTGGCCGAGGGGTCCCTGCCCGCAGGCACGGACGTAAAAGTGAAGGCGCAGGAGATTTATGCTTATGTGCTGGGGCAGCTGACCCTGGCGCGGATCCAGAACGACCTTGGCACCCTGAAACGCGACTTGAAAGCCGGGCTGTTGCGCACACTCGAAGTGCGGAAAGAAGGCCGCGCCGCCTGACATGCCATTATTACAGAATAAACGGGCTTAAAAACCTGCCGCTTTGATGCAGAATTTTTTTAGGCTTGCATTTTACCGACCAGTCAAATTATTATGGTGCAGAGCAATAAGGAGCAGACCATGTCGACGAACCGCAACATTCTTCTGTCCGCCACAGCCGCGGTCCTTCTGGCCGCCGCCGTAGGAACGAACGTCTATGCCGGCCAGCACGCCGAGGCCAGCGCGCCGCCAGCGGCGGAGCAGGCTATTCCGGTGCAGATCGCGGAAATGAAAACACAGCCGGTTCAGCTCTGGGCCGAATTCTCAGCGCGCCTGCATGCCGTCGATTTCGCCGAAATCCGGCCAGAAGTCAGCGGCCGCATCATGGATATACGTTTCAAAGACGGCCAGACCGTCAAGCCGGGCGACGTTCTTCTGGTCATCGACCCCAGCCCGTATCAGGCGGCTGTCGCGCGCGCAGAGGCCAACCTTGCCTCGGCGAAAAACAACGTCGATTTCACCCAGGCCGAATCCAGTCGCGCGGAAGGCCTTATCGCCACACAGGCGATTTCCCAGAGCATGTATGACGAGCGCATCAACGCGCACCGCATGGCGGAAGCGGCGCGGCTGGCGGCGGAAGCCGAACTGCGCCAGGCGAAGCTCGATCTCGATCACGCCTATGTGAAAGCGCCGATCGGCGGCCAGGTCAGCCGTGCGGAAATCACCGTCGGCAACCTGGTCCAGGCCGGCGCCAACGCGCCCCTTCTCACATCCATCGCCTCCAATGACGGCATTTACGCCGATTTCGAGATCGACGAGCAGACTTACCTGCATGATATCCGCGTCTCCACGGCCCAGGCCGGCGCGCCTGTCGCGGTCACGCTGAATGTTCCCGGCGACAAAAAGAGTTATGAAGGGCGCATCCAGAGCTTCGACAACCGCATCGATTCGGCCACTGGCACGATCCGCGCCCGCGCGGTCTTCGCCAATACCGATCACGGACTTCTGCCTGGCATGACCGTAACGGTCCGCATCGCGGAAAATGGCGGTGCACAGGCCCTGCTCATCCCGCAAAGCGCGGTCGGCACGGACCAGGACAAGAAATTCGTCTATATGGTGAACGCCAGCAGCAAAGCCACTTACCGCGAAATAGAACTGGGCAAATCGGTCGATAACAAGCGGGTCGTTCTTTCCGGCCTGAAACCCGGCGACCGCGTGATCGTGGACGGACTGCAATATCTGCATCCCGATGCGCTGGTGACCGCGGCGGTCGATACGCCTCCGGCACAACCCGCTAAACGCTAAACGCCATTTTTATCCGGCCACAGGATTTTCCGTCATGAATTTATCCCGTTATTTTATCGACCGCCCGGTCTTTGCCGGAGTCGTGTCCTTCATTATTTTCCTGGCCGGGCTGATCGCGATGTTTCAGTTGCCGATCTCGGAATATCCCGAAGTCGCGCCGCCCTCGGTCGTCGTGAAGGCGCAGTTTCCGGGGGCCAATCCGAAAGTGATCGCCGAGACGGTGGCAACCCCGCTGGAGGAGCAACTGAGCGGCGTCGAGAATATGCTGTACATGTCGTCGCAGGCGGCATCGGACGGCAGCCTGACGCTTACCGTCACCTTCAAGCTCGGCACCGATGCCGACCTTGCGCAGCAGCTGGTGCAAAACCGCGTCAACCAGGCCCTGCCCCGCCTGCCTGAAGTGACGCGGCAGCTGGGCGTGACGTCGGTGAAAAGCTCGCCCGATCTGACGATGGTGGTGCACCTGACGTCGCCGAGCGGCCGGTACAATATGCTGTATCTGCGCAATTACGCCGTATTGAACGTCAAGGACCAGCTGGCGAAAATTCCGGGCATCGGCAGCGTGCAGCTGTTCGGATCGGGCGATTACGCCATGCGGCTGTGGCTTAACCCCGACAAGATCGCCGAACGAGGCCTGAGCGCGTCCGAAGTGGTTGCCGCCGTGCGCCGCCAGAACGTGCAGGTCGCCGCGGGCGTGATCGGCGGCGCGCCGTATAAGGACGGCGTGCAGATCCAGATTCCGGTCAACGCGCAGGGCCGCCTGAACGAGCCGGAAGAATTCAGCGAGATTATCATCAAGCGCGACGCCGCGGGAGTCGTCACAAGGCTGAAAGACGTCGCACGGGTCGAAATCGACGCCTCGCAATACGGCCTGCGCTCCCTGCTCGACAACAAATCGGCGGTGGCCATTCCGATCTTCCAGAGTCCCGGGTCGAATTCCATCGAAATTTCCAACCGCGTCCGCGCGACTATGGCGGAACTGAAAAAGAACTTCCCTGAAGGCGTCGATTACAGCATCGTCTATGACCCGACCGTTTTCGTGCGCGGTTCCATCGAGGCTGTGATCCATACGCTACTTGAGGCGGTGGCGCTGGTGGTTCTGGTCGTGATCGTTTTCCTGCAGACATGGCGGGCGTCGATCATTCCGCTTCTGGCGGTGCCGATTTCCATCGTCGGGACGTTCGCGATCATGCACATGTTCGGATTTTCCATCAACGCCTTGTCGCTGTTCGGCCTTGTGCTGGCGGTCGGCATCGTCGTCGACGATGCCATCGTCGTGGTCGAAAACGTGGAGCGGAACATCGAAAGCGGACTGTCGCCCCGCGACGCGACGCTGAAGGCGATGCAGGAAGTCACAAAGCCGATCATCGCCATTGCGCTGGTCCTGTGCGCCGTGTTCGTGCCAATAGCGTTCATCAGCGGCCTGACCGGCCAGTTTTACCGCCAGTTCGCGCTGACCATCGCGTTTTCAACCATCATCTCGGCCTTCAACTCCCTGACGCTGTCGCCCGCCTTGTCGGCCGTGCTGCTGAAAAGCCATCACGCGCCGAAGGATCCGCTGACGCGCGGCATGGATGCCGTGTTCGGGGGATTTTTCCGCCTGTTCAACCGATTTTTCAACAGAAGTTCGCATGAATACGGCCGTTCCGTCGGCGGTGTCCTGGGCCGGAAGTCGCTTGCCATGTTCGTCTATGCCTTACTGCTGGGCATGGCTTGGCTCGGGTTCCACAAGGTGCCGCCGGGCTTCGTGCCGGTGCAGGACAAACAGTACCTGGTCAGTTTCGCACAGCTGCCTTACGGCGCGACGCTCGACCGCACGGAAAAAGTTATCCGCGCCATGTCGGACATCGCGCTGAAGGAACCGGGCGTGGAAAGCGCCGTGGCATTCCCTGGCCTGTCGATCAACGGCTTTATCAACAGTTCATCCGCGGGCATCGTCTTCGTGACGCTGAAACCGTTCGAGGAACGCAAGTCTCACGATTTGTCGGGGCTCGCGATTTCACAGAGCCTGCAGAAAAAATTTGCGGGCGTCAAAGATGCGTTCATCGCGGTCTTCCCGCCGCCGCCCGTTCACGGTCTCGGCACCATCGGCGGGTTCAAGCTGCAGGTGCAGGACCGTACCGACCAGGGCGACGAAGCGCTGGACAAAGTGATGAAGGATGTCCAGGCCAAGGCGCGGCAGATGCCGGAACTGGCGGGCGTCTTTTCCAGCTTCAACATCAGCAGCCCGCAGATCTATGCCGACCTTGACCGCACCAAGGCGATGCAGCTGGGCGTCGACGTCCAGGACGTGTTCAACACGATGCAGATCTATCTCGGCTCTCTTTACGTCAACGATTTCAACAAATTCGGACGCACCTATCAGGTGATCGCCCAGGCGGACGGCGATTTCCGCTCTAAGCCCGAAGATATCCTGAAACTGCGCACGCCCAATGCCACGGGCGAAATGGTGCCGCTCGGCGCGATCCTGCAGCTTACCGAAACCAACGGGCCTGAAAGCGCGTTACGTTATAACGGCTTCCGTGCCGCCGATCTCAACGGCGGCCCTGGCCCCGGCTTTTCGACCGGACAGGCGCAGGCGGCGATCACGCAATTGCTGGAAAAAACCCTGCCGAAGGGTATGGGGTTCGAATGGACGGAACTGACCTATCAGCAGATCCTCGCGGGCAATACGACGATGCTGATCTTCCCTTTATGCGTCCTGCTGGTGTTTCTGGTGCTGGCCGCGCAATATGAAAGCCTGCTTCTGCCGCTTGCCATCATCCTGATCGTGCCGATGTGCCTGCTTTCGGCGATCTGGGGCGTCTGGCTGACAGGGGGCGACAATAATATCTTCACCCAGATCGGCCTGTTCGTCCTGGTGGGGCTTGCCTGCAAAAACGCCATCCTCATCGTGGAATTCGCTCGGGAGCTGGAACATCACGGCAAAGGCACAGTCGACGCCGCGATCGAAGCGGCCCGCCTGCGTCTGCGGCCCATCCTGATGACGTCTTTCGCTTTCATCATGGGCGTGATTCCGCTTGTCCTCTCGCACGGCGCGGGCGCGGAGATGCGTCATGCCATGGGCGTCGCCGTGTTCTTCGGCATGCTGGGCGTGACGTTCTTTGGGCTGTTCCTGACGCCCGTATTTTATGTTTTACTGCGCACGCTGGAAAAACAGATCGAGCGGGTCAGGCATCATGAGATAACGCCTGCAATTTGATCCTTGCCATTCCACTTAAGTAGAAAATGCAATGACCGCCCGACAGCAAAACGATATCGTCATCCTTTGTCTTCTGGGCGCGCTCAGCCTGGTCAGTCCTTTTGCGATCGATCTGTATCTGCCCGCGTTCAGTTCCATGGCTACCGATTTCGGAACCAGCAGTGCCGCCATATCCCTGTCCGTCTCCAGCTATTTCATAGGGCTGGCCTTCGGCCAGTTTATTTATGGTCCGCTGCTCGACAGGTTCGGACGCAAAAAGCCGATTTATGCAGGACTCTCCATCTTCATTCTTGCCTCCATCGGTTGCATGATGACGACAGACATTGAAACGCTTGTCGTCCTTCGGCTGATACAGGCTCTCGGTGGATGCGTGGCGGAAGTCGGCGCCATTACGATGGTCGGTGATTTTTTCCCTGTCGAAAAGCGGGCGAAAATATTTTCCCTTTTATTTCTTTTCATCGGCGTTTCTCCTCTATGCGCGCCAACATTCGGCAGCATCGTAACGGCTTACCTCGGGTGGCAATGGGTGTTTGCAGGGATGGCCTTGATCGTCGGCACTGTCCTGGCAGCTGTCGTCTTTCTGCTGCCCGAAGGCCGTCAGCCCGACCTTTCGGTTTCCCTGAAGCCCGCCAGCGTCGCCAGGACATTCATTGATATTTTTAACGACAACACTTTTCGCCGCTATCTGCTTGCCAGCGCGTTCTCGTTCGCCGGATTGTTCACTTTCGTGGCCGGAGCGCCCATCATCTTCCTTGAGGAATTCCATGTCGGCACAAGAACTTTCGGCCTGCTTTTTGCGATTCTGGCCGGAGGCTTCATAGCGGGCAGCCAGATCAACATATGGCTTTTACGCCGTTATGGAAGCGACCGGATCTTCTCATGGGCCTTATACGTCCAGTCGGGATGCAGCCTGTTTTTCATGGCCGGCGCCTGGATGGGATGGTTCGGCTTGCCAGCGACGATCCTCCTGTTTTTTATCCTGCTCTTCTGCATAGGGATCAGCAATCCAAACGGAAGCGCCCTGGCTCTGGAGCCTTTTTCCAAAAACGCGGGCAGTGCGTCGGCATTGCTTGGCGCTTTACAACTGGGCACCGGCGCGCTGGTATCAACCCTTGTCGGTATTTTCGGCACGACCGGCAGCCTGCCTGTTATCACCATCCTGTGCCTGACGGGGCTTGCCGGACTGGCGTTCTATAAATTTTTGCGCGTTCCGGCGCCTGCTTTGTAAAGCCGGCCTCTGAGGGTCTTCCTGATGCGCGATCATGGCGGAGACGCCGGCTTCCGCCCCCGACAGCAAGTCCTGTATGATCCGGGTTTCCGGCAGTGTCGCCCAGTAGCGAACGGGCATTTCCCTGCGCATCATGTCCAGTTTTATCCGCGCCGGATTGAACGTCGCGCGATAATAGCTGCGCCATAAATCCTCAAGCATGTCGGGCGCGGGCGCGCACGTATCGGGAACGCCTCCGCTGAACAGCAGCGTTTCACCGTTCCAGTGGACGGACCGCAGCGGGGACAGGATGGTCCAGCGCATGACCTCGAACCGTCTCTGGAAAAAAGGCGCCACCAACGGCAGGACATCGTGATCGGAACGATGCCAGGCGATGAAATGCTCGCCGTCCTCGTCATGGTTCAGGCGAAACCGCACGAACGCCTTCGCCTTATGGGCGTCGCGGCGAACCGATTGCTCCATCAGCCGCAGGCGGCGCACGACAGGATCCGTCGCCAGCGCCAGAAGGTTTTTCTCCCCCTGCGCCAGACGCCATAAGGCCGTATACAGCAGCGTCCAGCGCCCGTCCTCGCTGTGACACGAGATGGCTTTCGCCAGCGTCAAAAATTCCTTCGGGATCAAAACCGGAAAATCCTTGCCTGTTCCGCTGCAGGCCTCGGGCGCGAACAACCCTCCCTGCGCCTCGTCCCAGCACGCATATTCAGGAGCGATCCCCTGCCGGATATACGTGCGGGCCTTGTCGCGCCATTTTTGAAAGCCATCGAAAGCGCCGGATATGCTCATAAGGACAGGCTGAGCTGATCGGGTTTTTGAAGGAAATAATGTTTCAGGTTCTCGCTTTCCAGAAGCCGCGAATGCGGCCTGTAATCCTGCGTCGTGATAAAAGGTTTTGCGCGGTTGAGGGCGACTTTCAAATGCACCAGGTCTGAAAAACGAAGAACGGTATGACGGCGAATGGCCAGAAGCCGGTCGACGGAGCGCACACCCATGCCGGGCACCCTTAATAACTGCTCGCGGGATGCCTTGTTGATATCGAGCGGGAAATAGGCACGGTTGCGGAGTGCCCAGGCGGTCTTCGGGTCGACATCGAGCGCCAGATCCGGGTATTCGTCGCATACGATGTCCTGCAGGCTGAATTTATAAAAACGGAGCATCCAGTCCGCCTGGTACAGCCGGTGTTCGCGTATCAGCGGCGGGCTGCGGCCCGGCAGGCGCGCATCGGCATGGGGAATCGGGCTGAAAGCCGAATAATAAACGCGCCGTAAACGGTATTTTGAATAAAGGAAATGGGACGTGCCGAGAACGTCCCTGTCCGACGACGGCGTCGCGCCGATGATCATCTGCGTGCTCTGCCCTGCCGGCGCATAAACGGGCGCTTTCATGCCTTTTTTGGCGTCCTCTTTTATTTCGGCGTCTTGCTCCTGAATTTCCGCCATGTTCTTTTCAAGTTGCGGACGGCTTTTCTCCGGCGCCAGCTTTTCAAGATCGGCGCCGGTGGGCAGTTCGATATTGACGCTGACCCGGTCGGCATAAAGCCCCGCTTCCCTGACCAGTTCGTCGGCGGCGCCAGGGATGGTCTTGAGGTGGATATAGCCGCGAAAACCGTTATCCTCGCGCAGGGTTTTTGCCACAAGGGTCAGCTGCGCCATCGTGTAATCGGAATCTTTAATGATCCCCGAACTTAAAAAAAGCCCCTCGATATAGTTCCGGCGATAAAAATCCAGCGTCAGTTCCACGATCTCGCTTGTGGTAAACCGTGCCCGCGGCACATCGCTGGAGATGCGGTTGACGCAGTATCGGCAATCGAAAATGCAGAAATTGGTCATCAGGATTTTCAGCAGGGAAATACACCGGCCATCGGGCGTATAACTATGGCATATGCCCATGCCTTCGGTGCTGCCCAGACCTTTTCCTTCGCGCGTCTTCTTAGACCCGCTGCTGGAACAGGAGGCGTCATATTTGGCGGCGTCCGCCAGCAATCCAAGTTTTCGGGCGATGTCCATGTGTTCTCTTTTTGTTTACAATGCCTTTCGAAAAGGGATTTGTAAAGAACAAAATAAGAACATAAGAATCCGTGCTTAAAGGGAAGAGACGCTTAGCCGGACGCCTTTATCCCTGCGATGAAGGTGTCGATCAGGTAATCGGCCAATTCGCCTGCTGGCGCCCTGCCCCCGACCAGGGGTATTTTTCCTGTCTCCTGCAGAAAGCACAGCCCGTGTACCGATGACCACAGCGCCCTCGCCGCCATTTCACGCTTCTTTTTCTGGCGCGCCGGATATAGCGGATGCAGGAACGTTTCCAAAGGCGTAAACAGCCGGTCGATTTTCATCTGATACCACGCCTCGGATTTTCGGCCCTCCGGCAGGCGGTGGCTGAACAGCATCAGCCAGTACGGTCGGTAATCGCGGGCAAAGGCCATGTACAGCGCCGCCATTGACTTCATATTCCGGACCGGGCTTTTCGACGGGTCGTTGCAGGCCGGGCTGGCCAGCACTTCGTATAAAAGATCCAGCGTGCGGCTGTTGATGGCGAGATACAGGTCGTCCATCGATTCGAACAGATTATAAATCGTCCCCGGCGCATAACCGATATCCGACGCCACACGCCGCGCGGTCAGGGCCTCGAAACCCTCCTTGCCGACGATGCGCCACGCGCTGTCCAGCGCCAGGTTTTTCAGTTCATCGCGGGTATGGTCCTTGCGGCGCGCCATCGATACTCCTTTTATACCATCATTTATACCAACTACTTAATAATTAAACAACGTTCAATATTTTTATTGCACGTTGTTCAAAATTGTGCAAAACTAATTATATTGAACAATGTTCAAAATAGGAGCCTTTCATGGCCGGGCAAGAGAACAAGCTGGACGTCTTTAAATTCATCAGCGGCACGGGCCGTGCCGCGAAGCGGTGGGAAAAACGGGGCATCATCACCCCGCCGCAGGCCGAAGCCATTGTCGCGTTCGAAAGGGACCGCCAGGGCCACCGCATGATCCGCGGTTTGTTCGGCCTGGCCCTCCTCGCCATCGCGCTCGGCGTGCTGTCCGTCGTCGGCGCGAACTGGGCGGATATTTCCGGTACGATGAAGATCGCCGCGCATTTTATGCTGAACCTTGCCGTCGCCGTCACGCTGTGGAAGGCTGACAAAAAACAGGACAAATACTGGCGCGAAGGCGCATGCGCCCTGCTCTTCGCGCTCAATCTGACCCTGATTGTTTTGATCGGCCAGGTCTTCCAGCTTTCGGGGAACGTCGCGGGCGCGCTCGGCCTGTGGATGGCGATCTCCACCCCTGCCGTGCTTCTGTACGGCCGCGGCCTCGTCAACGCCATTCCGTGGACCGCCGGCCTTGTCGCGACACTTTATGCTTTTCTGTTCGAAATCCTGGACCATGCTTCCGAACTGACGATTTTTCTGTCGTTCCTGGCCGCAGGATTGTATGCGCCTCTCGGCCTGCTCACCCTTGGACTGAGTGAAAAAGTCCATCGGGCGCGCCCTTACTGGACGGCCGCCTTTGTCTGGACCGGCCTGGTCTGGCTGGTGACGGGCGGCACAATCGCCAGCTTCGGCTGGCATGGCGTCATGGGTCATGGTCTTGCCACCGTCCTTGCCGCTCCCTACGGTTACGCCGGGATGCTCCTTCTGCTGGCCAGCGTCCCCGCCGCCGTGCTGCTCTATCACAGAACCCGTCAGAACGACGGCACCGGCGCCGCCATCGTTCTGGCCAGCCTCGTCTCCATCGCCCTGCCGCTCGTCCTCATGCCGGAAGGCCCTGACTTCATGGCGGCGGTCCATTTCGTCGCTTATTGGGCCTTCCTTGGATGGGCGGCGCACCGGATGGGTCATGAACAGTATGTTTCTCACGCCATCACGCTGATCACGCTGCGGATCATCGCCGTTTATATCGAACTGTTCGGCGGGCTGCTGCTCACCGGTTTCGGCCTGATCGGCGGCGGCGTGCTTCTGCTTGGGACGCTGCATGTCGCCCGCAAGGTGAAAGAATGGATCAAAGAGACGGCTATCGAAGGAGGAGACCATGTCCTTTAATCACAAGACGATCCTGAAAATGGGCGCGCTCGCCCTGCCTTTTGCCGCCCTTCTTCTGATGGCGGGAAACGCCACGCTGAACCGCGATGCGGGTCAGTCGGTCTGGCAGGTGAAAATCGCCGGATACGACCCGCGCGACCTGCTCTACGGCCATTACCTGACATACCGTTATGAATGGAATGTAAAGGGGAACGCCGCGACCCCGCCTGAAAACGACACCTGCCTTTGTTTGACGGCGTCGGGCGGCGGCAACCGCGATCCGGAGGTTGCGCCCCTGCGCTGTTCGGAAAAGAAAACCGCCCGCTGCGACGTGGTGATCCAGGCCTGGAAGCCCAACGGCTTCTATTCCCTTAAACCGGGCAGCGGCCCGGAACAATATTTTATCCCGGAAAACCACGCACGCGAACTGGAGGACTTGTTACGCGACGGCAAACAGACCCTGCGGATCGAATTCACGGCGCATAAGGACGGCCATACCGCCATCCGCACCTTGTATATCGGTGAACAGCCGTTGGCCGCTTATTTACGAACGCGGCAAAACTAGGATAAAACGTTGGTACTGCCTGTTTTTCATAGCAAAGGGACGTTTATGGGTTCGCTGCTCTCGACATTGTGGTTTCCCGCCGTCATTCCCCCGCCAGCCGGACGCGATA